>BNBH01000010.1 GCA_014655195.1 Streptomyces cellulosae | reverse complement strand
CCGAAACGACAGCAGCAGACTCACGGCCGGCACCCCGTCACCGCATCAGGAATGGTGCACTTTCATCCGTACGAGGTGGTGCACGTTCGCTTGTACGCCGACACCGCGGAAAGTCTGCGAGGTCGACATGTCGTTGAACGACCCGTCCTCGGTGAACAAGGCCAGGAAACCGTCACCGTCGAGGATGTCCCCTTCCGCGAGCCGGTAAGCCTCACGAATGACCTTTTCGTTACTTTCCATTCCTGCTCTCCTCCGAGTTCGCGGCACGCCCACGGTCCACGCTTGCCACTGATCAACTCTTCAACCGTCGCAACAGTAATTGTTACAACGGATTGTCGCAACCTTCACTGTTACGACTGTGCTGTCGTAACGTGGAGCATTGCGACCGGAGGAGGCATCATGAGCGCCAACAGCAGGCTGACCATTGCCGCCCACGCGCTGGCCTGGATCGGTCTCTACCAGCGTCAGGGCCACGAGGTCGCCACCTCCGAGGGGATCGCTGCCAGCGTGAACACCAACCCCGTGGTGATCAGGCGGCTGCTCGGCGAGCTGCGCAGGGCCGGGCTCGTGGAGTCCCGGCGAGGCGCGGGCGCGGGCTGGTCGCTGGCGCGCGAGCTGGGGTCGATCACCCTGCTCGACGTGTACGAGGCAGTGGAACCCGGCCCGCTGTTCGCGATGCACCGCACCACCCCGGACCAGGGATGCGTGGTGGGTCACGGCATCCAGCCGGCGATGCGGGACATCTACCAGGACATCGAGGAGACCCTGAGACACCAACTGGCCGGCGTCACGCTCGAGAAGGTACTCACAGACGTACTCGCGGCACCTCGCCGGCCCCTCTGATCAACTGGGCGGCCCCGTGCGCACGGATGGAGACGGAATCCCGCGCCGAACTCGTTCGATCCACCGCCGGAGCGGACGGCGGGCGCAGGCCGAGCTCAGTCCGCGACGCTCGCGATGAACGCGCGGATGTCCGCGGCCAGGGTGCGCATGTCCTCCCCTGCCTCGTGCCATGTGCTGGTCTCGAACCGCCATTCCTCCGTGGGCGCCCCGTCGCTGATCACCCACGTCAGTCGGACATAGCCACCGGAGTGGTGCTCCGCCGAGAGGGTCAGGTCGTCGCAGAGCGAGTGCCACGTGCGCGCTCCCTGCCAGCCACGGAAGTCTCCCGCAAGTGAGGCGAGGAAGGTGTCGAGGCCGTCGCCGTCCCACGTCTCCACCGTGGTCCCGACGCTCCCCCAGCGCCCGCGAGCCTGGACGAGGAAGTAGAGCGACGGGTCGCCTTCGTACGGTCGGATCGGTTCCGACAGCAGGAAACCCTCGGCCACCTGGACCACGAGGGCGCCGGACTCGTCATAGTCGATCACCCCAGCAGACTAGAGGCCCGGGCTGAGGGCACTGCGGCGGGGCGGCTGCTACCGTCCGTCACCATGACCGACAGCGTGTACGTGGGCAACGCCGGCAAGGATGCCGCGCTGGACAGGGGGTGGCTGCTGGGGCATTTCAAGGAAACCTCCGATCCCCGTCACAGCGAGGACGTGGAGATCAAGTGGGGCGTTCACCCGAAGGGTGACGAGCGGGCCCGGTGGGTCACGGGTGAGGAGCGCACCGCGCTTCTGGTCCTCGTCAGCGGACGCTTCCGGGTGGAACTGCCCGGTCGCAGCGTCCTGTTGGCCGAGCAGGGTGACTACGTCGTGTGGGGCAAGGGTGTCGATCACTCCTGGTTCGCGGAGGAGGAGTCCGTGGTGCTGACGGTCCGTTGGCCTTCCGTTCCCGGTTACAAGGTGACCGGGAACGGAAGGCGTTGAGTGACAGGGGCATACATCCGCGTCTTCCACGGGGGCGTCGGAGCGGCGGCGGCTCTGCTTCTCGCGGTACCGACTGCGCTGCTTCTCCGTCGTGGGCCGCCTGCGACGTGGGAGTGAACAACGCGGCCAACAGCGGCTTCCTGCTACGGCTGTTCGTCCCGGGTCTCTGGACGGTCCTGCTGCCGGCCTGGTTCGCGGTGGGCGCCCTGGCCGCAAGCCGTCCACTCCTCCGCACCTTCGCCCTCGCGGTGACGCTCCTCGGGGTCGTCCGGTGTGCCGTCTCGGTCTTCTGGCAGGGCGCCGCCACTCCGCCGTGCCCTGACGGCGTGCCCCCGTGGTGGTCGCGCTTCGTCCCCGCCTCGGGATTCTGAGAGGCCGGCCCCGCCGATTGGTACGCCACCGCGTAACCTCCGCACAGGCGCGGGCGATCAGCAGGCACGGAAACAGCAAGCCGTATGGACCACACCCGTTCGCGCGGGCCTCGCTCCGGGGGGGTGACGCCTTGTCGTGGACCGCCGGATCAGGGGTAGAGGGAGGTCCACCGGAGCGGGACCACACGGAGTGGGACCACACGCCCTTGCAGGAGGTACCGACCATGACCGACGACGCCTATCTGGTGCTGTTCGACGACCCCGCCGTGCCGCTGGGGGTGCCGCTCGCCGCCGTGGAGGACGCGTCCTTCCTGGACACGCCGGCCGTGCGGGCGTGGCTGGAGGCGCAGGGCGTCACCGTGACCTCGCCGGGGCTGCGGCTGCTGCCGCCCGAGGAGACCTCCGCCGTTCCGGAGGACGCCGAGCGGCTGCCCGTGCCCCTCGGGGACGAGGAGCTGATCCGCGTACGGCAGCTCAACGCCCCCTACGACGTCGCGAAGATGGAGGAGGAACTGCTCGCCTACCGCTCCTGCGCCGAGGGCCGTGAGGCGCTGCTCGCCCGTGCCGTCGCGGCCGGGGTTCCGGCGCACCGGATCGCCGAACTGACCGGTGAGGATCTGACGACCGTCAAGTCCCTCGTCCACTGATACGCGAGGCGCGTCAGGGCTGCGTGACCGGGCTCTCCGGCATGGCGAGGTGGGCCAGGTCGCCCGGCGGAGGGGTGCTCACGGGCCACAGCGGGGCGGGCGTGCCGTCGGCGACCGCCGCCGGCGCGTCGGTCAGATTCATGCGTTCACGCAGCCGGCCGTAGAAGTCCATCGGACCGAGGCGTACGGCGCGCAGCTTGTGCGGGGACGCGTACACGCCGATCCAGTCGCCCGGGCCGATGACGCCGCGGACCTGGCCGTCGACGCTGACGGCCGCCCGCCCGGACCGCTCCAGGATGCGCAGTCCGACGGGTTCGTCGGGCGCGGCCACGACCGAGCGGTTGAAGGTCATGTGCGGCGCGACCGGCGTGAACACCAGTACCTCCGCGCGCGGTGACACGACCGACCCGCCGGCGGCGAAGCTGTACGCCGTCGAGCCGGTCGGGGTCGCGACGAGCAGCGCGTCGGCGGAGTACGAGGCGAGCAGCCGGCCGGAGATGTAGACGCCGACGGAGATCTGCCGGTCCCGGGCGAGCTTCTCCAGGACCACGTCGTTGAGGGCGGCCACGTCCAGCGGGATGCCCCACTCGCCGCCCGACTCGCAGTCGGGCCGCACGCTGGTCGGCGGCAGCAGCGGGCCTCGTCCGTACCGCATGAGCGCCTCGATGTCCGAGGGGACCTCCAGGCGGCGGGAGGCGCGCATCGTCAGCAGCATCCGCTCCTCGACGTCGAGGCGGCCCTCGTACACCGCGTCCAGTGCGGAGCGCACCTCGGTCATGGGCACCTCGGTCAGGAAGCCCACCCGGCCGAGGTCGACGCCGAGGACCAGGGCGTCCGCGGCCGCGGCCAGCCGGGCGCCGCGCAGGAACGTGCCGTCGCCTCCCAGGGTGACGACCAGGTCCGGGTCGCCTGCGGCGGCCACCTCCTGGCGGGCGCTGTGCCGGTCGCCGTCGTCCCACACGTCGACGTCCTTGCAGGCGATGCCGTGCTCCGCGCACCATGCGCGGACGGTGTCGGCGGCCGCCACCGCCTCGCGGTGTCCGCCGTGCACCACCATGCCGACCCGGTTCACCGTCATCTCCGCCTCCCGGCTGCCGTGCGCCCCGCCGGGGCGGCATCACCCCGCCCGGTCCCGCGACGTCCCTCCCATCCTGGCCGCGCGGCGGGGACCCCGCACGACCGGACGAGCGCGCGGGGACACGCCGACGGCCGGCATGGCGGGGTTTCGGGGACACGCCGACGTCTCCGCACCGCACCGCGCGCGGACACGCCGACGGTCCGGCACCGCGCAGTGCGGTGCCGGACCGTCCGGACGTCGTGGTGCCTGCGGCTCGCCGGCCCCGGGTCAGCCCTGGCGGGCCTTGAAGCGCGGGTCCTTCTTGTTGATCACGAAGGTCACGCCCCGGCGGCGCACCACCTGGGCGCCGGGCTTGGCCTTCAACGAGCGCAGGGACTTGCGTACCTTCATCACGTACTCCTGGTGGGAAGGCCCTGGACGAGGGCCGGGTCCGGTCAGCGGCCGGCCGTGGCGGCGCCGTAGCGCCGCTCGAAGCGCTCCACGCGTCCCGCGGTGTCGAGGACGCGGGCCGTGCCGGTGCAGAACGGGTGGCTCGCCGACGAGATCTCCACGTCGACGACCGGATACGTCGTGCCGTCCTCCCACTCGACCGTCCTGTCGGAGTCGAGGGTGGAGCGGGTCAGGAACTGGAACCCTGCCGCGCGGTCACGGAAGACGACCGGACGGGAGACGGGGTGGATGCCGTGCCTCATGGGTGTCCTTTCTCGCGGCCTCCGCCGCCCGGGAGCGGCGGAGCCGGGGTTGTCGACGACCTCGCGCGCGGTCCGCGCGCGGTCCGCGCGCGTCAGCGCTCCTCGCGGAAGAGGACGTGCTGTCCGGCGACCGCGTCGTACTTGCGCAGAACCAGCCGGTCGGGGTCGTTCAGACGGTTCTTGCGCGTCACGTAGGTGACGCCGGTGCCGGCCGTGGACTTCAGCTTGACGACCGGGCGTGCCGTGCTGCGTGCCATGAGGTGCTCCTTCCGCCGTCACCGCCCGAGTCGAATGACTCGCGCATGTCAGGCAGCAGGTGTAACAGCGACCCCCGGTCCCCTATTCCGTCCTTCGCACCGGTGTCGTCCGGCGTGTCCCGGTGACCTTCGAGGCCGGCAGACGGCCGGCGCGCGAGGTGCCCTCCAGGGTGTCGCCGTGGACGTCGACGGCGAAGGCGAGGTTCAGCCGGAGGGGCTTGGTGACCGACTGCTTCCAGGTGACGCGGGGGCCGTCGACGGCGATGTCCCGCAGCGGTACGTCCTCGCCCGCCCCGGAGGCGACGCCGGTGAGCGAGCCGTCCCGGCGGCGGAACTCGACGACGGCCTTGATACGGCCGACGGGCGTGGCGACGGTCAGGTCCCAGACGCCTTCGAGGGAGGCGGTCCGGTCGGTGTCGGCGGTCATGTGCGAGTGGCTCCTGTGGTGAGGCGGGCGGGGGCAGGTGTCACAGTGCCGCCGGAGCGGGGCCCGTGGCGCGCCAGACCGTGCCGCGGCGCTCGTGGGCGAAGAGGGTCTCGACGGCGTGCGCGATGCGCGGGCCCAGTTCCCGTTCGAGCAGGTAGAGGCCCAGGTCGAGGCCGGAGGTGACGCCGGCGCCGCTGACCAGGTCGCCGTCGTCGACGACTCGGGCGTTCACCGCGTGGACGCCGGTCGCGTCGAGCATGTCGAGGCCCAGGTGGTGGGTCGTGGCGTGGCGGCCCTCCAGCAGGCCGGCCATGGCGGGCACCAGCGAGCCGCCGCACACCGTGGCGACGGTCACCGACGGGTCGTCCAGCGCCTCCTTGAGGAGCGCGGGCAGCGGGGTGTTCAGGGCGCGGCCCAGCAGGACGGGGACGAACTCGTCCTGCCGCCACTCCCCCTCCCCCGCGTCCACGTCAGGCACCTCGCCGGGTTCCCCCACCCGTCCCGAGGCGCCCGGGACGACGACCAGGTCGGCCGCACGCGGGGCGAGCGTGCCGGTGGCGCGCAGGGTGAGGGCGCCGGTGCCGCTCACCACCTCGCGCGGGCCCTCGGCGGTGACCAGCTCGACGGTGAGCGCCCCGCCGGACGCGGTGCCTCCCGCGTACAGGACCTCGTAGGGGGCGACGACGTCGAGCGGGTCGAAGCCGTCGAACAGGACGATCTGGGCATGCATGGGCGGTCTTTCCTCCGGTGGGGCGTCCGGTCTCCGGTCCGGCCGGACGCGGACGCCACCGAAGCTAACGAGCCGCCGCGCGGGGGCCCATGGGCACGAGGGCCAGGTCCCGACGGGTTCCCGCCAACGCACAGGCGGGGTCGCCGGTGACGTCGAAGGCCGTCTGGAAGCCGAGCATGTCGCTCCCGTGGAAGCGGCGCTCGACGAACATCCTGGACTCCCGGCCGGGCACCGCCTCCCTGGCGTCCACGGCGGCGTCCGCGTGGTCCACGGTCTGGAGGCCGTGGGACCAGTCGACGGTGGTGGTGACACCCGCGTCGTGCGCGCCTCGCTGCCCCGTGACGGCGGTGCCCGGACCGTGCCCCGACGGGCCGCAGGCCGAAATCCAGTACCGAAGTCGTCGCGATCGGCGAAGACTCGGCGCATGAGTGACATGAACGCGTTCCGGGACGCGGTGACCGCGTGGGCGGCGGGCGGGTCCGGTGAGCCGGCGCGTGAACTGGCCGGGCGGTTGTCCGTCCGTACGGTCGTCCTGCTGGAAGGGCTCAGCGACGCCGCCGCGGTGGGTGCGCTCGCCGCGCGCCACGGCCGGGACCTGGCCACCGAGGGCGTCTGCGTGCTGCCGATGGGGGGCGCGATGAACGTGGGCCGCTTCTCGGCCCTGCTCGGCCCCCGTGGACTGGGCCTGCGTCTGACGGGGCTGTGCGACGAGGGGGAGCTCGGCTATTACGCGCGCGGCTGGGAGCGGGCGGGCGCCGGGAGTGACGGCGTCTTAGTCTGCGCGGCGGATCTCGAGGACGAGCTGATCCGCGCCCTGGGCGTGGAGCGGGTGACCGGGCTGGTGCGGGAGCAGGGGGACATCCGCCCCCTGAGTACCTTCCTGCGGCAGCCCGCCCAGCGGGGCCGGACCCCCGAGCAGCAACTCCGCCGCTTCCTGGGCACCAAGAAGGGCCGCAAGATCCACTACGGCCGGGTGCTGGTCGAGGCGCTGGGTGAGCAGCGGGCGCCCGCGCCTCTGGACGGTCTGCTCGCGGCGCTCTGACCGCGGCCTGACGTGACAAGGGGCGGGTGCCGTGCACCCGCCCCCTGCCCAGCGCTGGTCGCCCGCGTCAGAACTTCGGCGTCGGCGCCTGCGCCTGCACCAGTTCGGCGGCCTCCTCCTCGGTCTGCACCGAGGGCGGCGAGCCCTCGAGCGGCTGCTGTGCCGTCTCCTTCATGAGGGCCACCGAGATCACACCGACCAGGGCGGCCGCCATCGCGTAGTACGCGGGCATCATGTCCGAGCCGGTCGCGCCGATCAGCGCGGTGATCACCAGCGGGGTGGTGCCGCCGAACAGCGAGGCCGACAGGTTGTAGCCGACGGACAGCGAGCCGTAGCGCACGGGTGTCGGGAACATGGCGGGCAGCGCGGCCGACATGGTGCCGAGCAGGCAGACCAGGGACAGGCCGAGCATCAGCATGCCGGCGGACACCGCGATCAGGCTGCCCTGCTGCACCAGCACGAACGCCGGCGCGGACAGGACCAGGAAGCCGAGCATGCCGGTCATCAGCAGCGGCTTGCGTCCGTAGCGGTCGTTGAGCTTGCCGACCTGAGTGATGATCAGCATCAGGACCACCATGGTGGCGACGAGGATCAGCAGCCCGTGCGACTCCTTGTAGTGCAGCTCGTCGGAGAGGTACGTCGGCATGTACGACAGCAGCATGTAGTCGGTGATGTTGTACGCGCCGACCAGGGCGATGCACAGCACCAGGGGCCGCCAGTGCTGCCGGAAGATCTTGGCGAGGTCGCCGCGGGCGGTGGTCTCGACGTGGTTCGCGGCGTCGGAGACATGGACGTTGCCCTCCCCCAGCTTGAGGTAGGCGGGGGTGTCGTCCAGCTTGAGCCGCAGGTAGATGCCGACGATGCCGAGCGGACCGGCCACCAGGAAGGGGATGCGCCAGCCCCAGGCGTCCATGGTGTCGGAGCCCAGCCAGGCGGTGAGCCCCACGACGAGGCTGGCCGCGCCGGTGTAGCCGGCGAGTGTGCCCAGCTCCAGGAAGCTGCCGAAATAACCGCGCCGCCGGTCGGGGGCGTACTCGGCGATGAAGGTGGACGCTCCGCCGTACTCGCCGCCGGTGGAGAAGCCCTGGAGCAGCCGGAAGAGGATCAGCAGCACCGGAGCCCAGAAGCCGACCGCCGCGTACGTGGGCAGCATGCCGATCGCGGCCGTGCCGATCGCCATGAGGATCATCGTGAGGGCGAGGACCTTCTTACGGCCGATCTTGTCGCCCATCGGTCCGAACACCATGCCGCCCAGTGGGCGCACCAGGAACGCCACGGCGAAGGTGGCGAACGAGGACAACAGCTGCACCGTCTCGTTCCCCGAGGGGAAGAAGACCCTGCCGATGGTGCCGGCCAGGTACGCGTAGATCCCGAAGTCGAACCATTCCATGGCGTTGCCGAGCGAGGCGGCCTTCACCGCGCGCTTCACCGCCCGCTCGTCCGTCACCGTGATGTCCGAGCGCCGTAGCGGCGGGTTGCGCCGGCGACGGATGGCACGGAACAGGGTCGGGTGGCGCCTGGCCGCCTCGGGGGGCGGAGTCGGGCCGTTGTCGGTGGGGGACGTGGCTTCGTTCCTTTCCGGGACAGAACGGTGCATCGGGAACGTAACAGTGTTCCCGTGCGGGCGCCGTGGCTGGGCGCCCGTTGGGGTCGTCGCGGCCGCCGTTCCGGGTGTGGCACCGGGCGGGGCCACGGGCCCGTGTTCCCTCTGGTCTCACCTGTATGCCTCCGCTGCGCTGGTCGGCCGGGCCCAGCGGTGGTGCGGTGGGAGGCCGGGGGGAGCAAGCGTGCCCGGTGCGCGTCGGCACCGGGCGGACCGTCCGTCCCACAGGAGGCACACGTGACCACCCCTCGCCCGCTCGTCCGGCCGGCCCGCGTCCTGGCCGCCGCCCTGGCCGCCGGCACGCTGTTCGCCACGGCGGCCTGCTCCGGCTCGGACAGCAGCGCGTCGCCCGAGTCGGACGCCTCGTCCACGGTCGCCGAGCGGGGCCTCGCCGCGCAGACGACCTCGCCCGCCGCGTCGTCGCCGGCCGCCTCTCAGTCACCGTCGGACCTCAGTGAGGAGGGCGCCCGGAACGCGCTGATCACCCCGGCGGACATCGAGGACGACTGGACGCAGGTGCGGGACCCGCGCGAGTGGCGGGACACACTGCTGGTGGGCACCGTCGACGTGGCCGCGTTCGTCGACGGCCAGAGCGATGTGCAGGACTGCCAGCGGCTGGTCGACGCGCTGTTCGAGGAGACGCTGCTGGGCAAGCCCACGGGGGCGTCCGCCGTCACCGGCTTCCAGCAGGGCGACTCCCGGCTGCTGTACCAGGTCGCCGCGTACGACAAGGCGGAGCTGAACGACTCCATGCAGTGGCTGAGCGAGCTGCCCGACGCCTGTGACCAGTTCACGCTGACCGGCGGGGACGCCGGGGAGCGCACGGTGCAGGTCATCGAGACGTCGCTGCCGCAGGCCGGGGACAACCGGCAGGGGCTGACCGTGACGGTGAAGGGTGAGAGCAGCGGCGCCCCCGTCACGCTGAGCCTGGACGTCGCCGCGGTGCAGATCGGCGCGGACGCGATCACGGTCACCAACGGCGGTCTCGACGGCGCCGACCACGACACGACGTCGGCCGCGGTGGAGCGGGGCACGCTGCGGCTGCAGGAAGTGCTCGCGGGACGCACGCCGTCGCCGACGCCGAGCGGGATCGACTGACCGGGGTGCGCGGGTGACGGATGCGGCGGATCCCCGGGACGGCGGGGCGGGCACGGGCGGCGGGCCGCCCCCAAACCCCGGCGTCGGCGCGCCCGGCGACGGCGGTCCGCCTGACCCGGGCGGAGGGCTCTACGGCCGGGAGCTGTTCCCGCCCGAGGACCCGCACGAGTCGGAGCGCATCGATGCCGCAGCGCTGGTGTACGACCCGATCACCACCCGGCGGCTGAGCGAGCTGGGCGCGGGTCCGGGCATGCGGTGCCTGGAGGTCGGCGCGGGGACGGGAACCGTCGCGCGGTGGCTTCTGGAGGAGGCCGGGGTGGCGGAGGTCGTCGCCCTCGACCGGGACACGCGCGCCCTGGCCGCCTGGGATCTGCCGGGCCTTCGGGTGCTCACCGCGGACGTCACCGACGAGGACCTGGACCCGGGCAGGTTCGACCTGGTGCACGCGCGGTTCGTGCTGATGCACCTGCCGGGGCGCCGCGGGCTCGTCCACCGGCTGGCGGGCCTGCTCCGCCCGGGCGGCGTGCTGGTGCTCGGCGACGCGGTGGAACTGCCCGACACACTCGACCGCTCCTCCGCCTACCGGCGCACCATGGACGCCATGTGGGCGGCGCTGTGGGCGACGATCGGCACCGACATCACCGAGGTGCCGGCGTACCCGCGTTACCTCCGCGAGGAGGGTCTGCGCGACATCGGCGCGGAGGTGGTCTGCCCGCCCCTGCTCCCGGGCGGCCCGGCGGCCCACTTCTGGTCGGGCACCTGGCAGCGGATGCGGCCTGAGCTGGAGGCGACGGGGCTGGTGGACGCGCGGGTGGTGGACGAGGCACTGGCGTACCTGGAGTCGCCGCAGCTGGCGGAGGTGGGTCCGGGGATGGCGATGGTGTGGGGACGCCGGGAGGACCAGGGCCTTTCGTTCGGATCAGCCTCGCTGTGAGTCGCGGTGCGCCTTGGGCCGACCCGAGCGGGGTCCGGTGCGTGCAGCTGCAAGCGGAGGAGGGCGTCGACGCGATGGGGGTCCCTTCCGCGCGGGCGAAGCCGAGTGGGGGGGGCGGCAACCGACGACAACGCCGCTGGGGGCGCCCCCACGCCCGTTCAGGGCAGTGGGGGGTGCGTGTCAGGCCCCGCGACGCCGGGATGCTCCCGAGGAAAGGCCCTGGCCCTCCGAGGTGGCCGGGCCTGCGAGGAGTCGGTCCACGGGGAGGGCCGGGACGGTGCGTCCGGCGTATCCGGTGGTCGTGGTGGCGGCGAGGAGGGAGTTGAGGACGGCCTCCTCCACGGCGTCGAGGACCGCCTCGAAGAGGGGGCTGAGGTCGGCGTCGGCGAGCGGGGGCGCGGTGCCGGGGCGGGTGGTGGTGAAGGCGACGGCGTAGTCGCCGCTGCCGTGGCTGTAGGCCGCGCCGGTACGGGCGAGGGCGAACACGGCACGGCGGGCGACCCGGGTGAGCCGGCGGGCGTCGAGCGGGGCGTCGGTCGCGACGACGATCATGCAGGACCCGGTCTCGGAGGCCGGTCCGCCGCCGTCGAGGGCGCGCCCGAGGACGCGCAGCGTTCCGCCGAAGTTGGCCTGCACGAGAGCGCCGACGGTGAACCGGCGGCCGCCCACGTCCGGTGTACGGGAGGACGTCCCGATGCCGGCCTTGAACCCGAGGGCGACGGTGCCGGTCCCGGCCCCGACACACCCCTCGGCCACGGGCCCGTCCGACGCCCCGTCGAGCGCGGCCCGCACATGCTCCTCGCCCACTGGCCGACTGCGAATGTCGGACAGATATCCGTCGTTGCACTCCCCCACGACCGGATTGAGACTCAACACGTCTTCACACCCCGGCTGTTCGAGCACCCACCCGACAAGCGCATCGGCGACCCGGAACGCGGACAGCGTGGAGGTGAGCAGCACGGGGGTCTCCAGCTCTCCGAGTTCGGCGAGCTGGGTGGACCCGACGAGCTTGCCGTACCCGTTCCCGACGAACACCCCGGCGGGAACCGCGGCCCCGGGCCGGACCCCGTCGGGCACGACGGCGGTCACCCCACTGTGCACGTCGGGCCGAGTCCGGACGGTGGTGTGCCCGACACGGACTCCCGGCACGTCGGTGAGGGCGTTGAGGGGGCCGGTGGGGGTGGGCCCGACGACGATGCCGAGGTCACGGGCGCGGGGACGGGGAGTGGCAGCCGAGTTCATGGGCGGGACCTTACCCAGCACCCCGGCGCGCGCCCTGCGAGACCCGACAGACCTCACCCACGCGGCCAGCCCCGACCGCCTGTCGCCTCGTGAACGATCCGATCCCACCGCCTCACCCCACCGGGCAGGGACCAGGCCCAGGCCGGCAGTCGGGCGGTGTTCAAGTCGTCGAGGAGCCGGACGAGCTGCGGCCCGGCGAGGGCCGCTCCGTCGGGCACCGTGGGGCCGTGGTCGGCGTGGAGCCGGGCGAAGCGTGCCCCATCCGTCGGGATGCCCGTCGACGAGCATCGACCTCCAGTACCCGGCATGGGAGACATCGGCGTGCCGCCATCGGGCCAGCAGCATCAGGAGCACGAGGAGCGGACAGAAGGGCGCGCCGAGGACGGTTCCGATCAGCGCCGGCGGGGGCCGCCCTGCCGGGCGCAGCCGAGGCCGGCCTGCGGCCTGCAGAACGTCCGCCCGGGGGCTGCGGGATCCTTCCGAGCCGGCACCGCTCTCCGGCATCGGCCTGGACGTTCAGGCGGCTCGCTGTCTCGAGGCGCTTCGGTTAGCGGGTCATGTGCGGGCTGGTCCTACTTCCAGGGCAGCGACCGCCAGGGCCGCGACTCCGTCGGGTACTGACGTCAGGAGACCCGTGGTCTCGTCGTGGCGGGTTCGGCCGCCCCGCGGGGCAACTGGCCGGTGATGGGGACCGGGTTCGCGCAGGCCCTCCGCGAGGTGGGCCGCCTGCAAAGTGACCTGGCCGTCGGACGCCGCGCGGGCCTGGGGCGCGGTGCACAGGAGCACGGCCAGGGCGCACAGGCACAGCAGGAGCGCCGTGCGTATCCCGCGCCCGGCGTCAGACGAAGCGGCAGCGTCACCGCGTTCAACCCAGCTTCGCCGACTGCGCCTTCACCACCGCCGGCGGCAGTTCCGCGTCGCTCGGGCGGCCGGTGACCATCGCCATGCCGTCGGCGGCGAAGTAGACGCCGACGACGTCGCCCGCGCGGACGACCTGGGTGTGGAGGGTGTGCGACACGCCCTGGAACGAGGTCGTGGCCGTGAAGCCCACCGTCTCCTCGCCGGCCGGGGCGACGTCCTCCGCCGCGACCGCCTCGTACACGGTGCTGCCGTTGCTCCCCTTGGCGGTGAAGCCGTCCCCGCACGCGGCCACGGCCTTCTTCACGTCCGCCAGCACGGCCTGCGCCCCGCCCGGCGCGTACGTCGTGAGCGTGACGTACGTGTCGGGCGCGCCCTCGGACTCCGAGTCCAAGGACCGTGTGAGGTCCGCCTGCGGCTCGCCCAGCGGCAGTTGGTTCAGCGCGAGGGCCAGCGGCGCGCAGGCCGGCGTGTCGGCGCTCATCTCCGACGCGGACTCGGCGAGGGCGAACCGGTCGTCGTACGGCTTCACCGCGAAGCCCTTCACCTCGGCCGGGGTGACCATCAGCCCGGCCAGCCGCTCGGCCGGCGCGGCCCGCTCCGACCGGGTCGCGGAGGGCCTGGGCTCACCCGTGGAGTTCTCCGGCTCCCCGCCTCCGCCGCACGCGGTGAGCGCGGCGAGGCAGAGTACGGCCAGGGCGGGGACGGAACGGTTCACGAAAGGGCTCCTCGTAAGCCTGTGGGGGGGAGGGTGGGCACGTCAGCCGGCGAGCGGCGCGCGTGGTGGGGGGAGCAGGTGAGGGCGTCCGGCTCGGGCGCTCGGCCTCGGCAGTACCGCCGCATCGCCACGCGGCCGTCTCACCGCCTGTGCCTCCGTCACCCTGATGTCTCCCCCGCGTCCCTGATCGCCGTGCGTCGCGCGGCGCGCCTCGCCCTCAGGGGCGGGACGGCGGCACTGATCGTCGGCCTCGGCGTCGCCGGTGATGATAACGAACGGCGGTCACCCGGCCGGTGTCAGGGTGCGGGCGTCCCCGCGTCCGCGGCCGTGCCCTCCCCCGGCTGCTCCTTCTCCTCGCTCGCCAGCGCCCGCGCCAGCGGAAGCCGCGACAGCGCCAGCACGCCCGCCGCGATCAGTGCCGCGCCCAGGAGTTGCGGGACCAGCCACCATCCCGTCCGGACGTACTCCTCGTAGACGGTGATCCCCAGCGCCAGGCTCACGCACGCGTCGCCCAGTGTCAGCGCCGGCTGGGAGGCGACCAGCGGGCCCGACTGCATCGCGTTCTCGAGGAAGAACAGCGCGCACACCCCGAAGAGGGCGAAGCCGTACGTCTGCCAGGTGGTGAAGAAGGCGGTGATGCCGCCGTCGTCGAGGGTGTGCATCGACGTCTTCATCAGCGCGGCCGTCATGGCGTACGAGATGGCCGTGGCGAGTCCGAAGCAGGCCGCCCGGCCGCGGCCCTCGGGGCGGCGGAGTGCCGCGACGACCAGGGCGGCGATGGCGGCGACGCACACGGCGACGGCCGGGATCCAGTGGGTCATCGGCACCTGGGTGCGGTTTCCCGCGGGCGAGGCCGCGAACAGGACGATGCCGAGGCCGGCCACCACCGTGCCGACGGCCAGCCAGCCGGCGCGTGACAGCCGTCCCTGGAGCAGGGCCGCGGCGATGACGAGGGCGAGGGGCAGTTCAAGGACGAACAGGGGCTGCACGATGGTGATCGGACCGGTCACGAGCGCCACGGCCTGGCAGACGCCGGCGGTGATCACGGCGAGAATGCCGAGCAGCCAGACGGGTCGGCGCAGCAGGTCGAGGATGAGTCCGAGGCGCAGTCCCTCGGACTTGGGCACCGTCAGGGCGGCCTTGCGCTGGAGCACGGTCGCGAGCGCGTTGCTGAGCGCGGCGCCCAGCGCGAACAGGACCGGCAGCAACATGTCCACCCTCCACGACGAGTCGGTCCGCCCCCGGTCCCTGCCATGGTGACCGTCCTGCGGACGGTGCGCGAACGCGGGAGGGCGACCGGCTCGTCACCGGGCGGAGGGCTCCGCACGGTGAGACCCCTCGCGGCGCGGGGACACCCAGCGGTGGTACGCCTCCCGGGCGTCGGGGACGAACGCCTCGTCCCGCACCAGTTCCGCGAGCTGGGGCTCCGTCAGCCAGTCGTGCCAGGCGATCTCGTCCGGGGCGGGGGCGAACGGCCCGGTCACCACGGCCTCGTGCAGCCCGAGCCAGTACGGGCTGATCACGCCCGCGCACCGGAACTTGAGGACGAAGCGGGGGCGGGCCCGTACGCCCAGTTCCTCCGTCAGTTCCCGGGCGGCGGCCTCCTCGTAGGTTTCGCCGGGCTCCGCCGCTCCCCCGAGCATGAAGTTGACGCCGCCCGGGAAGCGGACGTCGTCGTGCGGCCGGCGGTGCACGAGGATCCTCCCCCGCGTGTCCCGGCAGACGACCGTCGCGACGCGGTGCAGCCACCGTCTGCGGATCGCCTCGCCTCTGTCGACGACGCCGATCACCCGATCGTCGTCGTCCACCCGTTCGACCAGTTCCGTCATGATCACATGGTGCCCGAGGGGCGCCGCCCTGTCAGTCGTGCAGGCCGCGGGCCGCCGTCCAGGTGTCCGGGCCGCCGCCGCGCCACTCGACGCGCGGGGACCGTCGCAGCCAGTCGCCGTCGGCGTCGTCCATTCCGTGCAGCCGCAGGAACTCCACGACGTCCAGGAGCGTGTAGGCCATGCCCAGGAAGTGCGGGCCCGCGCGGACGCGGCGGCCGCCGTCGCCGGAGGGCGGGTAGATCACGACGGTGGGCTGGTCGCTCGCCATGGGTCCAGCGTGCACGGGCCGGCAGGGGCGCGCATGCGGGCGCGGGCCCGCCGCGGCCGCGGGGTCAGCCGCCGACCGGGCTCGGCTCGGGGACCGGGCGGCCGGGGAAGGAGCGGTCGCCGAAGAGGATGCGGGCCGCCGCGGCGCGGCCGGGCGGGGTGCGCAGAAGAGTGAACGCCGCGGTGGTCGCGGCGGGCGTCCGGATGTGCGCCAGTCCGTTGCGCAGCGCCAGCCGGCCGCGGAAGCGGGAGCGGAGGGAGGTGCCGCTGTAGTGGGTCAGGGGGGCGGAGGCGCCGGTGCGCAGGGCGTCGTCGAGGACCTGGGCGGCCAGGTCGGACAGGCGCAGGCACGGGTCGAGGCCGCCGGCGGTGAGCGGCGACACCGCGCCGGCCGCGTCCCCGACGAGCAGTCCGTCCGCGCAGCCGATGCGGCGCAGCACCCCGCCGACGGGTATCGGCCCGCCACGCCGCTCCACCGTGTCCGGACGGCGCACGCCCTCCAGGCCGGGCGCGTCGGCGCTGAAGCGTTCCATGGCGCGGCGCAGACCGTGGGGGAAGCGGTCGGCGTATCCGGCGACGCCGACGTGGGCGTGCTCCCCGTCGTTGACCGCCCAGGCGAGGTATCCGGGGGCGACCCGGGGGTCGAGGACGCAGTGGAAGGTGGGCGGTTCGCCGTTCGGGGCGACCGGGAAGACCTCCTCGGCGCCGACCAGCAGATGCCGGTTGCGGTCGAGGCCGAGGTCGCGGGCCACGCTCGACCGGGCGCCGTCCGCGCCGACGACGTACCGGGCGCGGACGCGGTACGTCCCGTCGCGGCCGATCAGGTGGTACGTCCCGTCGTGCCGGCCGGCGTAGCGGGTGCCCAGCGCGAGCCGTACGCCCGCATCGACGGCGACCGCGGCCGACGTCTCGTACAGCCCGGCCATGTCGCCGACGCGGAACTCGTCCCGGTCGCTGACCAGGGCGACGGGGCGGCTCAGGTCGGGCGGGTAGAGCAGCATGCGCCGGATGGGCGGGCCGAGGTGGCGCTCGGGGAGCGGGAAGTCGTCGAGCGTCTTGCGCACGAAGATCCCGGTGGTGCGGACGGCCCCGGCGAGGGTGGTGCGGCGGTCCACGAGGAGCACGTCGTGTCCCTGCCGCGCGAGCCGCGTGGCGACGTGCAGCCCGGCCAGTCCGGCCCCGACGACCAGCACGTCGGTACGGGTCACTCCCCCGGAGACCGGACGGGCGGCGGGCGCGGGGGCAGGGACGGCTGAGGACATGAGGCGCTCCAGGGCTCGAGGCGCGCACAGGGCGCGATGCCGAGGGCACCGCACAAACACCTGCGCACCGATCGAATGACGATGGGAAGCTATCGAAATTCGATAGGTGCGGCAAGTGGGGGGTCCCATCCCTGCGGGGCCATCAGGGTGGCCGCGGGCCGTGTCGGGCACCCGTACCCCGAGGGCGCTGGCCATCCTGGGCCGTGCGGCGCCTTCCGGAAGCGAACAAGGAGTACGGCATGTCCATGGACTCGGTCGAGCGTTTCCTCACGGCCCTGGACCCGGAGCACCGGGAAGCCGTCAGCGCGAAACCCCACGAGGAGCAGCAGCGGCTCGCCGACGCCTGGGAGCGGGAGCTGGCGGACGACACGGAACTGGACACCCTGGACGAGCTCTCCCCGCCGGCCGCGGAGGCCGAGGCGGCCCGCCGCGTCCTCGGCCTCGAAGCGGGTTAGGGACACCCGGGGGCGCCGGCGCCCGGAGCGGCAGTGGTCAATTCCCCACGCCCAGCGTGGACATGAACGCGGCCGGATAGCGGTCCCCGCGCGCCGAACCCGGCGGCACCGCCTTCTCGATCTCCGCCAGGTCGTCCGCCGTGAGCTCCACGTCGAGCGCCGGCAGCGCTTCCGCCAGCCGTTCACGGGTACGGGCGCCGACGAGCGGCACGATGTCCTCGCCCTGCGCCGCCACCCACGCGATGACCAGCTGGGCGACGGTGCACCCCTTCACCGCGGCCACCCCGCGCAGCGCCTCGACGAGGGCGAGGTTGTGCTCCACGTTCCCCGCGGCGAACCGGGGGCCGGCAGCACGGTGGTCGCCCGGCCGGGCGGCGCGGTCCGGCGACCAGTGCCCGGAGATCAGCCCGCGGGCGAGGACGCCGTACGCGGTCAGGCCGATGCCCAGCTCGCGCAGGGTGGGCAGGACTTCCGGCTCGACGGCGCGGGAGATCACCGAGTACTCGATCTGCAGGTCGGCGACGGGATGCACGGCGTGCGCCCGCCGCACGGTCTCCGCGTCGACCTCGGAGAGGCCGAGGTGCCGTACGTGGCCGGCCTCGATCAGTTCCTTGACCGCGCCGACCGTCTCCTCGATCGGCACGTCGGGGTCGCGCCGGGCGGGCCGGTAGACGTCGATGTGGTCGGTGCCGAGACGGGTCAGCGAGTGGGCGAGGAAGTTCTTCACCGCGGCCGGACGGCCGTCGACCCCGCCGTACGTCGGGCCGGGGCCGCTCAGCATCCCGAACTTCACGCTCAGCACGTAGCTGTCACGGTCCCTGCCGCGCAGCGCCTCCGCGAGCAGCAGCTCGTTGTGGCCCATGCCGTAGAAGTCACCCGTGTCGACGAGGGTGACGCCGGCGTCCAGCGCGGCGTGGACGGTCGCGATGCTCTCGCTGCGGTCGGCCTCGCCGTACGAACCCGACATGCTCATCGCGCCCAGTCCGAGCGCGGAGACCCTCGGTCCGGTGCTGCCCAGTGTGCGTGTGCGCATCATGTGCTCCTTACTGATCTGCACGTCGTGGTCGCCTCCACTGTGTGGTGGCGGCGGGGCGGGCGGGAGCGGAGCGTTCATCGTGGGAGCGGCGCTCCCTGGATGGGAGTTCGCCTGCGCGGGACCATGGAGCCGTGGAACGAGAACAGCTCGCCGACTTCCTGCGCCGCCGCCGTCAGGCGATCCGCCCGGCCGAGGTGGGCCTCGCCGACGGACCCCGGCGCCGCACGCGCGGACTGCGCCGGGAGGAGGTGGCGATGCTCGCCGGCATGTCGGTGGACTACGTGGTCCGCCTGGAACAGGGCCGCAGCAGCCAGCCCTCGACGCAGCTGCTGGCCGCGCTGGCCCGCGCGCTGCGTCTGTCCGACGACGAGCGCGACCATCTGTTCCATCTGGCGGGTCACCGGCCGCCGCCCGCGGACGGCACGGCCCGGCCGGCGCGCGCGGGGCTGGTGCGGATGCTCGACCTGCTCGGCGACACCCCGGCCGCGGTGCTGTCCGACCTCGGCGAGATGCTGGCGCAGAACCGCGCCTCGCTGTTGCTGATGTCGGATCTCACCGGCTTCCGCGGCGACCGCCGCTACATGATCTACCGCTGGTTCACCGAGCCGGAGGCGCGCGCCGTCTGCCCTGCGGAGTACCGGGAGCTGCACGGCCGCAGGCTGGTCGCCGACCTGCGGGCGGCCGCCGGACGCCGGGCGGGCGACCCGGAGGTGGCCGGACTGGTCGAGCGGCTGGAGGCCGCCGGCTCCGGGTTCAAGGCGCTCTGGGCGGAGCACGAGGTCGCGGTCCGGCGCGCGGACCGCAAGACGCTGCTGCATCCCCGGGTCGGCCGGCTGCTCCTGGACTGCGAGACGCTGGTCACCCCCGACCAGCGGCAGGAACTGCTGGTGCTCACCCCGGCGGACGACGAGACCCGCGAGCGGATGGAACTGCTGCGGGTGCTCGGCAGCGAGGAGTTCCCGGCGGGGGCGGCGGACCGCGACGGGCGGTGACGCCGGATCGCGGTGCGGGCACAGCTGCACGGGTCCGTGCGCACGCGGCCCCTCACGACGACAGTCGCGCGTCCCGCTCGCCACGCACCGCGCGGTGCCGTAGGCACGACAGGACGACCACGAACGGCCACAGCGACTGCATGGCCGTCACGACGCGTTCGGCGACGCCCGCCATGCCGTGGCGGTGCATCTCGACGAGGAACCACACCGCCCCCGCGACCATCACGCTGGTCGCGGCGAAGGACGGCAGGGGCCGCAACGCCCACGGCGTGGTGCTGCCCGCGGTCGCGGCGAGGACCGGCCACAGGGCGAGCAGCGTGAAGCCGACGGCGGCCACCGAGCCGTGCCCCAGTGAGCCTCCGCTGGTGGGGGCGGGGACCATCGCCACGGCCAGTGCGGCCACTCCCCCGCCGGCCAGCGCCACCCGCCCGGCCGCCGCGGCCGCCCGCAGTCCCCATGCGGTGAGCAGATGGCAGACGCCCAGCGCGAGGAACGCGCCGGTCATCACCCAGGAGCCCGAGGCGCCGTACGCCGCGAGGACGCTGATCGTCTGGGTCACCGGGTCGTAACCCGACCCCTCCAGCGCCGCCGAGATCGCCCAGCCCCCGATCAACAGCACCGGCGCGCACCCCGACGAGAACAGAACCCACCTGGGAACAAGCAGCATTGGACCACCATATGCGGATCAAACGATGCGTATCGGACCAACTCGACGCCACCCCAAACGTCCCGAGATGAGCGGTTCGTCTCTTCGGCGTAAGGTGATTGCCGTGCATCCGGCCGTGGCTCCGAGCTGCGGCCGCAGTCCCTCCGGCCGGCCGGAATCCGCCCGCGCATCTTGCCGTGCGCCGGTGGTCGCGCACCGGCCCGGCCGCCTCAGCCTCATCTTGCGGAGGACCAACCATGGGCACGGTGACGACTTCTGACGGGACGACGATCTTCTACAAGGACTGGGGCCCGCGAGACGGGCAGCCCCTCGTCCTCCACCACGGCTGGCCGCTCAGCGCCGACGACTGGGACGCGCAGATGCTGTTCTTCCTGCAGCGCGGCTACCGGGTGATCGCCCACGACCGGCGCGGGCACGGACGCTCCGACCAGACGGCCGGGGGCCACGAGATGGACACGTACGCGGCCGACGTCGCGGCCCTGACCGACGCGCTCGACCTGCGCGACGCCGTGCACATCGGGCACTCCACCGGCGGCGGTGAGGTGACGCGGTACGTGGCGCGCGCCAAGCCGGGCCGGGTCGCGAAGGCGGTGCTGGTGAGCGCGGTGCCGCCCGTCATGGTCAAGTCCGAGAGCAACCCGGGCGGCACGCCGATCGAGGTCTTCGACGGGTTCCGCAGCCAGCTCGCGGCCAATCGTTCCCAGCTGTACATCGAGATCGCGTCGGGCCCGTTCTACGGCTTCAACCGGCCGGGCGCGGAGGTCTCCCAGGGGCTGATCGACAACTGGTGGCGGCAGGGGATGACGGGCGCGACGAACGCCCACTACGAGTGCATCAAGGCGTTCTCGGAGACCGACTTCACCGAGGACCTGAAGAAGATCGACGTGCCGGTGCTGGTCATGCACGGCACGGACGACCAGATCGTGCCGTACGACGACTCGGCCCCGCTGACGGTGAAGCTGCTGAAGAACGGCACGCTGAAGACCTACGAGGGTTATCCGCACGGCATGTTGTCGGTGTACCCCGACGAACTCAACGGGGACATCCTGAACTGGCTCAAGTCCTAGTCGGCGGTGGGCAGTCGGCCCCGCTCCGGCCCTCTCACGGGCGCCGGGGCGGGGCCGCCGTGCCGTCGGACGCCGTCCGCGCAGGGGAGACGCCGGGCGGTCAGCCGAGCATGGCGATCGTCGTACGGGCCGGGGAGTGTTCCGCGCGCTCCCACGACCAGCCGTTCTCGACGACCAGGGGGCGCCAGCCGGAGGGGCCGAACCAGAACCACAGCAGATCCGCCGTGCCCTCCTCCGGCTCCGCCGGACGCGCCGTGAGCGTGTCCAGGTGGGCGGCGACGTCACGCGACGCCTTGCGGTACTCGCCGGTGGCGCGTTCCGGCACTGGCCGCGGACGTGGTCCACGACCGCTTCGTCAACCGGGAGGCCGCCGTCGCCCCGGCCGCATGCTCGCTCGACGGGCCGGCCGGCGTCCTCGCCTCCTCGGCGTGGCTGCGCAGCGCCTACGGGGACCTTCGCCTGCCGGTCGACGCCGTGGCGGAGGACGGGGACCGGGTGTGGGTGCGGCTCCGATGCAGGGACGGCACACCGGTCCCTTCGTGCGGTACCGCGAAGGGCGGCTGGACCAGGCGGTGCCGCCCACCGGCCGGGAGATCGACTGCGAGCGGATTCATGTGCTCCATCTGCGGGAGGGCCGGGTCGTGGGGCACGAGGCGGTGCGGGACGACGTGACGACGCTGCAGCAACTGGGGGTGCTCCCGCCGTCGCCGACGGCGGCGCTGCGGACGGCCGTCTGGAAGGTGAGCGGGCGGGCTGCCCGGGCGGCGGAGGAGGTGACGCGGCGCGCCGCGGAGGCGGCCTCGTCGGGGTGACCGGGCGCCGCGGACGCTTCGTAGGCCCGGCCTGGGCGCCGCGCAGGCGGCCTCGTCGGGGTGACCGGACGCCGCGGACGCTTCGTAGGCCCGGCCTGGGCGCCGCGCAGGCGGCCTCGTCGGGGTGACCGGACGCCGCGGACGCTTCGTAGGCCCGGCCGGGGCGCCGCGCAGGCGGCCTCGTCGGGGTGACCGGGCGCCGCGGGTGGGAGGGAGAATGCGGGTGACCAGGCTTTCCCGGGTGCGGGAGCCGTGAGCGGGTGTGCGGAGTGAGGGCGGATGGAGCTGCGGGAACGGCGGGAGCATCACGTCGGGGTGCTGGTCTTCGACGGGATGAAGATGCTGGACCTGTCCGGCCCCGCCGAGGTGTTCAGCGAGGCGAACCGCTTCGGCGCCGCCTACCGGCTGAGCATCGTCTCGGTCGGCGGGAAGCCCGCGCGGTCGTCGATCGGCGTGCCGGTGCCGGCCGGCGCGGACGCGCTGGACGCGCCCGCCTTCGACACCTTCCTGGTGGTCGGCGGTGACGCGCTGCCCACTTCCCCCGTCGACCCCGACCTCAGCTCCGCCGCCGCGGGACTGGCCGCGCGGGCGGGGCGGGTCGCGTCGATCTGCACGGGCGCGTTCGTATTGGGCGCGGCCGGTCTGCTCGACGGCCGGCGGGCCACGACGCACTGGCAGCACACCGCGCTGCTGGCCCGCCTCCACCCCGCCGCCCAGGTGGCACCCGACGCGATCTTCGTCAAGGACGGCGGCACGTACACCTCGGCCGGGGTCACCGCGGGCATCGACCTGGCGCTGGCCCTGGTGGAGGACGACCACGGGCCCGACCTGACGCGCGGCGTCGCCCGCTCGCTGGTGGTGTACATGCAGCGCGCGGGCGGCCAGTCGCAGTTCTCCGCCTCGCTCCAGGGGCCGGCCCCGCAGACACCCGTGCTGCGGCTCGTGCAGGACGCGGTGCAGGCGGACCCGACCGGCGACCACACCGTGGAGTCCCTCGCGGCGCGCGTCCGGGTGAGCCCGCGCCATCTGACCCGGCTGTTCCGCGCGGAGCTGGACACCACGCCGATGAAGTACGTGGAGCTGGTCCGCTTCGACATGGCGAAGGCGCTGCTGGACGCGGGGCACAACGCGACGGAGGCGGCGGCGCGTTCCGGGTTCCCCAGCTACGAGAGTCTGCGGCGGGCCTTCTCACGGCACCTGGGGGTGTCACCTACGCGGTACCGGCAGCGGTTCGCTTCGACGAGGAGGGACGTTCTCTGAGGGCCCCGTGTCTGTTCGGGAGGGGTTGTCGGCCGTCCGTGAGCGGCGATGGCGGGGCGGATGCCGCAGGGTGGAGGTGTTCCGGTCACGGTCACACCGAACCCCTCGGAGGCAGTCATGAGCGAGAAGATCGCCGGTGTCGCGATCCCGGACAGCACGCTGGCGCGGGAGGCCACCGAGCTGATCCGTGACACGACCCCGCCGCTGATCTACCACCACTCCCGCCGGGTGTTCCTGTTCGGCAGCCTCCAGGCCGCCGCGCGCGGGCTTCAGCCCGATCCTGAGCTGCTGTACGTAGCGGCCCTGTTCCACGACACGGGTCTCGTGGAGCCGTACCGCTCCGACGACCAGCGGTTCGAGATGGACGGCGCCGACCAGGCACGGGCGTTCCTGCTGCGGCACGGGCTGTCCGAGGGCGACGCGAACACGGTGTGGACGGCGGTCGCCCTGCACACCACCCCGGAGGTGCCGTACAAGATGGCCTCCGAGATCGCCGCGACGACGGCGGGCGTGGAGACGGACGTGCTGGGCCTGAACCTGGACAACATCACCCGTGCTCAGATCGACGAGGTGACCGCCGCGCATCCGCGGCCGGACTTCAAGCGGCAGATCCTCCAGGCGTTCACGGACGGCTTCAGGCATCGCCCCGACACCACCTTCGGCACGGTCAACGCGGACGTCCTGGAGCACTTCGTGCCGGGGTTCCGCCGGGTCGACTTCGTCGACGTCATCCAGAACTCGGCGTGGCCGGAGTGACCCTGATGTGAGGGCGGTCGTGGGGACCGCCGCCCGTTACCCCCGGTCCCCCGGCCGGCCCGGCTTTCCCGGTTTCCCCGGCGACCGGGCGATCTCCCGCTGGGCCGCCTCGATGATGCCGAGTACGGCCGCCGCTGCCGCGTCCGGGTCACGGGCCTCGACGGCCCGTACGACGGCGCGGTGACCGGGCAGTGAGGCCTCCACCGCGCCCGGGGTCTGGGTGCTGACGTCGAAGCTGTGCCGCAGCGCGATCTCCACGGCGCGCCCCAGGGAGCCGAGCAGTCGGTTGCCGCCGGCGTCCAGCAGGGCCCGGTGGAAGGCGATGTCGGCCTCGACGTAGCCGCCGCGCGCGGGTGACGCCGCCGCGGCCTCCATCGCGGCGAGGGCGTCGCTGAGGGCGCGTACGTCGTCGGGTCCGGCCCGTTCGGCGGCGAGGCGGGCCGCCTCGGGTTCGACGATGCGGCGCAGTTCGCCCGTGTCGCGCAGCAGGGCCGCCGCGTCCCCGGCCTGCTTCCAGCGCAGGACGTCCGGGTCCAGGTGGTTCCAGTGGTCCGGGGGCAGTACGCGCGTGCCGGTGCGGGGCCGGACGCGCAGCATGCCCTTGGCCACCAGCGACTTGACCGCCTCCCGCAGCAGACCGCGGCTGACGCCGATCTCCGCCGCGAGGGCGTCCTCGACCGGCAGCGAGTTGCCCGGCTGCCACACGCCGGCCACGATGCGCCGCCCGAGTTCGTCGGCCACACGCTGCTGCATGGTCGGGAAGTTCGTGTCGATCTCCGCCCACCCCCTGGACGCCATTCATCGAATCATTTAATGATTGAGGCTCCAGGGTAGCGGGGTCCGCACCTCGGCCACGCCCCAACCGCGCGGCGGACGACGCCGGAGCCACGGGAGTGTGCACATGACCGACCGTCGGAACTCGAACCGCCGTAGTCAGGCCTGGTTCGGCGCACAGGGACGCAGCGGGATGCTGTACCGCTCGTGGATGCGCAACCAGGGCTTCGGGCACGAGGTGTTCGACGGGCGTCCGGTCATCGGCATCGCGACGAGTGCGTCCGAACTCGCGCCGTGCAACGCGCACTTGACGCGTGTCGCGGAGGCCGTGAAGCGGGGGGTGTGGCAGGCGGGCGGTCTGCCGCTGCAGTTCCCGACCATGGCGACCGGCGAGACGCTGATGCGTCCGACGGCCATGCTGTACCGCAACCTCATGGCGATGGAGGTCGAGGAGCTGATCCGGGCCAACCCGCTCGACGGGGTGGTGCTGCTGTCCGGCTGTGACAAGACGACCCCCGCCATGCTGATGGGCGCCGCGAGCGTCGACCTGCCCGCGGTGATGGTGACCGGCGGGCCGATGCTCAACGGCAAGTACCGGGGCCAGGACGTGGGTTCGGGCACGCATGTGTGGAAGTTCGAGGAGGATCTGAAGACCGGGCGGATGACCGAGGAGGAGTGCTTCTTCGCCGAGGGGTGCATGGCGCGCTCCAACGGTCACTGCATGACGATGGGGACCGCCTCGACGATGGCGTGCGTGGCGGAGGCGCTCGGTATGCAACTGCCGGGTTCGGCGGCCTGGCCGGCGGTCGACTCCCGGCGGATGGAGACCGCGCAGGCGGCGGGGCGGCGCATCGTCGACATGGTGGAGGAAGAGCTGCGTCCCTCGCGGATTCTCACGCGGGAGGCGTTCGAGAACGCCATCCGGGTCAACGCCGCGATCGGCGGCTCCACCAACGCCGTCATCCATCTCACCGCGCTCGCCGGACGCGTGGGTGTGAAGCTCGACCTGGACGACTTCGACCGGCTGGTCCGCGAGATACCGACGCTGGTGAACCTGATGCCGAGCGGCAAGTACCTCATGGAGGACTTCTGTTACGCGGGCGGGCTGCCCGCCGTGACGGCCGAACTGCTCGGCGGCGGTCTGCTGCACGGCGGTCCGGTCACGGTCACCGGACGCACCGTCGCCGACAACACCGCGCGGGCCGAACGCGTCGGCTCCGACGTCATCACCCCGCTCGACGCGCCCTTCCAGCCGGCCGGCACGGGCATCGCCGTCCTGCGCGGCAACCTGTGCCCGGACGGCGCGGTCATCAAGCAGTCCGCCGCCTCACCGCACCTGCTCACCCACCGCGGACCGGCTCGCGTCTTCGACTCCCCCGAGGCGTACCACGCCGTGGCCGACGACCCCGACCTGGACGTCGACGAGAACACCGTGATCGTCATCCGCAACGCCGGGCCCAAGGGCTACCCGGGCATGCCCGAGGTCTCCAACGTGCCGTTGCCGGCGAAGCTGTTGAAGGCCGGGGTCACGGACATGGTGCGCGTCTGCGACGGCCGGATGAGCGGGACGGGATACGGCACGGTCGTCCTGCACGTGACTCCCGAGGCGGCCGTGGGCGGCCCCCTCGCCCTGGTGCGCGACGGTGACCCCGTCGTCCTCGACGTCCCCGGCCGCACCCTCCGCCTGGATGTCGACGACGCCGAACTGGCGCGACGCAGGGAGGAGTGGGCCCCGGCCGCCGAGCAGTACGTGAGTGGCTACACGTGGCTGTACACCCAGCATGTCGAACAGGCCGACCGGGGCGCGGACTTCGGGTTCCTGCGCGGCGGGCGGGGCCACGCGGTGCCTCGCGACTCCCACTGAGCCTCCGTCCTTCGAGGAGTACATCGACCGTGGAAACGGCAACAGCGCACCCTCGTCCGGTCCTCACCGCCGACTCCGTCCTGCCGGAGGACGCCGGCCGGGCCGCCCTCGTCGCGCGCATCCACGACCCGGAGGCGGGCGGACCGTGCGTGGCGGTGGTGCGCGGGGAGGACGTCGTCGACCTGACGGCCGTCGCGCCCACCGTGTCCGACCTGCTGGAACGCGACGACGCGGTGGAGGTGGTGCGGGAGGCGGACGGCGGACGAAGCTGGCGCCTGGACGACCTCCTGGCCGCCCGGCCCGGCCGGCTTGACGTGCCGCACCTGCTGGCCCCCGTGGACCTCCAGGTCATCAAGGCAGCGGGCGTCACCTTCGCGCGGAGCCTGCTGGAACGGGTCATCGAGGAACGCACGGGCGGGGACCCGGCGCAGGCGGCACGGGTGCGGGAGCGTGTGGTGCGGCTGGTGGGCGGTCGGCTCGACGGCATCGAACCCGGATCCCCGGAGGCGGCGAAGGTCAAGGACCTGCTGGCCGCCGAAGGGTTGTGGTCGCAGTACCTGGAGGTCGGCATCGGGCCGGACCCGGAGGTGTTCACGAAGGCGCCCGTGCTGTCGGCGGTCGGCACGGGCGCGGACATCGGCGTGCTCCGCGCCTCCGTGTGGAACAACCCCGAACCGGAGGCGGTCCTCGTGGTGGACTCACGCGGCCGGGTACGGGGCGCGACCCTCGGCAACGACGTGAACCTCCGGGACGTGGAGGGCCGCAGCGCCCTGCTGCTGTCCCGCGCCAAGGACAACAACGCGTCCTGCGCGATCGGCCCGTTCGTCCGCCTGCTCGACGACGACTTCGGCATCGACGCGGTACGGGGCCTCGACATCGACCTGCGGATCGAGGGGCGGGACGGCTATGTGCTGCGGGGCAGCAGCTCCCTGCGCGAGATCAGCCGCGACGTACTGGACCTGGTGTCCGCGACCTACGGCGCCCACCACCGATACCCGGACGGCTTCGCCCTGTTCACGGGCACGCTGTTCGCCCCGACGGAAGACCGGAAGACCCCGGGCGAGGGCTTCACCCACGAGTACGGGGACGTCGTCCACATCTCCAGCCCCCGTCTGGGCGCCCTGATCAACACGGTGGTGCCCAGCGAGGAGGCAACGCCGTGGACGTTCGGGGTGGGGGCGCTGATGCGGAGCCTGGGGCGGCGGGGGTTGTTGTAGCCGGATGTCAGCACCCCGTCAGCTGAGCCCCGCTGCCCTGGCGACTTGCTCGAGCTTCGCGAAGTGCGCCGCGCGGGTCCTTTCGTCGAGCCGTTGCTCATGCTCCGTCCGCATCCCCGTGCGGCCGTCCACCGATTCGCGGAGGATGTCCGCGTGACCCGTGTGGCGGGCGGTTTCGCCGAGGACGTGGAGCATGACGGCCAGCAGGGTCGTGTTGGGGTGTGGGTCCGGCCACCAGGGGACGTGGCCCGGGGTGTCGAGGGTCAGTGCGGCGATCGTCGCGTCCGCGTGGGCCCAGGTGCGGCGGTAGAACACGATGATCTCGTCGCGCGTTTCATCCTCGACCGCCCAGTGGTCGCTGCCGTCGGAGTCCTGCCAGCGGCACAGCGGTTCCGGGGAGGGGCGGTCGAAGACCTCGCCGAAGTATCTGGCCTCCACTGTGGCACCGTGTTTGACGAGGCCGAGGAGATTCGTCCCGGTGGCCGTCAGGGGGCGGCGGGCGTCGTACTCGGACAGGCCGTCGAGTTTCCAGAGGAGCGCCTCACGGTCCCGCCGCAGTCGCCGGTGCAGGATGTCCTTGGCGGCATAGTCCCCCATCATGCGGCCGAGACTGTCACGGACCTCCCTTCCCCATCCACCGTGGTGGGGTGCGCGGCCCCCTGACGTGTGCCGCACACCCCGCGGTTCATGCGGTGGCCGGCTTCTGTACGAACGTGGCGTGCAGGCGTCGGGCGTGGTCGACGTGGCGTTCCTCGCCGGTCAGTACCACCCGGGCCGTCAGGCGGGCATCCGCGCTCGACGCCGCCAACCTCAGATCCAGCGCGCCCGGTTCGACCACGCGCCTCCCGTCGCGGCCCGTGAACGACGCCAGGTCGGCCGGGACCGTGACCGTCAGCCGTCGGGCCTCCCCCGGTTCCAGGGTGACCCGTGTGTAGCCGACGAGACGCTGCACCGGCTGGACGACCGACGCGACCGGGTCGTGCAGGTACAGCTGGATCACCTCCGTGCCCGACCGCTCGCCCGCGTTGCGGACCGTGAGCGCGAGCGTGAACTCGCCGTCCGTCGGGGCCTCGTCGGCGTCCAGCGTCAGGTCCGTCCAGTCGAACCGTGTGTAGGACAGACCGTGACCGAAGGGAAACGCGGGCGTCGGGTCGACGTCGGACACCTCGCTGGCCTGCGCCAGCCGTGCGCCCAGATAGGTGCTCGGCTGGGAGCCCGGTGTGCGCGGCACGCCGATCGGGAGGCGTCCGGACGGGTTGACCCGGCCGCTCAGGACCCCGGCGATCGCGTGCGTCCCCTCCTCGCCCGGGAAGAACGACTGCACGATCGCCGCCGACTCCGTGACCGCGCGGCCGAGCGCGTACGGGCGTCCGGCCAGCAGCACGGTCACCACCGGCGTCCCGGCGTCCAGCAGCGCGTCGAGGAGCCCCTGCTGCGCGCCGGGCAGGTCCAGCGTCTCCGCGTCGCAGCCCTCGCCGCTCGTGCCGCGGCCGAACAGGCCGGCCCGGTCGCCCAGCGCCGCGAGGGTGACGTCGGCCTCGCGGGCCGCCCGTACCGCCTCGTCCAGGCCGGACAGGTCCCCGTCGTCGACGCCCGTGCCGCGGACGTACGTGACGTCGGCGTCGGGGAATTCCGCGGTGAGCGTCTCGCGCAGGGTGGGCAGGCTGATGCCGAGGGGCGTGCCGGGGTGGCGGACGCCGATGTGCTGGGGGAAGGAGTAGCAGCCCAGCACGGCGGTGGGTTCGTCGGCATTGGGGCCGATCAGGGCGATGCGGCGGGGGCGGGCCAGCGGCAGGGTGCCGTCGTTGTCGAGCAGTACGACCGCTTCCTCGGCGAGTGTGCGCGCCAGGGCCCGGTTCTCGGGGCTGTCGAGGTCGACGCGGCCGCGCAGGGCCTCGGGGTCGTCCGGGTCCGTGCCGTCGAGGGCCGCAGGCAGCGCGTCCCAGTCCGGGTCGAGCAGGCCGAGCGCGATCTTCTGGGTGAGGACCCGGCGCAGGGCGCGGTCGACCAGTTCCTCGGGAACGCGGCCGTCGGCGACGGCCTCCGTGAGCGGGGCGCCGTACGTCTTGACGTTGGGCAGCTCGACATCGATGCCCGCGTGGAGCGCGGTGCCGGCGGCGTCCGCCCAGTCGGCGGCGACACCGTGCAGGAGCGTGAGGAAGGCGACGGCGAAGTAGTCGGCGACCACCGTGCCGTCGAAGCCCCAGGTGTCCCGCAGCAGGCCGGTCAGCAGGCTCTCGTCGGCCGCGGAGGGCACGCCGTCGGTGTCGGTGTAGGCGTTCATCACCGAGCGGGCGCCGCCCTCGCGGATCGCCATCTCGAACGGCGGCAGCACCACGTCGGCGCGCTCCCGCGGCCCCATCGAGGCCGGCGCGAGGTTGCGTCCGGCGCGGGAGGCCGAGTACCCGGCGAAGTGCTTCAGCGTGGCGACGATCCCGGCGGACTCCAGGCCCTGGACGTAGGCGGTGCCGATGGTGCCGACGAGGTACGGGTCCTCGCCGATGGTCTCCTCGACGCGGCCCCAGCGGGCGTCACGCACGACGTCCAGGACGGGCGCGAGACCCTGGTGGACGCCGACGGACCGCATGTCGCGGCCGATGGCGGCGGCCATGCGCCGTACCAGGTCAGGGTCGAACGCGGCGCCCCAGGAGAGCGGGACGGGATAGGCGGTGGCGCCCCAGGCGGCGAAGCCGGCGAGGCACTCGTCGTGTGCGAGGGCGGGGATGCGGAAGCGGTTGGAGGCGGCGATACGCGCCTGGGTGCGGGCCAGGGACAGCGCGCCCAGGGCGGGGTCGACCGGGACCGTGCCGAAGGGGCGGGTCAACTGGCCCAGTCCGGTGGGGAGAAGCGCGTCCAGGTCGACGGCCTCCTCCATTTCGTGCTGGTGCGGGGCGACTTCGCCGCCCTCGTCGGAGGCCCCCACCCACACACCGAACAGCTGGGCGGTCTTCTCCTCGAGGGTCATGGCGGCGATCAGCGCGTCGACGCGCGCGGATACGGGGGCGGTCGGGTCGTTCCAGAGGGAGAGGGCGGAGGGGTTCTCCGCGGCGACGTCGGCGTTCACTTTCCTCCTCCGCCCGCCGGGCCCCGAACCGGGGTCGGGGCGGGCGAACCGGTGGTCGTGTGGGAGTCGGGGCGGGGCGCGTGCCCCGCCGATGCCGGTGTCGGGCAGGTCACGTCCGATGGGGTCAGCGGCTGAATCCCGCGGTCAGGCCGCTCAGCAGCTGGCGGCGGCCGAAGGCGTACAGCACCAGGACGGGCAGCGTGGTGAGGACGACGGCGGCCAGCACGGCCGGGACGTTGACCCCGTACTGGCCCTGGAAGGTCCACAGGGCGAGCGGCAGGGTCCTGCGGTCCGGGCTCTGGGTGAGGACCAGGGGCAGCAGGAAGCCGTTCCAGATGGTCAGGGCGTTGAAGAGGGACACGGTGAGGATGGCGGGCCGGGTGAGCGGGGCCGCGAGCCGCCACAGCGTGGTCCACTCGGTGGCGCCGTCCACGCGCATCGAGTCGAAGAGTTCCTTCGGCACGTCGCGGATGAAGTTGGCGAGGACCAGCACGGACAGCGGGATGGCGAAGGCGATGGACGGGAGGATGAGGGCGGTCAGGCTGTCGTAGAGGTGAAGTCTGATGATGATGAGGTAGACCGGGATGACCGTCGCCTGGAGGGGGATGGCCAGTCCCATGAGGAACAGCCCGTTCATCGCGCGCAGTACGCGCATGCGCCGGCCGCGGACGATGGCGTAGGCCGCCATGAAGGAGACGAGGACGGCCGGTATCACCGCTCCGGCGGTCACGACGACGCTGTTCACGAAGTACTGCAGGAAGTCGGACTCGACGACCATCCGGTAGTTCTCGAGGGTGGGGTCGGCCGACGGGACGAGCGGGTTGCTCGCGTAGTAGCGGCTGCGGTCCTTGAGGCTGGTGATGAGGGTCCAGTAAAGGGGTACGGCGACGACGGCCAGCCACAGCCAGCCGGCCAGGCCGCCGAGCCAGTTCCGCCGGCGGGCCGCCGGACGGGAGCGCTGGGGCCCTTCGGGGCGGTCGGCCTGCTGGGGCCGCCGGGTCTTGGTGAGCGTGGTCGTCACGTCAGGAGGCCCCCTCGAGTTGGCTCGCTCCGGCGTCCCGGCCTCCGAGGCGGCGCAGCAGCAGGGCGAGCGCGAGGCCGACGAGGACGAGGATGACCGCGATGGCGCTGGCGGGTCCCATCAGGCCGGCCTGGAAGCCCCGCTTGTACATGTCCAGTGCGAGCACCCGGGTGGCGTCGCCGGGGCCGCCCTCGGTCAGGACGAAGATGAGGTCGAAGAAGGTCAGCGACCCGACGACCATCAAGGTGGACGAGGTGATGATGGTGTACTTCAACTGGGGCAGCGTGATGCCGAAGAACTGCCTGACCCGTCCGGCCCCGTCCAACTGTGCGGCCTCGTAGAGGGACTTCGGGATCTGCTGGACGCCGCCCTGGTAGATCAGCGAGTGGAACGGGATGAACTGCCAGGACACGACGAAGATGACGACGCCGAACGCGAGCCCCGGCCGGCCCAGCCAGTCCTGGCTGAGCGCCTCGATCTTCAGTCCGGCGCCGAGCCCGAAGTTCGGGTCCAGCAGAGCCTCGTAGGCGATGGCGATGGCGGCGGAGCTGAGCATCAGCGGGATGAAGTAGATGACGCCCAGCACCGCCCGGTACCGCCGGCGTCCGGCGAGGAACGTGCCGAGCAGGATGCTGATCGGTGTCTGCACGGCCCACGACACGGCCATCACCAGGAACGTCACCCAGAGGGCGTGCGGCAGCCCGGGATCGGTGAGCACCGCACGCCAACTGGTCAGTCCGGTCGGGCGGATGGAGCCGATGCCGTCCCAGGTGGTGAAGCTCAGCGCGAAGACGCCGACGAGCGGTACGACGGCGAAGCCGGTGAACAGCAGCAGGGCCGGCGTCGCCAGCCAGGGCAGGATGCTGCGCTGGGGGCGGCGGCCGCTCTGCTTGGCGGTGAGCGTGCTCATGCGGCGGTGACCGCGTTGAGGTTGGAGGCGAACTGCTGCGGAGATATCGAGAGTTGGAAGAGCTTGACGATGTTGTCGAGCAGCGTCTCGGCGGCGGTGGGGCTGAGCGCCTGGTCCCAGGACTGCACGAACACCTTGGCCTTGCTGGCGACGTCGTAGGTGAACTGCAGGAACTCGGCGTTGTCGGAGGCGGCCAGCAGCTTCTCCGTGCCGAGCCGGATGGGCACCGACCCGTTGCCGATCCACTTTTTCACCTCCTCCTCTTGGAGGACTCCGGTGGCGAAGAAGTCCTTGGCGATCTTCTTCTGCTCGTCGCTCGCCTTGGAGGAGATGGACAGGTACTGGGCGGGGTTGCCGACGGTGTCGCTCAGGTCGCCCTTGCCGCCCTCGACGGCCGGGAAGTTCATGAAGCCGAGCGAGCCGCTGGGCACGAAGTCTCCGCCGTCGGCCTGCTGGATGCCGTACGACCAGGCGCCGTGCAGCATCATGGCGGCACGGTCGGTGTAGAGGAGGGCCTGGTCGGCGTTGGAGTCCGCGGTGATGGAGGAGAAACCCTTCACGAACCCGTCGGCCTTCACCAGGTCCTGGAGCGCGGTGAGCGCCTTGATGGCGTCGGGGTGCGACCAGGCGTTCTTCTCGCCCTCGATGGCGGCCTGGAACACCTCGGGCCCGCCGATACGGTCGAACAGGAACTCCAGCCACATCATGTTGGTCCACCGGGACTGCCCGCCGAGCGCGAAGGGCGCGATGCCCTTGGCGTTGAACTTCGGGACCAGGGCCATGATGTCGTCCCAGGTCTCGGGCGGGTCCACCTTGACCTGGTCGAACACGCGCTTGTTGTAGTAGAGGATGATCGGCTGCACCGTCTCGGACGGCATCGCGTAGATCTTGCCGTCGACGGTCGCCGCGCCGAACGAGGACGGGAACAGGCCCTTCTTGACGTCGGGGTTCTCGTCGAACCACGGGGTGAGGTCCTCGACCTGCCCGGCCTCCGCGTAGGCGCGCAGGGTGCCGCCGCCCCAGCCCCAGATGATGGTGGGCGCCTGTCCGGCGCCGATGGCGGTCTTGATCTTCGTCTTGTAGGCGTCGTTCTGGTAGGTCGTGTCCTCGATCTGCGTGTCCGGGTTGGCCTTGTTGAAGGCGTCGACGGCGCCGGCCCTGACGCCTTCCTGCGGCTGTCCGTTCAGGTACCAGTAGGTGGCCGCACCGCCCTTGCCGGGGCCCGAGGAGCCGCTGCAGGCGGCGAGCGCGGCGGAGACGGGCACGGCGGCCGCGAGGCCGAGAAGGGTACGTCGGGAGAGCGCCATGATTTTCTCCGCACTCGAGAGCCGTCGGCTTCTCGTGGGTCGTGGAAAGGTTTTCGAAAATCACTTCGTCTAGCTCTGTCCGAGCAAGCTAGGTTTCACGCTGATGCGGTGTCAATACGCGTGCAGCCGCCTTGCGATGCGGGCATATTCCTTGCGGCACAAGGGTCTTGATCGGCTCGCCTCGGGCTCCGGCAAGATCCGAAACTCTTTCGAAAAAGGCGTCGGCAGGCCTTGATGACGCGGCGGCTGCAGGCTGTCACACTGTCGGTGCCTTCCGTGTCGGCCGTGCGGTCCGGCACCGCCCTGGCGGCCGGACGATCCCGGCGGCGGGGCGGAGTTCACCGGTACGGTTGAGCGGATCAGTCCACGTGACCGGCCGGACCGGCGGGTCACCCACCCGGCGGCCCTACAGCTGAGAGGAACCGATGCGACCGAACGCCCGGCGCACCACCTTGGCGGACATCGCCCAAGCGGCGGGGGTCTCCGTCGCCACCGTGTCCAAGGTGGTCAACGGCCGCGGCGACGTGGCACCGCACACCCGCGTCCGGGTGCAGGAACTCTTGCATCAACACGACTACCTCGCACCGGTGTTCCGGCACACCGAGGCCGTCGAGAGCCCGACGATCGAGGTGCAGTTCAAGGGCAGCCTCAAGTCGTACGTCGCCGAGACGCTGGAGGGCATCGTCGACGCGGCGGCCGAGTCCGGGGCATCGGTGGTGGTGAGCAAGGCGACCGGCGCACCGCACTGGGCGCGGAACCTGGTGTCGGCCGGACGCCGCGCCGTCATCGCGGTCACCAGCGTCTACACCACCGCCCACCTGAACGAACTCGCCCGTTCCGGGCTGCCGTTGGTCGTGCTCGACCCCCTGCACCTGCCGGACAGCAAGGTGCACAGCGTCGGCGCGACCAACTTCGCCGGCGGCCTGTCCGCGACCCGGCACCTGCTGTCCCTGGGCCACCGCCGCGTCGCCTACCTCGGCGGACCCGCCATGGCCGTCTGCAACCAGGCCCGCATGCACGGCTATCGCGCCGCCATGGAGGCCGAGGGAGCCCCGGTGCCGGACGCGTACGTCCGGCCCGGGGAGTTCACGTACGAGGCGGGCCTGGCCGGCGCGGCGGCGCTGCTGGACCTGGACGAGCCGCCCACGGCCGTCTTCGCGGGCAACGACGAGATCGCCCTCGGCGTCGTCGAGACCGCCCGCGCGCGGGGACTGCGCGTGCCCGAGGACCTGAGCGTGGTCGGCTTCGACGACACCAGCCTCGCCCAGATGGCCTCTCCGCCCCTCACCACCGTGCGCCAGCCGCTCCGGGAGATGGGGGCCGCCGCACTGCGGACCGCCCTGCGGCTGGCGAACGGGGAGAAGGCGCAGAGCCATCACATCGAGTTGGCCACGGAGTTGGTTGTGCGGGCTTCCACGGGGGCGCCGCGGCGTCGGGACGGGTGAGCACGGTCGAACGGGTCATTTCGGGTCAGGGGCGGGAGTTGGCGCAGGAGCTAGGCCGGGCCGGGGTTCGGCATCGGGTCGGGATCTGGGGCGGGCTCGGACTTCGTGACCTGGTCGGCATGCGGGTCCGGGTGGGGAGCCGGGTTCGGGTGGGGAGTCTGGTCCGGGTCGGGAGTCTGGTCCGGGTGGGGAGTCTGGTCCGGGTCCGGGTCCGGGTCCGGGTCCGGGTCTAGGTCCGGGTCCGGGTCCGGGTGCGGGTTCGGGTTCGGGTTCGGGTCCGGGTCCGGGTCCGGGTCCGGGTCCGGAGTCTGGCCCGGGTGGGGAGTCTGGCCGGGGTGGGGAGTCTGGCCGGGGTGGGGAGTCTGGCCCGGGTTCGGGCCCGCGTCGGGAGTCTGGTCCGGGTCGAGATGCGGAGCCGGAGTCGGGTCCGGGGCAGAGGCCGCGTCCGCGTCGGGCGCGGCGACCGGGGCCGGGGCTTGCGGCAGGCGCAGCTCGAAGCACGCGCCGTCGTCGTCGCCGGGGACGAGGGTGAGAGTGCCCCCGTGACGGTGGGCGAGGTCGCGGGCGATGGCGAGACCGAGGCCCGTGCCTCCCTGGTCGCGGGAGCGGGCGTCGTCGAGCCGGACGAAGCGTTCGAAGATCCGCGCGGCGTCCTCGGCGGGCACACCCGGCCCGTCGTCGTGCACGGTGACGACGACCTGCTCGTCCTCACTGCGAACGGTCACCTGGATGTGGTGAGCGGCATGACGGGCGGCGTTGTCGAGGAGGTTGCGCAGCAGGCGTTCCAGTTGGTCGCGGTCGCCACGGACGTACGCGGCGTCGGAGCTGTCGCAGGTCAGCTCCAGCTCGCGCGCCGACAGCAGATGATGGTCGGCCGGCTGGGACGCGAGGGCGCTCAGGTCGACGGTCTCGGTGTCGGCCGTAGGGGCGCCGGTGTCGAGGCGGGCGAGGAGGAGCAGGTCCTCGGCGAGCGCCTGGAGGCGGCGGGTCTGCCGCGCGGCGGTGGTGGCCGTGGCGGGCCAGTCGGTGCGTTCCGGGTAGGCGAGGGCGACCTCCAGGCTGGTCAGCAGGGTGGTGAGCGGACTGCGCAGCTCGTGGGCCGCGTCGGCGACGAACCGGCGCTGCTGGGCGGCGGCGTGGTCGAGGCGTTGCAGCGTGGTGTTGATGGTGTCGGCGAGCGCGGTGATCTCGTGGGCGGTCGCGGGGACGGTGACGCGTTCGCGTGGATCGGTGACGGAAGCGGTGAGGCGACGGACGGCTTCGACGGGGCGTAGTGCGATGCGGACGGTGAAGTAGGCGACGGCGCCGATGAGCAGGAGGCCTACCAGACCTGCGCGGAGCAGCATGTCGTCGACGGCCGCGGCGATCTCCTCCGCGGTGTCCGGGACGAGCACGACGTACGCACGGAGAGTGGCGTCGGGGCCGACGCCCAGCGCGGCGGCCTGTTCGCGGCTCAGCTGTCCGGCCCAGATGTCGTTGTACAGGACTGTGTACGTCTGCCCGGCCAGGTCTTGCCCTCTGCCGGAGTCGTAGTCGGGACGGTCCGGTATGCGCAGCGGACGGTAGGCGTACTCCCATCCGTCGGTCACCTCGGGGACCGGGGCGGTGAGCGCGGGCGGGGAGGGCAGCACATGCCCGGCGCTGCGGTCGAAGGCCTCCATGCCTCCCCCGGAGGCCACGGCGGTGCGACGCCCCGTGGCGACGACCTCGTACGGCGCGGAACGCCGAGGGCCGGGCACGTCACCCTGCTTCAGCTGGTCGACGAGGGCGAAGAGGTCGTTGCGTGCCTTCTCCTCGGCGACCGACAAGCTCTGCCGGTACACCTCCTGGTGCACCCACCACCCGATCCCGCTCAGCACGATCGCCGCGGTCAGGGCGGCGGCGAGTGCCGCGCGGGCCCGTACCGAGCGGGGCCACCAACGGCGGCGTCTCTTACTCGCGTTCACGGTCGTCCACCAATCGATAGCCGGTGCCTCGTACGGTCTGCAGGGACTGCCGCCGGAACGCGGTGTCCACCTTTCTGCGGAGTGAACTGACGCGCGCCTCGACCAAGTTGGGGTCGTAGGCCTCGTCGGGCCACGCGTGGTAGAGCAGGTCGCCCTTGGACACGGCCTGGCCCGCGCGGCGGGCCAGCAGCTCCAGTACGGCGAACTCCCGCGGGGTGAGGTCCACCCGGACCCCGGCCCGTCGGCACACCCGGCCGGCGACGTCCAGCGACAGGTCGCCCACGGCGAGGACGGGCGGGGCGACGGTCGCGGACCGCCGGACCAGGGCCCGCAACCGGGCGACGAGCACCATGTAGGAGAACGGCTTTGCCAGGTAGTCGTCGGCCCCCGTGTCCAGGGCCTCCGCCTGGTCCCAGTCGCCGTCCTTGGCGGTGAGCACCAGGACGGGCGTCGCGTTGCCCTCCCGGCGCAACTGGGCGCACACCTTGTAACCGTTGAGACCGGGCAGCATCAAGTCCAGGACGAGCAGAGCGTATTCGCCGGTCCGGGCCATCCACAGTCCCTGCCGGCCGTCATGGGCGAGGTCGACGCTGTACCCCTCGGCGGTCAGACCGGTGCGCAGGGTGTGGGCGAGGTCGACCTCGTCTTCGACCACGAGTATCCGCATGCGCCGCAGCCTCGCACAGCGCCCGTGCACCTTCCTGACCGTTCGATCAGGTTGGGTCAGCGAGCGGTCAACGAGGTTCGGCCACGCTGTCGGCACGTTTCCGGCCCCTGTCGAAAGGCCCCTCTCCCCATGTCCGTTGACACCCGTGTGCCCGCTCCGGCCGAGACGACGGTCTCCCCTCCCCCACCCGTCCGCCGGCAGCCGTTCCGGCGCCGGTCCCGCACCGTGGTGGTCCTCGCACCCTTCCTGGTGACCCTCACACTCGGGCTCTGGGGCGTCCGCAGGGAGAACACCCTGTGGGGCGACGAGGCCGTCACGTACGCGCTCGCCCAGCGTGACCTGTCGCAGATCGGGCAGACCGCCCAGCACATCGACCTGGTCCACGCCCTGCACTACGCCCTGATGCACGTGCTCTTCGACCTCTTCGGCCCGGGACTGCTGACGCTGCGGCTGCCGTCCGTGCTGGCCATGGCAGCGGCGGCGAGCGCCGTCGCCCTTCTGGGCCTGCGCCTCGCCGGCCCCCGCGTCGGACTGCTCGCCGGGCTGGTTTTCCCGCTGCTCCCCCACGTGCAGAAGTACGCGCAGGAGGGCCGCTCGTACGCCCTGGTCTGCGTGTTGGTCGCCTGGGCGACGTATGCGCTCGTGACCGGCGTCGGGCGGAGCGCCCGTGGGCGATGGGCGGTCTACGGCGGCACGATGCTGCTCGCGAGCCTGCTCCACGAGTTCGCGGTCCTCGCCCTGGTCGCGCACGGTGTCACGCTGCTCGTGTCCCGTGTGCCGCGCCCGGTGCTGCGGGCGTGGGCGGCGACGGCGGCGGCCGTGGTGACCGGGCTGGTGCCGCTGGTGCTGCGCAGTGCCGCACAGGCGGAGCAGGTGGCCTGGATCGCGACGCCGGTGCGGCTTCCCGGTTTCGCGCTCGTGGCGGTCCTGGGCCTGGTGTGCGCGTTCGCGCCCGTCGAGCGGCGGCGGGGACGGCCGGTGCGGTTGCCCGTACTGGCCGTGCCGCTGGTCGTACTCCCCTGCCTGCTGCTGCTCGCCGTCTCCCTCGTCAAGCCGCTGTTCGTCGACCGGTACGTGCTCTACAGCCACGTCGGGATTGCGCTGCTGATGGGGGCAGGTCTGGACTACGTCCGCCGGCTGCGGCGGTCGTACGGCACTCCGTGGATCACGGTGGGCGTGGCGGTGGCGGCCGTCGCCGTACTGGCCGCACTCGTGCCGACGACCCTGGAGCTCCGGACCCCCGCCAGCCGTACCAACGACGCCACCGCCGTGGGCGCCGCCCTGCGTGAGACGGGCCGCCCGGGTGACGGACTGCTCTACCTCCCGGCGCAGCACCGGTACTGGACCGAGCCGAACCCCAGGGACACGCGTGCGCTGACGGATCTGGCGCTGGCGGAGAGCCCGGTCGCGTCGCACACGCTGGCCGGTACGGAGCTGCCCGCGCCGGTCATGGCGGCGCGCATGCTGCGCTTCGACCGGATCGTCGTCGTCCACGGCCGGGCGGGCGCGCATCTGATGGGCAACCCGCAGGAGCAGGCCAAGACCCTCACCCTGCGGCGGCACTTCCGCGCACGTGCGACGACGCACGTGAACGGTGCCCGCATCGTCCTCTACGTCCGCGACCGCTGACCACCGTTGCGGAACGGCCAATCGGCAGTGAGGGGTGCTTGACTGACTCCCATGTCATCGACTCTTGGTGTGTCCCGACCCGATCAGGCCGACTACATGCTGCGCGCCGCCGCCACCGGCGTAGGGCGGTTGTACAAGCGGCAGTTGGTGGACCTGCTGGATGTCCGGGAGGGGCACACCGTCCTGGATGCGGGGTGCGGTCCCGGTACCGACCTGCCCACCCTTGCCGAGCGAGTCGGGGACGACGGCACGGTGATCGGGGTCGACCGTGACCCGGCCATGCTGGCGCAGGCGCGTGAGCGGACGCGGGAGTTGCGCCGGGTGGAGGTCCGTGAGGGGGACGTGCTGGATCTGCCCGTCGATCCCGGCACGGTGGACCGCGCCAAGATCGACCGAGTGCTCATGCACGTCGACGATCCCGCGACGGCTCTGGCTCAGTTGCACCGTGTGACACGGCCGGGCGCGCGCGTGGGTCTGGCCGAGCCCGACTGGGACACGCTGGTCGTCGACGCCGAGGACCTGGAGACGAGCCGCGCCTTCACCCGCTACACCACGGTGGAAGTGGTCCGCCACGCGACCGTCGGCCGCAGTCTGGCGCGTCTCGCCGAGCGGGCGGGCTTCGGTGTGGAGGCCGTCCTCGCCCACACCCCGGTGTTCCGTGACGTCGAGGAGGCGGACCACACTCTGGGGCTCGGCCGCAACATGGAGGCGGCCATCGCCGCCGGGTACGTCGACCCGGAGCGCGGACGTCGGTGGTTCGCGGACCTGTCGCGGGGAGCCTTCTTCGCGTCCTTCACGCTGGTCACGGTGATCTGCTCGCGCTGATGCGTATGTCACGGATCGCCACGCCCGTGGGTCGGGCGTGGCGATCCGTGACACGGAGCGGGCTTCAGGGGCGGTAGACCTCCCCCGGCCGCGCGTCACCGAGGGCGTCCCAGATCCGCGCGGCGATCCGCGGATCCGTACGCCGCGTCGCGGTGTAGGCGCCACCGATCGCGTCGTACAACCGCGCGCCCAGCAGACCCAGTTGCTCCTCCGGCGTCACCGTCAGCCCCTGCGCCCGCGCCTCGAGTTCCCTGTCGATGGCGGCGACCATCACGTCGACGCGCTCACGCCGCTCCAGCAACAACTTGCGCAGACGGCGCAGATGAGCGACGGCGTCGGCGCCGAGGTCCCCCACCAGCTCCGCGATCTCCCGCAGCCCGAAGCCCAGCCGCCGGTACGCGAGCACCTCTCGCAGCCGCTCGACGTCGCCCGCCGAGTACGCGCGGTACCCGGCCGCGGTACGACCCGACGGCCGGACGAGACCGATGTCGTCGTAGTGATGCAACGTACGGACACTCACCCCGGCCAACTCGGCGACGCGTCCTACGGTCCAGTGCTTCTCCACACCCCCGAGGGTGCGGCCTCACGCCACGTGAGGGTCAAGGGCGCCGTCATGTCGCGACGGCGGCGCCGACACCGATGCCGATGAACAACCACCCGGTCGTCAGCTCCCAACGGTGGCGGAACCTCGGGCGCGCGAGCAGGACGCGCAGTCGGGACGCGACGGTGACCAGCGCGAACCAGTACGCGACGCCGACCAGCACGTCCAGGACGCCGAGGAGGAAGATCTGCCGTGTCGGGGAGCCGTCGCCGTGGACGAACTGCGGCAGGACGCTGAGGAAGAAGAGGGCCGCCTTGGGGTTCAGCACGTTCGTGAGGAACCCCTGGGCGAAGCACGACCGCCACCGGGCGCGGGACGCGCCCACCCTCACGTCGCGCCCACCGCGCTGCTGCCGCGCCGCCCGCCGAGCGGCGAGCACTGCGCGGACTCCCAGGTGGACCAGGTAGGCCGCGCCCATGAGCGTGACCGCGTCGTAGACCACCGGAGAACGGGCGGCCAGCACGGACAACCCCACGGCCGCGGCCACCATGTGCACGCACAGCCCGCTCTGCGCACCGAGCGCCGCCGCCCGCCCCTTCGCAGGGTGCTCGGCGGCCGATCTGACCACCACCAGAAAGTCGGGCCCCGGCACCACATAGGCCACGAGCACCACCCCGAGGAACCCGAGCAGGTCGACCGACATGCGCCCGCCTCTCCGTTGGAAGCCTTGGCATCCAGTACCCGCGTCGGACCGACGAAGACAGAAACTCCGTAGGCCCGCAGGCCGACTGCCCCCTACCCTGCCTCTCATGCACCAGCCCCGAAGACGCGGCCGGCGGCCGTCCCGCCGTGGGACGGCCGAGCCGGCCCGACACGCGTCGTACCAACTCCCCTTCGAAGGCGCCGACGTGGTCCTCGTCGGTTTCTTCTCCGGCAAGCAGAAGGACTACGAGACGGTCATGGCGGAGGGGGCCGCGCGACTCGCAGCGGACGGCGCACGTGTCGTCGCGCGGATCGTGCAGCGGCGAGGCGTCTCCGACGGCGGGGCGCGGAAGATGAGCTTGCCCTTCTCGTCCCGGACGCTGCTGAGGCAGGGGAAGGTCCGCGAGGTGGCCCACGCCGCCGACCGGACCGACGCCGACGCCGTCGTCTTCACCAACCCCCTGACGGAGCATCAGCGGCTCGCTCTGACCGCCCTGCTCGGCCGCCCCGCCGTCGGTCTCGCCGACCTCCTCGGATCCGGCTGACGCACCGGCCGGCCCACTCAGCCCCCGAGCCCTCGGTGGGCGGCCCACAGCGCGCCGGCGCGAGTGGCCGCTTCCGCGACCAGCGACGCCAGCGCCGGGTCGTCCGGGACCGGGAACGAGACGTACGCGCCCCGGCCGCCGGCGACCGGGCGGCCGTACGCCTTCACGGCGAGGTGGCCGTCCGGGAGGAGGCGGACGTTGAGAGTGGTGAGCTGGAACTCCTGGCCGCGCCGTGTGTCCGTCCAGCGGAGCGACTCCGGGATCGTGACGTTGATCGCCAGGGCACTTACTTCAAGGTCGCCGCTCATACGACGGATGCTCTCACGCCCTCGGCGCAGGCCTTCCCCGCGGCCGCAGCGGCGCGTTCGGCAGTTCCGGGGCCGGCAGCGGGTCCCCGTCGTAGCCCCGTACCTCGCCGAAACGGTCGCCCGTCCCCGTGCCCGTCTCCGTCATCCAGTCACCCCGCGCCCGGACGATCTCCTCGTGCGTGCGGCCGATGAAGTTCCACCACATGATGATCTCCTCGTCGAAGGGCGGGCCGCCGAGGAGGATCAGACGGGCCGGGGCCGTGCCCCGGTTGGTGAGGGTGAGGCAGGTGCGGCCCGGGGCCGTGCAGGCGAGGGCGGCCCGTTCCACCGGGGTGTTCTCGACGAGGACGTCCCCCGTGTCGACGAGCACTCCGTGTTCGAAGGCGGGGTCGACGTCCAGCACCAGCCGTGCGCCAGGGGACACGGTGAGTTCCGCGCCCAGCAGCGGGGTGAAGGTGCGGACCGGTGACGTCGCGCCCGCGAGCGTGCCGAGGAAGACGCGGGCCTCGCCGCCGTTCAGGGTGACCGGGTGCGGGACGTGGTGCTGGAAGTCGCGTTCCGTGCCGCGGTGTTGGTCCGGCAGCGCCACCCACAGCTGCACGCCGTGCAGAATCGTCGTGTCCGGCGTCGAGACCTCCGAGTGGGCGATGCCGTGACCGCCGGTCATCAGGTTCAGTTCGCCGGGGCGGACGTAGGCGTGGCTGCCGAGGCTGTCGCGGTGCTCGATCTCCCCGCTGAACAGCCAGCTCACCGTCTGCAGACCCGTGTGCGGATGCGGGGGAACGTGCATGCCGCCGGTGCCGGCGACGTCGTCGGGACCGTAGTGGTCGGCGAAGCACCAGGCGCCGACGAGTGACCGGGCGCGCTGCGGCAGGGTGCGCCGTACCCGCATGGCGCGCGGGCCGCCGAGCGGCACGTCACGGGCCGTGAGGACCTCGACCTCGGCCGGGCGGTCCGCCTCGGTCTCGCCGCCGCACCTCATCTCCGCCGGTCGTGTCTCCGTGTTGCTCATGCCGGGTGCCTCCCACCGAGGACGTTCGACCTTCAAGGAAGTTCGATATTCAACATTCTCCGCACCGACGACTATAGGACGCCGGACGCCGCCGTGCGCGCCGAAGGGCCTCCCGGGCCGAAAACGCCCCCGCCCATCACGCCCCGGCCTCCGCCGGTACCGGTCTGCGCAGCAGATAGCCCGCCGCCGTCACCACCATCGCCGCCATGCAGGCGATGAAGACAAGGCCCGCGCTCTCCAGGCCCAGCGGTTCTGTCAGCAGGCCCACCCCGATGACCGGGACCGAGATGCCCGCGTACGCCACGACGAACAGCGACGAGATCACCGCCGCCCGCCGGTCCGGCGGGGATGCCCTGCCCACCGCGGTCAGCGCCCCGCGGAACGCCAGCCCCTGCCCCACACCGCCGACGAGCGCGCTCGGCACGACCAGCGCCAGCGTGTCCCAGTGCAGGGCGCCCGCCAGCAGGGCGAGGCCCGCGAGCAGCCCGGCGCAGCCCAGCGGGAGGGACCGGCCCACCCCCACGCGGCCGACCGCCGTCTGTCCGGCGATCGACGCGAAGAACGCCGTCGCGACGACCGCACCGCTCACCGCGTGGTCGGTCACGTCCAGGTACTGCGCGAGGAACGCGGGACTGACGGAGGTGAACACCCCGAACAGGGCGAAGCCCACGAACGCGGCCGTCGCCGCCGGCCCGAACACCGCCCGCACGTGCGGCGGCACGCCGGGGCGCTGCGGCCGTACGGTGCGCAGCGGGCGCAGGTCACGTACGGTCTCCGGCAGCCACAGCAGCACCGCCACCGAGCAGGCGACCAGGGTCAGGTGGACGGCGTAGGGGAGGTAGAGGGGCCAGGGGGCGTACTCCGCCAGGATTCCGGCGAGCAGCGGACCGCAGCCGAGGCCGCCCATGTTGACCGCCGTGGCGACGAACGTGGCGCGGGAGGCCCGCCCGGGCGGGGCCGACTCCATGACGTAGGCTGTCGCGGCTCCGGTGAACAGGCCTGCCGACAGACCTGACAGAAGCCGTCCGGCGTACAGCCAGGCGATGCCGGTGGCCAGCAGGAAGCAGACCGCGCTCGCGGCCGCGCAGACCAGGCCCCCCAGCAGGACGGGGCGTCTGCCGACGGCGTCGGAGGCGTTGCCCGCGAGCAGCAGGACGCCGATGACCGCGAAGGCGTACACCGCGTACACGACGGTGACCGTCAGCTCGGAGAAGCCGAACTTCTGCTGGTAGAGGGGGTACAGCGGGGTCGGCAGCGTGGTGCCGGTCATGCACACCGCGAACACGGCGCCGCCGAGCAGGCACACGCGCCATCCGAGCCGGTCACCGGTCATGCCCCGACGCTAGCCGTGCGAGGGCCGGGCGCGCGCCTCCGTACGCCAACGGCGTGAGCGCCCGTGAGCAGGCGCCGGCGTGATCACTCGAACGTAATTTTGCATGTCGTGCATTTTTGCATAGCATGCACGTCATGACGGGGAAGGACGCCGTGGGCGGCGGGCTGCGTGAGCGCAAGAAGCGCGCCACACGCGCCGCGCTCGCGGAGGCGGCGGTGCGGCTGGCCGCCGAGCACGGGGCGGACCAGGTGACGGTCGAGGCGATCAGCGCCGCGGCCGGTGTGTCCGTGCGGACCTTCTTCAACTACTTCGACTCGCGCGACGACGCCTTCGTCGTGGTCGACTCGGACGCCAGCGAGCGCGTACGGCAGGCGTTCCTCGCCGCACCGCCCGGGCTTCCGCCGCTGGAGGCGCTGCGCGAGGCGCTCGCCGCCGAGCTGCGGGAGGCGGAGCGGCAGCACGAGCTGTGGAGTCTGCACGCCCGTGTGCTGCGGTCCGCACCTCATCTGCTGGTGCGGAACCTCGGCGCGCAGATGGCCGACGAGTCGGGGCTCGCCGAGGCGATCGCCCGGCGGATCCGCGCCGGGGACGGCTCCGTGCCGTCCGAAAGCGACGCCGACCGCGCCACCCCCGGTCTGTACCCGCGGCTGCTCGCCGCGGTCGCCGGCACGGCGGTGCGGGTGAGCGTGCAGCACTGGTGCGAACGGGCCGACGAGGTGTCGTACGCCGACGTGTTCCGCGAGGTGTTCGACCTGCTCGCCGCCGGACTGCCGGCCCCGGCCCGGTAGGCGCCGGCCCGCTCTGCGCGCCGGAAGACCCCACAGCACACCGGCCTCCTCCCCTCCCCCACCGCTTCCGCCCCTTCCGGGGCGTGATCCCGCTTGTTCCACCGATCCGTGAGAGAGACGACCGTGACCGCAACACAGGCGCCCGACGCGGCGCCGCCCACCGCCATGACCAACCGGCAGATACTCCAGGCCATGTCCGGGCTGATGGCCGGCATGTTCGTGGCGATCCTGGCGGGCACCGTCGTGGCCAACGCGCTGCCGACGATCATCGCCGACCTGGGGGCGAGCCAGTCGTCCTACACCTGGGTCGTCACCGCGGAACTGCTGGCCATGACGGCGACCGTGCCGCTCTGGGGCAAGCTGTCCGACCTGTTCGACAAGAAGCTGCTGCTCCAGCTGTCACTGGGCATGTTCGTCGTGGGCTCGCTCCTCGCGGGCTTCTCCCACGGCGTCGAACTGCTCATCTTCAGCCGCGTCGTGCAGGGCATCGGCGCGGGCGGTCTGACCGCGCTCGCGCAGGTCGTCATGGCGGCGATCATCCCGCCCCGCCGGCTCGGCAAGTACGCCGGCATCTTCGGCGCCGTGTTCGCCATCGGCACCGTCGCCGGACCGCTGGTCGGCGGTGTGCTGGTGGACACCTCGTGGCTGGGCTGGCGCTGGTGCTTCTTCATCGGCGTGCCGTTCGCGCTGCTCGCGATCGCGCTGCTCCAGCGCACCCTGCGCCTCCCGGCGGTGGGCCGCCGCGAGGCGAAGATCGACTTCCTGGGCGCCTTCCTGATCGTGGCGGGCGTCTGCGCCCTGCTGATCTGGGTGACCCTGGCGGGCAACGAGTTCGACTGGGCCTCCTGGCAGACCGCCGCGCTCACCGGCGCCGGTGTGCTGCTGCTGGTCGCCGCGGTGTTCGTGGAGGCGCGGACCGCCGAGCCGGTCATCCCGCTGAACATCTTCCGCAACCGCACCGTCACCCTCACCACCGTCGCCAGCCTGCTGGTCGGTGTCGCCATGTTCGGCGGCACGGTGTTCCTCTCGCAGTACTTCCAGGTGTCCCTCGGCAAGTCGCCCACCGTGGCCGGTCTGATGAGCCTGCCGATGATCCTCGGTCTGCTGGTCTCGTCGACCGTCGCCGGCCAGGTCATCTCCAAGACCGGTGTGTGGAAGCGTTACCTGGTGGCGGGCGCGGTGATCATGACCGTCGGCCTCGGCCTGCTGTCCACCATCGACGCGGACACCTCCTTCACCCTGCTCAGCGTCTACATGGCGGTGCTCGGCATCGGCGTCGGCATGCTGATGCAGAACCTGGTGCTGGCCGCGCAGAACGACGTCCCGGCGAGCGAGCTGGGCGCCGCGACCTCCGTGCTGTCCTTCTTCCGCAGCATGGGCGGCACCATCGGCACCAGCGTCCTGGGCGCCATCCTGGCCAACCGGGTCGCGTCCGAGATGACCAAGGGGCTGGACGCCGCGGGCATCCCCTCCGGCGGCGACGGCGGCGGTGAGAGCAGCGTTCCCGACATGAGCACCCTGCCGGAGCCGGTGCGGCAGATCGTCGAGCACGCCTACGGCGTCGCCACCGCCGACCTGTTCCTCATCGCCACGCCGTGCGCGCTGCTGGCGCTGCTCACCGTGGTGTTCATCAAGGAGAAGCCGCTGAAGACGACCAGCGGCATGGAGCGCCTCGCGGAGGAGGCGGGCGCCGCGACGGAGACGGACAGGACCGTCGTCGGGAGCTGACCCCTTCAGCGCGAAGAACGAGCGCCCCGCGGCCTGTACGGCCGCGGGGCGCTCGTCTTCCTGGCTAGGGGGCCTACTGACCTCCCAGACCCGTCGTCGCCACCGACTTCACGATGTGGCGTTGGAAGAAGACGAACACCAGCACCAGCGGCAGCGCGGCCAGCACCGAGGACGCCATCGTCTGGGCGTAGTTGACGCCGTAGGCGTCCTTCACGGCGGTGATGCCGACCGGCAGGGTCATCAGGGCCGGGTCGGAGGTGGACACGAACGGCCACAGGAAGTTGTTCCACGCGCCGATGAACACGAAGATCGACACCGCGGCGAGCATGGGACGCGACAGCGGCATCATCACCGACCAGAAGATCCGCGCGTGGCCGGCGCCGTCGAGGCGGGCGGCCTCCTCCAGTTCGCGCGGGATGGTGTCGAAGTGCTTCTTCAGGATGAACACCATCACCGGGGCGACCGTCTGCGGCAGGATCACCGCCGCGTAGGTGTCGACCAGGTTCAGCGTCAGCATCTGCTGGAACCACGGCACGATCAGCATCTGCGGCGGCACCAGCACCGACGCGATGGTGAGCGCGAACAGGACGCGACGGCCGCGGAACACGGTGCGGGAGAAGGCGTAGCCCGCCGCCGCCGACACGGCGACCGTGACGAGGGTGACGGCCGCGGAGACGAAGAAGCTGTTCCACATCCACAGCGGCAGGTCGCCGCGTTCGATCACGGTGCGGAACCCGTCGAGGGTGAAGCCGGCCTGCGGCCAGATCCAGTGCACCGGGTCGCTGGCGTCCTGCTCGGACTTGAACGCCGTGAGCACCGCCCACGCCATCGGCAGCAGCCAGATCACGGCCAGCACGGCGAGGGCGGCCAGGCCCAGCGCGCGGGCCGTGCGGGTCGGGCCGAGGGTGAGGTTCGGGCCCCGCTGCGCGCCCCGCCGGGCGCGGCGGGCGGCCGGGAGCGGGGAGACCGTGGGGCGCGCGGGCCGTGTCCGGAGGTCTGCGAAGGTCATGTCACTTCTCCCTGCGGCGGAAGGCGGCGAACTGCACGGCGGAGACGAGGACGACGAGGGCGAAGAAGACGTAGCTGATGGCGGAGGCGTAGCCGAGCCGGTAGCCGGTGAAGCCGACGTCGTAGAGGTACTCGACGACGGGGCGGGTGGCGCCGTCGGGGCCGCCCTTGGTCAGCAGGTACACCTGGTCGAACACCTTCAGCGAGGCGAGGATCTGGAGCACCGTGACCACGCCGGTGATACGGCGCAACTGGGGCAGGGTGACGTGCCACAGCCGCCGCCAGGCGCCCGCCCCGTCGAGCGCCGCCGCCTCGTAGAGGTGGTCGGGGACGGCCTGGAGGGCGGCCAGGAACAGCAGGAAGTTGAAGCCGACGGTCCACCACAGGGTGGCGACGACGATGGCGTGGAGGGCGACGTCCTTGTCGCTCAGCCAGGCGAACCCGTCGAGGCCGGCGGCCTGGAGCAGATGGTTGTAGAGGCCGAGGTCCGGCTGGTAGAGCCAGCCCCACAGCAGGCCGATGACGCCGACGGGCAGCAGGTAGGGGGCGAAGAACGCGAGCCGCCACACCCACTGGCCGGGCAGCCCTGTGTGCACCAGCAGCGCCATCGCGAGGGCGACGGCGACGAGGGGCACGGTGGAGACGGCGGTGAACCACACGGTGTTGCCGACCGCCTGCCACATGTCGGCGTCGCCGAGGGCCTCCGCGTAGTTGTCGAGTCCGACGAACGACGGGTCGTGCGCGGAGAGCGAGGTGTCGGTGAGGCTCATCCACGCGCCGTGGACCAGCGGCCACACCATGAAGAGGGCGAACAGGACGAGGAACGGCAGGGCGAAGAGCAGGCCCGGCGGGACGAGCCGGCGCACGGTCGCGACGGGCCCCGTGGCCCTGTCGCCGGCGGGCGCCCGGTCCGGCGCTGCGAGTGGGGTGGACATCTGCTGCCTCCTTCGCGGCGGTCAGGCCGGACTGGGCTGGGACAGGGCGGTGTTGATGCGGTCGACCATGGCGCGGGCGGCGCGGTCCGGCGCCAGCCCGTCCAGCAGCGCCTGCTGGAGCACCTGCGACATGGCGTTCTGGAAGTCGGAGCCGGCCCCGGCGAACCACACGGGCGGGTCGAGGACGACGTGGTCGGCGGCCGTGACGTACCGGGCCTGGGGTTCCAGGCGGGCGTACGCGCGGGTGCGGGTCACCGGCTGGTACGCGGGGATGTGGCCGGCCTTCGCCCAGGTCTGGCCGGCCTTGAGGACGGCGGCGACCGCCTGGTGGGTGCGCCTGCGGTGCGCCTCGTCGGGGTCGGGGCGGCGCGGCAGGACGAAGGAGTGGGCGTCGGCGTAGACGGCGGGCGTGCCGAACACCGTGGGGAAGGAAGCGGCGCCGAGGTCCGGGTCGGCGGCGCGGAAGGTGCCGAGTTCCCACTCGCCGGAGAGGATCATGCCGGTCTGCCCGTTGGTGAAGCTGGCGAGGGCGGCCGGGTAGTCGAGGCGGTGCGGGTTCGCGCGGTCGCCGACGAGCTTGGTCATGAAGGAGATGACCTCGGCCATGGCGTCGGTGTCGGCGGTGACGGTGCCGCCCACCGGCAGGTCGAAGTCGTTGCCGGTCTGCCGGTAGAGGCCGTAGAACAACCGCCAGCACTGGGCGGTGTCGTTGACGTAACCGAAGGCGATGCCCTGTTTCCCGGTGGCGCGTGCCAGTTCGCGGCCGGCCTCGAGGAAGCGGGCGGGGCTGGAGAAGGCGTCCAGGTCGAGGCCGCCGTCGCGGGTCAGCAGGCCGGCCTTGCGGGCGGGTTCGGGGTGGAAGAAGACGATGAACGGGTGGGTGTCCAGCGGCACGGCGTACGTCTGGTCGCGGTACCGGGTGCGCTGCCACACCGCGTCGGCGAAGTCGGCCTCACGGACGCCGAATTCGGCCAGCAGGCCGGTGTCCCAGGGGTCGAGCAGGCCGAGCGGGGCGTAGCCGGCCAGGCGTGACATGTGGCAGACGGCGACGTCCGGTCCACGTCCGCCGGCCGAGGCCATGGCGAGCTTGGTGTAGTACGGGGTGCCCCATTCGAGGACGGTGCGGTCGACGTCGGTGCCGGGCATGTCCGGGGCCGCGATGTCGATCAGCTCGTCCAGCAGGGCGCCGTCGGCGCCGCTGAACAGATCCCACATGCGCACGGTGTCCGGGTCCGAGGCCGCGGCGGCGCCGCAGCCGGCCAGGGCGCCGCCGCCCAGGAGGGCGGCGGCGGAGGCCAGGGAGGCGCGGAGCACGCCGCGCCTCGACGGTGCGGCGCGGTGGTCCCCCGGCCGGGGTGAGGCGGCCCGTGGGCCTGGCAGGTCGGCCATGACGCTACCTTTCTCTTTCCATCGATGTACATCACCGGCGGACGCCGCGGCCGGCGGACGGTGCGGTGCGGGGTGGTACGGGGCGCGGGGCGACGGGAGTTGACCCCGCGGCCGGGCGGGCCGGTGTCAGCCGGCGCTCTCGGAGGCGGCCGGCCGCTGCTGGACGCGGGCCAGCACGGCGGTGTCGAACTTGTCGGAGCGGTCGAAGCCGTAGACGCCGTTGCGCTCCTGGAAGACGTCGGTGAGCTGGGTGTAGCAGTAGCCGAACATGTCGGGGTCGTCGAGCAGGACGTCCACCAGCCCGGTGAAGCGCGTGATGAACTCCTCGACGGTGCGCGGGCGTTCGCCGTAGCCCCAGGACGACCCGGTCTCGTCGCCCGCGGCGGTGGCGGCGGCCTCGGCGTCCCACCAGATGCCGCCGAACTCGCTGCAGAAGTACGGCTGTCCGCGGTAGGGCAGCGACCAGGGGCGGCCGTCGGGGCCGGTGTTGACGTACGGGCGGTCCTCGGCGAGTCCCGCCATGGTCCTGGCGAACGCCTCCGGGTCCTGCTCGTAGCAGTGCGAGTCGTAGACGTCGGTCTCCAGGACGCGATGGGCGTAGCCGGAGGCGTCGACGACGGGGCGGCTGGGGTCGGCCTGCTTGGTGGCGAGGAACATCGCCCGGGTGACGTCGTCGAGCTGGGTGATGCGGTCGTGCAGATGCTGGTACGTCTCGTTGAGGGGGCACCAGCCGACGATCGACGGGTGGGAGTGGTCGCGCTCGAGGGCCTCGAGCCACTGGGCGACGTAGCTGGCGTCGGGGCGCTGGTTGTCGTCGCGTACGCCGGTCTCGCAGCCCCAGTCGCCGAACTCGCCCCACACCAGGTAGCCGAGCCGGTCGGCGTGGTAGAGGTAGCGCTCCTCGAACACCTTCTGGTGGAGGCGGGCGCCGTTGAAGCCGGCGCGCAGGCCGAGTTCGATGTCGCGGACCAGGTCGGCGTCGGTGGGGGCGGTCATCAGGCCGTCCGGGTAGTAGCCCTGGTCGAGGACCAGGCGCTGGAACACCGGTTCGCCGTTGATGAGCACACGCTTGCCGTGCAGGGCGACCGAGCGCAGGCCCGCGTAGGAGGTGGCCTCGTCGACCACGGCGCCCTCGGCGTCGAGGAGCTGGAGGCGCAGGTCGTACAGGTGCGGGTCGGCCGGCGACCAGGTGCGCAGCCGGTCCTCGGGCACGGTCAGCACCAGGCGGGGGCACAGGTCGAGGTCGGCGCGGGCCGTGGCGGTCACCACCTCGCCCTCGGCGTCGCCGAGCACGGCGCGCACACGGTGGCCGGGCAGGTTGCCGGTGACCGGGAGGTCGAGGTGGAAGGCGCCCGAGCCGAGGTCGGGGGTGATGCGGGGGCGCTTGAGGCGGGCGGCGGCGGGGACGGGCTCCATCCACACCGTCTGCCAGATGCCGGTGGTGCGGGTGTAGTGGCAGTGCGAGTTGGCGTACCAGGTGGCCTGCTTGCCGCGGGCCTGCGGGCCGTGCCGGGAGTCGCGGGCGCGGACCACGATCACGGCCTCGTCGCCGGGGCCGGCGACGCCGCGCAGCTCGGCGGTGAAGGGGGTGAACCCGCCGCGGTGGCGGGCGACTTCGGTGCCGTTGACCCACACGGTGGCGTCGTGGTCGACGGCGCCGAAGTGGAGCAGGACGTCGTGGCCGGCCCACTCGGCCGGGACGGTGACCGTGCGGCGGTACCAGACGGCCTCCATGAAGTCGGTGTCGCCGATCCCGGACAGCTCGGACTCCGGGCAGAAGGGCACGACGATCTCCCCGGCGAGGTCGCGGTCGCGCAGGCCCCGTTCCAGTCCGCTGTCGCCGCGGTCGGTCTCGAACTGCCAGCGGCCGTTCAGGTTCAGCCACGCCTCGCGGACGAACTGGGGCCGGGGGTACTCGGGACGCGGGACGTCCGGGGGCAGGGCCGTGCTCATACTGCTCCTCATCACTGCTGGTGCGCGGGTGCGCTGCGGACTGGGGCCATGCGACCATACGATTACATCGATGTAAATGGGAGTGGCGAAAAGTTTTCGGCGCGGCTCTCCGAGACTCCCCCGCCGTCGGCGGTTCCGCCCGCGGGGGCGGCCGTTACGATCCGGGAGGCGGCAGGAGGGCGAGAAGGGAAGCATGGGCAGGCCCAGGATCAAGGACGTCGCGGAGTACGCGGGCGTCTCGGCGAAGACGGTGTCCAACGTCCTCAACGACTACGAGCACGTCTCCGAGCGGACCCGTACCGCGGTGCGGGAGGCGATCGACGCCCTCGGCTACCGGGTGAACATCGCGGGCCGCCAGCTGCGCCGGGGCCGTACGGGGGTGGTCGCGCTGGCCGTGCCGGAGCTGGACATCGCCTACTTCGCGGAGCTGGCCAAGCACGTCATGGCCGAGGCGGAGCGACGGGGCCGCACCACGCTGCTGCTGGAGACCGGCGGGCGGCGGGAGAAGGAACTCGCCGCCGTGCAGGGCTTCGACGCGCAGTTCACGGACGGGGTCATCCTGTCGCCGCTCGCCCTTCAGCCGCGCGACCTCCAGGACCGGGACACCCGGCTTCCGCTGGTGCTGCTCGGCGAGTGCAACCTGCCCGGCAGCGCGGACCACGTCGCCATCGACAACGTGGCCGCGGCCCGCGAGGCGACCGCGCATCTGCTGGCGCGGGGGCGGCGGCGCATCGCGGTGGTCGGCGGTGATCTGCGCGGCGGGCTGAACACCGGCCGGCTGCGCACCGTCGGATACGAACAGGCGCTGACCGAGGCGGGCCTGGCCGTGTCCGAGGAGCTGGTCCTGCCGGTGCCGGCGTTCCGCTGGGCCGACGGCGCCGCCGCCGCGCGCGGCCTGATGCGGCTCCCGGAGCACCCGGACGCGCTGCTGTGCCTCAACGACCACCTGGCGCTCGGTGCCGTACGCGCGCTGCACGAGGACGGCTGGTCGGTGCCGCGGGACGTGGACGTGGTCGGCTTCGACGACATCGAGGCCACGCGGTACAGCATCCCGACGATCACCTCGGTCGCCCCCGACAAGCCGGGCATCGCACGACGGGCGGTCCGGCTGCTGCTGGACCGGATAGAGGCGGACGGCGACGGGGGTCCGGCGGTGGACGAGACGGCGGGGCACCGGCTGGTGGTACGGGAGAGTTCGGGCGGGTAGGCGCGGGGCCGGCCTGCGGGTGCCGGAAGGCGCGGAGGGCGAGGGGCACAAGACTCACGGGCGAGTTTCAGGACGTCACGGAACCCGCCTCCGGACCCCCGTCCGGAGCCTTGTCATCGTCCGGTCACGGCGTGTATAACGTTGTAAAACCTGAGCCCGGCGGCCTGGCACACGACTCTCGCGGTGACGGCACCGCCATCCGCACCCGCCTACCGGGTCGGGCCGCTCACGAAGGGATTGCCGTGCGGGTCAGCCTCAAGGACGTCGCCGCGCACGCGGGGGTCTCCATCAAGACCGTCTCGAACGTGGTGAACAACTACCAGCACGTCACACCTGCCATGCGCGAGCGGGTCCAGCGGTCCATCGACGCGCTCGGCTACCAGCCGAATCTCGCGGCGCGGCACCTGCGCAAGGGCCGTACGGGCATCATCGCGCTCGCGCTGCCCGAGCTCGGCAACCCGTACTTCGCCGAGCTGACCGCGTCCGTCATCGACGCGGCCTCCCAGCACGACTACATCGTGCTGCTCGACCACACCGGCGGCTCGCGCGACCAGGAGCTGCTGGTGAGCCAGGGCTTCCGGGCCCGCGTCATCGACGGACTGATCCTCAGCCCCATCGAGCTGGAGGCGGAGGATCTGCGCGACCGCGACCAGGACGTGCCGCTCGTGCTGCTCGGCGAGCGGGACTACGACCTGCCGTACGACCACATCGCGATCGACAACGTCGCCGCCGCGCGTGACGCCGTGCGGCATCTGATCGAACTGGGGCGCCGCGAAGTGGCGTTCATCGGCGCGCGGCGCGACCGCAGCGAGCCGGCGCAGCTCCGTGTGCGCGGCTGGCGCGAGGAGCTGACGGCGGCGGGGCTGCCGGCGGACGAGGGGCTGGTCGCGGCGGTCGACGGCTGGGGGCACGCCGACGGGGCGCGGGCGATGCGGCACATCCTGGACAGCGGCCGGCGGCCGGACGCGGTGTTCGCGTACAACGACCCGATGGCGATCGGCGCGATGCGGGTGCTGCACGAGCGAGGGCTGCGGGTCCCCGAGGACATCGCGGTGGTCGGCTTCGACGACGTGATCGAGGGCCGCTTCGGCGCGGTGACCCTCACCTCGATCTCCCCGGACAAGGCCGCGATCGGCCGCCTGGCGGTGGAATCGGTCCTGGCCCGCCTGGGCAACGACGCCCCGGAGCCGCGCCGGATCTGGGCGGACTACCAACTGGTCCAGCGGGAGAGCACGTTGGGACGTCCGGGCGCGCCCTGACGTCCGCACCGCCTCAACTCGGACGTCCGGCCGCGCCACTTGAGGTGCCGTCACAGTACGCGCTTACCGCGAGCGCGCGCTTCCGCGCGCCCGTGACCCCCTTCGAGGCACCCCCTGCCCCACCTTGTGCGCGAGGGGTTTACAGCCTCCTTCCAACGATGTAAAACCTCCTTGGCGGCGCACCGGACGCCGTTGTGCACAGGGGGAGCAGCTCCACCATGCGCGTCCTTCGGGCTCCCCAGTTCCCTTTCAGCGTCACCCGGATCGGGGTCACCATGCAGCGCACCACTCACCGTTCCCTTCTCCTCGCCCGTCCCGTGCTCGTGGCCTTGGCCGCCGCCGTGGCCCTCACCGCGACGTCCTGCGCCAAGTCGGAGGACGACGCGGCGGACGGCAAGAAGTCCACGGCCGCCGCCGACGCCGGCCAGAAGGTGGCCGAGCCGAAGCCGGGCAGCAAGACCTGCGCCATCGACGCCTACGGCGGCAAGAAGATCGATCTGAAGGACGCCACGGTCGGCTTCTCCCAGTCGGAGAAGGAGGCCAACCCCTTTCGTATCGCCGAGACGCAGTCCATCAAGGACGAGGCCGCCAGGAGAGGCGTCAAACTGCTGACGGCCAACGCCCAGTCGCAGTTCTCCAAGCAGATCAGCGACGTCCAGGACCTGCTCGCCAAGGGCGCCGACCTGCTGGTGATCGCCCCGCTGAACTCCGACGGCTGGGACCCCGTCCTCCAGGCCGCCGCGGCCAAGAAGGTCCCGATCGTCACCATCGACCGGAAGATCAACGCCACCGCCTGCAAGGACTACGTGTCCTTCATCGCCTCGGACTTCGTCGAGCAGGGCCGTCGCGCCGCCGACCAGATGATCGAGGCGACCGGCGGCAAGGGCGAGGTCGCGATCCTGCTGGGCTCGGCGGGCAACAACGTCACCACCGAGCGCACCAAGGGCTTCAAGGAGCGGATCGCCGAGAAGGCCCCGGACCTGAAGGTGGTGTTCGAGCAGACCGGTGACTTCACCCGTGAGAAGGGCCAGCAGGTCACCGAGCAGCTCATCCAGTCGAAGCCCGGCATCAAGGGCATCTACGCGGAGAACGACGAGATGGGCCTGGGCGCGGTCGCCGCGCTGAAGGGCGCGGGCAAGAAGGCCGGCGACGTCAAGATCGTCACGGTGGACGGCACCCGCAACGCCGTCCAGGGCGTCGTGGACGGCTGGATCAGCGGTGTCATCGAGTCCAACCCGCGGTTCGGCCCGCTGGCGTTCCAGACGCTGGACGACTTCACGCAGGGCAAGGACGTCGCGCAGGACATCATCATCCAGGACGGCGCCTACGACGACGGCAACGCCGAGCAGGACCTCGGCAAGGCCTACTGATCCCGTCGCGGGGGCCCGCGTCACGCCGGGCCCCCTGTCCGTCCGTCACCCTTTCCCATCCTGGAGGCACAGGTGGCTCCCCCCGCCGAAGTCCTCGCCGTCCGCGGACTGAGCAAGACGTTCCCCGGCGTCCGGGCCCTGGACGACGTGGACCTGACCCTGCACGCCGGTGAGGTCCACGCCCTGATCGGCGAGAACGGCGCCGGCAAGTCGACGCTCATCAAGCTCCTCACCGGGGTGTACCGGCCCGACGCCGGTGACATCGTTTTCCAGGGCCGTCCGGTCTCCTTCGCCACCCCGCTGGAGGCGCAGAAGGCCGGCATCTCGACGATCTACCAAGAGGTCAACCTCATCCCGCTGCTCAGCGTGGCCCGGAACCTGTTCCTGGGCCGTGAGCCGCGGAACCGTTTCGGTCTGCTGGACTTCGCCCGTATGCACCGCGAGGCCGAGGAGACCCTGCGCGGCTACGGCGTCCGTGTCGACGTACGGCGGCCGCTGCGCAGTCTCGGTGTGGGCGCGCAGCAGATGGTCGCGCTGGTGCGGGCGGTGGCGAGCGAGGCGCGGATCGTCATCATGGACGAGCCGACGTCGTCGCTCGAACCGCGGGAGGTCGAGACGCTGTTCTCGGTCATCCGCCGGCTGCGCGACGAGGGCATCGCCGTCGTCTACGTCAGCCACCGCCTGGACGAGCTGTACGCGGTGTGCGACACGGTGACCGTGCTGCGGGACGGCCGCCGCGTCCACCACGGCAAGCTGGCCGACCTGGACCGGCTGTCCCTGGTGTCCACCATGCTGGGCCGCGAGCTGGGCGAGGTGCGGTCGGAGGGACTGACGAAGTTCACCGGCGAGCACCACGCCACGGACACCCGCCCGGTGCTGGAGGCCACGGATCTGACGGTCCCGCACCAGCTGCACGGCGTGTCGGTCAGCATCCGGCCCGGCGAGGTGGTCGGGCTCGGCGGGCTGCTCGGGTCCGGACGCACCGAGACAGCGAAGGCCATCTCCGGGGCGCTGCCCACGAGTTCGGGCCGCGTGGTCGTGGCCGGGGTGCCCCTGCGCGGGGGTTCCACGCCGGCCGCCATCCGCGCGGGCGTGAGTCTGCTGCCGGAGGACCGCAAGAGCGAGGGGATCGTGCCCGGCCTGTCGGTCCGGGAGAACATCTCGCTGGCCGTCCTCCCCCGCCTCTCCCGCTTCGGGCTGGTGTCCGAGGCGCGTGTCGACTCCATCGTGAACACGTTCATCGAGCGGCTGCGCATCAAGGCGTCCTCACCCCAGCAGAAGGTCGGCGAATTGTCCGGCGGCAACCAGCAGAAGGTGCTGCTCGCCCGCTGGCTGGCGATGAACCCGAAGGTGCTGCTGCTCGACGAGCCCACCCGGGGCATCGACGTCGGCGCCAAGGCCGAGGTGCAGAAGCTCGTGGACGAACTGGCCGCGGACGGCCTGGGCGTCCTGCTCATCTCCTCCGACCTGGAGGAACTGATCGAAGGGTCCGACCGCGTGGTCGTACTGAAGGACGGTGCCGTCGTCGGCGAGCTGACCGGCGACGAGGTCACCGAGGACAAGCTGATGCGGACCATCGCCGGGGAGGCCCCGGCACGGGACGCGGGCGGGGAGGCGGCCACCGATGGCTGAAGCCGCTCTGAAGACCGTCCCCCTGGACAGGGCGCGCGCCCTGCAGTGGCTGCAGAGGTACGGCGTGTACGCCGGTGTGGCACTCCTGCTGGTCGTCAACATCGTGATCACCCCGCACTTCCTGTCCGCGGAGAACTTCCGCACCCAGGCCGTGCAGGTGGCGCCCGTCATCATCGTCGCGCTGGGCATGGCCCTGGTCATCGGCACCGAGGGCGTCGACCTGTCGGTGGGCGCCGTGATGGCGCTCGCGGCCTCGGTGACCGCGCTCTACCTGGGCTACGGACTGGTGCCGGCGCTGCTCGTCGTGGCGCTGTTCGCCGCCGGGGCGGGCCTCGCCAACGGGGCGCTGGTGGCACTGGTCGGGGTGCAGCCCATCGTGGCGACCCTCGCCCTCATGGTGGGCGGGCGGGGCCTGGCCCTGGTGCTGCTGCCGCAGCTGAAGGACCTCCGCAACCCGCAACTGGCGTCGCTCGGTTCGGGTGACGTGCTGGGCATCCCGTACCTGATCCTGATCGCGGCCGTGCTGGCGCTGCTGGTGGCGTTCACGGTGCGCCGCACCACCTTCGGACGGCAGCTGCTCGCCATCGGCGACAGCCGTCCCGCCGCGCAGCTCGCCGGCCTGCCGGTGCGCCGCGTGCTGATCGTGGTGTACGTGGTGTCCGCGCTGCTCGCCGCCGTGGCGGGCGTGCTCGCCACGGCACGGCTGCAGGCCAGCGACCCGACGTCGCTGGGCAATCTGATGGAGCTGTCCGCCATCACCGCCGTCGTGGTCGGCGGCACGCCGCTCACCGGCGGCCGGGTGAACATCGCCGGGACGGTGGCGGGCGCGGTCCTCATCCAGCTGCTCACCGCCACCCTCATCAAGCACGATCTGCCGCCGTCGTGGACGCAGATCGCGCAGGCCGTAGTGATCGTGGCCGCGGTCTACGCGGCGCGGGGACGGGGGAAGCGATGACCGTCACGAAGACGCAGGCGCCGGTGAGCGTGGACGAGGGCAAGCGGGCGGCGGGCGCGGAGCCCGTGGGGTCGGCGCGGTCGGAACGGCTGAGCGCCCTGGTGCAGCAGCACGGCGCGCTCGCGGTGCTCGTCATCGTCTCGCTGGTGGCGACGTTCAGCTTCGACTCGTTCGCGACCGGCGACAACGTCAGCAACATGGCGACGAGTTCGGCGTTCCTCGCGATCGTCGCGCTCGGCATGACGTTCGTGATCATCACCGGCGGCATCGACCTGTCGGTGGGCTCGCTGTTCGCGCTCGGCGGGGTGCTGGCCGCCTGGGGGTCCCGGCACGGGACGCTGGTGGCGCTGCTGCTCCCGCTGGTGGTGTGCGGGGCGGTCGGCGTGGTCAACGGGCTGCTGGTGGCCCGGTCGCGGCTCGCGCCGTTCATCGTCACCCTGGCGGCCATGCTGGGCGCCCGGGGTCTGATGCTGGCGATCACCGACGAGGGCGCGAACACCTACCTGATCGGCAAGGGCTCGTTCCTCGCCGAGCTGGGGCAGGGCACCACGCTCGGCCTGGGCAACCCCGTGTGGATCATGCTGGCGCTGTTCGTCGCCGGGGCGGTCGTGCTGCGGCGCACCCGGTTCGGCCAGCACGTGTACGCGGTCGGCGGCAACGAGGACGCGGCGGCGCTGATGGGCGCGCCCGTGGCCCGCACCAAGATCCTCGTCTACACGCTGTCCGGGGTGCTGGCCGGTCTCGCCGGCGCGCTGAACGCCGCGTGGCTCGCCTCCGGGGTGACCATCCTCGGCAACGGCATGGAGCTGGAGGCGATCTCCGCCGTGGTCATCGGCGGCACCCTGCTCACCGGCGGGCTCGGCTACGTCAGCGGGTCGCTGGTCGGGGTGCTGCTGCTGAAGGTGATCCAGAACGTCATCAACCAGATCGGCTCCCTGGACTCCTCCTACCAGCAGGTCGTCAGCGGCGCCTTCCTCGCCGTGGTGGTCGTCGCCCAGACGTGGCTGGGCCGCCGACGGCAACTGATGTAGACCCCGGACGCGGTGACGGGACGCCTAGGCTCCCGTCACCGCGTCCGGTACGGCGGCCGGTCACGCTCCTCGCGCGGCCGGCCGCCTTCCGCACGCGCGCGTCTCCCGTCCTCACCGCGCAAGGAGTGACGCTGCGGCGGACGCACCCGCGCCGTCGCGGGTCGCGACGGCGTCTGCGCACAGATTCGGTCCGCAGTCCTTCAGCGTCTGCCCGGCATCAGTCCCGCAGCCTCCGGGCCCTGGGCCGCCGGGACCGTCAGGACCGCATACGCAGCCGAGGCGGCCCGCCGGTCGGACGGCTGGGACCGACTCGGCGCCTCATCTGCCGCAGGCTGCCATCATGCTCGAATGGCCCACGACATCGTGTTCTTCCTCGCCCCTGACGACGAGACGGCCGCCTCGACACGCCTGAACGGACCCGGCAAGGGCTTGGAGTCTGTGACCTGCCACTTCATCGAGCCGGACAGTGCCATCGCCGAGTGGGACATGTACTTCGAGGCGCCTTCGGCCGAGCCCCCGCCGCTTGAGCAGCTCCATGCGTGGCGGCCGTGGCCGGAGTGGGTCACCGCCCCCTTGAACGACGGCGTTGAGGTGCTCGCCCTGCCGAAGCGCCTGACCCGGGCGCTCGGCACGGCGAGTCCCGCCGAACTCGAAGAGCTCGCAGACCGCTGGATCACGCGGCTCCGGTCCGAGGACGGTGACGACATGACCGACGATGATCTCCTTGCGGTCTTGCAGGGCGTTGCCCGCCTCGCAGCATCCGCGGCGCATACGGGCGGCGGCCTCTACAGCTGGAGCTTCTGACCGTCCCCCCGCGAGGGCCGCTCGTACAGGGAGCGAACGCAGGGGTTCTCGACGGATTCCGCGTGGCCTGCGCGGGGCCGTAGGGCCGTGGGAGCCATCAGGACCACCGACGTGAACAGCCGAAGCTACCGGCGACGAGGCCGTCCGACGGATCGTCCCCGGCCTGGCCGACGCCTCCCGGGCGGCACGCGCACCTACGGCTCCCCACCCTGTTCACCGAGAGCGCCAAGGGGCGGTGGGGGCGCCCTGGACGCCCTGAGCCGTGTCCGCCGGGAACGCGAGAGGGGGCGGGCGCCGTGGCGTCCGCCCCCTTCGTCACGCCGGGGTTACGGCTTCTCCGCCTCGTGCAGGGCGGTCACCTCCTCGGCGGTGAGGGCCCTGTCGTAGGCGTGGACCTCGTCGACGGAGCCGTTCCAGAAGTCGGTGTCGTCACCGTTCCACTTGGCGCGGCCCACCGCCAGCGGGCCGGAGCCGACATAGTTCGGACCGCCGGTGACGGTGGCCGCCCTCTTGCCGTCGACGTACAGGGTGATCTGGTCGGTGGCGCCGTCGCGCACACCTACGAGGTGGTACCACCGGCCCAGTTCGGGCCGCGTCTCCAGGCGGGCCCGCTGGCCGCCGGGGGTGCTGAAGGCGAACGCGCCCTGCCCGTACTGGAGGTAGAACGGGCTGGCCTGGCGCCGGCCGTCCTGGCTGACCGCCGTGGCGTAGTTGCCGGGCAGCGCGTCGAGGGTGACCCAGGCGGAGACGGTGTAGCTGCCGGTGGTGTCGAGGACCGGTCCCTCCGTCTGGGCGAACTGGGCCTGCCCGTCGAACTTCAGCGCGCTGCCGCTGACTCCGGTGGTCCAGGTGGCGCCCCCGGTGAGGGTCAGCGCCTTGCCGTTGGGGCCGTCGTCCTTCGCGGTGGTGCCGGCGCCCTCGTCGAGGGACCAGTGGCCGCCGCCCTTGAGCTGTTCCCGCTCACCGGCGGATGCGCCGGCCGCGATCACCTCGAGGTTGACCGCCCGGACCTGCTTCGGGTCGACCTTGATCTCCCGGCGGTCGTACGTGTAGAGGCCGTTGAGCTCGTTCTCCAGGTCGGTGATCTGCGTGTACACGGAGCCGGACAGCTCCGCGGCGGCCTGGTCGAGGTAGAACCTCTCGGTGTTCTCCACGTACTTGCGGGTCAGCGCCTCCTTGCTGTCCACGCCGCTGTAGATGACGGTGGGCGGGCCGGGCCACATGTGCCCCGGGGTGCGGAGGGTGAAGCCGCCGTGCTCGCCGTCCATCGCCGCGCGGTGGTCGGGGAAGGGCGGGTCCTCGTTGGTGTAGTCGTGGTGGTCGATGATGTCGCCGGTGCCGGAGTCGCCCTTGCTGTTGCAGCAGTTGACGCCGCTGTGGGCGTTGACGACGCGGGACGGGTCGGCGGCCTTGACGGCCTCGGTGAGCTTGCCGGTCTCCTGCCGGTCCCACTCGCCCCAGCCTTCGTTGAAGACGATCCAGCCGATGACGGAGGGCGAGTTGTGGTGCTGGCGCATCATCTCGCGGCCCTGGTCGACGAACGCCTGCCGGCCGTTCGCGCTGGTGAGGTTGCCGGAGACGAAGTCCTGCCAGACCAGCAGGCCCAGCCGGTCCGCGTGGTAGAACCAGCGCGGCGACTCCACCTTGATGTGCTTGCGGACCGCGTTGAAGCCGAGCTGCTTGTGTGCCTTCAGGTCGAACGCCAGGGCGTCGTCGCTGGGCGCGGTGTAGAGCCCGTCGGGCCAGAAGCCCTGGTCCAGGGTGGCGAGGGAGAACACGGGCTTGCCGTTGAGGACGAGCTTCTTGTAGCCGCCCACGTCCTCTATGCCGATCTTCCGCATGCCGAAGTAGCTGTCGACCGTGTCGGTGGACCGGCCGTCCTTCAGCGTGATGTCGAGGTCGTAGAGGTACGGGTCGTCCGGGCTCCACAGGTGCTGGTTGGCGACGGGCAGCTTGAGCTGCTTGTTGGCGGGGCCGGTCACCTTGCCGACGACCTTGCCGCGGTGGTCGCGGGCGACGGCCTCGACGCGGGCCCGGGCGGACGCGTCGGCGGACTCGACGGTCACGGCGAGGGTCCTGGTGTCGATGTCCGGCGTCGTGACGACGTTGTCAATGGGCGTCTCGGGGACGGGCTCCATCCAGACCGTCTGCCAGATGCCGGAGGACTGGGTGTACCAGATGCCGCCGGGGCTGGTGGACTGCTTGCCCACGGGCTGGTCGGGGCCGCCGGTGTCGGTGACCGCGACGACGATCTCCTGGGGGGCCCTTGCTCTTGAGCGCGTCGGTGATGTCGGCGCTGAACGCGTTGTAACCGCCGGTGTGTTCGGCGACCTTCTTCCCGTTGACCCAGACGCGGGCCTGGTAATCGACGGCGCCGAAGTTCAGCTTGAGCCGGTCCTCGCCGCTCTTGCCGACCTTCCAGTTCCTCGGCACGTCCACCAGCTTGCGGTAGAACATGTGGTCCTCGTGCCGCTCGATCCCGGAGAGCAGCGACTCCGCAGGGAACGGCACGATGATCTTCTCGTTCAGGTTCCTGCCGAAGACGGGCTGCTCCCCCGCCCTCGCACCGCTGAACTGCCAGGGGCCGTTGAGGTTCTTCCACTGCTTGCGGACCTGCTGGGGGCGCGGGTACTCGGGCAGCGGGTTGTTCCTGTCCACCTTGTCGCCCCACGGGGTGGTGAGGCGGTGGGCGGAGACGTTCTCGGCGTAGCGGGCGATGCGGGGCACTGCTTCGCCGCCGGCGGTGAGGCCGCCCTCGCCGTCGTAGACGACGCGGACCGTCTGGGCCTTCTGGACCGCCTCGGAGAGGGTGACCTGGAGGGAGTCGGGGTCGCCGGGGACGGTCTTCACCGACTTGACGGGCAGGGCGGTGGTGTCGGCCTCGACCTTGAGGTGCTCGGCCGCCCGCGCGAGGTCGCCCACCGGGCCGTCGAAGCGGGCGCGCAGGGTGCGGCCGTCGCGGCCGACGGTCAGTTCGACCGGGTAGACCTCGAAGTCGGCGGGCGGGGTGAACGCCGTCATCGGCACGAGCTGCTTGGGGAGCGTCGGCGTGGACCAGCGCAGGTACATGTTCGACCCGCCGAAGTCCTGGAACATCTCCATGCGGAAGTCGTACGTCCTGCCCGCCGTCAGCTTCACCGGGGCGCTGGTCTGCTCCCGGTCCCAGTCGGGTTCCCAGTGGTCGATGACGGGCTCGCCGTCGATGGAGAGGCGGAAGCCGTTGTCGCCGATGGCGTAGAAGGTGTAGTCGTCGGTCGCCGGGACCTCGATCTGGCCGGTCCAGCGGGCGGTGGTGTGCTCCGTCCGCCCGGTCAGCTCCTCGAACGTGCTGGTGAGACCGGCGAAGTTGATCTGCGGCTCGAGCTGGGTCCCGCCGAGTTCGGCGAAGTCGCGGGCGCCCGGCGCGGACATGCGGAAGTACTCGCCCTTCAGCCCGTGCACGGTGACGTCGGCGTCCGCGGCCCGGGCGGCGGAGGCGCCGCCGGCCGCGGCCGGTGCGGCGGCCGTCGCGGCGGGCGCCAGGGCGCCCGTGGACAGGGCCAGCGCCGTCACGGTCAGCACGGCCCACCATCTGGATCTCGGGCGGGTGAGTTGTCTGGTCATCGAACCTTTCCTCGCGCTGGGTGCATGGGGCCACGGCGGAGCGAGGGCGCGGCCGTCAACTCCGCCGACTGTTCTTCCAACGTTGGAAATCCGGTGTGCAGCGGAATGACAACACGCGGTGGGACGGCTGTCCAGGCTTTGCGCAGAGGTGACTGTGCGTCAACAGGTGTGGCGTGGACGGATGGTGGCCGCCTCGGATGATTGAGGCGGCCACCGTTCCGGTCAGTTCGCGGTGCCGGCGAAGGGGCCGTCGTCCGCGAAGGCGTGGGCGGCGAACCGCTTCCCGATGAGCCGGTGGGCGGCCGCGTCCGGGTGGAGCCCGTCGGGCAGCGGGAGTGCGGCGTGGTCCTGCTCGCCGTAGAGGGTGCGCCCGTCGAGGTAGGACAGGTTCGGGTCCTCCTTCGCGCGTGCTTCCACGACCCGCTCCAGTTCCTCGCGTACGACGTTCAGCGTCAGCTTGCCCTCGGCCCGCTCCTCCGGGTTGCCCGAGGCGGTGAAGGCGAGCTTGCCCTCGGCGAGCCGGCTGAAGTCGAAGGCCGTGGGGCCCGGCGTGTCCTCGTGCATGGGGCAGAGGATCGGCGAGACGACCAGCAGCGGGGTGTCGGGGTGGCCGTCCCGGATGGTGTCGAGGAAGCCGTGCACGGCGGGGCCGAGCGCGCGCAGCCGCATCAGGTCGGTGTTGACGAGGTTGATGCCGATCTTGAGGCTGATCAGGTCGGCGGGCGTGTCGCGCATGGTGCGGGCCACGAACGGGTCGAGCAGGGCGCTGCCGCCGAAGCCGAGGTTCACCAGCTCCACGTCGCCCGTAGTCGCGGCGAGTGCGGGCCAGGTGGTGGTGGGGCTCGCGGCGTCGGAGCCGTGGCTGATGGAGCTGCCGTGGTGCAGCCAGGTGCGGCGGCCGGAGGCGGGCGCGGGCCCGACCGGGGCGTCGGTGCGCAGCGCGACGAGCGCGGTGAGCTCGTTGTACGGCAGCCAGATCTCCACGGTCTTGGGGGTGTCCGGCAGCCCGTCGAAGCGGACGGCGCCCGCCGGTCCGGAGCTCATCTCGGCGTTGCCGGTCGACATGTCGATGGTGACGGTGTTGCCCCCGGTCGCGGACGCCTGCCCGGCGGGCCGCCCGTCGACGAGCAGGTCGTACAGACCCTCGGGGCGGGGCGGGGCGCCGGTGTAGACGCGCTTGGTGGGGACGGTCTCCAGCTCGACGACGGTGGCGCGGGTGCGGAAGACCAGGCGGACGCCGGAGGGCTGGGACTCGGCCATGGCGAGCTGTCCGTCGGAGCACTGGGCGCGCGCCCAGGCGGGCAGGCGGTGCGGGAGCAGTCCGTCGGGGGTCTCCTCCAGGTCGAGGGCGCCGCGTACGAGGTCGGGGGTGATGGGGGTGGTGAGCGTGGCGTGCGATGCGGAGGGCATGTCCGGGTCGTCTTTCGGGGGAGGTGGGTGGAGGTGAAGGGGCGCCGCCGGTCAGGGCGCGGGCGGCCAGCTGCGCAGGAGGGTGTCCAGCGCGTCGAGGACGCGGGACCAGGTCTCCTCCGTGTCGGGGGCGCTGTGACTGAAGCCGCCGCCCATCTCGATGCTGACGTAGCCGTGGAAGACGCTGCCGAGCAGGCGGACGGCGTGGGTCTGGTCGGGTTCGTCGAGGTCGTAGCCGCGCAGGAGGGCGCGGGTCATCTTCGCGTGCCGTACGCCGGCGCTGGCCGCGGCGGCCTCCGGGTCGAGCCGGAACTGCGCGGCCGCGTACCGGCCCGGGTGCTCGCGCGCGTAGTCGCGGTAGACGTTCGCCAGGGCGACGAGGGCGTCCTTGCCGGCGCGTCCGGCGAGCGCGTCGGCGGCGCGGTCGGCGAGTTCCTCCAGGGCGAGGAGGGCGATGCGGGTCTTGAGGTCGTGCGAGTTCTTCACGTGCGAGTAGAGACTCGCCACCTTGACGTCGAAGCGGCGGGCCAGCTCCGAGACGGTTACCCGGTCGAAGCCCACCTCGTCGGCGAGGGTTGCGCCTGCCTGGACCAGACGCTCGGTGGTGAGACCTACTCGGGGGGTCATGGGCGTGGCGTCCTTCCGTTTGGCTAACGTAAGCATGCCCACGCCTAAAGGTTTTAGGCAAAGAGGTGAGAGGTGAAGCTGGTCACCTTCCGAGTGCAGGTGGTCGGGGGATCGGCGCGCAGTTCTCCGCGCCCCTCTGGGGCGTTTCGGACATCCGGTGTCGACTGGCGGGCCCGGTTTTCCAAGGCTCGTACCCCCGTCGGCATGTGGCGCACGGGGAGGACGTCGGCCGAAATACGTGTGTTCGATATGCGCACTTCTCTCGTTGGGTCTCGTGTCGTCGCCCTCACCCCTCTGACCAGCAGGGAGAAGTGCCGTGACCCGAACGACCGCCCAGGCCGTACCGCCTCCTCCGCCCGCCGAGATCACCTTCTCCGGACACCAGTCCGTGAACCCGCTCGGCCAGATCGGCTTCCGTGCCCTGTGCTCCCAACTTCCCAAGGTGCTGCGGCGGATCTGCGTCATGGCGTGGCGCATCGACCGCCGGGCCGTGGTGCTGCTCCTCGTCTGCCAGCTGGTGACCGGCGTGTCGGCGGCGGTCCTGCTCACCGCGACCGCACAGGCCATGGGCCCGCTGCTGGACGCCGGTGAGGTCGGTGACCGGCTGCGGGAGGCGCTGCCCGCGCTGCTCGTCGTCGCGGCGGCGAGCGCCCTCACCCGCGCGTCGGTCGCGCTGGCCTCCTACGCCGAGCGGCGCATCACCCCGCGGCTGACCACGGAGACCGACTGCGCGCTGGTCGAGGCCGTGTGCCGGGTGGAGGCCGAGGCGTACGCCGTGGACGGGTTCGCCGACCGCCAGGAGGCCGCCGAGATGGGCGTGATGCGCACGCACGTGATGGTGATGGACGCCCAGCGGTTCATGGCGGCGCTCATCAGGATGGTCACCGCCTGCGGCGTCCTGTCCGTCCTCAACCCGCTGATGCTGCCGCTGCTCCTGCTGGCCGTCGCCCCGGCGGGCGCGGGCGCCGTCCTCACCGCGCGCGTCGACTACGAGATCCACTACGCCAACATCGCCGACCGCACCGTGCGCGGCATGACCCGCTGGTGGGCGACCACACCGAAGTACGCCGACGAGGTCCGCGCCAACGGCATGACGGACTACCTCCTGTACTGGTACCGCGCCCTGTCCGAGCGGGTGGACAAGAGGTCGCTGACGGCGGCCCCGCGGACCCTGCGGATCGCCCTGCTGTCGTCCCTCGCCGGCGGCGCGTTCCTGGTGCTGACCTGGGCCGGCCTCGCCTGGTTCACGGCCTCCGGGCGGATCGCCCCGAGCGTCGCCGCCACGGCCGTGATCGCCGTGCAGACCACCCTGGCCGCGCTGTCCCAGGTCGTGATGAACGGCGCGGCGGTGTTCCACACCAGCCTGTACCTCAGCGACATGCAGGCCTTCCTCGACGACGCCGCCGCCCGCGCTCCCCGGCGAGGTCCTGCGGAGGTCGCGTCGCCGGTGGACGAGATCCGCCTCGAGGAGGTCACCTACCGCTACCCGGGCAAGGAGACGCCGGCCGTGGACGGCGTGTCGCTGACGCTGCGGCGCGGGGAGATCCTCGCCGTGGTGGGTGTCAACGGGTCCGGGAAGAGCACCCTGACCCGCCTGGTCACCGGCATCTACCTGGCGGACAAGGGCCGGGTCACCTGGGACGGCGTCGACCTGGCCGGCGCCGACCCCGCGTCGGTGTGGCGAAGCACGGGTCTGGTGCCGCAGATCTTCGCCCAGTGGCCGCTGCGGGTGCGGGAGAACGTGACGCTCGGTCAGCCGCGGGGCGCGGACGACCACGAGGTGTGGGAGGCGGTCGACGCGGTCGGGATGCGGGAGGCCGTGGAGGGACTGTCGGCCGGGCTCGACACGCTGCTCGCGCGGGAGATCTTCGGCGGCGCCGAGCTGTCCGGCGGCCAGTGGCAGCGGCTCGCCTGCTCGCGGGCGCTGTACCGGCGGCCTCCGCTGCTGATCCTCGACGAGCCCACGTCGCAGATGGACCCGCGCGGGGAGCACGGCATCTTCGAGCGGATCAAGGCGATCGCGGCCGACCGCATCACCATCGTGGTCACCCACCGCCTGGAGAACACGAGGATCGCCGACCACATCGTCGTCCTGGAACAGGGCCGCATCACCGAGCACGGCACCTACGACGACCTGGTCCACGCGGGAGGCACCTTCGCGGACCTGCTGCGGCTGTCACAGGACCGCTGAGACCGGCCCCTCCCCCGTCAGGTGTCGCCCGCGTCCGTGGCCGGCGCCTCCTCGCGCAGGACCGGGGCGCTGCGCACCAGGCGTAGGGACGTGGTCAGGAGGAGGCCGCCCACGACGTTGCCGAGGACGGCCCAGCCGAGCCAGGCCAGCCAGTCGGCGTAGCCGTAGGGGGTGCCGCCGGCGTGCAGGCCCGCGAACGCGATGAGGGAGTCGAGGACCGAGTGCCACAGGCCGAGTCCGGCCAGGATGAACGCGGCGGACACCGACGCGGTGATCTTCCCGGTCATGGACTCGGTGCCGTGGTGCATCCGGGTCATGAGGGTGATGACGCCGCCGCCCAGCACGCTGAGGCAGAAGGTGCCCAGGGTGTAGCCGCCGTCGACGAACCGCGTGCCCGCCTCGGCTGCCGTGGAGTGCAGGTCCGGGAAGGCCTCCGTCACGATCCACATGAACGCCCATCCGCCGACGAGGTTCATCACCAGGACCGTCACCCAAAGGCGCAGCAGGTCGAGCCAGGTGGCCGCGCCGGCGATCACGGTGCTGACGGGGACGAGGAAGCCCTCGGTGAACAGTTCGCTGTGACCGAGCAGCAGGGCGATCAGCCCCACGGAGAAGGCCAGTCCGGCCAGGAGGTCGCTGCCCGTCTCGTGCTTGACGTACAGCAGCGTCATGACGCCGACGCTCACGTCGATGCCGCCCAGCAGCGCGGTGGCCACCAGCGTCGCCCAGGTGCGGTGCAGACGCGGCCGGCCCTCGGCGACGATCCGTTCGGCGGCCTCGGCGACGCGGTGCTCCCCGGGGCCTTCCATGATCTGGTCGTCAGGCTCCATGGCGGCGCTCCGCGGCCGGGCCGGGGTTCAGTCGTCGAGGAGGGAGGCCGGGGTGTCGGGCAGGAGCCGGGTGAACTCCAGGTCGGGCTTGACCTCGGTGGCGAGTATGAGCAGCCGCAGCGACTGCGGGGCGAGGTTGGTGACCGTCGTCCTGCGCGGCGGACCGTCCGGCGACGGCTGCTCGAACAGCAGGTGGAGTCCGGCGACGTCCATGAAGCGGGCGTGCTCCAGGTCCCAGACCAGTTCGGTCACGCTCGGCGGCAGCGCGGTGGCGGCGGCCCGGAGCAGCGGAAGGGTGTCGTAGTCGATCTCTCCGTGCACGGTGATCCGCGCCGTGGAGCCGTCGATACGTGTGGTGAAGTGCATGGTGGGCGGTCCCCCTTCGAGGGGGTCTTGAGCCCAAAGGCGATGCGCACCCCGGAAGGTGGGAGCCGACGATGGCGGGTTCCGGCTGCCCGGAAGGGGGCCGACGGCCGGAGCCCACGAGCCGGCGCCATGACGCCGACCAGTCTCGTGTTCCCCCATCATCGCACGGGGAGTTGGCGAGGCCATACGATGCCATGATGATCCACCCTTCGGATGATCTTCGGCCGCGGGCGTTTCGGCGCGCGATTCTCAGCGGTTCCGAGTTCGAGGAGCGCATCGGGTACGCGCGTGCCGTGGTCGACGGCGACCGGGTGCACGTGTCCGGCACCACGGGCTTCGACTACGCCACGATGACGATCCCCGACGACGTCGTGGAGCAGGCGGAGCAGTGCCTGCGCAACATCGGCGCGGCGCTGGCGGAGGCCGGCTGCACGTTCGCCGACGTGGTCCGGGTGCGCTATCTGCTGCCGGATCGTGCGGACTTCGAGCCGTGCTGGCCGGTGCTGCGCCGCTGTTTCGGGGAGGTGCGGCCGGCCGCGACGATGATGGTCTGCGGTCTCGCCGATCCCCGGATGCGGATCGAGATCGAGGTGGACGCCCGCCACCCGGCCGGCGCCCGGTGACCCGCCCGCGCCCTGTCAGCCCTCCGTCGGGGTGAGCAGCACGAAGTCGGCCTTGAACGGGTCGAGACACAGGGCCATCCGGCCGACGCCCTCGGCGTCCACGGGCCCCATCTGCACCGTGCCGCCGTTCTCGTTCACCTGGGCGACTGCCGCGTCGCAGTCGGCGACCGCGAAGACGGGGTGCCAGTAGGGCCGTCCGCCGGCCAGGGACAGGGCGTCCTCGCCGACCTCCAGCAGACCGCCGTGCATCCGCTCCTCGGGCTGGCCCGCCGGGGTGATCAGGGTGTACGTGCCCTCACCGCCCGGCATCGGCATGTCGGTGAACCGCCAGCCGAAGACGTCGCCGTAGAACCGGCGCGCCCCGGCCGCGTCGCTGGTGTACAGCTCGGTCCAGCACAGGGAGCCGGGCGCGTCGACCAGGTCGACGCCCTTGCTCTCGCCGGGCTGCCACACGGCGAACTGGCCGCCCAGCGGGTCGCTGTACTGGGCCATCCTCCCCCACTGCTCGATGTCCGTCGGCGCCACGCGCACGGTGCCGCCGCCCGCCTCGACGGCCCGGGTGGTGGCGTCCGCGTCGGCGACCGTGTAGTAGATCATCCAGGCCGGGCGTGCGCCCTCCTCGGTGAGCTTGCCGAGGCCGGCGACCATCTTGCCGTCCTTGCGGAACATGCCGCCCTCGATCTCCTCGCCCATCGGCTCGTAGTCCCAGCCGAGGACCGCACCGTAGAAGGACGCGGCGGCCGGGACGTCGGGGACGCCGACGTCGAGCATGCAGGGCGAACCGGGGACGAAATCAGTGGTGATCACCGCGAGGTCCTTTCGGAGACTCCGTTCGGACTCAGCGTGCCACCGGGCGGCCCGGCCCGCCCTCCGGCTTCGCCGTCCGGGCGTCCCGGACGGCGAAGCGCCTCGCACCTGGGCCTACGCCTCCTGCTCCGCCGTGCGCGTGGTGAACGGCAGGACCAGCCGTGAGGGGTGGGCGGCGTCGCGGTAGATCGTGTAGGTGACGGGGCCCGATCCGGCCACCGACCGCCGAGTGATCACCGTCGCGACGGCCACCAGGACGGCGTTCGCCGTCAGCTCCGCCTACCGGCTGCCGGCCGAGCGCGCCCCGCACACCACCCTGCGGGTGCGGACCTCCACCGTGCCGAGCGAGGCGACCTTCATGGAGCAGGGCGTCGAGAACAGCTCGAGTCCGGACTCGAGCAGCGTACGACGGGTCATCTGCTTCCGCGCCCCGCGAAGGTTCGCCATACGCGGATGCTGACGCGGTCCCGCACGGCGGACGCACGCGCCGCACAAGGTCCGGCCGGGGCGTAAAGCGTGGCCGTACGACGCCGTCCTCGCAGGTCGACGCCCGGACGGTCCCGGGCACAGAGGTGTGGCCGGGGCCCGCGCCCCCGGCCACACCCGCGTGTCTCACCGCGGTGGCGTCAACTCAGCGGTTCGACACGGATGTTGCGGTACCGCACCGCGTTGCCGTGGTCCTGGAGCCGGATCGCCGCTGCCGCGGGTCCCTCGGGCGCGCCGCCGCCCGTGGGGCCGTCGACCGCCACGTCGTCGTGGACCTTCTTGCCGTTCCACACCACCGTGATCCGCGCGTCCGACGTCTTGTCGCCCTCGGCGTCGTAGCGGGCGGCGCGGAAGACGATGTCGTACGACTGCCAGGTCTCCGGCGGACGGGCGGCGTTCACGTCGGGCGCCTTCTTCTGGTAGATCGCGCCCGCTTCGTCCGTGGCGAGGGTGGTGTCGCCGTACGAGTCCAGGATCTGCACCTCGTAGCGGTCCTGGAGGTAGACGCCGCTGTTGGCGCGGTCCTGGCCGGTGACGTCCGGGGGCAGCTTCGGCAGCCGGTACTCGACGTGCAGCCGGAAGTCGTCGTAGCTGTCCTTGGTGCGGATGTCACCGCAGCAGACCTCCGCGGCCCCGCCGTCCACGGGCCACTGCACGGGGCGTCCGTCGGTGTGCTGCCAGCGGTCGAGGTTCCGGCCGTCGAACAGGGTGACCGGGGCGCCGTGCCGGTCGACGGTGAGGAGGTCCAGGTTGACGTGCCCGGTGTCGCCCTCGTCGACCCGGTAGGCGACGGTGTTGTGCCCGGCGCGCAGCCGTACCGTCTCCCGCTGTGTGGACCAGGTGTCCCAGTCGCCGGTGCTGCGCAGCTCGGTCTGCCTGACCTTGCGTCCGTCGACGTACAGGGAGACGGACTTGGTGCCCTGGAAGGGGTTCGGGCCGTTGGAGTAGCGCAGGCCCAGGTCGTACGAGCCGGCCCGGTCCACGGTGACGTCGAACGTGGTCGTGGCGCCCGGAGTGCCGTACCGGTCGACGAAGCCGCTGCCGGAGTAGCCGCGGTGGTCGGTGTTGATGCCGGCCGCCCCGGTGAGGGTGGCCTCCTCCGCCTCGTACACCGGGCCGGGTGAAGGCTCGGCGCCCGGGAGCGCGTTGAGGGTGTACCAGGCCTCGGTGCTCCACAGGGTCTCGCCCGAGCCGGAGCTGAACGGGCGCGGGGAGCGCAGGTGCACCACGCGGCCGGGCTTGAGGCCGTCGACCGTCAGGGTGACCTTCCTGCGGTCGGCGGACAGGGTCGCGGAGGTCACCTCGAGGGTCTCCTCGGCGATCTTGGGGCCGCCGTAGTCGCGGGTCGGGGTGTAGCGCCACTGCTCGGCCTCGTAGTGGCTCACCAGGTCCTCGGCCGTCTCCTGCGACAGGGGCTGGGTGTACTCCAGCTCGAAGCCGCCCTTGCGCACCCGCATGGCCTGGATGTCGAAGGTGTTGCCACCGTTCGGCGTCAGCTTCTGCAGGCCGAACCGGAGCTTGCCCTCCTGGCCCCAGTTGCCGTCGGCGCCCAGACCACCCACGTAGATCGCGCCGTCGGGGCCCATGCTGATGCGGTTCACGCCCGCTTCGAGACCCTGGGTGAAGCGGAACACCGCGCCCTGGTACTGGCCCTTGACCTTCTCCAGGTAGGCGCGCTGGAGCCCACCGTAGGTGACGTCGCCGAACAGCATCTGCCCCTTGAAGCGTCCCTCGGTCAGGTACAGGGGTGTGCTGGGCGAGTTGGCGATCTCGTTCTGCGGCAGCCACAGCACCGGCTGGGTCACCGGCTGCTTGTCGAAGGGTCCTGCCGGGTTGGTGTAGTGGTTGAAGAAGCGGTCCTGCTTGATCTGCACCAGCTTGGACGCGGGCAGCCAGCCGCCCTGGTTGTCGGTGACGAACATGCCGCCACCGGGCCCCCGGCCGATGCCGTTGGGCGTGCGCAGCCCGCCGGCCAGGTAACTGACCTTCCCCGTCTTCTTGTTCACCTTGACGGTGACGCCGCGGCCGGGCGCGGGCTGCGGGTCGGTGGTGGCGCCGCCGTAGTCGATGGCGACGGACAGGTTGAGGTAGAAGTACCCCTTGTCGTAGAGGAGTCCGAAGGCGAACTCGTGGAAGTTCCCGCCGTACGGCCAGGTGGCGACGGTGCGGGACCGGTCGAGGGAGCCGTCGCCGTCGCTGTCGCGCAGCTCGGTCAGCTCGTGCTTCTGCGAGACGTAGACGACGCCGTCGACGACCTTCAGGCCCATGGGCTCCTTCAGCCCGCCCGCGATCTTCGTCGCGGTGACCTTGTCGGGGCCGGTGGCGCCGGTGACGTGGTCAAGGGCGTAGATCTCGCCGGCCGTGTTGTCGGTGCCGCCCCAGGTGCTCACGAGCAGCCGGCCGTCGGGCAGCCAGTCCATGCCGGTGACCTGCGGTTCGAAGCCCTCGGGGCGCAGGTCGGTGAGGGTGTGGTCGGGGCGTACGGCGTTCAGTGGCAGGCCGTCGCCGGGCGAGTCGGTGATGCCCTCGCACTCCTTGCGGCCCGGCGCGGTCACCCGCACCACGCCGGCGTCGGTGCTCAACGCCTCGTTCGGCACGGTCGTGAAGGCGTCGGCGCCGGGCGGCCGCCAGGCCAGGGTGAGCTGCTGGCCGCCGCCGCGCTCGAAGTGGTCGATGCGCAACGCGTGCGGGCCCTCGGTGAGTTCGACGGTGCCGTCCTTGGGCTCGGCGCCGTGCAGCCCGTCGTGGTCGATCACCACCTGGTCGTCGATCAGCAGCCGTGATCCGTCGTCGCTGGTCAGCCGGAAGGTGTACGCGCCGGCGGCCGGGACGTGGACGTTGCCGGTGACCTGGCTGACGAAGTTGTCGGCGAATCCGCCGAAGTCGTCGGTCGAGCTGAAGTCGACGACCGGGGCCAGCCGGTCGACGTTCGGGGTCTGGCCCGGCTTGAGGGTGCAGATCTTCTCGAGCGGGACCTGCACGTCGAACACGCGGAGCGTGACACCCGGTTCCTGGGGCGGTACGTCCTGTGCCGCGGTGCCCGGGCGGGCCGACGCCAGGGGCGACCCCCATACGCCGCCGGCCAGGAAGGCGCCGACGAGCAGGCCGGTGAGTGATCTTCGGACATGCCGGTACAGCCGTGCGTCCATGCTGCTGCCTCCTGCTGGGTCGACCGGAGGGCCGGACAACTCCGGTGCGGAATACACGTGTTCACGAGTACGCCAAGGGTTGCGCCGACACGCTAGGAGACTTCCGCTCAACTCGTCCATACTTTGTACTCGACGAGTTCAAAGTTCGTCGCACGGACAACGAAGAGGCGGGCCCCGGGAGTCGCCGGGACCCGCCTCGGTGCCTGGGAGGCCGGAAGGTCAGGGCTTGCGGGCCAGTCCCCCGTGCTCGGCGATGACCTGCGGCTCCGGCGCGTCCTCGTCCGGACGCCACTGCTGCACGGACACGACACCCGGCTCGACCAGTTCGAGCCCGTCGAAGAAGGAGGTGATCTCCTCCACCGTCCGCAGGTTGTACGGCACCGCGCCGCTGGAGTTGTACGCGTCCTGCGCGCGCTCGAAGACCGGGTCGACGCCGCGTGAGCCGTCGTTGACCGACAGGAAGCTGCCGGACGGCAGGGCCCCCATCAGCCGGTCGACCACCGAGCGCGCCTCCTCGTGGTCGGCGATGTGGCCGAGGATGTTGCTCAGGATCAGCGCGGTGGGACGTGAGAGGTCCAGGGTGCGGCTCGCGGCCTCCAGGATGCGCTCGGGCTCCAGGACGTTCGCGTCGACGTACGCCGTCGCGCCCTCGGGCGTGGAGTAGAGCAGCGCGCGGGCGTGGGCCAGGACCATCGGGTCGTTGTCGACGTAGACGATCCGGGACTCGGCGGCGATCCGCTGCGCGACCTGGTGGGTGTTGTCGGCCGTGGGGAGGCCCGTGCCGATGTCGAGGAACTGGCGGATGCCCTGCTCGCCCGCCAGGTAGGTGATGTTGCGGCGCAGGAAGGCGCGGCTGCTGCGGGCGATGGTGACGATGCCGGGGAAGACGGCGGTGTAGGCGTCGCCGGCCTCCTCGTCGACGGGGTAGTTGTCCTTCCCTCCCAGCCAGTAGTTCCAGATGCGGGCCGAGTGCGGCACCGAGGTGTCGATCTTCTGCTGTGCGGATCCTGGCGCCGTGGCAGGGTCGGTCATGAGTGCCGTCCGTGGTGTTCCGAGAGCTGTTGTCACCGCTCAATCTACGGTCGCACAGCTCCTGTGCGCAGGCTTGTTCGAGAGCTCGCCGGACGCTCGTACGGGGTCGCCGTCGACGATGGACGGCGACCCCGTACGGGCTGCATGCGCCAAGCGGGCTGGACCCCCGCCCGTCGGCCTCGGTCAGGCGAGTTCGACCAGGAGGTCGCCGCCCTCCACCTGCTGGATACGGTTGATCGCCAGCCGGGCCACCGTGCCGGACTTCGGGGCCGTGATGGCCGCCTCCATCTTCATCGCCTCGATGGTCGCCACCGTGGCGCCGGCCTCCACCTGGTCCCCCTCGGCGACCGCGAGGGTCACCACGCCGGCGAAGGGCGCGGCCACATGGTTCGGGTCGGCGCGGTCGGCCTTCTCGGTGGCCGGCACGTCGGATGCGGCGGCGCGGTCGCGGACCTGGATCGGCCGCAGCTGGCCGTTCAGGGTGGCCATCACCGTGCGCATGCCGCGCTCGTCCGCCTCGCCGATCGCCTGCAGCTCGATCAGCAGCCGCACGCCCGGGTCGAGGTCGACGCCGTACTCCTTGCCCGGGCGCAGCCCGTAGAAGAAGTCCTTGCTGTCCAGGACGCTGGTGTCGCCGAACGACTGGCGGTGCGTCTCGAACTCGCGGGTCGGGGCGGGGAACAGCAGCCGGTTGAGGGTCGGGCGCCGGTCCTTGGCCAGGCCCTCCCGGTGCTCGTCGGACAGCTCCGGCGCCGGCTTGGGCTCCGTCCGGCCGCGCAGCGCCTTGGTACGGAAGGGCTCAGGCCAGCCGCCGGGCGGGGTGCCCAGCTCGCCGCGCAGGAAGCCGACGACCGAGTCGGGGATGTCGAAGCGGTCCGGGTTCTCCTCGAACTCGCGCGGGTCCACGCCCGCGCCCACCAGGTGCAGGGCGAGGTCGCCGACCACCTTGGACGACGGGGTGACCTTCACCAGCCGGCCCAGCATCCGGTCGGCGGCCGCGTACATCGCCTCGATGTCCTCGAAGCGGTCGCCGAGGCCCAGCGCGATCGCCTGCGTGCGCAGGTTGGACAGCTGGCCGCCGGGGATCTCGTGGTGGTAGACGCGCCCGGTCGGGGAGGCGAGGCCCGCCTCGAAGGGGGCGTAGACCTTGCGGACGCTCTCCCAGTACGGCTCCAGGTCGCCGACCGCCTGGAGGTCGAGGCCCGTGGGCCGCTCGGAGTGGTCGGTGGCGGCGACCAGCGCCGACAGCGAGGGCTGCGAGGTGGTGCCGGCCATGGAGGCCACCGCGCCGTCCACCGCGTCCGCGCCCGCCTGGATCGCGGCGAGGTAGGTGGCGAGCTGGCCGCCCGCGGTGTCGTGGGTGTGCAGGTGCACCGGCAGGTCGAACTCGCGGCGCAGCGCCGACACCAGCTTCGCCGCCGCGGGCGCCCGCAGCAGGCCCGCCATGTCCTTCACGGCCAGGACGTGCGCGCCGGCGTCGACGATCTGCTCGGCGAGCCGCAGGTAGTAGTCCAGCGTGTAGAGCCGCTCGGACGGGTCGGACAGGTCGGCGGTGTAGCAGAGGGCGACCTCGGCCACGGACGTGCCGGTCGCGCGGACGGCGTCGATGGCGGGCCGCATCTGGGAGACGTCGTTGAGCGCGTCGAAGATGCGGAAGACGTCGACGCCGGTGGCGGCGGCCTCCTGCACGAACGCGTCGGTCACCTCCGTCGGGTACGGGGTGTAGCCGACGGTGTTGCGGCCGCGCAGCAGCATCTGGAGGCAGATGTTCGGCACGGCCTCGCGCAGCGCGGCGAGCCGCTCCCACGGGTCCTCGGCGAGGAAGCGCAGGGCGACGTCGTAGGTGGCGCCGCCCCAGCACTCCAGGGACAGCAGCTCGGGCAGGGTGTGCGCGACCACCGGGGCGACGGCGAGGAGGTCCTTGGTGCGGACCCGGGTGGCGAGCAGCGACTGGTGGGCGTCGCGGAAGGTGGTGTCGGTGACGCCGACGGTCGGCGACTCGCGCAGCCGGCGGGCGAAGCCCTCGGGGCCCAGCTCGGCGAGGCGCTGCCGGGACCCGGCCGGCGGCTCACCCGCGGGCGCCTGGGGCAGCTTGGTCAGCGGGTCGATCAGCTCGGGACGCTCGCCGTGCGGCTTGTTGACGGTGACGTCGGCGAGGTAGGTGAGCAGCTTGGTGCCGCGGTCGGCGGAGTGGCGGGCGGTGAGCAGCTGCGGGCGCTGCTCGATGAACGAGGTGGTGACCCGCCCGGCCTGGAAGTCGGGGTCGTCCAGCACGGCCTGCAGGAAGGGGATGTTGGTGGCCACGCCGCGGATGCGGAACTCGGCGACCGCGCGCCGGGCGCGGCCCACCGCTGTCGCGAAGTCACGGCCCCGGCAGGTCAGTTTGACCAGCATGGAGTCGAAGTGGGCGCTGATCTCCGTGCCGGCGTGGGTGGTTCCGCCGTCGAGGCGGATGCCGGAGCCGCCGGGCGAGCGGTAGGCGCTGATCCGGCCGGTATCCGGGCGGAAGCCGTTGGCCGGGTCCTCGGTGGTGATGCGGCACTGCAGGGCCGCGCCGCGCAGGGTGACCGTCTCCTGGGACAGCCCGAGGTCGGCGAGCGTCTCGCCGGCGGCGATGCGCAGCTGCGACTGGACGAGGTCGACGTCGGTGACCTCCTCGGTGACCGTGTGCTCGACCTGGATGCGCGGGTTCATCTCGATGAAGACGTGGTGGCCTTCGCGGTCGAGGAGGAACTCCACGGTGCCGGCGTTGCGGTAGCCGATGTGCCGGGCGAACTTCACGGCGTCGGCGCAGATCCGGTCGCGCAGCTCCGGGTCGAGGTTGGGCGCGGGGGCGAGCTCGATCACCTTCTGGTGGCGGCGCTGCACGGAGCAGTCCCGCTCGTAGAGGTGGATGACGTTGCCCTCGCCGTCGGCGAGGATCTGCACCTCGATGTGGCGGGGCTCGACGACGGCCTTCTCCAGGAACACCGTGGGGTCGCCGAACGCGGACGCGGCCTCCCGAGACGCGGCCTCGACGGCCTCCCGCAGCTGGGCGGGGTCCTCCACGCGGCGCATGCCCCGGCCGCCGCCGCCCGCGACCGCCTTCACGAACACGGGGAAGCCGATCTCGTCGGCGGCGCGCACGAGTTCGTCGACGTCGGTGGAGGGCGCGGAGGAACCGAGGACGGGAACTCCGGCCTCCCGGGCGGCGGCCACCGCGCGCGCCTTGTTGCCGGTCAGCTCCAGGATGCGGGCGTCGGGGCCGACGAAGGTGATGCCCGCGTCGGCGCAGGCCTTGGCCAGCTCGGGGTTCTCCGACAGGAATCCGTAGCCCGGGTAGACGGCGTCGGCGCCGGCCCGGCGCGCGGCGCGCACGATCTCCTCGACGGACAGATAGGCCCGGACCGGGTGTCCCGGCTCTCCGATCTCGTAGGCCTCGTCGGCCTTCAGCCGGTGCAACGAGTTGCGGTCCTCGTACGGGAAGACGGCAACGGTGCGCGCACCGAGTTCGTAGCCCGCGCGGAACGCCCGGATCGCGATCTCGCCGCGGTTGGCGACGAGCACCTTGCGGAACATGGTGGATCCCTTCAGCCTGCCGGTGACGATCACCATCGTGTCCGCGGCGGGGACGGTACGCCATGTGAGCCGGGCCACTCGTTCCGGCGGGGCCATGGACACGGGCTGTCATACCGGGACGTACGGGGGGGGGCCGCAAGGGGAACGTTTCCCCTGCGGCCCCCCGCGCCGGACGGCGCCCGCGTCCGTGATGTGGCCGCTACTCGGTGACCTTCAGCAGCTTGTTCGGCGTGCCGGTGCCCGGGTTGCTGATCGCGTCGGCGGTGGCGCCGTCGGTCAGCGCCTTGGCGACGGCGGCCGGGTCGGCGTCGGGGTGTGCCGCCAGGTAGACGGCGGCGGCGCCGGCCACGTGCGGGGAGGCCATCGAGGTGCCGGAGATGGTCTTGGTTCCGGTGTCGCTGTCGTTCCAGGCCGAGGTGATGTCGGAGCCGGGCGCGTAGAGGTCGACGGACTCGCCGAAGTTGGAGAAGTCCGACTGGGCGTCGTCCTCGGTGCTGGAGGCGACGGTGAGCGCCTCGGGCACGCGGGCGGGCGAGCCCTGGCCCGCGTCGGCGGACTCGTTGCCGGCGGCGACGGCGAAGGTGACGCCGGAGGCTATGGCCTTCTGCACGGCCGCGTCGAGCGCCGGGTCGGCGGCGCCGCCCAGGCTCATGTTGGCGACGGACGGGCCCTCGTGGTGCTCGGTGACCCAGTCGATGCCGGCGACGACCTGCTCGGTGGTGCCGGAGCCGTTGTCGTCGAGGACTCTCACGGCGACCACCTTGGCCTTCTTGGCGACGCCGTGGTCGGCGCCCGCGATGGTGGCGGCGACGTGCGTGCCGTGGCCGTTGCCGTCGTCGGCGCTGTCGTCGTTGTCGACGGCGTCGAAGCCGTGGCCGGCGCGGCCCTCGAAGTCCTCGTGCGTGATCCGCACGCCGGTGTCGATGACGTACGCGGTGACGCCCTCGCCCGCCTGGTCGGGGTAGGTGTACTTGCTGTCGCCCGCGGTGTCCTGCTGGTCGATGCGGTCCAGGCCCCAGGACGGCGGGTTGTCCTGGGTCGCGGTGGTCCGGTAGGTGCGGTTGGCGACGACGGCGCCGACGGACGGGTCGGCCGCGAGGCGCTTCGCCTCGGTCGCGCTGAGCCCGTCGGCGGAGAAGCCCTCCAGGGCCGCGCCGTAGGACCGGCTGAGCTTGCCGCCGTACTCCTGGGCCAGTTCCTTCTTGTCGGCGGACGTCGTCTCCTGCTCGAGGAGGACGATGTAGCTGCCCTTGACGGAGTTCGCGGCGTCGAGACCGTGGACCGTGCCCTCGGCGGGCTGCTGGGCCTGGGCGGACGAAGCCCCGAGCAGGGCTGCCGTGCTCGCGGCGGTCACCGCGCAGGCGGCGGCGGTGACTTTCAGTGCGGTGGTGCGCTTCCGGTGCGTCATGAAGAGGGGTCTCCTCGTCGGGTGGTGTGGGGGGTTGACCTCCGGCATGACGAGACGCGGAGGCTGACGAGAAGACTGACGACGTGTCGCGTTCAGATCAATGGTGGCCGGGAGCGGCGGACGCCGTGGCGCGGCCGATCTCCACAACGTCCGCCCAAGTCCGAGCCAACCGATCCGCGAAACCCGAGCTGAGCGCGGTGCTTGAACACGCCAACCAGCGCGTGCGCGAGATTCGTGACCGTTCCGTCACCCGATCCTCACGGGGCGCGCGTTTCATACCCGCTGGTAACGGAACGGTCGTTCGGGGCGGTCGGTCAGCGGAACAGGGCCGCGTGCCGCCTCGCCCAGTCGGCGAAGGCTCGCGGCTGACGGCCGAGGACGTCCTCGACGCCGAGGCCGGGGCGCAGTTCGTCCTCGGCGGGCTCCCCCAGGATGCCGAGCGTCGTGTCGACGACCTCCTCCGGCATGAACCGCAGCATCTGCTCCCGGGCCTCGGCGCGCGGCAGGTCCACGAACCGCACGGGCTCGCCGAGCGCCTCCCCGATGGCCGCCGCCTGCTCGCGCGGGGTGACGAGGGCCGGGCCGGTCAGCTCGATCACCCGGCCGCCCGGCGCTCCGTCGCGCAGGACGGCGGCGGCGACCTCGGCGATGTCCGCGGGGTCGATCAGCGGCAGCCCTGTGTCGCCGAACGGCGCGGCGACCGTCCGCGCGGACCGCACCGCGCCCGCCCACGCCAGGGAGTTGGAGTGGAACCCTCCCGGACGCAGGATCGTCCAGTGCGCGTCCGACTCCCGTACGGCGTCCTCCACGGCCCGCGCCACCACGCCGTGCGACGCCGAACCCGGCCGCGTCGCCACGCCCTGGGAGGACAGCAGCACGATGCGGGTGACGCCGGCTGCCTTCGCCGTGGCGACGATCTCCTGCGGGTCGATGAGATGCGCGGAGGCGCCCCCGTTCTGCAGGAACAGCGCGTCCGCGCCCTCGAACGCCTCGCGAAGACTGCCGGCGTCGGTCAGGTCGGCGCGCACCGGCCGTACGCCGTCCGGCACATGGTCCGCCGTGATCCCCCTCGACGTCGCCGTCACCGACGCGCCGTCCTCCACGAGGGAACGCACCAGCTCCCGGCCGACGTTCCCCGTTGCCCCGGTCACCACAAACATGAACAACTCCCCTGTTGTCTCGGTGTGGTGGGGACGCTAACAGCCTGAATATAGTAGGTACCTAGGAGATAGTGACTTCCCTGAAGGGGTGCGCATGGCCGGAACGAGGCGGGCGACGACCACGGCGAGCGGGCCCGAGTTCGCCTGCCCCGTGAGCCCGGTGGTCGACATCGTGTTCAGCCGCTGGACCACCCCGGTGCTGTGGGCGCTGCACACGTACGGGCGGCAGCGGTTCGTCGAGCTGGAACGGCGCATCGGCACCATCACGCCGAAGGTGCTGACCCAGCGGCTGCGGCAGCTGGAGCGGGACGGTCTGGTGGTGCGCACGTACCACCCCGAGGTGCCGCCCCGGGTGGAGTACGAGATCAGCGAGCTGGGCCTCAGCCTGGCGCCGCTCTTCGCGCACCTGACCGAGTGGGGCACGGCCCACCTGGGCCGGGTCGAGGAGGCACGGCGGGCGTACGACGCGGACCCGTCCCGTCCCCGTCCGTGAGGCGCCGGCGGGCGCCTGGGGCGCGCCTGGCGGGGCGTCAGGCCTGGCCGGTCTCGAAGCGGGTGATGCGGCCCTCGTCGTCGACGGTGAACGACCAGGTGGTGCGCATCTCGCCGTACATGTCGTTGCTGTAGCGGGCGACGAGGCGACGGCCGCCGTCGGACTCGTTCTCGACCTCCATGTGACCGTGGGAGGAGAAGATCTCCCGGTCGGTCCAGTCGGCGAGGTCCCGTTCGGTGCCGTCGTCCGCCATGGTGGCGCCGGGCGCCAGCAGGGCCATGAAGCCCTCACGGTCGTGGTTGTTCACGGCCGTGACGAAGGCGCGTACGGCGGGGTCGCTGAGGCGGGTGATCTGAATGGTCATGCCTGCCAGGGTCGTACCCGTGCGGGGACCCCGCCACCCGCGTCACCCGTTCGGCGCCGGTGACGGGCCGGGCGCGCGGTGACGGTGCGACGGTGGTCGGACCGGACCACCGTGCACGGGGAGACGACGTGACCTGTTACGACCGGCGTGACCTGGGACTGCTGCTGCTCCGGCTGGGAACCGGCGGGGTGCTCGCGGCGCACGGCACGCAGAAGCTGTTCGGCTGGTTCGGCGGTGGCGGCATCGAGGGCACCGGCCAGTTCATGGAGTCCATCGGGTACGCGCCCGGCAAGGTCAGCGCCACGGCCGCCGGTGTCGCCGAGACCGGGGGCGGGCTGATGCTGGCGCTCGGCCTCGCCACACCGGCGGCGGGTGCGGCCGCCGCCGGGGCGATGGCGGGCGCGTCGGCGGTGCACGCGCCGAACGGGTTCTTCAACCAGGAGGGCGGGTTCGAGTACGCGGCGTCGCTGGGGCTGACGGCGGCGGGGCTGGCCGTCGCCGGGCCCGGACGGCTCTCCCTCGACCATCTGCTCGGGCATGCCGTCGACCGGGGGTGGATGGTGCCGGTCGCCTTCGGCGTGACGGCGGCGGTGACCGCGATGGCGGTGGGGGCGCGGAGCCGGCGGCTGCGGAAGGCTCGTGAAGGGGAGCAGGGGGCGCTGTTCGAGTAGCTCTTGTGCGGACGCGCACGGGGGCGTCGACGGGGTCGGTGTTCAGCGGGTTCGAGCGCGGTCGCATGGCGACGGACGGCGGACGGTGCGGGCTGTCCGTGATTCATCGCGCAGTTCCCCGCGCCCCTGAGGGTGTTGCACCACCTCAACGGCGTTACTACTCAGCCAGTTCCGGTTTGCCGAACAGCGTGGCGTAGCTGGACGGGAGTTGGCTCAGGATCTGGTTGAGTTCTCCGCCGCTGATCGCCATCGCCACCGTCGTGAGGACGGCGCTGGCGTCCCACTGGGCGGTGCGGGGGCGGGCGCCGGTGCGTTCGGCGACCCTGCGGTGGAACTCCTCTATGCCGAAGCTCTCCGCCTGCTGCGGCTTCGCCTCGCTCAGGGTCTTCCCCAGGGAGCCGGGGAGCTGGGACGCGAGGTCGTCGACCTCGCCGGGGCTGATCCGCTGGGCCAGCACCTGGAGGACCGCCTCGGTGACCTTCTCGGCCTCGTCCTGGCTGTCGTACTCACCCAGCTCACGTACGCGGGCGAGGAATTCGTGCTGCTGCATCCTTCGTCACCTCCGGGGGGACGTCACGATTCGTCGGTCACGGCGTTGATCGTGAGCTTGCCGTCGGCCGCGTCGACGCGGGCCCGGTCGCCGGGGCTCAGTGCGCCGGAGAGCAGGAGGTCGGCCAGACGGTCGTCGAGTTCGCGCTGGATGGTGCGGCGCAGCGGCCGGGCGCCGTACTCGGGCTGGTGGCCGATGTCCGCCAGCAGGTCGGCCGCGGCGTCGGTGATGTCCAGGGTGATGTCCTGGGCGTGGAGCCGGCGGCGGGTGTGCTCGAGCAGCAGGTCGACGATCTGCCGCAGTTCGGCGCGTTCCAGGCCGCGGAAGACGATGATCTCGTCGATGCGGTTGAGGAACTCCGGGCGGAAGTGCTGCTGCAGCACCGGCATGACCGACTCGCGCACCTTCGCGTAGTCGTCGACCCCGGCGCCGAGGATGCGGTCGGCGCCGATGTTCGACGTCATGATGACCACGGTGTTCTTGAAGTCGACGGTGCGGCCCTGCGCGTCGGTGAGCCGGCCGTCGTCCAGGATCTGCAGCAGCGCGTTGAAGACGTCCGGGTGCGCCTTCTCGATCTCGTCGAAGAGCAGCACCGTGTACGGCTGGCGGCGCACCTTCTCGGTGAGCTGGCCGGCCTCCTCGTAGCCGACGTACCCGGGCGGGGCGCCGACCAGGCGGGAGACGGTGTGCTTCTCCTGGAACTCGCTCATGTCGAAGCGGACCATGCGGTCCTCGTCGCCGAAGAGCGCGGCGGCGAGCGCGCGGGCGAGTTCGGTCTTGCCGACGCCGGTGGGGCCGAGGAAGAGGAAGGAGCCCACCGGCCGGTTGGGGTCGCCCATGCCGGCCCGGGCCCGGCGCACCGCGCGGGCGACGGCGGTGACGGCCTCGTCCTGGCCGACGACCCGCTGGTGGAGGTGCTCCTCCAGCTGCATCAGCCGCTCGCGTTCCTCCTGCGTGAGCTGGGCGACCGGGATGCCGGTGGTGCGGGAGACGACCTCGGCGATGTCCTGCGGGGTGACCTTGGGCTCGGTGCTGTCCCGGGTCTGGTCGCGTGCGCTCGCCAGCTCCTGCTCGGTCTCCTTGATGGTGTCGCGGAGGTTCTTGGCGCGGTCGTAGTCCTCCTCGGCGACCGCCTGGTCCTTCTCCCGTCGCAGCGCGGCGAGCTTGTCCTCCACTTCCTGGGTGTCGGCCGGGGTGCTCTTCGCCCGCAGCCGGACGCGGGCGGCGGCCTGGTCGATCAGGTCGATCGCCTTGTCGGGGAGGAACCGGGAGGTGATGTAGCGGTCGGACAGCTCGGCGGCGGCGACGAGGGACTCGTCGAGGATGCGGACCTGGTGGTGGGCCTCGTAGCGGTCGCGCAGACCGCGCAGGATCTCCACCGTGTCGTCCACGGTCGGCTCGCCGACCAGGATCGGGGCGAAGCGCCGTTCGAGGGCGGCGTCCTTCTCGATGTGCTTGCGGTACTCGTCGACCGTGGTGGCGCCGATGAGGTGCAGTTCGCCGCGGGCGAGCGCGGGCTTGAGCATGTTCCCGGCGTCCATGGCGCCCTCGCCGCCCCCGCCGGCGCCCACGACGGTGTGCAGCTCGTCCAGGAACAGCACGAGCTCGTCGCCGTGCTCGCCGACCTCGTCCAGCAGCTTCTTCAGCCGTTCCTCGAACTCGCCGCGGTACTTCGTTCCCGCGACCATGCCCGCCAGGTCCAGCGAGACCAGCCGCTTGCCTTCCAGCGTGGCGGGCACGTCCCCGGCGGTGATGCGCTGGGCGATGCCCTCGACGATGGCGGTCTTGCCGACGCCGGGGTCCCCGATGAGGACGGGGTTGTTCTTGCTGCGCCGGGAGAGGACCTCGATGGTCTGCTCGACCTCCTCGTCCCGGCCGATCACCGGGTCGAGCTTGCCGGCCCGGGCCTGCTCGGTCAGGTCCCGGCCGAACTCGTCCAGCGTCGGGGTGCTGCTCGGCCTGCGCTGCTGCTCGCCCGACGCGTTCGGCGCGTGGATGTCCGCCGCCCGGCCGCCGGCCGCCTCGTACAGGGCGCGTCCCGCCGACGACTCCGGGTTGTCGGCGAGGGCCTGCACGATGTGCTCGGGGCCGATGTAGGAGGTGCCCAGCCGCCGCGAGAGCTGGTAGGCGTCCAGCAGCGCCCGCTTCGCGGACGGGGACAGCTCCTCCGGACCCGCCTGGGCCGAGTCGGCGGCCAGTGCGGGGCCGGTGCCGAGGCGCTCACGGAGCCGGTCCACGTCGACGCCGGCCTCGGTGAGCATGCGGAGGGTGGTGTCCACGTCGAGGGCGGCGGCCAGCAGGTGCCGTGAGTCCAGTTCCTCGGCCTTCTCCGCGGCGGCGATGCCACGGGCCCTGACGACGAGCTCACGGGCCCGTTCGGAAAGGAGGCTGCCGACGTCCACCTGGCGTGGCCGCCGGGTGGAGACCGGGCTCTGCCCGAAGAAACGGGCGAAAAGGTCGTCGAAGCCCTCGAAGGGGGAAGGGCCGAAGCCGAAGCCGGAGGTCATGTGGTCCACCTCTTTCGCTGCTCACGCTGCGGTGTTGTGGCACAGGTCACCCGTGTACCCATGTGGGTGGGAGGCTCACGGGGCTACGGCATCGCATTCCGCATGCGGGTGGTGTGTGGATGCTCGCGCAGTTCCCCGCGCCCCTGGGGGTCGGACGGCCGGTGTTCTCATGGAACCGCGGCATGGGGCCGCCGGCAAGTGCGGGCAGTTCGTGGCTGCTCGCGCAGTTCCCCGCGCCCCTAAGGGTCGGACGGCCGGTGTTCTGCTGGAACCGCGGCATGGGGCCGCCGGCAAGTGCGGGCAGTTCGTGGCTGGTCACGCAGTTCCCCGCGCCCCTTTCGGGCGCGTTCCTCGGGCGGCGAGGGCGTCAGGTGCGGGTGTTCTCCAGGAAGTGGAGGACCGCTGCCACGCGGCGGTCCGTGCGGTCGGTGGGCGGCAGGTCGAGCTTGGCGAAGATGTTGCGGATGTGCTTGTGCACCGCTCCGTCGCTGACGACGAGGCGTTCCGCGATGGCCGCGTTGCCGAGGCCCTCCGCCATCAGCGCGAGCACGTCCCGCTCGCGCGGGCTCAGCCGCTCCAGGCGGGTGTCGGGCCTGGAGCGGGTGAGCAACTGGGCGACGACCTCCGGGTCGATGGCGGTGCCGCCGTCCGCCACCCGGTGCAGCGCCTCCAGGAACTCCTCGACCCGCCCCACCCGCTCCTTCAGCAGATAGCCGAGCCGGGCGCTGCCCTGTGTGAGCAGGTCGGTGGCGAAGGCCTGCTCGACGTACGCGGACAGCACGAGCACCGCGAGGCCCGGCAGGCGCCGCCGCGCCTCCACGGCGGCGGTGATGCCCTCGTCGGTGTGCGTGGGCGGCATCCGTACGTCGACGATGGCGACGTCCGGGCGTTCCGCGTCGACGGCGTCGAGGAACGCGGCGGGGCCCTCCGCCGTCGCCACCACGTCCAGGGACTCGGCGCGCAGCAGCAGCGCCAGCCCCTCGCGCAACAGGGCGTCGTCCTCGGCGATCACGATCCGCATGGCAGGGTCACCTTCAGGGTGGTGGGGCCGCCGGGAGGGCTGGCCAGTTCCAGTGTTCCGTCGTGGGCCTCGACGCGGCGGCGGATACCGGTGAGCCCGGTGCCGCCGTGCTCACCGGCGCCGCCGTGGCCGTCGTCGCGGACCTCCACGTGCAGCAGCCCGCCGGCCACGCGGACGGCGACCCGCGCCTCGCCCGCGCCGCTGTGCCTGGCGATGTTGGTGAGGGCCTCGGCGACCGCGGAGTACGCCGTCGCCTCGACCGCCGCCGGGCAGCGCGTGGGCATGTCGGCGTCGACGCGGCACGGCACCGGGCAGCCGGCCGCGAGCGCGGTGAGGGCGTCGGGGAGGCTGCGGTCGGCGAGGACCGGCGGGAGGATGCTGCGGACGACCGCCCGCAGCTCGGTGAGCGCCTGTTCGGCGGCGTCCTGGGCGCGGTCCAGGACGGCCGCGGCCTCCTCCGGGTCGCGGGCGAGGGCGCGCCGTGCGGCGCCGAGCAGGACGGTGACGGCGACGATGCGGTTCTGCGTGCCGTCGTGCAACGCCCGCTCCACGCGGCGGAGTTCGGTGACATGGGCGTCCAGGGCGGCGGCGCGGGTGGCGGTGAGCTCGGCGACCCGCAGGACGAGGTCGGTGCCCGGGTCGGGGCTGAGCAGCCGGCGTCCGGGCCAGGCCTGGAGCCGGGCGAGGGCGGGCGCGCACAGCACGATGACGCCGGCCAGGGCCACGCCGACCGCGCTGACGCCGAGGGTGCCGGGCCAGTCATGGACGGTCCACCAGCCCACGGCGGACGCGGCCTCGCTCTCCGGCAGGAACGTCCAGTACAGCGGGAAGGTGACGTCGTGCGCGGCGCTGAGCGGCAGGGTCACTCCGACGAGCCCGAGGAACAGGCCGAGGAGGGCGTGGGTGGCCACCCAGCGGACCTCTCGGCGGACGGCCCGGTCGCCGAGCATCGCCCTCGGCCCGTGGGGCGCGGGGGCCGGGCCGACGATCTCGGGGCCCCACCGGGAGAGCCGGCCCCGCTCCCGGTCGGCGACCGCACGCACCGCGTGCAGGGCGGACGGCAGCAGCCAGAGGCCCACGCCGAGGAGACAGGCCGCCGCGGTGAGGGCGAGCCAGAGCGTGGCGAGGAGGGCGAGCAGGGCGGTGCCCAGTCCCCCGACCAGGTGCTCGAGCGCGTCCAGCGCGGCCCGGGCGCGGACGCCCACCGCCCGCCGCCACCCCGGTCGTCCGTCCGACGGACGGTCGTGCGCCACCACCATCCGCACCTCCCAGGCACGGAGGATAGAACGCGGGGTCGGCAGCCTGCTTGGCCGCCCTCTGCACGGGGGTTCGGGGGTGGGGGTGGGGACGAGGGTGCGGGCACGGGAGCGGGTGCGGGCGGGCGTGCCCGGACCCCCACGCCCGCCGGCGCCACCAACCGCCCTCACTCCCGCACGCCCATCCCCTCGACCCCCGCCGTCCTCAGCACACGGCCCACCGGAACCAGCGTCGCCAGCAGCGCCAGCGCCGCCGTTCCGCCCAGGAGGACCACCCAGCCCACCGCCGGGACATGGGGCACCGCCGCTCCCGTCACCGCTCGGACGATCGTCGTCAGGGTGACCCCGGCGATCGCCGCGCCGAGCAGCAGCGCCACGCCCAGCAGTCCCGCCTGTTCGGCGTGGACCATCCGCTTCACCTGACCCCGGGTGACCCCGACCAGGCGGAGCAGGGACAGCTCCCGGGTGCGGGACAGTGCCGCCATGACGAGGGTGTTGGCGGCGGCCAGGATCGCGTAGCCGACCAGGACGGTGACCAGCGTCCTGTTGAGCCAGCCGCTCACCGCCACGTCCTCCGCGAGTTCGCCGGTCAGGCGGGCCGTGTCCACCATCTGGCCGCCCGGGTAGCGGCGGGCCAGTTCGGTGAGGGCACCCTCCGCATCCGCGTCCGGAGCCGTGCGGACCAGCACCCGGTCGTCCAGGCCGGTGACGGTGTGGCCGTCGAGCGTGCTCCGGTGCACCGTGACGTCGCCGAAGCCCCAGCCGCGCTCGTACAGGGCGACGACGCGCAGGGTGACGGGGGTGCCGTCGCCGAGCCACAGCCGGGCCTTGCCCCCCACCTTCCAGCCGGCCGCGTCGGCGCGGGCCGTGGAGACGGCGACGGCGCCCTCACGGAGGTCGACGAGGCTGCCGGAGCGGATCCGCAGGTCCAGGGTGCGGTCGGCGCCCAGCGGGTCGATGCCCTGTGCGGGGACGGTCTGCGGTTCGAGCCGGTCGGGCACGACGACGGAGGTGCGGCGCACGCCGGTCGCGGCGACCACGCCGGGGATGCGGCGCGCCTCGGCCGCGGCGGAGGCGGGCAGTCCGGCGCCGGAGGTGAGCGCGTACTGGGCGAGGACGCCCTCGCGGCTCTGCACGACCGTCTGCCGCTCCAGGTTGTCCTGGAGGAACCACACCGTGCCGCCGAGCCCCACGGACAGCACCAGCGCGGTGAGCACGGCGACCATCCCGCGGGCGTTGGCACGCAGGTTGGCGGCGGCGAGGTAGCCGCTGTCGCCCCATACCGCGCGCAGCACGGGCCCGAGCAGTCGGGCCGCCGTCTGGTTGATCCAGGGGGCCAGCAGGGCGACGCCCAGGACGAACAGGTAGAGCATCCCCATGGCGGCGCCCAGCGCCGTCTGTCCGTCGGTGGCGCCGGTCAGCGCCGTCAGCGACAGTGCACCGGCCGCGCAGGACACGCCGCAGATCAGGCGTACCCGGCCCCCCGTGGTGGGTTCGACCGCCGTCTCGCCGAGCGCCTCGGTGGGCCGGATGCGGGTGACCCGCAGCGCGGCGACCCAGGTGGACAGCAGCGCGACGACGGCGACGGTCACGACGACGGCCGCCGCGGACAGGGCGCCGCCCCGGACGGCGAAGTCGTCGGGGAGGAAGCCACGGGAGACCAGCGCGTCGCGGGTCTGGTGGCCTGCGAGCAGTCCGGCGGGGACGCCCACGGCTCCCGCGAGCAGGGCGACCAGCCCGGCCTCGGCGAGCAGCATCGACCGCACCTGGCCGGGAGTGGCGGCGACGGCCCGCAGCAGGGCGAGGTGGCGCCGCCGGTGGCGTACGGACAGACCGACGGTGCCGGCGACGACGAAGCCGACGACGGCCGCCGCGTACCCGGCGAAGGCGGCCCCGGCGCCGAGGGCGAGGGAGCGGGCGGCGGCGCTGTCGGGCTCGGCGGCGAGTCCGCGGTCCTCGCCGGTGTACGCGGTGGCGCCGGCGGCCTCCGCGATGCGCCGCACCCAGGCGAGGACGGCGTCCCGGCCGGCGTCCGGCGCGGTGAGCACGCCGACGGCGTCGTAGCGGCCGGGGCGCGGGTCGAGGGCGGCGGCGTGCGCGTCGGTGAAGAACAGCGCCGCCCGCCCGCTCACCGTGCCGTTCGCGGCGACGACCCCGCTCACCTCGTACGTGCGGCTCACCCCTCCGGTGACCACCTCGGTGGTGGCTCCGGGTGCGAGGCCCGTGCCGTCCGCCAGCCGGGCGTCGACGGCGATCTCCCCGTCCGTGCGCGGCGGCCGTCCGGACTGCAGCCGGTGCGGGGCGAGAGCGGTGCTCGACCAGCCGTGGCCGGTGGTGGGCAGTTCGGGGGCCGCGGTCGTCACGACGACGAGCCTCCGGTCGCCCACCGCACGCGCGACGCCGGGCACGTCGGCCAGTTCACCGGCCACCTTCTCGGGGACGCCGCCCCGCTCGGGCAGGAGGACGGTGGTGCGCTCGGTCTCGCCGAGCACCGTCGGCCCGTCCACGGTGAGGTCGCGGTCGGCGACCACGGCGACGGCCGCGCCGTAGCGGTGCGGGTCGCCCTGGTGCCGCCACCCGGACTCGACGAGGAGCGCGCAGGTCATGAGGACGGCGACGCCCGCGGCGAGGGCGACGAAGGTGGCGAGGAAGCCGCCCTTGCGGTGGCGCAGCGTCCGCGCTGCCAGCCGGAGCACGCGTCAGCCCTCCCGGGTCGCGACGGGCCGGCGGTGGCCCGGCAGGGCGAGCTGTTCGGCGATCCGCTCGGCGCCGGAGCGTTCCATGTCCCGGACGATCCGCCCGTCGGCGAGGATCAGGACGCGGTCGGCGTAGGACGCGGCGACCGGGTCGTGGGTGACCATGACGACGGTCTGGCCGTACGCGTCGACCGCGGACCGCAGCAGGTTCAGGACGGCCGCCGCGGAGCGGGTGTCGAGGGCGCCGGTGGGTTCGTCGCAGAAGATCACCTCGGGGCGGGTGACCAGCGCGCGGGCGATGGCGACGCGCTGCTGCTGGCCGCCGGAGAGCTGGGCGGGCCGGTGCCGCAGCCGGTCCCCGAGACCGACCCGCCCGACGACCTCGTCGACCCAGGCGGGGTCGGGGCGCACACCCGCGAGCCGGGACGGCAGCAGGATGTTCTGCTCCACGTCCAGGGCGCCGACCAGGTTGAACGCCTGGAAGACGAAGCCGACGCGGGCGCGCCGGAGTTCGGTGAGTCTCCTCTCGGACAGGGACGACAGGTCGGTGGCGCCGATCCGTACCCGCCCCGAGTCCGGCCGGTCCAGTCCGGCCGCGCAGTGCAGCAGGGTGGACTTGCCGGACCCGGAGGGTCCCATCACGGCGGTCGCCGTGCCGCGCGGGAACACGGCGCTCACGTCGTCGAGCGCCACGACGGGCCGGCCGCCGCCGTACGTCCTGCGTACGCGCTCGAGGGCGACGGCGATGCCGTCCGGGATCAGGGGCATGGTCGGAAGGCCTTCCGGGTGCGGTTCCTCGGGACCTCCCCGACGTTAGGGCTGCCGCGAGCCGCCGCCCATGCAGCGGACTGCCCACTTCAGGTGGTGCAGGCGCCACCGTCCGGAGACCGCCCGTGATCGAGTGGTGGGCGTTCGGAGGCGCGCGTACGGTCGAACGGTGGACTCCCGGAAGGGCGACCCGATATGACCAGCAGTCCGCGACCGGCCTCCACGCAGGAGGCGGCACGGGACGGCCGCGGCGGCGGCAACGCGATGGCCCTGTTCGTCATCGCCTCGTGCCAGCTGATGGTGGTGCTGGACATCACCATCGTGAACATCGCGCTGCCGCACATCCAGCGCTCCCTCGACTTCTCGACGGCCAGCCTGTCGTGGGTTGTCAACGCCTACACCCTCACCTTCGGCGGGCTGTTGCTGCTGGGCGGCCGGGCCGGTGACATCCTCGGCAGGCGGCGGGTGTTCATCTTCGGCGTCCTGCTGTTCGTGCTGGCGTCCCTGCTCGGCGGGCTCGCGCAGAACGCGGGTCAACTGCTGGCGGCGCGTGCGCTGCAGGGCGTGGGCGGCGCGATCGCCTCGCCGACGTCGCTGGCGCTGATCAGCACGACCTTCCGCGAGGGACCCGAACGCAACCGCGCCTTCGGGGTGTTCGCGGCGGTGTCGGCGGGCGGCGGCGCCATCGGGCTGCTGGCCGGCGGCATCCTCGTCGAGTGGCTGAACTGGCGGTGGGTGCTGTTCGTCAACGTGCCCATCGGCCTCCTCATCGCCCTCGCGACCCCGCGTTACATCAAGGAGTCCGAACGCCATCCGGGCCGCTTCGACGTCGTCGGTGCGCTAACCTCCACGGCCGGCATGGTGCTGTTGGTCTACGGGTTCATCCGGGCCGCGCAGGACGGCTGGCGGGATCCCCTGACGCTGGCGTCGTTCGCGGCCGCGGTGGTCGTGCTGGTGGCGTTCGTGCTGCTGGAACGGCGGTCGCCGCAGCCGATCACACCGCTGCACATGTTCGCGGACCGCAACAGAGCGGGCACGTACGGGATCATGCTGTGCCTGGCCGCGGCGATGTTCGGCATGTTCTTCTTCCTGACCCTGTTCGTGCAGAACGTGCTGGGCTTCAGCCCCCTCCGGGCGGGCCTCGCCTTCCTGCCGGTGAGCGCGGTCATCGCGATCAGCGCGGGACTGGCCTCGCGGTTCCTGCCGGTGTACGGCCCCAAACCGTTCATGGTGGCGGGCGGTCTGTTCGCGGCGGCGGGTCTGGCGTGGCTGACGCTGACCGACGTGCACTCCACGTACGCGGGCAGCGTGCTCGGTCCGATGCTGGTGTTCAGCTTCGGCATGGGCATGGAGTTCGTGTCGCTGACCCTGATGGCGCTGTCCAACGTGCCGGTGCAGGAGACGGGCGCGGCCTCCGGTCTGCTCAACGCCACGCAGCAGGTGGGCGGCTCGCTGGGCCTGTCGATCCTGGTGACCATGTACGGCACGGCCAGCAGGAACGAGGCGGAGGATCTCGTGCCGCGCTTCCTGCAGCAGGCGACCCCCGCCGAGCGGATGGAGTTCCAGCGCACGGGGGAACTGCCCGGGCTGTGGGGCGCCCAAGTCCTCACCTCCGGCGTGTCCGCCGCGTTCGTCACGGCCGCGGTCTTTGCCGGGCTCGCCGCCCTGGTCGCGGTGGTGGCGATCCAGGTCCGTCCGTCGGACCTGGAACGTCTCCAGGGCGGCGGGCCGGGCGTCCCGCCGGGGTGAGGACGCCGGTTCAGCGATCGGTTCAGAGGTTCAGCGGTCCTTGCGGGGCAGCCGCAGGTCCGCGACGACCGGCCGGTGGTCCGACGCGTCGGTGGCGTGCGTACGGGCGCCGGTCACGGTGATCCCCTCCGAGACGGTGATCAGGTCGATGCGCTTCTGAGGCGCGACCGCCGGATAGGTGAGGCCGGCGTCGGGCGCCGCGTCGCGCAGGGTGTGCCACAGGGGTGCCGACTCCGGTGCGGACGGCTCGGCGTTGAAGTCGCCGACCAGGATCTTCGGCCCGCGGTCGTCCGCGAGGATGTCGAGCATGTCGTCGACCTGGGCGGCGCGGATCGACGGGTCGGCGCGGTAGTCCAGGTGTGTGGAGTAGATGTGGGTGCGTACGCCCTTCACGCGGATCTCGATCTCCGCGAAGCCGGGCGCGGGGGCGGGCACCGGGTCAGGGGTCTGGGTGGACAGGCGGGTGATCTCGTGGTTCTCGGCGTGCAGCACGGGATGACGGCTGAGCACGGCCACGCCGTACCGCCGTCGTTCCCCGCCCTCGGTGGCCGGGTCGAGGTCGTAGATCGGCGCGAAGAAGACCCGCATACGGAGCTTCTCGGCGAGCGCGCGGGCCTCGTCCGTGAAGGCGCTGCGCTCGCCCCAGTGGACGTCGACCTCCTGGAGTCCGATGACGTCGGCGCGCAGGTCGCGCAGGGCGGCGGCGGTACGGTCGAGGTCGAAGACCTGGTCCTCCCCCGCCCCCGCGTGGATGTTGTACGTCGCCACGCGGAGTGGCACGGCGGGGGCGCGGGAGCCGGACGGGGCGGCGTCCTCCGCGGCCGTGGCCGGGGCCGCGGTGAGCGACAGGACGGCGGCGAGGAGCAGGGCGGCGACACGGGCGGTGCGGGCGGGACGTCTGGGTCCTTGCGGCATGCCTTCTCCTGTCTGCGGATGCGGTGTTGACGCACGGTCAGTGCGCCGACACCGCATGGAAGCACAGGCGGGGGCGGGTGCCGAGTGCCTTGGCCGTTCCTTTTCCCGTCGGCCCTCCCCGTTGGCCCCGCCTCAGGACGGCGTGCCGGTGACCGTGCGGACGAGCGCCAGCACGGTGTCGGTGGTGTGCTGCAGGTGGCTGCGGCCGTCGGGCCGGTGGGAGTGGGGGCTGATGTAGCTGCGGCGGCCCAGGTGGGTGGCCGGGTCCATGCGGTGCACGGTGACCTTCCCGGCGCGCCGGGCCCGGTTCCAGGCGCTGCCGCGCAGCAGGCGCCACCGCTGCGGGAACAGCAAGGTGCCGACGCGTTCGATCCGGTCGTGGGGGCTGGTGAGCTGGTGCAGGTGCAGGGCGTGGCTGAGGTCGTTGGCACCGCTGTGGAAGCCGCCGAGCGTGATCAGCAGCAGCGGCGCCCCGAGTTGGGCGTGGAGTTCGGCGACCGCGCCGGTGGCGACCTGCGCGCCGCCGCTGTAGCTGAGCAGCACGACGGGGGTGCCGCCGCCCGGCCGGTAGCCGGCGCGCCGCAGCTGGCCGGCGATCTGGCCGCCGACGGCGCGGTTGTAGAGGGGGCGGTAGCGCCGGTCGGCGGCGACGAAGATCTGCATGACGTTGTGCAGGAACAGCAGCAGCCCGGCGTGCCGGCGGATCCGTACCCACACCGGCCGGTCGGCGAGCGGCGCGGCCAGCGGCGAGTACGGCTGCACCTGCCCCAGCACCCGCAGGTCGGGCGCGGCGGCGAGCAGCGCCTTGACGAGCTGTCCGCCGTCGCGGGTGTCGGTGAAGCGCCGTTTGCCGATGCCGTCGAGGTAGACGAGGTACGCGGCCGGCGGGCGGTCGGGGTCGGCGCCGCGGGCGTAGGGCACGCCGGGCGGGAGTTCGGCGGCGGGGGTGCGCCAGCCGGCGGTGTAGAGCATCACCTCGTAGCGGGCGAGCAGCGCCTCGACGAGGAGTACGGGGCCGAGGACGAGGGCGACGAGCGGGAACCAGGTCATGCCGTCCTCCTCCGCGTCCGGGGGGTGCCGATCCGGCCGACGAGGCGTCGTACGGCCTCGACGGCGGCGGCGAGCCCGACGCCGGCGGCGGCCACGCAGGCAGCGGCGGTCCAGCCGCCCACGCCTCCGGCGGCGGCGACGGGACCGACAAGGCCGGCGCCGACGCCGGTCAGCAGCATCAGGTGCAGGGCGGGGCCGAGCAGCGGGAAGGCGATGACGGCGCCGAGCAGCATCGGGGCGACCTGTCCGGTGGTCCAGCCGGGCGCCGTCCCGGAGGCGGAGGCGTACGGCAGCAGTTCGGCGAGGGTGTACGCGGTCAGCGGCCAGAGGGTGATGACGGCGCTCTCGACGGCGGTGCCGGTGAGCAGCAGCCCGGCCACGACGGGCGGCGACACCCGGGGGCGCCGGGCGACCAGGGGCAGGATGCGCCCCGCTGCCTCGGACAGCCCGGCGAGCAGGACGAGGGCGACGACGACGGCGGACGGCATGGCTCAGTGCTCCCGCTTCTCGTGGGGTCCGGTGCGGTGCAGGAGGGCCTCGATCTCGTCGGCGGCGCGGAGGTGCCCGCCCGCCCGGCGCTGCTCGGCGCGCAGGGCCGTGGCCGCGTCCCGGAAGCGGGGCTCGGTGAGCAGACGGCGGGCGAGGGCGTACACGGCGGTCTCGGTGGCGTCCTCGGGGCGTACGGTCAGACCCGTGCCCAGTTCGGTGACCCTGCGGGCCACTTGAGGCTGGTCGGCGCCCTGCGGGACGACCAGGACGGGCACACCCGCGTACAGCGCCTCGTTGACGCTGTTCATGCCCCCGTGCGTCACGAACAGCGCGGCGCGGTCCAGCAGTTCGGGCTGCGGGACGAACCGGCGGGCGATCACGTCGTCCGGGAGATCGCCGAGCGCGGCCGGATCAGTGCGTCCGGTGGCGACGACGACGGTGCCGCCGAGCGGCGCCAGGGCGCGGGCGAAGCCCCGCAGCACCGACGGTCCGGCGTCGAACACCGTGCCCAGGGAGACGTACAGCACGGGCGTCCGCAGCAGGCCGAACGGGAACGACGGGTCGCCGGGCCGGGCGCCGACGCTGGGGCCGACGAACCGGTACGAGGCGTCGAAGGAGGCGGCCTCGGGCTGGAAGGCGCGGGAGGTGAAGACCAGGTTGACCGGCTGACGCGCGTTCACCAGGTCGATCAGGGGCAGCCCCCGGGTGCGGTGGCGGCGGGTGAGCAGCAGGCGCGCGCGTAGGTAGCCGAGGAGGCTGCGGGGCCGTGAGACCGCCTCGGCCAGCAGTTTCCAGGAGGCGCGGGCGGGGCTGGGCACGCGACGGCCGAAGGCCATGGTGGTGAACAACGACACGGCGGGCACGCCGAGTTCGGCCGCGGTGACCGGACCCCAGGGGCACGCGGCGCCGTGCACGACGACGTCGGGCCGGGCGCCGCGCAGGTCGGACAGCACGGACGGCAGGGTCTCCAGGGCGGTGCGGGCGAGCTGTTCCAGCAGGGTGACGGGCGTCGGCGGACCGGCGAGCGGCGGACCGTCCCCGGGGTACCGGAACACGGTGGCGCCGGCGGCGGCCACGTCCGCCTCGAACGCGGCGGTGGTGTGGTAGGTGACGGTGTGGCCGCGCCGCACGAGTTCGGCGACGACGGGCAGCGTCGGGTTGATGTGGCCGCGCAGGGCGACGTTGACGAACGCGACGGTGCTCACCGTACGGCCCCCGTGAGGGGGGCGGTGCGACACCACCGCGGGGCGGTTCCCGGCGGTGCTGTCGCGGGCCGGGGAAGGTCGTACGGACCCGAGCCACTCATCGTTCGTCCTCTCCTGTCACTCGGTCGACGCGGTCGCGTTCCCTCCACCGACCGGACAGCCCCGTGATCTGTGACAGCGCCCGCCCCTGACGGCCGGGGATGTAACGGGCGTCACTCCCCGCCCTGTCACAGGGCCGCATCCGCCCTGGTCGTACGGGGGTGGGCGGCCCCGCGTCCCGGACAACGGGGCGGGCGGCCCGCCCGGGCGTGTTCCCCGCGCCCTCCCCCGCGTGACCGAAGGAAAGCGCCATGAGTGACCCGTCCCGGCCTCCGGAGCCCGCCGTGGTGAGCGAGCTCGACCAGCTGCCCGACCGTGACGCCGAGGAGACCGCCGAGTGGCGGGCGTCCCTGGACGCCGTCGTGCGCAACGCCGGCCCGGACAGGGCCGTGTATCTGCTGCGCCGGGTGCACGAGCACGCCGCCCGGTCGGGTCTCGCCGTGCCCGGGCTGCTCACCACCGATCCCGTCAACACCGTCCCTTCATGGGCCCAGCCGGACTTCCCCGGTGACCTGGCCCTGGAGTCCCGGATCACCGCGTGGAACCGGTGGAACGCGGCGGCGATGGTGAGCCGCGGCGCCCGTCTGGGACTGGGCGGTCATCTCTCCACGTACGCCTCCGCCGCCTGGCTGTACGAGATGGGGTTCAACCACTTCTTCCGCGGCAAGGACGGCGACGGCTCCGGCGACCAGCTGTTCGTGCAGGGGCACGCCACACCCGGTGTGTACGCGCGCGCCTTCCTCGAAGGACGGCTCGACGAGGGGCACTTGGCGAACTTCCGGCAGGAGGCGGGCGGCCGCGGGCTGCCCTCGTACCCGCATCCGCGGCGGCTGCCGTGGCTGTGGGAGTTCCCCACCGTGTCCATGGGTCTCGGGCCGCTCGCCGCGATCCACCAGGCCCGCTTCAACCGCTATCTGCACGCGCGGGGCATCAAGGACACCTCCGGCTCCCGGGTGTGGGCGTTCCTCGGCGACGGTGAGACGGACGAGCCCGAGTCGACGGCGGCCCTGGCGCTCGCGGCCCGTGAGGGCCTGGACAACCTCACCTTCGTCGTCAACTGCAACCTGCAGAAGCTGGACGGTCCGGTACGGCCCAACGCGCAGATCGTGCGGGAGCTGGAGTCACGCTTCCGCGGGGCGGGCTGGAACGTCGTCAAATCGCTGTGGGGTGAGGCGTGGGACGCCCTGTTCCGGCAGGACACCGACGGCTCGCTGGTGCGCCGGCTCGGCGAGGTGCCGGACGCACAGCTCCAGACGTACGCGGCGCGCGACGCGGCCTACGTCCGGAAGCACTTCTTCACCGGTGACAGCCTCTCCGGGGTGGCGGCCGGGCTCGACGACGCGGCGCTGACCGAGCTGTTCGGCGCCGCGCGCGGCGGACACGAGCCGCTGAAGGTGTACGCGGCGTACCGCAGGGCGGTCGAGCACAGGGGCGCGCCCACCGTCGTCCTGGTGCAGACGGTCAAGGGCCACACCCTGGGCCCGGAGTTCGCCTCGCGCAACGCCAACCACCAGATGAAGAAGCTGAGTCAACGGCAGTTCCGTGAGTTGCGCGACCGGCTGGAGCTGCCGATCCCCGACCGGGCGCTGGACGGGGACGAGGTGCCGTTCCGGCACCCGGGTGAGGACGCGCCCGAGGTGCGGTACCTTCGGGAGCGGCGTGCCGCGCTGGGCGGTCCGGTGCCGGAGCGCCGGGTCACGGCGGGCCCGCTGCCGCAGCCGCCGCCCGCCGCCTTCGAGGCCCTGTACAAGGGGTCCGGCACGCAGGAGGTGGCGACCACCACGGCGCTGGTCCGGCTGGTCAAGGACCTGATGCGCGACGAGGGGACAGGGCGTCGCTGGGTGCCGATCGTCCCCGACGAGGCCCGCACCTTCGGCATGGAGTCCCTGTTCCCGACGGCCGGCATCTACGCACCGGAGGGCCAGACCTACGAGCCGGTCGACGCGGACCAGTTGCTGCGCTACCGGGAGGCGGCGGACGGGCAGCTCATCGACGAGGGCATCACCGAGGCGGGCTCGGTCGCCGAGTTCACGGCCGCCGCCACCTCGTACGCCACGCACGGCGAGCCGATGATCCCGCTGTACGTCTTCTACGCGATGTTCGGCTTCCAGCGCACCGGCGACCAGTTCTGGGCGCTGGCCGACCAGTTGGGGCGCGGTTTCGTCGTCGGGGCGACGGCAGGGCGCACCACCATGACGGGCGAGGGCCTCCAGCACGCCGACGGGCACTCGCACCTGCTGGCGTCCACCAACCCGGCGGCGATCTCCTACGACCCGGCGTTCGCGCACGAGATCGCGGTGATCGTCCGGGAGGGGATGCGGCGCATGTACGGGGAGCGGCCCGAGGACGTCTTCTACTACCTGACCGTGTACAACGAGCCGAAGCGGCAGCCGCCCATGCCGTCCGGGCCCTCGGTGGAGGAGGGCATCATCCGGGGCGTCTACCGGTTCCGGCCGGCGTCTTCGCCCGGGTCCGGTCCGCGGATCCAGCTGCTGTCGTCCGGGACGGCGGTCCACTGGGCGCTGGAGGCACAGGAGTTGCTGGCCGCCGAGTGGGGCGTGCACGCCGACGTGTGGTCGGTGACCTCCTGGACGGAGCTGCGGCGTGACGCGCTGCGCGCGGACGCGGCGCGGCTGCGCGGCGAGGAGCGCGTCCCGTACGTGACGCGGGCGCTCGCCGGGGCGCCGGGTCCCGTGCTGGCCGTCAGCGACTGGATGCGGCAGGTCCCGGACCAGATCGGCCAGTGGGTCGAGCAGGACTACGCGTCCCTCGGCACGGACGGTTTCGGACTGAGCGACACCCGCGAGGCGGTCCGGCGCCACTTCGGCGTCGACCCGGCGTCGATCGCGGTGGCGGCCCTGGACCAGCTCGCCCGGACCGGTGCGGTGCCCCCGGAGACGGCCGCCCGGGCCCGTGCCCGGTACGGACAGGAGGGCTGACCAGGGAAGCCGGACGAGCCCGTTGTAGCGTGCACGTACAGGGCCGTGGGCCCGTCCGGCTCCCGGACGCGCGGGGTGGAGGCGGCTTGTAGCATGGTGAGCGCGGAGCCGGAAGGGGCGACCATGGACCCTCGGGACGCATCCGATTCCCTGGACCGGGCGACGGACGATTTCCTCGCGGCCCGTCCGCAGCTGTTCGGGATCGCGTACCGGGTGCTCGGCAGCGCCGCGGAGGCGGAGGACGTCCTCCAGGAGACGTGGGTGCGGTGGCAGAACACCGACCGCTCCGCCGTCAAGGAACCGGCCGCCTTCCTCACCACGATCACCGCGCGCCTCGCCATCAACGTCGCGCAGTCCGCGCGCGTACGGCGCGAGTCGTACGTCGGACCGTGGCTGCCCGAGCCGGTCGACACCCGGCACGACCCGCAGCTGGGCGCGGAGCGGGCCGAGGCTCTGGAGATGGCGGTGCTGCTCCTGCTGGAGAAGCTCAACCCGGTGGAGCGGGCCGCGTACGTGCTGCGGGAGGCGTTCGACTACCCGTACAAACAGGTCGCGGAGATCCTCGAGACGAGCGAGCCGAACACGCGGCAGCTGGTGAGCCGTGCCCGCAAGCATCTGTCGGCCGAGCGCAAGGAGCCGGTCAGCCCGGCCGATCACCGGCGGCTGCTCGAGGTGTTCCTCGCGGCCGCGCAGACCGGCGACATGCGGGTGCTGGAGAACGTCCTGGCCGCCGACGTGGTCAGTTACGCCGACGGCGGCGGCATCCGCGGCGCCTCGCGCATCCCGGTGATCGGACGCCCGCGCGTCTCCAAGTACCTGGCCGCGTTCGCGCCGCGCTTCTGGCCGCCGGCCGAGACCCGGTGGGTGGAGGCGAACGCCGGCCCCGCCGTGCTCGTCACGGCCGGCGGTAACCCGGTGGCGCTGCTGTCGGTCGACGCGTCCGAGGACGGCATCCACCGCATCATGTGGGTGATGAACCCGGAGAAGCTGGCGCCGTACGTGACGTCGCTGACCGCCTGACGGCCCGGTCCGGCTGCGGGGTGTCACAACCGCGTGATCGCCGCGGTCTGGTGGGTGACCCGCAGGACCCACCGAGAGGCACCGTCATGACTGGACGCACCGTGTCCGTCCGTGAGGGCGGGCGGCTGGCCCGCACCGTCGCGGTCGGACCGCACCTGCTCACCGCCGACGAACCCGAACCGCTCGGCGCGGACACCGGACCCACCCCCGGGGAACTGCTCCTCGCGGCGCTCGCGTCGTGCACGTCGATGGCGGTCCGCGCGTACGCGGCACGGCAGGGCTGGGGGCTCGACCATGTCGTCGTGGACGCGCGGTTCGGGCCGCGCGGGCAGATCGTCAAACACGTCCGGCTGACCGGCGGGCTGGACCCGTCGCAGGTGGAGCGGCTGCTGAAGGTCGCCGGGCGCTGCCCGGTGCAGCGGCTGATCACGGGGGACGTGACGGTGACGACCGTGCCGACGGTGGTGACCACGGTGCGGCGGATCGCCGCGCCCGCTCCGCTGCCGGAGTGAATCCCCCTCGTACCCGTCGTCCGGTCGCCGGACGGCGGGTACGGCGGCGTCCGCGCCGGGTCGCCCGCCTCCCGTGCACGGCGCATGCTGGAAGGTACGCGTGCGACGTCGAGGTGGTGTCACAGCCCGGGCGGCCGTCCGGTCGTAGTCGGTGAGTCACCTCGACGATCGGAGCAATCGTGGCTGCCACCGAACAACGTCTCTCCACCACGGTGCTGGTCATCGGCACCGGCGGGGCCGGCCTGCGGGCGTCCGTCGAACTGGCCGAGGCCGGCGTCGACGTCCTCGCGGTCGGCAAGCGCCCCAAGGACGACGCGCACACCTCCCTCGCCGCCGGCGGCATCAACGCGGCCCTGGCCACGATGGACCCCGAGGACAGCTGGCAGCAGCACGCGGCGGACACGCTCAAGGAGAGCTACCTGCTGGGCGACCCCCGCACCACCGAGATCGTCACCCGGGGCGCCGCCCGGGGCATCGACGACCTGGAGCGTTACGGCATGGCCTTCGCGCGGGAGCAGGACGGCCGTATCTCGCAGCGGTTCTTCGGCGCGCACAAGTTCCGCCGCACCGCCTTCGCCGGCGACTACACGGGCCTGGAGATCCAGCGCGCCCTCGTCCGGCGCGCGGAGCAGCTGCGGATACCGGTGCTGGAGGGCGTGTACATCACGCGGATCCTCACCCACGAGGGCGCGGTGTTCGGGGCGTACGGCTTCGGTCTGAAGGACGGCACGCGCTACCGGGTGCACGCGGACGCGGTGATCCTCGCGGCGGGCGGGCACACCCGGATCTGGCGGCGGACGTCGTCGCGGCGGGACGAGAACACCGGGGACTCCTTCCGGCTGGCCGTGGAGGCGGGGGCGCGGCTGCGCGACCCGGAGCTGGTGCAGTTCCACCCGTCCGGGATCATCGAGCCGGAGAACGCGGCCGGCACGCTGGTCAGCGAGGCCGCGCGCGGCGAGGGCGGCATCCTGCGCAACGCGCTCGGCGAGCGGTACATGAGCCGCTACGACCCCGGGCGCATGGAGCTGTCCACCCGTGACCGGGTCGCCCTGGCCTCCTACACGGAGATCAAGGAGGGCCGCGGCACGGAGAACGGCGGGGTGTGGCTGGACGTCTCCCACCTCCCCCGGCAGACGATCATGAACCGGCTCCCCCGGGTGTACCAGACGCTGCTGGACCTGCAGATGCGGGACATCACCCGCGACCCGATCGAGGTGGCGCCCACGGCGCACTACTCGATGGGCGGGGTGTGGGTGCGCCCGGAGGACCACAGCACCGACGTGCGCGGCCTGTACGCGATCGGCGAGGCGTCCAGCGGCCTGCACGGCGCGAACCGGCTCGGCGGCAACAGCCTCATCGAGCTGCTGGTGTACGGCCGTATCACCGGACAGGCGGCCGCCGCGTACTCCGAGTCGCTGACCGCGCAGCCCCGTTCGGCGGCGGCCGTCGCCGAGGCGCGGGCGGAGGTCGACGAACTGCTCGCGGCGGACGGGCCGGAGAACGTCCGCGCCCTGCAGCGCGCCGTCCGCAACACGATGACGGAGCACGCGGGCGTCGTCCGCGACGAGGAGGGGCTGCGCACCGGGCTGGCCGAACTCGCCGCGATCGAGAAGCGGATGGAGGACGTCGGGGTCCACCCGGACATCGCCGGCTTCCAGGATCTCGCCCACGCCTTCGACCTCAAGGCGGCGGTGCTGGCCGCGCGGGCCACGCTCGAGGCGGCGCTGGAGCGGCGGGAGACGCGCGGCTGTCACAACCGCAGCGACTACCCGGACATGGGGGAGGAACTGCGGGTCAACCTCGTGTGGTCGCCGGCGGCCGGCGTCACCCGGGAGAGCATCCCGCCGGTCCCCGAGGAGATCGCCTCCTTGATGGAGGAGGTGCCGACGGACGGCAAGTTGCAGGAATGAGCGGGCCGTCGCAGGCGCCCACACGCACCCATCTACCCACAGCATGAAGGGAATCGACTCATGAAGGTCGTAGTGATCGGCGGCACCGGGCTCATCGGCTCGAAGGTCGTCACCCAGCTCCGGGCCGAGGGCCACGAGGCGGTGCCGGCCGCGCCCAACACCGGCGTCAACACCCTGACGGGTGAGGGACTGGCCGAGGCCCTGGACGGCGCGTCGGTCGTCGTCGACGTGTCGAACTCGCCGTCGTTCGCGGACGACGACGTCATGGAGTTCTTCCGTACGTCGACCACCAACCTCCTCAAGGCGGAGTCGGACGCGGGGGTGGCCCACCATGTCGCCCTGTCCGTGGTCGGGACGGACCGGCTCCTGGAGAGCGGCTACTTCCGCGCCAAGCAGGCGCAGGAGGACCTGATCAGGGACTCCGGCATGCCGTACTCCATCGTGCACGCCACGCAGTTCTTCGAGTTCATGAAGGGACTCGCGGACCTGTCGACGGTCGACGGGACGGTGCGGGTGCCTCCGGCGAAGTTCCAGCCGATGGCCTCGGACGACGTGGCCGCGGCGGTGTGCCGCGCGGCGGTCGCCTCCCCGCTCGACGGCATGGTCGAGGTGGGCGGCCCCGAGGCGCTCTTCCTGGCCGACCCCATCGGCACGGCCCTGTCCGCCGCGGGCGACCCGCGCGAGATCGTGACCGACCCCGAGGCAGGCTACTCGGGCGCCCCCGTCACCGAGTCCACCCTCCTCCCGGGCCCGGACGCGGAACTGGCGACGACACGGTACGAGGACTGGCTGGCGGCGCAGGAGAAGTGACGGGCCGTCGACCGGTCGTTCGCGCGGTTCCCCGCGCCCCTTCCGGGCGCGTACGGGACCGGTGATCCGAGAACGACGGTCGGCACCATCAGGGCGAAGGCCCGGACGGCAGGGACACCGTCCGGGCCTCGCTGTGCCGTGTCGCTCAGCCGAAGTCCACGTCGCTGCACATCAGGTAGGCCTGGTCCAAGTGGGAGGCCTGCCAGATGGTGAAGACGATGTGGTGTCCGGAGTAGCCGGAGGTCTGCACCGGGAAGGTGATGTCGTTCGCCGGGGCGAAGCGGCCGGTCTGGGTGATGAAGTCCAGGTCGTCCCAGCCGAGGGCCTCGGTCTTCGGGTCGAATCCCTGCTTGCTCACGTACACCTTGAAGTAGTCCGCGCCGTGCGACGCCTGGTCGTACAGGTGGACGGTGAAGTTGTCACCGACGGGCGTCGTCGTCCACGGACCCGGGTTGTTGAGGCTCTCGAAGTTCGGGTGGTTGTTGCTGCAGAGCTTGCCGTTCGGGATCCGCGCCTCGAACTGGCCGCCGAGGCCGTCCTGGAGCATGCTCATCCAGTTCCACATGGTGTTGGGGTTGGCCTGGTAGGCCTGCCAACACATGGGGTCCTCCTGCGCCATGGCGGGGTTCATGTGGTCGCCACCCCACTCCTCCCAGCAGTGGTACGCGCGGGAGGCGGGTCCGACGACGGAACCGTGCGCCTGGGCGGTGCCCGAGAACGTCAGCGCGCCGGCCACCACGGCGAACAGCATCAGGAACGCCTGGAAGAGCCGGCGCCCGGTCGGCCGGGAAGTACCGGCGGATAAACGCGAGTTGCGCATGGGGGGATGACTCCAATCCTGTGGGTGAAACGTGATGGGAGCGCTCCCAAAGGTAGAAGGCGCGCGTGCAGGTTTCGTGGAGCGAACGAAACGGTTTCGGGGAGACGTTCGGTCGGTGCCGAAATATTTCGACCGAGCGCATCGATCCGGCACGACTCGGCGCCGCATACGCCGGTGCCGCCGGCCCGGGGTGGGGCGGCGGCACCGTGCGTGTGGTGATCCGCTACTGCTTCACGGACGCGGCCGCCGCCATCACGACGCCCGCGACCTCCCGCGGATGCGACACGCTCGCCGCGTGGGACGCCTCCAGTTCCGTCACCTGGGCGCCCGCACGCTTCGCCATGTGACTCTGCGCGGCGGCGGGGATGTTGAGGTCCTCCGTGGCGACGACCGCCCAGGACGGCAGCGTCCGCCACGCCGGCTCGGGCGCCGGCTCCTCCAGTGCCGCGCCGGTGACCGGGCGCTGGGTGACAGCCATCAGCCGGGCCACGCCCTCCGGCACGTCCGCCGCGAACTGGTGCGGGAACCTCGCCTGGTCGATGGTGAACTCCATGCCCGGCGAACCGTCCGGCAGCGTGACCGGCACCGGCCGCAGCGCCTCGCCGAGGCTGCTGCCCGGGAAGCGCGCCGCCAGGTCGAGCGCGCTCTCGCCCTTGTCCGGGATGAACGCGGCGACGTACACCAGCGCCCGCACGTTGTCCGCGCCCACCGCCGCGGCGGTGACGACCGACCCGCCGTAGGAGTGGCCGACGAGGACGACCGGTCCCTCGATGCCGGCGAGGACTTCACGGACGTACGCCGCGTCGCTGCTCAGTCCGCGCAGCGGGTTCGCGGCGGCCACCACGGGGTGCCCCTCGCGCCGCAGTTCGCGCGCCACGTCGTTCCAGCTGGTCGAGTCGGCGAAGGCGCCGTGGACGAGGACCACGGTGGGCTTGGGAGAGCGGGAACGGTGGAACATGGCTGAAGCCTTTCGTCGGAAGGCGGTGCCGCCGGGCCGGCGACACGTCGTCGCCTTTCGCTTCGATGACCGGGCCGCCTGCCCGTGTGTGACAAAAGGGTTGAAAAAGAACGGCTGTCACAGACGGACCGGCTGTCCGGTCTCACGCGTGTGAACCGCGTCGACGACGGCTCCCCGCTCGCGGACCTGCTCGACGAGCGGCGGGCCCTGGTGGCTCTCGCCCACCGCATGCTCGGCAGCGCCGACGACGCCGAAAGCGCCGTCGACGAGTGCTACCGGCGGTGGTACGCCATGTCCGATCCCGAGCGGGAGCGCGTCCCCGTGCCCGCGGCCTGGCTCGTCGGCAGCGTCGAAGGGATCTGCGAGGACCGGCTCGCGGTGCCGGGCTTTGAGCGACTCACCGACTCCGTCCCGGACCTCCCCGTCGTCACCCGGCCCCCCGCCGCGGAGCCCGCGACCCTCCGCCGGCACGACGCCGTGGTGCACGCCGTACGCCGTGCCTGCCTCGCGGCGGACCAGGATCTGCTCCTCCCCCTGCTGGCGCCCGACGCCACCGCCTGGTTCGACGGCGGCGGAAAGATCCGGACGCTCGTCGCACCCGTGCACGGACGCGACCGGGTCGCCCGCGGACTCCTGCGCCTGCTCGACCGCCGCCCGCACACCACCCTCACGCCCCACTCCGGCAACGGGCCCACGGGGCTCGTCGTCCGCCACGACGGGCGCGTGGTCGCCGTCCTGAGCCTGGAGGTCTCCGGCGCCGAGGCCGTACGGGTGTGGGTCGTCGTCAACCCCGACAAACTCCGCTCCTGGAACGCCGGACCCCGCCCATGACGGCATTCGCCCGAACCCCACCCACCGCGCGTGTTACGCCGGACCTCCCGCCGGTGTCTCCATGCCGAAACGCGATCCCACGGTCCGGCTCCCCGGCCCGATTCACCTACGGAGACATCATGAGCGAGAACATCCAGGTCGTCGTCCTGGGCGGCGGTTACGGCGGCGTCAAGGCCGCCAACCGGCTGGCGCGCCGCGCGGGCCTGTCGGTGACACTGGTCAACCCGCGGCCCGACTTCGTCGAACGCATCCGCCTGCACCAGCTGGTGACCGGGTCCGACGACGCGGTGGAGAGCTTCGGGGAGCTGCTGGGCCGGAACGTCCGTCTGGTGGTCGGCACCGCCACCCTGATCGAGCCCGTGGAGCGCCGGGTGACCCTGGCCGGCGGTGACACCCTCGCCTACGACTACCTGGTCTACGCGGTGGGCAGCGGCGCCTCCGCCCCCGACGTGCCCGGGGCCGCGGAGTTCGCGCACATGGTGGCGGACCTCGACGGCGCGCGGCGGCTGCGGGAGGCGCTGGCCGACACGCCCTCGACGGCCCCGGTGACCGTGGTCGGGGCGGGCCTGACCGGTGTGGAGACCGCCGCCGAACTGGCGGAGACGGGACGGCTCGTCACCTTGGTCTGCGGAGGCGTCCTCGGCCCCTCCCTGCACGCGCGGGGCCGCCGCCCGGTCGCCCGCCGGCTCGCCGCGCTGGGCGTGCGGGTCCTCGAGGGGCCCGGGACGCGGGTGACGGAGGTGACCCGGGACGCCGTACGGCTCGAGGACGGCCGCGACGTGGCCGGTGCGGTGACCGTGTGGACCGCGGGCTTCCGTGTCCCGGGCCTGGCCGCGTACAGCGGGCTGACGACCGACGCCCACGGCCGTCTCGTCACGGACCCGACGCTGACCAGCGTGGACGACGACCGCATCGTCGCCGCCGGGGACGCCGGCGTGATCACGGGCCGGCCGGTCCGGATGAGCTGCCAGGCCGCCGTGCAGCTGGGCACGGGCGCCGCCGGCACCATCCTGCGCCGCATCGCGGGGAAGTCCCCGTCGCCCGTCCGGTTGCTGTTCGCCGGGCAGTGCCTGAGCCTCGGCCGGGAGGAGGGCGTCACCCAGTTCTCGTACCTGGACGACCGGGTGAACGCGCTCCACCTCAGCGGCCGGCCCGCCGCCGGCGTCAAGGAGATCGCCTGCCGGTCCACCCTCCGTCAGCTGGTGTCCGGGGCGCGCAAGGCCAGTTCCCGGCCGGTCCGGGACGACGGCCTCGGCCCCCGCCGGAACGTCCCCGCCTGACCACCAAGTGCCTCCGTCGCGGGGCCGGCCACGAGAGAGCGACACACACGACATGAACGACCACGCCACCGACCCCGCGACCGAGGCCTTCCTCACCCACCGGAACCTGCTGTTCACCGTCGCCTACGAGATGCTCGGCTCCGCCGCGGACGCCGAGGACGTCCTGCAGGAGACCTGGCTGCGGTGGACCGACGTCGACCTGGCACAGGTGCGGGACGGGCGCGCCTACCTGGTGCGGATCACCACCCGCCAGGCCCTCAACCGGCTCCGCACGCTGAAGCGCCGCAAGGAGACCTACGTCGGCCCCTGGCTGCCCGAACCCCTGCTCACCGCGCCCGACGTGGCGGAGGACGCCGAGCTCGCCGAGAGCCTGTCCCTGGCGCTCCTGTACGTCCTGGAGACCCTCTCCCCCACCGAGCGCGCCGTGTTCGTCCTGCACGAGGTGTTCGACTTCGACTACGACGCCATCGCCGCCGCCCTCGGCAAGACGCCCGCCGCGGCACGTCAGACGGCGTACCGGGCGCGGAGGGCCGTCGACGCCCGCCGCCCCCGCACACCGGTGTCCGCCGAGGAGACCCGGGCGGCGCTGGACTCGTTCCGGTCCGCCCTGGAGACCGGCGACCTGCAGGGGCTGCTCGACGTGCTGGCGCCGGACGTCGTCTTCGTCAGCGACGGCGGCGGACTCAAGCTGGCGGCGCTGCGGCCGGTCACCGGCGCGGGCAAGGTGCTCCGCTACATGGCCGGCAGCCTGGGCAAGGCGGGCGGCACGCTCACCGGCGAGGCCATCACGGTCAACGGCAACCCGGGGCTCGTCCTGCGCCTGGACGGCGAGATCGACGGCGTGCTGGCCGCACGGGTGGAGGACGGCCGGGTCACGCGGCTCTACTACGTCCGCAACCCCGAGAAGCNGGGCCGGCCCCCGTGAAGGGGCCGGCCCGGCGCCGTCCGTGCGGCCGGTCTCCCGGCCGGAGGTCAGACCTTCTCCGCGACGCGCTCCTCGGCCGCCACCGGGGCGGGGGACGCCGGCGCCGTCTCGTCGGGCGCCGCGTTCAGCTCCGCGAGCATCGTCTTGGTGAAGCCGAACCAGTACGTCGCCACGAAGCCCGCCACATAGCCGACGATCAGGCCGGCCGCGTAGACGGCGATCGTCTGCGCCAGGCCGTGGTTGCCGTCGAGGAGGGGGAAGAGCGCCCAGCCGGAGGGGCCGATCGCGGTGGAGCCGACGTCCGTGCCGAGCTGGTTGAACAGGCCGACGAACGCGCCGCCGAAGGCGCCGCCCGCGCAGGCCGTGACGAACGGGCGGCCCAGGGGCAGGGAGACGCCGTAGATCAGCGGCTCGCCGACACCCAGGAAGCCCGGCCACAGGGCGGACTTGATGGTCGTGCGGATCGAGGTGTTGCGGGGCAGCCGCAGGTAGATCGCGAGGGCCGCGCCGACCTGGCCCGCGCCCGCCATGGCGAGGATCGGCAGGAGCACGGTGAAGCCGGCGCCCTCGATCAGCGTGGTGTGGATGGGGATGAGCGCCTGGTGCAGGCCCAGCATGACCAGCGGGAGGAACAGACCGCCGAGGAGGAAGCCGGCGCCCGCGCCGCCGTGGGCGAGCAGCCAGTCGGCGGCCTCGCCGATCCAGGACGACACCTCACCGGCGAGGAACATCAGTCCGAACAGCGTCGCCAGGCCGGAGACCAGCACGGTGACGGTAGGCGTGACCAGCACGTCGACGGACTCCGGGACCCAGCGGCGGCACCGCTTCTCGACGTACACGCCGAGGCAGGCCGCGGCCAGCGCGCCGAGGACACCGCCCTGGCCGGGCGAGAGGTGCTGGCCGAACGCCTCGACGTCGGCGACCTTTGCGTAGACGATGATCGAGGCGACGGCGCCGCCGAGGATCGGGGTGCCGCCGAACTCCTTGGCCGTGTTGTAGCCGACGAAGACGGCGATCAGCGCCATGAAGCCGGAGGCGATGGCGGCCAGCGCCGGGGTGATCCCGGGCAGCCAGCCGAGGTTGACGAGCAGGCCGTTGAGGCCGGCGATGATGCCGCAGCCGATGAGCGCGGGGATGAGCGGCACGAAGATGTTCGCGATGCGCCGCAGGAACAGCTTGAAGGGGGTGGCGTTCTTCGCCTTCCGCTCCGCGCGGAGCGCCGCCCCCTGCGCCGCCAGCTCCTCGGCGGTCACCGGGTCGGACCCGCCCGCGGGAGCGGCGGGCTCCTCCGGGGCGTCCGCCCGCTCCTCGGCCACCAGGGCCTCGAACTCCGGGGTGACACGGGCGACGGTGCCCGGACCCAGCACGATCTGGTAGGTGTCGTCCTCGACGACCCCCATGACCGCGGGCAGTGCCTTGAGTGCCTCCTCCTGGACGAGGGACCGGTCGCGCAGGCCCAGCCGGAGCCGGGTCATGCAGTGGGCCACCGACGTCACGTTCGCCGCGCCTCCGACCAGGGGGAGGATGGCGGCAGCAGTGGCGCGATGCTTGTTCTCTTCGCTCATGGTGCGGTCATGCCTTGCTGTGAGGTGGGGCAGGCCGCGTCAGGCGGCTGCGGCTTCCAGTGCCTTCCGCAGGTGCCCGTGGGCGTCCTGCAGCAGGCGGGCTGCGGTGGGGGCGTCCACGGACGCCAGGAGGGTGAGGATGGAGTTCTTGACCTCGCCGTCGTTGTCGGCGAGGGCGGTCTCGACGGACTCGTCGCGCGCGCCGGTGGCGAGGGAGACGATCCGGTGGGCGCGCGCCTTGAGCTTCTCGTTGGAGGCGCGGACGTCGACCATCAGGTTCCCGTAGGTCTTGCCCAGCTTGATCATCGTGATGGTCGAGATCATGTTGAGCACCAGCTTCTGCGCCGTGCCCGCCTTGAGCCGGGTGGAGCCCGTCAGGGTCTCGGGGCCGACCACCACTTCGATGCCGTGGTCGGCGGCCGCGGCCAGCGCGCTGTCCTCGTTGCAGGACAGGCCGACGGTGAGCGCGCCGAGGGCGCGGGCGTGGCGTACGGCCGCGACGGCGTACGGGGTGCGGCCCGAGGCGGAGATGCCGACGACCACGTCGTCCGCGGTGAGGGCGAGGGCGTCGAGGTCGGCGCGGGCGGCGTCCTCACGGTCCTCGGCGCCCTCCACGGCGTTGACCACGGCCGTGGGGCCGCCCGCGATGAGGCCGACGACCTGGGCGGGGTCGGTGTTGAAGGTGGGCGGGCACTCGGAGGCGTCGAGGATGCCGAGCCGCCCCGCGGTGCCGGCGCCGGCGTAGACCAGCCGGCCGCCGCGGGCCATGCGGGCGGTGACGCCGTCGATCGCGGCGGCGATCTCCGGCAGCCGGGCGGCGACGGCCGTGGTGACGGTGGCGTCCTCCGCGTTCATGAAGCGGGCGATGTCGAGGGTGGGCAGGCGGTCGGTGTCCGCCAGCTCCGGGCGGTACGCCTCCGTGGTCATGGTGGCCAGCTGCTCACGCAACCGGCCGCTCTCCACGGCGTCTGCGGCGGGCACGGACGTCACTCTCCCGGGGTCGAAATTTACTTTCGGTCGATCACTTGATCCTGAAAGATATTTTCAGCCTTCGCGTGCGTCAAGGGTCGTCACGCAAAGGTCCGATCACGACTTCGCGGCGACCTGCGGTCCCTCGCGGGCACCCCCTGCGGAACGATGCGTCCCATTACTGTCGCCACCGCGCCACCCGCCCCTCCAAGCCAGGAGCCGGTGACGTGCGTCACCTCATACCGGGGCGGGCCCGTGACCGTGTAGAAGGGACCGGTGAACAGCACCGGAGACCTCACCGCGGAGCGCCCCGAGCGCGCCCGCCCCACACCGCACAGCCTGACGGGGGTCGGCGTCGCCGTCCTCGACTCCGGTGGCCGCGTCCTGCTGGGACTCGGCCACGACGGCCGCTGGGAGCTGCCCGGCGGCAAGGTGGACCCGGGCGAGGACTTCGAGACGGCGGCGGCGCGCGAGCTGGCGGAGGAGACCGGGCTGTCGGTGCCGGCCACGGCCGTACGGGTGCTGGCCGTGCTGGTGGACGGTCTGCGCGGGCTCACCCGGGTGACGGCCGCCGCGGTCGCCGAGGGGGCGCAGGGCACACCCGAGGTGACGGAACCGGACAAGATCGTGCGCTGGGAGTGGTTCGCGCGGGACGCGGTGCCGTCGGCGCTGTTCGGCCCGTCGGCGTCGGTGCTGGACTGCGTGTGGCCGGAGGCGTCGCCGCGCGGGGCGGCGGAGGCGCACCACTACCCGGTCCGGCCGGCGGGGTGAGGGCAACGCCGTTTCCGCCACGCCGGGTTGAAGGGCGGGGTGGCGGGGCGCGGCTGCACTACGATGCGAACGTTGTCGCCGCGGTCTTGTGATACACCGTCAATCACCTTGCCAGGCAAGGTAGTTGTCGCCGCAGGCACCCTGTTCCTCCCCCACACTCAGGAAAGAAGCGGATGCGGATCAAAGACGTGAGCGTCGCGCTCGTCGGTTCCACCCTGGTCGTCACCCTGGCGGCGTCCCCCGCCCTCGCCGACTCCACCACGCCCTCGCTGCCGGCGCCCGACGTCGCCGCCGTGGCCGAGGTGCACCGGACGGCGCTGTCCCAGGGCGCGCCCGGCGCGCTGACCCGGATCGACGAGGGGCCGCGGAGCTACCACGTCGCCACCGGTGAGGCCGACACCGCCGCGCACACGCCGATGGACACCGGGCGGCGGTTCCGCGTGGGGAGCGTCAGCAAGACGTTCACCACGGTGGTGCTGCTGCAGCTCGTCGCCGAGGGCAAGGTCGACCTCGACGCGCCGGCCAACCGCTACCTGCCCGAGCCGCTGCCCGACGAGCGCATCACGGTCCGTCATCTCCTCAGCCACCGCAGCGGGTTGTACGACTACACCAACGACATGTTCCACAACACGGTCCCGGGCTTCGAGGCGGTGCGGAACAAGGTCTTCAGCTACCAGGAGCTGATCGACCTGTCGACGGCGAAGCCGCTGAACAACGCGCCGGGCGCCGCGTACAGCTACTCCAACACCAACTTCGTCGCGCTGGGCGCCATCATCGAGCATGTGACGGGCACGCCGGTCGCCACGCACTACCAGCGGCGCATCTTCGTGCCCCTGCGGCTGAAGAACACCTCGTACGTCCACCCGCGGACCACCATCTCCGGCACGTACGCGCGCGGTTACCTGCGGCAGGACGACACCACGCTGCCGCTGGTGGACTCCACCGAGCAGACCGTCTCCTGGGCGCAGTCCGCGGGCGCGGTCATCTCCAACGCCAAGGACCTCAACCGGTTCTTCTCCGCGCTGCTCTCGGGGAAGCTGCTGCCCGAGGAGCAGCTGCGGGAGATGACCACCATGGTCCCGGTCACCGCCGACGGCAAGCAGTCGTACGGTCTGGGGCTGCGCGGGCGGACGCTCTCCTGCGGCACCACGGTGTACGGGCACACCGGCACCGTGCAGGGCTACTACACGTACGCCTTCACCACGAGCGACGGCCGGCGCAGCATGACGTCGTCGGCGAACACCTCCAACAACGGCACGGTGAACACCACGCTCGGCGCCACGCTGGACGCGTCGTTCTGCGGCACCGACCCGGCGGCCGCGGTGCGCCGGGCGGCGGCCTCCACGGAGCGGTTCACGGAGGACATCGCGCCGCAGATCGCCCGCGACTGACGCTTCACGCGCTGCCGGGCGCGGGTGCCGCGCCCGTCAGCGACCGTTGCCGTCGTGCCGCAGGCGGTCCCGGGCCTCGGTGGCGATCACGGCGGCCTGGACGCGGCGCTCCACGCCGAGCTTGGCGAGCAGGCGGGAGATGTGGTTCTTCACCGTCTTCTCGGCGAGATAGAGGCGCCGGCCGATCTGGCGGTTGGTGAGGCCCTCCCCGATCAGTTCGAGGATCTCCCGCTCCCGCTCGGTGAGGCCGGGCAGGACGTCCTGCTCCTCCTGCTCCTTGCGGGGGCCGCCGCGCAGCCGCTCCATCAGCTTGGTGGTGGCGCTCGGGTCGAGCAGCGACTGGCCTCGCGCGACCGTGCGGACGGCCTCGACGAGGTCGGAGCCGCGGATCTGCTTGAGGACGTAGCCGGACGCGCCGGCCATGATCGAGTCCAGCAGGGCCTCCTCGTCGTCGAACGAGGTGAGCATCAGACACGCCAGGTCCGGCATCCGGGAGCGCAGTTCCCGGCACACGGTCACGCCGTCGCCGTCGGGCAGCCGCACGTCGAGGACCGCGACACGCGGGCGCAGGGCGGTGACGCGCACCAGGGCCTGCTCGACGGTGGCGGCCTCGCCGACCACCGTGATGTCCGGCTCGTCGTTCAGCAGGTCGTGCACCCCGCGCCGGACCACCTCGTGGTCGTCCAGGAGGAAGACCCGGATCGGCCCGTCCTCGGGGCCGGACTGCTCGCCGTCCGCCATCGAAATGCTCCTTGCTGCGCGCGGGGGGTTCCACCAGGATCCTGGCCCGTCCGGGACCGCCGGACCAGGGCCGTTCGGCCCTGATCACCCACCAGGGGCCCGACCCGCCCTCCTGCAGCCAGCCTCACCCGGTCCGACGGCCACGGCAACCCCCTTACAGCCACCCCCGCCGCGCCGCCTGCCAGGCGAGCTGCATGCGGGTGGTCGCACCCGCGAGTTCCATCAGGCGCTGGATGCGGCGCTGCACCGTGCGGCGGCTGAGGCCCATCTGGGTGGCCACCGCCTTGTCCGCGACGCCGGCGACCAGGAGGGCGAGGAGGCGGCGGTCCGTGGCGCCGAGCGGGTCGGGGGCACCCGCCGCGTCCGTGCCGGAGACCGCGCCCGTGTCGTCGACGTCCAGCGGGACCGCGTCCTCCCAGTACCGCTCGAAGAGGGCGACCAGCGCGGCCAGCAGGTTGCTGTCGCGCACCAGCGCGGAGGTGGGTTCCTCGGGGCTGCCGTCGGGGCCGCCCGGGACCAGCGGGCAGATCGCGATGGCGCGGTCCGCGACCGCGAGGCGCAGCGGGAGGTGCGGCACGGCGCGGGCCAGCTCGCCCGCCCTGACGCCCTCGACAACGTTATCGACGGCGCCCTCGTCGTCGAAGAACGCCTTCTCGTACAGCACCCGGTAGCGCACGCCCCGGGCCAGCGCGTCGAACTCGGCTCGGTTGCTGCCGGACGGCATGGCCACGTACTGGGCCTTGCAGAACCACAGCATCTCGTCGCGGGCGCCGTCCTGGATCTGGCGCAGGTGCTGGCGCAACGCCTCCGCGCCGGTGATGACCTCGATGAGCTGGCCGAGGTCCTGACGGCGCATGGTCTCGCGGTAGGACTCCAGCAGCGCGGTGGCCTCGGCGCGGGCGAGGTCGAGGGCGTCGGCGCGGCGCTTGAGACGGGGCAGCAGCGCCACGTCGGGCGGGGTGGGCCGGTACTGGCGGGGCAGTCCGTCGCTCTGGCTGACCAGGTTCTTCGCGGCGAGCGCGTCCAGCACGTGCCGGGTGTGCTCGGGTTCGAGGCCGGCCCGGTCGGCGACCTCGCGGGCGGTGGCCCGGCCCATCGTCACCAGCAGGCGGTAGACGGTCTCCTCGGTGCCGGTGACCCCGGCGGCCTCCAGTGTCACGGCACCCTCCCCCGCACGACGATATTCAAACGCCTGAACGGTTGAATACCGTACAACAGTCGGCGGGGGAACGGGCGGCCGTGCCCCGTTCCCCCGCCGTCACTGCTCAGCCGCGCTGCCCGTAGGCCCGGGTCACGGTCTGCCGGACCGAGGCGCCCGACGCGTCCCGCGCGGTGACGCGCAGGGTCACGGCGGCGTCGCCGCGGACCCCGGCGGGCCGGGTGACGGTGGCCGTGAAGGTGTTGCCCTTCCCTGCGCGCACCGGCGCCTCGGTGAAGTGCCGGCCATCGTCGTAGGAGACCTCGACCGTGGTGCGCACCCCGCGCGGCGCGGCGAGCCCGTCCTGGTGGCGGACCGTCAGCCGGAGGGTGTGGGTGCGGCCGGGTCCGACGGTGTTGCGCAGGTCGGCCGGTACCTCGGTGTCGACCTGGAGCAGCGGCAGCCGCGCCTGGCCGGTGACCGTGCCGGACGGGAACGTCCAGGTCGTGTCGGTCGCCGTGGCGTACGCCCACTCCGCGGAGTCGCGGGTGGTGCGCAGGCGCAGCCGGTACTCGGCGTCGCCGCCGGGCACCTCGACGTCGCGCCAGGCGTCGGCGAGGTCGGCCACCTTGCGGCCGTCGCGGTGGAGCTGCGCCTCGGCCGTCTCCGACGCCGGCGCCCGTACGCCGATGCCACCGTCGCCGCCGGGGGTGAACCGGGACCAGTGGCCGGGGGCCGAGTCGGTGAACTCGGGGATCCGCAGCCGCAGTACGTCGCCGTCGCGGACGCTGGCGGGCACGCCCTCGCGCGGGATGCCGGGCCGGACCACGGCGCCCTGCCACCGCTCGCTGACCTGCTCTCCGGCGCGGTAGGTGCGGGGCGTGTCCTGGAGCCCGGTGTTCAGCGGCGAGTCGACGTCACCGACCGTCCGGTAGTTCACGACGTGGTCCCACTCGGTGGTGCCGGAGGTGACGTACTCGGTGCGGGTGAACGCGGTGGGGACGTGGCGGGTGTACTGGAGCCAGATGAACTCCTGGTACGGGCGGCGGGCGAACCGCTGCTCGGCGGCCCAGTCCACCCCGCCGTTGTCCGCGTACTCCGAGCGGATCACGGCGCTGTTGCGCTCCGACACCGTGTGGACCACGCGGTCGGGGATGCGTCCCTCGCTGGTCTGCATGACGTCGTACAGGTAGGGGCTGCGGGCGGTGCCGGCGAAGGTGACGGTGGTGGCGCGCCGTGCGACGCGCTTCAGCAGGTCGGCGCCCTCGCCGGAGCCGATGCGCACGACCGGCACCTTCCAGCGGTCGCCATGGGGCGTCCAGCGGGTCCAGCCGGTGGGGGAGAAGTTGACGACCAGCACGGCGCGGACTCCGGCCTGGGCGGCACGTTCGGCCAACTGCGGTCCGGCGATGCCCTGTTCGTCGGTGACGACGGCGAGCCGGCCGCGGGCCTTGCGGAAGTCGGGTGCCTCCGCGGCGCCGGCGTCCACGGCCTGGAGCCGCTCGCCCCGCCGGTCGAACAGGGGGGACTCGGGCATGTAGAAGGCGTCGAGGTCCGGGCCGCCGGTCACGCCGGCTTCGAGCAGCGGGGCCACCAACTGCCAGCGGGACGCGAACTCGAAGTCACCGTCGGTGACCTGGGCCGTGGGGCTGACGTACAGCTCCCGGGCGATGTCGAAGTACATCGTGCCGTCGATCCAGGCGTGCCCGTCGATCTTCCGGTACGTCTGGTAGCTGAGGACGCCGCGCTGTTCGGCGGGCTTGGGGGTGCGGATCTCGACCTTCACCGTCTTGCGCGGGTCGACCACGACGGTGGTGTCCTTGGTGACCTTGATGTCGGGCAGGACGACCTGGCGGAGCACCTCTGCCCCGTCGTCCGTCCGCTCGACGCCGCCGGAGGTGAGCTGGTAGGTGCCCTCCTCGACCTCGGCGACGGCGTTGTCCCGGTCGGTGTAGCCGACGAAGCCCTCGGCGCCCCAGATCATGGGCAGGTTCTCGACGCGGTTGCCGTCGTTGTCGTAGGAGACGACCTTGAGCCGGTGCACGGGGCCGCGGACGGACAGGCTGAGCGTGGTGTGCACGGTGACCGAGCCGTCGGCGGCGGTGGCCGTCAGGTGGCCGTGGTAGGCGCCCCGTCCGGCGCGGGCCGCGTCGACGGTGAGCGGCAGGTCGGCGGTGCCGCCGGCCCGCACGGTGACGGTGCGCGCGGCGGGCGTCACCACCCCGTCGGCGAGCTCGCGGCCGCCGCTGGTGACCAGCGCGGCCCGCACGTCGAGGGTGACGTCCCGGCCGGAGACGTTGGTGTAGCGCACGGTGTGCGTGCGGGTGCCGGTGTCGTCGGTGGAGTACCTGCCGAGGGCGATTCCGGCGGTGGCGAGGACCGGGGTGCGGCTCGCCGCGGCCACGTCGATGCGGCCGCCGCCCTGCTCGGTGGTCAGCTGCCCCTCGACCGTGCGGGCGGTGCTGGTCAGGGCGTCCTTGAGGCGGCTCGCGGTCCAGTCGGGGTGCTGCTGGGCCAGCAGCGCGGCGGCGCCCGCCACGTGCGGGGCGGCCATCGACGTGCCGGAGGCGGCCACGTGCGAGGCGTCGACGATCTGCCCCATCGCCGTGCCGGCGGCGCGGGCCGCGACGATGCCGACGCCGGGCGCGGTCACGTCGGGCTTGACGGCGTCGTCGCCCACCCGGGGGCCTCGGCTGGAGAAGTCCGCGAGGGAGTCGTCGCGGTCCACCGCGCCGACCGTGAGGGCCGCGTCCGCGGCGGCGGGGGAACCGATCGTGCCCTGGCCCGGTCCGGCGTTGCCCGCGGCGACGACGAACAACGCGCCGGAGGACGCGGAGAGTTCGTTCAGGGCGAGGCTCATCGGGTCGGTGCCGTCGCTCGGGGAGTCCGAGCCCAGCGACATGTTGACCACGTCGGCGCCGCGTGCGACGGCCCACTCCATGCCGTCGATGACCTGCGACGCCGTACCGAAGCCGTCGTCGCCGAGCACCTTGCCGACCAGCAGGTCCGCGCCGGGCGCCACACCCTTGCGGGCGCCGTCGGAAGCCGCGCCGGAACCGCCGACGATCGAGGCGACGTGGGTGCCGTGGCCGAAGACGTCGCCGGTGCCGGAGCTGCCGGAGAAGTCCTGTGCCTCACTGATGCGTCCGGCGAGGTCGGGGTGCGTGCCGTCGGCGCCGGTGTCCAGCACGGCGACCTTGACGTCGTCGCCCCGGTGGCCGCCCTGCCAGACCTCGGGGGCGCCGATCTGCGCGGTGCTGCGGTCGAGTGCGGCCCGCACCCGGCCGTCCAGCCAGACCCGGGGCACGGAGGCGGCGCGGGCTGCGTCGCCGGCGGCGGGGGCGAGGCGCTTCCAGAACGCGGAGAGGTCGTCCGTGGGGACGCGGACGGCGTCCGCGTCGAGGGTCTCCAGGCGGCGGACCTCCGTGCCCTCGGCGGCCATTCCGGTGAGGCGGCGCAGCGAGGTGTCCGGCACGCCCGCGCCGTCGGCGACGATCAGCGGCAGGGTGTCGGCGCGGCGCTCGTCGTAGCCCTGGGCGACGAGCGCGGTCACGTCGAACAGGCCGCGGTCCAGGCGTCCGGCGGTGACGAGTCCTTCCGCGTCGGACGGCAGGACGGTGAGGTGTCCGTCCTCCTCGATCGTGCGGAAGAGGAGGTGGCGCCGGCCCTCCCCCGGTGTCACCGAGGCGGTGCGGCGGCCGTTCACGTCCGTGCGGACGGTGACCAGGTCGCCGGTGATCAGGCGCACGGTGGCGCCGCTGTCGGCCGCCGGTGCGGCGGCCCGTGCCGGGGCGGTGGCCCCGGACGGTCCCGCCACGACCGGTGTCACGGCGCCGGCGGACAGGGTCAGCCCTGCCGCGACGGCCGCCGCGATACGCATTCGTCGTCTCACTCCTGTGCCCTTCGTCGTACGCGTCGTGCGACGCGTCGCGTCGTTGTGCTGTACACGCGGCCCGCGGTGCCGTCGGTGCTGCACAGGTTCGGTCGCCGGTGCGGGCCGTGTCACCGTTTCGCCGTGGCACAGGTGGGACATGTCGCAACGGCGACACGGCGGGCTTCACTGTGAACGTCTCGTGAGGGTCGTCAAGTGCCACCGACAAGGGGCGTGTTGGCATCCGGGGACTGATACGATCAACGAACTTTCAGCAGGCTGGCGACGCGTCATGAACGCGTACGGGGGACAGTCTCTAAGGCCCCGTCGCTGAGGAGTTGAGGCTTTGTCCCGCCGTGGGTCCGTGCTGTTCGTCGGCACGGAGCGGTTGTCCCCGTGCGCCGGCAATCTCGTACTCCCGAGGCGATGCGACTTGAAGAGAGTCTCATGACGTCATTGATCAAGGATCCGCTGCTGTGGATCCTGCTGGTGGTGCTCGCCGCTGCGGTCCTCGCAGTGCTGCGGGCCCGGAGAACCAATCTGGCGCTCCGAAGAACGAGGAAGGATCTGGAGGCGGGCCTGGGCCAGGCCCAGGGACGCATCGGGCAACTGGAAGCCCACATCGGCACGCTGGACACCCGGCACCGGGGCGAGCTGGCCGATGTGCGGGCGGACGCCGAGTCGGCGACCAAGGCCGTGCTCAAGTCGGCCATGGGCACGCTCCAGTCGCTCGCCGAGGAGCAGCAACTGCTCCTCGACCAACTGCTGAAGAAGTACGGCAACGACAGCGAGGTGCTGGCCGACCTGATGTCGGTGGACCACACCGGCAGCCAGTTCAGCCGCCGGGCCAAGGGCATCTCGGTGCTGTGCGGCGGCTGGCTGGGCCGTCGCGACGGGGCGGCGACCGTCTACGACGTCGCCCGCAGCGCCCAGGGCCGTATCAAGGACTTCGACCGGGTCAGCATCCACGCCCAGGCCAGCGTGGCCGTGGCAGGCAAGGCGGTCGAGCCGGTGGCCGTGGTGCTGGCGGAGCTGCTGGACAACGCCACGACCTACAGCGCGCCGGGCACCCCGGTGGAGGTCAACATCCAGGCCGTGCCCACGGGTGTGGTCTTCATCGTGGACGACGCCGGCCTCGGCATGGACCAGGAGACCAAGGACCGTGCGGGGGCTCTGCTGTCCGCGGACGGCCCGGTCGACATCACCGGTCTCGGCGACCCGCCCCGGTTCGGCTTCGCGGTGTGCGGCATGCTCGCGAACCGCTACGGCTTCCACGTCTCCGTCGGCTCGGTCTCCCCGTACGGCGGTGTGCGCGCGGTGATCCGGGTTCCGGAGAGCCTCCTCTCGGCCGACGTGATCACGCCCGCCGAGCCGGAGCGGGAGCCCGCCGAGGAGGGACAAGTGGACGCTCCGCAGCGCCTGGCGCCGGTGCCCGTGGGCCCGACGCGCGTGGTGGGCACGACGTCCGGCGGGCTGCCCAAGCGGCGGCGTCGTCAGGGCCCCATCGCGGTGGTGCCGCCCCCGCCGGAACCGGCCGCCCTCGACGAGGAGAGCTCCGAGTCGTCCGGCGAGGTCACCGCGTCGCGCCTGGGGGCGTTCGCACGCGGCACCCAGCTCGGACGGACCACGAACACCACGGAAGGACCTGACCACCAGTGAAGACCGACCTGTCGTGGGTGCTGAACGACGTGCTCGAGGTGCGCGGCGCCCGCCACGCCGTCCTCGTCTCGGGCGACGGCCTGCTGCTCCAGCGTTCGGACGACATCTCGCGCGACGACGCCGAGACCAACGCGGCCGCGATGAGCTCCATGCAGTCGCTGAGCCGGGCGGTCGCCGGTTTCGTCGGCGCCGGGCACGGCATCTGGAAGCAGACGCTGCTGGAGTACGACGGCGGCTGGATCTTCCTCATCGCGGCCGGGCAGGGCTCCTACCTGGCGGTCTCGGCGGCGGTGGACGTCGACATGGAGGCCGTGTCGTTCCGTATGCAGAAGACGGTGACGGCGCTGAACAAGGCCATGAGCGTGGCTCCCCGCTCCGACAACGGTGTCGACTGATGACGGGGCCCGGCGAGGAATCACCTGTCACCAGTGACTTCGTCCGCTCCTACGTCATCACCGGCGGCCGGAGCCTGCCGTCCTCGGACGAACTGGCGCTGCACACCCTCGTCACGTTGGCCCCCGACCGGACGCTGCCGCTCGGGGCCGGCCCCGAGGTGAGGGCGATCTGGGAGCTGTGCTCGGGCGGCTACCTGTCGGTCGCCGAGGTGGCCGGCCACCTCGGCCTACCGGTCGGGGTGGCCCGGCTGCTGCTCACCGATTTATCGGAACAGGGGCATCTGCTCCGCCGGGCCGAGCCGCCCCGGGCCCAGAACGTTGACAGAGCGACCCTCGAGAAGGTTCTGAATGGACTCCAATCCCTCATCGGCTGAGACGGCCCAGCAGTCCATCTACGTCTCCAGCGCGGTGACCAACGCCGCAAAGATCCTCGTCGTCGGGCACTTCGCCGTGGGCAAGACGACCTTCATCGGCTCGCTGTCGGAGATAACGCCGCTGCGCACCGAGGAGAAGATGACCCAGGCGTCGGCGCACGTCGACGACCTCAGGGGAGTCACCGGGAAGACCACCACCACGGTCGCCCTGGACTTCGGCCGTCTCACCCTCAGCGACGAGCTGGTGCTGTACCTCTTCGGCACGCCGGGACAGCAGCGGTTCATGCAGTTGTGGGAGGACATGGCGCGAGGGGCTCTGGGGGCGCTGCTGCTGGTCGACCCGGCGCGGCTGGAGGAGACCTTCCCGGTCATCGACCTCATCGAGGGCTACGGCCTGGAGTACGCCATCGCCGTCAACCGCTTCGACTCCGCCCCCGTGTACGAGGAGGCGGAAGTGCGAGAGGCGCTCGACCTGCTGCCGGACACCCCGGTCGTCCACTGCGACGCCCGGGACCAGCAGTCGTCCGCGAAGGCGCTGATCGCGCTGGTGCGGCACCTGCTCGACCGCACGTCCTGACCTCCTCGCGTCCGCCCGGTCCGGGGGTCGGAAAGCCTCGGCCTTCCGGCCCCCGGTCACCGGTTCACGGTTGTTTCACTAAGGAAGACTTCATGGAAGCTCACTCTCCGTCCGCGTCCGGTACGGGCAGATGCCCCATGCACGACGCCGGTTTCGCCACCGATCCGCACCAGGTCTACGACCGGTTGCGGGAGCATGCCCCGGCCGGCCCGGTGGAGCTGGCGCCCGGTGTGGACGCCACGCTGGTCGTCGGGCACGAGATGGCGCTGCGGGTGCTGCAGAACACGGAGCTGTTCGCCCGTGACGCGCGCCGCTGGAAGGACCTGAACGAGGGGCGCATAGCCCTGGACAGCCCGGTGCTGCCGATGATGGCGTACCGGCCGAGCTGTCTGTTCACCGACGGCGCGGTGCATCTGCGGCTGCGCAAGGCCGTGGTGGACAGCCTGGCGCAACTCAACACCACGCGGATCCGGCGTGACGTGGAGCCGATCGCCGACTACCTGATCGACCGGTTCAGCGAGCTGGGCCGGGCCGATCTGCTGGGCGACTACGCCAAGCTCCTTCCGCTGCTGCTGTTCAACAAGCTGTTCGGCTGCCCGGCGGACATCGGCGACACCGTCACCGCGGCCGTGTCGGCGATCTTCGACGGCAAGGACGCGGTGCGTGCCAACGAGGAACTGACCGCGTCCCTCATGGAGTTGATCGCGCTCAAGCGCCGCCGGCCCGACGACGACGTCACCTCGTGGCTGATCCAGCACCCCGCCGGGCTGACCGACGAGGAACTCAAGGACCAGCTGGTGCTGCTGATGGGCGCCGGCATCGAGCCGGAACGCAACCTCATCGGCAGTTCGCTGATGTTGCTGCTGTCCGGGACGGGCGCCCGGGAGAGCGGCATGCTGATCGAGGAGGCGATGGACCACGTGTTGTGGAACCAGACGCCGATCGCCAATTACGCCGCCCACTACCCGGTGCGGGACGTGGACCTGGGCGGCCATGTGGCCGAGGCGAACACCCCGGTGGTCATCTCCTTCGCGGGCGCCAATGCCGACCCGGCGCTGGAGGATGCCCGCCGCGTGCACAGCAAGGGCGCCCATCTGGCGTGGGGCGCGGGACCGCACGCCTGCCCCGCGAAGGACCCGGCGCAGGTGATCGCGACCACCGCGATCGAGCGGCTGCTCAACGCGCTGCCCGATCTGGAGCTCGCCGCGCCGGACAAGGAACTGGAGTGGCGGCCCGGGCCGTTCCACCGCGCGCTGGTGTCGCTGCCCGTGACGTTCAGCCCCACGCCTGCCACCCGCACGGCCACCGCCATGCGCGAGCGGGTCGCCGCGATGCCCGAGGCGGAGCGGCCGGTGTCCGTTCCGTCGTCCCAGCCGTCCCGTCAGGGCACGACACGCAAGAAGGGGTTCTGGAGCAGCTTCCTGGACGTCTTCCGTGTCTGACACCGCCACCGGTGGCAGCGCAACGAGACGTGACGGAACGCCAGTTGGCAAGGGCCCGGCATGTGACAGGTGCAACACTCAACCACACATGACATACATAGTCGGAAGGGTAGGTTCCGGCGGTAACGGTAGCGTCCAGCCGAAGGAGCACCACGTGACCGCCGTTGGCGACATAAGCGGCCCCGCCATCAGTGACCGCCGAGCCGTCGTTTCCCTTCTCCGTCACCTTCGTTCGCCGGAGGGGCAGGCCGACCCCCTGCCCGTCTGGGAGGGACTGCGCTCCATGGGGGACGTCGTGCGCGCCCCCTGGGGCGCCTACTTCGTCACCTCGTTCGAGGCATGCAGCCAGGTCCTGCGGTCCAGGAACTGGCTGGTGCCGGACTTCGCCTGGCAGGAGCGGCAGCCCGACCCGCGCCGCTGGCAGGAGCTCGCCACCCAGGAGCTCACGGGCACCCTGTCCCGTATCAACGCCCCCTCGCACACCTGCCAGCGGCGCGCGCTCGGCAACCCCTTCGACCGCTCGACCCTGGAGGGCCTGCGTCCGGCGATCGCGCGGGTCGTCACCGGACTGCTGGACGACCTGGAGAAGCGTCTGCGGGAGGACGGGGAGGCCGACTTCGTGCAGACGGTCGCCGAACTCCTCCCGGTCCGCACGGTCGGCGAGTGGCTGGGCATCCCGAAGGAGCACCACGCGCACATCCTGGACTTCGCCCACCGGCAGGCGTACGCGCAGGAACTCTTCCCCAGCAAGGAGCAGTTGGCGCAGGCGGGGCAGGCCACGCTGGAGATGCGGGCCTTCTTCGGCGAGCTGATCCGCGAGCGCCGGGCGCACCCTGGCAACGATGTCCTCACCGGCTGGATCCACCACTGGGACGCCCACTTCGCGGACGACCCGGAGGCAGCGGCGCGGGTGATCTACCACCTGACCATGTTCATCACCATCGCCTCGCTGGAGACGAGCGCGGTGCTGCTGACCAACGCGGTGCGCTTCGCCACGGAGGAGCCCGCCCGCGCGGAGTGGCTGCGGGCGCACCCCGAGCACATCGACGACCTGATCGAGGAAACGCTGCGCTACGACCCTCCGGTGTGGCTCAACTCCCATGTGGCCGCCGACGACACGGTCCTGGCGGGCACCCCGCTCGCCAAGGACACCACCGTGCACATCCTGTACGGGGCGGCGGCCCACGACCCCCGGCGCAACCCGGACCCGCACGTCTTCGACATCCAGCGCGACGGCGGCCACATCACGTTCGGCAGCGGCCCGCACTACTGCCTCGGCGCTCCCCTCGCCCGGTTCGAGGCACGGGAGGCGATGGCGCAGATCCTGGAGCGCTTCCCCACGCTCCGTCCGGCCGGGCCGCCCTCCTACGACAACTCCCGTCTCGTCTTCCGCCGCATCACGTCCCTGAAGGTGACCGTATGACCGCATCGCCCCTCGCCGAACTCCCCGCCGAACGGGTGCTCAAGACCGTCCGCACCTACCGGCAGGGGCCCCTGCTCACGGTCGAGCTGCACCTTCCCGAGGAGGGGAACGCGGTCGGCGACGCCATGCTGGACGACCTCCTCACGGTCCTGGACGACCAGGACCCGGGGGTGCGGGTCCTGGTGCTGTCGGCGGCGGGGGACGCCTTCTGCCTGGGCGGCGACCGGCGCGAGTTCCCGCAGCACCTGGACGCCGATCCCACCGGTGACGGCATCCGCGTCTCCGGGAAGAAGGCGCTGCGGGTGTGCGAGGCCCTCACGTCCAACCCCGCCGTGACCATCGCCCGGGTGCAGGGCAGGGCGGTCGGCGCGGGTGTGGGGCTGCTGCTCGCCTGTGACCTGAGGGTGGGCGTGGACACGGCCACGTTCCGGCTGCCCGAGCTGGCCCTGGGGGTGCCGCCCGCGTGGGGCGGGCTGCTCCCCCGGCTGATCAGCGAGGTGGGGGTGGCGCGGGTGCGCGAACTCATCCTCACCGCGCGGGTCTTCGACGCCCAGGAGGCCCTGGGTCTGTCGGTGCTGCACAAGGTGGTGCCGGCGGAGGCGCTCGACGCCGCGGTCATGGCGTGGGCGAAGCCCGTGCTGCGGCGTCCGGCGTCGGCGGTGCGGGTCACCAAGGCAATGCTCAACGCCCTCGCCTCGCCGACCCGGCTCGCGGACGTGTCGCTGTTCGACCCGGAACTGCTGACGGCGGTCCTCACCGGCCAGCGCGCGGCGGGCACGGCTCGCTGACCCGGTGACGCACGGACGGCGGCGCCCCCTCCGGAGGGGGCGCCGCCGTGGTCGTACGGGGCCGCGGAAAAGCCGTTGCGCCGGGCGGGGCGCCGCCCGGCGCTCGGCGCCCATGCCCACCTCGGTACGGCCGGCGGCCCCGGCCGACGCCGTCGCCGTCACCGCGCTGATGAACCGGGTCGACGAGCTGGAGATCGGCCGCCCCGAGACCGGTCTGCCACACCGTGCACGCCGGCCTGGAGCGTCCCGACACCGGCCTGGAGCGGGACTCCTGGCTGGTGGCGGACGGCGAACGGCTCGTGGCCTTCGGCCTGTTGTGGGACCCGTCGGGCGGTGAGCGCTCGGCGACGAGGAGAGCGGTGGCCGGTGGCTGCGGGAGGTGACCGCCGCGTGGGCCGAGGAACAGGGGTGGCCGGGTCCCCCCGGGGAGCCGCGCGCCGGTGATCCGGAGCGGGTGAGGGCGCTGCGGGAGCGGCTCGCCGCCCTGGTGACGGGCGAGGCGGAGCCGGTCGGGGCGCCCACCTACGTGTCGCTGCGGCCGGGCCTCGACGAGGGGCCGGGTGGCACTGGTTCCGGTCGGGAGCCCCGGGGAGCGGCTGGAGGCCGCCGTGTGGGCGCGGATTCTGCTCGCGCGGACGGACGGCACCTGGCACCGGCTGAAGCTGTGCCGGGAGCCTGCCTGCCGGTCCGCGTTCTACGACCGTTCGCGCAACAACAGCGGCGTCTGGCACGACGTCCGCCGGTGCGGGAACGCCGCGAACCTGCGCGCGTCCCGGGCCCGGCGGAAGCAGCGTGCGGCCGGGGCGCCGGCCGGGGGGTGACCGGGCGGGGACGATCACGTCGTCTGCCAGAATGGGCGGCGTTCAGGGCACGGGGTGCCCGTTGCCGGCCCAGGAGTGTTCACGGTGTCGCCACAGCACGGAACCCGCTCGTCGGGGCACGGCGGCGGAGGGCCCAAGCAGCAGCGACACGAGCGGACGCAACCTCGACCGGACCGCGAGCTGCCGCTCGTGAACCGTGAGGAGCTGCGCGCCGACTGCTCGTCCTGCTTCGGCCTCTGCTGCGTCGCCCTGCCCTTCGCCCGCTCCGCCGACTTCGCCGGGGACAAGCCCGCCGGGCGGGCCTGCGGTCATCTGCGGGACGACTTCGGCTGCGGCATCCACGCCCGGCTGCGCGACGAGGGCTACCGGGGCTGCACCGTCTTCGACTGCTTCGGCGCCGGACAGAAGGTCTCGCAGGTCACCTTCGGCGGCACCGACTGGCGGCGCGACCCGGAGTCGGCGTCCGCGATGTTCGCGGTGTTCCCGGTCATGCGGCAGCTGCACGAACTGCTCGCCTACACCGCCGAGGCGCTGGAGCTTCCGGCGGCCCGTCCCGTGCACCGCGAGCTGCGCCGGGCGCTGGCCCGGATCGAGAAGCTGACCCGGGGCGACGCCGCGTCGGTCGTGGCGCTCGACGTGAACGCGCTGCGCGGGGAGGTCAACCCGCTGCTGCTGCGGGCGAGTGAGCTGACACGGGCCCGGGTGCCGGGCCGCCGGAAGGACCACCGCGGCGCCGACCTGGCGGGCGCGCGGCTGTCGGGGGCGGATCTTCGCGGGGCGAGTCTGCGCGGCGCCCTGCTGGTCGGCGCCGACCTCACGGGGGCAGACCTGCGCGACGCCGACCTCATCGGCGCCGATTTGCGCGGCGCGGACCTGTCGGGCGCCGGCCTCACCGGCGCCCTGTTCCTCACCCAGGCGCAGCTGAACGCGGCACGGGGCGACGCGGCGACGACGCTCCCGCCGTCGCTGGGCCGCCCCGCCCACTGGGCGCGTGAGGGATCAGCCGGCGGCGTTGTCGACGCGTAGCCGGACCTGCCGCTCCAGCCGCCGCAGGCTGTCGTCGAGGGCTCCGGTCACCTGCTCCTCGCCGGGGTCGTGACCGTCGTCGAAGAAGGAGAGGTGCACGGTCACCTCGCTGGCGCCGCTGTCGATGCCGGCGACCTGGAGCCACCCGGCGTAGCCGCCCCGCTCCCGTGTGCCCCACTCGATGCGCATCTGGTCCCGCCGGGCCCGCAGCAGGGCGGAGGTGTCCTCGTCGGTGCGGTCCTCGTGCACCGTCACGGCGGGCAGTTCCTCGGCGCGCACATGCAGCTCCCCGGGCAGCCAGTCACCCATCTGGCCGACGTTCGCCGCCTGGTCGAAGACCTGCTCGGGCGGGGCCGGCATGGTGTGCGAGCGCTCGTACTCGGTCATCGGTGCACCGTCCTCGGTCGGTGACGGACGTCGGGGCCGGCCCACGGGAGGCGGGCGGCGGCCCCGGCGCGCGGGTCATTCGTTGCCGAAGACGGCCTTCTGCACCTCGTTGGGACCGTCGAACCGCTTGGTCCCGGTCTCCGACAGCTTCTTCACGAGGCCGTCGTCGGCGCCGTTGCTCCGTGCCACCGACACGAGGTCGTCCTTCGCGGCGGGGTAGTCGGCGCCCTTGAGTGCCTTCTGCAGGTCGATCGGGCTGAGGTCGGCCATGGCGGGCCTCCCGTGGTGCTTCCGGCGCGGCGGTTCCGCGCGAGGACCGGCCGGGTACCCGGCGCCGGGCGAGCCGATTCAGCTCTTCGCGCGGGTCCGGAACCCGATGCGCGGGCACCGATGACTACTCGCGTGCGCCCCCGTCCACCTCACACACGCCCCGAAGGGGCCTCGTACGAGAGACGAGGATCGCGCCATGAGCGACGGCCACTCCTGCACCCTGACCCGCACCCTGGACGCCCCAGCCGCCGCGGTCCACCAGGCCTGGGCCACGCCCGACGCCTCCGCACGCTGGGCGTACGCCGTGCCCGGCCCGGTCGAGACGGACCGGCGGCCGGGAGGCGCCTGGAAGGCCACCATGCTCACCCCTGACGGCACCGAGGGCGCCGCTCACCGGGTCGTACCTGGAGGTCGACGAGAACCGGCTGCTGGTCGTGGGCACGGACGTGCCCGGGCGCGCCGAGCCCTCCGTGATGGCGGTGGAGCTGGACGGGGGCGGGACGGCGACCCGGATCGGGCTGCGGCGACCTGTGACACGAAGGAGGAGCGGGACATGGCCGAGCAGGGCGGCACCATGCCGCTGGACAGCCTGACCCGGTTCCGCGCGGAGAGTCCCGCGGGCTGAGTGACTCGCCTGGTCGCGGACGGCCACCGGTGCGACGCTGGGGTGGTCAGCTTCCGGACGAACAGCCTGGAGGGAGACCGATGGGACGGGACGTCCCGGCGCTCACCTTCACCCGCGAGGACCGCCGCCGCTACCGGATCAAGATGCAGCTGTGCCTCGACGCGCTCGCGCAGATGCTGCGCGAGTCGCGTTTCGAGGCCGAGCGGCCCCAGGTGGGCCTCGAGATCGAGCTGAACCTGGTCGACGACCGCGGCGAGCCGGCCATGCGCAACACCGACGCGCTGGAGGCGATCGCGGATCCGGCGTGGGACACCGAGCTGGGCCGGTTCAACCTCGAGATCAACATCGCGCCCCGGCAGCTCACCGAGGGCGGTCCCGACGCCTGGGAGTCCGAGATCCGCGCCGCCCTGAACCACGCGGAGCAGCGCGCCCGGTCCATCGGCACGCACCTGATCATGACGGGCGTCCTCCCCACCCTGCGCCACGAGGACGTCGGGGAGGGCGCCCTGTCGGAGAACCCGCGCTACCGGCTGCTCAACGACCAGATCTTCGCCGCGCGCGGCGAGGACCTGCACATCGAGGTGACCGGCATCGACCGGCTGCGCACCTACGCGGACACCATCACCCCGGAGGCCGCCTGCACCAGCACGCAGTTCCACCTCCAGGTCGACCCGGAGGACTTCGCGGCGTACTGGAACGCGGCGCAGGCGGTCGCCGGGGTGCAGGTGGCGCTCGCGGCCAACTCGCCCTTCCTGTTCGGCAAGGAGCTGTGGCACGAGACGCGGATCCCGCTGTTCGAGCAGGCCACCGACACCCGCCCCGAGGAGATCAAGGTGCAGGGGGTGCGGCCCCGGGTGTGGTTCGGGGAGCGGTGGATCACCAGCGTGTTCGACCTCTTCGAGGAGAACCTGCGCTACTTCCCCGCCCTGCTCCCCCTGTGCGACGACCAGGACCCGGCGGAGACCCTGCTGCGCGGCGACATCCCGGACCTCGGCGAGCTGACGCTGCACAACGGCACCATCTACCGCTGGAACCGCCCGGTGTACGCCGTCTCCCGCGACAAGCCGCACGTGCGCATCGAGAACCGGGTGCTGCCCGCGGGGCCGACCGTCGCCGACACGCTCGCCAACGGCGCGTTCTACTACGGGCTGACCCGCGGCCTGGTGGAGGAGGAGCGGCCGGTGTGGTCGCGGATGTCCTTCTCCGCCGCCGAGGACAACCTGCGCACGGCGGCCCGCTACGGCATCGACGCGCGCCTGTACTGGCCCGGCATGGGCGAGGTGCCGGCGGCGGAGCTGGTCCTGCGGCGGCTGCTGCCGCTGGCGCACCGGGGTCTGGAGCTCTCCGGGATGGACGACGCGTGGCGGGAGCCGCTGCTCGGTGTCATCGAGCAGCGCTGTGTGACGGGCCGCAACGGCGCGGTGTGGCAGAAGGAGATGTTCCACCACATCGACGCGACCGCGCACTGCGGACGGCACGAGGCGCTGCGCCGCATGACGCAGCAGTACATCGACTACATGCATCTGAACGCGCCGGTGCACACCTGGCCCGTGGAGTGAGGTGGGAGGGCGCCGGGGCTCAGGCACGCCCCAGGATGTCCGTCACCTCCCGCCGCACCACGTCCCGCGCCTCCCCGTGCAGGCCGCCCAGGGCCGTGCCCTGAAGGGCGTCGAGCACCCGGCCCGCGTCCGCCCTCGCCGGGACGCTCGCGCTGACGACCTCGTCGCCGTCCCGTACGGCCGCGAACAGCCGCCGCCCGCCGGCCCCCTCGGCGTGCACGGCGGTGGCGACCACCAGCGGCGGCGGTCCGCCCACCTCGCCGGGCGCCTTCCAGTAGGCGCTGGCGAGCGGGCGGCGCCAGCGGATGTCCAGCATCAGGGGGCGCTTGGCCACCACCTCGGCCAGTTCGGCCTCGTACGTGCCGTCGCCGTCCATGACGGTCGCCCGCGCGTCCAGGACCAGCGCCGGGGGCAGCAGGCAGCGCAGGGTGCTGCCGACGATGTTGCCGCCGACGGTGGCCGTCCGGCGCACGGCCCCGGTGCCTATGGAGGCGGCCGCGCGGCGCAGCACCTCCGGCACGCGGTCGTCGACCTGGTGCAGCAGCACGGCCGCGCCCAGGGTCTCCGCGTCCACGACGGTGGCCTCGGGCAGCCGGCGCAGGGACATCGCCTGGTCCGGGAAGCCGTCGCGCTGCCACTGGGCCCACACGAGCGTGGCACCGCCGACGGGCACCGCGCCGTCGGCCAGGCACCGCCGGGCTTCGGACAGGGAGGTGGGGAGACGCAGCAACACGGCGATCGACCTGCTTTCCACTGCGGAGGGTCCGACGGGGGCGGGGAGTACGGCACTTGGCGGAGCGTGGAGAACCGGCACCGCATTCTCCGCAGCCGGCCGGGGGCGCGTACAGGGCTCACGCGGACGGGCCGTGCTCCGGTCTGCGACACCTTGCGCTCGGCCGTGTGTTTGCCCCATGGTTGACGCGCGTCACACGGCTCGTGGCACACCCTGATCTCTCGTACCGGAAGCGGAGGCCGCATGTTGAAACGCGCACTGAGACTCGTGCTGTCTGTTGTCATGCTCATGGCCGGACTGGCGGCGGGTTCCCTGGCGACCGCCGGGACCGCGCACGCCGACGGCTGTTACACCTGGAACCGCACCCTGTCCCAGGGCGCGTCCGGCGCCGACGTCACCCAGCTCCAGATCCGGCTGAGCGGCTACCCCGGCTACGGCGCCGTGCTGGCCGTCGACGGCGAGTTCGGCCCGGCCACCGCCGCCGCCCTCAAGCGCTTCCAGTCGGCCTACGGCCTCGCCGCCGACGGTGTGGCCGGTCCTGCCACCTTCAGCAAGCTGTACGCCCTCCAGGACGACGACTGCACGCCGATCCACTTCGACTACGCCGAGCTGAACCGCTGCAACTCGACCTGGTCGGGCGGCGCGGTGAGCGCCGCGACGGCCAAGTCCAACGCCCTGCGCACCATGTGGAAGCTGGAGGCGCTGCGGCACGCGCTCGGCGACCAGCCGATCCGGGTCACCAGCGGCTTCCGCTCCCAGTCCTGCAACAGCGCCGTGGGCGGCGCGAGCAACAGCCGCCATCTGTACGGCGACGCCGCCGACCTCGGCGCGGGACCGCACTCGCTGTGCACGCTCGCCAAGCAGGCCCGCAACCACGGCTTCAACGGCATCCTCGGCCCCGGCTACCCGGGCCACAACGACCACACGCACGTCGACCACCGCGGCAGCCGCTTCTGGTCGGCCTCGACCTGCGGCATCTGACGTCCGCGTCACACGCCTGAGAGACGACGAGGGGGTCCCGCGCGGGACCCCCTCACCTGCGAGTGCGCCGTATTCAGGCGGGATTGGCCTCCGCCCGCCGTTCCCGCCACAGGGCCGTGCCCGTCGCCAGGGCGCCCAGGCCCTCCCAGGCCGCGACGCCGAGGAACGCCTCCGGCGCCCTGCCGGTGACCACGGCGACCGTGAACACCGTGCAGGTCAGAAGCCGGAACGGCACCGTCCAGCGGAAGAACGCCCGCCAGTCGGCGAGCGCGGCCAGGACGTAGTACACACCCATGTTGAGCGCCGCCATCGACGACGCCGTCACGAACGCGGACGTGTGGTCACCGCTCCCCCGCTCACCCGGCGCCGTCAGTCCCAGCAGTGACAATTGGGCGTCCGGCGAGAGCAGTCCCACGGCGCCGAGCGCGGCGGCGAGCACGCCGAACACGGCCATGGTCCAGCCCGAGGGCGAGCGGGGCAGGGTCACGGGATCAGCCCACCGTCCACTTCTGGTTCGCGGTGCCCGCGCAGGTCCAGATCTGCAGCCGGGTGCCGTTGGCCGAGTTGTTGCCGGTCACGTCCAGGCACTTGTCGGCCTGGGGGTTGACGATGTCACGGGCGGCGGTGACCACCCAGCGCTGGGCCGCCGTGCCGTTGCAGTCCCACAGCTGCACGGGCGTACCGTCGGCCGTGCCGCCCGAGGTGACGTCCAGGCACTTGCCCAGCGCCCGGATCGTGCCGTCGGAGCCGACCGTCCAGCGCTGCGCGGCGGTGCCGTTGCAGTCGTAGAGCTGGACGGGGGTGCCGTTGGCGGTGTTCGCCCCGGCGACGTCCACGCACTTGCCGGCGAGGCCGCGGATGGCGCCGCCGATCGAGGTGTCGCTGGTGGTCACCGTGACGTGGTCGACGAGGAGTTGCTGCGGGAAGACGGTGGAGCCGTCCGGGTCGCCGGGCCAGTAGCCGCCGACCGCCAGGTTGAGGATGAGGAAGAACGGCTTGTTGAAGACCCACTGGCGGCCGCCCAGGTCGGCGGGGGTGCGGGTCTGGTAGACGTTGCCGTCCACGGACCAGGTGATGCGGTCGGGCGCCCAGTCGACGGCGAACGTGTGGAAGGCGTCCGCGAAGGCCTGACCGCCGGGCAGTGTGTAGCCGGCGCCGATGCCGCCGGACCCGGAGTAGCCGGGGCCGTGGATCGTGCCGTGCACGGTGGACGGCTCGAAGCCGACGTTCTCCATGATGTCGATCTCGCCCGAGTCCGGCCAGTTGACCGGGGTGCCGAGCATCCAGAACGCGGGCCACATGCCCTGCCCGCGCGGGATCTTCATCCTTGCCTCGACGTGCCCGTACTGCGCGTGGAACTTGCCGGAGGTGTTGAGGCGGGCCGAGGTGTACTGGCAGGTGCCGTACCAGCACTGGTAGTTGGCCGGGTTCTCCTTGCGGGCGGTGACGACCAGGTGGCCCTGGCCGTCGAGCGCCGCGTTGGCGTTTCCCGCGGTGTAGTACTGCCGTTCGTGGTTGTTGACGTTGTCGCCGGTCTCGATCTGCCACTTCGATCCGTCGACCGCCGCGCCCGCGGGGCCGTCGAAGGTGTCCGAGAAGGCGACGGCCGCGGTGGAGACGTCCGAGGCCGGTGCGGCGTCGCGGGCGGGCTGCGCCTGTGCGGCCGTGCCGGCCACGCCGGAGGCGAGGAGCGCGGCGGACAGGGCTGCGACCAGCCATCTGCGGCGCGTGCGCGGAGAGGACATGGCTCTCCCTTCCGTACGGCGACCCGTGGGGACACGGGTGCGCCGACCGTGGTGGGGGGGGTGAAGGTTCAACCACTTGATTCAAGATGTGAGATAAGAAGGCGTCAACCCCCTGGTACGGACCAGGAATTCACATCCGGTCGCACCCCCGCCACGGAGGACGGAATCAGGCCGTGGTGCCCCAGGAGGTGCGGTGGGCGCAGTTCGGGTCGTGCTCGTTCGCGCACGACGTCCACCAGCGCTCGCAGCACGCCGCCTCGACCTCGGCGCGGGCCACGGCCGCGGCGGCCGCGTCCCGCCACGCCGCCCGGCGCCCCTCCCGCTCGCGCAGCACGGCGACGGCGCGCCGTTCGTCGGCGATGACGGTCTCGCGGACCACGCCCAGGACGGGCGCGAGGGAGGCGGCGGCCATCGCGAGGGTGGTCCAGGCGGGCACCGCGCCCCAGGTGCGCACGGTGCAGTAGGCGAGCCAGAGGGCGACGGCGATGTACATGACGGTGAGAACCCGGCTGCCCCTGCTCATGCTCGTCCCCTTCGGTCCGTCGGTCCGATGGACCTCTGATGCCCCGGAAGCAGCGCTCCATGACAAGGCGAAACGGGTCAGCTCAACATCCGTGGCTCATCCAGGAGTTGGAACCGACTCGGCGCCTCTTGCCCCACGCCGCCCACGAGGAGCCGGGCCACCGGGAAGCGGCGGCCGGGCATGACCGCGCCCGGACCGGTCGTGTTCGCGGCCCGCGCCGACGACGGCGGACGTGAAGGTTGACGGGAGGCCCGGCCACCAGGTCCGGGGCGTGCGCTAGATTTTGCTCGCCCTTGACCGCGATCACTCACGATCCCTCACCCTACGGAGCCGGCGCACCCATGAACGACATCGTCAACGGACTCGGCCGGGCCGGCGCCTACGGCGCACTCGGCCTGGTCCTTCTCGTCCTCGGCATCTTCCTGGTCGACCTGCTGCTGCCCGGCAAGCTCGGACGCCAGATCTGGCAGGAGCGCAACCGTAACGCGGCCGTGGTGCTCAGCTCCTCGCTGCTCGGCATCGGCGGCATCGTGTTCACCTCGATCTGGACGACCTACGACGACTTCGGCAAGGGCCTGGTCTCCACGGCGGTGTTCGGCGTGCTGGGGCTGGTGATGATGGCTGTGGCGTTCTTCGTGATCGACCTGGTCACCCCCGGACGGCTGGGCTCCACCCTGGTGGAGGTCGAACCGCACCCGGCGGTGTGGGTGACGGCGTCCTGCAACATCGCGGTGTCCGCCGTGATTTCGGCGTCCATAGCCTGACGGCTCCCGGAGAACGCCCCGAGGCCCGCGCGTCACCGCCCGGCCGGCGCGCGGACGACGCGCGGCGGCCGGGCGGTGGTGTGTTCCGGTCGGCCCGCGGTGCAGGCGGGGGACGTGGGCGCCGTCGAGCCTCCAGGGGCGAGGGCGCCGTTCCAGTCGGCGCAGCCGAGCATGACCGTGCCGCTGGTCCGACGCGTCGCCCGGCGGCTGCTGTTCGGAGTACGCGCTGCCGAGCGGCTGGTCTCCGCTCTCCTGCGGGATGCGTCGGAAGACGCCTGTGCCGCCGCTGCCCGACTCGACAGGCGCGGTGAGCGCGATGTGCTGGTGAGGGCACCCGAATTGGCGGAGCGTGAGGCGCCCTCCCGGCCCAGCGCCCAGGGGTCGAGGGTGATGACGGCCGCCGCGCCCCCGTTCGTGACGGCGGTGGTGTCCGCGTCGAGCCCGCCGAGCACGACTACGGCCGGAAAAGGCCCGTCGACAATGGGCAGTTCGACGCCGGCGCTGCGCCGGCGCGCTCGGCCAGACGTCGGAACAGCACGTCCGGACCGGCGTGGGAGGCCAGAACTTTCGGCCGGTTTCCGTACATGACCGCCGGTCATGCCGGACGTCCGAGGGGAATCGTCCAGGGCCGGAGCGGCCGTCAGGCCACCCGGCGGCGCTCCGGGGCGACCGCCGGGCGGGCGGGCACCTGGGAGACGCGGGTGGCCGTACGGACGCGGTACGTCGTGCGGTTGGGGTCGACGACCGGCTCGCCGAGGGTGATGCGGCCGCTCGCCTGCAGCTCGTCGCACTCGGCGGTGGGCAGCGCCGCGTAGCAGCCCCCGGCGCCGGTGGCCGGGTCGATCGGACGCCAGTAGCTGTACCGCCGGCGGCCGTTGGCGAACACCGTCACGTACGTCGGGGTGCGCGGGTCCGCGATGATGCGCAGCACGTCGGCCGTGGTCGCGGGCGACGCGGGCGCGGCGGCCCGCGCGGCCGGGGCGGCCGGGGACGGGGCGGAGGCCGCCCGGGCGCGCCGTCGGCGGACGGTCGGCAGGTCGACGAGGGTGGACGGGCGGTCGACGGTGGCGAGCATCTGAAGGACCTTTCCGGAGCCGGACACGAGACCGTCTACCCAGCACCGCGCCGGAGTTGATCTCCTTTTCCGATCATTGTGCAACCTCACACCGACAACGTGCGACGGTTTTCGGACGTTCCCGGTCGACGTGTCGACATGACGACCGTGACGGGCCGTCAGCCGTAAGGCATCACGCGTCGGCGAGCGGGTCGTGGCCCCAGTTCATCAGCGAGTGCCGCCAGCGCGTGTCGGTGACGTCGCCGGACGGGCGCTGCGCGAGGTGGCGGTTGATGTAGCCGACGACCTTGCGCATATGGGCGTAGTCGTCGTCGGTGAGGTCGGCGCGCCTGGTCCGCAGCAGCTCGACGATGCGCCGTCCCGAGGCGTGCCCGGTCGACTCGCCCCCGTCCTTGTGCTGCCCCGCGCTCCGCGACTCGTCGGTCCCCAGCCACTTCTCCAGGTCGCCGGGGGTCATGTTGACCAGCTCCCGGAACGCGTTCCAGGTCTCCTCGTCGTCCGCGGCCACGGCGCTCACTTCTTCTTCTTGAGCGCGGACGGCTTGTGCACCGCGGTCTTCCCGGACTTGTCGCTGCGCACCTCGTACTGCGGCTCTTCCTCGGAGGCCGCGACGGTGCGTCCGGCCGCCTCGGTCCGCTCGGTGATCTTCTGCTCGACCTCGCCCGTCGTCTCGCTGCCGTGGCTGCTCCAGGCGACGTGGTCGCCCTCGTGTAGGTCCTTGCCCGGCTTCTTGTCCTTCGCCATGTCCGGCGCGCTCCTTCGTGTCGGCCGTGGGGCCGCTCTCCACCCTGCTGGCAGCGGCGGCCGCGCGCATCTCGGGCGGACGGCCGTCCGGGCCGGCCCCCGTGGAGGGGACCGGCCCGGACAGGTGGATCAGCGCGCCGGTGGGACCGGGCGGGCGGTGCGGATCAGACGAGGTCGAACCGGTCGAGGTTCATGACCTTGTCCCACGCCTTGACGAAGTCCGCGACGAACTTGCCCTTGGCGTCGTCGCTCGCGTAGACCTCGGCGAGGGCGCGCAGCTCGGAGTTCGAGCCGAACACCAGGTCGGCGCGGGAGCCGGTCCACTTGACCTCGCCGGTGGCGGCGTCACGGGCCTCGAACGCGGTCTGGTCCTCGGACGTCGACTTCCAGGTGGTGCCCAGGTCGAGCAGGTTCACGAAGAAGTCGTTGGTGAGGACGCCCGGCGTCTCGGTGAGCACGCCCTGCGTGGACTGCTTGTAGGTGGCGCCGAGGGCGCGCAGGCCGCCGACGAGCACCGTCATCTCGGGGGCGCTCAGGTCGAGCAGGTTGGCCTTGTCGACCAGCAGGTACTCGGCCTGGAGCCGATTGCCCTTGCCCTGGTAGTTGCGGAAGCCGTCGGCGGTCGGCTCGAGCGCGGCGAACGACTCGACGTCCGTCTGCTCCTGCGTCGCGTCGACGCGGCCCGGGGTGAAGGGCACCTCGATGTCGAAGCCCGCGTCCTTGGCGGCCTTCTCCACGGCGGCGACACCGCCGAGCACCACCAGGTCGGCGAAGGAGACCTGCTTGCCGCCGGTCTGCTCGGCGTTGAACGCCTCCTGGACGCCCTCCAGGGCGCGGATGACGCCGGCGAGCCGGTCGGGGTCGTTGGCCTCCCAGCCGCGCTGCGGCTCGAGGCGGATACGGCCGCCGTTGGCGCCGCCGCGCTTGTCGCTGGCGCGGAAGGAGGAGGCCGCGGCCCACGCCGCCGACACCAGGTCGGACACGGACACGCCGGTGGCGAGGATGCGCTCCTTGAGAATGGCGACGTCCGCGGCGTCGACGAGCTCGTGGGTGCGCTCCGGCAGCGGGTCCTGCCACAGCAGCGTCTCCTCCGGGACCTCGGGGCCGAGGTAGAGGGACTTCGGGCCCATGTCGCGGTGGGTGAGCTTGTACCAGGCGCGGGCGAAGGCGTCGGCGAACTCGTCCGGGTTCTCGTAGAACCGGCGGGAGATCTGCTCGTAGACCGGGTCGAAGCGCAGCGACAGGTCGGTGGTGAGCATCGTCGGCTTGTGCTTCTTCGACGGGTCGTGCGCGTCGGGGACGATCGCCTCGGCGTCCTTGGCCACCCACTGCTTGGCGCCGGCCGGGGACTCCGTCAGCTCGTACTCGTACTCGAACAGGTTCTTGAAGAACCCGTTGCTCCACTGGGTGGGCGTGGCGGTCCAGGTGACCTCCAGGCCGGAGGTGATGGTGTCGCCGCCCTTGCCGGTGCCGTAGGTGTTGCGCCAGCCGAGGCCCTGCTCCTCCAGGGTGGCGGCCTCGGGGTCGGGGCCGACGTGGTCGGCGGGGCCGGCGCCGTGGGTCTTGCCGAAGGTGTGGCCGCCGGCGATCAGCGCGACGGTCTCCTCGTCGTTCATCGCCATGCGGCGGAACGTCTCACGGATGTCGCGGGCCGCGGCGACCGGGTCCGGGTTGCCGTTGGGGCCCTCGGGGTTGACGTAGATGAGGCCCATCTGGACGGCGCCGAGCGGGTTCTCCAGCTCACGGTCGCCGGAGTAGCGCTTGTCGTCCAGCCAGGTGGTCTCGGGACCCCAGTAGACGTCCTCCTCCGGTTCCCACACGTCCTCGCGGCCGCCGGCGAAGCCGAAGGTCTTGAAGCCCATCGTCTCCAGGGCGACGTTGCCCGCGAGGATCATCAGGTCGGCCCAGGACAGGCTCTGGCCGTACTTCTTCTTCACCGGCCACAGCAGGCGGCGGGCCTTGTCCAGGTTGGCGTTGTCCGGCCAGCTGTTGAGCGGGGCGAACCGCTGCTGGCCGGCGCCGGCGCCGCCGCGGCCGTCGCTGATGCGGTAGGTGCCGGCGCTGTGCCAGGCCATGCGGACGATCAGCGGGCCGTAGTGGCCGAAGTCGGCGGGCCACCAGTCCTGGGAGGTGGTGAGAACCTCGGCGATGTCCCGCTTCACCGCCGGGAGGTCGAGGGACTGGAACGCCTTCGCGTAGTCGAAGTCCTCACCGAGGGGGTTCGCGGCCGGCGGGTTCTTCGCGAGGATCTTCAGGTTCAGACGGTCGGGCCACCACTGACGGTTGCCGCCGCCCTGGGTGGGGTGCGGCGCGCGATCGTGCGCCACCGGGCAGCCGCCTGCCCCCTCCGCCTTGGAATCGGTGACGATCGCGTCATGGTTCTCGGTCATGGGGATCCTTCCGGGCGAAAAATGTTCGCGCAGTTCAGGCACTGCGGGAGGTGGAACAGCCGGGGCACAGGCCCCAGTAGACGACTTCGGCCTCGTCGACCTCGAAGCCGTGGCCGTCGGACGCGGTCAGGCAGGGGGCCTCGCCGACCGCGCAGTCGACGTCGGCCACGGCGCCGCAGGAACGGCACACCAGATGGTGGTGGTTGTCCCCGACGCGCCCCTCGTAGAGGGCGGCGCTGCCGGCCGGCGTGATGCGCCGCACCAGGCCCGCGGCGCTCAGCGCGTTCAGGCCCTCGTACACCGCCTGCAGGGAGACATGCCCTATGCGCCGGCGCACCTCGTCGGCGATGGTCTCGACGCCGAGGTGGCCGCCCTGGCGGACGGTGTCGAGGAGCGCGACACGGGCGGCGGTCACTCGGAGCCCCGCACCGCGCAACTCCTCGGCTGTGGTCGACGGCCGGGATGCGGTCATGGCCCTGAACTTACCGCCGAAGACGCGAACAATTCCAGAGAACGAACAGATCCATTCTTGGGGCGTGTCCGGTAACGGCGGGTGGCTCCCGGGTTGCGCACGGCACCGGTGCGGGGCGCCCTTTCGTACGACCCCGGGGGTCAGTGCAGGACGTCGAGCGCCCCCGGGAGGATTCTCGCCGTGACGGGCAGCGTCGCGTCGACCTCGCCGTCCGTGCCGTACGGGATCGCCCGGTCGGCCTCGACGCGTATCTCGCGGCCGCGCAGGACGCGCACCTGGGGGCGGTGCACGTGGGCGCCGGTGCGCAGTTCGTTCATCAGGGCGAAGAACAGCAGACGGGGCGCGTGGCGGATCATGACGACGTCGAGGAGGCCGTCGTCCAGTCGGGCGTCCGGGGCGATGAGCCGGCCGGACCCGTACGTGCCCGAGTTGGCGGCGACGACGGTGTAGCCCGTGTGGGTGTGTTCCTCGCCGTCGACGGTGACGGTGTAGCGGGCGGGGCGCCAGGTGGTGACGGCCCGCAGGCCGCCCGCGTAGTAGGACGCCGAACCGCGCAGCAGGCGGGAGCGGTTGGCGTGCCGGTTGGCGAGGGCGTCGACCCCGGCGTAGACGCTGCCGAGGACGACGACGCGGTCGTGGGTGGCCGAGGTGACCTCGATGGTGTCGACGGGGCGCGGCTCGGCGTGCAGCAGGACGGCCGCGAGGGCCTCCGGGTCGCGGGGCAGGCCGAGCGCCCGGGCGAAGTCGTTGCCCCGGCCGGCCGGGACCAGGCCGAGGGTGGCGCCGGTGCCGCTGAGGGCGCCGCCGACACAGCCGGCCATGCCGTCCCCGCCGACGGCCAGCACGATGCGGCCCGCCGCTCCGGCGGCGACCGCGAGCTCCCTGGCGTGCGCCAGACTCCGGCTGTACTCGGTCACCAGCTCGGCACCCGCCTCCCGCAGATGCCGGGCGACGGCGAGCAGGGCGGCCGCGGAGCCGGCCGCGCCCGCGGTGGGGTTGACGACGGCGGTGAACTGTCGCATGGGATGCCTCCGGGGGACGGCCGAGGGGGTGGGTGGATGTGCGGGGGCCCGGCGGGGCCGGGTGCTTGGTGCTTGGCGCGTGGCACGGTGCCTGGCAGGGCGGTGCGGGACGGTGGCGCGGTGGGCGCCCCACGGCCCAGCGGGGGGCCGGTGAGGGCCACCGGCGCGGGCCCGCCGGAGCCGCGCGCCCGGGACCGGGCCGCTCGAGCCGGTGGCCGAGGCGCGCCCGGAACGGGCGCCACGGACCATGGCGGCGGCGGGCCCTGGGAGGGTGACCGGGCATCTGCACCCAGGCCGCGAGGGCCGTTCGGCCGACGGATCGGCACCGACGCCTCTCCGCCGCGGGCCCACCGTCGGACCGAGCCGCGCTCAGGGGGCGGGCGGCCCGGCGGATGTCTGGTGCCGGTCCGGGTGATCGGCACCGGGCCGGGCAACCAATGCCGAGCTGAGCGACCAGCTCCGGACCGAACAACCGGTGGCGGCCGGGCAGCCGGCGCCGGGCCAGGCACTCGGCGCCCGTCCGGCACGGCCGGCGCCGAACCGGACCACCGATGCCGCGCCGGGCGACCGGTGCCGGTTCGGCGACCGGTACCGAACCCGCGACCGGTACCGGTCCGGTGACAGGTGCCGAACCCGCGACCGGTACCGATCCGGTGACAGGTGCCGAACCGGCAACCGGTGCCGGTCCAACGACCGGTGCAGAACCAGTGGCCGGTGCCCGTCCGGTGACCGGTACCGAACCGGCGACCGGGGCAGAACCGGCAACCGGTGCCGGTCCAGCGACCGGTGCAGAACCAGTGGCCGGTGCCGGTCCGGTGACCGGTGCCGAAGTCCGGCGCACGGGCGCGACGCCCCTCAGTCCGCCGGCAGGAGCACGCCGGGATTCAGCACGCCCCCAGGATCCAGCCGCCCCTTCACCGCGCGGAGCGCCTCCGCGCCGAGGGGGCCGATCTCGCGGAGGTACCAGTCGCGGTGGTCCGTGCCGACGCCGTGGTGGTGGCTGATGGTGCCGCCCGCGGTGAGGATCGCCTCGTTCGCGGCATGCTTGGCGCGGGTCCAGTGGGCCACGGGGTCCTCGCCCTGCGCGGACACGACCGTGAAGTACAGGGAGGCGCCGTTCTCGTAGACGTGGGAGATGTGACACATCACCAGGGGCGGGGTGCCGGCCTCGGTGAGGGTGGCGGTGAGCGCGTCGCGGACGGCCGCGTACAGGCCGGGGAGGCCGGACCAGAACGTGGCCGTCTCCAGCGTCTCCGCGAAGGCCCCGGCGTCGAGGAGGGCGTCCCGCAGGTAGGGCGCGGAGTAGCGGCCGTGGGCCCAGCGCCGGCCGGGCTCCTCGCCGAGGGGGGTGCCGCCGCACTCCCGCAGGACGGCGGCGGCCCGCTCACGCCGGTACGCCGTGTCCTCCTCCGTGCCCTCGTACCCGGCGACGGCCGTGCAGCCGCTCGCCTGGAGGTCGCCGGAGCCGATCGCCTCGGGGTTGGCGAGGCCGACGAGGGTCTCGGTCTCGTCGGACAGGCGCAGCACGGTGGGCCGGGGTCCGTCCTGGGCGAGGCGGCGCAGGGCGGCGGCGCCCGCGTCGAAGGTGGGGAAGCTCCAGCCCTCGTAGACGCGGGTCTGCGGCGCCGGACGGATCCGGACGGTCACCGAGGTGATGACGCCGAACGCGCCCTCCGAGCCGAGGAGGAGCTGGCGCAGGTCGGGTCCGGCGGCGGAGCGCGGGGCGCGGCCGGTGTCGAGGGTGCCCTCGGGGGTGGCGAGGGTGAGGGAGAGGACCATCTCGTCGAAGCGCCCGTACCCGGCGGAGGCCTGGCCGCTGGAGCGGGTGGCCGCGAAGCCGCCGATGGTGGCCCATTCGTAGGACTGCGGGAAGTGGCCGAGGGTGAAGCCCTGTCCGGCGAGGAGCGCCTCGGCCTGCGGGGCCCGCAGTCCGGGCTGCAGGGTGGCGGTGCGGGAGACCGGGTCGAGATCGAGCAGGCGGTTCATGCGCCGCAGGTCGAGGGCGACGAACGTGCCGCGCGCCTCGGGGGCGAGTCCGCCGACGACGGAGGTGCCGCCGCCGAACGGGACGGCCGTCAGGCCGTGTTCGGCGCACAGGCGGAGCACGGCCAGGACCTCGTCGTGCGTGGCGGGCAGCAGCACGGCAGCGGGGAGCGCGGCCGCGAGGTCGCCGCCGCGCATACGGAGCAGGTCGGGCGTGGACTTGCCGCGGGTGTGCCGGACTCGGGTCTCGGCGTCGGTGCGGACGTGCGCCTCGTCGCCCAGCGCGGCGGCGAGGGCGCGGTGCGCGTCGGGGGCGAGCGGGCTCGCGGGGACGTCCAGGTCCTCGAGGGCGACGGTCGCCGTCTCGCGCGGCTTGACGCCGAGCAGGTCGCGCAGCAGTCCGGTCACCGGGTCCGGCAGCGGGGCCGCCCGCCCTGGGTCGCCCCAGCCGCTCCAGAGCATGTCCATGTCTGTCGTCCTCACGGGTCCGTCCTGACGGGTCGGAAGAGAGCGATGCCGTCGCCGACGGCCTCACGTGGCGTTACACTGTGACACATGACGCCTATTCGTCACAACGGCTCGGCAGGTTCGGACAACGACGCGGTGCTCGACGCGGTGCGGGACTGCGTGCTCGCCGTCGGGGTCCGCCGCACCACGCTCACCGACGTGGCCCGCCGCGCCGGTGTCTCCCGCATGACGCTGTACCGGCGCTGGCCGGACGTGCGGTCGCTGGTCGGCGACCTGATGACGCGGGAGTGGATCGCGGTGGCCACCGGCGCCATGCCCGCGCGCAGACCCGACATGACCGCACGGCAGCTGCTCACGCAGGGACTCGTGGACGCGGTGCGGGACTTCGTCGCCCACCCGCTGTTCCGCAAGATCCTCGACGTCGACCCCGAACTGCTCCTCCCCTACGTGCTGGACCGCCGCGGCGCGAGCCAGGAGGCCCTCCTGGAGCTGCTGGCCGGCGTGCTGCGGGAGGGGCACACCGACGGCTCGGTGCGCCGCGCTCCCGTCGAACGGCAGGCGCGTTCCGTGCTGTTGATCGTGCAGTCCTTCACCCTGTCCCTGCGGACCATGACCGACGAGGACGACCCCGAGCTGTCCGCCGAGGCGTTCCTCGGCGAGCTGCGCGGCATTCTGGAGAGGACCCTCACGCCATGACCCCCCTCAGCGGCTCGTCCCTGTCCGCCGCCCGGCGCGCCCGCGACCTGACCGACTCGGTGCACGGCGACACCGTGGACCTGCTGGTCGTCGGCCTGGGCGTGACCGGCGCGGGCGCCGCCCTGGACGCGGCGGCGCGCGGACTGCGGGTGGTGGCGGTCGACGCCCACGACCTGGCGTTCGGCACCTCCCGCTTCAGCAGCAAGCTGGTCCACGGCGGGCTGCGCTACCTGGCCTCCGGCCGCCTCGACGTCGCCCACGAGAGCGCGGTGGAGCGCGGCATCCTGATGGAGCGCACGGCGCCCCATCTGGTCCACGCCCAGCCGTTCGTGCTGCCCCTCACCCCGCTGGTGTCGCGCGGGCAGGCGGCGTTGGCGCGGGCCGGGTTCCACGCCGGGGACACGCTGCGGCTGGCCGCGCGCACCGCCCGGGCGACGCTCCCGGCGCCGCGCCGCCTCTCCGTGGTGGAGACCCGCCATCTCGCCCCCGCGCTACGGCTGGACGGATTGCGCGGCGGCCTGCTGTCGTGGGACGGCCGGCTCACCGACGACGCCCGGCTGGTGACGGCCCTGGCCCGTACGGCGGCCGGGCACGGCGCGCGGGTCCTCACCCGCGTCCGGGCGCTGGAGCTGACCGCGACGGGCGCCCGGGTCCGTGACGAACTGACCGGCGAGGAGGGCGAGATCCGCGCCCGCGCGGTGATCAACGCCGCCGGGGTGTGGGCGGGCGGCCTCGTCGACGGGGTCCGCATCCGCCCCTCCCGCGGCACACACCTCGTGCTGCGCCCGGAAAGCCTCGGCCCGCTCACCGCCGGGCTGCACATCCCCGTGCCCGGGGAGACCAACCGCTTCGTCCTGGTCCTCCCCCAGGACGACGGCCGGGTCTACGTGGGCCTCACCGACGAACCGGTGGACGGCGACATCCCCGAGGTCACCGAGCCCCCGGAGACGGACATCGGGTTCCTCCTGGACGTCCTCTGCTCCGTGCTGCACGTGCCGGTGCGCCGGGACGACGTGGTGGGCGCGTTCGCCGGGCTGCGGCCCCTGCTGGACACCACGCCGGAGGGTGCGGACACCCCACTGAGGACCGCCGACATCTCCCGCCGGCACGCCGTGCTGACCTCGTCGGAGGGCGTGGTCACGGTCGTCGGCGGCAAGCTGACCACGTACCGGCGGATGGCCGAGGACGCGGTGGACGAGGCCGTACGGCTCCGGGGCCTGCCCGCCGGTCCGTCCCGCACCGCGTCGCTGCCCCTGGTCGGCGCGGCGGCGCCGCACGTCCTCGCCGGACTCCCCGCGCCCCGCCGCCTGGTGCGCCGTTACGGCACCGAGGCGCCGGCGGTCGGGGCGCTCACCGAGCGGGACCCGCGCCTCGCGGAGCCGGTGCTGCCCGGCTGTCCGGTCACGGCCGCCGAGGTGCTGTGGGCGGTGCGCCACGAGGGCGCGCTGGACGAGGAGGACGTCCTGGACCGCCGCACCCGCATCGGCCTGGTCCCGGCCGACCGGACGGCCGCACTGGACTCGGTACGGGCCCTGCTGGCGGAGCACCTTCCGCACAGCCGGCCCGTGTGACGGGACCCGGGCTCGCGGGAGCGTGGACCCCGGCACCGGCACGTCAGCGCACTTCCACCTCCCGCACCGAGTAGCCCACTGCGTCCCCCGCCTTAGGAACTGCAGCCGGACGTGACGGGCCTCGACGGACGGGAACACCGCCGTGTCCAGCCCGCCGTCGCCCGCCGTCGTGGACCACACCGTGCGCCAGTTCGTGCCGTCGGTCGACACGTCCACGCGGTACGCACTCCCGTATGCGCGTTCCCAGTCGAGGGTGACGCGGCTGACGCGGTGGGCGGCGCCGAGGTCGAGGCGCAGCCACTGGTCGTCGCTCCAGTCACCGGCCCAGCGGGTGCCCCGGTCGCCGTCGACGGCACGGGCGGGGGCGTAGCTGGTGACCGGGCTCCACTCGGCGGAGGACGCCGTCGCCCGCGCGTCGCGGGCGAGGTTCGCCGCCGGGCGGTGGTGCTCGGTCGCGCCCCAGGTGGTGAGGTAGGACTCGGCGCCGCGGAAGAGGTCGTCGACGACGTGCTGTCCGCCGACGCGCCGGATGTCCTCGATCCAGTCGGGCACCAGCCCGTAGTGCGCGGCGCCGTCCGTGTTCAGGTCCCAGGTGCGCTGCCCGGTGGTCTGCCGGTCGAGGACGGAGCCGCCGTCGACGCTGCGGTAGGGGTAGGTGACCGGGTCGGGCGCGTCCGCGCCGCGCGGGGCGGGCCAGCCGCCGACGCCGTTCATGTCGGTGCCGAAGCCGTAGCCGACGGCGTAGGCGTCCCGCAGCGCCTCCGTGCGGCCTGCCTCGGTGACGAACTGCTCGGAGCCGTTCATGTACTGGGCGGTGAACCCGCCGAGCCGGTAGACGCGTTCGGTCCAGTTGAGGTCCATCCAGCTGTGCGAGGACAGGACGCCCGGGTAGGACGCGGACTCGAAGAGGTCGAGGACCCGGCCGGCGGCCTTGACGCTCATGTGGTCGATCTCGAGCATCATGTTGCGCTTCATCATGCCGCGCACGGCGTACTCGCCCAGCTCGGTCAGCCCGCGCACGTTGCACTGTGCGTCCGCGTCGTACGAGGGGACCTCCACCCCCGCGGGGAGGCGCTTCTCGGCCTCGGGGGCGGAGGCGAGACCGATGGGGTTGTCGTGCTGCGGGCCGGTGCAGCGCTCGGTCCGCCAGAAGGTTCCGGTGGACAGGAACTGTCCGACGTTGACGGCGGTGCCGAGCGCCCCGGAGTCGAAGCGCACGCCGCACAGCGCGTTGTCGAACTTGTGGCACAGGAACATGCTGCGCACACCCAGGTCGTACAGCTCGTCGAGGCCCGCGTCGATGTCCTCACGGTCGCACTGGGCGACGTCCAGGATCATCTTGCAGCCGAACGGCTCCGACGTCTCCACGCCCAGCACCATGGCGAGTTTGCCCTGCTCGATCACCTCACGCGCCTGCGCGCTGCCGGTGACGACACGGAACCACCCCTTGCCCGGCCCGCCGTACATGGAGTCGACGTAGTCCTGCATGCGGTAGGTGAGTTGGGCCTGGAGGCGGATGGAGGTCATCTCGTCGCAGCTGCGGTCCTTGAAGAAGTACACCGAGCAGATCACGCCGTTGGTGACCAGGTCGTTGACCAGCACCCGCTGACCGCCGCGCCAGGCGCGCTCGATCCAGGCGTAGTAGTTCTGCTGGTGGGTGAGCGAGTCGTGGGCGGGCCAGTCGGCGAAGGTCGGCCAGCCGTCCGGGTCGTGGCGGCCGTCGCCGCCGCCCGTGATGAAGTCGAAGACGGCGAGGGAGCCGTCGGGATAGTGCTCGGGGCAGTCCTTGAGCGCGTCGGCGACGCCCTTCTCGGAGAACGCCTTGCCGCAGATGAGCCGGCCGCCGAAGGCCTCGTTGGACATGATGTGGTTGTGCGCGTCGACGAATCCGCGCACCCGCCCGGCGGAGTCGGTGCCCTTGAACGGCTCACCGGTGACGCCTGTTCGGGAGTCGGGCGCGGGCCGGGCCACCGGGTCCCACCAGTTGCCGGAGGCGGCCGAGCTGGACGTCGGCGTCAGCGCGGCGGCCAGGACGAGGAGGAGCAGCGTCACGATCCCGGCGTGGCGTCCTGCGTGAGAGGTGGTCACCGGCGGGTCCCTCCGTCGACGGAGTCGCCATGACGAGTTGTCATGACCTCTGCGAACCCCCTCGGGGAGCATCGCTACTCGCGCGTACGCCGTCAAGAGTGCGCGCACGCCCTGGCGGCGGGACGGTCCACGGGCGTCCGCGGACCGTCCCGCCCACCGCTACGGCACCAGCCGCGCGTCCGCCCAGTCGGCGTGGTCGGAGTCCACCCCGTCCCCGCCGTCCAGCACACGCAGGGTCAACTGCCGTACGCCGCTCACGTCCACGTCGACATGGAAAGAGGGGTCGGAACCGTCGAGTACCCCGGTGGTCAGCAGGGACCTGCCGTCGCCGAGCACCTCGAAGGCCACCGTGCCCTTGGCGCCCACTTCGTCGTCGACGCCGACCTCGGCCGTGAACCGCCGGTACGCGCCGTCGAGTTCGACGACCACCTCGCCGGCCGCGTGTGCCCCGAGGCCCTTGTCGTGGACCGTGCCCTCCAGCGTGAGCGGGCCTCCGTCGGCGGGGTCGCGCTCGCCGTTGGACATGTCCCGCTCGACCGGGCCCCACCCGTTGCGCTCGGAGGTGAACGGCAGGTCGCTCACGTAGGTGACGCCCGGCTCCGGCACGAACACCCGCACCGGGCGCTCCACCCGCAGCACCCCGGAGTCCGGCCGGTCCGGCGTGCGGTACTCCGCGCGCACGGTCAGGTCGTAACCGCCGGGACGGACGTCCGACGGCACGCGGACCGTCCAGTCGGCCGACAGCACGTTCCCCGTGGGCAGTTCGGCGGCCGCGGGGTCGTCGCCGTCGGCGGTCCAGCCGTCGGGGGCGTCGAGCGTCACGCGGACGTCCGCAGCCGGCCCCGACTCCTCCACCGCGAACCGGCCGGTGACGGCGAACGAGCCGCCCGGGTCCGCCTCGGCGCGTGCGGGGTCGGCGGTGAGCGTGGTGAACGGCAGCCGGGTCACCGGCCGGTCGCAGGTGTCGCGTCCGGGAGTGAACCGGCAGAGCTGCCCCGCGAATCCGCCGTGTTCGGCCGTCGGCACCTGGAGGGTGTCCTCGCGGGTGACGACGTGCCGTTCGCGCAGCAGCCCGCCGTCCGCTCCGTCCCGGACGACCTCCGCCAGCCAGCGCCCGCCGCCCAGGAAGTCCAGCGGCACCCGCTCCGTCGCCGCCTCACCCGCGTGGACGCTGCCGACAAACCAGCGGTCGCCGTGGCGCCGGGCGAGCGTCGCGCTCTCGCCGGGGCGTCCCGACAGCAGCCGCGTCTCGTCCCACACCGTCGGCACCTGCTCCAGGAAGCGGGCCAGTTCCGGCCGTTCGCGGTAGGCGGCGACCGACCCGGCGAAGTTCTGGAAGCCGGACTCGAGCACCACCGACAGCGCCAGTTCGGCCGCGTCGGAGACGGTACGGGTGCCGAACTGGAAGCCCATCGGCGTGTAGTCCGTCGAACCGACCGCGTTGCGCGTGTAGGGCAGCGCCGTCAGCCCCGCAGCGGGCACCGTGCCCTGCTCGGCGCCGTACACCGCCTCCAGCGTCATCACGTGCGGCCAGGTCCGCTGCACGCCCTTGGGGAGGGTCGCGCCGTGGAAGTTGACGAGCAGCCGGTGCCGGGCGGTGTCCCGGAGGATGTCGTCGTACCAGCGGAAACGCTCCTGGGAGTCGGAGTCCATGAAGTCGATCTTCAGCCCGGCCGCGCCCCACTCCTTCACGCGGGGCAGGAACTCCTCGCGCTCGGCGGCCGTGTCGAGGTCGGTCCAGTGCACCCACAGCAGGACGTCGACGCCCCGCTGCCGGGCGTACGCGATCAGCCCGGGCATCCAGTCGGTGGTCTTCCAGCCGTCGTCGACCAGGGTGTACGGCCAGCCGTGGGCCGCCGCGAGGTCCACGAACCGCTGCTGGGCGGCGAGGTCGCGCTGGGCGGCGCCGAAGCCGTCCAGCCAGGACCAGGCGACCTTGCCGGGGCGGATCCACGAGGTGTCCGCGAGGCGTGAGGGCGGGGCGAGGTCGTCGACGAGGGTGGACTCGGTGACGGTGGCGAGGTCGCCGACGACGGCCGTGCGCCACGGGGTGGCCAGCGGCCCCTCGGAGGTCACCTCCGGATCGGCCAGGCGCACCGAGTAGCGTCCGTCGCCCTCGTGGACCAGCCGGCTCGCGTCGTAGCGGCCGTCGACGTCCGACTCGGTGAGCAGGGCGTAGGCGTCCCCGACCTGAAACAGCGCCGGGTAGGCGTACTGACCCGGGGCCGCGCCCGCCGCGGTGGACGGGGCGTACAGGCGCTCGTAGTTGACCGAGTACGGCGTGAGCCAGGCCCGCGCGGCGGCCGGCGGGCGGAACGCGGACGCCTCCCGCTCGACGGTGACCGTGCCGGGGCCGGGGAGGACGTAGCGGTAGGCGACGCCGTCGTCGGCGACGCGGACCACGAGTCCGAGGCGGGCGCCGTCCCGGCCGGTGAAGGTGAAGCGGGTCTCCGTCATCCGCGCGGTGCGGCGGAGCTGCTTGCCGGTGGTCATGGAGTACCGCTCGGTCACCTGCCGGGTGTGCCGGGAGTCCGCGCGCAGCCCCGAGGTGAGGTCGGCGGCGGAGGTGACGACGCCGAGCGGCGCCGGTTCGAGCACCGTGGTGACGCCCTTGCGGGCGGCGAGGGTGAGGGTGCCGTCCGCCGGGTCGAGGCGCACGACGGCCGTGACACCGTCCCGGGGCGCGCCGGGCTCGTGCACGGTCCAGGTGCCGCCGGGCCCCGCCGCCCGCGCGGGGGCGGTGAGCGCGGTGAGGGCGAGCGCGGCGGAGAGCAGCAGGGTGAGCAGGGCGGGAAGGAACGTCCGGCGCGGGCCGCCTGGCGACATGCGCGACGATCTGGGCACGGGGGCCTCCGTCCAAGAGGTGACATCGTTGTCGGTCTTGGTTCCGGGACAACCCTTCCCGCTCACCCGCGCCTCAACCACTGCCCGCCACACGGCGGTTCAGGTGCACTCCGAATCTCGGCTCAGGAATCGCCCCGTTCGTAGTGGAGCGCGATGGAGCGCAGGACGTCGGCGGACGACACGTCGGTGCGGCCCTCGTCATGGATCTCGGCGAGCTGGACGAAGGCGAAGGTGAGCGCGGAGGTGATCTGCACGATGGCCGGCCCGAGCTTGCCGGTGACGATCTCCGCCACCTCGCGCGCGCTCGCGTCGGCGGGGAGCTGGATGCGCGGCAGCATGTCCTCGAGCAGCCCGGCGACCGCGCTGCCGGCGGTCACGTCGGCGTCCGGGTCGGCGCGCAGCCGGCGCCGCATCTCCAGGGCCTCCGTGAGGATGCCGACGCTCCGCTGCATGATCTCGCGCTGCTCCATGCGGCCAGCCTTCACACCGACTGGCCCGGCCAAACGCGTTCTGCCTATCATCCTGGTGAATGTTGTTTTCATATGGTTTGTCCCTGCCGGGGGCGGACCGGAGTGTCCCGGCCCGAGTGAGTGATCCATGTCCCGCACCGGCTCCAAGGACCACGGCGACGAGCTGCTGACCAGACTCGGGACGCTGACGGCCCAGGCACGCGCGGCGGCGGAGGTGCAGCGCTCACGGGTGGAGCTGGCCGTCGCGCTGCAGCGCGGGATGCTGCCGAGGGACCTGCCCGCCGGTGACGGCGTGCGGTTCGCGGTGCGGTACGTGCCCGCCAACCAGGGCCTCAACGTGGGCGGCGACTGGTACGACGCGTTCACCATGCCCGACGGCCGGATCGGCCTGTCGATCGGCGACGTGCAGGGGCACAACATCGAGGCGGCCGCCTTCATGGGGCAGGTGCGGGTCGGACTGCGGGCGCTCGCCTCCGTGAACAGCGACCCGGGTGAGCTGCTGGCCCGGACCAACGAGCTGCTGCTGACGCTGGGCGGGGACCTGTTCGCGACGTGCACCTTCATGCGGCTCGATCCGGAGACCCGGCTGCTGGAGAGCGCCCGCGCCGGTCATCTGCCGTGCGTGTGGGCCACGGCGGACGGACGGTCGGGCGTCACGGACGACGAGGGCGGTCCGCCGCTGGGCGTGCAGTGCGGTGCGGAGTACCCGGTGACGCGGTACCGGCTGGCCTCCGGCGGGGTGTTCGTGATGGTCACCGACGGGGTCGTGGAGGGCCCGTCGATGCGTCTGGACGAAGGGCTCGAACAGGTGTCGCGGCTCGCGGGCATCGCGGCGGTCGCGCGCATGGACGTGGACGCGCTCGCCGCCGCCGTGATCAAGGGGGCGGCCGAGGTGGGACACGACGACGACGCGGCGGTCCTGGTGATCGGGCACGACGAGCCCGCCGGTCAGCCATAGGGCCGACAGCACCGCGCCTCTCACCTCGCCGTGAGGGCCGGCTCGGTGTCTGATGACAGGTGTGGTGGCTCGCCAGGATCTTCGTGCACCGGCCGTCTACGTACTGCAGACGCTGGTCGTCGCCGCCTGCTACTACGCCGGGGGCCGGCTCGGACTGCTGTACGAGCTGCGGGTCGACGGCTCGGTCGTGTCCCCCATCTGGCCGCCGACCGGGATCGCCGTCGCGTCCCTGCTGATCCTCGGGCCGCGCATCTGGCCGGGCATCGCCCTCGGCACGTTGCTGGTGATCGCCCATCTCACCTCCCTGGGGCCGACGTCGCTCGGCCTGCTGTTCGCCAACACCGCCGCGCCGCTGTGCGCCTACTGGCTGCTGCGCAGGGCCGGGTTCCGCACCGACCTCGGCCGATTACGCGACTGCCTCAGCCTGGTGTTCCTCGGCGGTTTCGCCGCGATGCTGGTCAGCTCCACGATCGCCGCAGCGCTGCTCGTCGTCTCCGGCGACCTGCCGGCCGGGCGCTTCTGGTCGGTGTGGCTGCCCTGGTGGGTGGGGGACGCGATGGGAGTGCTGCTGATCGCCCCGGTGCTGCTGGTCCTGCCCCGGGTGCGCTCCCCCGCGCACTGGACGCGCTGGAAGGAGGCGCTGGCCCTGATGGCCGTCGCGGGCGCCGTGGTGCCGTTCGCCACGCAGAGCACGGGCAGTCTGCTGTTCATCGTCTACCCGCTGCTGATCTGGTCGGCGCTGCGTTTCGAACTGCCCGGCAGCGCGTTGTGCGCCCTGTTCTCGTCCGTGCTGGCGACGGCCGCGGCGACCGAGCACTCGGGGCCGTTCGCGCATGTGCCGGACATGCAGATCATGATCAATCTGCATGCGTTCAACGCCGCGGCGGCCCTGACGGCCCTTCTGCTGTCGGCGGTCGTCACCGAGCAGCACAACACCCGCCGCTCGGTGGAACAGGCGTGCCAGGAACTGGTGGAGGTGCTGGAGCATCTGACGGCGGGCGAGGCCCTCCCGCACGGACGGCCGCAGCGGGAGGAGGGCACCGGCGCGGCCTGAGCGGCGAAGGCGAACCGGCGGCGGGCACGGGCCCGTTGAGGCGGAACGGCGGCGAACCGGCGGCAGAACAGTATGAACGCAAACGCTCCGTCCATGGTGTCCGGCGGCCGGCGTTCCTAGCATCGCCGCCCGTGCGCAGCAACGCGCCGCCGAACAGGAGCCGCACCGTGAACAGATTCCGTCATGCCCTCCGTCTCCCCCGCTCCCGCCGACGCGTGGCGGGCCTGCTGCTCGCCGGGACGCTGGCCGGCGTCCTCGCCCCGGCGCCGGCCGCGCAGGCCCGGGACACCGGGCCCCGGCCGGCCGCCTGTCCCGAGGGGCTGCCGGACGGCACCGCCTGCTACACCGGCACGGACGCGAACGGCGCCCACTACGCGATCGCGGTTCCCGGGCGGTGGAACGGCGCGCTCGTCGTGCACGCCCACGGCGGCCCCGACCTGGGCGACGCCTCGGACCCGGGGCGCAGCGTCGAGGACCTCGGGCGCTGGCGGGTGGTGGTGGACCAGGGGTACGCCTGGGCAGGCTCGTCGTACCGCAGGGGCGGCTACGGCACCCGGATGGCCGCCGCCGACACCGAGAACGTACGGCGGCTCTTCGTCGAGGAGTTCGGCGAACCCCGGCGGACGTATGTGCACGGCCAGTCGTGGGGCGGGAACGTGGCCGCGAAGGTCGTCGAGACGTACGCCGGGAAGGGCGGCCCGTACGACGGGGCGCTGCTCACCAACGGGGTGCTGGGGGGCGGCTCCCGCGGCTACGACCACCGCGTCGACCTGCGCGTGGTCTACCAGTACTACTGCGCCAACCTGCCCCGCCCCGAGGAGCCGCAGTACCCGCTGTGGCAAGGCTTGCGCCACGGCTCGACGCTGACCACGGCCGGGCTGCGCGCCCGGCTCCAGGAGTGCACCGGGTACGCCTCGCCGCCCGGGGAGCGCACCGCCCTCCAGCAGCGGAACCTGGACGACATCCTGAACGTCACCGGCATCCCGGAGCGGACGCTGGAGTCGCATCTGCGTTTCTCGGTGTTCACCTTCCGCGACATCGTGCACGAGCGGCTGGGCGGCCGTAACCCGTTCTCCAACCGCGGGGTGCGTTACTCCGGTTCGCACGACGACAAGGCGCTCAACGCGGGCGTGGAGCGGTTCTCCGCCGACCCGGCGGCGGTGCGCGACCTGTCGTACGACAGCGACCTCACCGGGCGGGTGGAGATTCCCGTGCTGACGTTGCACGCCAAGGACGACCCGACCGCGTTCGTCGAGCACGAGGCGGCCTACCGGGACACGCTGCGACGCGCGCACCGCGACCGGTGGCTGGTGCGGACGTTCACCGGTGAGCACGAGCACTCCGCGCTGAGCGACGCCGAGTACGCCACCTCGCTGGCGGCGCTGGACCGCTGGGTGCGCACCGGGCAGCGGCCGACGCCGCGTTCGGTCGCCGCGTCCTGCCCCGCGTTCGACCAGGTGTACGCCACCGGCTGTTTCTACGACCCCGCGTTCCGCCCCGCGCCGTACGCCTCGCGGGTGCTTCCGCGGCCGGGCGGCACGTCCTGGCCGGCGATGACGGCCGCGCGGGAGAAGGCGTGGAGCCGCGTCCCCGGGGTCGGCATCGCGCCCTGACCCGGCGGGGCGGCGGTCATTCACGCAGGGACGCGGCGTCGCCCATGACGACCACCGGGTGCAGCGCGGGGTCGAGGGCGAGCAGGAGGGCCCGCATGTGCTGCTTCTTGAGGCTCACGCAGCCCTGGGTGGGGCCGTCGTGGTCGACGTGCAGCCAGATGCCGCCGCCCCGGTCGGCGCCCAGCGGCCGGGTCAGGTCCAGCGGGGAGGTGCCGGGTACGCGGTTGTAGTCGATGGCGACGACGTAGTCGAACGACCCTTCCAGCGGCTCACCTTCGAACCCGGTGCCGCTGACGGCGAAGCCGTCGGACCGGTCGTAGGGCAGCCGGGTGCCGGGGTCGGGGAGCAGTCCGCCGGCGTCGGAGAGGCTGTGGACGCCGATGGGCGAGCGCAGGTCGCCGGCCCAGTGGTCGTCGGTCCAGCCGCGCAGCGCGTTGCGGGCGGGCCACACCGGGCCTGCCTGCCAGCCGGTGCCGGTGTGGCGGTACAGCACGGCCCGGGACTGGTTGGCGTTCCGGTCGCGTCCGGTGACCACGACCACCTGGCGGGCGTCGTCCGGGATCCAGGCCCGGGTGCGGGGGCCGAGGCCGGGGATCACCGCGGGCGCCTCGGTGGCCGGGCGGCCCTGCGCGGTGCCGGCCGCTCCGGGCGCGCCGGCCGCGGGGGCGGTCGCGGACGGGTGCTCGCGCGCCGTGGTGCCGGTGGCGGCGGGGTCGTCCCGCGCGCCGAAGGTGCCGCCCGGCCCGCACCCGGTGAGGGCGGCGAGGACGGCGACGACGATGAGCACGACGGCCCGCGGCCGCACCCCGGTACGGAGGCGGACGGGTCCGGCGGACGGTCGCCGGGCGGCGCCGGACACGGCGCGGGGCGCACGGTCCGGGCAGTCGATCGATGAAGCCATGGACTCAGCCTGGCCTCGTCCCGCCGGGATCGCCTTGGCTCCTCGCGCGCGTCCGCGCGAAGTCCCCCGTCTGCGCCGTCCGCAACCGGTGCCGCCCGCGGCGGGGCGCCTTCCGGCAAGGGGCCGCACGGGTGACGGGCCCGCACCCTCGCGTGGGGTGCGGGCCCGCCGGACGGAGCAATCGGCGTGTGAACGCCTACCGGTTGATCACGAAGGTGGAACCGGGTTCGATCAGCACGTCCCCTTCGGCCGATCCGGTGATGGTGACGTTCGTCAGGGTGGCGCTGCCCCGTGCCCCGCTCATGGCGAGGATGCCGGAGCCGTTGTTCGACTTGCTGATGGTGACGTCCGAGATCCGCACGTCCGGCATGGCGCCGCCACCGGTCTTGAACTGGATGCCGTCGTACGTCGAGTCGTGGATGTCGGTGTCGCGGATGACCACGCCGGGGATGTCGGGTCCCTGGGCGAACAGGGTGATGGCGCCGAACTCCTGGTCCTCGTTCCAGAAGGCCCCGCCGGTGCGGTACAGCCCGTTGCCGGCGATCAGGGTCTGCCCGGAGAACGGCGTGGGGTCGTGGTCGGTGGCCAGCATGATGCCCGGGTAGTTCATGGTGTCGTACACGAGGTTGTTCTCGACCGTGTTGCCGTGGCCTCCGTAGATCGCGATGCCGTTGGCGCGCCAGGGCAGTTGCACGGTGTTGTTGCGGAAGTGGTTGTCGTGGCCGGTGTCGGTCGCCGGGTTCTTGACGTACTTGCTGGACCACACGGCGAGGGCGTCGTCGCCGGTGTTGCGGAACGACGAGTTGGTCACGGTGGAGTCGTGGCTGCCGTTGGTGAGGTTGATGCCGTCCGCGTAGGTGTTGCGGATCCGCATGCCGGTGAACTCCAGTCCGTCGGCGGGGTTCCACAGCTCGGGGATGTCGGAGTAGTCGCGGCCGGCCCAGACGCCGACGTTGGCGTGTTCGATCCACACGTTGCTGATGCGGGTGTTCCTGCCGAAGCGCCCGTTGAGGCCGACTCCGCCCTCGGCGCCCCCGTCGCCGCCCCGGATGGTGCCGGAGCCGAAGATGGCGAGGTCGGAGATCTTCGTGTTGTCGTCGATGTCGAAGCCGAAGTTGCCCTCGTGCGGGTGGTTGATGCCGCCCGCCTGGTGCGGGGGCGTCAGCGTGTACAGCTGGGAGTGCCACATGCCGGCGCCCCGGACGGTGACGTCGCGGATGCCGACCTGGTTGAACTGTCCGCGGTCCAGCGGATCGTCGGCGAGGATCTTCTGCTCCTGCCGCCACTGCCCCGCCGGGATCCACACGCAGCCGATCTCGCCCCGCTGGTCGGCGGTGACGGCGCGCTGGATCGCGGCGGTGTCGTCGATGCCGTCGTTGGGGACGGCGCCGTACTCGGTGATCGAGACGCATCCCGCGGGCTTCTCGGCGGGCGGGGCCACCTGCTCCAGGTCGATCAGGTCGACGACGTAGAAGGCGGCGCTGTCGTCGGCGTCGCGCTGGAGCCGGAACACGGTGCCGGCCGGGTAGGTGTCGACGAGCAGCGCGTGGGACTCGTCGAAGAGGCGGCGCGCGTCGGTCCGGGGCGTGTTGGTGAGTCCTTCGGGATCGTCGGTCCTGCCGTACAGCCAGCTGTGCTTGGAGCTGAGGCCCAGCTTCTGCACGAACTGCCCGTCGGCGTAGAGGCTGAGCGTGGCCTCGGTGCCTCCGCCGCCCGGGGCGTCGGGGATGGAGTTGCGCACGACGATCGAGTTGGTGGCGTCGGTGGAGGTGAACTCGACGTACTGGCCGGTGGAGTCGAGCCTGACGGACTGACGGCCGGAGGACTCGGTGGCGAAGTTGGTGTGGCCGAAGGTGCGTCGGGCGTCGGCGGTCAGCAGGGTACCCCGGTAGGCGCCGTCCTCCGCCTCGTACTCGGTGTACGGGACGGCTGCGCCACGGCCGACGACGATCGACCGGCTGAGGACGTTGTTGTGCTCGTCGGTCTCGGTGACGGTGCCGGTGGCGTCCGCGGTGGCGGTGAGGACGGCGGGGCCCGCCGTGGCGGTCCAGGTGCCGGCGACGGCGATCTCGGCGGTGGCGCCGGCGGCGACCGCCCCCGTGACCCCGTCGAGGGTGCGCCCGGCGACGGTGAGCCGGGTGACCGAACCGGCGGGGGCGGGTGAGGTACCCCGGTTGTGCACGGAGACGGTGAACGACACCGAAGCGCCGACGGCGGGGGTGGCCGGGCTGGTGCGGATGCCGGTCACCTCCAGGTCGGGGCCGGGGCTCTGCGCGACGGTCAGCTTCTGGGAAGCGGTACGGCTGTTGTTGGTCTCGTCCAGTTCGGGGACGGTGTCCGTGGGGTCGACCACGGCGGACACGGTGTAACTGCCCCTCGCGCGGGCGCCCGCGTCCACCGACACCGTGGCGGTGGCGCCCGGGGCGAGCCCGGCGACGGGTGCGCTGCCCACGACGGTGCCCTCCAGGCTGACGTTCACGGTCGCGGCGGCGGACTGGGCGGTGCCGGCGTTGCGCACGGTGGCGCGGACGGTGACCGGGTCCGTCTCCGTGGGTGCGGCGGGGGTCCAGTCGAGGGCGGTGACGGTCAGGTCGGGGTTGGGCGCGGCCGTGCCCCGGACCTCCAGCTCGGCGACCTGGGCGCCGTAACCGGCCGTATTGTGCGCGAACTTGAGCTGGACGTCGGCGGCACGTCCGGTGACGGGGATGGTGACGCTGTTGCCGTTGCCCGCCGGGTCGAAGGTGTGGTCGGCGCGGGCCTTGAGCGTGGTGTAGGCGCTGGACGAGCCGTCACGTCCGAGGACCTCGATGCTCTGGGTGCGCCGCTCCCATGCCGCGTCCGGGTTCAGCTTCACCACGACGGCGGTGACGTCGGCCTCGGCGCCGAGGTGGACGGTGAGCGTGGCGGGGTGACCGGCCGACTCCCAGTAGGTGTCGACGCGCCCGTCGGTGGCGTTGGCTGCCACGAAGGAGTGAATCGTGGAGGTCGCCTCGGCGGGTTTGCCGAGGGCCAGATTGGTTCCGTCGGCCGGCGGCTGCTCCGGTCCCCCTCCTCCGTCCTCGCCGTACACCTCGAGCGCGGACAGCTGGGCGGCGTTCCAGCCGGTGTTGGCGGTGACGCGGACGCGGAGATGGCGTACGTCGCGGGCCGGGAAGGTGAGCGTGACGGTGTTGGCCCGGTCGGGGTCGAAGCGGTGGGCGGCCGAGGCGGACAGCGCGGTGAACGACGTACCGTCGGTGCTGCCCTCCACGGCCAGGGTCTGAGTGCGCGCCTCCCAGGAGGCCGGCAGCTTCAGCACGACCTCGTCGACGCCGACCGTGGCGCCCAGGTCGAGGCGCACGGACTGCGGGAAGTCACCCAAGGGGCCTTCCCAGTAGGTGAGTTGACTGCCGTCGGTGATGTTGGTGGCGGGGTGTTCGGGATGGGACCCGGTGGCCGTGGCGCTTCTGCCGAGCGCCAGGTCGGGTCCGCGGACGGCCTCGGCGGCCGCGCCGGCCGTAGCGGGTGGGAGACCGGCGGCGACCAGGCCGGCCAGGAGCAGGCCGGTGATCGTACGCAGGCCGAAACGCGTGCGTCGTCTCATGAAGTCCTCGTTCCACGGCGGGTGCTGAGGGCGCGCGGCCACCCGGGCAGCCCGGTGACCTGCCGAGGATTGCCGACGCCCGATTCGATATTTGCGGGACGTCGTTCATTTCTTGCGGCTCTCGCTTTGAAGTTTCCGGCTCGCGCATCACTTGTCAATGGCGTGGACACAGCGTCCGGAAGGAAACGGCGGCACCTCGCGCCTCACGGGCGTCAACCGGGCGTCCCTGCGGGAGGCCGCGGAGGAGAAACGGTCAACCCCGCCCGGCCGTACCATGACTGGCCACCGGCAGACCACACGACGAAAGGACGCCCTCATGTCCGACCACTCGACCGTCGCCACCACCGATCTCACGTCGCAGTACGTCGCCCAGGTCGCGAACGACCTCGAGCGCAACGCCAAGGAGCAGGAGCGGGTCGGCGCCGAGATCGCCGAGCTGCAGCAGCAGTTGGAGGCGCTTCGGCGGGACCATGCGTTGCTGGTGAAGATGCAGCAGGCGCTGGATCTGGCGGCGGGGCCCCCGGCTGACGCCGTTTCCGCCGCGGAGGGCGCTTCCTCGGCGGAGGCCGTCGGGGACAGCGCGGTCGCTGAGTCCGCTTCGGTCAGCGAGCCCTCGGAGGACGAGTCCGCCGAGCCGGCGGAGGAGACCGCCGGGTCCGGACGCGCGACCGTGCCCGCGCCGCGCGGCCGCGGCGCGGTCGAGTCGGAGGCGGAGAAGCCGAAGCGGAAGAAGGTGTCGGCGGGCGGTGCGGGCCAGAGCGCCGCGTCCGCGAAGTCGGGTGGTGCCACGAAGGAGGGCGGCTCGACGAAGGCCGTGGGTGCCGCCAAGACCGCCGGTGCCGCCAAGGCCGGCAGCACGGCGAAGGCCAACGGCGGGTCGAAGCCCGCCGGCTCGGCGAAGGCCACCGGCGCCAGGTCGGCGCGCAAGCCCGCCACCCCCAAGCCCGCCGGGAAGGCGTCCGCGGTGAAGGCGCCGGCCAAGGCCGCGGAGTCCGCCCAGGGCGACACGCCGAAGCTGGTGGACCTGGTGCGCCGTCATCTGGACGAGCAGAAGGAGCCCCGTTCGGCGGCGGAGGTCGCCACGGCGCTGGGCCAGGCGCATCCCGAACGCACCATCAAGGTGACGGTGATCCGCTCCACCCTGGAGGGCCTGGTCGCGCGCAACCAGGCCCAGCGCGGCAAGCAGGGCACCTCGGTGTTCTACACCGCGCCCGACAACGGCGTGCCGGCCCCGGAGCGTGCGGCGGACGCACAGTCCTGAGGCCGGCCGGCCGCGGCTACGGGCGCGTGTGGCGCACCTCCAACGGCCGCCCGAACGAGACGCGGGTGCGGGAGCCGTCCGCCGCCCACGTCACCTCCACGGTCCCGTCCTCCACCCGCACATCGGTCACCGCGTCCTCCGGAGACGGCGCGTCGGGGCCGGTGGTCAGGGACGCCAGGGCGAGGTGCACGGTGGTGCCGCCGCAGCCGCCGGTGAGGCGGGGCACGTGCGCCCAGGGGGTCCAGGCGGTGCCCTGGGGCGCCGGGAGCGTCTCCGGGGCCGGGGTGTCCCAGCCGTACAGGCCGTGCAGGGCGGAGACCGTCGGCTCCTCCGGGCCGGTGGCCCAGCCGGTGAGGGTGACCCGTGATCCGGGCGGCGCCCCCACCACGCGATGTGCGCGCAACTCCAGACCGCCGTGCGCGACGGTGACGCTCTCGACCGTCAGGCCCGGCACCATCGGCGGGCCCGCGGCGAACACCGGCCGGTGCCAGGAGGCGGCCCAGCCCCAGCCGTCGCCGTGTCCCGCGCCCAGGGGGTGGACGCGGCGGCGCACACTGGGCCGCCCGGCCACCTCCACCGACAGATGGTTGTCGGCGACGTTCGCCGGGGCGGTGGGTCCGGTGCGGGTGGAGTACGCCAGGCGGCCGTAGTGCGGGTCGTCGTCGGCCGCCCACTCCCCCTCGTGCGGCCGCACATGGTCGCTGCCGTGGTTGTGCAGCCGTACGGTGCCGTCGGCGCGGGTGGACTGCAGGAGCAGGCCGGGTCCGGGCAGGGACAGCACCCGGTCGGTCTCCTCCACCGGGGCGGGCTCCTCGGTGTCCGTCCACAGGGCGTGGTCCGCGGGGGCGAGCAGCGCGACGAACGCCTTCGACGCCCAGTACGGCGAGGCGGGCCCTGAATACTCCTGGAGGCTCGCCTCGTGCGGGCCGTACCAGCCGAGGGACAGCAGCCCGTCGGGGTTGAGCGCGCCCCGGTCGAGGAAGTGGCGCAGGCTGCCGCTCACGATGCGGCGGGAGGCACCCGGCGTCAGCGGGGTGTGCCCGGTGACCGCACCCAGTGACACGGCGGCGGAGGCGGCGAAGCGGTATGTGAGCGAGCGGCCGTAGTGGAGCGGGGCGCCGTCCGCGCCGAACATCAGGGAGAAGCCGTCGAGGTGGGCGCGGAGGCGTCCGCCGTGGTGGGCGAGGGCGTCGGCATCCCCCGCGAGGTGGGCGTCGAGGACCGGGTAGAGGTGCAGGGCCCAGCCGTTGTAGTGGTCGAAGGCGCGTCCGTCGCCGTCGGCGTACCAGCCGTCGCCGCGGTACCAGCTCTCCAGCAGGTCCAGCGCCCGCTCCCGGGCGGCGGCGGTCTCGGCGTCGCCCCGGCCGACGGACTCCAGGAACCCGGCGACGGTGTACGGGAAGAGGTACCAGTTGTTGGGCGCGGGGGTGTGCCGCAGCGCGCCGCGCAGCCACTCCTCGGCGCGGTCCTGCACACCGGAGTCGATCTTGTCCCACAGCCAGGGCGCGGTGAGCCTCAAGCCGAGGGCGACGGACGCGGACTCCACCATGGGCTGGCCCTGGACGTCGAAGTCGAGGATCTCGGGCCAGGACTCGGTGTCGTCACGGCCGGGGGTGCGGGTGCCGGCGGCCAGACCTGCCGCGTACCGCTCCAGCAGGTTCCGCGGGTCGTCACCGTCGGCGCCCGCGACGCGGAAGGCGGCGGCGAGGAACGTCCGGGCGTACCCTTCGAGGCCGTCGGAGCGCACGCCCGAGCGGGAGGGGCGGCCGGGCAGGTGCAGCAGGGCGCCGGCCGGGGTGGCCCAGCGCCAGGCGGCCGTGAGCAGCCCGTCCGCCACCGCCTCCCAGTGGGCCCGGGTGTATCCGGTGCGGGGACTGATGTCGTGGTCGTCGGCGGGCAGTTCGAACGGGATGCTCATGCGAGGAAGGCCAGCCTTTCGCGTCGGACGGGGTGCAGGAAGCCCTCTCCGGCTGCCCAGCGGGCGACCTCGGAGACGGCGGTGTCGGCGAGTCGGCGCCACTCGTTGCCCTGCGAGCCGGCGAGGTGCGGGGTGATGAGGACGTGGTCGCAGTCCCACAACGGGTGGTCGGGCGGGAGGACTTCGGGTTCGGTCACGTCGAGCACGGCGCGGATGCGGCCGGCGAGGGCGGCGTCGGTGAGCGCGTCCTGGTCGAGGACCGCGCCGCGTGCGGTGTTGATGAGCACGGCGCCGGGCCGCATGGAGCCGATCAGCTCCCGGGAGACCAGGCCGCGGGTCTCGGGCAGCAGCGGGGTGTGGACGCTGACGGTGTCGCTCAGCCGGAACAGCTCGGCGAGTCCGACGCCGCGCACGCCGAGCCGGGCGGCCTCGGCCTCGTCGACGTACGGGTCGTGCAGCAGTACGTCGACGTCGTGCGGGCGGAGCAGGTCGATCACGCGGCGGCCGATGAGGGACGCGGAGAGGATGCCGACGGTACGGCGGTGGTTGCCGACCGTGCGGGGGGTGTGCAGCCAGTCGGCGCGGGTGCGGGAGGCGCGGTACTCGCGGGCGCTCTCCAGGACCCGTTTGCCGGTGAGGAGGATCATCGCGAGCGTGTACTCGGCGACGGGGACGGCGTTGGCCGCGGCGGCGGACGACACCTCGACACCGCGGTCCCAGCAGGCGTCGGTGACATGGCCGCGGACACTGCCGGCGGTGTGCACGACCGCCCGCAGCCGGGGCGCCGCCCGCAGCACGTCGTCGTCCAGGGGCGGACAGCCCCAGCCGGTGACGAGCAGTTCGACGTCGGCGAGCACGGCACGGGCGGCGGGGATGGTGAAGTCCTCCAGCACCGTGGGGGCGAGGTCGCACAGGGCGTCGAGGGCGGCGCGCGACTCGGGGCCGAGGACGGCGGAGGCGGCGCCCGCGGACATGGCGAGGGCGGCGCGGGGACGGGGGCCGGGCGTGGGCTCGGTCATGTGGTGCGGTGACTCCTTGCGTGGGCGTTCACTTCACGGCGCCGGCGGTCAGACCGCTGCGCCAGAAGCGCTGGAGCAGGACGAAGGCGAGGATCAGCGGCACCACGGCGAGCAGCGAACCCATGATGACCACGGGGTAGTACTCGGGTGAGACGGACGCGGAGCTGTTCCACGCGTACAGGCCGAGGCTGACCGGGTACAGGTCCTGGTCGGAGAGCATCACCATGGGCAGGAAGAAGTTGTTCCAGATGGCGGTGAGCTGGAACAGGAACACGGTGACCAGTCCGGGTCCCAGCATCCGCAGCGCGACCCGCGCGTACATGGTGAGTTCGCCGGCGCCGTCGATGCGGGCGGCCTCCAGCACCTCGTCGGGGACGTAGCCCTGGCTGAAGATGCGGCCGAGGTAGACGCCGAACGGGTTGAAGAGGACGGGGATGAACACCGCCCAGAAGGTGTTGACCAGCCCGGCCCCGGAGGCCATCAGGTACAGCGGCAGGGCGAGCACCGTCTGCGGCACCATGACGGCGGCGAGGACCAGGCCGAACAGCTTCTCCTTGTGCCGGAAGCGGTACTTGTCGAAGGCGTAGCCGCAGGCGACGCTCACCAGCGCGCCGACGGCGGCGCCGAGCACCGCGTACAGCAGGCTGTTGACGTACCAGCGTCCGTACAGGCCGCCGTCCATGGCGAACAGGTCGGTGAGGTTCTGCCCGAAGGAGAAGCCGCTCAGGGAGAGCAGGTCGCTGCCGAAGAGGGCGTCGCGGTTCTTGGCGGCGGCGAGCACCAGCCACAGCACGGGCAGCAGGGTGTAGAGCACGGAGATCGCGACGACGGCGTTGACGGTGGCCCGGCCCAGCAGGCGGGGGCGCAGCGCGGTGGTGCCGGTGGCGCTCATCGGGCCTCCTCGGCGGTGGAGTCGCGGCTGGTGAGGCGGGTGACGCCGTAGGACAGGGCGACGGTGCACAGCAGCAGGACCACCGAGGCGGCCGCGGCGAGGCTGTAGTTGTTGCGGGTGAAGGCCGCGTCGTAGATGTACATGCTGGGCGAGAAACGGGAGTTGATCATCTGGGAGGACTGGCTGAGCAGCATCGGCTCGGTGAACAGCTGCAGCGCCCAGATGAGGGTGAACATGGCGACCATCACGATGGACGCCCGCACCAGCGGGGTCTTCACCTGGAGCGCGGTGCGCACGGGGCCTGCCCCGTCGACGACGGCGGCCTCGATCACCTCGCGGGGCACGGCCTGGAGGGCGGCGTAGAAGACCACCATGTTGTAGCCGAGGTTGCTCCACAGGGCGATGTTCACGATGGACGGCAGGACGGTGTGCACGCCCAGGAAGTCGACGGTGATGTCGGCGCGGGCGAACAGGTCGATGACCGGGCTGATGCCGGGGGTGTAGAGGTACAGCCAGATCAGCGCGGCGATGATGCCGGGCACGGCGTGCGGCAGGAACAGCCCGAGCTGTGCGAAGGCGCGCAGGCGTACGACGCCGGAGTCGAGCAGCAGGGCCAGCAGCAGCGCGCCGACGACCATGAGCGGGATGTAGATCAGGCAGTACGCGGCGACGGTGCCGAGGCCGCCGAGGAAGGTCGGGTCGGTGAGGACGGCGGCGTAGCTGCGCAGGCCGACGAAGACGGTGCGTTCGGGGCCGAAGCCGAGGCCGGGCTGGTCGTCGCTGGAGAAGCTGAGGTAGGCGGCGGTGCCGACGGGGATCAGGAAGACGGTGGTCAGCAGCAGGAAGAAGGGGGCCATCAGCACGCCGGCGGCGCCCAGTCTGCGGCGCCGGGCGGTGCGGCGGGTGCGGGCGGAGGGGGCGGCGGTGCGCGGGGCGGGGACCCGCACGGTGTGCTCGGTCGTCGCGGTCATGAGGGGTGTCACCTGCCTTTCGGGCGGCTCAGGTGCTGTGCTGGGTGGTCGACAGGCCGAGGGCCTTGAGGTCGGGCATCGTGCCGTCCTGGGCGGCGCGCATCGAGCCGACGATCGTCCCGCGGCCCGCGGAGACCCGGGCGAAGGAGTCCTGCATGACCCGGCCGGTGGCGGTCATCCGCGGGCCCCAGACCCAGCCGTCGCGAATCTTGGCCGCCTCCTGCTCGAAGAGGGTGTAGATGTCCTGGCCGCCGTAGTAGGAGCGGTCGAAGGCGTCCCGGCCGACGGCGACGAGGGCGGAGGCCGCCGGGTACTGGCTGCTGGTGCCGCTGGACAGGCGGGCGCGCAGGGCGTCGGGGTGGGAGACCTGCCAGGCGATGAACTCCATCGCGGCCTCGGGGTTCCTGCTGTCCTTGGTGACGGCGAAGGTGGAGCCGCCGTGGGTGCCGACGGCGGGGCGGGCGGTGTCCCACCGGGGCAGCGGGGCGATGCGCCACTGGCCCTTCTGGCCGGGGCGTGCGTTCATCTGCGCGCCGGCGTCCCAGGCGCCGCTGAGCCGCGTCAGGACGAGCCCGTTGCCGATCTGGGCGTCGGACTGCCTGCTCTCGACGGCGTTCATGAAGACGTCGTCGCGGTCGATCAGGTCCTGCCAGTACGCGGCGACGCGGCGGGTGGGGGCATCGGCGAGGGAGACGTTCCAGGCGCCGTCGCGGGTGTCGAACCACTGGGCGCCCGCCTGCCAGGAGTAGGCGGCGAACTGCGTGGCGCCGTCGGTGGGGAACAGCACCAGCCGCCGCTCGGGCGCCTTGCGCCGGACGACGCGGGCGAGGTCGGCGAACTCGTACCAGGTACGCGGCACTTGGAGGCCGTACCGGTCGAACAGGTCGGCGCGGTAGTGCATCACCATCGGCTCGACGTCGAGGGGGACGCTGAACACCCGCCCCTGGAAGGTGGTCAGGCCGAACGCCTGCGGCAGCAGTTCCGCCCGCAGCCGGTCGTCGACGAGGTCGGTGATGTCGCGGGCGACGCCGTCGATGGCGAACCCCGGCACCTGCGGGTACTCGATCGTGGCGACGTCGGGGGCGTTGCCCGCGCGGGCGGCGTTGCTGAGTTTCGCGTAACCGCCCTGGCCTCCTGAGGGGATCTGCTGGAAGTCGACCTGGATGCGGTCGTGGGTGCGGTTGAAGGCGTCGACCACTTCCTGGCTGCCGCGCAGGGCGGACCAGAAGGTGACGCGAACGGGCTTCTTTCCGGTACCGGTTCCGCTGCTGCCTGATGGGGCGTCGTCCGCGCCCCCGCTGCAGGCGCCGAGGGCTCCTGCAAGCGGCGCGGCGGCCATCGCGGCGAGCACGGACCGACGGCGGTGTCGACCGGGCATGGCGCCTCCCGCGGCTCCTGGCGTGTCTGGGACACGGCTGTTCGGGACACGGGAATCGTGGGGGCTCGACCGGTAAACGGTCAATAGATCGATCAGAAGAAAATGAAACGTTCAAACGCTCACGTGGGTGGGCGCGGTCTCTGTGGCGGCCGGTGCGGGCGGAAGGGGGTGGTCGTTCAGAGGGCGCGTGTGGAGCCGCGGACGGAGAGGGAGGGCAGGAGTTCCACCCGGCGTACGGGGGTGGGGCCCGCGGCCTCCGAGTCCAGGCGTTCCAGGAGGAGTTCGGCGGCCGCCCGGCCGACGTCCGCCTTCGGCGGGGCGACGGCGGTCAGCGGGGTCGTGCCGAGGCCGGCGACCACGTCGTCGTAGGCGACGACGGAGCAGTCCTCCGGGACGCGCACCCCGTGGTCCGCGAGCCGCTGCACCAGCATCAGCGCGTCGACGTCACCATGCAGCACCGCCGCCGTGGCGCCCGTCCTCCGCAGCACCTCGTGCAGTCCGGCGGTCTCCTCCGGCGCGTACGGGCCCTCCTGGCCGGCCTCGGGCGCGCTCAGCGTCCACGCCCACGCCTCGACGAGCGGGTGCGCCTCGGCGATCCGGGCGCACGCCGACCGCAGGGTGCGCGCGGTGGGACTGTCGTCGCGGGTGGCGAACACGATCCGCCGATGCCCGAGGCCCACCAGGTGCTCGACGGCCAGGTGGGCGCCGTAGACGTGGTCGGAGCAGACGGAGTCCATGGCGTGCAGCGCGGTGCCCGTCCCCGGGCGCCGCTCCATCAGCACGGCGGGCACCTCCAGCGCGGCGAGCCAGGCGTGGTCGGCCTCCTCGTCGGCGAGGGTGCGCCAGCGCGGGGCGAGCAGCAGACCGGCGGCGCCGTCCTCCAACACCCGCTCGACCAGGGGGCGTTCGGCGCCCGCGACCTGGGGTGCGATGTGCAGCGCGATGCGCTTGCCGGACGCTTCCAGCACGGAGCGGGCGCCGTGCAGGGACTCGTACAGGTAGTGGTGACGCTCGGGCACGACGACGGCCACGGTGTCGCCGTCCGGCGGGCGCGGCGCGGGGATGTCGCGGGCGGCGAGGGTGGAGCGCACGACGCCGTGCCCGCGGCGCAGCCTGCCCTCCTGGGCCAGCTCCTCCACGTCCCGCCGCACGGTCACCACGGACACCTCGAGCTCGGCGGCGAGATCACTCACCCGCGCGGATCCCCGGGACTCCACGGCAGCGAGGATCCGCTGCCTCCTGACCTCGACCGGCTCGCGCATGAGGCCCCTCCCCGCGACGGAATGTTCGTTTGAACGATGCGGGCATCATAACGATCGCTCCGGCGGGCGCCCGCGGAAGCGGTCCGGCTCACGCGGCGCGGGTCAGGACGGGCGGGTGCCGATGGTCATACCCGGGCGGCGGCGGTGGACGGTGAGGTACGTGAGGCCGTCGGGGCCCGCTGCCAGGGAGCGGGTGGAGCCGTGCGGGAGCCAGGTGAGGGTGCCTGCGGGGAGGGGGTGTTCGCCGTCCGGGGCGGTGAGGGCGCCGTCGCCGGCGAGGACCAGCAGCAGGACGTCGAGATCGGGCTCGCGGTGGGTGTCCACGCGGTGGCCGGGCGGCAGACGGACGACGTTGGCGTCGAGCTGCCGCCCGGACTCGGCGAGCCGCCACAGCGCGCCGGCGGTCCCGTCGCCGGCGGCGGCCGCCAGTGCGGCCGTGTCGCAGAGGATCCGAGGCAGAGGTGCCTCGCCGTCACCGTCCGGTGTTCCGGTGTGCTCCGACGTCATGGTTCGCCGCCGTCCGTCCCCGAGAACCCGGCCGCGCCGGGTGTCGTGCGCTCGCTGTCGTGCGGGAACCTAGCACGGGGCCGCGGGCAGGGCGGCGAGCCAGTCCGTGAGGAGGCGGTTGACGTCCTCGGGGCGTTCCTGCTGCACCCAGTGCCCGCAGCCCTTCAGGATGTGCGAGGACACCAGTCCCGGCAGGGTGACCGGGAAGGCGTCGATCGCGTCGGCCATCCACGTGGTGGACGCGTCGAGTTCGCCTCCGATGAACAGGGACGGCTGGGTGACCGGCGCCCCGTCGTACGCGGCGAGGTCCTCCCAGTCCCGGTCCATGGCGCGGTAGCGGGCCAGCGCGCCGCTCATCCCGGTGCGCTCGAACTCGCCGGCGTACACGTCGAGTTCGGCGTCGGTGAGCCACGCGGGGCGCCGGTCCGCGGGGAACCGTTCACGGAGGGTTCCGCCCGGCCCGGTGAAGTACGGGGAGGGCGCGGCCGGTCCCGGCATGGTGTCGGCGGACAGGGCCGCGTAGAACCCGGCGAGCCAGCCGCGTACGTCCGGCTCGATCTCCGCCTCGGCACGGCCCGGCTCCTGGAAGTACGACACGTAGAACTCCTCGTCGCCGCCCATCGACGCGAAGACCGTGCTGGGGCGCGGGCCGCCGCGCGGGGCGTAGGGGACGCTGAGCATCGCCACCGCGCGGAAGACGTCCGGCCGGAGCAGGGCGGCGTTCGAGGCGACGGACGAGCCCCAGTCGTGGCCGACGACGACGGCGGTCCGCTCCCCGAGGGCCTCGACCACCGCGACGGCGTCGTCCACGAGTTCCCGTACGCGGTACGCGTCAGGGTCGCCGGGCCGGGAGGAACGGCCGTGGCCGCGCACGTCCACGGCCACGGCCCGGTAGCCGGCCGCGGCGAGGGCGGGCAGCTGGTGGCGCCAGGAGTACCAGCCCTCGGGGAACCCGTGCACGAGCAGCACGAGCGGACCGCTGCCCTGCTCCACCAGGTGCACGCGGCCCTCGGGTGCGGGGACGAGTCGGTGGACGGGGGGCGAGGTCGGTACCGGCACGAGGGGCTCCTGAGTCGCTCGGATGGCTTTTGGGGCGTACGCCGAGCATGCGGGGTTGTGCGGGGGCGGGGCGAGTGATGTCGCCGGTTCGGCAAACGGTGTCGGTGGGGGCCGGCAAACGGTGTCGGTGGGGGCGTCTACGGTCGTTCCCGTCTCGTCGCCGGTGCGGGCCGAAGGGGGGGCTGTTCGCGCAGTTTCCCGCGCCCCTGGCCCCTAGGGGTGCGGGGAACTGCCCGACAAGCCCCCACCGGCCCGCAGATCACCTCGTGCCGGTCCCCCGTTTCCCCGTTCCGGCGCTGTGCGATGATCCTGGCGGGCTCCCGGACGTGAAAGGGAATGGACGGACGTGACCGTGCAGGGACCGGACGACGGCGGAACGCCGCGGGATCGGGAGGACGGGGTGCCGTCCCTGCCCGACGACGTCTGGCAGCGGTTCCTCATGGACAGCGAGCAGGCCATCCGTACGTCCGCCCCCTGGGAGCCCTCCGCGGTGCAGCGGGCGGCGGGACGCTCCCCGCAGCCTCCACAGCCGCCCCGAGCCCCCGAACCCGCACAGCGGCCCTCGCCCCCGCCCCGTCACGACACCCCCGACCCCGTCGGCGACCTCTGGCAGCCCGACGACCCCTGGGAGGGGCCCGCCTGGCGGGACCTCGACGCCCGCGCCCGGCTCCGCCGCATCGGGCGTGTCGTGGGGACCGCCGCCGCCATCGCCCTGGCCCTCGGCGCCTGGTCGCAGTTGTCCACGGGCGCCGGCGCCCCGGCCGAGGGGCCCGGCGACACCGTGCTCCAGCAGTCCGAGGAAGCCCCGGTGACGCTGCCGCCGGGGGCCTCCGTGCCGGCCGGGCTCACCACCCCGTCCGCCACGGAGATCCGGACCGGCTGACGGGCCGGCAGACAAGCCGAGCTTCAGCCGCCCAGCGCCGCCAGCACGACCCCCTTCGCCTCCTCCTGGACCCGGCGCAGATGCTCCGGACCCTGGAACGACTCGGCGTAGATCTTGTACACGTCCTCCGTGCCCGACGGGCGGGCCGCGAACCAGGCGCTCTCCGTGGTCACCTTGATGCCGCCGATGGACGCGCCGTTGCCGGGCGCCTCCGTGAGCACGGCGGTGACCGGCTCCCCCGCCAGGGTGTCCGCGGTGACCTGCGCCGGGGACAGCTTCGCCAGGCGTGCCTTCTCCTCGCGGGTCGCGGGGGCGTCGATGCGCTCGTAGGCGGGTTCGCCGAAGCGCGCGGTCAGTTCGGCGTAGTGCCGGGACGGCGTCTTCCCGGTGACCGCGGTGATCTCGGAGGCGAGCAGCGCCAGGATGACGCCGTCCTTGTCGGTGGTCCACACCGAGCCGTCGCGGCGCAGGAAGGACGCCCCGGCCGACTCCTCGCCGCCGAAGCCGAGGCTGCCGTCGACCAGTCCGTCCACGAACCACTTGAAGCCGACCGGCACTTCGACCAGTTCGCGCTTCAGGTCGGCGGCGACCCGGTCGATCATCGCCGACGAGACGAGGGTCTTGCCGACGCCCGCCGCCGACGGCCACTGCTCGCGGTGCGCGTACAGGTAGCCGATCGCGACGGCGAGATAGTGGTTGGGGTTCATCAGGCCGGCGTCCGGGGTGACGATGCCGTGCCGGTCGGCGTCGGCGTCGTTGCCCGTCGCGATGTCGAAGCGGTCGCGCTGTCCGATGAGGGACGCCATCGCGTACGGCGACGAGCAGTCCATGCGGATCTTGCCGTCCCAGTCGAGCGTCATGAACCGCCAGGTGGGGTCGGTCAGCGGGTTCACCACCGTGAGGTCCAGGCGGTGTTCCTCGGCGATCCGGCCCCAGTAGGCGACGGACGCCCCGCCCAGCGGGTCGGCGCCGATACGGACGCCGGCGGCGCGGATCGCGTCGAGGTCGAGCACGCTGGGCAGGTCGGCGACGTACGTGCCGAGGAAGTCGTAGCGGCCGGTGTTCGACGCGGCCAGGGCGCGCGCGTACGGGATGCGGCGGACGTCCTTCAGGCCGCCGCGGATGATCTCGTTGGCACGTTCCTGGATCCAGCCGGTGGCGTCCGAGCCGGCGGGGCCGCCGCTGGGCGGGTTGTACTTGAACCCGCCGTCGGCGGGCGGGTTGTGGGACGGGGTGACGACGACGCCGTCGGCGAGTCCCGTGCCGCGGCCCCGGTTGTGGTTGAGCACGGCGTGCGAGACGGCCGGGGTGGGCGTGTAGCCGTCGGCGCTGTCGATCAGCACCGTCACACCGTTGGCGGCGAACACCTCCAGGGCGGTGACCCGCGCCGGTTCGGAGAGGGCGTGGGTGTCCGCGCCGAGGAAGAGCGGTCCGTCGGTGCCCTGCGCGGCGCGGTACTCGACGATGGCCTGGCTGGTCGCGGCGATGTGGTCCTCGTTGAACGCGGCGGCCAGTGACGAGCCGCGGTGCCCCGAGGTGCCGAACGCCACGCGCTGCCCCGGGTCGTCCAGGTCGGGGTGGAGCGCGTAGTACGCCGTGACCAGCCGAGCGACGTCGACGAGATCCTCGGGACCGGCCGGACCGCCCGCTCGCTCGTGCTGCATGTGCCCACTCCTCCGCAAAAGGTCGGTTGTCACGCTTGCGGAGACATCTTTCCCCGCCGGGGCGTCGCCGCGCGAGTGGGCTCGGTCCGCTCCGGCCCCGGAGGACGTCAGATACGTCCGCCGGTCATCCGGGTCAGGGGCCCGTGGGCGTGGCGTTCCGCGCGGCGGCCCACCGCGTAGGAGGCGGCGGTCAGCGCGGTCAGTCCGGCGGCCGCGCCGGCGGCGACCAGCCTGCGGTTGGCGATGACGGTCCAGGCGGTCTTGGCGCCGGCGGCCACCTGCCCGGAGGCGGTGACGACGGCGCGGCGGCCGGCCTCCGCGCCCTTGACGGCGGACTGGGCGGCGCCGTTCGCCACGCGCGCGGCACGCTCGGTGCCGGACGCGAGGGCCGACGTGGCGTCAGACGCCTTCGAGGCCACGCCGTTGGCGGCGTCGGCCGCCTTGGAGGCCGCGCCGTTCGCCGTCTCGGTCGCCTTGCCGGCGGTCTTGTCGGCGGTCGAGGCGGCCTTGGACGCCGTGGACCCGGCGGTCGAGGTCTTCCGGTTCGCATTCTTGTTCTGTTCGGTCATGGACACCGGTTTGCCGCAGGGCCGGTCGGCAAACACATCCCGTGACGAGGCGCCGCTCACCGTCAGCGGTAAGCGGACCACCGTCAACCGCGCAGGGGCGTGCGGAGGTTCGGAGAATCCCCGGCCGCGCCGGGCTGTACCGGCCCTCCGGGGGTAGAAGGACAGCGGCACGCACACGCCGTCGCCTACCGAGAGGAGTCGCCATGCCCGGCATGGTGGAGCGCATCAAGCAGTTCGCCCGGAGTCCGCAGGGGCGCCGCACGGCCGAACAGGTACGCAGGGCCGCGGCCGACCCCCGGCGGCGGGCGCAGGCCCAGCGGCTGCTGGGACGGCTGCGCGGTGGCCGGCGCTGAGCCGATCCCGGGCCTGACGGCGCCGCGCGACCGCGCGGGCCGCGGGCCGATCACCGAAAGGACTCCATGAACGAATCGTCGGTCCGCACCGTGGGCTGGGCCCGCTCCCTGCCGATGGGCCAGGGGGTCAAGGCGGCCCGTGACTGGGCGCAGGAGCACCTCGCCTCCCTGGGCTGGGACGAGACAGCGCCCGAGACGGTCCACTCCGTGCTGCTCACGGTGTCGGAGCTGGTCACCAACGCGCATGTGCACGCCGGCACCGACGCGCAGCTGGTGATGTCGTGGGATACCCGCTGCCTGCACATCTCCGTGCACGACGGGTCCGCCTCCCTGCCCACGCCGCGCGAGCCGAGCGAGGAGCGGGTCGGCGGGCGCGGCATGCTGCTGGTCGACGTCCTGGCGGACACCTGGGAGGCGCGGCCCTGCCCGCACGGCAAGACGGTCACCGCCTGCTTCCGCGCGCCGGAGGAGGCCGCCGCGGTGTGATCACCCCGGCGGCGGACGCGGCCCCGGCCTGGCCTACGATCGGTCGGGCCGACCCACGTCAGGCCCGCCTCGTGGGGGCCGCCGCCCGCCAGGAGCCCGCACGGTGACCGCCGTCCTGCCCCCGCACCCCGCCACGCCCGCCCTGCCGGCCCCGCGCCGGCTGACCCGGGCCGAGGACGGTGAACGGCTGCACGCGCTGGTGTGGGCGGCGGGTCCCGGGCGCCGGGCGATCAGCAGCGCGGTGCTGGGCGGCGGCATCGGTGAGCGGGCGTGGATCCTCAACGCACAGGTGACGCACGGCTACCGGCGTACCGATCCGGAGCGGCACCTCGCCTCCCTCGCCGCGGACGCGGGCCTGAGCGGGCCCGGGGTGGGTCTGATGACGGCGGCGGACGTGTCGGCGTACGCGCACGCGCGCGACGCGGGTGTGGAGGCGTTCGTCACGGCGGGCGTGGACGTGCGCGGCTGGGCGGCGCGGCCCGGTGAGGGCGCGGAGGGCGTTCCGGAGCCGGGCACGATCAACGTGGTGGTGGCCGTGCCGGCCGCGTTGACCGACGCGGCGCTGGTGAACGCGGTGGCCACCGCGACGGAGGCGAAGGTCCAGGCGCTCGTGGAGAGCGGGTACGACTGTTCCGGCACCCCGACCGACGCGGTGTGCGTCGTCGCCGACGCCCCGGCCCCGCACCGGGAGGCGCACGCGTTCGCCGGGCCCCGGTCGCTGTGGGGGGCGCGGCTGGCGCGTGCCGTGCACCGGGCCGTGCGGGACGCCGTGACCGAGGGCGGCGGGGACGCTCCCGCCGTCCGCCGTGAGACATGAAACACCTGCTGGGGGGTACTGGGCCCGTCATGGACTTCCTCGCCGACCAGGCAGGTTGCTTCGCGGGCACGGATGGGGGACCGTTGCCGCCGTACCTGCTGATGCCGACGAGAGAGGGGGTGGGTGCGCGGCGCGCACCTCGTTCGTGATTTCTTCCCCCGGTTCCAGCGCCGATCCGTGCGACGCGCGCGACGGATCCGTTCCCACGTGGGACGACGCTCCGTGCCCCGTTCTGGTGCTGGACTCACGCGGCCGGATCGCCGGCCGCAACCGTGCCGCCCGCCGCCTCACCGCGTCCTCCGCCGCGTCCGACGTTCCGCCCTCGTGGCTGGCCGAGGCGCACCGGCGTCATGTCGCCGGAACCTCCGACCCGACGGCGGGCACGCCGGCCGGGCTGTTCGGCAGCCGCTCCTTCGAGGCCCGGCCCTCCCCCACCGGGGGCGGCCGTGTGGCCTGGTGGCTGTTGGACCGCACCGATCTCGTCGCGGCCCATGAGACCGTGCGGGAGACCCGGGAGCGCGCCGACGCCACCTCCGACCTCTTCAGCACCCTGCTGTCGTCCCTGAACGTGCCGCGCTGCGCGGAGGTCGCCGCCCGGATGGCCACCGACCACCTCGCCGAGGCCGCCGTGCTGATCACCCCGCCCGCCGGCCACCGGTACGCCGTCACCCACGCACTGCGCGGCCGCAGGGTGGTGCAGGAGACGCGGCAGATCGACCCGCTCACCGTCCCCGGGCTCGACGAGGCCCTGCGCGGCTTCCCGCCCGTGCCGGCCCGCTGGATCAACCCGGGCGCCATCCCGGACTGGGCGATCCCCGAGGGCTTCTCGGGGCCGGTGGGCTCCGTGCTGGTGACGCCGCTGCCCGGGCACGGGGTGCCCGCGGGCGCGCTGATCCTGCTGCGCTCGGACACCGAGAAGGGGTTCTCGCCGGAGGAGGAGGTGTTCGCCCGGCTGTTCGCGTCCCGTGCGGGCACCGCCCTGTCGGCGGCGCGCCTGTACAGCGAGCAGACGGCCATCACCGGCACCCTGACGCGGGAACTGCTGCCGCCGCCGCTGAGCCGGGTGCACGGCGTCGACTACGCGGGCCGCTACCGCACCGCCATGGACCATGAGCGGGTCGGCGGCGACTTCTACGACGTCCACCCCGGTCCCGACGAGTCCGCCGAGACGTTCGTCGCGCTGGGCGACGTGGCCGGCAAGGGACTGGACGCGGCGGTCCTCACCGGGAAGATCCGCAACACGCTGCACGCGCTGCTGCCGCTCGCCTCCGACCACCTCCGGGTGCTGCGCATGCTCAACGGCGCCCTGCTGACCTCCCACCACGCGCGGTTCGCGACCCTGGTGCTGGCGTCCGTGAAGCGTCAGGACGACGGCGCGGTACGGCTGCGGCTCACCAGCGCCGGGCATCTGCCGCCGCTGGTGGTGCGCGCGGACGGCCGGGTGGAGGAGACGCCCACGCAGGGCACCCTCGTGGGCGCGCTGCCCAAGGTGACCGCGCGCACCGTGGAGACGGAACTCGCCCCGGGCGACACCTGCCTGCTCTACACCGACGGCATCACCGAGGCCCGCGGCGGCCCGCTCGGCGACGAGATGTTCGGCGAGGAGCGGCTGCGGCAGGCCCTGGAGGGATGCGGCGGCATGCCGGGCGAGGCGATGGTGGAACACGTGCAGATGCTGGCCGCGCAGTGGCTGGAGCCGGGGAGCCGCCACGACGACATGGCCGTCGTGGCCATCGGCGCGCCGCGCGGCGGCAGCCCGGCGGGCGGCCGCGCCCCGGCCGGTGACGGCGGACGAGCGCGGAGGACACCATGAGCGGACCCCGGGCCTCGGCCGGCGAACTCGGCGAGGCGCTGTGGAAGGCGGTGACCGACGGCGACGAGTACGACGCCGTCGACGTCGTCCGCGGCGCTCTGGCGGACGGCTGGCAGGAGGAGGACCTGCTGCTCGACGTGGTCGCGGCGGTGCAGGCGCGGATCGGCGTCGAATGGGCCGCCGACCGGATCAGCGTCGCCCAGGAGCACGCTGCGACCGCGATCAACGAACGGGTCATCACCGCGCTGGTGCACCACGGCTCCGGCGGCGCGCGTCCCGACGCCGTGCGGGGCCGGGTCACGGTGAGCTGCGTCGACGGCGAGTGGCACGCGTTCCCCGCGCGGCTGGTCGCCGAGACCCTGCGGCTGCGCGGCTGGCAGGTCGACTACCTCGGGGCCCAGACGCCCACCCCGCACCTGGTGGCGCACCAGCACCACACCAACTCCGACGCGGTGCTGCTGTCCGGGTCCATCCCCACGCACCTGCCGCGGGCGCACACCGCGATCACCGCCTGCCGGTCCGTGGGCGTGCCGGTGGTGGCGGGCGGCCGGGCGTTCGGCGTGGACGGGCGGTACGCGCGCGCCCTGGGCGCCGACGCGTGGGCCCCGGACGCGCGGGGCGCCGCTGCCGTGCTGGAGGCCGGTCCGGAGAGACCCACGAGGGTCCGGCAGGCGATCGACGACCTGCCGCACCTGGCCGACCAGGAGTACAGCATGGTCACCCAGTCGCGCGCCCGGCTGGTGAAGGAGACGCTGACGGAGCTGGAGCGGCGCTTCCCGCCGCTGCGGGAGTACAGCGACGCGCAGCGCGAGCGCACGGCCGAGGACCTGGCGCACGTCGTGGACTTCCTGGCGACCGCCCTCTACGTCGACGCCGTCGAGGTGTTCACCGAGTTCCTGGGCTGGACGGCGGACGTGCTGTCCGCGCGCAACGTCCCGCCGCACTCCCTGGTGACCGGCCTGGACATCCTCGCGGACCGGCTGCACGACTTCCCGCGTGCCCTGTCCACGGTCCGCGCCGGCGCCGCCCATCTCACGGGCAGGACCGGCCCGGCGGTCACGGACACGGTGGTCTGACAGGAGGGGAGCACGCCGACACGCTCCCCCGCTTCACGTCATCTCCGGCGTTCCACCGCCCCCGCGAGACCGCGCAGCACCGCGCTGCGGCCCCGGTCCGGGACCGTCCAGAGCGGCTGGCCCCGTACGCCCCAGCGCTCCAGCAGGGCGTTCGCGGCGAGGAAGCCGGTGGTCGCCGCGCGTTCCATCAGGGCCACCGGCAGGGACGTACGCACCAGGTCGCCCGCCACCATCAGGCCCGGCTCCGGTGTGCGGACCGAGGGGCGGTCCTCGTAGCCGCCCACCGGGAAGAGCGGGCAGTCCGTGCCCCACTCGTGGCGGGCGTCGACGACCCCCGCCCTCCGGGTCTCCGGGTAGATCCGGTGCAACTGGTCGAGCAGCCGCTTCTGTTCGACCTCCGGGGACGCCTCCGGGGGCAGCGCGTAGGCGTGCAGTTCGACGACGGAGCCGCCGGTGCGGGCGGCCCAGCGGGCGGCCTCGTCCTCGTACCGTTCGAGGACGCTGACGTTGTCGAGGGTGCCGTAGCCGCTGGTGCCGAGGAAGCCGGGACGGTCGGGGGCCACCGGGCGGTCCAGCCAGAGGCGGGAGACCAGGAACGGCGGGGCGTTGCGCAGCCGGGCGATCCGCTCCCGCCAGGGGGTGTCACCCAGCCGGAGGGAGCGGTCGACGAGGGCGCGCAGTCCGACGGCGTCCAGGGCGAGCACCACGGTGTCGTGGCGCCGTTCGTCCCGGTCGGTGGCGACCTCGTACCCGCCGTCGTCCAGGGGTTCGACGTGCTCGACGGGGGTGGAGGTGCGCAGGGCGGCGCCGTGCCGTTCGAGCAGGGCGGCGAGCGGCTCCCACAGGGCCGTGGGGAAGGGCGCGGTGGGCACGTCGAACAGCAGGCCCTCGGAGGAGCCGAGGAAGTAGATGTGGAACATCAGCGCCATCTCGGCCGCCGACAGCAGCCGGGGGTCGGCGAAGAAGCTGCGGGAGAACACCTCGAACGCCAGATGCCGGGCGCTCTCCGGGAAGCGGACCGCGTCGAGGAAGTCGTGCGCGCTGACCGCGTCGAGGCGTTCGTACACCTCGGGCACGCGGACGTCGAGGAGGGGCAGCGCGGCGGCCGCGTTCATCCGGGGCAGGTCGCGCAGCGGGAACGACGGGCTGAGCGCGGCGAAGCCGAGCGCGCTCCACGGCGGGGTGCGGGGCACGTGCCGGAAGCTGTCCCTCATGCCGTCGCTGTGCCGCAGCGGGTAGTCGGGCAGGGGGGTGAGGCGCTCCAGGGCGGGGTCGGTACGGCGAAGCAGGCCGCGCAGGTTGTAGTACTGCCGGAAGAAGGCGTGGAAGCCGCGGCTCATCGTCGCGGGCGTGCCGTCCTTCAGGTCGACGGGCCGGCCGCCGACGCGTCCGCCGAGGTAGGGGCGGGCCTCGTAGAGGGTGACGTCGACGCCGCGTTCGGCGAGGGCGGTGGCGGCGGCCAGTCCGGCGATGCCGCCGCCGACGACGGCGGTGCTGGGCCTGCGGTCGCCGTCGACGCGGGGCGCGCCGGGCGCGGGCATGATGACGCGGGCGCGGCGGTCACGGCCGCGGCGGGCGGCGGCCGGGCGGGGCGGTCGGGTCATCGCGCGGTCTCCTTCGTGGTGGGGCGGCGCCCGGTGAAGGTGTGGGTGATGCCGGTCTGCCAGCCGGGCAGCGGCAGGCGGCGCACACGGTCGAAGCCGTTCGCCTCCAGCCGGTGCGCGAACCGGTCGGCGGTGTCGAACTCGACGACGCTGCGCCACAGATGGCGGTACAGGCCGCCGTCCCCTAGCAGGGTCGCGACGGGCTGCACGACCCCCCGGCAGACCAGCGTCCACACGGCGCGGTCGGTGCGGCGGCCGCCGAGGGTGTACTCGTGCACGGCGAGGCGTCCGCCGGGCGCGAGCAGGCCGTGCACGGTGCGCAGAACGGCGTCGGGGTCGGTGACGTTGCGGAACAGGTAGGCGGCGAACACCGCGTCGAACGGTCCGGTCACCCCGGCCTCGGCGAGCCGTTCGGCGGGCGCGTGCACGAACGTGACGTTCGGCGGCCAGGTCTTGGCGGAGGCCCGCTCCAGCATGCCGGCGGAGGCGTCCACGGCGGTGATCTCGGCGCTCGGCAGCACCTCGGCGAGCGCGCCGGTGGAGGCGCCGGTGCCGCAGCCGAGGTCGAGCACGCGCAGCCCCTCGCCGCCGCGGGGCAGGCCGAGACGGCGCGCGGAGCGGCGCAGATGGGCGTGGTAGCCGGGGTTGGCGGCGACGAGGGTGTCGTAGCTGCGGGCGGCGTGGTCGAAGGCGGCGGCGAGGTGCTCGTCGCGCAGGAGGGTCATGGGGTCTCCGGGGTGGCAGGGACGAAGGACGTCAACGCGGGTCTAGGGGCCTTCGTACGGGCGGCGGGGCAGGCCGGGCAGTTCCAGCGCGGAGCGGAGCATCGGGCCGACCGGGGCGTGCAGGCCGACGGCGAGGTCCTCGTGGAGGCGGGTGTCGCCGTCGAGGAACCGCAGCAGCCGCCGCATGGGGACGCGCTCGAACAGGCGGCAGAACAGGGCGGGTCCGTCGGCGCGCCCGCCGGCCAGGGCGCGCAGCAGCACGGCGTCCATGGCGCGGGAGCGGGCCGAGTGGGCGGGCGGCGGCACGGGGCGGCGGCCTTCGCGTAGGGCGGCGGCGACGGCGCGGGTCTGGCGCTGGAGGCCGGCGAAGGTGTAGCCGGTGGAGGGGCGGGTGGCGCCGCCCGCCGCGCCGATGCGGAACACGGACTGCCCGGTGCGGCGGGGCATCACCGCGTCGGTCATCGGGATGACGCCCGTCTCGGTGGACAGCACCTCAAGGTCGCCCAGCCGGAGCACGTCGCCGGTGTAGTGGCGTACGGCGGTCTCGTAGGCGTCGGGGGTGAGGGGGCGGGGGGAGAACTCGGTGTACTCCACCAGGGCGTCGTGGCGGCCGAGGGGCAGGACGTAGCCGAAGGACAGTCCTTCGGCGGGCTGCGGGGTGCGGAAGTCCATGAGTTCGGCGGTGCCGGGGGCGAAGGCGGGCCGGGTGGTGCGCACGAACCAGCCGTGGAAGTGCTGGAGCAGCGTGGTGCGGGCGGCGGGCAGGCTGCCGGGCGGGCGTGAGTCGAACACCCAGCGGGCGCGTAGGGCGCGGGGGTTGCCGTCGCGGTCGCGCAGCCGCACCAGCGCTCCCCCGGACACGTCCTCCACGGTGTCGACGGTGCCCTCGACGCGGCGTACGGCGTCGCGGTCCGCGAGGTCGCGGGAGACGAGGGTCTCGAAGTCGTCGGAGCGGATCATCTTGTAGCGCAGCGGGGCGATGTCGCCGTGGATGGGGCGGCCTCCCCGGTCGCGGACCCGCAGGCTCCGCCAGGACGCGGTGACGGCGGCGTCGAAGCGGCCGGGGCCCGCCTCCCAGAAGCACCAGGTGCGGCGCGGCGGCCGCAGCGGTCCGGGCGGGGCGTCCACCAGGGCGACGGACGGCGGCCGTTGCCCGCTGCCGGGACCGGCCAGCCGGTGGGCGAGGGACAGCCCGGCCGCTCCCGCCCCGACGATCGCGACGTCCGCCTCCAGCACGCCGGCACCACCCTCCTCGGTCACGGTTCCCGCGCCTCCGCACGGCCGGTTGTTTCCGTCCGTGTGCCCGCGCGGATCCGGGTCACTCGGACGTGAGACGACGGGCGCGACCGGGAAGGCATGCGCCGGTCGTCCGGCGTACCGGAACGATGCGCGTGCCGACGAGAGGAAGACACCGGATGCTCCCGACTGGGGCCAAGAGACACCGCGCGGCGATGCGGTCGCGCGCGCCGCGCCCGGCCCGTCCGCCCGGACCCACCGTCCGGGTGCCGTCCGTCCGCGTGACGGCGCAACCCCTGTACGGCGCGAGGGCCGGGCGGTGAGCCGGACCGTTCCGGGGCGCACGGACCATGTCGTCGTCGTGGGGGCCGGGCTCGCCGGTCTGTCGGCGGCGCTGCACCTGCTGGGCGCGGGGCGGCGGGTGACCGTCGTCGAGCGCGACGAGCTGCCCGGCGGGCGCGCGGGACGCAAGGAGCTGGACGGGTACCGGATCGACACCGGGCCCACCGTGCTGACCATGCCCGACCTGGCGGACGAGCCGTTCGCCGCCGTCGGGGACAGCCTGCGCAAGCGGGTGGAGCTGGTGGAGCTGCACCCCGCCTACCGGGCGCGGTTCGCCGACGGCAGCAGCCTCGACGTGCACACCCGGGCCGAGGCGATGGCCGCCGAGGTGGAACGGTTCGCCGGGGCGCGGGAGGCGGCGGGCTACCTGCGGATGCGCGACTGGCTGGAGCGGCTGTACCGGGCGCAGATGGGCCGGTTCATCGACGCGAACTTCGACTCGCCGCTCGGGCTGCTCCACCCGGACCTGGCGCGGCTGGCGGCGCTGGGCGGTTTCGGTCGGCTGGACGCGCGGATCGGGAGCTTCCTGAAGGACGAGCGGCTGCGCCGGGTGTTCTCCTTCCAGGCGCTGTACGCGGGCGTCCCGCCGGCGCGGGCGCTGGCCGCGTACGCGGTGATCGCGTACATGGACACGGTCGCCGGGGTGTACTTCCCGCGCGGCGGCATGCACGCCCTGCCGCAGGCCATGGCGGACGCCGCCGCCGACGCGGGCGCGGACCTGCGGTTCAGGCGGGAGGTCACCCGGCTGGAGCGTTCCGGCGGGCGGGTGACGGCGGTGGTCGCGGGCGACGAACGGATCCCCTGCGACGCGGTCGTCCTCACCCCCGACCTGCCCGTCGCCTACGGGCTGCTGGGAGGGGCGCCCCGGCGCCCGGTGCGGCTGCGGCACTCGCCGTCGGCGGTGGTGCTGCATCTGGGCACCGACCGGACCTGGCCCGAACTCGCCCACCACACCCTTTCCTTCGGCGAGGCGTGGCGCGGCACCTTCGACGAGCTGACCCGGGCCGGGCGGCCGATGAGCGACCCGTCGCTGCTGATCACCCGGCCCACCGCCACCGACCCGTCGCTCGCGCCGCCGGGACGCCATCTGCACTACGTCCTCGCGCCCTGCCCCAACACCGACATCGGGCCGGGCGCCGCCGCGTGGACCGACCTGGCGCCGCGCTACCGGGACTCCGTGCTGCGGACCCTGGAGGAGCGCGGCCTGACCGGGCTGGCCTCCTCGATCGAGGCGGAGTGCGTGGTCACGCCCGCCGACTGGACCGCGCGGGGGCACGCGGCCGGCACACCGTTCGCCACCGCCCACACCTTCGCCCAGACGGGTCCGTTCCGGCCCCGCAACCTGGTGCGCTCCGCCGAGAACGCGGTGCTGGCCGGCTGCGGCACCACCCCCGGTGTCGGCGTGCCGACCGTGCTGCTGTCCGGGAAGCTGGCCGCACGGCGCATCACCGGTGCGCGCGGCCCCGCCGGACGCGCGTCCACCTCGTACTCCGCCCAGGAGGCCCCGCATGACCGAGCGTGAACTGGACGCGGCGGGCATCACCGACCCGGCGCTGCGCGAGGCGTACCGCCACTGCCGCGCGCTCAACGCCCGGCACGGCCGGACGTACTTCCTCGCCACCCGGCTGCTGCCCGTGGAGCGGCGGCCCGCCGTGCACGCCCTGTACGGCTTCGCCCGCTGGGCGGACGACATCGTCGACGCGCTCGGCACCGGCGCGGACACCGCCCGCCGGGACGCCGAACTGGCGGCGCTGGAACGGGAGCTGGCCAAGGGGCTCCGTGACGGGGAGAGCGCCGAGCCGGTGGTGCGAGCCCTGGCCGACACGGCGCGGCGCTACCGCATCGACCACGCCCACTTCGCCGACTTCATGACCGCCATGCGGTCCGACCTGGTGGTCACCGACTACGCCGACTACGCGGCCCTGCGCCGGTACATGCACGGCTCGGCCGCGGTGATCGGACTGCAGATGCTGCCGGTCCTCGGCACCGTCACCGACCGCGGGACGGCCGCCCCGCACGCGGCGGCCCTCGGCGTCGCCTTCCAGCTGACCAACTTCCTGCGGGACGTGGGCGAGGACCTGGACCGCGGGCGGGTGTACCTGCCGGCGGACCTGCTCGCCGCGCACGGCGTCGACCGGGAGCGGCTGCGGTGGAGCCGGGACACCGGCCGCCGCGACCCGCGCATCACCTCGGCGCTGCGCGCGTTCGAACGGCTGACGCGGGGCGTGTACCGGCAGGCCGCCCCCGGTCTCGCGATGCTCGAACCGGTGTCCCGCCCCTGCATCCGCACCGCGTTCGTGCTGTACGGCGGGATCCTGGACGCGGTCGCCGAGGACGGGTACGCGGTGCTGCACCGGCGGTCGGTGGTGCCGCGCAGGCGGCGCGCCGTGGTCGCCGCGGACGGGCTGGCCCGGGTGGCGGCGGCCCGGCTGCGCGCCAGGTCGGCCGCCGCCCGCCGACCGGACGGCGTTCCGCTGACGGGTGCGGGGCCGGTGGGGCCCCGGATGGTCGAGGAGGTCGCGTGATGGCAGGTCGCGGACGTGGGCGGCTGCCGCTCTCCCTGCGCCGCAACGCGGTGGCGTGGGAACGGCAGCGCCCCACCTGGCGGGACGCCAAGCCCGCCCTGATCGCCGGCGCGCTGAAGCGTGCGCAGGCACGCCCCTCGGGCAACTGGTACGTCGTGGGCGCCTCCCGAGACGTCGGCGGCGACCGCCCGCTGGGCCGGACGGTCGCGGGACGGGAAGTGGTGGTCTGGCGCGACACGGGCGGCCGGGTCGTCGCCGGGCCGGGCGTCTGCCCGCACCTGGGCGCGCCCCTGCGGGACAGCCCGGTGCGCTGCGGGACGCTCGTCTGCCACTGGCACGGACTGTCCCTGAACGGCGGCCCGTTCGCCGGCTGGAAGCCGTTCCCCGCGTACGACGACGGGGTGCTGGTGTGGGTACGGCTGGACGCGGTGGGCGGCGAGGAACCGCTCGACGCGCCGGTGGTGCCGCGCCGCCCGGTCCCGGCGCGCGCCCTGACGGCGGTGTACGCGGGGGCCGGCGTCTGCGAGCCGGAGGACGTCGTGGCGAACCGGCTCGACCCCTGGCACGGGGCCTGGTTCCACCCGTACTCGTTCGTCGACCTCACGGTGGCGGACACACCGGAGAGCGCGGGCGGCGACTCGTTCGCCGTGGACGTGTCGTTCAAGGTGGCGGGCCGTCTGGTGGTGCCGGTCCGGGCGGTGTTCACGGCTCCCGAGCCGCGCACGGTCGTCATGCACATCACCGAGGGCGAGGGGGTCGGCTCCGTGGTCGAGACCCACGCGACTCCCCTGGGCCCGGACGCGTCGGGCCGACCGCGCACGGCGGTGATCGAGGCGGTGGTCGCCGCCTCGGACCGCCGGGGCTTCGCCCTCGCCCGAGCGGCAGCGCCCCTCCTCCGTCCCCTGGTCCGCGCGGCCTCGGGCCGCCTCTGGCGCGACGACCTCGCCTACGCGGAACGCCGCTGGGAGCTCCGCTCGACGGGGCGGTTCCCGGGGGCGTAGCAGTCCCGTCCGACGTCGGCCCGCCCGGTGGACCCACGGGCCGCCGACGACCCACCCCGCGCCCAGGGCGTCCGCAGTGCGGCGCGCGCGGCCCCTGTCAACGGGGCACGCGCGCCGCACCCGGACCCTTCAGCTCAGCCCCGCCGCCTTGGCGTCCGCCGTGCCGCCTCCGCCCAGGAGGTCCGTGTGGCGCAGGGGTGAGCGCGCCTGTATGCGCGGAAGGTAGTGGCGGGTCGCCCTGGTGACCACCGCCGGCAAGGCGGCCCGTACCGGCTGGGCCAGGCGGAGCCACTGGGGGTAGTACGCCGCGGTGCTGCGGCGTTCGACCGCCCGGGCGAGGCGGGCCGCCGCGCGGTCCGGCGGGTACACGTCCCGCACCGGCCAGGGCATGTGCCCGCGCAGCTCCTGCATCACCGCGTGGCGGTCGGCGTCCTCGATCAGGTCCGTGCCGATCCAGGTGAGGTAGCCGAGGCCGACGGTCACGCCGAGGTGGGCGACCTCCGCGCGCAGGGAGTGGGCGAAGGCCTCGACGCCCGCCTTGGAGGCGCAGTACGCGCTCATCAGCGGAGCCGCCCCGATCGCGGCGAGGGAGGCGACCTGGAGGTGGTAGCCCTTGGTCGCCGTGAGGTCGGGCAGGAACGTGCGCGCGGTGTTCGCGCTGCCGGTGAGGTTGACGTCGACGATGCGCCGCCACCGTGCCGGGTCGGAGTCGGCGAACAGCCCGGCGTCCGCCACGGCCGCGTTGGCGACGACGACGGACGGCGTGCCGAGCCCCGTGCGGACCGCGTCCGCCGCCTGCTCCAGCGCCGCGTCGTCCGTGACGTCGACCTCGTGCGCGAGGGCGGGGACGGGCAGTTCGTCGGCGAGCCGGCGCAGCCGGTCGCCCTCGTGGCCGAGCAACGCCAGCCGCATACCGCGCCCGGCGAGCTCCCGGGCGAGGGCGGCGCCGATGCCGCGCGCGGCCCCGGTCACCACCGCGGTGCGTCCGCCCAACGGGCCGCCGCTCATCCGCCGTCCCCGCCGGTGATCTGCGGGTCCACGTCCGGGCGGGCGGTGTGGTGCGGATGGCCGGCGGTCCTGCGGGCCTCCTTCATCTCCGCCTCGTAGAGGTGGTCGCGGCCCTCGGCCAGCTCCTCCACCGCGGCCTGCTCCAGCTCCCGGAACGGCCGGTAGTACGTGTCGTCGTACGCCTCGACGATCTGGAACGTCCAGTGGCCGGGGATGACGTTGCGGCCCAGCACCTGGGTGCGCACGGCCTCCGCCCAGTCGGGGTGCCCGGCCTTGTGCAGCAGTTCCACGGCCCGGTCGAGCTCCAGGTCGGCGGTGCCGGTGAGCTGGTGGAAGCTGTAGAGGTGGCCGCGGGCCCGCTCGGTGGTCTCCAGTGCCTTCGACAGGGACCCCAGCGCCTCGACCGTCTCGTCGCTGACGCCCTCGGGCCGCCGGTGCCGGTGGTCGGGGCCGTCGTCGGGCTGTCCGCTCTGTCCGCTCATCGTCCCGCCTCCTTCTGTGGTCGGTCGTCCGTCGGGCCGGTGGCCGGCCGGACGGGTCTCATGCGCGCCGCCCGCCCCGGTCCGGCCGCCATCCCGGGTCCGGCTGGCGGCTTCCCGTGCGGTCGCGGTGGGCCAGCAGCCGCTGGGCGGCGGCCAGTCCGGGCGCGAACGACGGACGCAGCGCGGCCCGGGCGGCGTTGGCGCCGGGCGCGCCGTGCACGCCGCCGCCCGGGTGGGCGCCGGCGGAGGCCAGGTAGAGCCCCTTGACGGGCGTCTCGGGCCGTCCGGTGCCGGGGGCGGGCCGGAAGAACAGCTGCTGGTGCATGGCGGTGGTGCCGCCGTTGATGGCGCCGCCGTGCAGGTTCCGGTCGAGGGACTGCAGCGTGGGCGGGGCGAGGATCCGCCGGGCCCGGATCCGGTCGCGGAAGCCGGGCGCGAAACGCTCCACGTGGGCCTCGACGCGGTCGGCCATGCGCTCCTGCTCGTCCTTGTCCCAGGAGCCGGTGAGCCCGTCGTCGCCCGCGTCCCCGACGACCCGGTGCGGGACGTGGGTGTAGGCCCAGGCGGACTCGGTGCCCTCCGGGGAGCGGGTCGGGTCGGAGGTGGTCATCTGCCCGAACAGGGAGAACGGGCGGTCGGGCACGCGTCCCATGGCGAGCTGGGCGGCGAAGCGGGTGAGTTCGTCGAGCCCGTCGGCGAGATGCACGGTCCCGGCGCCGGCGGCCTGCTCGCACTTCCACGGCACGGGCCCGTCCAGTGCCCAGTCGACCTTGAAGGTGGCGAAGTCCCACTGGAAGCGCTCCAGGTCGGACAGCAGCTGCCGGGGCAGGTCCTCGGGGGCGACGAGCTCGCCGTAGAGGGCGGGGACGGACACGTCGGCGAGGACGGCGCGCCGGGCGGGGACGGTCTCCCCGTCGGCGAGGCGTACGGCGACCGCGCGCCCGTCGCGGACGACGACGCGCTCGACGCGCTTCCCGCACCGCACCACTCCCCCGCGTGACTCGAGGCGCCGTACGAGGGCGTCGGTGAGCGCGCCCGCGCCGCCGACCGGCACGGGGAAGCCGTACGTCTGTCCGAGCATGGACATCAGCCAGCCGAAGCCGCCGCTGCCTGCGGCCTCGGGGGCGAGGTCGGCGTGCAGGGCGTTGCCCGCGAGCAGCAGCCCGCCGCCCTCGCCGCGGAACTCCTCCTCGGCCATGCGCCGCACCGGCAGCACGAGGGTGCGCGCCATGCGCAGCCCGCCGGTGCCGCGCAGCCGTACGGCGAGCCGCAGCCCGGGCCGGACCGGCGGGAACGGCGTGAACAGGGCGTCGAGCAGGTCGGGGCGGAGCCTGTCCCACAGGGAGTGGAGGCGGCGCCAGGCGTCGCCGTCCCCGGGCGCGAAGGCGTCGAGGGAGGCGGCGGTGACGTCGACGTCGCGGTCCAGGACGGCGCAGCGGCCGTCGCTCAGCGGGTGGGCGACGACGTGCGGGGCGTGGCTCCAGCGCAGCCCGTGCTCCTCCAGGCCGAGCCCGGAGACGACCGGGGAGGCGGCGGCGAGCGGGTAGAAGGAGCTGAACAGGTCGCTGGCGTAGTCGGGGTGGACGCCGTGGTCGTGGCGCACGGCGCCGCCGGGTTCGGGCTGTTCCTCCAGGACGGTCACGCTCCAGCCGGCGTCGGCGAGCAGGTTCGCGGCGACCAGGCCGTTGGGCCCGGCGCCGACGACGACGGCGTCAGCCACGGGCGCCTCCCGCGTCGGGCTCCGGCACGACCTGGCCGAGCGGCCGGCGTTCCTCCGCCTCGGCGGCCTGCGACTCCACGAGGTGGGCGAGCCGGGCGAGCATGGCGCGGTGCCGGATCTGGATGAGCGCCTCGACGGCGACGTTGTGCACCAGGCCGCCCGCGCCGCGCAGGGGGTGCTCGTCGACCTTGACGAGGCACTGGTCGCCCCAGGGCCGCAGCTCGATGGCGATGCGGGCGGTGCCCAGCGGCCCGGCCTTGGCCTCGAGTTCGAGCAGCTCGCCGGGCACGACGTGCCGGACGACGGACTCGTTGTGCAGCTTCAGCGGCCCGAGGCGCACCTCGTAGCCGATCGCGGAGCCGAGCTGCGGCCAGTGGCCGCGCACCGGCTTGGACTCGGACGTGCCCACCACCCAGTCCGCGTAGCGGGTGCCGTCCTCCAGTACGGCCCACACGGACCGCGGGTCGGTGCGGATCAAGTGATGACGAACCGCCACTGTTGCCTCCTGTGTCCCTGAGCGCCACCGGTCAGCTCTGAGTGCCCCGTCTGACCGCCGTCAACCAGGTGGCGGGGCCGGACGGGTCAGGCGGCGGGGCGGGTGGGGGCCAGCGCCCAGCGGATGCCGGCGGTGACGGCGGTGCCGAGCGGGCGGACGCACAGGCCCTCGGCGGGCAGGCGGGGCACCCGCAGCTCGCGGGAGGCCCAGGGCGGCAGCAGGGACACGGCGTTCGCGGCGAGGACGCCGTACGGCAGCCGGGCGAGCAGCGGGACGGGCGGGTCGAGCAGCAGGAACCGCGCGGTGGCCAGGGCGTCCGGGGTGGCGTGCAGCTCGTCGCGGTAGGCGGCCAGCCGCTCGGCGAGCTGCGCCCGGTCCACGGGCGGGTCGGGGACGCCGAGGGCGGTGGCGATGCGCGCCATGTCCGCGACGTACCCGTCGCAGCCGGCGTCGTCCAGCGGACGGGCGCCGTAGCGCTGGTGGGCGCGCAGGAACATGTCGATCTCGGCGACGTGCACCCAGCACAGCAGGCGCGGGTCGGAGGCACGGTACTCCCGGCCGTCGGGCGCGGTGCCGCGGACCGTGTCGTGGACGGCCCGCACCCGCTCGACGGCCCGCTGGGCGCTGTCGGCGGTGCCGTACGTGGTGACGGCGAGGAAGGTGCTGGTCCGCTGGAGCCGGCCCCAGGGGTCGCCGCGGAAGCCGGAGTGGGCGGCGACGGCGGCCATGGCGAGCGGGTGCAGCGACTGGAGCAGCAGGGCGGACAGGCCGCCGATGAACATCGACGCGTCCCCGTGCACCCGGCGGACCGGACTGTCGGGGGCGAACCAGCGGGGGCCCGGTGTGCCGTGGATGCGGGCACGGTTGTCAGGACCGTCGGGTCCGGCCACCCGCGTGAAGATGGCCTGGCCTATGCGGCCGCGCAGCGCGGAGGCGGGTTCGGCGAACGGTTTCATGGTGCGCCGCACCTCCCTCGGCGGTGGCGTCCGTAGGGCGTCCTACGCCTACGTCTGCCCCGGCCGCCGCGCCCCTACCCGCGCGGGGCGCCTCGGTCAGGGGACGTCGCCCCGCCACTCGTACACCCGGTCGCCGGCCGTGCGGGGCGCGTAGACCGCGCGGCCGCCCGGGCCGTAGCGGCCTATCTCGGTGGGCAGGCCCACACCGTGCCGCTGCTCCGCCGGGCCGTGGTCGGTGACGTCCAGCAGCAGCCCGTCCAGCGGTCCGCCGGACAGCTCGGCGTACACCCGCCCCTCACGCGGCCCCGGATCGTCGTGATCCGCCCCGTACACCCGCCCACGCATGAACTCCGTCTCGTCCATACGGGGAGCTTGACACCCGCCACTGACAACGGCGCCCCGCAGGGCGCGGCGGACTGCGCGAGCAACCACGAAGAAACCTCAGGCCGGCTCCTCCCGCGAAACCGTCCACGGCGCCACCGCCCGCCCCTGGCTCCACGCCAGCAGCCCGTCCCCGTCCACACACACGATCCCGCACTGCTCCGCGTACTCCAGCGCCGGCACGGTGAACTCACCGGTGGTGACCACCACAGCCACGTCGGCCTCGTGCACCGACCAACACGTCCCCCCGAACCGCTGCAGATCCTGCGACCCGACCTTGTTGTCCTCCCCGTACCGCTTGCACTGCACCACGAGCCGACGCCCGTCCGGCGTCAGAGCGAGCACATCCGCACCGAGATCCCCCGCACCGCCCACCACGCGCACCTCCGTGCACCCGTCCCGCGCGCACAGCTCGGCCGTGGCGGCCTCGAACTCGTCCGGTGTGAGCGCCTCGTGGTCGATTCCCTGCGCCACGGGCAGCGGCGAGGTCACCTCGTCGACCGCCCCCGCCTGGGCAGGAATGACAACCGGCGCCGGCGCGTCCAGCTCATCGAGCGCCGTGGACGTCCCCCGGGCGAAAGCCCGCCCGGTCTCCCGGGCGATCCCCGCCGCCGACAGCCGCCGCCTGCGGCGTCCCCGGGCCACGGCGACCGCGACGACCAGGCACAGCAGCACGACCGCCCACACCGGGCGCCGCTCCAGCACCCCGGCCAGCGCGCGTACGGCCATACCCCCGACGACCAGCGCCGCGGCGAGCAGACCGAAGAACATGGCGGTGGAGCGCAGGTCGAAGCGCCGGCCGGGGCGCGGCGCACGGGTACGACGCTCGGGCATGGTCACCGTGGTGACTCCTCTCTCGGGACGGCCGAAGATCACGAACGCCGTCTGCCCCCGATCCGCGCGCTCACCGAACACGCGCCCACCAAATACGGGGCGGGCGGCCTGTTTCCGCGTCCGGCGGGAAAGAAGCGACCCGTGAAGAGATGCCACGATGGTCGGGAGCACGGCCGGACGGAGAAGGAGACGGACATGGACTGGCAGCTTTTTGCCCAGCGCATGGCGTCGATGGCCCGGGATCTGCTCGCGGAGCACACGCTCGACGCGACGCTGGAGCAGATCTCACGCTCGGCGGTGGAGCTTGTGGACGGCTGCGACGCCTCCGGGATCCTCGTCCTGAGCGAGGGCCGGGTGCGTTCGCTCGCGCCGACGGATCCGTTCGTGACCGAGAGCGACATGCTTCAGGGGGAGCTGCGCGAGGGGCCGTGCTTCGACGCGGCGCGGCCCGACAGGCCGGAGCGGCTCTTCCGCATCCCCGACCTGACGGCGCCCCCGGACCGCTGGCCGCGCTTCGTGCCCCGGGCACGGGAGCTCGGGGTGGGCAGCATGATGGGCTTCCTGCTGTACACGCGGGAGGAGGAGCTGGGCGCCCTCAACATGTATTCGCGCAAGCCGGGGATGTTCACCGAGGACAGCGAGACGGCGGGCTGGCTGCTGGCGTCGCACGCGGCGGTCGCGTTCGCCACCGCCCGTACGGACGAGCAGATGCAGGAAGCCATCACCACGCGCCATCTGATCGGCGAGGCGATGGGCATCCTGATGGGCCGGCACCACGTCACGGAGGACCAGGCGTTCGATCTGCTGCGCACCCGGTCGCAGCGCACCAACACCAAGCTGCGGGACGTGGCGCGGGAGATCTGCGAGTCGGGCGGCCCGGAGCGCTGACCGCCCGGCTCGTCGTACGGCGCGCGCTCAGCGGGCGGCGGCGCCGGTCCAGTTGTGGGCGACGTCGATCACGAGACGCCCGTCGAGCTGCTGCGCGCGGAACGGCAGCCGTCCGCGCACCCCGAGGCCGAGCTGGGTGGCGCCCTCGAAGCTGCCGGCGAACCGCGCGTCGCGGAACGTGCGGTAGCCGGTGAGGTCGACGCCCGGGAGGGCGCGTCCGGCGCGCGCGGGGTAGGTGGCCGCGCCCGTCTCGGGGTCGTAGGCGGGGGCGGTGACGCGGACCTCGAGGACCGCGCCGCCGGAGACCGGGATGTGCCGTCCCGAGCCGTCCTGGTGGAGCCGGTCGACGTACCGGACGGAGTAGCCGAGGTCGCCGCGGGCGGCGCCGGGCACGTCGACGACCATGCGGTCGTAGCAGTCGTGCCGGCCGGTGCGGACGTTCCGCACGGACTCGGACGTGGCGGCGGTGACCGCCTTGTCGGTGGAGCCCCAGCCGGTGGGGCAGACCGCGGCCGCGGCGGGCGCCGCCTGGGGGGCGGCCACAGCCGGGACCGCCGCCGTCACCAGCGTGGCGCCGAGGAGCACCGCGGTCGCGCAGATTGTTCTTGATTGAAGCATTTTCGGCCCCCTGGGACGACAACGTTCTGGTATCGGGTGAGACGACCGGGATGACCCGATGGTTGCGGTCCGTTCGGCCGGTCGCCGTACCGGCGCGCATGGCACATGCTGGTGGGGAGCGGACGAACGTCCCGTTCCGTGTGCACCGGGAGGGCGTCACATGGGTGGTGCAGCCGCCGCACCGCGCGGGAAGCGGCCGGCGGGCCTGCCCGTACCCGATGCGGGGAGGAGCCGGACCGCGCCTGGCGAGGCCCGTATCGAGGACGCGCTCGCCGACGCCGTGGTGGCGGCCGTGCGGGACACCGGAGGGTACGGCGGGGCGGTCTACCTGCGGTCGCGGGACCGCAGGTCGCTGGTGCTGTGCGTGATGTCCGGCGTGCCCCGCTCGCTGCTGAAGCCGTGGTGGCGGATCCCGGTGAGCGGCGCGCTGCCGATGTGCGAGGCGTTCCGCAGCGGCGAGACGCAGTACCTGCCCGACGACCGCGCGACGATGCTGCGTTTCCCGCAGTTCACGGCGGCCCTGCCGTATTCGTTCGCGCACGCCTACCAGCCGGTGCGGGTGGGCGGCGAGACGGTGGGCGTCCTCGCGGTGCTGCGCTCCTCGTCCCGTGATCCGGTCGCCGAGGAGGAGGTGCGGGAGGCGCTGCGCCTGGCCGGGCGGGAGATGGAGGAGCGCCTCACCGAGTACGCCCGCCGGCTGCCGGGCCGTACGGACGGGGACGCGGTGGCGTACGGCATCGAGTACGACGACCAGCCGGTCAGCGTGCGGCTGCCGGCGCCACGCGCGCAGGCGGTCGCGGTCGGGATGCTCGAGTGGGACCTGGAGAACGACCAGTGGTCCGGGGACGACGACGCGCTGGAGCTGCTGGGCGTGTCCCGCGAGGAGTTCGACGGCACCATGACCGCGGTCGAGCAGCGCGTGTCGCCGGACGACCTGTACGAGCTGCGGGCGGCCCGCCGGGACGCGGAGGAGACGGGGCAGATCCGGGGCCGCCACTTCCGGGTGCTGGAGGGGACGCAGGACGACAGCGAGGAGGTCCACTACCGGCCGGTGGAGCTGTGGGGCCATGTGGTCCGCGCGGGCGGCAGCGGCCGGCTGCTGGTGGGCGCCCTGGTCGACGTGGCGGGCGGCGTCACCGCGGCGGAGGCGGCCGAACGGCTGCCGGACGGGCTGTTCTCCCTGGACCAGGACGGCCGGGTCATCTACGCCAACCGCCGCTGCCAGGACCTGCTCGGCTGCGACCTGGAGCGGCTGCTCGGCCACCACCCGTGGCGGGTGCTGACCTGGCTGCGCGACCCGGCGTACGAGGACCGCTACCGGGCGGCGATGCTGACGCAGCAGCCGGTGTCGTACCTGGTGCACGACCCGGACGGCGTATGGCTGGGCTTCGTGCTCTACCCGGGCGTGCACGGGCTCACGGGGCGGGTGTTCCGCACCGCCGCCCCGGCGGGCGCGGAGCCGGGGCGGCCGCTCACTCCGTCCGCGGAGCCCGCGGCCCCGCCGACCGGGCTGGTCGCCACCGCCCGCGCGGGGGCGCTTTACCACGTGGTGCAGATGGCCAGCGTGCTCACCGAGTCCGTCACCGTGCGGGACGTGTGCCGGGCCGTGTCGGAGCAGCTGCTGCCGGCGTTCGGGGCGCAGGAGGTCGCCCTGTACACGGTGCGGGACGGACGGATGTACCTGCTGTGGGAGAGCGGCTACCCTCAGCACTTCCTCGACCCGTTCGAGGGGGTGCCGCTGGACGCGGACCTGCCCGGGGTGCACGCGCTGACCGCGCGTCTGCCGCTGTTCTTCGAGTCGCCGGAGGAACTGGTCGGCGCGTACCCGAGGCTGGCGCTCGACCCCATGACGTCCTGGGCGTTCCTGCCGCTGATCGCCTCGGGGCACTCCATCGGCTCCTGCATCCTCGGCTGGAACATCCCGCACCGGTTCACCACCGAGGAGCGCAGCGCGCTGACCGCGCTGGCCGGTCTGGCCGCGCAGGCGATGGAGCGGGCGCGGCTGTACGACGCCGAGTCGGCCGTGGCGCGCGGGCTGCAGGAGGGGCTGCTGCCGCACCGGCTGCCCGCCATCGACCGGCTGCGCGTCACCGCCCGCTATCTGCCCGGCACCAAGGGCATGGACATCGGCGGCGACTGGTACGACGTGATCCGGACGGGGTACGGGGTGGCGCTGGTCATCGGGGACGTGGAGGGGCACAGCGTGGGCGCGGCGGCCGTCATGGGGCAGCTGCGCAGCGCGGTGCACGCGTTCGCCGCGAGCGGGCGGCCGCCGCAGAAGGTCATCACGCACACCAACCAGCTGCTGGTGGAGCTGGAGACGGACGTCTTCGCCACCTGCTGCTACATCGAACTGGACCCGGCGATCGGGCGTGCCCGTGCCGTGCGGGCGGGCCATCCGCCGCCGCTGCTGCGGCACCCGGACGGGAGCGCGGAGCCCCTGGAGCTGCCGGGCGGCGTGCTGCTGGGGGTGCAGCCGGACGCCGACTATCCGGTCACCGAGTTCACCCTGGAACCGGGCAGCGTGCTGGCGCTCTACACGGACGGGCTGGTCGAGGTGCCCGGCAGCGACATCTCGGCCGGCATCGAGACGGTCCTCTCGTGTCTGGCCGTCAGCAGGACCGACTCCATGGAGGAGCTGGCCGACCGGATGCTCGGCGCGGCCCGGCGCGCGGAGGACCGGCCGGACGACGTGGCGCTGCTGCTCACGGCGTACGACCCGGCCGAGGCGACCTGACGCCCGCGCTCAGGCGCAGTAACGGACCAGCCACTCGTCGGGGTCGTAGGCGAAGCGGGCGGGGTCGGGTGCGACGGCCGGCTTCTCCTCGACCAGGTCCTCCACCCGGACCGGCTCCGGCAGGCTCCCGAAACGGGCCTGGCGGGCCTGGGCGGCCACGTCGTCGTCCTCGTGCGCGCGTACGGTGTCCCGGCTCATGGCGCTTCCCCTCTCCGGCGGCCGCGCTCCCCCCTCGGACGGGCGCCGCGGCCTCGTGCGGTCAAGTGTCACACACGGACGGCCCCATGCACCGGGCCGTGCGCGGGCCGGGGACCGGTGTGCGGGCGTCCGCGACCGCCGAGCAGGTGAGCTCTCTCCCCCGCGCACCCGCGCGGGGATGCCGGGGTGATCGGCGCGCCCTCTGATGGGCAGCAGGCGCCGGGATCCGCCCGGCCGGGCGGAGGAGAGCACGTCGATGCCGTCGACACGCGGTGGGGCGGGCGCCGGACCCCGGGCGGGTGTGCTGCGCCGGCTGGGCGAGTGGTGCGCGCACCACTTCGTGGTGGTGATCGTCGCCTGGCTGGTCGCCCTGGTGGTGCTGCAGGTCGTCAGCCGGGCCGTGGGCGGAACCTACTCGGACAACTTCACGCTCTCCGACTCGCAGTCGCAGAAGGGCATCGAGGTCCTCCAGCGGCACGACCCGCAGGCCGGCGGCTACAGCAGCCAGATCGTCCTCCACGACGACCGGCAGGAGCTGACCGCCCTCGGCTCGCAGATGTCCTCCACGGTCTCGAGCCTGGAGAAGCTGCCGCACGTCCTGTCCGCGCAGAACCCGCTGACCGGCCAAGGTTCGTCGTCCTCCGGCTCCTCGCAGCCGGACGTCGGACCGCTCTCGTCCGACAAGAGGACCGCGTACATCACGGTGCGGTTCGACGTGCAGCCCTCCACCCTCGGCGACGGCTATCTGAGCGGCGTCGACGACGCCGTGCGGCCGCTGCGGGAGGCGGGCGCGCAGGTCGAGTACGGGGGGCCGCTGGGCGAGCTGGCCCGGCCCGCGCCCGACGACCGCATCAGCGAGCTGATCGGCTTCGGCGTCGCCGTCGTGGTGCTGCTCATCGGGTTCGGCAGCGTGATCGCGGCCGTGATGCCGCTGCTGACGGCGCTGATCGCGGTGGTCGCCGGGCTGGCCGTGCTCGGGCTGCTGGCCGCGGCCACCACCTTCGCCACCGTCTCTCCCACGCTCGCCACGATGATCGGTCTGGGCGTCGGCATCGACTACGCGCTGTTCCTGATCACGCGTCATCGGCAGGACCTGATGAACGGCATGGACCCGGTGCGCGCCGCCGGGCACGCCACGTCCACCAGCGGGCGGGCGGTGCTGGTCTCCGGCTGCACGGTGATCGTCGCCCTGGCCGGGCTTTCCGCGTCCGGGGTCTCGTTCATCGCCAAACTGGGAGTGGCCGCCGCCGTCACGGTGGTCTCCGCCGTACTCGGCGCGCTCACCCTGGTGCCCGCGCTGCTGGGGCTGGCCGGCGGCCGGATCGACCGCTGGCGGGTGCGCCGGACCGTGGCGGAGACCGAGCCCGGGGCCGAACCGCACGGCACCTGGCACCGTTACGCACAGCGGGTGGCGCGCCGGCCGTGGACGTTCCTGGTGTCGGGCGTCGCCGTGATCGCGGTGCTGGCGATCCCGGTGTTCTCCATCCAGCTCGGCCACATCGGCGACGGCGCCGACCCCACGTCGTTCACCGACCGGCGCGCCTACGACCTGATGACCGACGCGTTCGGGCCGGGCTCCAACGGCCCGCTGACCGTGGTCGTCGACCAGTCGTCCGTACCGCAGTCGCAGCGCTCCTCGCTCGCCTCGCAGGCGCAGAAGACGCTGGACGGCGTCGAGGGCGCGGCGGTGGTGACGCCGCTGACGCCCACACAGGACGGCGACGTGCTGGTGGGCACGGTGTACTCGACGACGAGCCCGCAGAGCGCCACCACCACCGACCTGGCCAACCGGCTGGTGGACGACACGCTGCCGGAGGCGGTGCGCGGCACGGACGCCTCGACGTACGTCACCGGAACGACGGCCGCGCAGGTCGACTTCCGCGACCTGGTCGCCGAGCGGCTGCCCTGGATCATCGCCGTGGTCGTCGCCCTGGCGTTCCTGATCATCCTCGCGGTCTTCCGCGGCCTGCTCGTCGCCGTGAAGGCGGCCGTGCTCAACGTCCTGTCCATCACGGCCTCGTACGGCGTGGTCGTCGCGGTGTTCCAGTGGGGCTGGGGCGGTCCGGCGCTGGGGGTGTCGGGGACGGTGCCGATCGAGAGCTACGTGCCGATGATGATGTTCGCCATCGTCTTCGGCCTCAGCATGGACTACGAGATCTTCCTGCTGTCCCGTGTCCACGAGGCGTGGCGGCGCACCCAGGACGCGCGCGCCTCGGTGGCGCACGCCCTGGAGATCACAGCCCGGGTCATCACCTGCGCCGCGCTGATCATGGTGAGTGTGTTCGCGGCGTTCGTGGTCAGCGACAACGTGGTGGTGAAGATGCTGGGCCTGGGCCTGGCGGTCAGCGTCCTCGTCGACGCGACGGTGGTGCGGCTGCTGCTGGTGCCGGCGGTGATGACGCTGCTCGGCCGGCACGCCTGGTGGACGCCGCACTGGCTGGACCGTCTGCTGCCGCACATCGACGCGGAGGGCGAGGGCGCGAGCACGGCGGCGGCGAGTCGCTGAGCGGCTCCTGACACGCGTGGGCGGCAGGGCCCCAAGGGGTCCTGCCGCCCGTTGTGCGTGTCGTGTGACCGTCAGGCGTTGCGCCGCACGCTCCGCAGCACGAAGAAGCCGAAGATCACCAGCACTCCGCCGATGGCGGCCGGCCACAGCTGGGCGCCGGTCTCGGCGAGGCTGCCGCCTGCGCCCTGGGCCTGGGTGTCGTCCTCGAGCTCGGGGAGGCTGCCGGGCACCTGGGCGGCCTGGGCCTCCTGGCCGCCGCCGTCGTTGCCGCCGTCGCCGTTGTCCGCGCCGCCCTGGGCGTCGTCCTGACCGCCGGCGTCGGCCGGCTCGGAGACCTTCACGTCCGGCTGGGCCGTGGCCTTGTCGCCGTTGTCCGCGGGCTCCTCGGTCGCCGCGGGCGGCTCCTGACCGCCGTCCTGGTTGCCCTGGTCGCCGCCCTGGTCGCCGTCGTTCTGACCGCCGCCCTGGTTGCCGTCGTCCTGGCCGCCGTCGTCGCCCTGGCCCGGCTCGTCGGGCGTGGCGGTGGGCTGCTCGGCTCCGTTGTCGCCGCCGCCGTTGCCGTTGCCGTTGCCGTCGTCACCGTTGCCGTCGTCGCCGCCGCCATTGCCGTTGTCACCGCCGTTGTCGCCACCGCCGTTGTCACCGCCGCCGGCGCCGGCGCCGCAGGTGCGGCCCTCGTTGATGCAGTCGACCATCTCGTTCATCAGGTCTTCCTCGAAGACGTTGATGAAGTCGCCGTGGTCGGTGATCGGCTTGTGCAGCTGCTCGGGGAAGGAGTCCACCGCGAACAGCGGGACCGTCTTGCCGCCGTCCTCCAGGCTCGGCGCGTCGACGTCGTAGACGATGCGCTGGACGAGCTGCGGAATCGGCTGGAAGCCGGCCGGGCAGTTGCCCTCGGCGTCCGTGAACGCCATGTGCGTACGGTGGTTGGCGCTGTCGATGTTGCGGCCGTCCCAGCAGCTCTGGAAGGCGAACGAGCGGACCACGTCGCTGCCCTCGGGGCACAGCGGGTACTTGTCCTTCAGCTGCCGGTCCTCGAACCCGGTGCAGCTCCAGGAGGCGTTGGCGTTGGCCGGGCCGTTGACGAAGGACTTGGCGTCGCCGGTGATGATGCGCAGCAGCCGCGGCATGGCCGTGACCTTGGCCTTCGGGTTGCCGACGAAGGTCAGCGTGACGTCCTTCGGGGTGACGATCTCACCGGCGTTGCCCTCGATGCCGCCGCCCGGGGACTGGGCGTCCTGCTCCTCGGTGCCGTTCTGCAGGCGCAGCACCGGCCAGTAGTAGGAGGACTTGTCGCGCTGGTCCTCGCAGCTCGTCTCGGCCCGCGTCAGCTCGTCGTCGCTGACGAAGGCGTTGGTGGCCTGGTTGCCGATGTAGTCGTGGAAGTGGTGGGCGCCGTTGCTCACGCCGGGCGCGGCGATGACGTTGTCCGAGTTGAACACGCCGTTCGCGTTGACGCCGCACTCGCTGGTGAAGGTGCCGGTGGAGGCGTCGCCCGACGCCTGCGGCTTGTCGACGTTCGGCTGGACGCTCTCGATGGAGACGTAGTCGCCCGCGACCGGCCCGTTGCCGGCCTGACCGCCGTTGCCGCCCTGCTCCTGGCCGCCGTCCTGGCCACCCTGGTCCTGGTCCTGGCCGTCCTGCTGGTCGCCGCCCTGCTGCTCGCCGCCGTCCTGCTGACCGTCGCCGTTCTGCTGGTCCTGTCCGTCGCCGGCCTGCTCACCTCCGTCGCCGCCCTCCTCGGGGGCGGGGGCGTTGCCGGAGTCGCGCACCGCGCAGGCGGCGAGGTCGTCGAGGCCCTGCGGCCGTTCGGCGCCGGCCTTCTCGATGGCGGCCCCGATCCGGGCCAGCACGGCGGCGCGCTTGTCCTTCAGCGGTCCGGCGATGGCGTTCTCGGCGAAGCCGGGGTCCTGGCGGATCGCGTCACCCGACTCGCCGAGCCGCTTGTAGGCCTCGGCGATCTGGGCGTCCAGGTTGGCGAGTTCCTTGTCCACCTCCGCCCGGGCCTGGTCGGGCACCTCGGTCAGCTGGGTGGCCACGTCGGGGCAGTCGATGGTCGCGGCACCCGACAGCACCTGCGCGTCGGACGTCCCGCCGTCCGTCGCGGAAGCGTAGACGTTGGCCGCCATCATGCCGCCGCCGCCGAGGATCAAGGCGAAAGCGGCGAGCGTCGCGCGCTGTTTGGGGCGTCTGCGTGTGTTGCGTGCCAAGGCAGTACTCCTACGCTTCTGTCGCGGGGGGCGGGCATTCGATTCCCACGCCCCATACGCAGCGGAACCGCATCGTGTTCAACCGGCTCACAATTTCTTCGGGAAATCTCAGCAGTCACGCCAGCGCGGTGGCGGCTCAGAAGCCCCTGAGGGTGACGACAGGCGCACGCCCTGCCGCCCCGCAGGGTCCGCCGGGGGCGATGCGGCCTCAGCGCGAGCTGGATCTCGAGAGCCCCTTCGGGATGCTGCCAGTCCGCTCTCAGCAGAGCGGTGACTCCGTCCGGCGAGCGGGCTTCGCCGTCGGCCACGACCTCGTCGTCGACGGCGGTGTCACCGCCTGACGCGGGTGAGCCCCGCGACCGGGACCTGGCCCGCCGTCGCGCGGCCCCCACCGGACAGGGTGCGTCCGGCGGGGGCCGAGAAGGTCGGGACGTCATGTCCCGCGGGGTCAGCCGAAGTTCACGTCGCTGCACAGGAAGTACGTCTGGTCCGAGTGCGAGGCCTGCCAGATCGTGTAGACGACGTGGTGGCCGCTCAGGCCCGAGGTGGTCACCGGGATCGCGTAGTTGTTGGCCGGGGCGTAGGAGCCGGTGCGGGTCAGCAACTGGAGGTCGTCCCAGCGCAGACGCTGCGTCTTCGGGTCGAAGCCCTGCTTGGTGACGTAGACGAGGAAGTAGTCCGCGCCGTGGCTCGCCTGGTCGTACAGGTTGACGGTGAAGCCGCTGCCGACGTTCGTGGTCTTCCAGGCGCCGGGCGTGTCCATGGAGCGGTAGCGGCCGTTCTCGGTGTTGCCGCCGCTGCACAGCGTGCCGTCGGGGACGACCGCGCGGAAGTTGCCGCCCGAGCCGTCACGGTAGAGGCCGTTCCAGTTCCACATGGCGTTGGTGTCGTCCTGCCAGGCCTGCCAGCACATCGGGTCCTGCTCGGCCATCGCCGGGTTCTGGAAGTCGCTCCCCCACCGCAGCCAGCAGCCGTAGTTGCGGGACGCGGGGTCCACCACCGAGCCGTGGGCGTGGGCGGTGCCGCTCCAGGGGACCAGACAGAGCAGCGCGGCGACGACGGTGCTCAGGACGAGCGCGAGCCGGGACCGGCTCCGCCCCAGATCACGCGAGAATAGCTCATGCACATGCCAACTCATGGGTTTTCCTCTTCCGCCGTGGGGGGTCGTGGAGTGCGGGCGCGCAACCCGCCGCGCGCCCGATGGGAGCGCTCCCAGGATCAATCTGCGCCCGGGCGGCCGAAGGGGCAACCCTTCGTTCTCGCCACTTCCGCCACCCGGTGGCGTGTTCGACACTTTCGACGGCCAAGCCCGCGACGCCTGCCGTCAGAGGCGGTCGAGATCCCCCGTCGTACGGCCGAGGCAGACGACCGAGTCGTCCATCGGCACGCCCTCGATCTCCTCGAAGCCCATCCGGTCGTAGAAGGCGCGGGCGGGCTTGTTGGCGACCGTCATCACCAGGTGCACGGCCGGGACCCCGTGTTCCGCCAGGGCCGCGAGCAGCGTGCCCATCAGCTTCCGTCCGTACCCCCGGCCCTGCCACTCAGGCAGCAGGTCGATGTGCAGATGGGCGGGCCAGGCGGCGAGCTCCGGCACGACCATCCGCTCGGGGTGGTGCAGCAGCCAGGCGATCGCCTCGTCCGGGGTGGCCGGCGGGCCGGACGGTGCGGGGTGGCGCCCGGCGACCAGCGGGAGCCACTCGGTGCGGAACCGCTCGGCGAACCGGACGGTGTCGGCGGCGCCGACGACGTAGCCGACGGCGTCCCCCCGCCCGTCATCCAGCACGAAGGCCAGCTCCGGCTCCAGATGGGCGTACGGGGCGGCGAAGGCGGCGGTGAGGACGGCGGGGTCGGCGTAATGGGGGCGGCTGTCCTGGCCGTTGTGCGCGGTGCGGACGCAGATGTCGTCGAGGGCGTCGTGGTCCTCTGGGCGGTACGGGCGGACGGCGGGAGACTCGGTCATGGCGGGCATCCTGCATGATATGGGAGCGCTCCCACAAGGGGCTTGCGACCGGCTCCCCGACCGGCGCCGCGCTCCCCCGCGTCACCCGGCCGCCCGGGCGTGACATGGCGCACCGGGGGCACCCGGTGGCCATGAAGCTGCATATCCCGGGCCGGAACGACCGGCCGGCACACCAGGACGCGCCGGACGAGTCCGCATCCACGCGGAAGGCCGGGCAGCCGGCTGAGGAGCCGGGCCCGAGCGACGCGGTGGAGGAGGCGGCGCCGGACACTCCGGCCAAGCTGCCCAAAGGAGCGTGGAAGGCGGCGCTGAAGGGCAGCGTGCGCGAGTTCAAGGACGACGAGCTCACCGACCGCGCCGCCGCCCTGACGTACTACGGGGTGCTGGCGCTGTTCCCGGCGCTGCTGGCCCTGGTGTCGATCCTCGGCCTCACCGGCAAGTCCACGACGGACAAGGTGCTGGAGAACGTCCAGGAGCTCACCGCCCCCGGCGCCGCGCGGGACATCATCACGCAGGCGATCGAGCAACTGCAGGGCAACGCGGGCGTCGGGTCGCTGGTGGCGATCGTCGCCCTGCTGCTCGCCATCTGGTCGGCCTCCGGCTACGTGGCGGCGTTCATGCGCTCGGCGAACGCGGTGTACGACATGCCCGAGGGCCGACCGGTGTGGAAGGTGCTGCCGGTCCGGGTGGGCGTGACGGTCGCGCTGCTGGTCATGGCGGCGGTCAGCGCGCTGATCGTGGTCTTCACCGGCGGGCTCGCCCGTCAGGCGGGCGATCTGCTGGGGCTGGGCGACACGGCCATCACCGTGTGGTCCATCGCCAAGTGGCCGGTGCTGGTCCTGCTGGTGACCATCATGATCGCGCTGCTGTACTGGGCCGCCCCGAACGCCAAGGTGAAGGGGTTCCGCTGGGTCACGCCGGGCAGTTTCCTTGCGCTGCTGATCTGGCTGGCCGCCTCCGCCGGGTTCGCGCTCTACGTCGCCAACTTCGGCTCGTACAACAAGACGTACGGCACGATGGCCGGTGTCATCATCTTCCTGATCTGGCTGTGGATCACCAATCTGGCGATCCTGCTGGGCCTGGAGTTCGACGCGGAGATCGCCCGGCAGCGGGCCATCGCCGGCGGTCACCCGCCGGAGGAGGAGCCGTACACGCAGCCGCGTGACACCCGCGCCTGGGACGAGCACGACCGGGAGAAGATGGACGGCGCCTGACCCCGCCGGGGTGCGGTGGTCCGGCGGGGCCCGGCGGGCGTCAGTCCGCCAGCCCCGCCGCGATCGTGGCGCCCAGCTCCCAGCAGCGCTCCAGGGCCGCCTTGTCGGGCTCGCCCGTGACGGTCACCGCCTCGGCGGCCCGCCGCCAGCCCAGGCCGGTGGTGACCGACTCGATGCCGCGCAGGGCGCCGGTGACGTCGTTCCCGCCGTGCACGTAGTAGCCGAAGGGGCGGCCCTTCGTGGTGTCCAGGCAGGGGTAGTAGACCTGGTCGAAGAAATGCTTGAGGGCGCCCGACATGTAGCCGAGGTTGGCGGGGGTGCCGAGGAGGTAACCGTCGGCGTCCAGGACGTCGGCGGCGGTCGCGGACAGCGCGGCGCGGCGCACCACCCGGACGCCCTCGATCTCGGGGGCGGCGGCGCCGGAGACGACGGCTTCGAACATCGCCTGGCAGTTCGGCGAGGGCGTGTGGTGGACGATCAGCAGGGTCGGCACGTCCACGACCCTGCCGTGCCGGGCGCCGCGTCCGCAAGCCGGGCCCGGCCGGGTGCCGTTGTGACGGCGGCGTACGGGTGGCACGATGCCCGGCATCGGCGAGGGAAGCGAGGTGGTGTCGTGGGCGACGAGGCGCACGAATCCCCGGCGGCGGTGTTCGACGCGCTGGGCAGCGAGTACGAGAAGGCGTTCGCGTCCTCCGCGGCACACCGGGCGTCGCTGGCCTGGCTGCTCGAACGGCTCTCCCCCGGCAGCACCGTGCTGGACGTCGGCAGCGGCACCGGACGGCCCACGGCCGCCACGCTGGCCGGCGCGGGGCACCAGGTGCTGGGCGTCGACGTGTCCCCCGTGATGGTGGAGATCGCCTCCCGGCAGGTGCCCGAGGCGGAGTTCCGCTGCGACGACATCCGGCGGATGCCGCTGCCGGAGGGGTCGTACGACGCGGTCTGCGTGTACTTCTCGCTGCTGCAGATGAACCGGGCGGAGCAGCGGGAGCTGGTGCGCCGGCTGGCGGCCGCGCTGAAGCCGGGCGGTCTGCTGGTGCTGGCCACGGTGCCGCTGGACGTGGAGGAGTTCGACGGTGCGTTCATGGGGCAGCCGGTGCGGGTCACCAGCTTCGCGGCGCAGGACGTGCTCGCGCTGGTGCGGGAGGCGGGGCTGACGGTGGAGCGGGAGGAGAGCACGATGTTCTCCCCGAACCATCCGGAGGCCGTTCCGGAGCCGCAGCTGTTCCTGCACTGCCGACGCGACGGCGCCTGAGGTCCGGCCGCCCTCTGAGCTAGGACACGGGCCGGGTCTCCCCCTGGGTGGCCTGGAGGTCGGCGAGGAGTTCGGCCTGTCCTGAGAGGACGCCGGAGAGGATGGTGCGGGCGACCCGCAGCAGCTCCGCCACATGGGGGTCGGTCAGCGAGTAGTAGACCGTCGAGCCCTCTTTGCGGCCGACGACCAGGTTCGCCCGGCGCAGCACCGCCAGCTGCTGGGAGAGGTGCGCGGGCTCGATGCCCACGTGCGGAAGCATCTCCCCCACCGAGTGCTCGCGTTCGCTGAGCAGCTCCAGCACCCGGATGCGGGCGGGATGGCCCAGCGTCTTGAAGAACTCGGCCTTCAGCTGGTACAGCGGCGTGCTCATCGTGCCGTCCCCTTTCCGGCGCGGCAGCGGTACGGCCCGTTCACCCGGTTCTCGGTCCCTCGCCTCGTCCGCTCGCCGCCATCGGCCTCGACAGTTTCCGACATTAGCAACTCGTCAGGTGTCCGCCCCTCCCCGGCCGTCCCGGGCCCGTTCACAGCGGGAGCGTGATCCAGACGCTCTTCCCCGGGCCGTCGGCGTCGCCGCGGACGACCGCGGTGCCGCCCAGGGCGTGGGTGAGCTCCAGGACGGTGGCCAGCCCGCCGGGGCCGGCCGCGTACGGTCCGGTGAGGTCGGGGCGGTGGGGGTGGCGGTCGTGCACGGCGAGCACCAGGCAGTCGGGGCCGGCCGCGTAGAACACCGTGGTCTGCGGGGAGAGGCCGGCGGCGTGCCGGACGGTGTTGGCGACGAGTTCGCCGAGGATCAGCAGGGCCGGTCCGACCGCCGGGTGCCGTGCGTCGATCCCCCACTCCGCCAGGGCCTGCTCGGCGGTCTCACGGGCGACGCGCACGGCGCCGGGTCCGGCGGGCACGGTGAGCACATGCCGGTGCGGCAGCGCGGCGGGCGCGGTCGCGGGCCTCATGACGCGTCACCGGTGGGCACAGGGGCCGCGGCCGGGGTGTCGGCCGTGCGCAGCACCCCGTCGCGCTCCAGGTGGGCGCGGGCCGCCTCGATCGCCTCGGGAGTGGTGGCGTACTCCCGCCCCTCGTGGCGCAGCAGGTCGAGGACGCCGACGGAGTCTAGGGCGCGGCGGTGGCCGGGGCGTACGCCGGAGACCATGACGACGATGCCGCGTCGCCGCAGCTTGGTCACCGCGTCCTTGAGGACCAGCGCGCCGGTGGCGTCGACGACGCTGACGTGGGACATGCGCAGGACGACCACGCGGACCTCGGCCGGCTCGGTCAGTTCCAGCAGGAAGCGGTGGGCGGCGGCGAAGAACAGCGGGCCGTCGATGCGGTAGGCCACGATGTGCTGCGCGAGCAGCTCGTGCTCCTCGTCGGTGTGGTCGCCTCGGTCGAGCGGCAGCGGGGCGAGCCGGGCCTGCCGGGCGACCGCGCGCAGGGCGAGCACGCCGGCGACGACCAGGCCGATGATCACCGCCTGGACGAGGTCGAGGACGAGCGTGGCGACGGCGGTGAGGACGAGGATCACCGCGTCGGAGCGGGTGGCCCGGGTCATCGCCCGCAGCGAGCCGACCTCCACCATGCGCACGGCGGTCGCGAGCAGCACCCCGGCGAGGGCGGCCAGCGGAATCCGCGACACGAGCGGGGCGGCGGCGAAGACGATCACGGCGAGAACGGCGGCGTGGGTGAGGGCCGCGGCCCGCGAGGTGGCGCCCGTGCGGACGTTGACGGCGGTGCGGGCGATCGCGCCGGTGGCGGGGACACCGCCGAACATCGGGGCGGCGATGTTGGCGAGGCCCTGGCCGAACAGCTCCCGGTCGGGATCGTGCCGCTGTCCCACGGTCATGCCGTCGGCGACGGAGGCGGAGAGCAGCGACTCCAGCGCGGCGAGCGCCGCGACCGCGAGGGCGGGGGCGAGCAGACCACCCAGGGCGCCGAGGTCCAGGAACGACAGGGACGGCGCGGGCAGCCCGGCCGGCAGGTCGCCGATGGGCCGTACGCCGTCGAGTCCCGCGGTCCCGACGACGACCGTGGCGGCGATCACCGCGAGGACGGAGAAGGGGACGGTCGGCTTCCAGCGGGCGCCGACGAGCATCACGGCGGCGACGGCGGCGGCCAGTGCGGGGGCGGTCCCGTGCGGGTCGCGGGCGAAGTCCTCGGCCGCGTGCCAGGCGACCTCCAGGACGCGTTCGCCGTCCGGCTGGGCCACGCCGAGGGCGTTGGGTATCTGCTGGAGCCCGATCACGCAGGCGATGCCGAGGGTGAAGCCCTCCACGACGGGCGCGGGCACGTAGCGCATGGAGCCGCCGGCCCGCAGCAGGGCCAGGCCGACGAGGATGACGCCGGCCATCAGTCCGACGGTGAGGACGCCGGAGGGTCCGTGGTCGGCGACGATCGGCACCAGGACGACGGTCATCGCGCCGGTGGGTCCGGAGACCTGCAGGCTGGAGCCGCCGAACACGGCCGCGAGGGCGCCGGCGACCACGGCGGTGGCCAGTCCGGCCTCCGCGCCGAGTCCGGAGGAGACGCCGAAGCCGAGCGCGAGGGGCAGGGCGACGACCGCGACGGTCAGCCCGGCCAGCAGGTCACGGCGGGGATGGCGGCGGGCCTGGGCGAGGTCGGCGCGGGTGGGGAGCAGGGAGGTGATCCGGGACCGGAACCCGGCCGGTGACAGCGGTACGGACACGGCCCCTCTGCTTCGCTCGCGACGGTATGACGGGCCCAGCATGTAGTCACTTGCGAAAATTTGCAATTCAGCAGATCACGAAGTCGCATGGCGACCCTGTGTGGTGCGCGGGGAGGCTCAGCCGGTCATGCGCTTGCGCCACGTCGGCTCGACCTGGCGCCATTCGGCCTCCCAGAGGTCGAGGCGGCGCAGCCGCAGCCGGGCCCGGGCGATCCATCCGACGAGCAGCACCATGCCCGCCGTGACGAAGGCCACGGTGATGCCGGCCATGGCGATCTGGAAGCCCGCCTCGGCGCCCTCGGGCGGCGCGGACACGAGGCGGCCGTTCCCGTCGGTGTGGACGGTGACCTTGTCGCCCTTCTCGCCGTCCGCGGGCACCTCGGCGCGTCCGGTGTGACGGGTGCCGTCGGGGGCGGTCCAGCGCACCCCGGCCCAGACGCCGCCGTCGCCGCTCTCGGACACGGGCGCGGGGGCGGCGTCGCGCGCGTTCTCGACCAGCACGGCCGGGACCGGGCGGGTGTGTTCGCGGCGGTCGTCGAGGGAGGCGTCGACCGCCCCGGCCGCCGTGATGCCGGCGAACCCGGACAGGACGAGGGCGAGGACGACCGTGGCGATCATCAGCCAGGCCTCGGCGACGTCGCTGCGGCGGCACAGCGGGTTGTCCCGCCATCGCCACCACGGCACTGTGGGCCTCGCGCCATGCGTCGTCGCCATGGGAGGTCACCTCCTCGCGCGGGTGCCGCGCGTCACCACCTCCAGGGTGGCCCGTTCTCCCCCGGCCCGCACGGGCGGAACGGGCCCTTTTCGCCCCTGCTCCGGTCAGACCGTCGGGTGCACCGGGACGACCTCGTGCTGCGGCACGCCGAGGACCACCTTGAGCGCGCCCGTCTCGGCGGCGTTGGCGAACACCTCGTACGCCTCCTGCATCTGGTCCAGGGGGAAGGTGTGGGAGACCAGACGGCGGGTGGGCAGCCGGCCTGCCGCGGCCATCCGCAGCAGGGTGGGCGTGGAGTGCGTGTCGACGAGGCCGGTGGTGATGGTGACGTTCTTGATCCAGAGGTCCTCGAGGTGCAGCGTGGCGGGCGTGCCGTGCACGCCGACGTTGGCGACGCGCCCGCCGGGGCGCACCACGCGGGTGCACAGTTCGAAGGTCTCCGGGACGCCGACCGCCTCGATCACCACGTCCGCGCCGAGCTCCCCGGTGAGGTCCTCGACCAGCTGCTCGGGACCCTCGCTCGCGTCGGCCACCGCGTCGGCGCCGAACTCCTTCGCGGCCTGGAGCCGGGACGCCGCCAGGTCCACCGCGACCACACGCTCGGGGCCGAACAGCCGGGCCGTGGCGATCGCGGCCAGACCGACCGGTCCGGCGCCGACCACGACGACCGTGTCCCCGGGCCGCACGCGCCCGTTGAGCACGCCGACCTCGTAGGCGGTGGGGAAGATGTCCGCCAGCAGCACCGCGTCCTCGTTGGCGAGGGCGCCGGGCAGCGGGTACACCGACAGGTCGGCGAACGGCACGCGGACGTACTCGGCCTGGGTGCCGTCGACGAGGTGCCCGAGGATCCAGCCACCGCCGCCCCGGCACTGCCCGTACATGCCCTCGCGGCAGAAGCGGCAGCGGCCGCACGCGGTGATGCAGGAGACCAGGACCCGGTCGCCGGGCCGTACGGTGCGGACGTCGGCGCCGGTCTCGACGACCTCGCCGACCGCCTCGTGTCCGAGGACGGTACCGGGACGCACCTCGGGCACGTCGCCCTTGAGGATGTGCAGGTCAGTCCCGCAGATGGTGACGGCGTCGACGCGGACGATGACATCGCCGGGCTCCCGGATCTCCGGATCGGGAACCTCCTCCCAGGCGGACTGCCCGGGGCCGTGGAAGACGTAACCCTTCATGCCGATCCTCACCCTTCTCGCTGAGCGACGGGCCTCGGCGCCGGGCGCACGCACCCGCCTGCGTCGGCGGAGCCGGGGTGTCCGGAACCGCCCTGCCCTTCCAGTGTGTGCGTGATTCGCCCGTTCTGCCGACACGGGCGCCATCCCGGCGGGACGCCCGGGGCCGGGTCAGGCGACGGGGCGCGCGATGCCCGTGTGCAGGATGTGGCGGGTGTGGCGGGCCGAGTCCAGCAGGCGCCGGGTGAGGCGGGTCGCCAGGGCGTAGAGCCGGCGTACCACGGCCAGGCGTTCCAGGCGGGGGGCCAGGGCGGACAGGGTGATGGCGAGGGCGACGCCCGCCCAGGCGACCGGGCCCAGGGGGACGCAGCCGAAGAAGTGGCTGACGCCGGGCGTCTGCACCAGCGCGGCGAGGACCGCGGCGGAGCCCAGCGCGGTCACCCACACCAGGGTGCTGTGGCGGCGGCCGGAGAGGGTCTGCACCAGCTGCGCGCCGACCACCCCGCACAGCGCCATGGTGGTGGAGCGGCGCTCGGTGCCGGGGGTGAACCGGCCGATCAGGTACGCGGTGACCGCGCCCAGGCAGGTGGTGACGCCGCGCCGCCGGATGGAGCGCAGCAGCGGCGTGCCGAGGACGTCGAGGCCCATCGGGCCGGTCGCGGCGTGCGCCGCGGTGGACGGGTCGCTGCTCGGCGTCACCGCCACGGCCATGGCCGGGAACATGTCGGTGAGCAGGTTGACCAGCAGCAGCTGGCGGGTGGAGAGCGGCGAGGAGCCGGCGAGGAGGGTGCCGAGCACGCTGAAGCCGACCTCGCCGGCGTTGCCGCCGATGAGGATGCTCACCGCGTCGGCCACGCTGCGCCACAGCGCCCGGCCCTCGGCGAAGGCGTCGACCAGGACGGAGAGGTCGCCGCCGGTGAGGACGATGTCGGCGGCGTTGCGGGCGGCGGCGGAGCCGCGGGCCTCGATGCCGACGCCCACGTCGGCGGCGCGGATGGCGGCGGCGTCGTTGGCGCCGTCGCCGGCCATCGCGACCACCCGCCCGGCCTGCTGGAGGGCCTCCACGACGTGCAGCTTCTGCTCGGGCGCGACACGGGCGACGACGCCGGCGCCGTGCAGGGCGCGGACGCGTTCGGCTCGGCCCATGGCGACCAGGTCGTCGCCGGTGACCACCTGGGTCTCCTCGGGCCAGCCCAGTTGCAGGGCGATGGCGCGGGCGGTCTCCGGGTGGTCGCCGGTGAGCATGACGGGCAGGATGCCGGACGCCCGCAGCGCGGTGAGGAGTTCCTGCGAGGTTTCGCGGGGCACGTCGGCGAGGGCGACGAACCCGACGAGCTCCAGTCCGGAGAGGCCGGCCTGCACCTCGGTCTCCGGGTCGGATCCCTCGTACCGGCGCCGGGCGACGGCGAGGACGCGCAGTCCCTGACCGGCGAGGGTGTGGGCGGCGCCGGCCGCGTCCTCGGGCAGGTCCGCGCAGGCGGGCAGCACCGTCTCGGGGGCGCCCTTGACGACGAGGTACGCGCCGTCGTCGCCGTCCCGGCCGACGGCCGCCGCATAACCGCGGCTCGCCTCGAAGGCCAGTTCGCCGGCCGGGGTCCAGTCCTCGTCGGGCGGCGCGGCGTCCAGCACGGCCTCGTCGGTGGCGTGCGCGACCTTGCGGCCCTCGGCGGTCTCCTCCTGCGGGCAGGCGCGCGCGGCCATCCGTACGACCGGGACGGCCCGTTCGTCGTCCGGGGCGAGGACGGCGCCGTCGGCGGTGGCGGCCCGCACCAGACGGAGGCGGTTCTCGGTGAGGGTGCCGGTCTTGTCGAAGCACACCGTGTCGACCCGGCCGAGCGCCTCCAGGGTGCGCGGGGTGCGCACCAGCACGCCCCGGCGGGACAGGCGGCGGGCGGCGGCCATCTGCGCGACGGTCGCGACCAGCGGCAGCCCCTCGGGCACGGCGGCGACGGCCACGGCGACCCCGCCGCTGACGGCGCGCCGCAGCGGGCTGCCGCGCAGCAGGGACAGGCCGGTCACCAGCGCGCCGCCGGTGAGGGTGACGGGCAGCGCCTTGCGGGTCAGCTCCTGCAGCCGGGCCTGCACTCCGGCGGGCGGCGGGGTGCGGGAGGCGAGGGCGACGGCGCGGCCCGCCTCGGTGTGGTCGCCGGTGTCCACCACCAGCGCCTCCGCCCGCCCGGCCACCACGGTGGTGCCCTCGAAGACCATGCAGGTCCGCCGCGCCACCGGCGCGCCCGGCGTCGCGGCGACGTCCTTGGCCACGGGCAGCGACTCCCCGGTGAGCGACGACTCGTCGACCTCGAGACCTTCGGCACTCACCAGCCGCGCGTCCGCCGGTACGACGTCGCCGGCGACGAGGTCGATACGGTCGCCCGGCCGCAGCCGCGTGGCGTCGACGGTGACCGAGCGGCGGTCGGTGAGATGCCGGCGCGCTCGGGGCTGCTGACGGGCGGCGAGCCGGGCGAGGGCCCGTTCGGCGCGCAGCCGCTGGAGGCCGCCCGCGACCGCGTTGAGGTCCATCGCGCCGACCACGAGCAGCGCGTCCACCAGCGAGCCGAGCAGCGCCGAGGCGACCGCGCCGGTGGCCAGGACCGGGGTGAGCGGGTCGTCCAGTTCGCGGCGGACCGCGCCGGCCGCCTCCCAGGTCCAGCGGGCGGGCGCGGCGGGACGTGTCCCGGCCAGCCGCGCGGCCCGCTGCCGCACGCGGGCGCCGAGCAGGGCGAGCCCGGCCGGTTCGGCCTCGGTGCGGGCGTGCCGCAGCAGGGTGTGCGCCTCGTGCGGTTCGAGGGCGTGCCAGGGCACGTGCAGCCGGGGTTCGGGCGGGGCGGCGCGGGCCACGCGGACGGCCTCGGTCCAGCCGCCGAGGAGGGCGCCGGCCGCGGCGACGTTCACCGGGGCGTGGCGGGTGAGCCGCTGCCACACACGGCCGCCGGGGGTGCCGCCACGGGCCACCAGCAGCCCGGACAGGGCGGCGCCCGCGCGGGCCAGGGTCTGCGAGCGGCGGCCGACGCGGCGGGCCGCCGGGATGGCGGTGAGGAGCCGCCACACGTCCGCGAGGCCGGCGGGGGCGAGGGCGTCGGCGCCCCACGGGACCGCCGAGCGGCCGTCGGTCAGGGCGATCGCCACGTCCCCCGCGGGCAGCCCGTCCGCGACGTCCGGGTCCCCGCCGGGTGGCACCCGGGCCACGCTGACGACGATGTGCCCGTCCTGTTGCAGGGCACGGACGGCGTCACCGAACGGCAGGTCGGCGGGGGCGACCTCGTCGGCGAGGCGGGTGATGTCCTTCAGCTCGGAGCCGGCCGTGACGACGACGTGCAGCCCGGCCCGGCGGGCCGCGTCGAGCACCGCCTCCGCCCACGGATGCACGGGGTCGTGGTACGGCTCGGGCTCCTCGTCCTCGGCCGGGGGCAGGTTGCGCAGCGCGTCGGCGTGCAGGACGAGCGAGTCGGCGATCTCCAGCTGGCGCAGCCGGTCACCGCCGCGCACCAGCACGCCGGTACGGGCCAGTTCGGCGCCCAGGACCGAGTTGAAGGCGGCGGGGCCGTAGCGCGCGGCCTTCGGCGAACCCGCCAGTACAGCCTCGGCGGCCTCGCCGGTGTCATGGGTGACGAGGAGGGTGGCGACGGCCCCGGCGACGCTGCCGGTGCCCGCGTTCGCCGCGTACGCCTGCGCCGGGGTCACCCGCAGCGGCGGGCGGACGCCCGGCGAGGGCGGGACGCTGGTGCGCCGCGCGCGGCACACGTCGTCGTGGAGCGACTCGAAGGCGGCCGCGCGGGCCGTCGCCTCGGTGAGCTGCCCGGCGCGCAGCAGCCCGTCGAGCAGCAGCGACACCGGGGACTGGGCGGCGCCGTGCGCGGCGGCGTTGGCGGCGGCGAGCAGCAGCTCCATGGTGCTGCCGCCGAACCGGTCGCGCAGGCGGGCGCGGAAACGGGGGTTCTCCCGGAGCAGGGTGACGAGGGCCGTGACGGCCTTGGGGCTGCGCGGCAGACGCAGCGAGCGGGCCGCGAGGGCGCCGGCCACGCCGGCGGCGTCCAGCAGGAGCGCGGCGGCGGCGACGCGCACCTCGCGCGGGTCGCCGGGGTGCGTGGTCTCGGCCTCCGGCTCGGGGCCGGCGTCCTCGGTGAGGCCCAGGCGCTCGGCGACGGTGACCGCCCGTTCGGCCACGCGGTCGCCGGCCGCGTCGGTCACCGCCGTCACCACGAGCCGGGCCAGGCCCTCGTCCCAGTACGCGGCCACCACGTCGGGGTGTTCCAGCAGCTCGGCGGCGGCCTTGCGGGCGAGGGGCGCGAGCGCACCGGCGGTCGCGTCGGGGTGGCGCAGCGCGAGGTGCACGCGGTGGCCCGCCCGCCAGTGGCGGTCGGCGCCGAGGGCGTTGCGGGCGACATGCGTCAGCCGGCGCGTGGTGTCGTGGACGGACGTCACGCCGTGGACGGTGCCGCGGGCCATCCCGGCGGCGGCGCCCGCCACGGCGCCGGCGAGGGGGGCTACGTCGAGCAGGGCGAGCATGTGGGTTCCGTGCCCGGCTCAGTGGGAGCGGCGGGCGTCGCCCGGCCGGCCGTGGTCGTCGTGCCCGGTCGCCGCGGCGACCTTCTTCAGCGCGGACGCGGTGTCCTCGTCACCCACCTTGGCGGGCTGGACGCGGGGGGTGGGGTGGTGGCGGGTAGGGGTGAGGCGGTCGCCGGGGCCGGTGTCGCGGGGATCGCGGCGGTCGGCGGGGGTGGAGTCGCCCTTTGCCGGGACCACGCCCTCGCGGGTCGCTGCGGCCCAGGCCTCCTCCTCGGCGGTGCGCTGTCGTCCCTCGGCGGTCTCCTCTTCGGGACGCGGCTTGGTCAGCCAGGCGACCGCCGCGCCGGTGAGGGCGACCGGCCACTCGACGAGGCCGGCCACGCCGAGGACACCCGCGCCGGTGTAGACGGCGATGCGGCGGCCGCGGGGGGAGAGCGCGCCGAGGGTGTCCAGGGCCGTGCCGGCGGCTCGGCCGACGTAGGTGGCGCCCGGGAGGCGGCTGAGGTGCGAGGCGACGGTTCGCAGGGGTTGGGGGAGTTCCGACGCGTGCGTCGTGTTTTGCTCCATGTCGACCTCCAGCACCGGGCGGGCGGGTCCGTTCGGACGGACGGGTTCAGGTTCATCGTCGGGGGTGAGTGGGGGAAGCGCCGCTTGGGTGCGTCCGAACGCGGTGGCGTGTACGGGGTGGGGGGTTGTCGCGCAGTTCCCCGCGCCCCTTCAGCGTCGGCGTGTGCCGGGTCGGGGTTCGTCGGCGCGTGCCGGACTGTGGAGGCTGAGCGCGCAGTTCCCCGCGCCCCTTCAGGCTGCCCCGCCGTGGAGGCTGGGCGCGCAGTTCCCCGCGTCCCTTCGGGGGCGTTCTCCTTGGCCGTGTCGGAAAGAGGGCGGGGGGTACCAGGTAGGGGCACGACGCCGTGTGGTGGAAGGAGTCGGCATGGCGGAGAACGGCGAAGACGCCGCTCGGGCGCGGCCTGGGCTCCGTCTGGCTTCCGAGGCGCCCGGGGAAGGGCCGCCCGTCGGGGCCGTCGACGAGGCGGACCTGCCGCGTGACCGCAACCAGGCCATCCTGGAGGCGGCCAAGCAGGTGGGCGCCGTGCTGAAGCGCGGCGGGCATCTCTTCGCGCTGGCGGGCAGCGTCGCCGTGCACGCCCACGGCGGCAGCGGGAACCTCCAGCACGACGTGGACTTCTGTGTACGGCCCGAGGACGCGGGCCCCGTCGCCGCCACGCTGCGGGACGCCGGGCTGACCGTCTACAGCCCGCCCGAGGACTGGCTGATCAAGGCGACCTGCTTCGGGCAGGACGTCGACGTCATCTTCGAACTGGCCCACCGCCCCGTCTCGGAGGAGATGCTGCGCCGCGCGGAGGAGCTCCCCGTCGAGTCGGTGCGGATGCCGGTCCTGGCGCCCACCGACCTGCTGACCGGTCTGATCGCCGCCTTCTCCGAGCACCACTGCGACTTCGGCGCCGTGCTGCCCATCGCCCGCGCCCTGCGCGAGAAGGTCGACTGGGAGCAGGTACGGCGCGACTGCGGCGACGCGCCCATGCCCGCCGCCTTCTTCTTCCTGCTGGAACGGCTGAACGTCATCCCGGCCGTCCGACCCGCCCGTGGAAGGGAAACCCCATGAACACCCACGACGCCGGTCCCGAGTACCGCGTCGCCCACTTCCAGGACCGTCTCGCCTCCGGCGAGCTGGGCGAGCTCGGTGTGCACGCCGAGATCCGCGGCGGAGCCGTCCTGGTCACCGGGACCGTGCCGTCGGCCCGCTGCCGGGACGACGTGCTGGAGGTGGTGCGCGAGGAACTCGGCGGGCTCGACGTGCACTGCGACCTCGTCGTGAGCGAGTCCTCGTCCCCCGACCACGCGGAGGAGCTGTCATGATCCGGGTCGCGGCCGTCGGGGACATCCACATGGGGCCCGACACCCGGGGCGTGCTGCGCCCCGCCTTCGACACCCTGCCCGAGTGCGCCGACATGCTGCTGCTCGCCGGGGACCTCACCCGGCACGGCACCACGGACGAGGCGCGGGTCGTCGCCGACGAGATCCGCGGCCTGGGGGTGCCGGTGGTGGCGGTGCTGGGCAACCACGACTACCACGACGACCGCCAGGACGAGGTGTCCGAGCTGCTGCGGGACGCGGGCGCGCACGTCCTGGAGGGCGAGGCGACGGTCCTGACCGTCGGGGACGCGCGGGTCGGCGTGGCCGGCACCAAGGGCTTCGGCGGCGGGTTCGTCGGGGCGAGCGCCGGGGAGTTCGGCGAGCCCGTGATGAAGGAGTTCGTGCGGGTCTCCCGCCGCTGCGCCGACGGTCTGCGCACCGCGCTGGAGCGGCTGGCGGAGGAGGACTGCGACGTACGGATCGCCCTCACCCACTACTCCCCCGTGCCGGAGACGCTCGCAGGGGAGCCGCCGGAGATCTATCCGTTCCTGGGGAGCTATCTGCTGGCCGAGGCGGTCGACACGGCCGGCGCCGACCTCGCCGTGCACGGGCACGCGCACGCGGGCAGCGAGCACGGCATGACCACCGGCGGCGTCAAGGTGCGCAACGTCGCCCAGCCGGTCATCGGACGGGCCTTCCACGTCTACCATCTGCCGCTGCGGGAGCGGGTGGGCGCCGACGCCGTCTGACCGTGCCCTGAGTTCTGAAGCGCCGTCGGTCGTACCGGCGGCGCTCTCGTGTGCCCTCTCCCCCGTACCGCCTGTGGTGTGAACGCCCCGCACGGCACGCCCGCGACACGCGCCTGACGAGCATTTTGTCTGCTTAGCATGCAGATCTTCGTGTCCGCGGCCCCGTCTGCCTGCGGCTGCCGTCCACCCCCGTACGAGAGGACACCGCATGGCGCTGCCGGGCCGCACCCGACGACCTGCCTCCGCGCTCGCCCCCACCCCGTACGACGCCGAACTGCGCGACGCCGCCCGCCGTGTGTCACGCCGTCGCTTCCTGAGCGTCACCGGCGCGGCCGCCGCCCTCGCCTTCTCCACCGGTCTTCCCCCGCGCGGCGCGTTCGCCGCGTCCCGGCTCGACGCGGCCCGGATCACCGAGGACCCGTTCACCCTCGGTGTCGCGTCCGGCGACCCGCTGCCGGACGCGGTGCTGATCTGGACCCGGCTCGCCCCGGCGCCGTTCACGCCGGACGGCGGTCTGGGGCAGCAGCAGGTGGAGGTGGCCTGGGAGGTCGCGCTCGACGAGTCCTTCGCCCAGGTCGTGCGCAGCGGCACCGCTCTCGCCCACCCCGAGTACGCGCACAGCGTCCGCGCCGACGTACGGGGCCTCGACCCGGCGACGACGTACCACTACCGCTTCCGCACCGGCGCCTGGATCAGCCCCACCGGACGGACCCGCACCGCGCCCGCCGCGGGCGACGACGTGACGCGGCTGCGGCTGGCCGCGGTGGCCTGCCAGGCGTACCACGACGGCTACTACACGGTGCACCGGCATCTGGCGCGGGAGGACGTCGACGTGGTGTTCCACCTCGGCGACTACCTGTACGAGTACGCCGTCAACTCGGTCGGGGGCGCGCGGAACTACACGGACCGGGTGCTGCCGTCCGTGTTCAACCGGGAGACCATGACCCTCGCGGACTACCGGATGCGGTACGCGCTCTACAAGAGCGACCCGGATCTGCGGGCCGCGCACGCCGCGCACCCGTTCGTCGTCACCTGGGACGACCACGAGACGGAGAACAACTACGCGGCCGAGCACGACGAGAACGGCAGCGACCCCGCGCTGTTCCTGGCCCGGCGGGCCGCCGCCTACCGCGCCTACTGGGAGAACCAGCCGCTGCGCGCGGGGCAGCTCCCCGACGGGCCGGACGCCCGCCTGTACCGCAGGCTGCACTGGGGCACGCTCGCCCAGTTCGACGTCCTCGACACCCGCCAGTACCGCTCCGACCAGGCCTACGACGACGTCCCGCACGTGCCGGGGCCGGAGTCGGACGACCCGGCGCGCACCCTCACCGGGGACGCCCAGGAGCGCTGGCTGCTCGACGGATGGGCGTCCTCCGACGCGCTGTGGAACGTGATGCCCCAGCAGGTGTGCTTCTCCCAGCGCCGGCTGGACCTCAACGCGGAGGCCAAGCTGTCCATGGACGCCTGGGACGGCTACCGCGCCGGCCGCGGCCGGCTCGTCGCCGGGGCGAAGCAGGCCGGCGTCGACAACTGGCTGGTGCTCACCGGCGACGTCCATGTGGCGTACGCCTTCGACATCAAGGACGACTTCGACGACCCCGCCTCCGCGACCATCGGCACGGAACTGACCTGCACCTCCGTCACCAGCGGCCGCGACGGCACGCAGCGCCCGGCCAACTGGGACACGTACATGAAGGCCAACCCGCATCTGCGGTTCTACGACGGGCGGCGCGGCTGTCTGCGCGTGGAGCTGAACCGGGAGAGCGCCCGCGCCGACTTCCTCACCGTGCCCGCCGTGACCACACCGGGCGCGGCCGCGTCCACCGCGGCCTCCTTCGTCACGGAGGCGGGCGCGCCCGGCCTGACGCCGGTCTGACGTCACCCCTCCCCCGTCACCCGTCCGCTCCTTCCGCGTACTGCACACGGGGCCCGTCTCCCTATCGAACGTGCGAATTCCGGCGTGTCCTGACATTCCGTCCGGCGTGCCGGGCAAGGAAACGGTCTCGCGACAGCTACGCCGCCCCAACGAATGGAGACGTACCGAATGGTCCTCAGACATGCCCGGGCCGCGCGCCGCTCGGCGCTCGCCGCGCTCGGCGCCCTCGTCCTGGCCGGACTCCCGTACACCGCGGCGGCCGACGGCTCACCCGCCGCGGGTCCCGCGCCCGGGGCGGCCCAGACCCTAGGCGCCGACCGTCCCTCCCCGCACCTGCTCGGCGCCCTCCAGCGTGACCTGAAACTGAACGAGGAGCAGGCGTCGAAGCGCCTGGTCAACGAGGCCGAGGCGGGCACCCGCGCCGGCCTGCTGCGCAACTCCCTGGGCGAGCGGTACGCGGGCGCCTGGCTACGGGGCACGACCGCCGACGAGCTGACGGTGGCCACCACCGACGCCAAGGACGTGGCGGCCATCGAGGCCGAGGGCGCGACCGCACAGGTCGTCGAGCGGCCCCTGGCGGCGCTCCAGGCGGCGAAGGAGAAGCTGGACGCGGCGGCCGGACGCGTCTCCACGGCCGACACACCCGTCTGGTACGTCGACGTGGTGAAGAACCAGGTCGTGGTGCAGGCCGTCGACCAGGCCGCGGGCACCGCTTTCGTGGAGGCCGCGGGCGTGGCGGGCGAGGACGTCGGCATCCGCCTGGCGCCCGACCGGCCGCGGCTGCTGCAGGACATCACCGGCGGCGACGCGTACTACATCAACGACTCGGCCCGCTGCTCCGTCGGCTTCTCCGTCACCCAGGGCAGTCAGGGCGGCTTCGTGACGGCCGGCCACTGCGGCCGGGCGGGTGCGACCACCACCGGCTACGACCGCACGACGCAGGGCACCTTCCAGGCGTCCGAGTTCCCCGGCCGGGACATGGCGTGGGTGGCCGCCCAGGACAACTGGACGCCGACGCCCGACGTGAAGGCGGCGGACGGCCAGGAGGTCCAGGTCACCGGCTCGGCGCAGGCGCTCGTCGGTGCGTCCGTGTGCCGCTCGGGCTCCACGACGGGCTGGCACTGCGGGGTGATCGAGCAGCACAACGCGAGCGTCCGCTACCCGGAGGGCACGGTCAACGGGCTGACCCGGACGACGGTGTGCGCGGAGCCGGGCGACTCCGGCGGCTCGTACGTCGCGGGCGCGCAGGCACAGGGCGTCACCTCCGGCGGCTCCGGGAACTGCACCAGCGGCGGCACCACGTACTACCAGCCGGTCAACCCGATCCTCTCCCAGTACGGGCTGACCCTGACCACGGCGACCGCGCAGACCGCGCCCGCGGACCAGGAGGGCGGCGCCCAGGCGTGGACCGCCGGCCGGGTCTACGAGGCGGGCGCCACCGTCACCCGTGACGGCGTGACGTACCAGTGCCTGCAGACCCACCAGGCGCAGGGCGCGTGGGCCCCCGCGGGAACGCCGGCGCTCTGGCGGAAGGTCTGACGCATCCCTCGCACAACGGCGCCGGCGGCGGTCTCGGACCGCCGCCGGCGCCGTTGCGTGGTGTCAGTGCTGTTCGGCGAGCAGCGCGTAGGCGGTGGAGACGAACGGGTCGCCGGCGCGGAAGCGGCGGGTGCAGACGGCGGCGAGCGCGGTGCCCGTGTCGGGCCGGAAGCCGAGGAACGCCTGCTGGCCGAGGGTGGCCCCGCTGTGGAAGTACAGCGGGCCACCGTCCGTGGGGTGCCGGAACCAGGCGACCGTGTGCACGTGCCGGTGCTCGAACCCGCGGCGCAGCACGGGGGTGCGGACGGCGCGGAGGGCGCCCGTGAGCGGCGGGCAGCGGTCGGGGTCGAGGTGGGCCTCGAGGAAGGTGAGCAGGTCGTGCGGGGTGGCGCGGACCGCGCCGGCCGACCGGAAGCCGCCCGCGTCGAAGGCGGGCAGCGTGCCCGTGCCGTCCTTGCCGTGGCCGACGGCGTCGAGCCCGTCGGCGTCGGCGGGGTGCGAGGCGGTGTCCTGGAGGTCGAGGGGATCGAGCAGATGGTCGGCGAGCAGGTCGTGCCAGTCGGTGCCGGTGGCCGCGCGGAGGGCGTGGCCGAGGACGGCGACGCCGAAGTTGGAGTAGCGCCAGCGGGTGCCGGGGCGGGGGCGGGGGCGATGGCGCAGGAAGGCGTCGACGACGCGGGCGTCCGGGTAGCGGCCGTAGGGATTGGTGCGCCAGGCGGGCAGGGCGCGGGGGTAGAAGTCGGCGGGGAGCGGGGGCAGTCCGGCCGTGTGGGTCACGAGGTGGGCGAGCGTGACGGGCGTGGGTCCTGGCGGGCGGCGGCCGCCGAGGAGGGCGGCGGCGGGTTCGCCCCCGGTGAGCCGGCCGCTGTCCACCAGGTGGGCGAGGAGCAGTCCGGTGTACGCCTTGGTGGCCGAGCCGATCTCGTAGCGCAGCCGGTCGCGGGGGCGGCCCGGCGAGGGGCCGGTCCCGCCGGTGACCACGGTGCGGCGGCCGTGGCGGGAGAGCGCGAAGACGGTGTCGGGGGCGTCGGCGGCGGTGACGGCCTCGGCCAGTCGCTCCGCCCAACCGCCTTGGTCGTCCACGGTGTTCGGGGAGGGCTCGTCCTCCGGGCCGGTCGGCGGGCCGGGCCAGGAGGTGCCGCACCCGGTCGTCATGAGGGGGCGCCCGCCAGTTCGGTCAGGGCGCGGGAGGTGGCGAGGACCGAGGCGAACGCGGCGACCAGGGTGGAGTGGTAGACGACGTCGAAGACGGTCTCCTCGTCGCCCTCGGGCATGTCCCGGATGGCCGGCATGGCGCCGTCGGGCTGCTGGGCGGCGGCGAAGGCGCGCCAGGCCGTCTCGTCGAGGGTGGGGCGGGGCAGGCAGGCGTCCACGACGAGGAGTTCGCCGAGCAGGTCCCAGCGGCGCAGGTCCAGCCAGTCGTCGATCCAGGCGGGCAGCCAGGTCGCCAGGTAGTCGGCGATGTCCGGGGGCAGCCCGTCGGGGTTCTCGCCCCAGTCGGTCAGATGGAACACGCAGTGGGTGACGTCGTAGGCGATGTGGCCCTCGACGGTCCAGGGTTCGGGGGTACGGGCCAGCCAGGTGGAGCGCAGGGCCTCGGCCTCCGGGGGGCGAGGGGTGAGGCCGAAGCGGCGCTGGAACGCGGACAGTCCGAGCCGCCGGGTGGGGGTGGTCTCGAGGGCGTACCAGCTGTCGAGGCGGGTGTTCAGTTCGGCGTGGCTCTCGATCTCCGGCCGGCTGTGGCCGAGTTCGCGGAACGGCAGGTACACCTCGAAGGGGATCGGGGAGGCCGGTTCGGTGCGCTGGCCGCGGACCAGCATGGCGCCGCCGTCCAGGGTCTCCCGCCAGACGTGGTCGAGGAGGCGGCGGGCCAGCTCGGCCTGCCGTGATCCCGCGACGCCCTCGCGGAACAGCACCTTGCAGACCAGGGCGAGTTCGCCGATCGGCTTGAAGCGCTCCAGGAAGCCCACCTCGGGGTCGACGTCGGTCTCGAGGCGGAAGCCGTCGCGGTGCGCCCACAGCCATTCCATGGCGCCGACGCCGACGGTGTGGACGAGACGGGTGTCGGTCATGACGGCGCTCCTTGTCCGCCGGGCCGTCGTCCCGCCGCGGCCGGCTCGGCCCGCCCGGCCGGGCGGGCCGCGGCCAGCACCGCCGCGAAGGCGGCCATGAGGGTGGAGTGGTAGTGGTGCAGGAAGTAGCGGTCGCCGTCCGAGCCGGGGCCCGCGGCGATCTCGTCCAGGTCCCGGTCGTCCAGCGGGAGTTCACCGGACGGGCCGCGCGCCGCGAGCAGCCGTCGCCAGTCGCCAGCGGGGGCGTCCTCGCCGGTCGTGCGGGCCACGGTCGCGGCCACGGCGAGGAGTTCGGCGCCGAGGTCCCACAACCCGGCCTCCAGGCAGGTGTCGAGCCAGGGCGGCAGCCAGTCGCCGAGGTAGGCGACGAGGTCCGGCGGCAGGGCGGACGCGTCGCGTCCCCAGTCGCCGAGGTGGAACACGACGTGGGTGAGGGCGTATCCGGCGTCGCGGCCGAAGGTCCACGGCTCGGGCAGTCCGCCGAGCCAGGTCTGCGGCAGCTCCGGCGGCGCCTGCGCGAAACGGTGGATGCCGCAGCGCTCCTCGGCGCGCAGCACGCCGAGCCGCCGCGTGGGGTCCTGTTCGGTGAGCCGCCAGCCGCGGGTGCGGGCGACGACGGCCGCCGCCTGCTCGAAGGCGGGGTGGCGCAGTCCGGCCGCGGCGAAGGCGGCGTACACCTCCAACGGGTAGGTGGCGAACGGCTCCAGGCGCTGGAGGCGCGGGAACAGCTCGCCCTCGCGCGTCTCCTGCCAGGCGAAGTCCAGCAGTTCGCGGGCGCGGGCGTGCAGCGGGTCGGCGGGCTCGGTGAGCCGGGTGACGGTCGCGCAGACCTGGGCGAGTTCGCCGAGGGGTTTCCAGCTGCGGTCGACCTCGCCGTCGGCGGCCAGCGCGTCCTCGCCCAGGGCGAAGTCGGCGCGCCGGGAGTCCACCCAGGCGAGGGCGTCCCCGGCGGCGGTGCGCAGGGCGTCGGCGGTGCGGTGGGCGTCGGCGGTGCGGTGGGCGTCGGCGGTGCGGTGGGCGTCGGCGGGCGCGGTCACACTCCTGCTCCGGTCCTCATCCGGCGGGCCGCCTGCACCTGGAGGGCGACGAGCGGGTCCTGTCCGCCCATCAACTCCACGAAGTCCAGGCCTGATTCCAGGCCGACGGTGTCCGGCACGCCGGGCAGCAGCGTCAGCCAGCGGCCCGCTCCGGCGGCCTGCCGCCAGTCCCTGCGGCGCACCGCGCGGACGAAGCCGCGGGCGACGTCGACGGGCCGGCCGGCCGCGAGGCGGCTCACGGCGCAGTCCTCCCCCGGCAGCGCGAGGGGCGCCAGGACGGCGAGTTGGTGGGTGAGGACCTGCCAGGTCGCGCCGTCCAGCCACGCGGTGTCCGGCTCGTCCGGGGGTTCCGCGGAGGAGGGGTCGGCGCGGCGCAGCGTGCGGGCCATCGCCCAGTGGCTCCAGCGCACGGTGGGCGCGGCGTCCGCGCGGGGCGGGTACGCCTCGACCGCCTTGCGGAAGACGGCCAGTTCCGCCGGGTCGGGCGCGGTGCGCGACAGAAGGCCCGGCAGCAGCGCGTCCGCTCCCAGGACGCGTACGGCGGCGAGTGCCAGGTCCCCGGCTTCCCCGTCGGTCCCCACCGGGGGGACGACGTGGGCGTGGCCCCCGCCCCGAAGGGCGGAGACCACACCGGAAGCCAGGTCCTGCACCGCGGCCTGCAAGCGGGTCGAGGTGCCTGACTGCTCCATTCGACTACTCCCGTCGATCCGTTCAGCCCTTCTTCGGGCGCGGGGTCGGCGGCGACAGCAGCAGCGAGGTGGAACCGGAGTTCAGCGCCAGGGCGGCGCACTGCCGGCTGTCGCGGTAGACACCGTCGGCCTCGGCGGGGTCGAGTGCCGCCTCGATGTCGGCGGCCTCGATTCCGGTGACTTCCTCGAGGACCTTCTCGTCGGTACGCATAACACCATCTCCCTGAGGCGTAGCGAAGTACCTTCCACTGTCAGAATCACCCGAATCGGACAAATCAGTCCACTTTGATCCGACTTACTTTCGTCACTTCTTCAACATGCGTCAGAGGCACGGGCGCAGGGCGAGGAACTACGGGACGGCCGAACGCCCAACGCCCGTTAGGACGACACCGCTGTGCGGGAGGGTGGGGACGCGGTGCAGGGAGATGGCCAGGTTCTGGTCCGGAACCGCGTACTCCATTCGGGCCAGTTGTGCGGCCAGCGTCTCCAACACGCCGACGGTGAGACCCTCTCCGGGGCAGCGGTGACCGGTCGCCGGGTCGCCGCCGCCCTGCGGGATCAGCTCGTCGCGTCCGACGGCCCGTTCGAGGAAGCGGCGCGGCCGGAAGGCGTAGGGGTCGCCCCACAGCGTCTCGTCGTGGTTCTGGCCGTACACGTCGAGCACCACCAGGCCGCCTTCGGGGACCCACGCGCCCCGCCAGAACAGGTCGCGGGCGGCGAGTCCGCCGAGGAACGGCACGAACGGGTAGAAGCGGCGCACCTCGTGGGCGAAGGCCGTCTGGAACGCCACGTCGCCCTTCGCCAGCGGGGCCCGGTTCTCCGGCCAACGGTGCAGGGCGTGCGCGGCGAAGGCGACGAACCAGGCGAGGGCGGTGGTCGGGCGCAGCACGTTGAGCAGTTCGACGGCGGCCGTCTTCTCGTCCAGCGGCTCGCCGCCCACGTCGGTGTGCGCGCACACCCGCTCCAGCACCGAGCCGGCGGGCGCGGTGACCGTTCCGGTGCGCACGTCGCGGACCAGGCGGGCCAGTCGCTCCTCCTGGCGGCCGCGGGCGCGGCGGGCCCGCAGATGGCGCGGTCCGGCGGAGGCGAAGCCGTCCACCATCGCCGTCATGTCCCGTGCGGCCGCCCCCGCCTCGGCGTCGTCCAGCGGCACGCCCGCCCAGCGGTGGACGCCCCGTGTGAGCACGGTGGCCGCCTCGTCGAACAGCACGATCGAGCCGCGGCGGCCCCACTCCGGTACGGCCTCGTCCCAGGCGTCCGAGACGCGCTCGGCGAGTCCCGCCACGGCGGTGGGGTCCAGCAGCGGCAGGAACAGCTCCTTGCGGGCGCGGTGGGCGGCGCCGTCCAGGGTGTGCACCGCGCCGTGGCCGAAGAGGGTGCCGAGAATCGGCTCGGGGATGGCGCGGTGCCGGTGCACGTTCCGTTCGTCGTAGAAGAAGCGGACCGCCTCCGGTCCGCGCAGGGCGAGGGCGGGGCGGCCCATGATCCGGGTGCGGACCACGGAGCCGGACGCGTCGCGCATCCGGTTGGGCAGCCAGGCGTAGCCCTCGGCGAGGAGCGGCAGGGTGCGGTCGACGAGAGGGCGGCTGAGTACGTCCATGCCGGGCGGGTGCCCTCGGTGTCTCCCCGGACACTCGGCGGAACGGGCGTGGCGCAGACCACGCGCGGATCGAGACGCGGGTCACGCCGGGGGCGGCGGGGCGGCGTCTACGGTGCTGGCGTCCTCCTCCCCCGAATGCGGACGGAGATCCCGTGCCAGGCCACCTCCCCACCGTGACAGCGGCCACCGCGCAGTGGCTGACCCGCTCCTTCCCCGCGTCCGGCGGCCCCCTGTCCGCCGCGCTCTGCGAGATCCAGGCCCGCCAGGCGGTCGCCGTCGCGGCCCGGCTCCGCCACCCCACGGCCATGGACGCGGAACTGGCCGGACTGGCCGGCCCCGGAGGTTCGGCCCGGCTCGACGAGATCACCGGGGCGGAGGGTCTCGGCTCGGAGCCGTGGCGCACCTGGGTCGACGAGGTCGTGGCGAGCTGGGCGGCCTGCCTGCTGTCGGACGCGGCCCTGGCCGCCCGAGCGGTGAAGGCGCTGGGCCCCGGCCACGGCGAATACCGCCGCCTCGTCTCCCCCGACCCGACGGACACGAAGGCCGCGGCCCTCCTCCGCCACCCGGACCTGTCGACCCCGGTGGCCGACCTCCACCGCGAGTCGCTGCTGGCGCGGCTGGGACACGAGTCCAGGCCGGCGGCCTGAGCGCGGCTCGGACGATCCCCGCATCGCCCGAGCCGCGGCTCGGTGACCCCCGCGAGACCGAGGGCCTCCGACGCCTGCGCGCGTGGCGGACCACCACCAGGCCGACGCGGTACGGCGCCCTCGAACCCACCGCCCCGCAGGCGCGCGGCGCCTCCCGGCCCGTCAGGCTGCCGCCGGCCGAACGTCGTCCGGCCGTTCCGCCGAGTGGCGAGACGGAAGGTCTCCGGCGCACGCGCTAGGCGGCCCACCGCAGGGCGGACGCGGCAGAGGGCCCGCGAGCCGGCCGCCCGACACACGCACGGCGCCTACCCGGGCCCATTCCAACTTCCGCCCGGGCCGCACATGTCCCGGACGCACCACCGCCTCGGCCCCCGCGAACCCGCCGCACAACCGCCGCCGCGGTGACGCGGCAGAGCGCCCGCGAACCCACCGCACCACAACCGCGCGGCGCCCACCGGACCGTCACACTGCCGAAGAGCCGGGCGTCTTCCGGCACGCCCCACCGAACACCGCCCGTGCCACGCACGTCCCGGACGCACCACCACCTCGGCCCCCGCGAACCCGCCGCACAACCGCCGCCGCGGTGACGCGGCAGAGCGCCCGCGAACCCACCGCACCAGCTCCGCCCGGCCCCCACCGGACCGTCACACTGCCGAAGAGCCGGGCGTCTTCCGGCACGCCCCACCGAACACCGCCCGTGCCACGCACGTCCCGGACGCACCACCGCCTCGACCCCCGCGAACCCGCCGCACAACCGCCGCCGGGCCGGCGTGGCGGGCCCCGCCTACCGGACGCGCGTCCGCCGCGGCTCCCGCGAGCCCTGGGCGGGTCCGCCGCCCGGGGCGGACCGGCGCATCGCAGGTGCCGGCGTGTTCACGCTCCGTGATTCACCCGACCGCACCAAGCGACCGTGCCGTCCGCCGCCGTGCGGGTGAGGGTGTGGGGCATGAGTAGCCCCATATCCCGGAAGTGGGAGCACGCCGTCGTGACCGGCGGCGCCGGATTCGTCGGCTCCCATCTGTGCAAGGCCCTGCTCGACGCGGGCGCGGCCGTGACCTGCGTGGACGATCTCAGCACCGGGCGGCCCGAGAACGTCGCCCCGCTGCTCGACCGGCCGGGGTTCACCCTCGTCCAGGCGAACGTGGCGGAGGAGCTGCCGGTGCGGCGGCGGCCCGACCTGGTGCTGCACTTCGCCTCCCCCGCCTCCCCCGCGGACTATCTGCGGCTGCCGCTGCACACCATGGACACCGGCAGCGCCGGCACCCGCAACGCCCTGACCCTCGCGCACGACTCCGAGGCGCGGTTCGTACTGGCGTCCACGTCCGAGGTGTACGGCGACCCGCAGCAGAACCCGCAGGACGAGCGGTACTGGGGCAACGTCAACCCGGTCGGCCCGCGCAGTGTGTACGACGAGGCCAAGCGGTTCGGCGAGGCCCTGACCACCGCGCACGCGGAGACGTACGGCACGGACACCTGCATCGTGCGGCTGTTCAACACGTACGGCCCCGGCATGCGCGGCCACGACGGCCGGGCCGTGCCCACCTTCGTGCGGCAGGCGCTGGCCGGTGAGCCGCTCACCGTGACCGGCGACGGCCGCCAGACCCGTTCGCTGTGCTACGTCGACGACACCGTCGCCGGCATCCTCGCGGCGGCCGCCCACGGTCTGCGCGGCCCCGTCAACATCGGCAACCCCTCCGAGATCAGCATGCTCGCGCTGGCCCGCCTGGTGGTGGCCCTCGCCGGCTCCTCCTCCGAGGTGCGCTACATCGAGCGCCCGGTGGACGACCCGGCCGTGCGCTGCCCCGACATCACCCTGGCCCGCGACAAGCTCGGCTGGGAGCCGCGGGTGGGCGCCGAGGAGGGCCTGCGCCGCACGATCGACTGGTTCCGCGCCGAAGCGGCCCGCGGCTGAGCGGCCCGCCCCCGCCGGCCTGAAGGACCGGGCGGCCGATCCGGCCGCCGCCCCCACGCGAAAGGTCCGTCCGCCATGCGCATCCTCGGCATCAACGCCCTGTTCCACGACCCCGCGGCCGCCCTGGTGATCGACGGCCGTACCGTCGCCGCCGCGGAGGAGGAGCGGTTCTCCCGGCGCAAGCACGGCAAACGGCCGCTGCCCTTCTCCGCCTGGGAGCTGCCCGAGCAGGCCGCCGCCTGGTGCCTGAAACGGGCCGGGCTGCGTCCCGAGGACCTCGACGCGGTCGCCTACTCCTTCGACCCCGCGCTGGCCCGCCCCGCCGACGCGATGGGCCTCGACGACCCCTGGGACCATCTGCGCCTCACCTACGCGCGGGAGGCCCCGAACTTCCTGAGGACCGCGCTGCCCGGTCTCGACCCGGAGATCGTGCGGTTCGTCCCGCACCACATGGCGCACGCCGCGTCCGGCGCGTACGCCGCCCCCGACGCCGACAGCTGCTCCGTGCTGGTGCTGGACGGCCGCGGCGAACGCGCCTCCCACCTGGCCGCGCGCCGCACCGGCGACCGCCTCGAGCCGCTGCGCGCCCAGGACCTCCCCCACTCGCTGGGCCTGGTCTACGAGGAGCTCACCGAGCACCTCGGCTTCCTGCGCTCCTCCGACGAGTTCAAGGTGATGGCGCTCGCCTCCCACGGCACCCCGCGCATGCTGCCCGAGCTGCGCCGGTACGTGTATCCGACCGGAGACGGCGGCTTCCACGCGGCCGGGGTGCCCTGGGCGGAGCTGTGCGCGCCGCGCGGCCCGGACGAGCCGTGGACGCAGGACCACGCCGACGTCGCCGCGAGCGCGCAGGCCGTGCTGGAGGAGACGCTGCTGGACCTGGTGCGCTGGCTGCACGGCCGTACCCACGACACGGTGCTCACCCTCGCCGGGGGCGTGGCGCTGAACTGCGTCGCCAACTCCCGTATCGCGCGGGAGGGTCCGTTCTCCCGGGTGTGGGTGCAGCCCGCGGCCGGCGACGCGGGGACCGCGCTCGGCGGCGCGCTGCTGGTGTCCGCCGGGGCCGGGGACGCGCCCGAGCCGATGACCGGCGCCGACCTGGGCCGGGACTGGTCCGACGCGGAGCTGGGCGCGTGGCTGAAGACGGCCGCCGTGCCCTGCGAGAAGCCCGAGGACATCGCCGTCACCGTGGCCCGGACGCTCGCCGACAACGGCATCGTGGCCTGGTTCCAGGGACGCAGCGAGTACGGCCCCCGGGCGCTCGGCCACCGTTCGCTGCTCGCCCACCCCGGGCACGCGGGGAACCTGGAGCGGCTCAACGACGTGAAGGGCCGCGAGCAGTTCCGCCCGGTCGCGCCGATGGTGCTGGCCGACCGGGCGGCGGAGATCTTCGACGGGCCGCTGCCCAGCCCGTACATGCTGTTCGTGCACGACGTGGCGCCCGCCTGGCGGGACCGCGTGCCCGCCGTGGTGCACGTCGACGGCACCGCCCGCATCCAGACGGTCGACCCGGAGCGTCAGCCGCTGCTGGCGCGGATGCTGCGTGAGTTCGAGCGGCTGACCGGGCTGCCCGTCGTCGTCAACACCAGCCTCAACACGGCCGGCCGCCCCATGGTGGACGACCCGCGCGACGCCCTGGAGTGCTTCGGCTCCTCCCCGGTGGACCTGCTGGCCATCGGCCCGTACGCGGTGCGGCGCGGCGCGCTGTTCCGCACCGGTGACGGCGGCGAGGAGGTGGCGCGATGACCGGGCCCGCCGCTCCCGCCGGGGAGTACGCCGTGGTGGTGCCGACCCTGGGCCGCCCCTCGCTCGCCGCGTGCCTGCGGGCGCTGGCCGAGTCGGAGGGGCCGCGCCCCGCGCGGGTCGTGCTGGTGGACGACCGCCGGGACCCGGCCGTGCCGCTCACCGCGTCCGTTCCCCCTTCCCTGCGGTCCCGGACCGTCGTGGTGCGCGGCGGGGCGCACGGTCCGGCCGCCGCCCGCAACGCCGGATGGCGCGCCGCCGGGGACGCGCCGTGGATCGTGTTCCTCGACGACGACGTGGTGCCGGGGCCCACCTGGGCCGACGACCTCGCACTCGACCTCGCCGGGGCGAGCGTCGCGACCGCCGGGATCACCGCGCGCGTCGAGGTGCCGCTGCCCGCCGGCCGGGCGCCCACCGACTGGGAGCGCAACGTCGCGGGACTGGCCGAGGCGCGCTGGATCACCGCCGACATGGCGTACCGCCGCAAGGCGCTGGAGGCCGTCGGCGGCTTCGACGAACGGTTCCGCCGGGCCTTCCGGGAGGACGCGGACCTGGCGCTGCGGGTGCTCGACGCCGGCTGGACGCTGGCGGAGGGACGCCGTACGACCACGCACCCGGTGCGGCCGGCCGACCGGTGGGTCTCCGTGCGGCTCCAGGCGGGCAACGCCGACGACGTGCTGATGACCCGGCTGCACGGGCGGGACTGGTGGCGGCGGGCCGGCGCGCCCCGGGGCCGTCTCCCGCTGCACCTGGTGGTGACGTCGGCCGGGCTCGCGGCGGCGGTGTGCGCGCTGACCGGACGCCCCCGCGCCGCGGCGGCCTGCGCCTGCGGGTGGCTCGCGGGGACCGCCGAGTTCGCCCTGGCCCGGATCCTCCCGGGTCCGCGTACCCGGGACGAGATCGTCACCATGGCCCTCACCAGCGCGCTCGTCCCGCCGGCCGCCGCCTGGCACTGGCTGCGCGGACAGGTGCGGCACCGCGCCACGCCCGCCCACCGCCACCGGGCCGAGCCCCCGTCGCCGACCGCGGCGGCGCCGGCCGGCGAACGGATGCCGACATGAACCGGCGGACCTGCCCGCCCCCGGCCCGCGACGGGCCCCGGCGGGCGCCCCGCGCACGCTCCCGGCCGCAGCCGCGGCCGGTACCCGATCCGCGGGCGGCGGTGTCCGCACCCCGGCCGCGACCGATCACGGAGGTGAGCCCATGACCGCGGACCTCGCCCCTGTCCCCCCGGGCGTGCTGTCGATCGCGCTCGTCTCGGAGCACGCGAGTCCCCTCGCCGCGCTCGGCGGGGTGGACGCCGGAGGCCAGAACGTCCACGTCGCCGCCCTGGCCACGGCGCTCGCCGGCCGCGGACACCGCGTCACGGTGCACACCCGCCGCGACGCGCCGGATCTGCCGGACCGGGTGCGGATCGGCGAACGCGTGGAGGTCCACCACGTCACCGCCGGGCCCGCCGAACCGGTGCCCAAGGACCGGCTGCTGCCGTACATGCACGCCTTCGCGCGCGTGCTCGTCCGGGAGTGGCGGGCCCGCACCCCGGACGTGGCGCACTCCCATTACTGGATGTCCGGGCTGGCCTCGCTGGGCGCGGCCCGCGAGGTGGGCCTGCCGCTGCTGCACACCTACCACGCGCTGGGCACGGTGAAGCGCCGCCACCAGGGCGCCGCCGACACCAGCCCGCCGGAGCGGATCGGCTGCGAGATCGAGGTGGGGCTCGGCTGCGACCGGGTCGTCGCCACCTGCCGTGACGAGGTCGCCGAACTGGTCCGGATGGGCGTGCCCGCGGACCGGATCGGCGTCGTGCCGTGCGGCGTGGACACCGGACGCTTCACACCGGCGGGCCCGCGCTGGGCGCGCGGCCCGTACCGCCACCGGCTGGTGCAGCTGGGGCGCCTGGTGCCCCGCAAGGGGGCCGCCGTGTCGGTGGCCGCGCTGGCCCTGCTGCCCGGCACCGAGCTCCTGGTGGCCGGCGGTCCCCCGTCCGAGCGGCTCGACGACGACCCGGAGGTGCGGCGGCTGCGCGCCCTCGCGCGGGACGCGGGGGTCGCCGACCGGGTGCGGTTCCTGGGCGGGGTGGACGCCGAGCGCGTTCCGGCGCTGCTGCGCTCCGCCGACGTGGTGCTCTGCCCCGCCGACTACGAACCCTTCGGCATCGTCCCGCTGGAGGCCATGGCCTGCGGCCGGCCCGTGGTGGCCAGCGCGGTCGGCGGCCAGCTCGACACCGTCGCCGACCCCGCCACCGGACGGCTCGTGCCGCCCGGCGACCCCGAGGCGCTGGCCGCCGCCGTGGCGAGCCTGCTCGCCGACCCGGCCGGCCGCGAGGCCTGCGGGGTCGCCGGCCGCCGCCGGGTGCTCGCCCGCTACGGATGGGCGCGGATCGCCGCCGCCACGGAGACGGCGTACTGCGAGGTCCTCGACACCGAGCCGGCCGTGACCAGGACCGGCTGACCCTCAGGCCCGCACACGGGCCGCAGACGTCCGACGTTGGAAGGAGGTGCGGGCGCCGTCGCCGTCCCCGGAGGGCGGCGCGCCCGGCCCACCATGACCGAACACCCCGCGCTCGACGCCGCCCGTCTGCACTGCCGGTCCCTCCAGGACGCCCTCGACGGGCTCGGCCGGCACGGCCTGCCCCGGATCGCCGACTGGGGCGGCCGGCTCGCCGCCGTCCTCACCGGCGGCGGCCGGCTCCTGGCCGCCGGCAACGGCGGCAGCGCAGCCCAGGCCCAGCACCTCACCGCCGAACTCGTCGGCCGCTACCGCAGCGAGCGGCCCGCCTACTCGGCGCTCGCCCTGCACGCGGAGACCTCCAGCGTCACCGCCATCGGCAACGACTACGGCTTCGACCACGTCTACGCCCGTCAGGTCGCCGCACACGGACGCCCCGGCGACGTGCTGATGCTGCTGTCCACCTCGGGACGCAGCGCCAACCTCATCGCCGCCTCGGTCGCGGCCCGGCGGGCCGGGCTCGAGGTCTGGGCGCTGACCGGACCCGGCCCCAACCCGCTGATGGAGGCCGCCGACGAGAGCCTGTGCGTGGCGGCGGCCTCCACCGCGACCGTCCAGGAGGTCCATCTGGTCGCCGTGCACCTGCTCTGCGAGTGCTTCGACGCCGCCGTGGCCGCGCCGCCGGCGCGGACCGTGGCGGCCGTTCCCGGGAGGCTGACATGACCGGTCCCGAACCGCTGGTGGTGGTGGGCGACGTCCTGCTCGACGAGGACATCGAGGGGGTCGCCACCCGGCTGGCCCCCGACGCGCCCGCCCCGGTCGTCGACGTCACCGGTGACCACAAGCACCCGGGCGGCGCCGGTCTCGCCGCCGCGCTCGCCGCGCGCGGCGGCCGGGACGTGGTCCTGGTGACCGCGCTCGGCGACGACCCCGCGAGCGAGGCCGTACGGCAGCAGCTCGGCGGGCGGGTACGGCTGCTGGAGCTGCCGCTGCACGGCACCCTGCCGGTGAAGACGCGCGTCCTCGCCGGCGGGCGGCCGCTGGTGCGCATCGACCGGGGCGGCGGCACGCCCGGCGAACCGGACGAGGCGGTACGGGAGGCGCTGGCCGGCGCGCACGCCGTCCTCGTCGCCGACTACGGCCGCCACACCGCCGGCGCGGTCCGCCCCCACCTGGAGGAGGCCGCCCGGCGCACCCCCCTCGTGTGGGACCCGCACCCGCGCGGCGAGACGCCGGTGCCGGGGGCGCGGCTGGTCACGCCCAACGCCGGCGAGGCGATCACGCTGTGCGCGGGCACGCCCGGCGTGTCGGGCGACTCGCTGGGCGCCTTCGCCGAACGCGGCACGGAACTCGCCGAACGCTGGCGGGCGGCGGGCGTCGCCGTGACGCTCGGCGAGCGGGGCGTCCTGCTGACCCGGCCGGGCGACGGCACGCCGATGCTGATCCCCGCGCCGTTCCACGCGGACGGCGACACCTGCGGCGCGGGCGACTGCTTCGCCGCGACGACGGTCGCCGGTCTCGCGGACGGGCTGCTGCCGGAGGAGGCCCTGCAGCGGGCGGTCGCCGAGGCCGCCGCGTTCGTCGCGGCGGGCGGCGCGGGCAACCCGGACCTCTGGCACACCCCGGTCGCCCCGGTCCCCGCCCAGGACCCGGCCGCCGACGCGTTCGAACTGGCGCGGGTGGTGCGGGCACGGGGCGGCACCGTGGTGGCCACGGGCGGCTGCTTCGACCTGGTCCACGCCGGTCACGTGGGGCTCCTGGAGAGCGCCCGGCGGATCGGCGACTGCCTGATCGTCTGCCTGAACTCCGACGCGTCCGTCACCCGCCGCAAGGGCCCGGGCCGCCCCCTGACCCCGGCCACGGACCGGGCGAGGGTGCTGGCCGCGCTGGGGAGTGTGGACGCGGTGGTGGTGTTCGAGGAGGACACACCGGAGAGGGTGCTGGAACGGTTGCGGCCGGATGTGTGGGTGAAGGGTGGGGATTACTCCGTGCAGGAGCTGCCCGAGGCGGAGGTTGTGCGTACGTGGGGTGGGCAGGCGGTGGTACTGCCGTACCTGGACGGTCATTCGACGACGTCGCTGGCGCGGCGGGCTGCGGGGGCGGTGGAGTAGTCCCTGGGTGGCGGCTCGGGTACGTGCGCCGTCTTTACGGGCGCGGGTGGGAGGCGCCCTATGGGGGCGCGGGTGGCGGGTGGTTCGCCCTCCAGACGCGGAGTGGCACGGGTGGTGCGCACTCCGGACGCGGGGTGGTGATGCCCCATAGGGGCGCGGGGAACTGCGCGAACGGGGGTTCGGGGGCGGAGCCCCCGAAGCGGCGACACCAGTCCGCGTGTTCTAGAGGCTCCGTCTCTTGGACTGCGGTTTGCGCAGTTCCCCGCGCCCCTGAGGGGTGTTTCCCAACCGTGTCCCTGTACGGGACGGGGTTACGCCGTGTCCCTGTACGGGACGGAGTTACGCCGCCGTTTGCAGGGCCGGCTGCGGGGCCGTCTCCTTCGTGGGGAAGGCGACCGGCGTCACCGTCCGGCGACGGTGCAGGACGTGGCCCGAGGCGATGGATGCCGCGATGATCACGCCGCCTGTGATCAGGGCGCCACGGGGCCCCGCCAGCTCCATCAGGAGCCCGAGGGCCGGCGGACCGCCCAGACTCCAGACCGTGCCGATCGACCCCCACACCCCCAGCACACGCCCCCGCAGATGCGCGGGCGGATCGGTCTGCAGGACCGCCGTGCCCGCCGTGTCGGAGACGGACTCGACCACGGCCATGGGCAGGACGAGGACCAGCAGCACCGCCAGCGAGGGCGAAAACCCGGCCACGATCTGCAGCAGCGCCCCGCCGGCGGCCAGCGCGCCGACCAGCCGTACGGAGGGCCGCCGCAGCCGCGCGCCCAGCACCGCGCCGATGATCCCGCCGGCCGCGAGGACGGTCGACACCGTGCCGAAGGCGCCCGCGCCGCCCGCGAGCGGGCCGGTGACGAGGACGGCGAGAGTGAGGCCGTAATTACGGCCGAAGACCGCGCTGATCCCGGTCACCCCCGCGAGTGCGAGCAGCCGCGGCCGGCGGGCGAAGAAGGCCAGCCCCTCCCGCACACTCATGTCGGACTCGGAGCGCGGGGCCGCCCGCCCGGTGACCTGCCGTACCGCGCCCGCCGCCGGGCGGAGGAACGGGATGACCGCCGTCACGAAGAGGAAGGAGAAGCCGTTGGCGAAGTAGGCCGCCGCCGTGCCGAGGAAGCCGACGGTGACGCCGGCGAGGGCCGCGCCCGCGAGCCGCCCCGCGTTGAAGACGAGCGCGCCCACGCCGATGGCGGAGGGCACGTCCTCGGCGGGGACGAGGTCGTTGCCGAGCAGGGCGCAGGCCGGGTTGTCGACGGTGGCGACCATGCCGGTGACGGCGGCCAGCACCATCAGGGTGGTCATGTCGAGCCGGTCCATCGCCACCAGGGTGGCCGTGGTGAAGGCGATGACGGCGAGCAGGGCCTGGCTGACGGCGGCGGTCAGCTTGCGCGGCCAGCGGTCGACGGCCGCGCCGCCGAGCACGCTCATCAGCAGGGCCGGGGCCGCCTGGACGGACATGGACAGGCCGGTGGCCGCGGCGGACCCGGTGATCTGCAGGACCAGCAGGTTCTGCACGGTCAGCTGCATCCACGTACCGGCGTTGGACACGAAGTTCGCGACGGACCACCAGCGCATGCTGCGGTGCCGGAGGGAACGCCAGGGCGACCGGGACCCGGCCTGGGCGGAGGAGAGTGTGGAAGACACGGTGCGCTACTCGGGGAGGAGCCCCGGGGGGCTCGGCTGAGTGGGCGCGGGAAGGAGGACGCCGGCTGCGCTGCGCGGCGTTTCCCGTCGCCGGATCGGGCGCGCACCATCGTGGCAGAAGGGACCCCCGAGTCCTTTCCACCGCACAGGCGCCGTGGACGGACACAGGGGTCAAAGGCCCGTACCCGCACGGCACTTGGCCGCGCGAGTGCGGTTGCTCACAGGGGGTTTGCGGGACGGAACCGAGGGAAAGGCCCCCGGCCCCGCTCCCGGTCAGCGGTCAGCGGCAGCGGTCAGCGGTCAGCGGTCAGCGGTCAGTAGTCACTGGTCAGTAGTCACTGGTCAGTGGGACAGCTTGGCGCGGGCGCGCCCCGCCGCCGCGGCGGGCCCCGCGCCGGCCTTGAAGGCGCGCCGGGCGATGTGGGCCTCGCGGCGCAGGTCGTGGGCGGCGTGCCGGCTCCGCCACAGCACCGAGGGCCGGGCCCCGGTGTCGTCCGCCGCGATCAGCAGCCCGCCGAGCAGGCCGAGGTTCTTCAGGAAGTGGATCCGGTGCTGGGCCTTGTCGCCGGAGTCCTCCTCCTCCCAGAAGCGGTGCGCGGCGAGCGTGGTGGGCACGAGGGTGGCGGCGATCGCGAGGGCGGCCGGGCGGGACATCCGTCCGGTGGCCAGCAGCAGTCCCGCGGCGACCTGGACGGCGCCGTTCAGCCGCACGGAGTCCTCGGTGCGGTCCGGCAGTGCGCGGACGCGGTCGGAGACCGGCTTCACCACGGGCTCGGCCAGCCCCGCGACGCGTTGGGGGTTGCGGAGGGTGTCCAGTCCGCCCGCGATGAAGATCGACGCCAGCATCGGCCGGCCGAGGACGCGCAACAGGCTCATGTGCTTCTCCTGGAGTGTGGAGGGTGCGGTGCGCCGGGTTCCCCGCGGTGCGGGGAGCATGCGGCGGGGGCGGGCGGCGGGGCCGTCACCAGAAGCGGGTGGTGAGGGCGGGCTGGCGGACCGCCTCGACGGCATCACGCAGGCACAGGGCGACGCCGATGGTGGCGCGCAGCACGGAGGGCCGTACGCTCTGGGCGGTCTCGGTGGCCAGGACCAGCAGGCAGCCCGCCGCCTGTTCGACCACCGAGACGGGGAGGGTGCAGTCGCCCTCGGCGGCCGCGCGGAACGCCTTCAGCGGGACGCCCGCCCCGTCGACCGTCCGCCGGGCGGCCTGTTCCAGGTACTGGACGGCCTGTTCGCAGAGGGTGGCGGGCAGGGTGAGGGTGCGCTGGAACGATGAACTGGTCATGTTCAGAGTGGTCCCACGGTGTGACGCGCCCGCATCGGACGGAGCGGGTTTTTCACCGTCCCGCGTGAGCGCCGCCCCGCCCGCGCCGGGCTCGTACGCTGGGCCGACCGCCAACCGCCGACCACCCACCCCCGCTGAGGAGGCCGCCGATGCCCCCGTCGTCCCCCGCGTCCGGCGACGAGGCCCCCGCCGCCGTGGCCGCGCGCCTCACCGGCCGGGCGGTGACCGGCGTCCGTCCGCTGTCGGGCTCGCTCACCGAGGCCGCATTGGACGACGGCCGCACGGTCGTGGTGAAGCGCGCCGAGGAGGCGGAGGCGGCGCGTGCCGAGGAGGCCGGGCTCCGCTGGCTGGCGGAGGCGGGCGCGCCCCCGGTGCCGCGGGTGCACGGCCGGGAGGGGGCGTGGCTGGTCCTCGACCGGGTGGCGGAGGGGCGTCCGGACAGGGAGGCCGCGCTGCGTTTCGGGCGCGAGCTGGCCGGCCTGCACGCGGCCGGGGCGCCCGCGTTCGGGGCGCCGCCGCCGGGCGGTCCGGTGGAGGCGTTCATCGGGCTCGCCCCGATGCGCAACGTGACCGGCGACGACTGGCCGGCCTGGTACGCGGAGCACCGCGTGCTGCCGTATCTGCGCCTGGCGGTCGACGCGGGCACGATCACCGCCGGCGAGGCGGCGGCGGTCGAGCGGGTCTGCACGCGGCTGCCGGAGCTGGCGGGGCCCGCCGAGCCGCCCGCGCGGCTGCACGGCGACCTGTGGAGCGGCAACGTGCTGTGGGGCGCGGACGGCAAGGTCCATGTGATCGACCCGGCCGCGCACGGCGGGCACCGGGAGACCGATCTGGCGATGCTGGCCCTGTTCGACTGCCCGCTGCTGGACACCGTCCTGGGGGGCTACCAGGACGTGGCGCCGCTCGCGGAGGGGTGGGGGGAACGCGTCGGCGTGCACCAGCTGTTCCCGCTGCTGGTGCACGCCGTGCTGTTCGGCCGGGGCTACGCCGGGCAGGCGCTCGCCGCCGCCCGGTCCGCCCTGTCCCTCTGACCCGTCAGCGGGTCACCACATGCCGCTCGTCCGGCACACAGTGGGTCATGGTGAGCCCCGTCACGTCGCGCGGCGGGTTGTCGCCGAGGTTGGCGAGCCGCTTGCGGTCCTCCTCGGTGAGGGTCTGGCCCTCCAGCGGCTCCAGGTGGGCGACGTCCTCCGGCATGATGCCGAGGCCCTCGCCGACCCGGCGGCCGAGATCGTTCTCGACGAGCAGGAAGTGCCACACCATGCGCTCCTGCACCGGGCGGTCGCACTGCGAGAGCAGGTCGGTGAAGTTCTTCACCAGGTCGTCGCGCTCCCAGTCCTCCAGCAGCATGTAACGCTGGCCTGCCTGGAGGTAGTCGTTGGTGCGCTCGATCCGCTTGCGGGTGAGCCGGCCGCGGATCTCCGGCCCCTGCTCGTCGTGCGTCGGGTAGTGGGCCTCCCGCAGACCGCCCATGACGGACGGCTCGTAGTTGATGTGGGTGTTGTCCCCGCCGTCCACGTGGTAGGCCATCTGGCCGTCGCGCTGGTTGGTGCGCACCACCGCGTGCTTCGGCTGGTTGACCGGCAGCTGGAGGTAGTTGGGACCGACCCGGTAGCGCTGGGTGTCGCTGTAGGAGAAGGTCCGGCCGACGAGCATCTTGTCGTCGGAGAAGTCCAGGCCGTCGACGAGGACGCCGGTGCCGAAGGAGATCTGCTCGTTCTCCGCGAAGAAGTTGTCCGGCATCCGGTTCAGCACCATCTTGCCCACCGGCTTCGGCGGGAAGTCCTGCTCGGGCCAGGTCTTGGTGTCGTCGAGCGGGTCGAAGTCCAGCTCCGGGTGCTCGTGGTCGTCCATCATCTGGACGAGCAGCTCCCACTCGGGGTGGTCGCCGCGCTCCACGGCCTCGTAGAGGTCCTTGGTGGCGTGGCCGAGACCCTGCGCCTGGACGTTGGCGGCGTCCTCCTCGGTCATGGAGCGCACGCCCTGCTTGGGCATCCAGTGGTACTTGACCAGCTTGGTGTTGCCCTCGGCGTCGACCCACTTGTAGGTGTTCACGCCGAAGCCTTGCATGTGGCGGTAGTCCGCCGGGATGCCGCGCGGGCTGAACAGGTTGACCAGCATGTGCATCGACTCGGGCGTCTGCGACATGAAGTCGAAGATCCGGCGCGGCTGCTGCTCGAAGGTGACCGGGTCGGGCTTGAGGGCGTGGATGACGTCGGGGAACTTGATGGCGTCGCGGATGAAGAAGACGCCGAGGTTGTTGCCGACGAGGTCCCAGTTGCCGTCCTCGGTGTAGAACTTCACGGCGAAGCCGCGCGGGTCGCGGGCGGCCTCGGAGGAGTCGCGTCCGCCGATGACCGTGGAGAAGCGGACGGCGAGGTCGGTGCGCTTGCCGGCCTCCTGGAACAGCTTGGCGCGCGTGTAGCGGGAGATCGGCTCGTCGCCCCACTTGCCGTAGGCCTCGAAGTAGCCGAACGCGGTGACGCCTCGGGCATGCACGACGCGCTCGGGGATGCGCTCCCGGTCGAAGTGACTGATCTTCTCCAGGAACTGGTAGTTCTCCAGCGTGGCCGGGCCGCGGGAGCCGACGGTGCGCTGGTTCTGGTTGTCGTAGACCGGGTGGCCCTGCCGGTTGGTGAGTACCTTGCGGTCGTCGCCGGTAGCGGGGCCCTGACTCGAGGTGTCCGTCATGATTCGCTGGGCTCCTTGCGCTGCTGCTTCTGGCCGGTGACGGGCGCCGGGGCGTGCGGCTCCGGGCCGTCGGCCGGTTTCTGGCGGGCGGCCCGGGTACCCGGAGCCGCGGCGTCATGCACGCGTCCGCGGCCCGTTCACGGCGAAGGCCGGGCATGCGGGCGCCCGGCCGCGGTCGCATCCGTCGGCGGCGTGCGTACGGGGCCCATGCTGCCCCCGATCGCCACGCGCGGCGACCGGAGCGACACGGAACGTGAAGGGCGGCTACGGGCGGGTGAGGAAGCGGTCCAGGACGGCGGTGAGGTCGGCGGGCCGCTCGAGGGGCAGTTCGTGTCCGGCGTCCAGGACGCGGATCTCGGCGTCCGGGTAGCCCTTGGCGAGGCGCAGCATCTGCCGTACGGGCAGCTGGACGTCGTGGTAGCCGTGCACCATCAGGGTCGGCGCCTGGATCTCGCCGGCCCGGTCGAGGACGTCGAAGGCGCGCATCGCCGCGTACAGGGTCATGACCACCTCGCGCGGCGTGGACGCCGAGGCGCTGATGTACTTCTCGACCTCCTCACGGGGGTGGCCGGGCCCGAAGGCGCGCCGGATGTTGGCGGCGACGAACAGCTTGAACGGCACCAGCGTGGAGGCGCCCATCAGCAGTCCGCGCGCCCTGCTGTACGTCATGCGGCCGATGGAGTTGACCAGCACCAGGCGTTCCACGCGCCCGGGGTGGGTGAGGGCGAGGGTCTGGGCGGTCATGCCGCCCATGGAGTGGCCGACGGGGACGAAGCGGTCGACGCCGAGGTGGTCGAGGAGGGCGACGACGTCCGCGGCGAGGGCGTCGATGGTGGGGACGCCCGCGCCGGTGCTCTCGCCGTGGCCGCGCAGGTCGAGGCGGATCACCCGGCGGCGCGGGGAGAAGTGGGCGATCTGGTGGTCCCAGCGGTGCCGGTCGGCGGTCCACCCGTGGATGAGGACGAGCGGCGTGTCCCCGCCGTCGCGGGGGCCTTCGTCGTCGTAGGCCAGTTCGGCGCCGTCGACCGTGAACCGCGCCATGAGGGCCTCGCCTTCCAGGAGCCTGTCGTTACCGGTCAGTAGCGTAACGGCGGGCGGGCCCGTGCGACAGCGCGCGGCGGAGGAAAACGCGTCCGAACACGACGGAGGGCGGGAGCGCGACCGGTCCCCCGTTCCGGTCGTGCCCCCGCCCTGGCTCGAAACTATGCAAGGCGAGGCTGGTCTGTGTACCGCGCCGATGCCCGCTGCACGGGTCCACGGCACTCACCTGTGCACAGGTGAGTCCGAATCGCCCGGTTCACTCCCCCGCGAAGAGCGGCTGCTCCAGCTCGCCGACCGCCAGGTGGGCCAGGGCGACCTCGTAGAGATCGGTCCCGGCGGCCAGGAGTTGACGTTCCAGGACCGGTTCCGCGCTGCGGACGTGCTCGCGCACGGTCTGGGCGTGCACGCCGAGGGTCTGCGCCGCCCGTTCGGCGTTGGCGCCCTCGGCGATCCAGGTACGCAGGGTGCGGCGCACGTTGCGCGGGTCGGCGTCGAGGCGGCCCAGCAGCTGCTGCGCCCAGGGGGCGACGGCCGGTCCCGACAGCAGCTCGGTCAGGCGGCGCGCGCTCCCGGCGGAGTCGGCGGGCCCCTGACCGTCCAGCAGGTTGATCTGGGTGTGCAGCGCCAGGTGCACGACGGCCCGCACGGTCACGTCGGTGAAGTCGACGCCGAGCATGGACTCGACGCGGTCCATGCGGGCGCGCACGGTGTTGCGGCTGACGCCGAGGATCTTGGCGGTGGCGACGGCGGTGAACTCCAGGCCGAGCCGGGTGGTGGCGAGCAGTTCGGCGCGGGTGTGGTGGGGCAGCGCGTCGAGCGGGCGCAGCACGCGCGCCGCCCAGGTGCGCAGCGCCGCGGGGTCCATCAGCCGCTCGGGGTGGGTGCGCTCGGCGTACACCGCCGTCTTGTCCGGCCGGAACCGGGCCACGGCCAGCGCGCTGATGGCCTGTCCGTAGGCGGTGGCGGTGCGCGCCAGGCTCTGCCACACGCTGCCGCCGACGAAGGTGTCGGGGTGACGCTCCACCAGGGAGCGCAGGTCGGCGGCGGTGGCCTCGCGCGGGCTTAGGACGATCACATGGCCGTCGACGGCCGGGCAGCGCACCACGAGCGCCTCCTCCCGGGTGCGTTCCATGCACTCGGCGGCCAGCCGGTCGCGGACGGAGGGGTCGGACTCCAGGACGTAGACGCAGGCGGTCTCGGCGTCCAGCAGGCCCGGCCAGAGTCCGGCGGCGACCCGGCGCGCGGAGACGGTGTCCTCGACCATCAGCAACTGGAGGATCGCCAGCCGCAGGTCGGCGGTGGCCCGCCGCAGACGGACGCCGGCCGCCTGCGTCTCGTGCGCGGTGAGCAGCAGTTCGATCACCTGTGCGGTGTGCGTGACGACGTCCGAGGCGTGCCGGTCGAACGGCGTCCCGCGGGAGACGGCCAGCACGCAGGCGCCCGTGGGGTGCCCGATGCGCACCAGCCGCAGATGGCGTCCGTCCCCGTCCCACGCGGCGGACGCGATCCGTCCGGAGGCCAGGTCGGCGACGAGCGCCTCGTCCAGCGGCAGCGGCGTCCCGGCGAGCAGGTCGCCCGCGCCGTCCCGGAGGGCCACCTCCGCGCCCACCGCGCCGGCCAGCCAGTCCACGACCCGGCGGACGTCACGCCCGGCCGGCCGCAGGTGCTCCAGCAGTTCACGCGCCCAGCCCGGACGCCCCGCCGCCGTCCCCCGCGCCGTCCCCTTTCCGCCCGTCACCTCGGCCTTCCCCTCGTCTCTCGCCCTGTGGCCCGGACCGGGGACGTTACCCCACGGTCCGTCGGGTCTCACCCCGGCGCGACGGGGCGTTCCCCTCCCCTGCGGGTGACGCGGGGGCGGTGTGCCGCGGCGCGGGGCGCGGGCGGCATAAGCTCGGTGAATGGCCAAGTACTTCGACGTGCACCCCGACAACCCCCAGCCGCGCACCATCGGCCAGATCGCCGCCGCCATCCGCGACGACGCGCTGATCGCGTACCCCACGGACTCCTGCTACGCGCTCGGCTGCCGTCTGGGCAGCCGCACCGGCATCGACCGGATCCGCACCATCCGCAAGCTGGACGACCGGCACCACTTCACCCTGGTGTGCCGCGACTTCGCGCAGCTCGGCCAGTTCGTACGGATCGACAACGACGTCTTCCGGGCGGTGAAGGCGTCCACCCCGGGCCGCTACACGTTCATCCTGCCCGCGACCAAGGAGGTGCCGCGCATGCTGCAGCACCCCAAGAAGAAGACCGTCGGCGTGCGCATCCCCGACCATGTGGTCACCCAGGCGCTGCTGGAGGAGCTGGGCGAGCCGCTGCTGTCCAGCACCCTGCTGCTGCCCGGCGAGGACGAGCCGATGACCCAGGGCTGGGAGATCAAGGACCGGCTCGACCACGAGGTGGACGCGGTCCTCGACTCCGGCGACTGCGGCACCGAGCCGACGACGGTGATCGACTTCTCCGGCGGCGAGCCGGAGATCGTACGGGTGGGCGCGGGCGACGTCTCGCGCTTCGAGTGACGGGAGGTTCGAGTGACGGAGGACGGCGCGACATGACGGACGGGCGGGGGACCGAGGTGCGTGTCCCCACGGAGGGCGGGACGGCGGACGCGTATCCGGCGTGCCCGGCGGACGGCGCACCCCACCCGGCGGTGCTGGTCCTCACCGACGCCTTCGGGCTGCGCCCGGCGGTGCGGGAGGCCGCCGACCGGCTGGCGGGGGCCGGGTACACCGTGCTGGTGCCGAACCTCTTCCACCGGCGCGGTCCCGCTCCCGCTGCTGGACCTGCTGGAGCGCACCTTCTGAGCCGACGCGGCAACTCCGGTACGGCACACCCAGGTTGACGCGCCCCCGCCCACCGTCCGTACGGGACACCGTTGTTACGGTGCACGCGTGTCCGAATCCTCACGCGACACCGCCGAGGGCGCCGGCTGGGGCGCCTCCGTACGCGGTGAGTATCTGCGGCTGGTACCGCGCCAGGCCGAGAAGATCTCCTGGCTGAACCCGAGACATCTGTGGGCCGCCCGCAACGGCGTCCTCGCCTCGTGGTTCGGCGACCCCACCGGGGAGGTCAGGTCGCGCTGGGCGGCCCGGCGGGCGGCGTCCGGGGCGCCGGCCGACCGCGTGATCCGTCGCGACGACCCGGACCGCTTCTCGTTCCTGGTGATCGGCGACACCGGCGAGGGCGGAGAGCCCCAGTACGCGGTGGTGCCCGGCCTGTTGAAGGAGGGCCGGGACACCTCGTTCGCGCTGCTCGCCAGCGACGTCATCTACCCGGTGGGCAGCGCCGACGACTACGGACCCAAGTTCTTCCGCCCGTACCAGGACTACCAGGCGCCGGTCTACGCGATACCCGGCAACCACGACTGGTACGAGGACCTGTCCGGCTTCATGCGGGTCTTCTGCGACGAGACGGAGCCGCTGCCGCCCGTACCCGCGCCGCGCCCCCTCACCCGCGCCTGGCTGCGGTCCCTGCTGTGGCACCGGCCCCGCCCCGGTGACGGCGCACACCTCGACGAGGCACGGAAGCTGCGCTCCTCCCCCGCCCAGCGGGCGGTGCAGCCGGGCCCGTACTGGGCGATCGACGCCGGGCCGCTGCGGATCGTCGGCGTCGACACCGGGCTGCTCGGCACGCTCGACGCCGAACAGGGCGCGTGGCTGCGGGAGGTGTCGCGCGATCCGCGCCCGAAGATCCTGGTGACCGGCTCGCCGCTGTACGTGGACGGCGAGCACCACCCGTGCCCGATCGAGGGCGGCGGCACCGTCGACGACGTCGTCCGCGACCCCGCCCACCGGTACGTGGCCGCGATCGGCGGCGACATCCACAACTACCAGCGCTACCCGGTGCGTCTGGACGACGGCCGCACCCTGCAGTACGTGGTGGCGGGCGGCGGCGGGGCGTTCACGCACGCCACCCACACCATCCCCCGGGTGGACGTCGCCGGGGTCACGGAGGCGGACTTCCGCTGCTACCCGCTGCGCGGCGACTCCCTCGCCTTCTACAGCGGCCTCTACGGGCGGCGGACGCGGCTGCGCCGGTTCTTCTCGCTGACCGAGGCGGAGGCGGCCGCGGTGATCGCCGAGCGCCTGGGCATCGGGCCGACCCGCGCGCCGGGCGCGCCGGCCCGGGTGACCCGCCGAATGCGGCTGGTCGCGGGGCTGCTCGGCACCGGACGCCGGCCGGACCGGGGGAAGCGGTTCCGGCTGCCGGTGCGCAAGGCGTACCAGTCGCTGTTCTCGCCCGGTTCGGCCACGTACAGCCCGCCGTTCTTCAAGTCCTTCCTGCGGATCGACGTGACGCCCGATGCGCTGCGGCTGCGCTGCTTCGCGGCGACCGGGCAGCGGGCGCAGGAGGTCGCCCCGCCCGTGGAGGACGAGGTGACCGTCCCGCTGACGTGAGCGCGGCTACCAGCGGCCCGGCGCGGTGCCGGTGAGGGGCCGGGAGGGCGTGCCGTCCACGCCCACGGGGACGTCCCCGGCGAGCATCACGCGGTGCATGATCCGCGGGTGGTCGAGGTGGGCGGTGTCGGCGGGCGCGAGGTGGATGGTGGCGCGGTTGTCCCAGAACGCCACGGTGCCCGGCTCCCAGCGCAGCCGCACGGTGTACTCGGGCCGGGTGGCCTGCTCCAGCAGCATGTCCAGGACCGCCCGGCTCTCGGGGCGGGACAGGCCGGTGATCTGTTCGACGTAGTAGCCGTTGACGAACAGGATGCGCTCCCCGGTCTCGGGGTGGACGCGCACCAGTGGGTGCTCGCTGGCGGTCTGGTGGTCCAGGAGACGGCGCAGGTAGGCGTCGTCGCCCGGCCGGGGCTGGTAGCCCACGCCGAGGCGGTGCTCGGCGCGCAGCCGGTCGGCGAACTCCCGCACCGGGGCGGACAGTCCGGCGTAGGCGGCGGCCAGGTTGGCCCAGGTCGTGTCGCCGCCGTACGGGGGCACGGTCTCGGCGCGCAGGATGGTCGCGGCGGGCGGGTCGACGCGGGCGCCGTGGTCGCAGTGCCAGCCGCGCAGCAGGGTGTGGCGGCGCCGCCGCAGCCACTCGTCGTGGTCCATGCCGTAGCGTCCGCCCAGTTCCAGGCGGTCGGCGGTGGTCTCGATCTCGGGGTGGTCCGCCGGGGAGGCGGAGCCCCGGCGGGGCAGGACGACCGGCTCGCCGAACCGGCGGGCCAGCGCGACATGCCCGGCGTGGTCCAGGCGCTGGCCGCGGAAGAAGACCACCTTCCAGCGCAGCACCGCCGCCCTGATCGCGGCGACCGTCCCCTCGTCGAGGTCCGCGGCGAGGTCCACGCCCGTGATGTCGGCCCCGATGTGCCCGGCCGCGGGGCGCACCTCGGCCTTCCCCGTGTGCTCCCGGTCCTTCCCGACGCGGCTGTCCGTCGTCATGCGTCCCACTCCGTCGCTCGTCCCCGCCGGCCCCGGACGGACCGGCTCCCGGGAAGATCGTGGCAGGGGAAGCGGGACCTGGCGACAGGGCGCCGGGCCCGTGCGGTTGATCACCTCCCCCGTCATGGCCGACGCTGGGAGGACGACACCGCGACCGGAGGGCCCTCCCGTGACGAGCATCCCGCAGCACACCCTCAACGACGGCACCACGATCCCCGCCATCGGCCTGGGCACCTGGCCAATGGACGACGCCGAGGCGGAACGGGCGGTGACGACGGCCCTGCACGCCGGGTACCGCCTGATCGACACGGCCGCCAACTACCGCAACGAGACCGGCGTGGGCCGGGCCGTGGCCGGCGCCGGCGTCCCGCGCGAGGAGATCGTCGTGACGACGAAGCTCCCCGGCCGCCACCACGGCTACGAGGAGACCCTCGCCTCCTTCGAGGAGTCCCGCGCCCGGCTGGGCCTGGAGTACGTCGACCTGTACCTCATCCACTGGCCGCTCCCCCGCGTCGGCAAGTACGTCGACTCCTGGAAGGCCATGGTCAAGCTCAGGGAGGACGGCCTGGTCCGCTCGATCGGCGTCTCCAACTTCACGCCCGCGCACATCGAACGCCTGGAGAAGGAGACCGGCGTGCTGCCCTCGGTCAACCAGGTCGAGCTGCACCCCTTCTTCCCGCAGGAGGAGCTGCGCGCCCACCACGCGGACAAGGGCGTGCTCGTCGAGAGCTGGAGCCCGCTGGGCCGCGGTTCGCAGCTGCTGGACGACCTCGCGGTGGCCGCCGTCGCCGACGCGCACGGCGTCACCCCGGCGCAGGCGGTGCTGCGCTGGCACGTCCAGCTGGGCGCGGTGCCGGTGCCGAAGTCGTCCGACCCCGCGCGGCAGCGCGCCAACCTGGACGTGTTCGGCTTCGCGCTGGACGACGCCCAGATGCGAACCCTGTCGGACCGGGCGCACCGGCGGATCGGCGGGGACCCGGAGGTGCACGAGGAGTTCTGACCGGGTACCCGGGGCACGCCCGTACGGAAGGCGGACGGACCCGGCGGAGGGAGCGGCGCGGTGGGCGGAGCGGACCGGCTGCGGGACTATCACGGCAAACGGCACTTCGACCGGACGGCGGAGCCGCGCGGCGACGGCCGGGAGGCGCGGGAAGGGCGGGACGCCCTGCCCCGGTTCGTGGTGCAGATCCACGACGCCCGGCGGATGCACTTCGACTTCCGGCTCCAGGTGGGCGACGTGCTGAAGTCGTGGTCGGTGCCGAAGGGCCCGTCCGACGACCCGCGGGACAAGCGGCTTGCCGTGCCGACGGAGGACCACCCGCTGGAGTACGAGGAGTTCGAGGGCGTCATCCCGCCCGGTGAGTACGGCGGGGGCACGGTCATCGTGTGGGACCACGGCACGTACGAGCCGCTGAGCCACGACCGCCGGGGCCGGCCCGTGGACTTCGCGGAGTCGCTGGAGCGCGGGCACGCCACGTTCCGGCTGCACGGCCGGAAGCTGCGCGGCGAGTACGCCCTCACCCGCTTCCGCGGCGGGGACGACGGCGAGGAGGCGTGGCTGCTGGTGCGGGCGGCGAAGGGCGGCTCCGGCGGCCGGGGCGCACCCGACCCGCGCCGGGCCCGCTCCGCCCGTACGGGCCGCACGCTCACGCAGGTGGCGCGGGAGGGCGGCTGAACCCGCCGGGGGCGGGAGGCCGGCCGGGAAGACGGCTGAACCACCAGACGCTGGAGGCCAGCCGCGAGGACGGCTGAACCACCAGACGCTGGAGATCAGCCGGCAGTGGCTGAACCGCCCGGGCGCGGGAGATCAGCCGGGAGCGGGTTGAACCGCGGACGCGCGGAATCAGCGGGGAGCTGGGCTGAAGCGGACGCGGGAGATCAGCCGGGAGGACGGCAAAACCACCCGGACGCGGGAGATCAGCGGCGTGGGAGGGCCTGTTCCGCCCAGATGGTCTTGCCGCCGTCCGCCTGCCGACTCCCCCAGCGCTGGGTGAGCTGGGCGACCAGCAGCAGACCCCGGCCGCCCTCGTCGAAGGCGTGCGCCCGGCGCAGATGGGGCGAGGTGGAGCTGGAGTCGGTCACCTCGCAGATGAGGGTGCGGTCGCGGATCAGCCGCACCCGGATCGGGGGCTCCCCGTAACGGATGGCGTTGGTGATCAGCTCGCTGACCACCAGTTCGGTGACGAAGGCGATGTCCTCCAGGCCCCAGGCGGACAGCAGGTCGAGCGCCCACTTCCGGACGGCGGCGACCTCCTCGGGGTCCTGGGCCACGTCCCGCGCGGCGACCTGCCCGGCGCCCAGGGCTCGGGTGCGGGCGAGCAGCAGGGCGACGTCGTCGCCGGGCTCCTCGGGCAGCACGTGCTTCAGCACGACGTCGCACAGGGCGTCCAGCGACTCCGTGGGCACGGTCAGGGCGCGGCACAGCTCCTCGGTGGCGTGGTCGACGTCGCGGCCGCGTCCGTCGACGAGGCCGTCGGTGTAGAAGGCGACGACGCAGCCCTCGGGCAGCTTCAGCTCGGTCGCCTCGAACGGCATGCCGCCGACGCCCAGGGGCGGTCCCGCGTTCAGCGGGACGAGCCGGCAGGTGCCGTCGGGCAGCAGCAGGGCGGGCGGCGGGTGTCCGGCGGCGGCCACCGTCAGCAGCCGGGCGACGGGGTCGTAGACGGCGTACAGGCAGGTGGCGCCGAGCTCCGGGACGTCGACGCGGTCGTCGGCGGTGAGGTGGGTGACCAGGTCGTCGAGGTGGGTGAGCAGTTCCTCGGGCGGCAGGTCGACGTCGGCGAGGGTGCGCACGGCCGTGCAGAGCCGGCCCATGGTGGCCGTGGAGGGGATGCCGTGTCCGACGACGTCGCCCACGACCAGGGCGACCCGGGTGCCGGACAGCGGGATGACGTCGAACCAGTCGCCGCCGATGCCCGCGGCGGACGCGGTGGGCAGATAGCGGTGGGCGATCTCGACGGCCGCCTGCCCGGGCCGCACCTTGGGCAGCAGGCTGTTCTGGAGGGTCATGGCGGTGGCGCGTTCGCGGGCGAAGCGGCGGGCGTTGTCCACGCACACGGCGGCCCGGCCGGCGATCTCCTCGGCCAGGACGGCGTCGTCCTCGGCGAACCGCTCGGGGCGGAGGCTGCGCAGGGCGATCGCGACGCCGAGGGTGATGCCCCGGGCGAGCAGCGGCACGGCCAGTTCCGCGTGGATGCGGTGGGCGCGTGCCGCCTCCGTCCGCAGGGACTGCGGCTCGCGCTCGGCCATCCAGCGGTCGAAGTCCGGCTCGCCCGCGTGCGCGAGCACGGCTCTGCCCTCGCGCAGGGCCCGCGCCGGCGGGGAGTAGGCCGGGTAGACGTCGGTGCGGCCGAGGGGGACGACCGTGGCGGGCGCGTCCGGGCCCGCGGAGGTGTGCGCCACGCGGCGCATCACGACGGCGGGCTCGTCCCGCAGCGGGGGCGCCTCCGCGTCGAGCACCCAGTCGAGCAGGTCGACGGCGGCGAAGTCGGCGAAGTCCGGCACCAGCAGCGCCACCAGCTCCTCGGCGGTGCGGACGACGTCGAGGGTGGTACCCAGGGCGGTGGTGGCCTCGTCGATCAGGGCCAGCCGGCGCCTGAAGCGGTGCTGTTCGGTGGAGTCCAGGCCGGCCAGCGCGGCGCCGATCACCCGGCCGGTGGTGTCGCGCAGCGGCCACATCTCCACGTCCCAGGCCTGCTGGTCCGGGTCGGCGCCGGCCTGGCTGTAGGTCTCGTCGCGCATCGGGCGGCCGGTCTCGACGACCGTGCGCAAGTTCCGGTCGATGGAGCGGGTGCCCTCGCTCAGGCCCGCGACATCGAGGAAGGTCCGGCCGAGCAGGGTCTCCTCGGTGCCGTCCATGGCCTCGCAGGCGGCGGCGTTGAGCCGGACGAAACGGTGTTCGGTGTCGAAGACGGAGATGGGCAGGGACGACTGCTCGAAGACCCGGCCGCCCAACGACGTCTCCTGCGTGTCGACGGGCGCGGCGGTGATCACGTAGCCGACGGTCTCGTCCCCGGGCCCGTCGAGCGGGGACAGCCCGATCCGGAGCGTGAGCGGGTGGCCGTCACGGTGACGCGCCGTGACGGCTCCCACGGGCAGGGGCGGACCGCCCGGCGAGGTCTCCCCGCCGTCCGGCTCCTCGACGAGCAGGTCCCGCACGGGACGGCCCACGGCCTCGTCGGCGGAGAACCCGGTCAGCCGCCGGGCCCCCTCGCTCCACCCCGTCACGACACCGCGGGCATCGACAACAAGCGCGGCGGAGGCGTCGTCCATTCGTCCAGGATCGACCCGCGGACGTCACCTCTCAACCGCGGCGGCTGCGTCCGGGGCGGCCGCGGATTGCCGACGGCGCGGGCCGCGCGCATCCCGGTCACCGCGGCGGCCCTCACCCACCCGGGCGAAGACCCGGCCCTCCCGAAGAGCCGGACAGCGGAGACACCCCGCCCGGCGACCGGCCGCCTCAGCCCCGGTGGACACGCAGCGCGGGCCTCACCCACCCGGGCGAAGACCCGGCCCCCTGCCGGATTCGCGGGCGGGCACGGTGTCGGCCGGAGGCCGCCCGGCGGCCGACCGCCGCACCCCCGACGGGCGCGCGGGGCGGGGCGCCCGGCCCCGCCGAGCGCGATCGCGGGCGGGACGGCTCCGGGCGGAGGCCGCCGGCGACCGGCTCAGCCGCGGTGGGTGCGCAGCGCGGCGAGCGCCTTGTCCGCGTGCGTGTTCATGCGCAGCTCGCTGCGCACGACCTCCAGCACGGTCCGGTCCTGGCCGATGACGAAGGTGGCCCGCTTGGTCGGGGCCACGGAGATGCCCCGCTTCACGCCGAACATCTCGCGGATCGCGCCGTCGGCGTCGGACAGCAGCGGCATGCCGAGGGTGTGCCGGCCGGCGAACTCGGCCTGGCGCTCCACGGGGTCCGCGCTGACGCCGACCGGGCGGGCGCCCACCTCGGCGAACTCGGCGGCGAGGTCGCGGAAGCGGCAGGCCTGCGCGGTGCAGCCGGGACTCAGGGCGGCGGGGTAGAAGAACAGCACCACCGGGCCGTCGGCGAGCAGCTCCGACAGCCGGCGGACGGTGCCGGTCCCGTCGGGCGCGGCGAAGTCCTCGACCGTGTCGCCCTTCTCCAGGCGCGCGCTCATGCCGCCCTCTCCGCGTTCTCGGCCACGCCGCGCGCCCACAGCACGAGCGGCACCTGCAGCGGCAGCCGGCCGAAGGCGGCGGCGCGCTGGGGGGCGGGGCGGTGGCGCCAGTCGACGGCCATCTTCACGTTGGCGGGGAACACCCCGACGAAGAACGCGGCCGCGGCCAGGGCGGCGGTCTTGCGGGTGCGGGGCAGGGCCACGCCGGCGGCCAGCGCCAGCTCGGCGACGCCGCTGGCGTACGTCCAGGTGCGGGACGAGCCGGGCAGGGAACGCGGGACGATGTGGTCGAACTGGCGGGGCGCGGCGAAGTGCGCGGTGCCGGCGGCGGCCAGCAGGCCGGCGAGCAGCAGGGGTGAGCGTGCGGACCGTGACACGGTTCCTCCTCCGGTGACTGCCGCGCACGTTACCGGACGGTAAGGCAGCGGCGGCGCGGGAGGGTCGGGGCTCAGTCCGCCGGGGACTCGGTGTCCGTCGCGGCCGCGTGGGCGAGGAAGTCGTCGACCATACGGTGGAACAGCGTGGCCAGGGTGCGCAGGTCCTCCTCGGACCAGTGGGCCAGGGCGGCCTGCATGCCGCGCACCCCGGTCTCGCGGATGCGGGCGATCGCCTCGCGGCCGGTGTCGGTGAGCTCGATGCGCTGGGCGCGGCGGTCGTCCGGGTCGGGCACGCGGACGACGTGGCCCGACTTCTCCAGGTGCTGCACGGTGCGCGTGACGTGCGAGGCCTCCACACCGAGCCGCGCCGCCAGCTCCCCCGGCCGCATGGGCTCCGCGTCGGCCATCTTCCGCAGCACCGCCGCCCCGGCCCGGTCCAGCGGCACGCCCGCCGCGGCCATCAGCCGTTCGTGCTGCCGGGCGCGCGAGTTGAGATACGTGATGCGGTAGAGCGCGCGCTCGATCTCGACCACCTCCGGGGAGACGGAGGGGCCTGAAGGCGGGGGTGTGGACATGGGCGGCACTTTACCATCTCATTGCGTAACTCAATCAATTGGGGTGCCGCGGAACGGAGCCCTCCACTCAGGCCCCACGCCCCGTTCGCGCTCCGTTCGGGCGAAACACCGAGGCCGGACGCGTGGGGCCGGGCGGCGGCGTCCACACCTCACCCGTGACCCTCCCGCTGATCCCGCCCATGCTCGCCACGCCCGGCCGGCTCCCGCCCCCCTCGGCGGACGCGCGCTGGGCGTACGAGACCAAGCAGGACGGGCAGCGGGCGGTGGTCTACCTCCCGGGCGACGGGAGCATCGTGCTGCGCGCCCGGTCCGGCCAGGAGATCACCGGCGCGTATCCCGAGCTGCGTCCGCTGGCGACCGCGCTCGGGTCCCGGCCCGCCGTGCTGGACGGGGAGATCCTCGCGCTCGACGCCGAGGGCCGGGCCAGCTTCCAGCTGCTCCAGTCACGGATGGGCCTGGCCCACTCCCCCGCCCGCGCGGCCCGCCGGGCGGAGACGGTGCCGGTGCATCTGATCCTGTTCGACGTGATGCACCTGGACGGCCGCTCGCTGCTCCGCGAGCCGTACGTCCGCCGCCGCGAGGAGCTGCTGGCCCTCGGGCTCGACGGGCCGTTCCGGTCCGTCCCGGCCGCGATCGTGGGCCACGGCCGGGAGGCGCTGCGGGCCACGGCCGAGCACGGCCTGGAGGGGCTGGTGTGCAAGCGGCTGGACTCGGTGTACGAGCCGGGGGTCCGCTCCCGCGCCTGGATCAAGATCCGCAACATGCGTACCGAGGACGTGCTGGTCGGGGGCTGGCTGCCGGGCAAGGGCCGGCTGACCGGACTGCCGGGCGCCGTGCTGGTGGGGCAGCGGGCGGGGGGCCGGCTGCGCTACGTGGGCGGTGTGGGCACCGGCTGGAGCGAGGCCGAGCGCGCCGAGCTGGCCGCGCTGCTGAAGGCGGCGGAGACCGACGTCTGCCCCTTCGACCCGCCGCCCTCCGTGCCGGGCGCCCACTGGGTGGTGCCCCGGCTGGTGGGCGAGGTGCGCTACAGCACCCGCACCCGGGAGGGCATGCTGCGCCAGCCGTCCTGGCTGCGCCTCAGGCCGGACCTCACCCCCGAGGAGGCGGCGGCCGACCTCCCCGACGACCTCGCGTGACCTGACGGCGGTCCCGTACCGACCGGTCCGCATCTTTCCCCCGACACCCTCTTGGCATGGGCACGCCCGGACGGGATGCTGTGAACTCCCCAGCCCCCCACACCCGTTGGGCTGCGCCTGTCCCGAGGAGGACGCAGTGTCGCCGAGCAAGCCCCGTACACACGCCAGGAGATGGCTGACCGGACTGGCCGGCGCGGCCGCCCTGGTCGTCGCCGTCCCCGCCACGGCCTTCGCCGCTCCCCCGCCCGCGCTCCCGGCCAACGCCGACGCGCTGGAAAGCACCTATCAGCCGGCCTTCGACTACGACACCGACGGCTGCTACTCCTCCGCGGCGATCGGCCCCGACGGCACCGTCAACCCCGGGCTCAACCCCACCGGCGCCCTCAACGGCAACTGCCGTGACGCGTCCGACCTGGACAACACCAACAGCTACGCGCGCGCCAAGTGCGACAACGGCTGGTGCGCCATCGTCTACGCGCTCTACTTCGAGAAGGACCAGGCCATCCCCGGCGTCAGCCTCGGCGGGCACCGCCACGACTGGGAGCACGTCGTGGTGTGGGTGCAGAACGACACGGTGCAGTACGTGGCGACGTCCAACCACGGCTCGTTCACGATCCACCCCCGCTCGTCCGTCCGCTTCGAGGGCACGCACCCGAAGGTCGTCTACCACAAGGACGGGATCAGCACCCACTGCTTCCGTCTGGCCGGCTCGGGCGACGAACCGCCGGAGAACCACAAGGGCACCTGGCAGTACCCGCCGCTGGTCGGCTGGAACGGCTATCCGCCGGGGCTGCGCGAGAAGCTCGTCGCGCACGACTTCGGCAGCGCCCACTTCGGCCTGAAGGACGGCAGTTTCGCCTCGCACCTCGCGAACGCCAAGCCGTCCGGCGTCCCCTTCGACCCGAACGGATGAATCGCATGGGCGAGTTGACGCCCGGGGAGGCGACGCCGTGTCCCCGGCGCCGGGGGGCGGCGGGGGTCTATCGTGACGCCATGGCCGTCCCGGAACTGATCCGCATCGTCTCCCGCGACTCGCCCATGGCGCTCGCCCAGGTGGAGCGCGTCCGCGCCGAGTTGACCGCCGCCCGTCCCGGGGTGCGCACCGAGGTCGTCCCGGTGCGCACCACCGGGGACAAGTGGCTGGGCGACCTGTCGCAGGTGGAGGGCAAGGGCGCGTTCACCAAGGAGGTGGACGCCGCGCTGCTGGCCGGCGGGGCGGACCTCGCGGTGCACTGCGTGAAGGACGTGCCCGCCGACCGGCCGCTCCCGGCGGGCACGGTGTTCGCGGCGTTCCTGGAGCGGGACGACGTCCGCGACGCGCTGGTCCACCCGGACGGTCTCACCCTGGACGAGCTGCCGCCCGGCACCCGGATCGGCACGTCGTCGGTGCGCCGGGTCGCGCAGCTCGCCGCCACCCATCCGCGGCTGCGGTGCGTGCCGCTGCGCGGGAACGCCAACCGGCGGCTGACGAAGCTGGCGGAGGGCGAGGTGGACGCGCTGCTGCTCGCGGCCGCGGGTCTGGAGCGGATCGGCCGGGCCGACGTGATCAGCGAGGTGCTGTCCCCCGATGTGATGCTTCCGCCGGTCGGCGCGGGCGTCCTGGCCCTGCAGTGCCGGGAGGGCGACACGGGTCTGATCGAGGCGGTCTCCGTCCTCAACCACCCGGACACGCACCGCGAGACGACCGCCGAGCGGATGCTGCTGCACGTCCTCCAGGGGCACTGCAACAGCCCGATCGCCGGACTCGCCCGCGTGGACCGCAGCGGTGAACTGTCCCTGCGTGCCTGCGTGTTCACCCCGGACGGCAAGACCCGGCTGAACGCCCACGAGTGGGCGGGGCGGCTGGACCCGGCGACGCTCGGCACGTCGGTCGCCGTGGCGCTGCTGCGTCAGGGCGCCCGCGAGGTCATCGACGGCATCCCGCACTGAGACCGGCGGGGCGGGCGGGTCAGGCGGTGCCCTCCTCCGCCTGCTCCTGGAGGAACAGGATCACCTGCTGGGCCAGGCTCTCCCGGGCCGCCCCGGCGCCCGCGCCCGGCGAGGGTTCGAGGATGCCGACGCCGCCCGTCCACAGCCGGCGTCCCGCCCACTCCTCGTCGGCGCGCAGCTGCACCTGGACGTCGACCTGCGCCAGGGACGCCTCGGGCGCGGCCGCGTAGAGCACGGCGGTGGCGCGGCGCAGCGGATGGACGTCGAATCCCTCGATGAATTGCGAGTTGCGCCAGTCGATGAATGCGCTCTCGCCGTCGGGGCCGGTGCGCACGTCGATCTGACCGTCCTCGAGATGAATGCACACGGGGCGCTCGCCCCGGTTTTCCACGGTCACCCGGAACCGGAAGTACGTCAGCCCTTCGGCGGCGTCGTCCCGCCCGCGCGGCGGGTCGCCCGCTTCCAGACGGTGGACGCGGACCCGCAGACCGGCATGCTCGTCGTACTCCTGCCAGTCCCCGACCACGTTCGGCTCGTACACAGTGCACCTCTCGACTTCTGTCCGCTGCTTCCTATCTGTGGGCTCAGCGCACTGTCAAATGAGCGGAATGCGCTGTGGTCAGCCAGTTCGCCCGATCTGATCGCCGATCAAGCGCTGCGCAGGAGGAATCGCCCGACCGGACCACGGGACGCGCCCCGGGGCGTGCCGTACATCACGTCCGGCACGGTGACCGCCCGCACACCGGGGGCGCCCGGCGCCCCTCCGCCGCCGGCACGGCCGCGCACCCCCGCCCCGGCCTGCCGCTTTTCACGCCCTGAATTCCTTCGATTCCACAGCGTGCGTATTTCCGGAATTCAACGGAACGCGATCCGTGAAGGATTTCCCGCAGCCGTTTTGAAATCGCGGCCCACAGGGAAAGGAATTCTCAGTGCTTCGGACAGGAGGCACGTCCGTTTCTGTCCATCCGGCACCCGCTCAGGGAGGTGCGCGCGTGATGCGTACCGTCAGTCCCAGGAAGCCCCACTCCCATGACGACGCCCCCGAGACGACGCGTGACTTCGAGCGTCTGGCCGGTCTGCCCGACGGGCCGGAGCGCCGGAGGCTGCGCGACGAGCTGGTCACGGCGTGGCTGCCGATGGCCGAGCGCATCGCCGTCCGGTTCCGGGGCCGCGGAGAGGCACTGGAGGACCTGTACCAGGTGGCGGCCCTGGGTCTGGTGAAGGCCGTCGACCACTACGACCCGGCGCGCGGCAACGCCTTCGAGGCGTACGCGGTCCCGACCGTCACCGGTGAGATCAAACGCCACTTCCGCGACCACATGTGGACGCTGCACGTGCCGCGCCGGGTGCAGGACCTGCGCAACCGGGTGCGCACCGCGGCGAAGGAACTGTCGCAGACCACGCCGGGGCGGCGGCCCACGGTCGCCGAGATCGCCGCGCACGCCCGGCTGACGGAGGACGAGGTGCGCACCGGGATGGAGGCCCTGGAGTGCTTCTCCGCGCTCTCCCTCGAGGCGGAGATGCCGGGCACCGACGGGTACGCCCTGGGCGACTCGATCGGCGGCCCGGACCCGGCGTACGACGCGGTCGTGGACCGGGTGGCGGTGCGGCCGTGTCTGGAGGCGCTGCCGGAGCGCGAGCGGCTCATCCTCTATCTGCGCTTCTTCAAGGGGATGACGCAGAGCGGCATCGCCGACCAGCTGGGCATCTCCCAGATGCATGTCTCCCGCCTGCTGAGCAGCTGCTTCGCGCAGGTGCGCGAGGAGCTGGCGTCGGCCGACGCCTGCTGAGCGCTCAGGGCTTCGGGTGCCCGTCCGCGGGGACGTCCGGGAGGCGGGTGGGGCCGAGCCGGTCGAGGGTCTCCTCGAGGACCGTGCGGACCTCGGCGGGCAGCGCGCCCGTGCGGCCCCAGACGAGGATCATGTCGGCGATGCTGCGGAGCTTGATGTTGGTCCGCTGGGACACCTCCTTCAGCACCGTCCACCCCTGGTCGGGCGAGACCCGCCCGAGTGCGACGATCATGCCTATCGCCTGGTCCACCACCGCGTGCGAGACGACCGCGTCCTTCAGCTGCTGGACTTCCTCCTCCAGCTGGAGGATGCGGTCCGCGCCCCCGTCCGTGGGCATGGTCACCTCCGGTTCCGGTGTGCCGCTGCCGCGGCGCCTTCGCCAAGTGCTTGAGTGCCTTCACCCGGTGTCCGATCCCTCCATGGTCGCCACACGGACCGCCCTGTGCCACCGGGGTGGACCACGGGTGGCCGGGGTCACCGTTTCGGGGCCGCGGCCGGGGTACTCGGCAGGCGCCCGGAGCGGTGCCCCGCGGACACTGGTGTCATCCGGGTGGCTGCCGGGCCGACGAAGATCAGGACACGAGCGCTATGAATCACGACATGACCTCCTCCGCCGGCTCGACGGGCGTCGTCTCGACGCACGCCGTGTACGGAGCGCCCTGCTGGGTGAGTCTGACCAGCCGGGACCTGCAGACCACCGAGGAGTTCTACAGCGCCGTCCTGGGCTGGGAGTGGCGGCCGATGCGGCTGGGCGACCGTTTCCGCGTCGCCCTGGCGGCCGGCCGGCCGGTGGCGGGGATCGCCGCCGTGGCCGGCATGTGGCAGATGGCGGTGGCCTGGACGCCGTACTTCGCGGTGCGCAGCGCCGACGAGGCGGCGGGGCGGGTGCAGGAGCGCGGCGGGACCGCCGCGGTGGGCCCGATCTCGCTGCCGCCCGGGCGCGCGGCGCTGCTCGCGGACCGGGACGGGGCGACGTTCGGCGTGTGGGAGGGCGAGCTGTTCTCCGACTGGCCGACCTGGCGCCGGGCGCAGCTGGCGTTCATCCGGCTGCACACCCGTGACGCCTTCGACGCGGCGATCTTCTACGGCGAGGTCTTCGACTGGGCGTCCGGCGGTCCCGGCGGCTGCGAGGTGCACTACGAGGGGGAGGAAGTGGTCCTGCGCAGCGACGGGGACGTGGTCGCGCGCATCACCTCGGGGGCGCTGGGCTCGGCGCCCGACCCGCGGATCCGGCCGCACTGGCAGGTCCACTTCACCGTGACGGACGTGGAGGCGTGCGCCCGCGCCGCCGAGGCGCACGGGGGCAGCGTGCTGTCCCTGGGCCCCGAGGAGGCGGTGCTGAGCGACAACGAGGGCGCCCGGTTCACGGTCACCTCGCGCCGCGAGCACTGACCCCTCCCCGGGGCCGTCCGGTCACCGCGCGGTGCGGGCCGGGCGGGACAGCAGCACCAGGCTGCGGGCGTCCACGGTGAGGCGGGTGCCCGCCTTGCGTTCCGCCTCGTCGGGGGTGCCGTCCGGGTCGGCGGTGTCGATCAGCGCCGTCCACCGTTCGCCGTAGGAGGCGTCCGGCAGCCGGAAGCCGACCGGTTCCCAGTGGCTGTTGAGCAGCAGCAGGAACGAGTCGTCGATGACGGGCCGGCCGCGCGGGTCCGGTTCGGCGATGGCGTCGCCGTTGAGGAACACGCCCACCGAGTGCGCGTCGGAGCGCAGCCAGTCGTCGTCGCTCATCTCCCGCGCGTCGGGCGCCAGCCACACCAGGTCCGGCAGGGGCTGGCCGGGGTGGCGTGCGGTGTCGCCGCGGAAGAAACGGCGCCGGCGCAGCACGGGGTGTTCCCGGCGCAGGGCGATCAGCCGGCGGGTGAAGCCGAGCAGCGCCTCCTGCTCGTCGCCGAGCGCCCAGTCGATCCAGCTGATCTCGTTGTCCTGGCAGTAGGCGTTGTTGTTGCCGCGCTGGGTGCGGCCCAGCTCGTCGCCGTGGGAGAGCATCGGGATGCCCTGCGACAGCAGCAGCGTGGCCAGGAAGTTGCGCTGCTGGCGGGCGCGCAGCTCCCGCACGGCCGGGTCGCGGGTCGGGCCCTCCGCGCCGCAGTTCCAGGACCGGTTGTCGTTCTCGCCGTCCTGGTTGTCCTCGCCGTTGGCCTCGTTGTGCTTGTCGTTGTACGAGACCAGGTCGCGCAGGGTGAAACCGTCGTGCGCGGTGACGAAGTTGACGCTCGCGCGCGGCCGGCGCCGGTGGTGGGCGTACAGGTCGGAGGAGCCGGTCAGCCGGGAGGCGAACTCGCCGAGGGTGTGGTCCTCGCCCCGCCAGAAGTCCCGTACGGCGTCACGGTACTTGCCGTTCCACTCGGACCACAGGGGCGGGAAGTTGCCGACCTGGTAGCCGCCTTCGCCGACGTCCCAGGGTTCGGCGATGAGTTTGACGCGGCTGATCACCGGGTCCTGCTGGATCAGGTCGAAGAACGCCGACAGCCGGTCCACCTCGTGGAACTGCCGCGCCAGCGTGGCCGCGAGGTCGAAGCGGAACCCGTCGACGTGCATCTCGGTGACCCAGTACCGCAGCGAGTCCATGATGAGCTGCAGCACGTAGGGGTGGCGCATCAGCAGGCTGTTGCCGGTGCCGGTGGTGTCGTAGTAGTGCCGCCAGTCGCCGTCCACCAGGCGGTAGTACGAGGAGTTGTCGATGCCCCGGAAGGAGAGGGTGGGGCCCTTCTCGTTGCCCTCGGCGGTGTGGTTGTAGACGACGTCGAGGATCACCTCGAGGCCGGCCGCGTGCAGCGCCTTCACCATCTCCTTGAATTCCGTGACCTGCTGGCCGCGGGTGCCGTGGGCGGAGTAGGCGTTGTGCGGGGCGAAGAAGCCGATGGTGTTGTAGCCCCAGTAGTTGGCGAGGCCCCGGCCCTGGAGCACGCCGTCCTGGACGAACTGGTGCACCGGCATGAGCTCCACGGCGGTGACGCCGAGCGAGGTGAGGTGCCCGACGACCGAGGGGTGGGCCAGTCCGGCGTAGGTGCCGCGCAGTTCGGGCGGGACGTCGGGGTGGGTGCGGGTCAGCCCCTTGACGTGGGTCTCGTAGATCACGGTGTCGGAGTACGGGCGGCAGGGGCGGGTGTCGTCGCCCCAGTCGAAGGCGGGGTCGGTCACCACGCCGAGCATGGTGTGGCCCGCGCTGTCCGCGGGGTCGGGCCCGTGCGGGTTCCGCTCGTACAGCGAGGGGTGGTTGTCGATCTGGCCGTCGACCGCGGTGGCGTAGGGGTCGAGGAGGAGTTTCGCCGGGTTGCAGCGGTGGCCGGCGGCGGGCGCCCAGGGGCCGTGGACGCGGTAGCCGTAGCGCTGGCCGGGTCCTACGCCGGGGAGGTAGCCGTGCCAGACGAAGCCGTCGACCTCGGTGAGCCGCACCGTGCGGTGCCGGCCGCCGTCGTCCACGAGGACCAGGTCGACGCGTTCGGCGACCTCGCTGAACAGCGCGAAGTTGGTGCCCTCCCCGTCGTAGGAGGCACCCAGCGGGTAGGGGCGCCCGCTCCAGGCGGGCGCCCCTTTCCGGTTGTGTCGCCGGGTCACCGGACCTCCTCCAGGAGGCCGCCGGGCGTTCGGATCAGCGCGGTGGCCGTGGAGACGGTCACCTCGCGGGGCAGGTCCAGGCCTTCGCTCTCGCGCGGGTCGGGCGTGGTGGGGACGAGGGGCACGCGTTCGCCGGCGCGGGCGCGCTGCGAGAACCAGATGACCTTGCTGCCGGTCTCGGTGGCGCAGCAGCCCCATCCGTCGCTGCTGGCGGCGAGGTGTTCGAGGCAGCCGCGCAGCTCCTGGTCGGGGCGCAGGGCGCGGTCGTTGTCCGCGATGGCCGTGATGAGGTGCTGCCCGTTCCACCACATCTCGATGGAGGTGTTCTTGTCGGTGGCGTGCTCGTCGATGGCGCGGAGCAGCATCTCGGTGCCGCCGCAGACGGGCTCCATGAGGTTCTCCAGGTCCCAGAACCGGAGGTGAGCGGCCAGTATCCGGCTGACCTGTCCCACCCTCTCCGGGCTGACTTCCACGTCGAGGTGGTAGTAGCAGGGCACTGCGGTCTTCATCTTGTGGCTCCTCACCGCGAAGCTCGCGCTCCTCCCGTCCGGCGGACGGGCCCCCGAACACGGAACGTGAGCGGGTGTCGCTTCTGAGTCACCTTCAGACTGAGGGGGTTGGTCCATTCGTGCAACACGAGCGCACGGGTGAGACGGAAGGGATCGCATCTGAGCGCGACGGAACCCTCTGACCAGCGCAGCCGCCGCCGACCGGTGGTTGAAATTCCAACAAGACGTTGGGTCACTGTCCGTGCACCATGAGTGAAGACCTCGATCGCCGTTACGGGTCCGTGCATCGGTGCGCACGGCTCCGCCCCGACCGTCGGGACAACGCGCACCCATCGAGCCCCGGAAAGGTGAACGGCGCATGCTGCTACCCGCAAAAGCCGAAGTTGCCCGGCAGTTGCGTCGCTACCGGGCCTGGGAACGCGTGATGCTGGCCGCCCCCGCCGACCACACGGTGCGGGCGACCTTCGAGGACTCCGGCTACACCCTCTGCGTGCTGATGGGCAAGCGCTGCGCGCGGGAGGCGGCCGACGCCGCGGAACGGTACCTGCGCACCACGCTCGTCACCTATCTGCAGGAGCAGAACGACCGGCCCCGTCCGGCCGCCACGGTCCGGCGCGGCCCGCCCGCCGTCGAGCGGCGGTCCCCGGCGGGAAGGCAATGACCTTCCCGCCTCCATGTGGTCCCCCGCCCGGGCGTCCGGCCCGGGCATCGCGAGCGGCGGAGGTGCACAGGCCCATGAAGACGACCCCGGCCATCGGTCGTGTCCCGGTACGGGACGTCCGGCCGTGCGTCGACGGCGGCAGGCGGCCGGCGAAAGCCGTCGTCGGCGAGGCGTTCGAGGTGACGGCGACGGTGTTCCGGGAGGGGCACGACGCGGTGGCGGCCAACGTGGTGCTGAAGGACCCGGAGGGGCGTCCGGGTCCGTTCACCCCGATGCGGGAGCTGGCGCCGGGCTCCGACCGGTGGGGCGCGGAGGTCGTCGCGGACGCGCCCGGCCACTGGACGTACCGCGTCGAGGCCTGGGGCGACCCGGTGGCCACCTGGCGGCACGTCGCCGGCGTGAAGGTCCCGGCGGGCATCGACACCGGGCTGGTCCTGGAGGAGGGCGCCGACCTCTTCGCGCGCGCCGCGGCCGGGGTGCCGCGCGACGCCGGACAGAAGGTGATCCTCGAGGCGGCCGCGACCCTGCGCGACGACACCCTCCCCTGCGCCACCCGGCTGACGGCGGCGCTGACGCCGGAGGTCGACGCGGTGCTGGCGAAGCATCCGCTGCGGGAGCTGGTCACCAGCAGCGAGCCGCTCCCCCTGCTCGTCGAGCGCGAACGCGCCCTGTACGGCTCCTGGTACGAGTTCTTCCCCCGCTCGGAGGGCACGCCCGAGCAGCCGCACGGCACCTTCGACACCGCCGCGCGCCGGCTCCCGGCGATCGCGGCGATGGGCTTCGACGTGGTCTACCTGCCGCCCATCCACCCGATCGGCACGACCTTCCGCAAGGGCCCGAACAACTCCCTGGACGCGGGTCCGGACGACGTGGGCGTGCCGTGGGCGATCGGCTCCCCCGAGGGCGGCCACGACGCCGTGCACCCGCGGCTGGGCACGCTGGAGGACTTCACCCGGTTCGTGGCCCGCGCCCGTGACCTGGGCATGGAGGTCGCCCTCGACTTCGCCCTCCAGTGCTCGCCGGACCACCCCTGGGTGCACAAGCACCCGGAGTGGTTC
>BNBH01000009.1 GCA_014655195.1 Streptomyces cellulosae | reverse complement strand
GGCACGCTGTTGAGTTCTCAAGGAACGGACGCTTCCTTTGTACTCACCCTCTCGGGCTTTCCTCCGGGCGCTTCCCTTCGGTCTTGCGTTTCCGACTCTATCAGACCCTTTCGGCTCCGATTCCCGGTCGGCGGGACGTCGTTGGGTTTTGGGCTTTCGCCCGTCGGCCTTTCGACATTCACTACGTTAACCGATCTCCCCGCCCGATACATAATCGGGGCCGGCGGCTTCGAATTCGGGCATGCGGACACGCAGAATTCGACCCCGCTGAAGGGGTGGTCGTAGGTAGTGGGTTGGCCGCTTGCGGATGCAGGACGAATGCCCTGCCCGGCTCAAGCGGCTCGGGCTACCTTACGCATCTTCCCGGGGCGAGTCAACTTCGGCGTCGACGAGGCACGTGGGCGCGGTACGGGCTGACCGTCGGGTCGTCCGCTACCCAGTACCGCCAGGGGTGCACGGCCCCGTCCCCGGAGACGCCGGTGCGGGGGCCGCTGCGTACCTGTGCGGGGTCGACCTGCGTGCCGTGGAGGATGCGCAGGGGGGTGTCGCCGGTGGCGCAGGCGTCCGTGCCGTTGAGGGAGCGGTCGACGTCCAGGGCCGTGGCGAGGCGGGCCGGACCCTTGGCGAGTTCCTTGTCGTTGCGGGCGGACAGCCGGCGGACGCGGGCGAGCTCCGCGCCCTCCACGATCTCCCCCGCGCGCAGCAGGACCGCGCTCGCCCGTCCCTCGGGTCCGCACACCAGGTTCATGCAGAACCACATGCCGTAGGTGAAGTAGACGTACACATGGCCGGGCGCACCGAACATCACCTCGTTGCGGGCCGTGCGTCCGCGATAGGCGTGCGAGCCGGGGTCGTTCTGTCCGTCGTAGGCCTCGACCTCGGTCAGGCGGAGGGCGATCGGGCCGTCGGGGGTGTCGCGGACGAGGAGGCGGCCGAGCAGATCGGGGGCGACCTCGAGGACGGGCCGGTCGAAGAACTCCCTCGGCAGGGGCGTACGGTCGGGGCTCGCGATCATGCCGTCCGAGGGTACTGGAGGCGGGTGGGCCGCGGGCTGGTCAAGCCGCCGCCGCGGTTGCCAGGGTGTGGTCACACGGAACCGGCCGCGGTCGGATCGCGTTGTTAGGGATCGAGTCCGGCGTACGACGTGCTGCGGGCCGGTGGATCAGGTGTGGCCCGCTGGGGTCGCCTGGAGAGGGAGAGACATGGCGTTCAAGAAGCTGCTGGCGAGTCTGGGGGCCGGCGGGGCCTCGGTCGAGACGGTGCTGCACGAGGTCAACGTCGTTCCTGGGGGTGTCGTCCAGGGCGAGGTGCGGATCCAGGGCGGGTCCGTGAACCAGCAGATCGAGGGGCTGTCGGTCGGTCTTCAGGCCAAGGTCGAGGTCGAGAGCGGCGACGAGGAGTACAAGCAGAACATCGAGTTCACCAAGCAGCAGCTGGGCGGCGCCTTCGAGCTGCAGGCGGGTGCGGTGCACGCGGTGCAGTTCGGGCTCGAGATCCCGTGGGAGACGCCGATCACGATGATCGACGGGCAGCCGCTGCGCGGGATGGACATCGGTGTGACGACGGAACTGGCGATCGCGCGGGCCGTGGACTCCGGTGACCTGGACCCGGTGAACGTGCACCCGCTGCCGGCGCAGAAGGCGATCCTGGACGCGTTCATCCAGCTCGGGTTCCGGTTCAAGAACGCGGACATGGAGCGCGGCCACATCCGGGGCACGCGGCAGAAGCTGCCGTTCTACCAGGAGATCGAGTTCTATCCGCCGTCGCAGTACCGCGGGCTGAACCAGGTGGAGCTGAGCTTCGTCGCCGACGCGCAGGCGATGGACGTGGTGCTGGAGATGGACAAAAGGCCGGGTCTGTTCAGCGAGGGCAGCGACACGTTCCGGTCCTTCCAGGTGGGTCTCAACGACTACCAGGGGACCGACTGGGCGGCGTACCTGAACCAGTGGCTGTCGGAGGTCGGCTCCAAGCGGAACTGGTTCTAGGCTCGTTCGGGACTGAACGTCATCGATCAGGAGGTACCGAGGTGACCGAGCTCAAGCGGCGGCCGCTCCCCCATGACTTCCATCCGCCCGTGCCGTCGTTCACGGTGACGAGCGACGATGTGAAGGAGGGTGCGACGCTCAAGGACGCTCAGGTCCACGCGGCGGGCAACACGTCGCCGCATCTGCGCTGGGAGGGTTTCCCGCCGGAGACCAAGAGCTTCGCAGTGACCTGCTACGACCCGGACGCCCCGACGGGCAGCGGGTTCTGGCACTGGGTGGTGTTCGACATCCCGGCCTCGGTGACCGAGCTGCCGGCGGGTGCGGGCAACCCCCCGTTCGAGGGGCTGCCCGAAGGCGCCGTCCACGCGCGGAACGACTACGGCACCAAGGAGTTCGGCGGTGCCGCGCCGCCGCCCGGGGACGGTCCGCACCGGTACGTGTTCACGGTGTACGCGGTGGACCAGGAGAAGCTGGGTCCGGACGAGAACGCCTCGCCCGCCGTGGTCGGTTTCAACCTGCGGTTCCACACGCTGGCGCGTGCGCAGCTGATCGGTGAGTACGAGGTGCCCGCGGAGTCCTGAGTCCCCCGCGCGACACCGGACGTTCCCGGAACGTTTGCCCGCCCCTGGTCTTGGAATTGATCAGGGGCGGGCATTTTTTCCGCCGGGGTCCCCGGGAGGCGTCTTCCGTGGGAGCAGCGGATATTGCGTTGTCCATCCCGGCGCGCCCGGCCAGAGTTGTTCCAGCCCGCCGAGGGGCGGGCCGGTGCGCACGGGAGGTGGGCTGGTATGCGGGACACGCTGGTGCTGAACGCGAGCTTCGAGCCGTTGTCGACGGTGACGCTGAACCGAGCCGTCGTTCTGGTGCTGCAGGACAAGGCCGTCGTCGAGCAGGCCCACCCCGAACTGCGGATGCGGGGAGCCGCGGTCGACATACCGGCGCCCCGGGTGATCAGGCTCTGCCAGTACGTGCGGGTGCCGTTCCGAAGACGTGCGCCGTGGTCGAGGCGGGGTGTGCTGGTGAGGGACCGGCACCGGTGCGCGTACTGCGGCCGGAGGGCGACGACCGTCGACCACGTGGTGCCGCGGTCGCTCGGCGGGCAGGACACCTGGCTGAACACGGTGGCCTCGTGCGCCGAGGACAATCACCGCAAGGCGAATCGGACGCCGGAGCAGGCGGGGATGCCGTTGCTGCGTCAGCCGTACGAGCCTACGCCGGCGGACGCGATGCTCTTGGCGCTGGGCGCGGAGGAGTACGACGCGTTGCCGGAGTGGCTGGCGTCGGCCGCGGCGTGACGGCTTCGCCGTAGGGGTTGAGCTGGCAGTCCGGGTGCGGGTTCGTCGTGGTTGATCGCGCGGTTCCCCGCGCCCCGGAAACACGAGTTCCCCGCGCCCCCTTGAGGGGGGAGCGGGGAACTCGTGTTTTTGGGGCTCTCAGTCGATCGAGGGCTTCTCGCGGCGTTCCTGGGCGGGGACGTTGGCGGTGCCTCCGCCGGGGTTGCCGCCGGTCAGGTTGGAGCCGAAGTTGCCCACGGCGCCGGAGAGGCCCTTGAGGGCGTCGCCGATCTCGCTGGGGACGATCCAGAGCTTGTTGGCGTCGCCCTCGGCGATCTTCGGGAGCATCTGGAGGTACTGGTAGGAGAGCAGCTTCTGGTCCGGGTCGCCGGCGTGGATGGCCTCGAAGACCGTGCGCACGGCCTGGGCCTCGCCCTCGGCGCGCAGAGCCGCCGCCTTGGCCTCACCCTCGGCGCGCAGGATCTGGGACTGCTTCTCGCCCTCGGCGCGCAGGATCTCGGACTGGCGGACACCCTCGGCCTGGAGGATCGCGGCGCGCTTGTCACGGTCGGCGCGCATCTGCTTCTCCATCGAGTCCTGGATGGAGGTCGGCGGCTCGATGGCCTTGAGCTCGACGCGGTTGACGCGGATGCCCCACTTGCCGGTGGCCTCGTCGAGGACGCCGCGCAGGGCCGCGTTGATCTCCTCGCGGGAGGTCAGGGTCCGCTCCAGGTCCATGCCGCCGATGATGTTGCGCAGGGTGGTGACGGTGAGCTGCTCGATCGCCTGGATGTAGCTGGCGACCTCGTAGGTGGCGGCCCGGGCGTCGGTCACCTGGTAGTAGATGACGGTGTCGATGTTGACGACCAGGTTGTCCTGGGTGATCACCGGCTGCGGCGGGAAGGGGACGACCTGCTCGCGGAGGTCGATGCGGTTGCGGATGGTGTCGATGAACGGGACGACGATGTTGAGGCCCGCGTTGAGCGTCCGCGTGTAGCGGCCGAAGCGCTCGACGATGGCGGCGCTGGCCTGTGGGATGACTTGGATCGTCTTGATCAGGGCGATGAAGACCAACACCACCAGGATGATCAGGACGATGATGACCGGTTCCATCGTCGGTTCCCCGAACCCTTCTTAGCCTCGGCGCCTACGGCAGGTCGTGTGTGCCTGTGCACGGTCGTGCGGTTGTAGATCTTGCTGGTCGAGTCTGTCAGACCGCGGGCCCAACCGGGGGCGTGTTCGCGCCGGTTGTGTCGCACGGGCGGTGCGGGATCACATGACGATCGCGGTGGCCCCCTCGATGTCCACGACGTCGACCTCCTGGCCGACCTCGTAGGAGCGGCCGGTGTCGAGGGCGCGGGCGGACCAGACCTCGCCCGCCAGTTTGATGCGTCCGCCGCTGCCGTCGACGCGTTCGAGGACGACGGCCTGTTTCCCCTTCAGCGCGTCGACGCCGGTGGCCAGTTCGGGTCGCTGGGAGCGGTGTCTGCGGGCAATGGGACGGATGACGGCGATCAGCGCGGTCGAGACGACGGCGAAGACCGCGACCTGGGCGACGGCTCCGCCGCCGAAGATGCCGGAGACCACTGCCGCGGCGACGGCGCCCACCGCGAGCATGCCGAGTTCGGGCATCGCGGTGATCACCAGGGCGATGCCGAGTGCCGCCGCGCCGATCAGCCACCACAGCCATGCGTCGATGTCCACATGGTCATGGTAGAACCGCGCACCCGGTCACGGACAGGGCGCCGGTCGGTCGAACGTGCCTTGTCGTGCCGGGTGTTGTGCGCGTCTTGTGCACGGGGGGCGCCGTGTCAGCTCATCGGGAGGCCCTGGGCGGTCCAGCGGTCGCCGACCTGCTCGACGACGAGCGGCAGGCCGAAGCACAGGGACAGGTTGCGGCTGGTGAGCTCGAGCTCGAGCGGGCCCGCGGCGAGGACCTTGCCCTGACGGATCATCAGGACGTGGGTGAAGCCGGGGGCGATCTCCTCCACGTGGTGGGTGACCATGATCATGGAGGGGGCGATCGGGTCGCGGGCGAGGCGGCCGAGGCGGCGCACCAGGTCCTCGCGGCCGCCGAGGTCGAGGCCGGCGGCGGGCTCGTCGAGGAGGAGCAGCTCGGGGTCGGTCATCAGGGCGCGGGCGATGAGGGTGCGCTTGCGCTCTCCCTCGGAGAGGGTGCCGAACTTGCGGTCCAGGTACTCCGACATGCCGAGGCGGTCGAGGAAGGCGCGGGCGCGCTGCTCGTCGATGTCCTCGTACTCCTCCTGCCAGCCGGCGGTCATGCCGTAGGCGGCGGTGAGGACGGTCTGGAGGACGGTCTGCTTCTTGGGCAGCTTGTCGGCGAGGGCGATGCCGGCCACGCCGATGCGGGGGCGCAGCTCGAAGACGTCGGTGCCGGGGCGGCCGAGGGTCTCGCCGAGGATGGTGGCGGTGCCCTTGCTGGGGTAGAGGTAGCTGGACGCGATGTTCAGCAGGGTGGTCTTGCCGGCGCCGTTGGGGCCGAGGATGACCCAGCGTTCACCCTCCTTGACCGACCAGGAGACCTGCTCCACCAGAGCCCGGCCCTCACGGACCACGGATACGTCCTGAAGTTCCAGAACATCGCTCATGAGCGCCTTGTCTCCCCTTGCAGTGTGGCCGGTCTCGGCTGTCGCGTACGCCTTGTGGGTCGGTCCGCCGCACCCGTGGGCGGGAGCCCATCATGAAATCTACGCCACCGGCCGACCCGGACATTCCATCGGTCCTGTTTCCGGGCGCTGTCTAGGGTGTACGCATGCTTTCGGAACCACGCTCTGGTCGTCTCGCCGCTTGGGGCAATGCCCTGCTTGCCGGACTTGTCTCCCCCGACGAGGCGGCGCTCGCCGTCGTCGGGGAGGACGTGGTGCACCGGGTGGAGGGGGTGCCCGGGGAGTCCGAGCCGGTGGGGCTGACGCTGGCCCTGGGGCGGCTGCGCGGGCTCGGGGTGTCGGGGCTGCGGGTGGCGCTGCCGGCGCCGGGGCATCCGCTGGGGCTGAGCGGGCCGCCGGAGTTCAACGCGCGGGCGCTGGAGGCCGAGGAGGCCGTGGTGTGTCAGGGGGCGGCGCTGGGGCTGGTGCCGGAGATGTCGGAGGCCGGGCCCGAGGGCGATGTGCATGTGGAGGTCCTCTGGCGGTGTCTGCCGGTGCGGGAGGCTCCGCCGGCTGACGTGCCGTCGCTGGGTGAGGCGGAGCGGGAGCTGGCGGAGGCGCTGCGGGAGGCGACGGAGGCTCTGACGCGGCTGGACGTGGCCGGGTCGGGTCCGGTCGCGGAGGCGGCGATCGACGCGTACCGGGCGCGGGCCACGGCGTCGCGCGGGCAGGACGTGCTGGCGCCGGGGTATCCGCCGCGTGCGGTGCGGGTGCTGGAGCTGGCGCAGCGGGTGGGCGCGCTGGTGACGCTGGCGACGGAGCATGGGCACGGCGGCGCGGTGAGCGCGTCGGAGATGTCGGCGCGGGCGCTGGCGCTGCGGCCGGTGGAGCGGACGGCGCGGCGGGCGCAGGTGGCCGCTTACAACGCGTTCGTGGAGGAGCGCGGGGCGCGCTGAACGCGGGCACGGGCCCCTGGACAGGGACGAGCCCCGGCGCCGGGTGGGGGGCGGGCGGCCGGGGCTTGTCGTCTGGTGGCGTCGGCCGTCAGTGGTTGACGGCGACGTTGCCGAAGGCCGGGTTCAGCACGCCGATGACGTTGATGCTGTTGCCCGACACGTTGACCGGGACGTCGACCGGGACCTGGACGAGGTTGCCGGAGACGACGCCCGGGGAGCCCACGGCCTTACCGTGCGCGTGGCTGCCCTCGGTGGCGGAGGCCATGCCCGCACCGGCGGCGAGCAGACCGCCGGCCACCATCGTCACGGCCGCTGCCTTCTTCAGGTTCTTCACTTTCCGAGCCCTCCTTGCGACGACCGCGGCGATCGCCGCGGTCCGCACTGGGCAACGCGTGGCACGGGCCGGGGACACGGAGCCCGGGTGCCATTCCCCCTACGGTATGAATCTCTCACCGGAGGGGAACCTTCCGGTGACTTCGGGGGCGGCGGTCAGCCGCTGAGCCCGTGCCGTACGGCCCACAGGGCGGCCTGGGTGCGGTCCGCCAGGTCGAGCTTCATCAGGATGTTCGACACGTGCGTCTTCACCGTCTTCTCCGAGAGGACGAGGGCGCGGGCTATCTCCCGGTTGGCGCGGCCGTCCGCGATCAGCCCGAGCACCTCGCGCTCCCGCTCGGTGAGGGAGCCCGCGCGTCCCGCCCCGGTGCCGCCCTCCTCCTGGGACAGGAGCGCGCCCGCCACCTCCGGCTGGAGCAGCACGTGCCCGGCGTGCACGGAACGGATGGCGCCGGCCAGCGCGTCAGGGTCGATGTCCTTGTAGACGTACCCGGCGGCGCCCGCGCGGAGGGCGGGGATCACCGTGCGCTGCTCGGTGAAACTGGTGACGACCAGCACACGGGCGCGGTGGTCCAGCTCGCGCAGCTTGCGCAGCGCCTCCACGCCGTCCATGCCGGGCATCTTGACGTCCATGAGGATGACGTCGGGCTGGAGCTCGTCGGCCAGGGCGACCCCCTCGGCGCCGTCCGCGGCCTCGCCGACGACCTCGATGTCGTCCTGCACCTCCAGGAAGGTCCGCAGGCCGCGCCGGACCACCTGGTGGTCGTCGACCAGCAGCACCTTGATCGTGTCAGCCACCGGGGACCTCCATCTCGATGGTGGTGCCCTTGCCGGGCGCCGATTCCACGGTCAGCCTGCCGCCGACCCCGCTCGCCCGGTCCCGCATGGAGACCAGGCCCAGATGGCGGCCCGCGCGGCGCACGGTGTGCGGGTCGAAGCCGCCGCCGTCGTCGCAGACCCGCAGGACCGCGCCGTTGCCGCGCCGCTCCAGGGTCACGTCGACGTGGGTGCCGCCGGAGTGGCGCAGGGCGTTGTGCAGCGCCTCCTGGGCGACCCGCAGCACGGCCTCCTCCTGGGCGGCGGGAAGGGCGCGCACGCCGTGGCCGGTGAAGGTGACGCGCGCGCTGTGGGCGCGGTCGAGGACCTGCACCTGGGTGCGCAGGGTGGCCACGAGCCCGTCCTCGTCCAGGGCGGCGGGGCGCAGTTCGACGACCGCGGCGCGCAGTTCGTCGGCGGCCTCGGCGGCCAGCTCCGCCACCTGCTGCAGCTCGCCCTTGGCGCGGGCCGGGTCGCGGTCCACGAGGCGGGCGGCGGCCTGGGCGGTGAGGCGCAGGGAGAACAGCTTCTGGCTGACGGCGTCGTGCAGCTCGTGGGCCAGGCGGGAGCGCTCCTCGGCGATGGTCAGCTCGCGGCTGCGCTCGTAGAGGCGGGCGTTGGTGAGGGCGATGGCGGCGTGCTGGGCGAGGATGCCGAGCAGTTCCTCGTCGTCCTCGGTGAAGCCGCAGGCGCCGTCGGGCTTGGGGCAGTTCTTGTTCGCGAGGAACAGGGCGCCGAGCACCTCGTCGCCGTCACGGATCGGCAGGCCCAGGAAGTCGACCAGGTCGGGGTGGGCGCTGGGCCAGCCCTCGAAGCGGGGGTCGCGGCGCACGTCGGCGAGGCGCTGCGGGGCGGCGTCGTCGAGCATCGCGGCGAGGATGCCGTGCCGGCGCGGCAGGGGGCCGATGGCCTTCCACTGCGCGTCGCTGACGCCGTCCACCACGAACTGGGCGAAGCCGCCGTGGTCGTCGGGCACGCCGAGGGCGGCGTACTGGGCGTCGAGGAGTTCGCGGGCCGAGGCGACGATCGTCTTGAGGACGTCGCGCACCTCGAGATGCCTGCTCATGGCCAGCAACGCGGAACTCACCGCGGCGAGGCCGGACCGGGGGCCGTGGCTCATGTCCTCACGGTACCGGCGGGGCGCGGGCCGGCGGATCGGACCGCCGCACGCCCCTCTCCCCCGCCGCTGGTCCTAGGTCCGGGGTCCCGGGACGCCGGCGCGTCCTAGGTCGCGGGGCGGGGGCGTCCCGGCGTAGGGCGAAGGGACCCGGGCGGCTGCGTCCCGCGCCCGAGGCGGCCGCACGTCCCCGGTTCCTACGTTGATCACACGCCGAGAGGGCGGGACGACACCACGGACGAGGGGACGGCTGTCATGCCGGTTGCGATCATCACGGGAGCCTCGAAGGGGCTCGGACGGGCGCTGGCCGTAGGGCTGGCGGAGCGGGGCTGGGACCTCGTGCTGGACGCGCGGGGCGAGGACCGCCTGGCGGAGACGGTGGTGCTGGCCTCGGCGCACGGCACGCGGGTGACGGCGGTGCCGGGCGATGTGACGGACGCCGCGCACCGGGCGGAGCTGGTGGCGGCGGCCTGGCGGCTGGGCGGGGTGGACCTGCTGGTGCACAACGCGAGCGCGCTGGGCGCCGAGCCGCTGGTACGGCTGGCGGAGCTGCCGCTGGAGGGGCTGCGGCAGGCCCTGGAGGTGAACCTGGTGGCCGCGCTGGGCCTGGTGCAGGAGGCGCTGCCGCTGCTGCGGGCCGCCGAAGCGGGCGCGGTGCTGGTGGTGAGCTCCGACGCCGCCGCGGAGGCGTACCCCACGTGGGGAGGGTACGGCGCGTCGAAGGCGGGTCTCGACCAGCTGGCGGCGGTGCTGGCGGAGGAGGAGCCAGGGCTGCGGGTGTGGTCGGTCGATCCGGGGGACATGGCGACGGACCTGTACGCGGCGGCCGTGCCGGACGACGACGACCCGCGGCCGGAGCCGGAGTCGGTCGTGCCGGGGTTCCTGCGGCTGCTGGAGGAGCGGCCGACCAGTGGCCGCTACGGCGCCCCGGCGCTGCTGGAGGGACGGCGGTGACCGTCACGTTCCGGGTCCCCGAGGAGCTGTCGGCGCGGGTGCCCGTAGAGCTGCGCGCGCCCGGCCGGGACCGGGACGCGGTGCGGCTGCTGGTGTCGCGAGGCACGGAGGTGTCCCACCACGCGTTCGCGGAGCTGCCGCGGCTGCTGCGCGCGGGCGACCTGCTGGTGGTGAACACCTCGCCGACGCTGGCGGCGGCCGTGGACGGCCGGGCCGGCGACGCGCGCGTGGTGGTGCACTTCTCCACCCGGGGCGACGACGGGCGCTGGGCCGTCGAACTGCGGGATCCGGACGGGCGCGGCACCACGCGCGTGCGCGCGGGCACGCGTGCGGGTACAGGGGTGCGGCTGGCCGGGGGTGCGCGGCTGTGGGTGGAGGAGCCGCTGAGCGCGGGGGCGCCTCGGCTGTGGTGGGCGCGGGTGTCCAGGGGCGTGCCGGGGCTGCTGCGGGAGCACGGGCGGCCGATCCGGTACGCGTACACGGAGCGGGACCAGCCGCTGTCGGCGTATCAGACGGTGTTCGCGCTGCCGTCGCGGGACGGCTCGGGGAGCGCGGAGATGCCGAGCGCGGGACGTCCGTTCACCGCGCGGACGGTGACGGAGCTGGTGAGCCGCGGGGTGCTGGTCGCGCCGGTGCGGCTGGACACGGGGGTGGCGTCGGCGGAGGCGCACGAGCCGCCGTACCCGGAGCGGTTCGCGGTGCCGGAGGCGTCGGCGCGGCTGATCGGGGCGGTGCGGGCGGGCGGCGGGCGGGTGGTCGCGGTGGGGACGACCGCCGTGCGGGCGCTGGAGTCGGCGGCCGGTCCGGACGGGGTGGTGCGGGCCCGGTCGGGGTGGACGGACCTGGTGGTGACGCCGGAGCGGGGGGTGCGGGTGGTGGACGGGCTGCTGACCGGGCTGCACGAGCCGGAGGCGTCGCACCTGCTGATGCTGGAGGCGGTCGCGGGGCGGGAGGCGGTGGCACGGGGCTACGAGGAGGCGCTGGACGGGCGGTACCTGTGGCACGAGTTCGGGGACGTGCACCTGCTGCTGCGGTCCTGACCGAGGGCTGCGGAACTCCTCACACAGCGCGTTGCGCCAGCAACACGCTGTAAGGAGGGAGGGGGGCCGGTGTGAGGCCGGGCATAGGGCGCACATCACGTACGAAGCGGATTAGGAGAGTCAAACCACCCTTACATGCCGGACGAACAGTCCCATCTGCCCGGTTTCGCACCCCCCTGATCCACTACCCGGCTTCGTAGGTCACATCTTTGCCCAGCGATTTTGCGGCCGCTAACAATGGCTGCGTCGCTCAGCGCCGTGGGCTTCCCGCCCGCGGCGTTCGTGTGCCGAAGAAGCACCAGTCCCACCGGACATCGAGCGACCTCCGCGCTACACGAAGAGGTCCGTTCCGCATGCCCAAGCACATCCTCACCCGTGGTCATAGTCGAGCCCTGACCCGTCACCACAAGATCGCCGCCGCGGGCGTCGCCGCTCTCGGTGCCGCCGCCATCGGCTTCTCGGCGGTCCCGAGCAACGCCTCGACGACGACCACGGCCGAGGCCCCCGCCCAGACGGCGAAGGTGGCCTACAGCACCCAGCAGATCCAGGGCGTCAAGGCCGACGTCAACAGCCAGCTCGCCGGCGCCAGCGTCAAGGTCGAGGAGATCGCGGCCAAGAAGCAGGCCGCCGCCGAGGCCGCCGCGAAGAAGAAGGCGGCCGCCGAGGCCAAGGCCGCGAAGGCCCGCCAGGCCGCGGAGTCCGCGAGCCGGTCCACCGAGCGCGCCGAGGTGAAGAAGGCCGCTCCGAAGAAGTACGGCGACAACCTCGACGGCTGGATCCGCGAGGCCATGTCCATCATGAAGAAGCACGGCATCCCGGGCTCCTACGACGGGATCAAGCGCAACATCCTGCGTGAGTCCTCCGGCAACCCGAAGGCGATCAACCTCTGGGACATCAACGCCCAGAAGGGCATCCCCTCCAAGGGCCTGCTCCAGGTGATCCCGCCGACCTTCGAGGCGTACCACGTCAAGGGCACCCCGAAGGACATCTACGACCCGGTCGCCAACATCGTCGCCGCCTGCAACTACGCGGCCGACAAGTACGGCACCATGGACAACGTCGACAGCGCGTACTGAGAGGTCGGCGCGGACCTCTCCCTCCGCACACAGACGCCGAAGGGCGGCACCCTCCTGACGGGGTGCCGCCCTTCGGGGTCGTTCGGCGGGACTACTTGCGCATGACCTCCGGCTCGTGGCGGCGCAGGAAGCGCGCCACGAAGAAGCCGCAGACCACGCCGAGCGCGATCAGGGCGCCCATGTCCGTCGCCCAGGCGGCGGCGGTGTGCTCCCACAGCGGGTCGTCGCTGTCGCCCTTGGCCGGCGGGCTGATGTTGTTGAAGTCCAGCGTCGTGCCCGCGGCGGCGACCGCCCAGCGCGACGGCATCAGGTACGACAGCTCGTTCACGCCGACCGAGTTGGCCAGCGGGAACAGGCAGCCGGTGAAGACGACCTGGACGATCGCGAACATCACCAGCAGCGGCATCGTCTTCTCGGCGGTCTTCACCAGGGCCGAGATGATCAGGCCGAACATCATCGCGGTGAAGCCCAGCGCCATGATCGGGATGCACAGCTCCAGCAGGATCTGGCCGCCGAGGACGAGACCCTCGTCCGGCACGGTGCGGCTGGAGAAGCCGATGACGCCGATCATCAGGCCCTGGATCATGGTGATCAGGCCCAGCACGAAGACCTTCGACATCAGGTACGCCGAGCGGGACAGGCCGGTGGCGCGCTCCCGCTCGTAGATCACGCGTTCCTTGATCAGCTCACGCACGGAGTTGGCGGCGCCGGCGAAGCACGCGCCCACCGCGAGGATCAGCAGCACCGTGAGCGCCGTGCCGTTGGCGACGGGCCTGCCCGTCCTCGGGTTGATCTCCGTGTTGACCAGCAGGTCCTTGCCCTGGTCGATGAGCAGGCTGACCGAGCCGAGGACCAGCGGCAGGATGATCGACAGGGCGAGGAAGCCCTTGTCGGAGGCGATGACCGACACGTAGCGGCGCACCAGGGTGGAGAACTGCGACGCCCAGCCCTGCGGCTTCGGCGGCTTCATCGCCTGCATCGCCGGGACCTGTACGGACTGCGGGGCGACCGCGTCGATGTCCGCGGCGTACATCTGGTAGTGCTGCGAGCCCTTCCAGCGGCCCGCCCAGTCGTAGTCGCGGTAGTTCTCGAAGGCGGAGAAGACGTCGGCCCAGGTGTCGTAGCCGAAGAAGTTCAGCGCCTCCTCGGGCGGGCCGAAGTAGGCGACCGAACCGCCCGGCGCCATCACCAGCAGCTTGTCGCAGATCGCCAGCTCGGCCACCGAGTGGGTCACCACGAGCACCGTGCGGCCGTCGTCGGCGAGGCCGCGCAGCAGCTGCATGACATCACGGTCCATGCCCGGGTCGAGGCCGGAGGTCGGCTCGTCCAGAAAGATCAGCGACGGCTTGGTGAGCAGCTCCAGCGCCACCGAGACGCGCTTGCGCTGGCCGCCGGACAGGGACGTGACCTTCTTGTCCTTGTGGATGTCCAGCTTCAGCTCGCGCAGCACCTCGTCGATACGGGCCTCGCGCTCGGCCGCCGTGGTGTCGGCGGGGAAGCGCAGCTTGGCCGCGTACTTCAGGGCGCGCTTGACGGTCAGCTCCTTGTGCAGGATGTCGTCCTGCGGGACCAGACCGATGCGCTGGCGCAGCTCGGCGAACTGCTTGTACAGGTTGCGGTTGTCGTACAGCACCTCGCCCTGGTTGGCGGGCCGGTAGCCGGTGAGCGCCTTGAGCAGCGTCGACTTGCCGGAGCCGGACGGGCCGATGACCGCGATCAGGGACTTCTCCGGGACGCCGAAGGAGACGTCCTTCAGGATCTGCTTGCCGCCGTCGACCGTGACGGTGAGGTGGCGGGCGGAGAAGGACACCTCACCGGTGTCGACGAACTCCTCGAGCCGGTCGCCGACGATCCGGAACGTCGAGTGACCGACACCCACGATGTCGGTGGGGCCGAGGAGTTGGGAGCCGCCCTTGGGGATCGGCTGACCGTTGACGTAGGTGCCGTTGTGCGAGCCCAGGTCGCGGATCTCCATGCGCCCGTCGGGCGTCGAGTGGAACTCCGCGTGGTTGCGGGAGACCTGGAGGTCGGAGACGACCAGGTCGTTCTCCAGGGCACGGCCGATGCGCATCACGCGGCCGAGCGAGAACTGGTGGAACGTCGTGGGACTGCGGTCGCCGTAGACCGGCGGCGCCCCCGCGCCACCACCGGGGCCCTGCTGCTGCGGGATGTGCGGCGCCTTCTGCTGCGGCTGCTGCTGCCAGCCCTGCTGGCCGGGCTGCTGGGCCGGCTGCTGCTGGGCGGGCGGCTGCTGCCCCCAGCCGGCGCCCGCGCCCTGGGCGGCGTACGGCTGCTGCGGCTGACCCTGCGGCACGGCGGCGACTCCGGACAGCGTCACGCGCGGCCCGTCGTTGGCGTTGCCCAGGTTCAGTACCGTGTCGGCGGTGAACTCCAGGTGATGGATCCGCTGCCCCTGCACGAAGGTGCCGTTGGTGCTGCCGTGGTCCTCGATCACCCAACTGCGGCCGCTGAAGCTGATCGTGGCGTGACGCCAGGACACCCTGGCGTCGTCGAGGACGACGTCGCCCTGCGGGTCACGTCCCAGGGTGTAGGACCTGGACGGATCGAGCGTCCAGGTGCGTCCGTTTGATTCCAGTACGAGTTCCGGCACTCCATGCCCCACTGAGTTGTTCCCCCGAATTTCCCCCGTCGCAGGGAGTCTAGGGATGTCGAACATCGGGGGGAACTATTTCAGGCCCGGCCCTCCGACCGAAAGTCGGCCCTGTCACGACCCCGCGACAAGGCGTCGACGGCCCTGTCCGGACGGAGGTTGAAATCGCCCCGGAGAGTGGTAAACCACGCGAGGGGGACAAGTGCGGCCTGCCGGGCCGCTCCGCGGATCGGGGGGTCTGCCCATGAGTACTGCCACAGGCGCCGGGCCGGGCCGCGACAGCGGAGTGCCGTGGGCGGACGTGGTGACGTCCGCGGTCGCCGCGGTGAGCTGGGCGCTGATCGGCATGGCGGGGACGGCCGCGCTGGGACTGCACCTCCTGGACACGGACACGGCGGGGGCGTTGGGGCCGATGGCGGCCGCGGTGGTGGCACTCGCGGTGGGCGGTTCGGTCACGCCGACGGGGGACGTGTCGGCGTTCGGGCTGTCCGGTGCCGAGGCGGACACGGCGAGCGACGTGATGCCGCTCGGCGTGGGGCTGGTGGGGGCGCTGTTGCTGTCCCTCGTCTTCCTGAGGTCCTTACGGGCGGCGGGAGTCGCGGTGTCCGGCCGTGAACTCGCCGCGCGGGCGGGGGCGGTGGTCGCGCTGGCCGTCGCGACGGCGGGCGGGCTGGCGTGGGCGGGGCACGACGTGATCACCGTCGACGTGGCCGCCCTCGGTGTGGACGGCCTGCCCGGCTCGGACGGCGGCGGGGGGCTGGAGGTCCCCGGCCTCGGCGACATCGGGGAGCTGCTGCCGGACCGGGTGGGGGACCTGGTCGACGCAGAGGTGACGGTGGGGTTCACCGTCGACACGGCGCCGACGCTGCTGGCCGGGCTCGGCTGGTCGGCGGGCGTGCTGCTGGTCGCGCTGCTGGCGTCCCGGCGTACTCCGCTGCCGCGCGGGTGGGAGGCGCTGCACCGGGTGGTGCGGCCGGCGGTCTCGCCGGTCGTCGCGGTGCTGCTGGTCGCGGTGGCGGCGGGGATCGCGGCCGCGGCGTATGCGGCGATCGGCGACGACCATCCCCGGCGGATCGCCGGGGCGGCTCTGCTCGGGGCGCCGAACGGGGTGTGGCTGGGGTGGTCGGTCGGGCTGTCCGTCCCGTACGACGCCGAGGGGACCGGGGCGCTGCTGGGGGCGCTGCCCCACCCCCTGGACGATCTGCTGCGGACGGGGAGGGAGGAACCGGTCACCCTGGGCGCGCTGGCCGAGCTGGACGGGCGGGTGTGGCTCCTGGGGATCGGCGCGGCGACGGCGATGCTGCTGGCGGGCGTGCTGACAGCGGTGCGGACGCCGGTGGCGGGGAGCGCGCCGGGGGCGGCGGGGAGTGCACCGGGGGCGGGGAGCGCGCCAGGGGCGGGGAGCGCGCCAGGGCCGGGGAGCGCGCCGGGGGCGGGTGGTTTCGCGGGGCGGTGCGCGCTGCGGCTGGGCGCCGTCACAGCGGTGACGCTGCCGGCGCTGGTGTGGCTCACGGAGGTGTCCGTGGGCGCCTCGCTGTCGGTGCTGGGGTACGACGCGTTCGACGCGGGGCTGGAACTGAGCGGGCGGCTGGGCCTGGCGGTGCCGCTCGGGGCGGTGTGGGGCGCGGGGGCGGGCGCTGCGGGGGCGCTGCTGGCGTGGGCGTGCGGGGTGGCGGGGACGCGGGTGGCGGTACTGGCACGGGGTGCCGAGGGCTCGCCCGCTTCGGTGCCCTCGGGTCCCTACCGGCCGGGGACGCCGTACCGGCCGCCCAACCCGGACACCAATCCGTATCTACGGCTGCCGGGGACGCGGAGGGAACGGGGTGTTCCTCAGGACGCGGTGCCGGGTCGGGGCACGACCGACGCGGTGCGAGGCCGGGGCACGCCCGGGGACGCGGGCGTACGGAAACGGAGTGCACCCGGGGACGCAGCCGCACGGGGACGGAGTGCGCCAGGGAGCGCGGGCGGCGGTGTGGACGACGTGGCCGCGGCTCCCACCGTCGCCGGCCCCACCCCGCCCCCACGCCCGCCGCGCCCGGACCGCCGCCGTCTGTGGCCGGACAGGGTGCCGCCCCCTCCCCCGCCACCGCCGGCGCCACGGCCTCCGGGTCCGGGCGAACCGGATGAAGGAGACCGGGACGGCCGGGGGCCTCGGGGACGGTAGGGGACGGCCCCCGACGGGGTGTCCGGAGGGCGGACCGGGCGGGCGCGGGGCACTGGGTGCCGGATACGGTGGGAGCACCATGAGCGCATCGCAGACCTCCGACGTTCCCACCCTCCTGGTCAAGATCTTCGGGAAGGACCGGCCGGGCATCACGGCCGGCCTCTTCGACACCCTCGCCGCCTACTCCGTCGACGTGGTCGACATCGAGCAGGTCGTCACCCGGGGCCGCATCGTGCTGTGCGCGCTCGTGACCCAGCCCCCGGCGGGAATGGAGGGTGACCTGCGGGCGACCGTCCACAGCTGGGCGGACTCGATCAAGATGCAGGCGGAGATCATCTCGGGCAAGGGCGACAACCGCCCCCGCGGTCTCGGCCGGTCCCTGGTGACCGTGCTGGGCCACCCCCTCACCTCGGAGGCGACGGCCGCGGTCGCCGCGCGGATCACCAAGGCCGGCGGCAACATCGACCGTATCTTCCGGCTCGCCAAGTACCCGGTGACCGCCGTGGAGTTCGCGGTGTCCGGTGTGGAGACGGAGGCGCTGCGCACCGCGCTGGTGACGGACGCGGCCCGGTTCCGGGTCGACATCGCGGTGGTCGCGGCGGGCCTGTACCGCAGGGCGCAGCGCCTGGTGGTGATGGACGTGGACTCCACGCTCATCCAGGACGAGGTGATCGAGCTGTTCGCGGCGCACGCCGGCTGTGAGGACCAGGTCGCCGAGGTGACGGCGGCGGCGATGCGCGGGGAGCTGGACTTCGAGCAGTCGCTGCACGCGCGCGTGGCGCTGCTGGAGGGGCTGGACGCCTCCGTGATCGACAAGGTGCGCAGCGAGGTGCGGCTGACGCCGGGCGCCCGCACCCTGATCCGTACGCTCAAGCGGCTCGGCTACCAGGTGGGCGTGGTGTCGGGCGGCTTCACCCAGGTCACCGACGACCTGAAGGAGCGTCTCGGTCTGGACTTCGCCCAGGCGAACACGCTGGAGATCGTCGACGGCAGGCTCACCGGACGGGTGACCGGCGAGATCGTCGACCGGGCGGGCAAGGCGCGGCTGCTGCGCCGGTTCGCGGCGGAGGCGGGTGTGCCGCTGTCGCAGACCGTGGCGATCGGTGACGGCGCGAACGACCTGGACATGCTGAACGCGGCGGGTCTCGGTGTCGCCTTCAACGCCAAGCCGGTGGTGCGCGAGGCGGCCCACACGGCGGTGAACGTCCCCTTCCTGGACACGGTCCTCTATCTGCTCGGCATCACACGCGAAGAGGTCGAGGCCGCGGACACGCTCGCGGTCGACTGAGCGGCGCGCACCGGCCGTGACGACGGACCGGCCCCGACGACGGACCGGCCGTGACGACGGCAGGGGCCCGGCGCCGACGAGGTCGGTGCCGGGCCCCTGCCGTGCCGGGCGGGTCAGCCGGGGGTCACTCCGTGGGCGCCCAGTAGTCGACCAGCGTGGCCGTGCCGGGCTCCAGGGACTTCCAGGGGCCGGTGAAGGTCAGGACCGCGAAGGCGGCGGCCGGGAAGCCGCGCCGCGTCATCCGCTCGCGCGCGTCGCCCTCGGATGCGCCGGCCAGGATGTCGGCCAGCCCCTGCACGCCCGGGTTGTGTCCGATCAGCAGGACGTTCTGCGCGTCGTCGGGGGTCTCGTTGAGCAGGGCGATCAGCTCACCGGGCGAGGCCTCGTAGATCCGCTCCTCGTAGACGGTCTTCGGCCGCTTCGGGAACTCGTGGACCGCCAGCTTCCAGGTCTCGCGGGTGCGGACCGCCGTGGAGCACAGGGCCAGGTCGAAGGCGACGCCGGAGTCGGCCAGCTTGCGGCCGGCGGCCGCTGCGTCCAGGCGGCCTCGCTCGGCGAGGGGCCGCTCGTGGTCGGACACCGGAGGCCAGTCGGCTTTCGCATGCCGGAAAAGGACAATCCTGCGGGGTTCTGCGACGCTCATGACACCCAGCTTCGCACGAAACAGGCCACGGGGCGCAGGGAGTTGACCGGCGCCTCGGCGCGTTCAGCGGGCCATGAGCTGCTGCGCCCGCTCGACGAGGAGGGTGAGCGCGGGCTCACCGGCGGCCGCGTGCGCGTCGGAGGGGTTCAGTACGAGGGCGAGCAGGGCCACGAAGGCGAGGGCGGGGAGGGCCAGGGCCCACCACGGCAGCCGGGTGGCGGCACCGGCCCGGGGGGCCGGAACGGGCCGGGAGTGCGTGCGCGCCGACATGGGTGCCTCCGCTCTTCGAGTGTCCGGTGGCCGCCTGCCGCGGCCACATCTCGAAGGTACGGATCGGCGGGGCTCCAACCCATCCGGTGATCCACCCACTTGACCCTGAGCCTGGCCCCCTAGGGGACGGGGGTGCCAGCACCACCCTCAGGGCGCGGAACCGGTCACCGCGCCCGGGGATCGGGCGTCTGCCGGGCCGGGCTCAGGGCGCGAGCACCGTCGCGATGACGCCGATGACGATGAAGATCGCGAAGAAGGCGCCGAAGACGAGCAGCATCTTCTTCTGGCCGTTCTGCGGGTTCGGCTCGAGGACTGGCATGGGGAAAGTGTCGCATCCTCCCCGCCCGGCACCGGTCAGGGGGTGCTCCGGGCGGCGTCTCGGCGTGCCGCCTCGTCCTCCACCGTGCGGTCCCGTCCGGCCATCACCCCGAAGACCATCTGCGGAACCATCAGAGCCGCCATGAGCGCGATCGGCAGCCCCCAGCCCCCGCTGTGCTGGTACAGCACGCCCACCAGCAGCGGCCCGGGGATGGAGATCAGATAGCCGGTGCTCTGCGCGAAGGCCGACAGCTGGGCCACGCCCGCGCCGGTACGCGCCCGCATGCCGACCATGGTGAGCGCGAGCGGGAAGGCGCAGTTGGCGATGCCCAGCAGCACCGCCCAGGCCCATGCGCCCGCGGCCGGTGCGAACCAGAGACCCGCGTACCCGAGCAGGCCGCTGACGCCCAGCCCGACCACGATGGGACCCTGCCGGGGCAGCCGGGCGGCGATCCGCGGGATGACGAACGCCAGGGGGACCCCCATCACCATGGTGACGGCGACCAGCATTCCCGCCCGGCCCGCGGAGACGCCCGCGTCCCGGAAGATCTGCGCCATCCAGCCCATGGTGATGTAGGCGCCGGTGGCCTGGAGCCCGAAGAACACGGCCAGCGCCCACGCCGTACGGCTGCGGGTGATACGCAGCGCCGGCGTCTGCCCGGCGGGCCGCTCCTCGGGACGCCCGTCCCCCTGCGACGGCTCCGGCGCCCCGGAGGCTCCCGAGGCGCCGCCCCGGTCCCGTACGAAGGCGAGCCAGGGCAGGGCGGCGGCCGCCGCGAGGGCCGCCCAGACGGCGAGGCCCGCCTGCCAGTCGCCGCCGAGCGCGTCGGTCACCGGGACGGTCACGGCCGCCGCCGAGGCGGTGCCGAGGGCGAGGGCCATCGAGTACAGGCCGGTCATGGAGCCGACCCGGTCGGGGAACCAGCGCTTGACGATGACCGGCATCAGCACGTTGCTCACGGCTATGCCGCCGAGCGCGAGACCGCTGGCGAGCAGGAAGGCGGCCGTGCTGCCGACGTAGGGCCTCACGAGCAGGCCGGTGGTGATGGCGGCCATGCCGGCGCACACCACGGAGGCGGGGCCGAAGCGGCGGGCCAGGCGGGGCGCGGTGACGCCGAAGACGGCGAAACACAGCGCGGGCAGGGAGGTGAGCAGGCCGGCGACGCTGCCGCTCATGCCGAGCCCGGCGCGCACCTCTTCGAGGAGGGCGCCGAAGCTGGTGATGGCGGGGCGCAGGTTGAGGGCGGCCAGCACGATGCCGGCGACGAGCAGCCGTTTCCGCCACGCGCGCAGGGGGGCGCCGGGCTGTTCCGGGAGCGCGGTCGTGGCGGGCGTACGGGCGGTGGCGGACGCTGTCGTCCGGGTTCCGCCACCAGTCATACGAGTCATGACACCCATCATAGAATCATGGGATGATTGGTTGTCCATGTCGCGGACGTCGTACGCGGCCTACGCCGTGCGAAGGTGAAGCATGCCTCTGAGCCATCCGCGCCGATCCGCGCTGTCCGAGCAGGTCATCGCCGCCCTGCGGGCCCAGATCACGTCGGGCGAGTGGCCGGTCGGCTCACGCGTCCCCACCGAGCCGGAGCTGGTCGAACAGCTGGGGGTCGCCCGCAACACCGTCCGTGAGGCGGTGCGCGCGCTGGCGCACAACGGCCTGCTCGACATCCGCCAGGGCTCCGGCACCTATGTGCTCGCCACGAGCGAGCTGGCGGGTGTGATGCACCGCCGCTTCGCCGAGGCCGACCCCCGGCACATCGCCGAGCTGCGTTCCTCCCTGGAGTCGTCGGCGGCGCGGCTGGCGGCGCAGCGGCGTACGGAGAAGGACCTGAAGCAGCTCGACGCGCTCCTGCGGCGCCGTGAGGAGGCGTGGGAGTCGGGCGACGCGGAGACGTTCGTGACGGCGGACGCGACGTTCCACATGGCCGTCGTGGCCGCCTCGCACAACGACGTGATGACCGCGCTGTACGCGGACCTGGGCGAGGTGCTGCGGGACTGGCTGCGCGACGACGTGGGCGGGGACATGTCGCCGGAGACGCACATGGACCACAGCCGGCTGGTGGACGCGATCCGCGCGGGCGACGAGGCGACGGCGGCCGAGGAGGCCGCCTCCTACCCGATGGCGTGCAAGCCGGGGCGGTTCACCTCCCGCGCGAGCGGCTGAGCGAGCCCTTCCGGACACACGTGAGGGCCCGCGCCCCCTCGGGGGACGCGGGCCCTCAGGCTGTACTCGCCGTCAGGCGCCGATGGCGTGCAGACCGCCGTCCACGTGGACGATCTCGCCCGTGGTCTTCGGGAACCAGTCGCTCAGCAGGGCGACGACGCCGCGGCCGGCGGGCTCCGGGTCCTTCAGGTCCCACTCCAGCGGGGCGCGGGTGTCCCACACGGAGGCCAGCTCGGCGAAGCCGGGGATGGACTTGGCGGCCATCGAGCCGAGCGGACCGGCCGAGATGAGGTTGCAGCGGATGTCCTGCTTGCCCAGGTCGCGCGCCATGTAGCGGTTGGTGGCTTCCAGAGCGGCCTTCGCCGGGCCCATCCAGTCGTACTGCGGCCAGGCGTACTGCGCGTCGAAGGTGAGGCCGACGACGGAGCCGCCGTTCTGCATCAGCGGCAGGCAGGCCATCGTGAGCGACTTCAGGGAGAACGCCGAGACGTGCATGGCCGTGGCGACCGACTCGAACGGCGTGTTGAGGAAGTTGCCGCCGAGGGCGTCCTGCGGCGCGAAGCCGATGGAGTGCACGACGCCGTCCAGGCCGCCGAGCTCCTCGCCGACGACGTCGGCCAGGCGGCCCAGGTGCTCGTCGTTGGTGACGTCGAGCTCGATGACCTTGGCGGGCTTGGGCAGCTTCTTGGCGATGCGCTCGGTCAGGGTGGGCCGCGGGAACGCGGTCAGGATGATCTCGGCGCCCTGCTCCTGGGCCAGCTTCGCGGTGTGGAAGGCGATCGACGCCTCCGTCAGCACACCGGTGATCAGGACGCGCTTGCCCTCGAGAATTCCGCTCATGTGTGTCAGTGACCCATTCCCAAACCGCCGTCAACGGGAATGACGGCTCCAGTGATGTACGAGGCGTCGTCCGAGGCGAGGAAGCGCACCGCGGCGGCGATCTCCTCGGTCTTCGCGTACCGGGCGAGCGGCACCTGGGCGAGGATCTTCGCCTGCTGCTCCTCGGTGAGCTCCCGGGTCATGTCGGTGTCGACGAAACCGGGCGCGACGACGTTGAAGGTGATGTTGCGCGAGCCCAGCTCACGGGCGAGGGACCGGGCGAAGCCCACCAGGCCGGCCTTGGAGGCGGCGTAGTTGGCCTGCCCCGCGGAGCCCAGCAGCCCGACGACCGAGGAGATCAGCACGACGCGGCCCTTACGGGCACGCAGCATGCCGCGGTTGGCGCGCTTGACGACGCGGAAGGTGCCGGTGAGGTTGGTCTCGAGGACGGACGTGAAGTCCTCCTCGGTCATGCGCATCAGGAGCTGGTCCCGGGTGATCCCGGCGTTGGCCACGAGCACCTCGACGGGGCCGTGCGCCTCCTCGATCTCCTTGTAGGCCTGCTCCACCTGCTCGGCGTCGGTGATGTCGCACCGGACGGCGAGGAAGCCGGCCGGGGGCTCACCCGAGCGGTACGTGATGGCGACCTTGTCGCCGGCGTCGGCGAACGCGCGGGCGATGGCGAGGCCGATGCCCCGGTTGCCTCCGGTGACGAGAACCGAGCGGCTCAACGGATCACCCCTTCGATAGCGGTCTGTTCCATCCGCCCGGACACCGTGACGACAGGCGGCTGCACCGAAAACCTATCGGTCCCGGTGCGCCCCGGGACATCGGGGCACCGACAGTGGCATGGGAGCGGCTCTGTCGGGTCCCTACAGAAAGGACCCGGCCGGGCGACGGCGGTCACCCGCCCGGTGACACGAACACGGCGGGGCGCGCCGCAAAGGTGTGGTCCCGGTCCGGCCCGGCGCGACATGATGCGCCGCAGCGCCGACTCGACGCAGCGACAACCGACCGATTCGAACCCGACAGGAAGAGACGTAGGTGTCTCATAGCATTGACGAAGCCTTCACAGCCCTGCCGCTACGCGCCCTCGCCGACGCCGCGCTCGCCCGGGCGCGGGCGCTCGGGGCGGAGCACGCGGACTTCCGTCTGGAGCGGGTGCGCAGCGCCTCCTGGCGGCTGAGGGACGCCAAGCCCGCCGGTTCGTCGGACACCACCGACCTCGGGTACGCGGTGCGGGTGGTGCACGGCGGCACCTGGGGCTTCGCGTCCGGGGTGGACCTCACCCTCGACGCCGCCGCGAAGGTCGCCTCCCAGGCGGTGGCCATGGCGAAGCTGTCCGCGCAGGTGATCAGGGCGGCCGGGAGCGACGAGCGCGTGGAGCTGGCCGACGAGCCGGTGCACGCCGACAAGACCTGGGTGTCGTCCTACGAGACCGACCCGTTCACCGTGCCCGACGAGGAGAAGGCCGGGCTGCTGGCCGAGTGGAGCCGGCGGCTGCTCGCCGCGAACGGCGTCGACCACGTGGACGCCTCGCTGCTCACCGTGCACGAGAACAAGTTCTACGCGGACACCGCCGGGACCGTGACCACACAGCAGCGCGTGCGGCTGCACCCGGTGCTGACGGCGGTGTCCGTCGACGAGTCCAGCGGCGAGTTCGACTCCATGCGCACCCTCGCGCCGCCGGCCGGACGCGGCTGGGAGTACCTGACGGGCACCGGCTGGGACTGGGACGACGAGCTGGCGCGGATCCCCGAGCTGCTCGCCGAGAAGATGCGCGCGCCGAGCGTGGAGCCGGGGCTGTACGACCTGGTGGTGGACCCGTCCAACCTGTGGCTCACCATCCACGAGTCGATCGGGCACGCCACCGAGCTGGACCGCGCCCTCGGCTACGAGGCCGCCTACGCGGGCACCTCGTTCGCCACCTTCGACCAGCTCGGCAAGCTCAGGTACGGCTCCGAGCTGATGAACGTCACCGGCGACCGCACCGCCGAGCACGGCCTGGCGACCGTCGGCTACGACGACGAGGGCGTCGAGGCGCAGTCCTGGGACCTGGTGAGGGACGGCACGCTGGTCGGCTACCAGCTGGACCGGCGGATCGCGAAGCTCACCGGCTTCGAGCGGTCCAACGGGTGCGCGTTCGCCGACTCCCCCGGCCATGTGCCGGTGCAGCGCATGGCCAACGTGTCGCTGCGTCCCGACCCGGCCGGGATGTCGACGGAGGACCTGATCGGGTCGGTCGACCGCGGCATCTACGTGGTCGGCGACCGGTCGTGGTCCATCGACATGCAGCGCTACAACTTCCAGTTCACCGGGCAGCGCTTCTACCGCATCGAGAACGGCCGGCTGGCCGGCCAGCTGAAGGACGTCGCCTACCAGGCCACGACCACCGACTTCTGGGGCTCCATGGCCGCCGTCGGCGGTCCGCAGACGTACGTCCTGGGCGGCGCCTTCAACTGCGGCAAGGCCCAGCCGGGCCAGGTCGCGGCGGTCTCGCACGGCTGCCCGTCCGCCCTGTTCAAGGGAGTCAACATCCTCAACACCACGCAGGAGGCCGGGCGATGAGCGCGCGCACCACCAAGCCGCACGAGATCGTCGAGCGTGCCCTGGAGCTGTCCCGGTCCGACGGCTGTGTCGTGATCGCCGACGAGCACTCGTCCGCCAACCTCCGCTGGGCGGGCAACGCGCTCACCACGAACGGGGTGACCCGCGGGCGCACCCTCACCGTGATCGCCACGGTGGACGGCGCCCAGGGAACGGCCTCCGGGGTGGTGTCACGGTCCGCCGTGACCGTGGACGAGCTGGAGCCGCTGGTGCGGGCCGCCGAGGCCGCCGCCCGCGGCGCCGGTCCGGCCGAGGACGCGCAGCCGCTGGTGACGGGTGTGGAGCCGTCGCCCGAGTTCACGGAGGCGCCCGCGGAGACGACCTCCGCGGTGTTCGCCGACTTCGCGCCGGCGCTGGGCGAGTCGTTCGCGCGGGCGCGGGCGGGCGGCCGGGAGCTGTACGGCTTCGCCAACCACGAGATGGTCTCCACCTACCTGGGCACGTCGACGGGGCTGCGGCTGCGGCACGACCAGCCGAACGGCACCCTGGAGATCAACGCCAAGTCCCCGGACCGCACCCGGTCGGCGTGGGCGGGCCGCTCCACCCGCGACTTCAAGGACGTCGACCCGGCCGCGCTGGACGCCGAGCTGGCCGTACGGCTCGGCTGGGCGGAGCGGCGTCTCGAGCTGCCGGCGGGCCGGTACGAGACGCTGCTGCCGCCGACGGCGGTGGCGGACCTGCTGATCTACCAGTTCTGGTCGGCGTCCGGGCGGGACGCGGCGGAGGGCCGCACGGTGTTCTCCAAGCCGGGCGGCGGCACCCGCGTCGGCGAGCGGCTGACCGAGCTGCCGCTGACGCTGCGCAGCGACCCGAACGAGCCGGGGCTCGAGTCGGCGCCGTTCGTGATCGCGCACTCCTCGGGCGGCGACCAGTCGGTGTTCGACAACGGGCTGCCGCTGTCGGCGACGGACTGGGTGCGCGAGGGCGAGCTGCACCGGCTGACCACCAGTCGGCACAGCGCGGGCCTGACCGGCCTGCCGACCGCGCCTGCCGTGGACAACCTGATCCTGGACGGCGGCGAGGACCGCTCGCTGGAGGAGATGGTCGCGGCCACCGAGCGGGGGCTGCTGCTGACCTGCCTGTGGTACGTCCGCGAGGTGGATCCGGCGACGCTGCTGCTCACCGGGCTGACCAGGGACGGCGTATACCTGGTGGAGAACGGCGAGGTCACCGGTGAGGTGAACAACTTCCGGTTCAACGAGTCGCCGGTGGACCTGCTGGGCCGGGCGGCGGAGGCGGGCCGTACGGAGAAGACGCTGCCCCGGGAGTGGAGCGACTGGTTCACCCGGGCCGCGATGCCCGCGCTGCGCATCCCCGATTTCAATATGAGCTCGGTCAGCCGGGGCGTATAACCTCGTAGGCGTTCGCAGCAGGCCGTCACCCGTACGGCCGCAGATCACCGAGGAGACACGAGAACCGTGACGGACATCGTCGACGAGCTGAAGTGGCGCGGGCTGTTCGCCCAGTCCACTGACGAGGACGCTTTGCGCAAGGCGCTCGCGGACGGTCCCGTCACGTTCTATTGCGGCTTCGACCCGACCGCGCCGTCGCTGCACGTGGGGCATCTGGTGCAGGTGCTCACCGTGCGCCGGCTCCAGCAGGCCGGCCACCGGCCGCTGGCGCTGGTCGGCGGCGCGACCGGGCAGATCGGCGACCCGCGGCCGACGGCCGAGCGCACGCTGAACTCGCCGGAGACCGTCGCGGGCTGGGTGGAGCGGCTGCGCAGCCAGATCGAGCCGTTCCTGTCCTTCGAGGGCGAGAACGCGGCCGTGATGGTCAACAACCTCGACTGGACGGCGAACCTGTCCGCGATCGAGTTCCTGCGGGACATCGGCAAGCACTTCCGCGTCAACAAGATGCTGACGAAGGACTCCGTCGCCCGGCGGCTGGAGTCCTCCGAGGGCATCAGCTACACGGAGTTCAGCTACCAGCTGCTGCAGGCGATGGACTTCCTCCAGCTGTACCGCCGCTACGGCTGCACCCTGCAGCAGGGCGGCAGCGACCAGTGGGGCAACCTCACGGCCGGGCTCGACCTGATCCACCGCCTGGAGCCGGACGCCACGGTCCACGCCTTCGCGACGCCGCTGATGACCAAGGCGGACGGCACCAAGTTCGGCAAGACCGAGGGCGGCGCCGTCTGGCTGGACCCGGAGATGACCACGCCGTACGCGTTCTACCAGTTCTGGCTGAACGTGGACGACCGGGACATCTCGGGCTACCTGCGGATCCTGTCCTTCAAGTCCCGTGAGGAGCTGCAGGAGCTGGAGCGGCAGACGGCGGAGCGTCCGCAGGCGCGTGCCGCGCAGCGCGCGCTGGCGGAGGAGCTGACGACGCTGGTGCACGGCGCCGACCAGACGGCCGCCGTGATCGCCGCCTCGAAGGCCCTGTTCGGCCAGGGCGAGCTGGATGAGCTGGACGAGCGCACGCTCGCCGCGGCGCTCTCCGAGGTGCCGCACGTGAAGGTGGCCGAGCTGGGCCCGGTGGTGGACCTCTTCGCCGAGGTCGGCCTGGTGCCCAGCAAGTCCGCCGCGCGGCGCACGGTGAAGGAGGGCGGCGCCTACGTGAACAACGTCAAGGTGACCGCCGAGGACGCCGTTCCCGCCCGGGAGGACCTGCTGCACGGGCGCTGGCTGGTGCTGCGCCGCGGCAAGAAGAACCTGGCGGCCGTGGAGGTCGCGGCCGGCTGACCCGGTGGTGTGCGTGAGGGGCGGGTCCCGTGCGGGGCCCGCCCCTCCGCCGTGTCCGGCGGCTCTGTCAGGCCCGCTGACGCTCGTGCTTCCTGCGCTGCATGGAGTTGTAGATCATCTCCGCGAGCAGCACGACGACGATGGCCGCGCCGAGCTGGAAGATGTGCCGTCCCCAGTCGATGCCGCGGGTCTCCTCGATGCCGAAGCCCCGGGCGATGGCGTTGCCGACGACCGCGCCGATCATGCCGCAGATGGTGGCGAGCCACAGCGGGATGTGCTGCTTGCCGGGGATCACCGCCTTGGCCAGCAGGCCGAGCACGAATCCCACGATGATCGCCCACAACCAGCCCATGGCTGCCTCCTCGTACGACTTGACGCGAGCATTACGGCAAGTGTCGGCCCAGTCGCGGTACGCCGCATGTCGGACATGCCGTACGCGGGACGGCGCAGCCGGGCCGGTGCGGGCGGGGTGACCCGCTCTCGTGACCGGCCGGGGCGCGGCGTACCGTTGGTCTTGTCCGGAAGGGTCCGATGCGGGCGGATGGTGGAATGTGATGCGGAAGCAGCGTGGCGGCGGCGCTCAGGTGTTCCGGATCACGGGCGCCCGGGCGGGCCTGCAGGAGGACGTGCGGGGGCGGCAGCGCCGGTACGTGATCTCGATGACCGTTCGCACGATCTCGGTCATCCTGGCGGCCACCCTGTGGAACGTGGAGCGGCACGTCGCGATCGTGGCGCTGGTGCTCGGGGCGGTCCTGCCCTACATCGCCGTGGTGATCGCCAACGCGGGGCGGGAGAACACGCCGTCCCTGCCGTCGACCTTCGTGACGGCCCCGATGAAGCAGATGATCGCACCGCCCCGGACGAATGACGGTGCGACGGAACCCGATGCGGAAGAAGTGTCGTCACGGACGGCGCCGGGCGCACGATCCGAGGAACCGGGACGCTCCTGAGCAGCGAGGTGTGAGCGCCGGACGCCGGGAGCGGAAGTAACTTCCCGGTCAAGCTCAAAGAAACCTCAGATCAATCATGTTCTTTCGGTGCCGGGGGCGGGGTGACCCATGACATACTTCGTACGCGCTCCGCATCCCCCGTCGGAGCGACAGACCGACGCCGGGCAGCTCCCCCCGTGGCTGCTCGGCGTCGCCTTTTCCCGGGGCGGTTCCTCCCCCGGCGCACGGGTTAGGGTCGGACGGTGATCAACCCTGACCCCGAGACGCCCGTCTGCTCCGCGAAGGGCTGCCGTGCCCCCGCCGAGTGGGTGCTGGCCTGGAACAACCCGAAGATCCACACGCCGGAGCGGCGCAAGACCTGGCTGGCCTGCGAGGAGCACCGGGAACACCTGGCGCAGTTCCTCGGGGTGCGCGGCTTCCTGAAGGACGTGGTGCGCTTCGAGGAGTGGGAGGCCCCGGAAGGGGCCTGAGCGACGTCCCGGCCCACTCAGCCGCCGATGGCGGACATCGGGCGGTCCGGCTGCACGAAGGACGGGTCGTCGAGGCCCGCGCCCGCCTTCTTGCCCCACATGGCGAGCTTCCAGATGCGGGCGATCTCCTCGTCGTCCGCGCCGGAGCGCAGCGCCGCCCGCAGGTCGGTCTCCTCGGTGGCGAAGAGACACGTGCGGACCTGGCCGTCGGCGGTGAGGCGGGTGCGGTCGCAGGCGGAGCAGAACGGCCGGGTGACGGAGGCGATGACGCCCACGCGGTGCGGGCCGCCGTCGACCAGCCAGCGCTCGGCGGGGGCGGAGCCGCGCTTCTCCTGCCCCTCGGGGGTCAGTTCGAAGCGGGTGCGCAGGGAGGCGAGGATGTCGCCCGCGGTGATCATGCCGTCGCGCTTCCAGCCGTGCTGGGCGTCGAGCGGCATCTGCTCGATGAACCGGAGTTCGTAGTCGTGCTCCAGGGCCCAGGCGAGCAGGTCGGGGGCCTCGTCGTCGTTGAGCCCCGGCATGAGGACCGAGTTGACCTTCACGGGCGTCAGACCGGCCTCGCGGGCCGCGTACAGGCCGTCCAGGACGTCCTGGTGGCGGTCGCGGCGGGTGAGGGTCTTGAAGACGTCGGGGCGGAGCGTGTCCAGGGAGACGTTGACCCGGTCCAGGCCGGCCGCCTTCAGGGCGGCCGCCGTGCGGCGCAGCCCGATGCCGTTGGTGGTGAGGGACATCTGCGGGCGGGGCTCCAGGGCGGCGACGCGCTCCACGATGCCGACCAGGCCGGGGCGGAGCAGGGGCTCGCCGCCGGTGAAGCGCACCTCCTCGATGCCGAGGGAGGTGACCGCGACGTCGATGAGCCGGACGATCTCGTCGTCGGTCAGCAGATCGGGCTTGGCGAGCCACTGCAGGCCCTCCTCGGGCATGCAGTACGTGCAGCGCAGGTTGCACCGGTCGGTCAGCGAGACCCGCAGATCGGTCGCCACCCGGCCGTAGGTGTCGATGAGCACGTGGGGCCCTCCCTGTACGCCGATCACTGATGTCCGGTACCTGCGAGCGTACGTGACGCCGCCGACAACACCCAGCGACGGGATGTGACGAGATGCCGACGGCCGCGTCGTAGGGACCTACGAGGGTCCCCGCGGCGCGGCCGTCGAACGGGGCGGGTGTCAGTGGGCGCCGGTGCCGGTCAGCGACCGGACCTCCAGCTCCGCGTACTTCTTGGCGTCGGGCTCCTCCTTGGACAGGACGGTGCCCAGCCAGCCCATCAGGAAGCCGAACGGGATGGAGATGATTCCCGGGTTCTTCAGCGGGAACCAGGCGAAGTCGACGTCCGGGAACATCGCCTTCGGGTCGCCGGAGACGACCGGCGAGAACAGCACCAGGCCGACGGCGACGATCAGACCGCCGTAGATCGACCACAGCGCGCCCTGGGTGGTGAACCGCTTCCAGAACAGGCTGTACAGGATGGTCGGCAGGTTGGCCGAGGCGGCGACAGCGAAGGCCAGGGCGACGAGGCCGGCGACGTTCAGGTCGCGGGCGAGGGCGCCGAGCGCGATGGAGACGATGCCGATGAGGACGGTCGCCCAGCGGGCCGCCCTCATCTCCTCCTTCTCGGTGGCCTTCCCCTTGCGGATCACGTTGGCGTAGATGTCGTGCGCGAAGGACGACGACGAGGCCAGGGTGAGTCCGGCGACCACGGCGAGGATGGTGGCGAACGCGACCGCCGAGATGGTGGCGAGCAGGATCGCGCCCCAGGCCGAGTCGACGCCGCCGATGTGCAGGGCGAGCAGCGGCGCGGCCGTGTTGCCCGACGGGTTGGACGCGATGATCTCGTCCTGCGAGATGAGCGCCGCCGCGCCGAAGCCCAGCGCGATGGTCATCAGGTAGAAGCCGCCGATGATGCCGATGGCCCAGTTCACGGACTTACGGGCGGCCTTGGCGTTCGGCACCGTGTAGAAGCGGATCAGGATGTGCGGCAGGCCGGCGGTGCCGAGCACCAGGGCGATGCCGAGCGAGATGAAGTCCAGCTTGGTGATGTTGTCGGCGCCGTACTGGAGGCCGGGCTCCAGGAAGGCGTCGCCCTTGCCGCTGTTCTCGGCGGCCTTGCCCAGCAGGTCGGAGATGTTGAAGTTGAACTTCAGCAGCACCAGGAAGGTGATGAGGATCGTGCCGCCGATGAGCAGCACGGCCTTGACCATCTGCACCCAGGTGGTGCCCTTCATGCCGCCGATGGAGACGTACACGATCATCAGGACGCCGACGAGGGCGACGATGAGGATCTTGCCGGCGTCGGAGGTGATGCCGAGCAGCAGGGAGACGAGCACGCCCGCGCCCGCCATCTGGGCCAGGAGGTAGAAGATCGACACGACGATCGTGGAGGTGCCGGCCGCGGTGCGGATCGGGCGCTGGCGCATGCGGTAGGCGAGGACGTCGCCCATCGTGTAGCGGCCGGAGTTGCGCAGCGGCTCGGCGACGAGCAGCAGGGCGACGAGCCAGGCGACCAGGAAGCCGATGGAGTAGAGGAAGCCGTCGTAACCGAAGAGGGCGATCGCGCCGGCGATGCCGAGGAAGGACGCGGCGGACATGTAGTCGCCGGAGACGGCGAGTCCGTTCTGGAAGGCGCTGAACTGCCGCCCGCCCGCGTAGAAGTCGGCGGCGTCCTTGGTCTGCCGGCCGGCCCACACGGTGATGCCGAGGGTGGCGAGCACGAACAGGGCGAACAGGGTGATGATCAGCGGCCGGTGCTCGCTGGCCTCGTTCGCGGCGAGGGTGACGTGGGTGATCGCGGGGCTCATGCGCCGCCCTCCATACGGGTCTTGATGGCCTCGGCCTTGGGGTCGAGCTTGGCGGCGGCGTGCTTGGAGTACCACCAGGCGATGAGGAAGGTGCTGACGAACTGCAGCACGCCGAAGACGAAGGCCACGTTGATGTGGCCGACGAGCTTGGCGCCCATGAAGCCGCCCGCGTAGTTGGACAGCAGCACGTACAGCAGGTACCAGACGATGAAGCCGATGGTCAGCGGGAAGGCGAACGAACGGTAGGAGCGGCGTAGTTCACCGAACTCAGCGCTCTCCTGAACCTCGGTGAACTCCTCCGGTGAGGGGAGTGCGGCTTTCTCTGTCGAGGGGGGCGGTGCTTCGGCGGCCACGGAGTCTCCTCGCGTTGCGGGTCGGTTCTTGCGTCGACGAAGGCGAGTGTCCTCGCGCTTCCTGCCCAAGGGCACGGCGCCACGCGAGGACCGGTTCAACTCGGTTCGGTTCTTTTCCGTGGACGTTTTCCGAAGACGTTGCACCCAAATCATTGCTGGCCAGCGGACGGGCGGGATAGCTTCACCCTGCCCCACCCGTCATGTACCTGCCCGGGCAGCCACCCCTGTCTCGGGCCGGTTTCGTTTCCGGATGATGTGGAGACCCCATGGCTCATCTGCGTTCCAGACGCCGGCTGGCCCTCGCCGTTCCGGTCGTGCTGTCGCTGACCGCCTCGCTCGGCTTCCTGCCCGCGGCGGCCTCGGCCGCCCCGGCCACGGCCACGGCGGAGCAGGCGGCGGACGCGCCCGTCCTGTCGTACGTCGTCAACACCAAGGCGGACCACCGCACGGTCGCCAGGGTGAAGAAGGCGGTCGCGGCGGCGGACGGCGAGGTCGTCATCGCGTACGAGAAGATCGGCGTCATCGTCGTGCGTTCCGCGAACGCCGACTTCGCGAAGACCCTCCGTACGGTGCCCGGCGTGCAGTCGGCCGGCGCCACCCGCACCGCCCCGCTGTCCCCGGCCGGGACGACGGACGCCGGCTCCGCCGAGTACCTGACGGCCGCCGACGCCGCGAAGCTGACGGCCGCCTCGGCGAAGACGCCGGACAGCGAGCCGCTCGAGGCCGACCAGTGGGACCTGCGCGTCATCGGCGCCGACAAGGCGGCGAAGATCAACCCGGGCAGCAGGAACGTCACGGTCGCCGTCATCGACACCGGCGTCGACGACACCCACCCGGACCTCGCCCCGAACTTCTCGGCGGCCCAGTCCGCCAACTGCTTCGGCGGCGCCCCGGACACCTCCCCGGGCGCCTGGCGGCCGTACACCGCGGACGACTACCACGGCACGCACGTCGCCGGTGAGATCGCCGCCGCCCGCAACGGCGTCGGCGTGGCCGGTGTCGCGCCCGGCGTGAAGGTCTCGGCGATCAACGTCACCGACCCCGCCAACGGGCTGTTCTACGCGGAGGCCGTCGTCTGCGCGTTCGTGTTCGCCGCCGACCACGGCGTGGAGATCACGAACAACAGCTACTACGTCGACCCGTGGATGTACAACTGCATGGACGACCCCGACCAGCGGGCCATCGTCGACGCGGTCAACCGCGCCCAGCTGTACGCCCAGCGCAAGGGCACCCTGCACTTCGCCTCGGCGGGCAACTCCAACCACGACCTGGCCTCGGACGCGATCGACGACGCGTCCAGCCCCAACGACACCACCCCGGTGCCGCGCACCATCGACCCGAGCGAGTGCTTCGACCTGCCGACGCAGCTCCCGGGCGTCGTCACGATCAGCGCGACGGGCTCCGAGAACCGTAAGTCGTACTACTCCTCGTACGGCAACCGCGTCGTCGACGTGGCCGCGCCGGGCGGCGACAGCCGCTACCAGCTGCCGGACACCCCGTCGAAGAACGGCCGCATCCTGTCCACGATGCCGAACGGCCAGTACGCGTGGCTGCAGGGCACCTCGATGGCCTCGCCGCACGCGGCCGGCGTCGCGGCGCTGCTGAAGTCCAAGCACCCGTGGCTGCCCCCGGCGGCCCTGCAGGCGCTGCTCAAGGCGCAGGCGAACAACCCGGGCTGCCCCGCGTCGTACGACCAGGACGGTGACGGCACGCAGGACGCGACATGCGAGGGCGGCCGGCAGGTCAACGGCTTCTATGGTCACGGCATCGTCGACGCGCTCCGCGCCGTCAAGTGAACCTGGGACCCGCACACCCGCCGTACCGTCCGCACGTCAAAGTGAACGAACTGGAGACTTCATGACAGCGTCTCACCCGCGCCACCGCCGGGCGCTGGTCGTCCCGGCCGGCATGGCCCTGGCGACCGCGCTCGCGTTCCTGCCGAACACGGCCGCCACGGCCGCCCCGGCCCATCAGGGGGCGGCCTCCGCGGACGCGGCCTCGCTGAGCTACGTGGTCAACGTGCGGGGCGGGCACGGCGCGCCGGCGCATGTGAAGAAGGCGATCGCCAAGGCCGGCGGGACGATCGTGACGTCGTACGACGAGATCGGCGTGATCGTCGTCCACGCGGCGAACGCCGACTTCGCGAAGACGATCCGCCAGGTGCCGGGGGTGCAGTCCGCCGGCGCCACCCGCAACGCGCCGCTGCCGTCGGCGGCCACCACCGACCTGGGCTCCCCCAAGGTGCTCAGCGCCGCCGAGGTCGCCGAGGCGACTCAGGAGGCCGCGGACGGCCAGGACCCGCTGCAGAACCTGCAGTGGGACCTGCCCGCCATCAAGGCGGACAAGGCGCACGAGAAGTCGCTGGGCTCCTCGAAGGTGACCGTCGCCGTCATCGACACGGGCGTCGACGACACGCACCCCGACATCGCGCCCAACTTCGACCGGGCCGCGTCGGTGAACTGTGTGGCGGGCAAGCCCGACACCAGCGAGGGCGCCTGGCGTCCGGGCGCGGCCGAGAGCCCGCACGGCACGCACGTCGCCGGTGAGATCGCCGCCGCGAAGAACGGCGTCGGCATGACCGGTGTCGCCCCCGGGGTGAAGGTCTCCGGCATCAAGGTGTCCAACCCGGACGGCTACTTCTACGCCGAGGCCGTGGTGTGCGGCTTCATGTGGGCGGCCGAGCACGGGGTCGACGTCACCAACAACAGCTATTACACCGACCCCTGGTACTTCAACTGCACGGACGACCCGGACCAGAAGGCGCTCGTCGAGGCCGTCTCCCGGGCCACGCGGTACGCGGAGCGCAAGGGCGCGGTGAACGTCGCGGCGGCGGGCAACGAGAACTACGACCTCGCGTCCGACGAGATCACCGACCCGTCCTCGCCCAACGACGGCACCCCGTCGGACCGGGTGATCGACCCCTCGGAGTGCCTCGACATCCCCACGCAGCTCCCGGGCGTGGTGACGGTCGCGTCGACCGGCGCGAAGGGCCTGAAGTCGTCGTTCTCCAACTACGGCCTGGGGATCGTCGACATCGCCGCCCCCGGCGGTGACTCGACGGCCCTGCAGACGCCCGAGCCGCCCGCCACCAGCGGTCTGATCCTCGGCACCCTGCCGGGTGGCCGCTGGGGCTACATGGCCGGTACGTCGATGGCGTCCCCGCACGTCGCGGGCGTCGCCGCACTGATCAAGTCGCGGCACCCGTACGCGCCGCCGGCGCTGGTGAAGGCTCTGCTGTACGCGCAGGCCGACGCCACCGCCTGCACCAAGCCGTACGACATCGACAACGACGGCAAGGCCGACGCGGTGTGCGAGGGCCCGAAGAACCTCAACGGCTTCTACGGCTGGGGCATGGCCGACGCGCTGGACGCGGTGACGCGGTAGTCGTCGTCGCTTCGTAGGGCGTTTCAGGGAGGGGCCGGGCGGATGCGCCCGGCCCCTCCCGGTGTTGCAGAGTAGGGCCATGACTCGTCTCGCGTCCTTCTGGTCCGGTCTGGGCGGCGATCCCGCCCTGGTGTCGCGGGTGTCCGCCGTCGAGCGGTCCGGTGTGCTGCCCTCGCGGCTGCCGGTACGGGAGTTCGCGGGGGCGTGCGTCGGCGTGTGCGCGCTGGCCGCCGCCGAGCTCGCGGCCCGGCGCACGGGCGGCGGTGAGGTTCCCGCGGTGCGGGTGGACGACGGGGCGGTGGCCACGGCGTTCGTGAGTGAACGTCACCTGCGCGTCGACGGGCGGGCCGCGGAGAGCTTCGCCCCGCTGTCGCGGTTCTGGCGCACGGCGGACGGGTGGGTGCGCACCCACGCCAACTATCCGCACCATCGCGCGCGCCTGCTCTCCGCGCTGGGCGCGCCGGAGGATCCGGACGCGGTGGCCGCGGTGCTCGCGGGCAGGTCCGCTCAGGAGGTGGAGGAGACGGTCACCGCGGCGGGCGGGCTGGCCGTCGCCCTGCGGACGCCCGGGGAGTGGGCGGCGCACGGGCAGGCGGCGGCGGTGGCACGGCTGCCGCTGGTGGAGCGGGTACGGCTGGACTCCGCGCCCGCGCGGGAGTTCGCGCCGGTGAGTGTCGGCGATCCGCTGCTGCCGGCGGCGGGGCTGCGGGTGCTGGACCTCACCCGGGTCATCGCCGGGCCGGTCGCCACGCGCACGCTCGCGCTGCTGGGCGCGGACGTGCTGCGGCTCGACCCGCCCGGGATGCCCGAACTGCCCGACCAGCACACCGACACGGGTTTCGGGAAGCGCTCGGCGCTGCTGGATCTGGCCTCCGGGCGGGAGGTGTTCGAGAAGTTGCTGGCGTCGGCCGACGTGGTCGTCACCGGGTACCGGCCCGGCTCGCTGGACCGCTTCGGGCTGAGCGCGGAGGCGCCGGCCGAGCGGCGGCCGGGGGTGGTCGTGGCCCAGCTGTCGGCGTGGGGCGCGACCGGGCCGTGGGCGGGACGCCGTGGCTTCGACAGCCTGGTCCAGGTGGCGACGGGCGTCGCCCGCATCGAGGGCGAGAAGGACCGCCCCGGTGCGCTGCCGGCCCAGGCGCTGGACCACGGCACGGGGTATCTGCTCGCGGCGGGGGTGCTGCGGGCCTTGTCGGACCAGGCGGACGAGGGCGGCAGCCGGTTGGTGCGGGTGGCGCTGGCGCGGACGGCGGCGGAACTTCTGGCGGGCGGTGCGGGTGACGCCGTACCCGGCGGCGAGGTGTCTGCCACACCGTGGCTCGCGGAACGGGACAGCCCCCTGGGACGGCTGCGGTACGCGCTGCCCCCGGTGGAGTTCGAGGGCGGGCCGCGTGACTGGGCGCGGGGGCCGGGGGTGTGGGGAGCGGATGCGGCGCGGTGGCTGTGAGTGGCACGCCTCCCCCGACGGAGAGACAAAGTCCGCATGTCTCCCGCCACTTGCCCCGCTCTGTGTGATCTTGTGAAGATCCTGGGGTGACTCTCACGAAATCCAGGTCCCGGTCCCGGGCGTCCGAGGCGTCCGGTGGCCGGTGGCGGTCCGTGGCCGTGCTCGTCCTGGTGGTGCTCGGCGCGCTGATCCCCCTGCTCGGGCCGTCGCCCGCGCTGCACGGCACCGGGGAGGCGGAGGCGCCCGGAACCGGGGGCATCGCCCTGCTGCGTACCGTGCTGTTCGCCGCGCTCGCCGTGCCCCTGGGCGAACTGTTCGCCGTACGGCTGGCGCGTACGCTTCCCGGCGCGCCGCCCGCCCTGCCCCGGAGTTGGTCGACCGTCGCCGACTCCGTCGGTTTCGTGGCCGCCCTGGGACTCGCGTCCGTGGTGGCGACCGGCAACCTCGTGCCGAGCAGCCCCGCCGACATCGACGTGGGCGGGCTCTACGAGACGCGGGACGGCAAGCTCGCCCTGCTGGAGGTCAACGGCTTCCTCGCGGCGGCCCTGTGCTCCGCGTCCCGCCGTCCCGTCACGCAGGCCTTGCCGCTGGCGGCGGTCGTCGTCGCCGAGGCGCTGCGCGCGCATCCGACGACCGAGTACAGCCCGCTCGTCGGGTCGGGGCTGACGCTGGTGCATCTGACGTGCGCTTCGCTGTGGGCGGGCGGCCTGCCGCACGTCCTGCGCACCCTGCGGTTGTGGGGGCACGTGGAGGCGGGCGCGGCGCTGCTGGGCCGCTACGCGCGCGTGGCGCTCGTCCTGCTCGCCGCCATCACCGCGACGGGGGTGTGCAGTTCACTGCGCCGGATGCCGCCAGGGACCATCCTGGAGCAGCTGACGGACACCGCGTACGGGCGCGTGCTGCTCGCCAAGCTGGTCCTGATGGCCGGCGTGTCCGCTCTGGCCCTGTGGGCGCGGGTGCGGCTGTCGCGCGCGGCCGACCCGCTGACCGCGCGTTCACCCGCGCGGGCGGAGGTGTGCGTACTCGCCCTGGTGGTCGCGGTGTCGGGATTGCTGACCGCGCTGCCGGTGCCGATCCGCTGGTGACCGCCCCGCGCGCCGTCGTACGCGCCGTCACGCGCGCGTCGTGAACGGACGCGCCGCACGGGGCACCTGACGGACAGGCCTGTCGGTAGCGGGCCGTATCCTCATGAACCATGCTCGAAGATCTCACCGCCGCAGCCGCCTCCCCCACCGCGTGGCCGGCCGCGTATCCGCAGGGATACGCGGTCGTCGACGTGGAGACGACGGGGCTGGCCCGGGACGACCGCATCATCTCCGCGGCCGTCTACCGGCTGGACGCGCGCGGCGAGGTCGAGGACCACTGGTACACGGTGGTCAACCCGGAGCGCGACCCGGGCCCGGTGTGGATACACGGGCTGACGAGCGACGTGCTCGAGGGCGCGCCCCTCTTCCAGGACATCGCGGCGGAGTTCGCGGCGCGTCTGGAGGGCCGCGTCCTGGTGGCGCACAACGCGGTGTTCGACTGGCAGATGATCGCCCGCGAGTACGCCCGCGCGCGCAGCGAGGCCCCGGTGAGACAACGGCTGTGCACCATCGCCCTGTCGAAGGAGCTGAGGCTGCCGCTGCCCAACCACAAGCTGGAGTCGCTCGCGGCGCACTTCGGCGTGGTGCAGCGCCGGGCACACCACGCGCTGGACGACGCGCGCGTGCTGGCGGAGGCGTTCCGGCCGAGCCTGCGGGCCGCGGCGGCGGGCGGCGTACGGCTGCCGCTGCACGAGTGCCGGCCGCTCACCGAGTGGTCGGACCGTCCCCGTATCGGGCAGCAGGCGTCCTACGGCGGGCGGGCGCCCTCCAGTTGGCGCCCCTCCCGCAAAAGACCCGCATGCCCCTATCCCAACCCGGGACGGTATGAACCGGGCAAGCGTCTCAAGCAGGGCATGCGGGTGGCGTTCTCCGGGGACACGTCCACCGAGCGCGACCTCCTGGAGGACCGGGCGACCGAGGCGGGGCTGCACGTGGCGACGAGCCTGTCGCGGCTCACGAGCCTCCTGGTGACCAACGACCCGGACTCGGGCACGTCGAAGACGGTCAAGGCCCGCCAGTTCGGCACGCCGGTGGTCGACGAGGCCGCCTTCGGCCAGCTCCTCGCGGACGTCGAGCCCGCCTCGGAGACCTGACCGGCCCGCCGCCCGCGGGAAGGCGCGCGGGGCGTGGGGCCGTACCCGGCTCGGATCGTCGCGCGCCCGGGTTGTACCTTCATGGGGTGTACCGCTTCCTGCTGTCCCGGCAATGGGTGACCCTCACACTGGTCGCCCTGCTTCTCGTCCCCACGATGATCGCGCTGGGCATCTGGCAGATGAACCGCTCCGAGGAGCGCTCCGCGCGCAACCAGCTGGTGACCGACGCGCTGGCCGCCGACCCGGTGCCGGTGGAGCGGCTCGCGGCCCCGGGCCACGCGGTGACCCGGGCCGAGCGGTACCGCACGGTGACCGCCACGGGCCGGTTCGACACGGACGCCGAGGTCGTGGTGCGCCGCCGCGTCAACGCCGACGAGGAGATCGGCTTCCACGTCCTGACGCCGTTCGTCCTCGACGACGGCAAGGTGCTGCTGGTCAACCGCGGCTGGATCCCCGCCGACGGCCCCAGCCAGACCGCCTTCCCGAAGGTGCCCGCGCCGCCGGCCGGGGAGACCACGATCACCGGCCGGCTGATGCCGGACGAGACGACCGAGGCCAGCGGCATCAAGGACCTCGAGGGCCTGCCCGACCGGCAGATCATGCTGATCGACAGCGAGCGGGAGGCGGAGCGGCTGGACGCCGACGTGCTCGGCGGCTACGTGGCGCAGACCGGGCCCGAGCCGAAGGGCGGCCTCCCTCAGCAGCTGGGTGACCCCGGCAAGGAGAACGCGGCGCTGAACTACGCGTACGCGGTCCAGTGGTGGCTGTTCGCCGCGGCCGTCCCGGTCGGCTGGGTCGTGCTGGCCCGCCGTGAGGCGCGCGAGCGGACCGCGAAGACGGGCCAGGACACCGACTCCGGGGCGTCCGACACCGCCCCCGCCGAGTCCGCGGCCGTCTGACCGCGCTCCCCCGCTTCTCCCCGTTCGCCGGGTTCTGTGCGAGAGTGGCGCACCGTCGGGCGTGTCACCGATGGGTTCCGGACACGGAACCGGCCGGTTTCCGTCATCCGGACGGGCCGTCCGCGCAACTCTCTCCCGAGGGCACAGCACACCAAGGACGGTGATCCATGGCCGGCGCAGCCATGACCACGACGTTCCTCGCCGTGATCGGCGGGGCGTCGCTGCTCGCCGTCACCGCACGCCGGCTGCGCCCCGGCGACCGGCTGCCCTCGCTGGAGGGCTGGGCGCTGGCCGACCGGAGCCTCGGCGCCGGCTGGACCTGGCTGCTGCTCGGCGGGACGGTCTACACCGCGTACACCTTCACCGCCGTGCCGGGCCTCGCGTACGGCAACGGCGCGTCCGCGTTCTTCGCGGTGCCGTACACGGTGATCGTGTGCCCGCTGGCGTTCGTGCTGCTCAGCCGGCTCTGGGAAGTGGCCCGGCGGCACGGCTACGTCACGGCCGCCGACTTCGTGCGCGGCCGCTACGGCTCGGCCCCGCTGGCCCTGGTGGTCGCGCTGACCGGCATCCTCGCGACGATGCCGTACCTGGCGCTCCAGCTGCTCGGCATCCGCGCGGTGCTCACGGCGGGCGGTCTCTACCCGCCGGGCGTCGTCGGGGACCTGGCGATGACGGCGGTGTTCGCCGGGCTGGCGGTGGCCACCTACCGGCACGGGCTGCGGGCGCCCACGGTGATCGCCGCGCTGAAGGCGGTGGCGGTGTTCGTGTCGCTCACCGCGGTCTGCTGGCTGGTCCTGGACCGGTCCGGCGGTCCCGGCGCGGTCTTCGACGGGGCCGCCCACGCCCTCGGCGGCACCGACCCCGCCCACTCGCCGCTGGTGCTCACGCCCGAACAGCGGCCCGCGTACGCGACGCTCGCGCTCGGGTCCGCGCTGGCGCTGCTGATGTACCCGCACGTGCTGACCGCCGGGTTCGCCGCCGACGGGACGCGCACCCTGCGCAAGGTGTCGGCGGGGCTGCCCGCCTGGACGGCGCTGCTCGCGCTGTTCGGCTTCCTCGGGATCGCGGCCCTCGCCGCCGGGGTGCGGGCTCCCGAGGGCGGCGCGGAGGCGGCGGTGCCGATGCTGGTCGACCGGCTGATGCCGGGCCCGCTCGCGGGGCTGGTGTTCGGCTCGATCGTGGTCGGCGCGCTGGTCCCGGCGGCCGTGATGTCCATCGCCGCGGCCACCAGCTTCGTGCGCAACGTGTACGTCGAGTACGTCCACCCGACGGCCACGCCGAAGCGGCAGGTGCGGGTCGCCAAGGCGGTGTCGCTGACCGCGAAGCTCGGCGCGGTGGCGTTCGTGTTCGGGCTGCGCGACCAGGACGCGATCAACCTCCAGCTCCTCGGCGGGGTGTGGATCCTCCAGGTCTTCCCGGCCGTCGCCGTCGGCCTGTACACGCGGTGGCTGCACCCGCGGGCGCTGCTCGCCGGCTGGGCCGTGGGCATGGCCGCCGGGACCTACCTGGTGGTGCGGGAGGGCTTCTCCTCGACCGTGCCGCTCGTCGCCGGCTCGCCCGAGATCTACGCCGGGGTCGCCGCGCTGGTGCTGAACCTGGCCGTCGCGGTGGCCGCCACGCCCGTCCTCGCCCGGCTCGGCGTCCCGCGCGGACCCGACTCCACCGACCTGCCGTCCCGCCCGCGCGCCGGGCGACGTCCTCCGACGGGAGCGAACAACGCGTGATACGCAGACACCGTCCCCCGGTCACCCTGCCCCCGGCCCCGGCCCCGGCCGCCCCGCCGCCCGAGCCGCCGGACCCGCCCGCCCCGCTCGCCGCACCGGTCACGGACCCCGCCGACCTGGAGCGTGAGGCCGGTGTGGCCCGCCTCTTCGAGCTGCACTACTCCTCGATGCTGCGGCTCGCCGTGCTGCTCGGCGCGGACGACCCGGAGAACGTGGTCGCCGAGGCGTACTACCAGATCTACCGTCGGTGGCGGCGGCTGAAGGACGTCGCCGCGGCCGAGGCCTATCTGCGCTCCACGGTCTGCAACCTGACCCGGATGCGGATACGCCACCTCCAGGTCGCCCGCCGGCACGAGGAGCAGCCGGCCCCTCCGCCCGAGGCGACCGTGACGTCCGCCGAGAACACCGCGCTGCTGCGGGACGACCAGCGGGTGCTGATCGACGCGCTGCAGCAGCTCCCGGCCCGGCAGCGCGAGGCGCTGGTACTGCGCCACTGGCTCGGGCTGAAGGAGGCCGAGATCGCCGCCGCGATGGGCATCTCCCGCGGCTCCGTCAAGACGCACACCTCCCGCGGCATCGCCGCGCTGACCCAGGCCATGGAGACCCGGCGATGAAGCATCAGGATGCGACCCCGTCGCGTGACGCCGGCCAGGACCGCACCGGCCACGAACCGCCCGAGCCGACCCGGCCGCCGGACGCGGAGCACACCGAACGGCAGCTCGCCGACGCCCTGCACGCCCTGGCCGGAGGGGTGCGGCCCGACCCGGACGCCTACCGCACCGCGCGCGGCGAGTGGCTGCGCCGGGAGCGCCGCCGCCGGCTGGTGCTCACCGTGCTGGTCGCCGTCGTGTTCGCGCTGGCCACGCTGATCGGGCTGTGGGTGCTCAACCAGGCGCCCGTCGAACCCGGTGTGATCTTCTCCGGCGACGGCGCCGCCGCAGCCGACGGACCGTCACTCCCCCGGCCTCCGGGCTGATTGCGGCCCCCGGCCGCAGGGAACCCGCACCCCGTGCTGCGAATCGAGGACTACGCGCTCATCGGCGACGAGCAGACCGCTGCCCTGGTGGGCGCCGACGGCTCGATCGACTGGCTCTGCCTGCCCCGCTTCGACTCGGCGGCCTGCTTCGCCCGGCTGCTCGGCGACGAGAGCAACGGCCACTGGCGCATCGCCCCGCCGGGCCAGGAGCGGTGCGCGCGCCGCGCCTACCGCGAGGACTCGCTGGTCCTGGACACCGTGTGGGAGACACCCGACGGCGCCGTGCAGGTCACCGACCTGATGCCACAGCGGCACACGGCGCCCGACCTGGTGCGGATCGTGCAGGGCCTCAGCGGTGAGGTGACCGTGCGCAGCACGCTCAAGCTGCGGTTCGACTACGGCTCCATCGTGCCGTGGGTGCGCAGGGCCGACGGTCACCGGGTCGCGGTGGCCGGGCCCGACTCGGTGTGGCTGCGCAGCGAGCCGGAGGTGCACACCTGGGGCGAGGACTTCGGCACCCACGCGGAGTTCACGGTGAAGGAGGGCGAGCGGGTCGCCTTCGTGCTCACCTGGCACCCCTCGCACGAGCCGCGCCCGGCGCTGATCGACCCGTACGCCTCGCTGCGGCACAGCGTGAAGGACTGGCAGGCGTGGGCGTCCCGCTGCCGCTACCGGGGGCCGCACCGGGACATGGTGATGCGGTCCCTGATCACGCTGAAGGCGCTCACCTACCGCCCCACCGGCGGCATCGTCGCCGCCGCCACCACCTCCCTGCCGGAGGAGCCGGGCGGCGTACGGAACTGGGACTACCGCTTCTGCTGGCTGCGCGACTCCACGCTCACCCTGAGCGCGCTGCTCGCCGCCGGGTACATGGAGGAGGCCGAGGCCTGGCGCAACTGGCTGCTCCGCGCGGTCGCCGGCGACCCGGCGGACCTGCAGATCATGTACGGGCTCGCGGGCGAGCGGAGGCTGCCGGAGTTCGAGATCCCCTGGCTGTCCGGCTTCGGCGGCGCCACCCCGGTGCGGATCGGCAACGACGCCGTGAAACAGCTCCAGCTCGACGTGTACGGGGAGGTCGTGGACTCCCTCGCACTGGCCCGGCGCGCGGGGCTGTCCGCGCAGCCGGACGTGTGGGCGCTGCAGTCGGTGCTGCTGGACTTCCTGCGCACGGCGTGGCGGCAGCCGGACGAGGGCCTGTGGGAGGTGCGCGGCGGGCGGCGCCATTTCGTGCACTCCAAGGTGATGGTGTGGGTGGCCGCCGACCGTCTGGTGCGCGCGCTGGAGAAGTTCCCGGACCTGGACGGCGACCTCGACGGCTGGCGCGAACTGCGCGACGAGGTGCACCGGGAGGTGTGCGAGAAGGGCTACGACCCCGAGCGCAACACGTTCACGCAGTCCTACGGTTCGCGGGAGCTGGACGCGGCGCTGCTGCTGATCCCCCGCACCGGCTTCCTGCCGCCGGACGACCCCCGGGTGCTCGGCACCATCGACGCGATCCGGGCGGAGCTGGGCCAGGACGGTCTCGTACGCCGCTACACCCCGGACGCCGCCGAACTGGACGGGCTGCCCGGGCAGGAGGGCGCGTTCCTGGCGTGCGCGTTCTGGCTCGTGGACGCCCTGCACATGACGGGCCGCACCGAGGAGGCCCGCGAACTCTTCGAACGGCTGCTGGGCCTGGCGAACGACGTGGGGCTCCTCGCCGAGGAGTACGACACGGTGAACGGCCGGCTGCTGGGCAACTTCCCTCAGGCGTTCAGCCACATCGGCCTGCTGAACAGCGCCCTCGCCCTGTTCGGCGACGAGGAGGCAGGATAGGGCCATGGATCTTGGACTGAAGGACCGGGTGTACGTCGTCACCGGGGCCACCCGCGGGCTGGGCCACGCCTCCGCGCGGGCGCTCGTCGCCGAGGGCGCGAAGGTGGTCGTCACGGGGCGGAAGGAGGACGCGGTCGCCGAGGCCGTGTCCGCGCTGGGGCCGGACGCGGCGGCCGGGGTGGCCGTCGACAACGCCGACCCCGGGGCCGCCGAGCGGCTGATCGCGGCCGCGCGCGAGCGGTTCGGCCGCTTCGACGGCGTCCTCGTCAGCGTGGGCGGACCCCCGCCGGGGTTCGTCGCCGACACCACGGACGAGCAGTGGCAGGCGGCGTTCGAGGCGGTGTTCCTCGGCGCGGTACGGCTGGCCCGCGCGGCCGCCGCGGAGCTGGGCGAGGGGGGTGTCATCGGCTTCGTGCTGTCCGGCTCGGTGCACGAGCCGATCCCCGGCCTGACCATCTCCAACGGACTGCGCCCGGGCCTGGCCGGCTTCGCCAAGTCCCTCGCCGACGAACTGGGCCCCCGCGGCATCCGCGTGGTGGGCCTGCTGCCCGGCCGCATCGACACCGACCGCGTGCGCGAGCTGGACTCCCTCTCCGCCGACCCGGAAGCCACCCGCCAGGCGGCCGAGTCCCGCATCCCCCTGCGCCGCTACGGCACCCCCGAGGAGTTCGGCCGCACGGCGGCGTTCCTCCTCTCCCCGGCGGCGTCGTACGTCACGGGCGTGATGCTGCCGGTGGACGGGGGCTCTCGGCACGGGTTCTGAACCCGGCTGATGTGACGTCAGGTGACGCGTTCCGGGCGGTGTTTCACCGCCCGGAGGCGCACCTCCGACGGAAGCTCCGGGAGGCCCGCCGAGGTGCGGGCGTGGGTCAACGGGCCCGCGGTGAAGGTGTGCAGGGCCGTGCCCGGGTTTACGTGGGGTTCCAGGAGGAGGACGACCCGGGTGTGCGGGGTGCCGCGGCGGCCGGTGAGCAGGACGCGGGCCTCGGCGACGCCGTCCTGACGATTCGCCTCCCCGGCGAGCGCGTGCTCCAGGGCGCGGCCCCGCAGCGTCGCGATCTCGCCGTCGCCGGTGTCGACCACGACCTCCGACATGCGCCGCCGCCGGAGCACGGAGACCAGCCACCACAGGCAGAGCAGCACCAGCACGGCGAGCGCGGCGATCACTGCCGGCCACCACCAGCCCTCGTCCCGCCACCGGGTCCGCTCGGAGTCGTCGAGCAGCACGTCGTTCCGTCCGTCGTGCAGCCACCAGGAGGGCGCGGGCGCGCCCAGGCCGATCGCCAGCACCGAGCCGCCCAGCGCGAACAGCACCAGCCCGGCGAGGGCGAGCAGCACACGGTTGACGGTCGTGTTCACGGTCACCGCCCCTTCCGGCCGGGCCGCCGCACACGCAGCGTCAGCGGGGACGGCCGCGCCAGGCCCAGCCCCCGGATCGCCCCTTCCAGCACGGCGGTCAGGTCCTTCCGTACGTCGTCCAGGTCGCGGAAGTGCGACACCGCCCGCACGTCCGTCCTCCTCCGCTTCACGGCCACCCGCACCGACTGCACACCGGCCACCTCCAGCGCCCGGTCCCGCAGCACCATGGCGGCCGCGTCCCGGTGGAGGCCGGCGCGGACGTCGGGGTGGGTGCGGTGCATCGTCAGCACGGACCGCAGTCCCGGGGTGAGGGCCAGCACCAGCAGCCACAGGCCGAGCGCGGCGGCGACGGCGGCACCGGTCAGCACCCACACGTCGTCCAACTGCCGTTCGGCGAGCTGCCGGGCGAGCTCGTGCCTCCAGCTCATCCCCGGCCGGTGGGCGCGTACCGCCGCGATGTCGTAGAGGAACCAGCCCGCGATCACCAGGACCGCCAGCGCCACCAGGCCCGCCGGCACGCGGCGGGCCGACCAGAAGCGCCGGCGTCCGCCGCTCGCGCCGCCCATGGTCGCACCGCTCTCCGCGGCCGGCGCCGTCGGACCGGCCGTCGTGTCCGGCGTCCCGCTCATGCCGGCCTCCCGACGGGCGTGTCGGGGTGGGCGGCCAGATGCAGCCGCTCCACCTGGACGACGACCTCCGGGACGGACATCCCCGCGAGGTCGCGCACCCGGTCGACGATCCGCCGCCGCACGCGCGCGCAGCGGCCGCCGACGTCGCCGGGGTAGTCGAGTTCCACGTGCACCCGCACGCGGGCGTGGCCGTGCCGGACGACGACGCTCGCGTGCGGCGGCTCCGCGTCCCTCGGCAGCGTGCCGAGGGCCTCACGCGCCGCCTGGGACGCGATCTTCGCGACCACCCGGTCGGCGATCGTGGTCTCCCCGCGCTCCGCCGGAGGGACGACGGTCCGCGGGTCTCCGCCGAGCTCCACGGCCCCCGCGCCCACCCCCGTCACCGCCGCCGTTCGTCACGGGGACGGAAGAAGTCGCCGAGGTCCAGGTCGCCCTCGAGCAGCCGGCCGACCACGAAACCCACCGCGCCCAGGGCCGCCACCAGCAGGAAAGCCCCGAATCCGCCGAAATATCCGGCGAAGCCCAACGCCATGCCGGCGATCATGCCGACGACGGCCATCCTCATGCCTCGCTCCTCCGCTCAGCGTGTCTCACTGCAGCCGGGTCTCGGGCTCGTCCTCCTCCTCGTCGGGCAGTTTCACGTCGCTCACCGCGATGTTGACCTCGACGACCTCGAGTCCGGTCATCCGCTCGACGGCCGCGATGACGTTCTCCCGTACGTCCTTGGCGACGTCGGCGATGGACACGCCGTAGTCGACGACGATCTCCAGGTCCAGCGCGGTCTGCACCTCGCCGACCTCGGCCTTCACCCCGCGCGTCGCCGACTTCGACCCGCCGGGCACGCGCTCGCGCATCGCGCCGAAGGTGCGGGAGATGCCGCTGCCCATGGCGTGCACGCCCAGGACGTCCCGGGCGGCCAGATGGGCGATCTTCTCGACCACGCCGTCGGCGATGGTCGTACGGCCACGGGCCGCGGGGTCGCCGCCGCCGCGCCGCGTGGACTGCCCCCGGCGCGTGCCGGAGTCGCCGAGCGTCTTGTCGCTGTCAGGAGCCCGTACCGAGCCGCCTTCGGTCATGTCGGTCATCGCCATACATCCCTTCGGTCGTCCTCCTTCGACCACCGTATGCGCGGTTGCCCCGATCCGCTCCGGCAATACGGCAGGCTGGAGGAATGACGGCGGACCGATGGGCGCGGATGGTGCGGCAACAGGTGCGGCTGGGCAGATTCCTGCCGCTGGGCGGGCCGTACGACGGCGCGTGGATCGCGGAACGGGCGGCGAGCGGGGCACTGCGCGCGGCGGCGGAACGGGAGGTGCCGGAAGTACGCCTGGACGGGGTCCGGCTCGGCCTCGCAGACCTCGACACGGCCGTCGAGCCGGCGGTCCCTGCCCCGCCGAGCGCCCTCCCCCCGGGCCCGCTGCGACTCACGGCGGAGTTCGCGACGACGGCGGCGTGGCCCCTGCCCGAGACGGCGTCTCGACTGCGGACGGCGTTGGCGGTGGCCGCGACGGAACGGGTGGGGCTGGACGTGGTGGAGGTGGACCTCCGGGTCACGGAGCTGCTCGACGAGGAGCCGGGGGCGGGCCGGGGCGGGGCGGCGGAACCGCCGGAGGCCGCGGACAGCGCCGGGGGCGCGCGGACGCCCGGGGGTTCGGACGGGTCCGGGGCGGCGGACACGCCCGAGGCCGCGGACAGCGCCGGGGGCGCGCGGACGCCCGGGGGTTCGGACGGGTCCGGGACGGCGGACACGCCCAAGGGTGCCGACGAGACCGGGGCGGCGGACACGCCCAAGGATGCCGACGAGACCGGGGCGGCGGACGAGTCCGGGAGTGAGGGCAGGGCCGGAGCCGCGGGAACGCCCGGGGTCGTGGGCGCGGCCGGAGCCGCGGACGCTCCCGAGGGCGCGGGCGCGCCTGACGCGGGGCGGGTGGCCGGTGCCTCCGGCGGTGCGGGCGCGCGGGACACCGCACAGGCTTTCGGCAGTGGTGCCGCGGTTGACCGTGGTGCCGGGCCGGAAGGCGAGCGGGTCGCCGACGTGGTGTTGGGGGTGCCAGGGGTGAGCCGCCTGACCGGGGTGTGGGGGCGGGGGGTGCGGCTCGGCGAGCGGGCGTCGGCGGCCGGGGACGCTCTTCCCCGGCGGCACGCGCGCTTGGATCTCGCCGTCGCGGCCGGCTTCCGGCCGCTGGAGGTCGCCCGTGCCGTGCGGGCGGCCGTGGCGGAGGCGTCGGCGGACCGGCCGACGGTGGCCGTCCTGGTCACCGACCTGGACTGACCCGCCGTCGGCCGGTCATGGCCACCGGACTACTCGCCGAGCCCGGCCAGGTCCCGCAGGCGACGCGCCTGGGCCGCCCGCTCGGCGCCCCGCTGCTCGTCGTAGGTGCGCCCCTGCGCGCCCCGCAGCAGCGCCTTCGTCTCGATGACGGCGTCGCGCGGCGCGGCCAGCAGCGCCGCCGCGAGGTCCTGCACCGCGCCGTCGAGTTCGGCGCCGGGCACGGCGAGATTGGCGAGGCCGATGTTCACCGACTCCTCGGCCGTGACGAAACGGCCCGTCGCGCAGATCTCCAGCGCGCGGGCGTAGCCGACAAGGCCGACGAGGGGGTGCGTGCCGGTCAGGTCGGGCACCAGGCCGAGGCTGGTCTCACGCATGGCGAACTGCACGTCGTCCGCGACGACGCGCAGGTCACAGGCGAGGGCCAGTTGGAACCCGGCCCCGATGGCGTGTCCCTGCACGGCGGCGATGGACACGATGTCGTTGCGCCGCCACCAGGTGAACGCGTCCTGGTAGCCGGCGATGGCGGCGTCCAGCGCGGCGTCGTCACTGCGCGCCAGGTCGATGAAAGACGGCTCACCCGGGATTCCCTCGGGCGAGAGCATCTGCCGGTCGAGCCCGGCGGAGAACGACTTGCCCTCCCCCCGCAGCACCACGACCCGGACGGAGCCGGGCAGCAGCTGACCGGCCTCGGTCAGCGCCCGCCACAGAGCGGGGCTCTGCGCGTTGCGCTTGGCCGGGTTGGTCAGCGTCACCGTGGCGATCGCGTCGTCGACGGTGAGCCGTACGCCGTCCTTGTCGAGAACCGGACCGAGGTCCTGGGGGGACGAAGCCATGGGGCGCCTCCGATGGGTGCGGTCGTCTAAGTGACTGCACAGTAACCACCCGGCCGGTCGGACGGCCGACCGGGTGGCCACCATCGGGTCTGCGAGCCCCCGGGGATCAGGCCGACGGGGACTTCTTGCCCCGTGTCGCCCCGCCACGCCCTCGGAGCGTGACGCCCGACTCGCTCAGCATGCGGTGCACGAACCCGTAACTGCGGCCGGTCTCCTCGGCCAACGCACGGATGCTCGCACCGGCGTCGTACTTCTTCTTCAGGTCTGCCGCGAGCTTGTCGCGCGCGGCGCCGGTCACCCGGCTGCCCTTCTTCAGAGTCTCGGCCACCCGTGCCTCCTCATGGGAAGTGCGCTCTGGTCTCCTCATGATCACCCCTCCCGGGCCCGATGGCCACCCATTCGGCAAGGTCGATAAGACAACCTTGTGACGACGGGAGCGTGTCCCCACATCCGGAATGAGGAATTCCAAGCGGCTCCGACGCGACCGCCGAACGGGTTTCTCCAGGAATTCGCAGGTCAGAAAGACGCGACGGCCGAACCCTCGTTCCGAGAGGGTCCGGCCGCGAAATCCGTGTAGGACACACCTCAGGATGAGGAGATCTCACACGATTGATGGATCACCGATGGGCCGAATGATCCATACACAGTGGATCACGCATTCGATCAAACTCCGCTGACCCCGCCACAGGGGTTTTCGGATCAGGCGAGCGCGACCAGATCCGCGTAGTCGGAGCCCCACAGGTCCTCGACGCCGTCCGGCAGCAGAATGATCCGCTCCGGCTGGAGCGCCTCGACGGCGCCCTCGTCGTGGGTGACGAGGACGACCGCGCCCTTGTAGGTGCGCAGCGCGCCGAGGATCTCCTCACGGCTGGCCGGGTCGAGGTTGTTGGTGGGCTCGTCGAGCAGCAGCACGTTCGCCGAGGAGACGACGAGGGTCGCCAGCGCGAGACGGGTCTTCTCACCGCCGGAGAGGACCCCGGCCGGCTTGTCGACGTCGTCGCCGGAGAAGAGGAACGAGCCGAGCACCTTGCGGACCTCCACGAGGTCCAGGTCGGGCGCGGCCGAGCGCATGTTCTCCAGGACCGTGCGGTCCGGGTCGAGGGTCTCGTGCTCCTGCGCGTAGTAGCCGAGCTTGAGGCCGTGACCGGGGACGACGGCGCCCGTGTCGGGCTGCTCGACGCCCGCGAGGAGCCGCAGCAGGGTGGTCTTGCCGGCGCCGTTCAGCCCGAGGATGACCACCCGGGAGCCCTTGTCGATCGCCAGGTCGACGTCGGTGAAGATCTCCAGCGAGCCGTACGACTTCGACAGGCCTTCCGCCATCAGCGGGGTCTTGCCGCAGGGCGCTGGCTCGGGGAAGCGCAGCTTGGCGACCTTGTCGGACTGGCGCGCCTCCTCCAGACCGGCGAGCAGCTTCTCCGCGCGGCGGGCCATGTTCTGCGCGGCGACCGTCTTGGTCGCCTTGGCGCGCATCTTGTCGGCCTGGGCGTTCAGCGCGGCGGCCTTCTTCTCGGCGTTCTGCCGCTCGCGGCGGCGGCGCTTCTCGTCGGCCTCGCGCTGCTGCTGGTAGAGCTTCCAGCCCATGTTGTAGACGTCGATCGTGGCGCGGTTGGCGTCCAGGTAGAACACCTTGTTGACGACCGTCTCGACCAGGTCGACGTCGTGGGAGATCACGATGAAGCCGCCGCGGTAGGTCTTCAGGTAGTCGCGCAGCCAGACGATGGAGTCGGCGTCGAGGTGGTTCGTCGGCTCGTCGAGGAGCAGGGTGTCCGCGTCGGAGAACAGGATGCGGGCGAGCTCCACGCGGCGGCGCTGACCGCCGGAGAGGGTGTGCAGCGGCTGGCCGAGCACCCGGTCGGGGAGGTTCAGCGCGGCGGCGATCGTGGCGGCCTCGGCCTCGGCGGCGTACCCGCCCTTGGTCAGGAACTCCGTCTCCTGGCGCTCGTACTGCTTCAGCGCCTTCTCGCGGGTGGCGCCCTGGCCGTTGGCGATGCGCTGCTCGTTCTCGCGCATCTTGCGGATCAGTACGTCGAGACCGCGGGCGGAGAGGATGCGGTCGCGGGCGAGGACGTCGAGGTCGCCGGTGCGGGGGTCCTGGGGCAGGTAGCCGACCTCGCCGGAGCGGGTGACCGTGCCGGCGGCGGGCATGCCCTGGCCGGCGAGGACCTTGGTGAGCGTGGTCTTTCCCGCGCCGTTGCGGCCGACCAGGCCGATGCGGTCGCCCTTGGCGACGCGGAAAGTGGCGCTTTCGATGAGGACACGGGCACCGGCGCGCAGCTCGATGCCGGAGGCGGAGATCACGGACAGACTCCAGGGCAGGTGTGGAGGGCGGTGGGCGGCTGAGGGCGTTCCCGCCGTCTAATGCGCGAGGAGAATGGCCATGCGAGCCATTCTAACGGGGCGGGGCAAGGGGTTTTCCGCGCGCGGACTGCTGTCTGTGGTTGTCGGTGGCGGGTGTCACACTGACCTGTGACGAGACATATCGGTGCGCTTCGGACACGAGGAAGTGATCGTCATGGCGGGTGCGAGCGTCGTCCCGACGCTGCTGTACGCGGACGCGAAGGCGGCGATCCGTCAGCTGACGGAGGGGCTCGGCTTCACGGAGGTGTCGGTGTACGAGGGGGAGGACGGCACGGTGGAGCACGCGGAACTGGCCCACGGGAACGGGGTGGTGATGCTGGGGTCCAAGGGGCGTGGGGGTGTGTTCGACAAGGCGATGGAGGGGGCGGGGCCGGCGGGGGTGTACGTCGTCGTGGACGACGTGGACGCGCATCATCGGCGGGCGCTGGAGCAGGGGGTGGAGGTGCTGATGCCCCCGGCGGATCAGACGTATGGGTCGCGGGACTATATGGTCCGGGATCTGGAGGGCAACGTGTGGAGCTTCGGTACGTATGCGCCGGAGGTGGGGGGCTGATTGCGCGGTGGCCGGTGCGGCACCTGGGTACCGCGCCTCAGCCACCGCGTCCCGCGGGGGTGCCGCACCGTGTCCCCGTCCTCAGCCCCCCTTGTGGACCTGGAACGCCGCCCTTCGGACCGCCTTCGCGAAGGCCGGGTCCGGGTGGGCTGCTGCCAGGGCTACCAGGACCTGGACCGTGCGGGGGTGCCCCACCGCGCGGATCTCGGCCAGGAGGGCCGGCACCGTCGGCTGGACCGCCGTCTCCAGGTGACGCAGCAGCAGCGGCGCCTCCCCGTGGTCCGCGACCGCCGCGGCCGTGTCGACCCACAGCCACGTCGCCTCCTCCCGCGTCAGCACCTCGTGCGCGTCCTCGGGGTCCACCCCGTCGTGCTCGGCGAGCCACAGCAGGGCGTAAGGACGCAGCGCGGGCTCGTCGAGGGCGGCGCGTACCTCCGGCTCGGCGGGGGCTCCGACCACCCGGAGCGCCTCGAAGGCGAGCCCCCGCAGCAGCGCGTCCTCCCCGCGCGCGGCGGCGATCAGCTCGGTGACGGCGCTGCCGACGGGCCGGGCGGCGAGCCAGGCGCGGTACTCGGCGCGGGCCGCGGCCGGACGGAGCCGCGCGCACCCGCGCAGCATGTCCTCCGCGCCCTGCTCGATGTTGCCGGCCGGGCTCTGCGCGGCGACGCAGATCTGCTCGAGCTTGACCCACACCGCCCAGCTGCCGAGCGGTGTGAGGGTGGCCTGGCCGTCGCCGTAGGTGAGCGCGCCGACGGAGGCGAGGGCGCGCAGCGCCCAGTCGAGGAGCGGCTGGAGCGGGGCGTCCGCGGAGGGCGCGGGGCGCGGCTCCGGGGCGACGGCGGGCGCGTGGGGCGCGTCGGGCCGCGGCCCGTAGTCCACCTCGCAGCGCTCCGTGCGCAGTTCGGTGACCCGCTGCTCCAGCAGGTCGAGCAGCTGGGGCACGGGCACCGGCCCGGCGGAGAGCTGGAGGAAGGACAGCACCTGCGGCATGGCCGTCACGGCCTCGGCGACGGCGGAGGGCTCGTAGTCCTCGGGCTCGGGGCAGGCCAGCGACCAGGCGTCGCAGAGGGCGACCCAGCCGCGCAGCACGGCGCTGTCGTCGCGGTCCCAGGCGCGCAGCCGCCAGCCGGGGCGGGCGCTGTCGCCGTGCACCTCGATGAGGCCGGCCAGCCGGGCGGTGTCCCAGTCGGCACGAACCTGATCGACGGTCAGACCGAGGGCCTCGGCGGCCCGGCGGGCGGTCACGTCGGACAGGGTGGCCTTGCCGTCGGCGGTGGCGCTGTCGCCGCCGGGGCCGAGGGCGCGGTCGGCCCAGCGGGCCACGCGGGCGGCCGCGGCCAGGACGGAGCGAGCCATTCCGGCCAGCTCGGCCGGTGCGGGCGTGCCCTCCGGAGGGCGTGGCGCGGGGCGGCGCACACGCCGCTGCTCGATCGCTGCGGGGGCGGCGGCCAGGGGTCGCGGGCGGACGAGTCGAAGCCTGGAGTCGCGCGGGATACGGGACGTCACGGGTGCAGTCTTCCGGTTGACGGTCCGAAAACCCAAACGGAATGCCGCGGGGCGCCTCGGCGACCGTCGTCGTACCGGCCCGGACGGTGCCGGAGGGACCTGATCAAGCCAATGGCCCGGCCGTAAACGGAATCCGTCGCACCGCCCGCCGCGGCACCCCTCGGGAGGGCCCGCCGCAATGGCGTCCACGCGCCGCGCCGGCTCACATCAGCGGGACGAGGAACCTCCGCAGCGACTCCTCGTACGTGGCGGGGTCGGCGTTCCACATCGCGGCGTGCGGGGCGCCCCTGACGGTCTGCAGGGTGACGGTGTTGGGGTGGGCGGCGGCGAGGCGGCGGGAGAACCGCCAGGGGGCCACCGTGTCGTCGGGGCCGTGGAAGATCTGCGTGGGGACCGCGATGCCGTCCAGGCGCACCGCGCCGGGCCGGTGGTCGCCGTAGAGGCCGGTGCGGCCCTGGGCGGCGCGGACGGCGAGCGGCAGGAGCACGCCGGGGGTGCGGCGGGCGCCGGCGAGGGCGCGCAGGGTGGACTCCCAGTCGAGCACCGGGGAGTCCAGGAGCAGCCCGGCGACGTGTTCGCGCAGTTCGGAGCGGGCGGCGGCGCGCAGCGCCATGGTCGCGCCGGTGGAGAAGCCGTACAGCACCACCTTGCGGGCGCCGGAGTCGACCGCGTGCCGCAGTACGGCGTCGAGGTCGCGCCACTCGGTCTCGCCGAGGTGGTTGAGCCCGTCCGGGGAGCGGGGCGCCTCCGGGTCGCCCCGGTAGGCGGGGACGAGCACCGGGAACTGGTTGCGGTGCAGGGCGTCGAGCACGTTGAGGACGTGTTCGCGGGTGGTGCCGAGGCCGTGCACGGCGATCACCCAGGTGTCCCGGGCTCCGGGCACGAACCACACGGGCAGCGGCCCGAGTTCGCCCGGCACGTCCAGGACGGTGTGGTCGACGCCGAGCGCGGTGGCCGGGTCGCCGACGTGGACGTTCGGGGCGAAACGGGCCCGGTCGCCGGGTCCGGGCGTCCCGTAGGTGACGCGTTCGAGGCGGCGTACGACGGTGTCGGCGGAGTGGGCCGTACCGGCCAGGACGGGTCCCACGACCGCGTGGAAGCGCTCGCCGACGAGTCCGTAGCGGCCGGGCCGCAGGGCGGCGAGGTCACGCGTGAGGGTGACCTGGCCCGCGGCGGTGGCGTGGACGGTGAGCCCGGGCTCGGTGGGCAGGGGCCGGCCCGAGGGAACCCTCAGGGCGGCGTCGCTGGCGAACCGGCCGGCGGCCACCGCGGCGGCGCCGGCCCCTATCACGGCGGTGACGGCTGCTGCCGTCGCAGTCACAGTGCGCACGCCTCCCAGTGTCGACTCCGGACGCGGACCCGGCCAGTGGGCGCGAGGCCCGGGTCCGCCCGGGTGCGGTCGGCCTCCGGCCACGTCAGCGGTCGGGGCCGGGGTGCGTCACCCGGTCCGACGGTGGGGTTCCCGGCGAGGCGGACATGACACCCGCGGGACGGCCCTCGGCCGACGGAGAGACGGCCCGGGGCCGGGGTCCCCGGGTGCGGTCGGCCTCCGGCCACGTGAGCGCTCACCCGCGTGAGCGGTCGGCCGGGTGAGCGGTCGGCCGAGTGCATCACCCGGGCCCCGGTGGCGTTCCCGAGGCGGACATGACACCCGTGGGCGGACGGCCCTCGGCCGACGGAGAGACGGCCCGGGGCCGGGGTCCCCGGGTGCGGTCGGCCTCCGGCCACGTGAGCGCTCACCCGCGTGAGCGGTCGGCCGAGTGAGCGGTCGGCCGGGTGAGCGGTCGGCCGAGTACATCACCCGGGCCCCGGTGGCGTTCCCGAGACGGACATGACACCCGTGGGCGGACGGCCCTCGGTCGACGGAGCCCCCTCGCTGTCCGAGACGCCAGGCCGCCGGCCGGACGGGAAAGCGGGCGTCCGAGGCGGCACGCGGAGCCGCCCGAGTACAGACGCCCTACGACGCTCCACCGGTCGGTGCGGCTCTCTCCCGACGGGCCGAGCGGCCTGGCAGGGTCGCCCGGGCGGTGTCCCGCACCCGCCACACCACCAGCACCGCCACCCGCAGCGCGACCCCGCCCACCCCACTCCCCGGCCGGCGGCCAGCCCCGCCCGGACACCCCGGGCCCCAGGGCGTTCCCCTACCGGCCGCCAGGCCGACACCCCCTCACCCCCGCTGCCCGTACCCCCGCAACCGCTCCCCCGCCTCCGCGAGCTGTTCCGGGCTGAGCAGGGCCGGGGTCAGGCCCGGGACCGAGGAGGCCGTGAGCCAGACGCGGCACATCCACTCCAGCTGGGCCGTGCGGTCGTACGCCTGGGCGAGGCCGGCGCCGTACGTGAGGGTGCCGTGGTTGCGCATCAGGCAGCCGGTGCGGTCTTCGAGGGCGTGGAGGGTGTTCTCGGCCAGCTCCGGGGTGCCGTAGGTGGCGTAGCGGGCCACGCGGACGGGGCCGCCGAGGGCCGCGGTCATGTAGTGGATCGCCGGAAGTTCGTCGACGAGCGTGGAGACGGCGGTGGCGTGCACGGCGTGCGTGTGGACGACGGCGCGCGCGTCGGTGGCGCGGTAGACGGCCAGGTGGAGGGGCAGTTCGCTGGTCGGGACCAGCGTGCCGAGCACCTGCCGGCCCGTGAGGTCCACGCCCGTCACGTCGTCCGGGGTGAGCCGGTCGTAGGGGACGCCCGTGGGGGTCACGAGGACGGTGTTCCCGACCCGTACGGAGACGTTGCCCGAGGTGCCGACGACGAGGCCGTCGGCGACGGTCCTGCGGGCCGTCCCGACCAGCTCCGACCAGGCCTCCGCCACCCCTTCGCCGGGCCCCGGAGAGCCCTCACCGCGCGTGCCCGGGACGCCACGCAGAGCGCCCTCCGCTTCCTGTCCTGTCCCGTACTGTTCGGCCATGTGGAGATCCTGCCAGGAGCCCAGGCCGCCTGGGCCGGACGGCGGAGCGCACACCCCCTCTTACGGTCACCCCGATGCCCGTTCCAGTTCATCTTCCGTTCACCCTGGTTACCTACGTTCGACCAGCCAATGACCTCGAACGATTGCCTGGGTAAATGGAAAGCTTCTCGCTGATCCTCGCGATTGTGGTGGTAACCGCACTCGCGTTCGATTTCACGAACGGTTTCCACGACACCGCGAACGCGATGGCAACGACCATTTCGACCGGTGCGCTCAAGCCCAAGGTCGCGGTGGCCATGTCCGCCGTGCTGAACCTTGTCGGCGCATTCCTTTCGGTGGAGGTCGCCAACACGATCTCCAAAGGCCTCGTCGACGAGGCCGGCATCCGTCCCGAGGTCATCTTCGCCGCGTTGGTCGGCGCGATCCTCTGGAACCTCCTCACCTGGCTGGTCGGCCTGCCGTCCAGCTCGTCGCACGCCCTCATGGGCGGTCTGATCGGCGCCACGGTCGCCTCCGCCGGCTTCGGCGCGGTCCACGGCGACGTGCTGGTCACCAAGGTCCTGCTCCCCGCGATCGCCGCCCCGCTGGTGGCCGGCATCGCCGCGATGTTCGCGACCCGGCTCACGTACCGCATGGGCCGCGGCGCCGACACCAAGGCCTCCGAGAAGGGCTACCGCGCCGGGCAGATCGCCTCGGCCGGCCTGGTCTCCCTGGCCCACGGCACCAACGACGCGCAGAAGACGATGGGCATCATCACCCTCGCCCTGGTCGCCGGCGGCGCCGTAGCCCCCGACTCCGACCCGCCGATGTGGGTCATCCTCTCCGCGGGTCTCGCCATCGCCCTCGGCACCTACCTGGGCGGCTGGCGCATCATCCGCACCATGGGCAAGGGCCTGACCGACCTCCAGCCGCAGCAGGGCTTCGCCGCCCAGACCAGCGCCGCGACGGTCATCCTGGCCTCCTCGCACCTGGGCTTCTCCCTCTCCACGACGCACTCCGTGTCCGGTTCCGTCATGGGCGCGGGCCTCGGCCGCAAGGGCGGCGTGGTCCGCTGGTCCACGGCCACCCGGATGTTCGTCGCCTGGGGCCTGACCCTGCCGGCCGCCGCGCTGGTCGCGGCGATCGCCGAGTGGGTGTGCGGCTTCGGCAGCTGGGGCACCGCCGTCGTGGCCGTCTTCCTGGTCGCCTCCAGCGCGGCCATCTGGAAGATCTCCCGGCGCGAGGTCGTCGACCACACCAACGTCAACGACCACGACACCCCCGAGGCCGCCTCCGAGGAGCCCGCCGGTGTGGTCACCCAGGCGATCGCCGCCGTGACCCCGCCCCCGGCCGGCCCCTCCGAGGAACTGTCGGCCACCATCCCGGCCCCGGCCACCGCCGACCCGCAGGCCCCGTCGGCCGCCTCGACCGTCTGACCGCGTCCGGCACGAAGGAAGTAGCAGCATGAAGATCGACTGGGCGGCCCTCGGCTCCGTGTTCGGCGTCAGCCTCGTGGTCACCGTGGCCCTGGTGGCCCTGTTCACCCTCGGCATCTCGGGTCTGTCCCGCCGCGAGCGGGCGTCCGCCGAGGGCCGGTCCGCGGCCCTCGCGGTCACCGGCGCCTACGCCTGCTTCGCCACCTGCGCGGCGGCCGTGGGCTACGGCATCTACCTGATCATGGCCTGACCGACGGGCCGCACGCGTGAGCGGGCGGGACGGGAGCAGCGGCTCCCGTCCCGCCCGTCGCCGTGTCCCCGCCCGTGCCGGACGTGCGCGCGCGTCCACGGGCCGCTCACGGCGTTCACCCACGTGAGCCCCTCTGTGGGCCTCGGCACACTTCAGCCCCGCAGGTCAAAGGCAAGTTGACGGCCCTTACAGGGGCATGGTGGACTGCCTCCGCCAATACGGCGGCAGGAGAGGAAGCCGGTGCGAATCCGGCGCGGTCCCGCCACTGTCACCGGGGTGCGAACCCCGGGAGCCAGGAACTCTCGCCGCCGGTCTCGTCGAACCAGGGCGCGGACACCCTGAGTGAGGACATATCGCCATGCGCGGCAGCCTGCCGAGGTCGACCAGCGACACCCCACCCCCCTTCGGGGCCGTACCCTCCGGATCCGTCACCGGCTGAACCCATGGGTGCCGATCGCGTGTTCGCGTACGGCGCCGCCGCCGGCCTCCTCGGCGACCTGCTGCTCGGCGATCCCCGCCGCGGTCACCCGGTCGCCGCTTTCGGGCGGGCCGCGGCTGCCGTGGAGCGGGTGCTGTGGCGGGACGACCGTGGCCGCGGGGCCGTGCACACCGCCGTGTGCGTCGGCGGCGCCGTCACGCTCGCCGGCCTGGCCGCCCGCGCCGTACGCCGTTCCCCCGCCGCCTCCGTCGCCCTGACCGGCGTCGCCACCTGGGCCGTCGTCGGCGGGACCTCGCTGGCCCGGGAGGCGCGCGCCGTCGGGCGGGCGCTCCAGGACGGGGACGTCGAGGCCGCCCGCGCGCGGCTGCCGCACCTGTGCGGCCGTGACCCGCAGGCGCTGGACGCCGACGGAATCGCCCGCGCCGTGGTGGAGTCCGTCGCCGAGAACACCTCCGACGCCGTGGTGGGCGCCCTGGTGTGGGGCGCGGTCGCCGGGGTGCCGGGCCTGGTGGGCTTCCGGGCCGTCAACACCCTGGACGCGATGGTGGGTCACAGGTCGCCCCGGTACCTCCGCTACGGCTGGGCGTCCGCCCGGCTCGACGACGTCGCCGGCTGGCCGGGCGCGCGCCTGACGGCCGTCCTCGCCGCGCTCACCGGTCCCGACCGGCGCGGGGCGGTACGGGCCTGGCGCGCGGACGCGGCGAAGCACCCCAGCCCCAACGCCGGTCCCGTGGAGGCGTCCTTCGCGGGCGCGCTCGGCGTGCGGCTCGGCGGAACCCTCTCCTACGGCGGGCGGGTCGAGCACCGGCCCGTCCTCAACGGCGGCGGACGCCCCGTCGCCGTCACCGACATCGACCGGGCGGTGCGCCTGTCGCGGCGCGTCGGCTGGCTGGCGCTCGCGGCCGGGGTGGCCGCGCGGCGCGTGCTGAAGGGACGTGCCCAGTGAGCGGTCGCGGACTGCTGGTCGCCGGGACCACCTCGGACGCAGGCAAGAGCGTGGTCACCGCCGGAATCTGCCGGTGGCTGGTGCGCCAGGGGGTGAGGGTCGCGCCGTTCAAGGCGCAGAACATGTCGCTGAACTCGTTCGTCACCCGCGAGGGCGCCGAGATCGGCCGCGCGCAGGCCATGCAGGCGCAGGCGTGCCGGGTGGAGCCGACGGCGCTGATGAACCCGGTGCTGCTGAAGCCGGGCGGCGACCGGTCCAGCCAGGTGGTGCTGATGGGCCGCCCGGTCGGCGAGATGAGCGCCCGCGGCTACCACGGCGGCCGCCAGGAGAAGCTTCTCGGCACGGTCCTGGACTGCCTGGAGCAGCTGCGCGCCGAGTACGACGCGGTGATCTGCGAGGGCGCCGGAAGCCCCGCCGAGATCAACCTGCGCCGCACCGACATCGTGAACATGGGGATCGCGCGGGGCGCCCGGCTGCCCGTGCTGGTCGTCGGGGACATCGACCGGGGCGGCGTCTTCGCCTCCTTCTTCGGCACGGTCGCCCTGCTCTCCCCCGAGGACCAGCAGCTGGTCGCCGGGTTCCTGGTGAACAAGTTCCGCGGGGACGTCTCCCTGCTGGAGCCGGGCCTGGAGATGCTGCACGGCCTCACCGGGCGGCGCACCTACGGCGTGCTGCCGTTCCGGCACGGGCTCGGCATCGACGAGGAGGACGGGCTGCGCGTCTCCCTGCGCGGCGCCGTGCGGGAGTCCGAGGTGGCCGCGCCGGCCGGCGAGGAGGTGCTGCGGGTCGCGGTGTGCGCGGTGCCGCTGATGTCCAACTTCACCGACGTCGACGCGCTGGCCGCCGAACCGGGCGTCGTGGTGCGGTTCGTGGACCGGCCGGACGAACTCGCCGATGCCGACCTGGTGGTGGTGCCCGGCACCCGCGGCACCGTGAAGGCGCTGCGCTGGCTGCGCGAGCGGGGTCTCGCGGACGCGCTGGTGCGGCGGGCCGCCGAGGGCCGGCCGGTGCTGGGCATCTGCGGCGGCTTCCAGCTGCTCGGCGAGCACATCGAGGACGACGTGGAGAGCCGCGCGGGGCATGTGGACGGGCTCGGCGTGCTGCCCGTCCGGGTGCGGTTCGCCCGCGAGAAGACCCTGGCCCGCCCCGTCGGCGAGGCCCTCGGCGAGCGCGTCGAGGGCTACGAGATCCACCACGGGATCGCCGACGTCAACGGCGGAGACGCCTTCCTGGACGGCTGCCGGGTCGGCGGCACGTGGGGCACGCACTGGCACGGGGCGCTGGAGTCGGACGGGTTCCGGCGGGCGTTCCTGCGCGCGGTCGCCGAGCGCGCGGGACGCCGTTTCGTGCCGGCCCCCGACACCTCCTTCGCCGCGCTGCGCGAGGAGCAGCTCGACCGGCTCGGCGACCTGATCGAACAGCACGCGGACACGGACGCGCTGTGGCGGCTCATCGAGTCCGGCGCGCCACGAGGACTGCCCTTCATTCCACCGGGAGCGCCCGCATGAGCACTGTGTTGTTGTTGTCGACCGCCGACACGGACCTGCTGGCGGCCCGGGCCTCCGGCGCCGGCTACCGCATCGGCAACCCCACCCGCGTCGACGTCGCGGAGGAACTGCCCGCGCTGCTCGACGGCGCCGACCTGGCCGTGGTGCGGCTGCTCGGCGGCAAGCGCGCCTGGGAGGACGGCCTGGCCGCGCTGAAGGCGTCCGGCGTCCCCACGGTGCTGCTCGGCGGGGAGAGCGTGCCGGACGCGGAGCTGATGGCCGAGTCGAGCGTCCCGGCGGGCGTGGTGGCCGAGGCGCTGCGCTACCTCGTCGAGGGCGGCCCGGAGAACCTCGCCGAGCTGGCGCGCTTCCTGTCGGACACCGTGCTGCTGACCGGCGAGGGCTTCGAACAGCCCCGCAGGATGCCGGAGTTCGGCGTGCACGGCTCAAGGGTCGAGCAGCCGGGACGCCCGACCGTCGGGGTGCTCTTCTACCGCGCCCACGAACTCAGCGGCAACACCGCGTTCGTGGACACCCTGTGCGACGCGATCGAGGCACGCGGCGCCAACGCGCTTCCCGTGTACTGCGGTTCCCTGCGCGGCGCCGACCCGGAGCTGTACGCGCTGCTGGGCCGGGCGGACGCGCTGGTCGCCACCGTGCTCGCGGCCGGCGGCAGCCACGCCTCGCAGGCGTCGGCGGGCGGCGAGGAGGAGGCCTGGGACGTCGGCGCGCTCGCCGAGCTGAACGTCCCCGTGCTGCAAGGCCTGTGCCTCACGACCTCACGGGCCGCCTGGGAGGAGTCCGACGCGGCCCTCTCCCCCATGGACGCGGCCATGCAGGTCGCCATCCCCGAGTTCGACGGCCGGCTGATCACCGTGCCGTTCTCCTTCAAGGAGCAGGGCCAGGACGACGTGCCGGTGTACGTCGCCGACCCCGAGCGCGCCGCGCGGGTCGCCGGGATCGCCGTACGGCACGCTGCTCTGCGGCACAAGCCGAACGCCGAGAAGAAGCTGGCGCTGGTCTTCACCGCCTACCCGACAAAGCACTCGCGCGTCGGCAACGCGGTCGGCCTGGACACGCCCGCGTCGGCGGTGCGCGTGCTGGACGCGCTCAGGGACGCCGGGTACGCCGTCGAGGGGCATCCGTCCGAGGGCGACGAGCTGATCCACCGGCTGATCGAGGCGGGCGGGCACGACGTCGAGTGGCTGACGGAGGACCAGCTGGCCGCCGCGCCCGCACGGGTGCCGCTGGCCGACTACCGGGCGTGGTTCGAGAAACTCGACCCCGAGCTGCGGGACGCGATGACCGAGGCGTGGGGCGAGCCGCCGGGCTCCCTGTACGTCGACGGGGACGACATCGTGCTGGCGTCGCTGCGGTTCGGGAACGTCGTCGTGATGATCCAGCCGCCGCGTGGCTTCGGCGAGAACCCCATCGCGATCTACCACGACCCCGACATGCCGCCCTCGCACCACTACCTGGCCGCCTACCGCTGGCTGGAGGCCGCACCGTCGGAGGGGGGCTTCGGCGCCGACGCGGTCGTCCACATGGGCAAGCACGGCACGATGGAGTGGCTGCCCGGCAAGGGCCTCGGGCTGAGCGCGGGCTGCGCCCCGGACGCGGTGCTGGGCGACCTGCCGCTGGTGTACCCGTTCATCGTGAACGACCCCGGCGAGGGCACCCAGGCCAAGCGGCGCGGCCACGCCACGGTCGTCGACCACCTGGTGCCGCCGATGGCCCGCGCCGACACCTACGGCGACCTCGCCAAGCTGGAGCAGCTGCTCGACGAGTACGCGCTGGTCAGCGACCTGGACCCGGCGAAGGCCCCGGCGGTGCGGGCGCAGATCTGGACGCTGGTGAAGGCCGCCGAGCTGCACCACGACCTGCATGTCGACGACCAGCCGGACGACGACGCGTTCGACGAGTTCGTGATGCACATCGACGGCTATCTGTGCGAGATCAAGGACGTGCAGATCCGCGACGGCCTGCACATCCTGGGCGGCGGCCCGGTCGGTGAGCCGCGCGTGAACCTGGTGCTGGCGGTGCTGCGCGCCTCCCAGGTGTGGGGCGGGCGGGCGAACGCCCTGCCGGGCCTGCGGGCCTGCCTCGCCGCGCACTTCGGGCTGGTGGAGAAGGAGCTGCTGGCCGAGCCCGGCGCCCCGGTGAAGGCGCCGGTGGAGCTGACGGACCTGGCCGACGGCCCCTCCCGCACGGCCGCCGACGCGATCGACCTCCTGGAGCAGCTGTGCCGGCGGCTCGCGGAGGGCATGGAGGAACGCGGCTGGGCGGCGGACGCGGTGCCGGGCCTGGTGCGGGACGTGCTGGGCACCGAACTCCCGGACGCGGTAGCCGTGTTGCGGTTCGCGTGCGACGAGGTCGTACCCCGGCTGGAACGGACGACGGACGAGATCGGGCACATCCTGCGCGCGCTGGACGGCGGGTACGTCCCGGCGGGCCCGTCGGGATCGCCGACGCGCGGACTGGTCAACGTCCTTCCGACCGGCCGCAACTTCTACTCCGTCGACCCCAAGGCGATTCCCTCGCGCCTGAGTTGGGAGGTCGGGCAGTCGCTGGCGGACTCGCTGGTGCAGCGGTACCTGCAGGACACGGGCGCCTACCCGACGTCCGTCGGCCTGACGGTGTGGGGCACGTCGGCGATGCGCACCCAGGGCGACGACATCGCCGAGATCCTGGCGCTGCTGGGCTGCCGCCCGGTGTGGGACGACGCGTCCCGGCGCGTGACCGGCTTCGAGGTCGTCCCCCTGGAGGAGCTGGGCCGGCCCCGCATCGACGTCACGGTCCGCATCTCCGGCTTCTTCCGGGACGCGTTCCCGCACGTCGTGGGGCTGATCGACGACGCGGTACGGGCGGTGGCCGAGCTGGACGAGCCCGCGTCGCAGAACTTCGTCAAGGCGCACGCCGACGAGGACACCGCCGAGCACGGCGACCGCCGGCGGGCCACCGCGCGCATCTTCGGCTCCAAGCCGGGGGCGTACGGGGCGGGGCTGCTGCCGCTGATCGACGCCCGGAACTGGCGCTCCGACGCGGACCTCGCCGAGGTGTACGCGGTCTGGGGCGGCTACGCCTACGGCCGCGGGCTCGACGGGCGCGCGGCGCGCGGCGACATGGAGACGGCGTTCCGGCGGATCGCGGTGGCGGCGAAGAACGTGGACACGAGAGAGCACGATCTCGTCGACGCGGACGACTACTTCCAGTACCACGGCGGCATGGTCGCCATGGTCCGGCACCTGACGGGGGCCTCCCCCGAGGCGTACGTCGGTGACTCGGCGACCCCGGACCAGGTGAAGACGCGCACGCTGGGCGAGGAGACGCACCGGGTGTTCCGGGCGCGGGTGGTGAACCCGCGCTGGATGGCGGCGATGCGCCGGCACGGCTACAAGGGCGCCTTCGAGATGGCGGCCACCGTGGACTACCTGTTCGGCTACGACGCCACGGCCGGGGTCGTGGACGACTGGATGTACGAGAAGCTCAGCGCGGAGTACGTGTTCTCGCCGGAGAACCGCGACTTCATGAAGAAGTCCAACCCGTGGGCGCTGCGCGGCATCACGGAACGGCTCCTGGAGGCGGCGGACCGGGGGCTGTGGGCGGAGCCGGACCAGGAGACCCTGGACCGGCTCCGGGCGACCTACCTCGAGCTTGAGGGAGATCTGGAGGGAGACGGGTGATCTCCCGGGAATTCCCCGCAGGTGCGGGGAGCACGCTCTGCGTCAGATCGCAGCGACCTGTGCCGCAGGACCACCCCCGCGCGTGCGAGGAGCAAAACCTCAGCCTGGCATCCAACCTTGCACCCGTCGCGCAGTCATCGCACCAACCACTCGAAGGAGTGATCACCGCGTGAGCACCCCCTATCCGTTCACAGCCGTCGTCGGCCAGGACGACCTGCGTCTGGCGCTGCTTCTCAACGCTGTGAGTCCAGCCGTCGGTGGCGTCCTTGTGCGTGGCGAGAAGGGGACCGCGAAAAGCACCGCCGTACGCGCTCTGGCCACGCTGCTCCCAGAGATTGGTGTCGTACCCGGGTGCCGTTTCTCCTGCGACCCGATTGCCCCTGACCCGACCTGTCCCGACGCGCCGCACGAGCCGGGTGTTGCCATGTCGCGGCCCGCCCGCATGGTCGAACTCCCCGTAGGCGCCTCCGAGGACCGGCTGGTCGGCGCACTCGACATCGAACGGGCGCTGGCCGAGGGCGTGAAGGCGTTCGAGCCGGGACTGCTGGCCGCCGCACACCGGGGAATCCTCTACGTCGACGAAGTCAACTTGCTGCACGACCACTTGGTCGACCTGTTGCTCGACGCTGCCGCCATGGGCGCCTCGTACATCGAGCGCGAGGGTGTCTCCGTACGGCATGCCGCCCGCTTTCTGCTCGTCGGGACCATGAACCCCGAGGAAGGCGAACTGCGGCCCCAGTTGCTGGACCGGTTCGGGCTGACCGTCGAGGTGGCCGCCTCCCGCGAGCCCGACCAGCGGGTGGAGGTCGTCCGACGGCGTCTGGCGTACGACGACGATCCGGCCGCCTTCGCCGCCTCTTGGGGCGACGAGGAGACCGCCGTACGGCAACGGATCGTCGCCGCACGCACGTTGTTGCCGCGGGTGCGCCTCGGTGACTCTGCGCTGCGGCAGATCGCCACGGTGTGCAGTGCATTCGAGGTCGACGGGATGCGGGCCGACATCGTGATGGCGCGTACGGCGACCGCTCTGGCGGCCTGGGCGGGGCGGACGGACGTACTCGCCGAGGATGTGCGGCAGGCGGCGCTGCTGGCCCTCCCCCACCGGCGGCGGCGCAATCCCTTCGACGCGCCGGGGCTGGACGAGGACAAGCTCGATCAGACGCTGGAGGAGTTCTCCGACTCCTCCGGGGACGACGACCCCGGCCCGGACGGGGACGGCGGCGGCCCCGGTGGGGGCGGTGGGCGGCCGGAGCCGGACGAGGGTCCCGCGGGTGACGGCGCCGACGCCGGCGCCCGGCCCGAGGAGGGTGAGGGTGAGCCCGCGCCCGGTGGGGCCGGGGAGCAGTCCCCCGTGCGGGCGGCGGAGCCCTTCCGTACCAAGGCGCTGAGCGTCCCCGGCATCGGTGAGGGGGCCGCCGGGCGGCGGTCGCGGGCGCGGACCGAGCACGGGCGGACGACCGGCGCGCGCCGGCCCCAGGGCGCGCTCACCAAGCTGCACCTGGCGGCGACCGTCCAGGCGGCGGCTCCGCATCAGCGGGCACGGGGGCGCTCGGGGCGGGGGCTCGTCGTGCGCCGGGACGATCTGCGGCAGGCGACCAGGGAGGGCCGCGAGGGCAACCTCGTGCTGTTCGTCGTGGACGCCTCCGGGTCGATGGCCGCGCGGCAGCGGATGAGCGCCGTGAAGGGCGCCGTGCTGTCGCTGCTGCTGGACGCCTATCAGCGGCGGGACAAGGTGGGTCTGGTGACCTTCCGGGGGTCGGCGGCCGATGTCGCGCTGCCGCCCACCTCGTCGGTGGACGCGGCGGCGGCCCGGCTGGAGTCGCTGCCGACCGGCGGACGCACCCCGCTGGCGGCGGGGCTGCTCAAGGCGCACGACGTGCTGCGGGTGGAGCGGCTGCGGGATCCCGCGCGCCGGGCGCTGGTCGTGGTGGTGACGGACGGACGGGCGACCGGTGGGCCCGAGCCGGTCGCACTGGCCTCGCGTGCGGCCCGGCTGTTCGCGGCGGAGGGCATCGCCTCCGTGGTCGTGGACTGCGAGTCGGGGCCGGTGCGGCTCGGGCTCGCCGGGCAGCTCGCGGATGAGCTGGGCGGGACCGCCGTGACGCTCGACGAGCTGCGGGCCGACTCGATCGCCGGTCTGGTGAAGGACGTGCAGAGGAGGGCCGCGTAGTGCCCAAGGGACAGCCGAGTGTCGTGCCGGACGACGGTCTGACGACGCGGCAGCGGAGGAACCGGCCGCTCGTGGTGGTGCACACGGGAGTCGGCAAGGGTAAGTCGACCGCCGCGTTCGGGCTGGCGTTGCGCGCCTGGAACCAGGGGTGGCCGGTCGGGGTGTTCCAGTTCGTCAAGTCGGCGAAGTGGAAGGTCGGCGAGGAGCGGGCGCTGCGGGTGCTCGGGGACTCCGGTGAGGGCGGGTCCGTCGCCTGGCACAAGATGGGCGAGGGCTGGTCCTGGGTGCAGCGCGACGCGCAGATGGACAACGAGGAGAAGGCCCGCGAGGGCTGGGAGCAGGTCAAGCGGGACCTCGCCGCCGAGACGTACAAGCTGTACGTGCTGGACGAGTTCGCCTACCCGATGCACTGGGGGTGGGTGGACACCGCCGAGGTGGTGTCCGTGCTGCGGGAGCGGCCGGGGACGCAGCATGTGGTGATCACGGGGCGTAACGCGCCGGCGGAACTGGTCGACTTCGCGGATCTCGTGACCGACATGTCCAAGGTGAAGCATCCGATGGACGTCGGGCAGAAGGGGCAGAGGGGGATCGAGTGGTGACGGGGGCGGGCTCCGTCGGCTCCGTTCCCCGGTTGGTCATTGCCGCGCCCTCCTCGGGGAGTGGGAAGACCACCGTCGCCACGGGGTTGATGGCCGCCCTGTCCGCGCGCGGGACGGCCGTGTCGCCGCACAAGGTGGGGCCCGACTACATCGACCCCGGCTATCACGCGCTCGCCACGGGGCGGGTGGGGCGGAACCTCGACGCGTACCTGTGCGGGGCCGAACTGGTGGCCCCGTTGTTCGCGCACGGCGCACGGGGGTGTGACATCGCCGTCGTCGAGGGCGTGATGGGGCTGTTCGACGGGGCCGCCGGGGAGGGGGAGCTGGCGTCCACCGCGCAGGTCGCGAAGGTGCTGCGGGCACCGGTGGTGCTGGTGGTCGACGCGTCGGCGCAGGCTCGGTCGGTGGCGGCGCTGGTGCACGGGTTCGTGAGCTTTGATCCTGAGGTGCGGGTCGGGGGGGTGATTCTCAACAAGGTCGGGTCGGAGCGGCATGAGGGTCTGCTGCGGGAGGCGTTGGAGGCTGTCGGGGTTCCTGTGCTGGGGGTGTTGCGGCGGGGGGCTCGGGTGGAGACTCCGTCTCGGCATCTTGGGTTGGTGCCTGTGGCTGAGCGGGCGGCTGACGCCGTTGCCGCCGTTGACGCGATGGGGGCGATGGTCGCCGAGGGGTGTGATCTGGCCGGGCTTGTCGCCCTCGCTTCCAGTGCGGGGCCTCTCGTCGGTGCGGCTTGGGATGCGGATGAGGCGCTTGTTTCTTCTCCCCCGCCGCCCCTTCCCTTCCCGTCCCTGGGGGCTGCGCCCCCAGACCCCCCTGTCGGCCCTGGCGGGCCTCGTCCTCAAACGCCGGACGGGCTGACAATGCCGGTCGTCGCCCTCGCCGGTGGAGCCGCGTTCTCCTTTTCCTATGCCGAGCATGCCGAGTTGTTGACGGCCGCAGGAGCGGAGGTCGTCACCTTCGACCCCCTCCGCGACGAGGAGTTGCCCGAGGGGACCTCCGGGGTCGTCATCGGTGGGGGTTTTCCCGAGGTGTACGCCTCCGAGCTGTCCGCCAACGAGAGCCTGCGCAAGCAGATCGCCGAGCTGGCCGCGAGTGGCGCTCCCGTTGCCGCCGAGTGTGCCGGGTTGCTGTATCTGTGCCGGGAGTTGGACGGGATGCCCATGTGCGGCGTGCTGGACGCGTCCGCTCGGATGTCGGAGCGGTTGACGCTCGGGTATCGGGATGCCGTCGCCGTGAACGACAGCGTGCTGGCGGCGGCCGGGACGCGCATGCGGGGGCACGAGTTTCATCGGACCGTCGTCGAGCCGGGGGCCGGAAGCTCCCCCGCGTGGGGAGTGCGTGTGCCCGAGCGGCGGATCGAGGGGTTCGTCGTGGGCGGCGTGCACGCCAGTTATCTGCACACCCACTGGGCGTCGGCGCCCGGTGTCGCCCGTCGGTTCGTGGAGAGGTGCCGGACGTCATGAGCAGCAGGCTGATCGGGGTGGGCGTCGGGCCCGGGGACCCGGAACTGGTGACCGTCAAGGGGGTCAACGCGCTGCGGGCCGCCGATGTCGTCGTCGTGCCCGTGATGGACACGGGTGAGCGGGGGCGGGCCGAGGCGACCGTGCTGCACTACGTGCCCGCCGAGAAGGTCGTCCGGGTGGTGTTCGCGCTGAACGAGCGGACGGACCGGGCGCGGCGGGAGGCCGCCTGGGACGCCGCAGGCCAGCGGGTCGCCGGGATGCTGCGGGAGCGCCGCTCCGTGGCGTTCGCGACCATCGGGGACCCCAACGTCTATTCGACGTTCACCTATCTCGCGCAGACCGTCGGTGAGCTCGTGCCGGGGGTGGTGGTCGAGACCGTGCCCGGGATCACCGCCATGCAGGACCTCGCCGCCCGGTCCGGGGCCGTGCTGACCGAGGGGACCGAGCCGTTGACGCTGGTGCCGGTCACCGCCGGGAGTGCCGTGCTCAAGGAGGCACTGGCCGGGCCCGGCACGGTCGTCGCGTACAAGTTCGGGCGGCAGGCCGGTGAGGTCGCGGAGGTGCTGCGGGAGACCGGGCGGCTCGACGACGCCGTGTGGGGGTCCGCGCTGGGGCTGCCGGAGGAGTCCGTGCGGTCGGCGGCGGAGATGGACGGCACGCCGTTGCCGTATCTGTCGACGCTCATCGCGCCGCCCCGGCGGGGCGGCGGGCGGGGCGGCAAGCTGTGAACGGGACCGACGGGCGGTCAATGGGCCGCGCCTACGACCAGCCAGATGAACAGCACCCCGGCGACCGTGCACACGAGTGTGGAGCGGGCCGGGTGGGCGTGGTGGGCCTCGGGGAGGATCTCGGCCGCCGCGAGGTAGAGCAGCGCGCCGCCGAACAGGCCGAGGTAGCCGCCGAGCAGCGGCTCCGGGATCGTGAAGAACAGGGTGGACGCGGCGCCCGCGACCGGCGCCACCGCGTCCGCCCACAGCATCGCGAGGGCACGGCGGCGGGCGTTGCCGTAGGCGTGGGCGAGCGTGTACGTGTTGAAGCCGTCCGCGAAGTCGTGGGCGATCACGGCGACCGCGACGGCGGCGCCCATGCCCCCGCCGACCTGGAAGGCGGCGCCGATCGCCACGCCGTCCATCGCGCTGTGCCCGACCATCGCCGCCGCCGCGGTGAGGCCCACCTCCGGTGTGCGGCCGTGGTTCTCGGCCGCCCCGTGCGCCGCCTGACGGTGCGCGAGGAGCCGTTCCACCAGGTGGGCCAGCAGGAAGCCGGTGACGAAGAGGAGCAACGCCACCGGCACGCCGTACAGCTCGGTGCCGGCGGCCTCCAGGGACTCCGGGAGGAGTTCCAGGCCGACCACGCCGAGCATCAGTCCGCCGGCCAGGCCCAGCACGAGGTGGCGGCGGTCGGTCACACGGTGTGCCGACCAGCCGCCGGCCAGCGTCATCAGGAACGCGCCCAGCGCGACGAGGACCGCCATGTGCTCTTCGTATCCGATCGGCCTGTGTCCGCGCACGCGTGACAGCCGCTCGGCCCCCCTTCGACTTCCGACCGTCTTCAGGGAAGGACCCTTTTCCATGTCCGACGCCCCCACCGGCAAGGTGACCTTCGTCGGGGCCGGTCCCGGCGCCGCCGATCTGCTGACGTTCCGCGCCGCGCGGGCCATCGCCGAGGCGGACGTGGTGATCTGGGCCGCCAGCCTGGTCCAGGCGGAGGTCCTGGAGCACGCGCGTGAGGACGCGGAGATCCTCGACTCGGCGACGATGTCGCTGGAGGACGTGGTGGCCGTGTACGCGCGGGCCCGTGACGAGGGGCTGAAGGTCGCGCGGATCCACTCGGGTGACCCCGCGCTGTGGGGCGGCACCCAGGAGCAGTTCGACCGGTGCGTGGAGCTGGGCATCGCCACGGAGATCGTGCCGGGGGTGTCGTCCTTCTCGGCGGTGGCGGCGCTCGCGGGGCGGGAGCTGACGATCCCGGAGGTGGCGCAGTCGGTGATCCTCACCCGGCTGGGCGGCGGGAAGACGCCGATGCCTCCGGGCGAGGAGGTGCGGGAGTTCGCGCGGCACGGCACCACGATGGCGGTGTTCCTGTCGGCGGCGCGGAGCGGGCAGCTGGTGCGGGAGCTGCTGGAGGGCGGCTATCCGACGTCCACGCCGGTCGTGGTGGCGTACCAGGCGACCTGGCCGGAGGAGCTGGTGGTGCGGTGCACGATCGGCACGCTGGAGGAGACCGTCAAGGAGCACAAGCTGTGGAAGCACACGCTGTTCCTGGTCGGCCCCGCCCTCGACGCGCACGGCACCCGCTCGCACCTGTACCACCCGGGCCACTTCCACGGCTTCCGCAAGGCCGACCCGCGGGCGCGCAGGGAGCTGCGGGAGCGGGGGGCGAGCACATGATCACCGTGGTGGGGACGGGTACGGGCGCGCCGGTCGGCCTGCCCGAGGTGGGGAAGGCCTCGCTCGTCGTCGGCGGGCGGCGGCATCTGGACGCCGTGGAGGTGCCGGAGGACGCCGAGCGGATCGTGCTGGGGCCGCTGGCTCCCGCGCTCGACACGATCGCCGCGTACGTGGCCGAGGAGCGGCCTGTGGTGGTGCTGGCCTCCGGTGATCCCGGGTTCTTCGGGATCGTGCGGGCGCTGGCCGAGCGGTTCGGTCCTGAGACGCTGGACGTGCGGCCGGGGGTGTCGTCCGTGGCCGCCGCGTTCGCGCGGGCCGGGCTGCCGTGGGACGACGCGGTGGTCGTGAGCGCGCACGGGCGGGATCCGAGGACGGCGGTGAACGTGTGCCGGGCGCATCCGAAGGTCGCCGTGCTGACCGGGCCCGGCGCCGGTCCGGCCGAGGTGGGGGCGGCGCTGCGCGGTGAGCGGCGGGTGCTGGTCGTGGCGTCGGCGCTGGGGTCGGCCGGGGAGTCGGTGGAGCGGGTGACGCCCGAGGAGGCGGCAGGCCGGGACTGGGGTTCCGCAATAAGCGTGGTGCTGTGTCTGGACGAGGAGCGGGCGCTGGGTCCTGTGCGTACGGTCGCGGGGCTCGGGGAGCGGCCGGCCGGATGGGCGCTGCCGGAGGCGGAGTTCGCGTACCGGGACTCGATGATCACCAAGTTCGAGGTGCGGGCGCTGGCGCTGGCGCGGCTGGGGCCTCGCCCGGGCGACCTGGTGTGGGACGTCGGCGCGGGGTCGGGGTCGGTGGCCGTGGAGTGCGCGCGGCTCGGCGCGGCCGTCGTGGCCGTGGAGCGGGACGCGGACGGTGTGGAGCGGGTACGCGCCAACGCCGCCGCGCACGGGGTCGGCGTGACGGTCGTGCACGGGGAGGCGCCCGGGGCGCTGGACGGGCTGGGTGACGATCCGGACGCCGTGTTCGTCGGCGGCGGGGGCCGGGAGCTGCCGGCGGTCGTCGGCGCGTGCGCGCGCCGGGCGCGGCGGACGGTCGTCGTCGCGATGGCCGCGCTGGACCGGGTGCCGGCCGCGCGGGCCGCGCTGACCGACGCGGGTCTGGTCTGTGACGGCGTGCTGCTGCAGTCGTCGCGGCTGGCGCCGCTGCCGGGGGACGTGACCCGGCTGGCGGCCACCAATCCGGTTTTCCTGCTGTGGGGCGTCCGGCCCCCGGCGCACAGTGAAGGAGTCTGCGAGTGATCGGCCTCATCTCCGCCACGGCGGCGGGAGCGGCGGCGCGGGACCGGCTGGCCGCCGCCTGGCCGGACCGCACACGCGTGTACGGCGGTCCGGTGGCGGACGCGGTACGGGCCGCGTTCGCCGAGTGCGACCGGCTGGTGTGTTTCCTCGCCACCGGGGCCGTGGTGCGGCTGGTGGCGCCGTTGCTGCACGGCAAGGCGGACGACCCGGGCGTGGTGTGCGTGGACGAGGCCGGGCGGTTCGCGGTGTCGCTGCTCGGCGGGCACGGCGGCGGCGCGAACGCACTCGCCCGCGAGGTGGGCGAGGTGCTGGGCGCGGAGCCGGTGGTGACGACCGCGACGGACGCGGTGGGGCTGCCGGGTCTGGACACGCTGGGCCTCCCCGTGGAGGGCGATGTGGCGGCCGTGTCGCGGGCGCTGCTGGACGGGGAGGCGGTGGCGCTGCGCGCCGAGGTGACCTGGCCGCTGCCTCCGCTGCCGGTCGCCGACGAGGGCGCCTACACGGTCCGGCTGACGGACCGGCTGGTCGAACCGGCGGACGGGGAGGCTGTGTTGAGGCCGCCGACGCTCGTCGTCGGGGTGGGCGCGTCGAAGGGCGCCCCCGTCGAGGAGGTGCTCGGGCTCGTCGAGGAGGTGCTGCGGGAGGCGGGGCTGTCGGCGGCGTCCGTGGCCGCACTGGCCACCGTGGACGCCAAGGCCGGGGAGCCCGGGCTCGTGGAGGCCGCCCGGCGGCTCGGCGTGCCCCTGGTGACGCACCCGGCGGAGGAGCTGGCGCGGGTGGAGGTGCCGAACCCGTCGGACGCGCCGCTCGCCGCCGTCGGCACCCCCTCCGTCGCGGAGGCCGCCGCGCTCGTCGGCGGCGGTGAACTCCTCGTGCCGAAGCGGAAGTCGGCGGGCTCGGGAGGCTCCCCCGCCATGGCGACCTGTGCGGTCGTGCGGCGTCCGGGGCGAGGTCGGCTCGCGGTGGTCGGGCTGGGTCCCGGCGCGCGGGACCTGCTCACCCCCCGCGCCCGCGACGAACTGCGGCGCGCGTCGGTGCTGGTGGGGCTCGACCAGTACGTCGACCAGATCCGCGACCTGCTGCGGCCCGGCACACGCGTGCTGGAGTCGGGACTCGGCGCGGAGGAGGAGCGGGCGCGTACGGCAGTCGAGGAGGCCCGGCGCGGGCAGGCGGTCGCGCTGATCGGCAGCGGCGACGCGGGCGTCTACGCGATGGCGTCCCCGGCGCTCGCGGAGGCGTCCGACGACATCGACGTGATCGGCGTACCGGGGGTGACGGCGGCGCTCGCGGCGGGCGCGCTGCTCGGGGCGCCGCTGGGCCACGACCACGTGTCCGTCAGCCTGTCCGACCTGCACACGCCATGGGAGGTCATCGAGCGGCGGGTGCGGGCGGCGGCCGAGGCGGACCTGGTGGTGACGTTCTACAACCCGCGCAGCCGGGGCCGTGACTGGCAGCTGCCGAAGGCGCTCGCCCTGCTCGCCGAACACCGGACGCCCGCCACCCCCGTCGGGGTCGTGCGGAACGCGTCCCGCGTGGACGAGTCGGTGCGGCTGACCACGCTGGCCGCGCTGGACCCGGCGACGGTCGACATGATGACGGTCGTGACCGTGGGCAACACGGCGACCCGGGAGATCGCGGGGCGCATGGTCACCCCGCGCGGCTACCGCTGGCAGGAGGAGACCCGGTGAACCGCGTGATCCACCCCATCGAGCAGGAGTCGTTCCGGCGGCTGCGCGCCCGTCTCGACACGTCCCGCTTCCCGCCGCTGACGCGGGCGGTCGTGGAGCGGGTCGTGCACTCCTCCGCCGACCTGGAGTACGCCGCCGACCTCGTCATGGACGAGGCCGAACTGGAGCGCGCGCACGCCGCGTTGCACGCGGGCGCGCCCGTCGTCGCGGACGTGGAGATGGTCGCGGCCGGGATCACCCGCCGGGAGACCGTCTGCCGGCTGCGCGAAGCGCGGTCCGGGCCGGGACTGACCCGGTCCGCGCACGCCGTGCGGCTCGCGTACGAGGAGGTCGGGCCCGGCGCCCTGTGGGTGATCGGGTGCGCGCCCACCGCGCTGGAGGAGCTGCTGACCCTGGACGCCTCCCCCGCGCTGGTGATCGGCCTGCCCGTCGGGTTCGTCGGCGCGGCCGAGTCCAAGGCGGCGCTGCGGGAGAGCGGACTGCCCGCCGTGAGCAACGTGTCCGAGAAGGGCGGGTCGGCGGTCGCCGCCGCCGCGCTCAACGCCCTGCTGTACCACCCCGTTTCGACCGAGGAGACCCTGTGACCACCCCGCCCGCCCTGCTCATCGCCGGCCACGGCACCCGGGACGACGCCGGAGCGGAGGCGTTCCGCGCCTTCGTGCGGGAACTGGGCCGCCGCCGGCCCGGCCTGCCCGTCGCGGGCGGCTTCATCGAACTGTCCCCGCCTCCGCTGGGCGAGGCCGTCGCCGAACTGGTGGAGCGGAGGGTGCGGCGGTTCGCGGCCGTGCCGCTGATGCTGGTGTCCGCCGGGCACGCCAAGGGCGACATCCCGGCCGCGCTGGCCCGCGAGAAGGAACGCCACCCCGGCGTCTCGTACACGTACGGCCGTCCCCTGGGCCCGCACCCCGCGCTGCTGCGGGTGCTGGAGCGGCGGCTCGCCGAGGCGGTGGACCCGTCCTGGGACCCCGCCGAGGTGACGGTGCTGCTGGTGGGACGCGGGTCGACGGACCCGGACGCCAACGCGGAGGTGTTCAAGGCGGCCCGGCTGCTGTGGGAGGGGCGCGGGTACGCGGGCGTGGAGACGGCGTTCGTGTCGCTGGCGAAGCCGGACGTGCCTGGCGGTCTCGACCGGTGCGCACGGCTCGGGGCGCGGCGGATCGTCGTGCTGCCGTACTTCCTGTTCACCGGCATCCTGCCGGACCGGGTGCGGACGCAGACGGAGGAGTGGGCCGCGGCGCACCCGGACGCCGAGGTGCGGTCGGCGGACGTCATCGGCCCGGAGCCGGAGCTGCTGGACCTGGTCCTGGAGCGGTACGAGGAGGCCGTGAAGGGCGATCTGCGGATGAACTGCGACTCCTGCGTGTACCGGATCGCGCTGCCCGGGTTCGAGGACAAGGTGGGGCTGCCGCAGCAGCCGCATTTCCACCCGGACGACGACGGGCACCACGACGGGCACCATCACGGTCATGGTCACGCGCACGCCCACAGTCATGCCCACTGAGCCGGGGCCGCTTCACGACCTGCGTCATCACGGCGACGCCGAGGTCCGTGACGACGGCGGCACGCTCGTCGACCTCGCGGTCAACGTCCGCGCGGACACGCCCCCGGCGTGGCTGCGGGACCGTATCGCCGCGTCGCTGGCGGGGCTCGCCGCCTACCCGGACGGGCGGGACGCGCGGGCCGCGGTCGCGGCGCGGCACGGACTGCCGGTGGAGCGGGTGCTGCTGACGGCGGGCGCGGCGGAGGCGTTCGTGCTGCTGGCGCGGGCGCTGAAGGTGTCGCGGCCGGTGGTGGTGCACCCGCAGTTCACGGAGCCGGAGGCGGCGCTGCGGGACGCGGGGCACACGGTGGACCGGGTGCTGCTGCGGGAGGCCGACGGCTTCCGCCTCGACCCGGCGGCGGTCCCGGAGGACGCGGACCTGGTGGTGATCGGCAACCCGACCAACCCGACGTCGGTGCTGCACCCGGCGTCCTCGGTCGCCCAACTCGCCCGTCCTGGGCGGACGCTGGTGGTGGACGAGGCGTTCATGGACGCGGTGCCGGGCGAACGGGAGGCGCTGGCGGGGCGGACGGACGTCCCGGGGCTGGTGGTGCTGCGCAGCCTGACGAAGACGTGGGGGCTGGCGGGCCTGCGCATCGGGTACGTGCTGGCGGCCCCGGAGACCGTCGCTGAGCTGGAGCGGGCGCAGCCGCTGTGGCCGGTGTCCACGCCGGCGCTGGCGGCGGCGGAGGCGTGTGTGTCGCCCGCGGCGCTGGCGGAGGCGGAGGAGGCGGCGGGGGCGATTGCGGCGGACCGCGCGTTTCTGCTCGCAGGGTTGCGGGACTTCGCGCCGTTCGGCGTGAGGGTGGTGGAGCCGGCGGAGGCTCCCTTCGTGCTGGTGCGCGTCCCGGACGCGGCGGGGGTCCGCCGACGGCTGCGCACGCTTGGCTATGCGGCCCGGCGCGGGGATACGTTCCCGGGGCTTGACGGGGACTGGCTGCGCCTGGCGGTGCGGGACCGGGGGACGACGGAGGGGTTCCTGGGGGCGCTGGGGCGGGTGTTGAGGGCCTGACGTCGACTGTGACGGACGGCCGCCGGACTGCCAGTTGTGCACCTCGATGTCGGCGTACCGGTCCGGGGTGAGGATGGCGCGGGCCGTGGTCGGGTCGGTGCTCGGACCAGGGCCGCGGTGCCCGGCCAGGTGGCACCGTCGTCCGACGGCAGCGGTCCGTGGGCGATCACCTGCTGGCGGTAGCGGTCCGCAGTTCCCCGCGCCCCTTGAGTACGCCTGCGCCACGGCCGCCGGCAGGTCCCGCCGCCGCAGCGCGAGCCGCCCGCCGCTGCGGGCAGTTGAGCCCCCAGTGCCTCAAGGGCCTGGGAGGTGCCCCCAGGGCGATGGGGGTACCTCCCCCTCGAGCGAAGCCGAGAGTAAGGGAGGGTGGGCGCAGGGTCACCTCTACGACGCCGGGTGCGGGCAATCCGTGGCCGGTCGCGCAGTTCCCCGCGCCCCCTTGGTGGCGTCTCCGCCGCGGGCGCTGAAAGGGACCCGCCGCCGCTGCGGGCAGTCGTGCCGCTGGGGCGGCACGGGTGGGCGCAGCGGCACCCTCAGCGGCGCGCCTCTGTTGCAGCGCCCCCCAGGCACCGGCGGGTGCGGGGCGCGAAGTGTACCCCGCACTCCCGACCCCCTCGGGTCAGTTCCTCCGCCCCCGCCGCGACATCAGCACCGCTCCCCCGCCCGCCGCCAGCAGCGCCACCGCGCCCGCTGCCACGTACGGCGTCGCGGAGTCCCCGCCGGTTTCCGCGAGGTTGGTCTCCGCTCGGGCGCCCTGGGGTTCGACCGCGGGGTCCGCCTTCTCGGGTGACCCGGGGGCCTCGGGGGCGGCGGCCTCCGGAGCCTCCTCAGCAGCAGCCGCCGCAGGCGTCTCGCACTTCGACGCCGCCAGCGTCAACCGCCCCTCCACCTCCGCCACGTTCAGCTTGGCCGGATTCACGGACACCTCCAGCTTCAGCGCGGTCGCCGCCGCCGTCGACGTCGTCGTCTCGGTCGCCGACAGGTCGAGGCGGACCGACCCCACCCCCGGCACCTCGACGTGCGTCGGGCCGCCCGCGCTCAGCGAGACCCGCTTGCCGAGGACGGTGACCGCGGCGGGCAGGGTGACCGAGGCGTGCGGGGTCCGGCCCACCTCGCAGACCGCCTTGGAGCTGACCGCCTCCAGTTCGACGAGCGACAGCAGCGGCAGTCCGGGGACGTGCAGGCGGGCGTCGGCGAGGGTGGTGGACGCCTCCGCCCTGTCCCCCTCGACGGTGGCGACCGCGTCGGCCACCTCGGCGCGCAGCACGCTGAACGGCTTGCCGTGGTTCACGCCGTCGAGCGTGGCGGTGAGGGCCGTCTGCCGCGCGCTCTCCGGCGCCTCGACCTCGTTGAGGGAGACGGTGAGCGGGACCTGCACCGACTTGTTGAGGAGGGACACGTCGAGGTCGGTGCGCAGCACGGAGGCGCTCGCGTGGCCGTGGCCCTCGGTGGCGTACGCCGGCGCGGCGCCGACGAGGGCGACGGGTCCCGCAGCGATGGCACAGGCGACTGCGGCGGTGGACCAACGGCGGGCAGACGTACGGGAGTTGATGGTGTACAAGGTGGTGGGACCCCCATGAGATGTTGCTGGGACCCGGAAAGAATGTCCGCGCCCGCGCCGTCCCGTCAGCGATCCGGCGACTCTTCACCCCTTCGGGGAAGATCGGACAGCATTTTCGATTTTCGGGGTACGGCTGTTCCCCACCGTCACCCCCCGGGGCCCCACCGGTGGGCGCGTCCTACGCGACGACGCGCCCGTCGAGCACCACCCGGCGCGGAGCGGTGAGCACCCGCAGGTCCGCGCGCGGGTCGGCGTCGTGGACCACCAGATCGGCCGGGGCGCCCTCCTCCAGACCGGGGCGGCCGAGCCACGCCCTGGCCTTCCAGGTGCCGGCGGCGAGCGCCTCGACGGGCGGGAGTCCGGCCTTGGCCAGTTCCGCCACCTCCTCGGCGGCGAGCCCGTGCGGGAGGGTGCCGCCGGCGTCGGTGCCGACGAAGACGGGGATGCCGGCGTCGTAGGCGGAGCGCACGGTGTCGTAGCGGCGCTCGTGGAGCCGGCGCATATGGGCGGACCAGCGCGGGAACTTGCTCTCGCCGCCGTCCGCGAGCGCGGGGAAGGTGGCGATGTTGACCAGGGTGGGGACGATCGCGACGCCCCTTTCGGCGAACAGCGGGATGGTGTCGTCGGTGAGCCCGGTGGCGTGCTCGACGCAGTCGATGCCCGCCTCGACGAGGTCGCGCAGGGAGTCCTCGGCGAAGCAGTGGGCGGTGACGCGGGCGCCCAGCCGGTGTGCCTCGGCGATGGCCGCCTCCACGGCGCCGCGCGGCCAGCAGGCCGACAGGTCGCCCAGGTCGCGGTCGATCCAGTCGCCGACCAGCTTCACCCAGCCGTCGCCACGCCGGGCCTCCTGGGCGACGTACGCGGCGAGGTCGTCGGGCTCGACCTCCCAGGCGTAGTTGCGGATGTACCGGCGGGTGCGGGCGATGTGCCGCCCGGCCCGGATGATCTTCGGGAGGTCCTCGCGGTCGTCGATCCACCGGGTGTCGGAGGGCGATCCGGCGTCGCGCAGCAGCAGCGCGCCCGCGTCCCGGTCGGTGAGGGCCTGCTTCTCCGCGACGTCCTCGGGGACGGCGCCGTGCCGGTCGAGACCCACGTGGCAGTGGGCGTCGACCAGGCCGGGCAGCACCCAGCCGTCGACGGTCCGGACGTCACGGGCGCGGGCGGGACGGTCGTAGGAGATGCGTCCGTCGACCACCCACAGCTCGTCGCGGACCTCGTCCGGGCCGACGAGGATCCGCCCCTTCACGTGCAGCACCGCCTGATCGCTCATGCCCCGCACGATAGTTCGTCGCCCGCGGCCCCGTCCGGGCGCTCCCGCCGCCACCGGCCCTCCTGTCACGGACGGTCGTTCTTCCTTGAGCCGGCCCGCTCACTCGACGATCCGATGTTCGAGACCCGGGTCCGCGTCGGCCTCCTCGACATGCGCCTGTACGACGTCCATGACCCCGGCGAGCCGCGTGCGGCGGCTGAGAGCTGCCGCCGCACGGGGGTCCGCCCTCCCGGAGCGCCCTGCGGGGCGGGCCTCCGGGAGGGCGGCCCTTGCCGTACAGCGCGTCTAGCCGGACTTCCCCACCTGGTCCGACGTCTCCTCCTCGACCTCCGCCATGGCCGGGTCGAGGAGCCGGGACAGGAAGTGCCGGGTGCGCTCGTGCTGGGGGGCCCCGATGACCCGCTCGGGGGTGCCGTCCTCGACGACCACGCCGCCGTCCATGAAGACGACCCGGTCGGCGACCTCGCGGGCGAAGGTCATCTCGTGGGTGACGACCATCATCGTCATGCCCTCGTCGGCGAGCATCCGCATCACCGCGAGGACGTCGCCGACCAGTTCGGGGTCGAGCGCCGAGGTGGGCTCGTCGAACAGCATCACCTCGGGGCCCATGGCGAGCGCCCGGGCGATGGCGACGCGCTGCTGCTGGCCGCCGGAGAGGGAGGACGGGTAGGCGTCCGCCTTCTCGGCGAGGCCGACCCGCTCCAGGTTCTGCGCGGCGACCTTCGCGGCCTCCGCCTTGCCGCGCCTGAGCACGCGGCGCTGCGGCAGCGTGAGGTTCTCGGTGACGGTCAGGTGCGGGAACAGGTTGAACTGCTGGAACACCATGCCGATACGCCGGCGTGCGGCGTCGATGTCGACGTCCGGGTCGGTCAGCTCGATGCCGCCGACGAAGACCTGGCCCTCGGTGGGCTCCTCCAGGAGGTTCACGCAGCGCAGGAGCGTGGACTTGCCGGAGCCGGACGGGCCGATGACGCAGACGACCTCACCCTGGCCGATCTCCAGGTCGATGCCGCGCAGCACATGGTTGTCGCCGAACGACTTGTGCAGTCCGCTGACGCGGATCTCGGGGCGGCTCATCTGACGGCCTCCTGAGCCTTGGCCTCCATGCGGCGCACGACGAAGCCGAGCGGGATGGTGATCAGCAGGTAGCACAGGCCGGCCACCAGGATGGGCGTGGAGTTGGCGGTCTGGCTGGCCAGGTCGCGGCCGTACTTGGACAGCTCGCGCTCCTCCAGGGTGACGCCGAGGAACAGCACCAGCGAAGAGTCCTTGAACAGCAGGACCAGTTCGTTGGTGAGCGGCGGCAGGATGATCCGGAAGGCCTGCGGGATGATGATCGACACCATGGCGCGGCCGGGTGAGAAGCCCAGCGAGCGGGCCGCCTCCATCTGCCCCTTGGGCACGGCCTGGATGCCGGCCCGGATGGTCTCCGCCATGTAGGCGGCGGCCACCAGGCCGAGCGCGAGGGCGACCTTGCCGTACGTGCCGCCGATGATCTCCGTGCCGGGGAAGGCGAGCGGGACGGCGACGCCGATGAAGATGAAGATCAGCAGGGCGGGCAGGCCGCGGAAGATCTCGATGTAGATGCCGGCCAGCCAGCGGTAGGGGCCGACGGACGACAGCCGCATCAGGGCGATGACCATGCCGAGCGCGAGGCCGACGCCGAAGCCGGTCACCGTGTAGAGGACGGTGTTCTTCAGCGCGAGCGTGATGACCTCGGGGAACATCCGCTCGGCGATCTCGGCCTGCGCGAACTGGTTCTGCAGCCGTCCCCAGTCGGCCGTGACGCCGAAGGCGGTCACGGCCGCGACGAACACGGCGTACTGGATGCCGCGCGAGATGCTCCGCTTCTGGCGCCGGGTCAGGCCCTTCCGCCGGGGGACGGGCGTCTTCTCCGTGTCGGCCATGAGGTCAGGAGGCGGCCGGCGAGGCGGCGGACTCGTCGTACGGGCCGATCCACTGCTCGTACAGCTTCTTGTACGTGCCGTCGGCCTTGGCGTCCGCGAGCGACTTGTTCACGGCCTCGCGCAGGGCGGTGTTGCCCTTCTTCACGGTGAAGCCGTACTCCTCGCCGGTGTCGATCTGCTCGGCGACGGTGAAGGCGTCGGCGTTCGCCTTGTCCTTCAGCCAGCCCTGGACGACGGGGTAGTCGATGACGACGGCCTTGACCTGGCCGGTGCGCAGGCCGTTGAGGACGGCGTCGGAGGACTCGAAGGAGACCGGGTCGTAGCCCTGGCCCTTGACGTAGTCCTCGCCGGTGGTCTGCGCCTGGGCGCCCAGCTTGACGTTCTTCGCCTTCACGTCGGCGAGGGAGCCGACGCCGCTGTCCTTGGCGACGAGGACGGCCTGGGTGGCCTTGAAGTACGGGTCGGAGAAGTCGACGTTCTTCTTCCGCTCCTCGGTGATGGTCATGCCGGCCGCGGCCAGGTCGCACTCGCCGGAGTTGAGGAAGGCGCCGGTCTTGAAGTTCTCGAACGGCGTGTCGAGGATCTCCTGCTTCACGCCGAGGTCGTCGGCGACGAGGTCGATCAGGGCGACGTCGAAGCCCTGCACCTTACCGTCGATCTCCGACTGGAACGGCGGGTACGGCAGGTGGGTGCAGGTGGTGAGCTGCCCCGCCTTGACGAGCTCGACCCCGCCGGCGGTCGTGGAGCCGCCGCCCCCGTCGTCGGTGGACGTGCAGGCGGCGAGGAGCACCATCCCGGCCGTCGCGGTGGTGGCAACCAGGACCCGGGTCCTGCGGCCGGGAAGCGTGTTCACGAGGGGCCTCCTGTGAGCGAAACGAGAAGTTCCGATTATAAGGAAACGTTTGGGCACCTCACATCAATCGGAGGAGGACTACGCCGTTCGGCCTCCGATCTTCCGCCCGCGCTCCGCGGCCGCCCCTCCCCCCACGCCGACGGCCCGGACCGCGGGGAGCGGTCCGGGCCGTCGGCCGGCGGGGGATGCGAGGGCCGTGCGCCTACTTGTTGGCGAAGGCGTCCCGCAGCCGCATCTCGTTGAACTCGTTCCCGTCGTAGTCGTCCGAGTACGTCAGGGACAGCCGGCCGTCCGGCGCCAGGGTGACCGCGGGACCGCCCTGTCCGCCGCCCGAGACGACGTTCATCCGCCGGGCCGGGAGACGTCCGGTGGTGCTGCCGTCGAAGTCGAAGCCACGGGCCCACACGTCGTCGAGGCCGTCGACGAAGGCCTCCTTCCACGCCACCACGAAGTCGCCGGCGTCGGAGACGGTGACGTCCGGGTCGGCCTGGGTGCCGATCGGGCGGTCGCCCGGCACCTCGGCCGAGTCCGGCGTGGTGCGCGTCTCGGCGCCGCCGGGGGCGCCGGTGGCCGAGAACGTGCGGTGGTACACCCGCTGCCTGCGGACCACCGTGCCGCTGCCGGTGGTGTACTCGTCCGCCCACGCGGCGACGATCCGGCCGTCGCCGGTCACCGCGACCGCGGGCCGGGTCTGCCGGCCGTCGGTGAGCGAGTTGGCGGTCTTACGGGCGACCGCGAAGCCGCCCGAGGTGTTCAGCGTGGCCAGGCCGATGTTCAGCCCGCCGTTGCCGTCGGCGTCCTCCTCCCACACGACCGTCGCCCGCCCGGCGTCGTCCACGGCCACGTCCGGGCGGCGGTTGGAGCCGGCGGCGCCGGAGTTGATCGTGCTGACCTGGACGTCCTGGTAGCGCAGGGCGCCGGTGCCGGACCAGCTCGCGGCGTACACCTGGTTGAGGGTGGACCCGTCGGCCGTGGACTCCCATGCCACCGCGTAGGAGCCGTCCGGGGCGACGGCGACGGTCGGGCGGAGCTGGTCGCCGTCGCCCGAGGCGTGCGGACGCGGCAGCGTGGTCACGGTCCCGTCCGGGGCGACCCTGCGCACGGCGATGTCACCGTACTTGTTGCCGTCCTCGTCGGCGGTCCACACGACGACCGCGTTGCCGTTCGCGTCGACGCCCACGTCGGGCTTCTGGTGGGACCAGGTCGCGTTGGTGCCGCTCGTGCTGAGCTTCTTCTCGTTCCACAGCGGCACGCCGTCCTTGTACATGCGGATGTACACGTCGGTGCCGAGTTCGGTGTCCGAGGAGTCGTGGCGGTCGCCCTCCTCGTAGACCACCGCGGTCCAGGTGGCGGAGGCGGTGCCGCCGGAGGCGACCGCGCTGTAGTGCTGGTCGCCCTCGGCCTTGGTGTTGACCCGCGAGTAGTGCTGGGCGGTGGAGCCGTAGACGGTGGAGTCGATGTCGTACGTGCCCTGGCGCACCGCGTTGAAGTTGTCGACGTACGCCTGGTAGATCCCCGGGTCGTCGATCCTCAGCAGCGTCTCGTCGTTGCGCTGGAGCGCGCCCTTGGTCCAGTTGTGCGAGCCGGTGAAGACGTGCCGGACCTGGGTGCCGTCGGCCTTCTTCCACTCGGTGAGCAGGTACTTGGAGTGGGTGGTGCCGCGGTTGCAGGTGATGGTCGAGTAGCGGCAGCCGCCGGGGCGGTTGGCGTACACGGGGATGTCCAGGCCGGTGAGCTCGTTGACCCCGGCGTTGTCGCCGTCGCCGTTGGGGTCGCTCAGGTCCCGGCCGTTGATCTCGATGGCGCAGCCGGCCGCCTTCTTCGCCGCCAGCGCGGTGTGGATCGCGGGCCGTGAGCTGCGCTCGTCGAGCTCGGCCGCGGAGATCCGGATGCGGCCGTCGCGGGCACAGTCGACGTCGTCGATGAACGAGGCGACGATGTCGGCGTTGCCGTAGTGCGAGGCGTCGGAGGCGGTGTCGCGCGGGAAGAACAACGCCTCCACCGGGGCGTCCGGGTCACTCGTGGTGTGGTCGTACGTGGTGTGCAGGCTGTCGCCCGCGTGCTTGACCTGGTCCTGGAAGTGCGCGATGTACCGCGCGGCCAGCTGCGCGTTGTTGGCGACCACCAGCGCGTTGTTGAGCTCGCCGGACTGGGAGAGGGCGATGTTCTGCGAGCTCTGCCAGACCACGTTCTTCCGCCCGTCGTCCAGGGCGGTGAAGACGAAGTACTTGTCGTGGCTGATGGCGTTGACGTCGTCGGGACCGTTGCCGAGGCAGCTGTTCGTGCACCACGTCCAGGTGGAGCCGTTCTTCAGCTCGGCGGCGGTGAAGGGCGTGCTGATGGACTCGTTGCGCTTCTCCGCGACCATGCGGAGGGTGACGCCGCGGTCCTGCGCCTCGAGCATCTTCGCCTTCAGCTCGGCGAGCCCGAACCAGTACATCCCCATGTACACGGTGGAGCCCGGCGCCGCCCGGTCGACCAGACCGGCGAGGTCGTTGAGGATCGAGTGGTCCAGCGTGGTGCTGCCCGGCTTGGTGTAGTTGAACACCGCCTTGTGGTCGCCGGACGTGACGTCCGCGGCCTGGGCGGTGGTGGGGGCCAGCAGGCTCAGGCCCAGCAGGGCGGGTACGGCGAGTGAGCCGGCGAGCCGTATTCGTCTTCGCACGTGAGCGCTTCCTAGATGTGGGGGTCGTCCTCCAGCAGGGGCGTCACGGTAGTGGTCCGACGGGCAAGATCACAGAGGGCCTTCGGACAACCTGCGGGCGGTCCCCGGGGACGGGTTAGGCTCGCAGGCGCGTACCGCGTACCGCGATCCTGAGCGAAAGAGCACCACCGTGACGAACCTCCTCCTGGACCTGCCCCCGCTGAGCGCAGCGCGCTTCGCCTCGATCGAGGACCGGGTGGCGCGGCTGCTGGGCACCGGGCAGGACGTCCTGATCACCCAGGGCGAGGCGCTGCTGCCGCTGGAGGGCGCGATCCGCGCGGCGGCCGGGCCCGGGACGACCGCGCTGAACGTCATCACCGGCCCCTACGGGCAGACCTTCGGCGACTGGCTGCGGGACTGCGGCGCCACGGTCATCGACCTGACGGTGCCGTTCCACACGGCGGTGACCGCCCAGCAGGTGCGGGACGCGTTCGCGGAGCACCCGGAGATCGACTTCGTGTCGCTGGTGCACGCCGAGGCGGCCACCGGCAACACCAACCCGGTCGCCGCGATCGGCGAGGTGGTGCGGGAGCACGGCGCGCTGTTCTACCTGGACGCGGTCGCCTCGGTGGGCGCGGAGCCGGTGCTGCCGGACGCCTGGGGCGTCGACCTGTGCGTCATCGGGGCGCAGAAGGCGATGGGCGGGCCGGCCGGGGTGTCGGCGGTGTCGGTGAGCGAGCGGGCCTGGGCCCGTATGGCGGCCAACCCGAACGCGCCGCGCCGGTCCTACCTCTCCCTCCTCGACTGGAAGGAGCGGTGGATCGACGGCGGCCGCAAGACGCTGCTGCACGCGCCGGCGCAGTTGGAGATGCTCGCGCTGGAGGCGTGCGTGGAGCGGATCGAGGCGGAGGGGCTGGAGACGGTGATGGCCCGGCACGCGTCGGCTGCCGCGGCGACGCGGGCGGGGGTTGTGGCGCTGGGCGGGGGGATCTCGCCGTACGTGCGTGACGCGAGGGATGCGGCGCCGGTCGCCACGACGGTGCGGGTGCCTTCCGGCACGACGGCGTCGGACCTGGTGGCTCGCGCCCTGGCCGCGGACCCTGAGCTGCCGCTCGCGGCGGGGGGCGGCGCTTTGGCGCGGGAGATGATCCGGGTGAACCACTACGGCCCGGACGCGACGCGGGGGACGGTGCGGGCGTGTCTTTCCGCTTTGGCGACGGCCCTGACGGACGCGGGGCTGCCCGTGGACCTGCCGGCGGCGTTGTCGGCGGCGGAGCGGGCCTGGGCCTGAGCGGGGGTTGTTACTGGGCGTCGGCGCTGGTGCGGACCGGGGGGCACCGCGCAGCCCGGCGCTGACAGGGTGCCGCCTACGCCCACCCGTGCCGCCCCGAGCCGCACGACTCCCGCGGACTGGGCGCCCTCCAGGGGCGCGGGGAACTGCGCGACCAGCCCCCACGGGCCGCAGCACACGGCAGACCGCAGGTCGCGGCAGACGGGATACCGCCCGGCTCAAGGACACGGATCCAGGCGAGGCACGCCGCGAAGGCGTCGCCCGGCGCCCAGCTGATGCGCGCATCTACAGAGTGATCGGGGCGTGAATTCCAAGGGGATTAGTGAAATCCCTCGCACAGATACTCCCGCGACATTATCCGGCTTATTTCCCTATTACTCTGCTGAACAGCTTCCCGTTCTCTTCTGCCCGCTCTTCCGGACCCTAAACGCCCCGATCCGGGAAGCGGCAACCGGACGTTTCCGGTCGCGGTCACGAGAGTTACACGGATGTGACCGGTTCCACATCGTGCCTGATTCACCCCACTTTGCACCGTGCGAAACGGTACATTTCGCCGACCCCTCGCGCGGACACGCCCGCACACGCGATAACACATGACACGCTCGTGCGTAAACCCCGCAGGACGATGCAATTTTGAATTTACCTCGGTAAGTTCAATTCGCATGACTGCCGCACAAGCAGACCTGCAAATCGACCGCCCGACCGTGGCGGACGGAGCCGTGCTGTGGCGGATAGCCAGGGACTCGAAGGTCCTCGACCTGAACTCGTCGTACAGCTATCTGCTGTGGTGCCGTGACTTCGCCGCCACCTCGGCCGTCGCTCGCGACGAGCGCGGAGAGGCGGTCGGCTTCATCACCGGCTACCTCCGGCCGGACAGCCCGCGCACCCTGCTGGTCTGGCAGGTCGCCGTCGACGAGGCGCATCGCGGCCGCGGTCTGGCCGCCGCCATGCTCGACGCGCTGGCCGCCCGGACCGCCGCGGAGCACGGCGTGGACACCGTGGAGACCACCGTGTCCCCCGGCAACACCGCCTCCGAGCGCCTGTTCACCGCGTTCGCGGAGCGTCACGGCGCCCTGCTGGAGCGCGAGGTGCTCTTCGACGCCTCGGACTTCCCCGACGGACCGCACGACCCCGAGGTTCTCCACCGCATCGGGCCGTTCGCCCTCTGACGGACCGGCCCGACCCCCAGTCTTCCGACTCCCTCTGACTTCCCACGCCACCGAGGAGCGATTCGTCGTGACCATCACCCAGCCCGACCTCAGCGTCTTCGAGACCCTCGAGTCCGAGGTGCGCAGCTACTGCCGCGGCTGGCCCACCGTCTTCGACCGCGCGCACGGCAGCCGCATGTACGACGAGGACGGCCACGAGTACCTCGACTTCTTCGCCGGAGCCGGTTCACTCAACTACGGCCACAACAACCCCGTCCTGAAACGCGCCCTGATCGACTACCTGGAGCGGGACGGCGTCACGCACGGTCTCGACATGTCGACGACGGCCAAGCGCGCGTTCCTGGAGTCCTTCCAGAACTACATCCTCCGCCCGCGTGACCTGCCGTACAAGGTCATGTTCCCGGGCCCGACGGGCACCAACGCCGTGGAGTCCGCGCTGAAGCTGGCGCGGAAGGTGAAGGGCCGCGAGTCGGTCGTGTCGTTCACCAACGCCTTCCACGGCATGTCGCTGGGCTCGCTCGCCGTGACCGGCAACGCCTTCAAACGGGCCGGCGCCGGCGTCCCGCTGGTGCACGGCACGCCGATGCCGTTCGACAACTACTTCGACGGCCAGGTCCCGGACTTCCTGTGGTTCGAGCGCATCCTGGAGGACCAGGGCTCGGGCCTCAACAAGCCGGCGGCCGTGATCGTCGAGACGGTGCAGGGCGAGGGCGGCATCAACGTGGCCCGGCCCGAGTGGCTGCGCGCCCTGTCCGAGCTGTGCGAGCGGCAGGACATGCTGCTCATCGTCGACGACATCCAGATGGGCTGCGGCCGCACCGGCGCGTTCTTCTCCTTCGAGGAGGCGGGCATCACGCCGGACATCGTCACCGTCTCCAAGTCGATCAGCGGCTACGGCCTGCCCATGGCGCTGACCATGTTCAAGCCGGAGCTGGACGTCTGGGAGCCGGGCGAGCACAACGGCACGTTCCGCGGCAACAACCCCGCGTTCGTGACGGCCACCGCTGCCCTGGAGGCGTACTGGGCGGACGGCTCCGCGATGGAGAAGCAGACCCGCAAGCGCGGCGAACAGGTGGAGCAGGCGATGATCGCCATCACCGAGGAGAACCTCGCCGACGTCAAGGAGTACCGCGGCCGCGGCCTCGTGTGGGGCCTGGAGTTCCACGACAAGGCGCGCGCCGGCCGGGTCGCCAGGCGCGCCTTCGAGCTCGGTCTGCTGATCGAGACGTCCGGCCCGGAGAGCGAGGTCGTCAAGCTGCTCCCCGCCCTGACCATCACCCCGGACGAGCTGGACGAGGGCCTCAGGGTCCTGGCCCGCGCCGTCCGTGAAACCGCCTGAAACACACCCCAGCCGAGGAGGCATCGCAACACCGTGATCGTCCGTTCGTTCAAGGAGCTCGAAGGCACCGACCGGCACGTCAAGAGCGCGTCCGGCACGTGGGAGAGCAAGCGCATCGTCCTCGCCAAGGAGAAGGTCGGCTTCTCCGTGCACGAGACGATCCTGTACGCGGGTACGGAAACGAACATGTGGTACGCGAACCACATCGAGGCCGTCGTCTGCACCAAGGGCGACGCCGAGCTGACCGACCGCGAGACCGGGAAGACGTACCACATCACCCCCGGCACGATGTACCTCCTCAACGGCCATGAGCGGCACACGCTCAAGGTCAAGGAGGACTTCCACTGCATCTGTGTCTTCAACCCGCCCGTGACCGGACGGGAGGACCACGACGAGAACGGCGTCTACCCGCTGCTCACCGAGGAGGTGTGATCCACCGTGACCACGACCACACGCGTCACCGATCTGTACCCGACCCGCGGTGCCACCGAGGTGGTCACCCCGCGCCAGGACCCGGTCGTCTGGGGTTCCCCGGACACGCCCGGCCCCGTCTCGGCCGGTGACCTCCAGGCGCTGGACCGCGACGGCTTCCTGGCCGTCGACCAGCTGATCGGCCCGGACGAGGTCGAGGTCTACAAGCGCGAACTGGACCGGCTGGTGAGCGACCCGGCGATCCGCGCGGACGAGCGCTCGATCGTCGAGCCGAAGTCGCAGGAGATCCGCTCGGTCTTCGAGGTGCACAAGATCAGCGAGGTGTTCGCCCGGCTGGTGCGTGACGAGCGGGTCGTCGGACGCGCCCGGCAGATCCTCGGCTCGGACGTGTACGTCCACCAGTCGCGGATCAACGTCAAGCCCGGCTTCGGCGCGAGCGGCTTCTACTGGCACTCGGACTTCGAGACCTGGCACGCCGAGGACGGTCTGCCGAACATGCGCACCATCTCGGTCTCGATCGCGCTGACCGAGAACTACGACACCAACGGCGGTCTGATGATCATGCCGGGGTCGCACAAGACGTTCCTCGGCTGCGCGGGCGCCACCCCGAAGGACAACTACAAGAAGTCCCTGCAGATGCAGGACGCGGGGACGCCGTCCGACGAGGCGCTGACCACGATGGCGTCGGAGTACGGCATCAAGCTGTTCACCGGCAAGCCCGGCTCGGCGACCTGGTTCGACTGCAACTGCATGCACGGCTCCGGCGACAACATCACGCCGTACCCGCGCAGCAACGTGTTCATCGTGTTCAACAGCGTCGAGAACGCGGCGGTCGAGCCGTTCGCGGCCCCGATCCGCCGCCCCGAGTTCATCGGCGCGCGGGACTTCACCCCCGTGAAGTAGGGACACGCACGGCGGTGACGTGTGCGCACCGCCTCATCGACTGCGGGCCGGGCCTCCTCGTGTGGGACAAGGAGGCGCCGGCCCGCTGCCGTGCGCTCAGCCGGACAGCGCGTCGAGCAGCCGGTCCACGTCGGCGGCCGTGTTGTAGAGGTGGAAGGACGCCCGCAGGTTGCCGGCGCGGTTGGACACCTCGATGCCGGCCCGCGACAGCTCCGGCTGGAGCCGTCCCAGTTCCGGCACGGACACGATGGGCGAGCCGGGCGCGGGCACGGGCTCGTGGCCCAGTGAGGCGAGCCCGGTACGGAACCGGTCGGCGAGGGTGAGGTCGTGGGCGCGGACGGCGTCCACGCCGAGCTCCTCGAGGAGCGTGAGGGACGCCCGCAGGGCCGCGTAGCTCAACAGCGCGGGCGTGGTGTCGAACCGCCGTGCGCTGCGGGCGAGTTCGGCGACGGGGCCGTAGCAGCTGCCCCACGGGTCCTCCCCCGAGGTCCAGCCCGCCTGCACCGGGACCAGATCGCCGAAGTCCTCGGGGACGGTGAGGAAGGCGGCGCCGTGCGCGCCCAGCAGCCACTTGAAGGTGATGGCGACGGTGTAGTCGTACGCGCCCGCCTCCACGGGCAGCCAGCCCGCCGCCTGGGAGAAGTCGACGTAGGTGCGCGCCCCGTGGGAGCGGGCCGCCTCGCGCAGCGCGGGCAGGCCGGCGATCCGGCCGTCGGCGGACTGCGCGGCGCTGACCGCGACCAGCGCGGTGCCCGGCCGCACGGCGTCGGCGAGCCCCTCCAGCGGGGCGGACCGCACCTTGAGGTCGCCGCGCGCGTGGAAGGGGTTCAGCACGGAGGTGAAGTCGTCGTCGGCGGTGAGGACTTCGGCGCCCGGCGGCAGGGACGCGGCCACCAGCGAGGAGAACAGGGCGACGGTGGCCCCGGCCGCGACCCGCTCGACGGGCACCCCGGCCAGCCGGGCGTAGGCGGCGCGGCACACCTCGACGTCGGCGAACAGCGGGTCGAGCGGGCGCCCCTCCGCGCGCAGCCGTACGGCGGCGTCGAGCGCGGCCACGGCCCGGGCGGGCAGCAGGGCGCTGCTCGCGGTGTTCAGGTAGGTGTTCTTCGGGGTGAACTCGGCACGGACGAGGCTCTCGAAGGTCTCCATGGGACCACTCTGCGACCCCGCCGCGCCCCCGTCCATCGCATATGTCTGCGCGGTACCGCTAAGGAACGCTTATACGTTCCCGCCGGCCTGCGGGTTCGCTCCTACGCGTTCCGCGCCCGCGTGTCCTCCTGCCCGGGCACCGCGCACCCGTCCGGGCCGCAGGCCTCGGCGCCCGCGCCGCCGTCGACGAGGGTCAGCGGGGACCGCTCGCCCCAGGCCTGGGTGAGGGCGCGGGTGAAGACCTCGACGGGCTGGGCGCCGGAGACGCCGTACGTCCGGTCGAGCACGAAGAACGGCACGCCGCGTGCGCCGAGCTCGGCGGCCTCCCGCTCGTCCTGGCGGACCTCGGCGGCGTACGCCTCCGGGTCGGCGAGCACCGCGCGGGCGGCCTCGGGGTCGAGGCCGGCGGCCTCGGCGAGTCCGACGAGCCGCTCGTCGTCGCCGAACAGGGAGCGCTCCTCGGCGAAGTTGGCCCGGTAGAGCAGGTCGAGCAGCTTCTCCTGGCGGCCGTGCTCGCGGGCGAGGTGGAGCAGGCGGTGCATGTCGAAGGTGCCGCCGTGGTCGCGGCCCCGGGTGCGGTAGGGCAGGCCCTCGGCGGCGGCCTGGGCGCCCAGGTTGTCCTCGCCGGCCTCGGCCTGCGCCTGGCTCATGCCGTACTTCTTGGTGAGCATGGTGAGCACCGGCTCGACGTCGTCCTTGGCGCGGCCCGGGTCGAGCTCGAAGGAGCGGTGGACCACCTCGACCCCGTCGCGGTGCGGGAAGGAGGCCAGCGCCTTCTCGAAGCGGGCTTTTCCGACATAGCACCAGGGGCAGGCGATGTCGGACCAGATCTCGACGCGCATGGGCGGGCTCTCTCCAGGGTCGGCACGGCTGCGGAGACCTCCTCCGCAACCGGATGAACGTTCAAGTACCCGCCGGCATTCCCACCGGGGACCTGGCCTCGCTCAGCTGCCGTCGCGCAGGTCCGGGGGCCAGTGCAGCCGGTACTCGATGTGGTCGAAGGTCACCACGCACCCCTCCCCCATCGGCGACTGGGTCGCGAATCCGACCAGGGCCGCCCCCGTCTCCTTCTCGTCGCCGAGGGTGAACAGCCGGACGAAGGTCCACTGCTTGCCGTCGCGGGAGGCGTGGAAGGCGAAGGCGCGCCCGGTGCGGCTCACCCGCAGCCAGACCGTCTTGCCCTCCACGGTGAAGGAGTTGGCGTCGTCGGAGTGGCCCCGGGTGACGACCGTGCAGACGGTGGGCACGTCCGGGGAGTATTCCAGGCACAGCTTGGCCCACGCGCGCTCGCCGACGTGGACGTAGAGCACCCCGGCGTCGAAGGAGCCGGCGAAGCCGACCGTGACCCGGGCGATCAGCTGGAAGTCGCCCTCGGGCGCGCCGAGCAGCCGGGGCGCGTCGGCGGCGGACTCCAGCGACTCGCCGGTGGGCGGCACGAAGCGGTCCTGCCGCGGTCCCGCCCATCCGGTGAGCACGCCGTCCTCGTAGGACCAGGAGCCGTCGGGGCCGTAGGTCCGCAGCGGGAAGGGGAGTTCGGGTATGTCCAGGTCCATGGCGGGATTGTCCCAGGAGCGGCCCCGCCGCGCGGGGCGGGTCCCGGTCAGCGGCCCTGGAAGGTGTCCAGGGCGACCGCCTGGGCGACGGCGAGCCGCAGGTCGAGGGCGGGGTCGGTCACCTCGACGCGGTAGCGGTCGCGCAGGCCGAGTTTCTTGTCGACGCTCATCACGGGCTTGCCGTCGCTCTCGAAGTCGAAGTGGTACGGCCAGGCGAACGGCACCAGGTCCAGCGGCAGCCAGTCCCAGGCCCGGCGCAGGACGGCCACGAACCGGTTGCGCTCGCGGCCCACGGCGTCGGGCGCGCCCGGCTGCTCCAGCACCCAGGTGGAGCGGACCAGGGAGGTGAGGAACCGCTCGTGGAAGGAGCCGATCGGCTTGCCCTCCGCGTCCAGCACGTCGAAGCCCTCGCCGGGGTCCAGCAAGGTGCGCTCCTTGACGGTGAACGCGACCTGGCTCCTGGACTCGTCCGTCCAGAAGGTCAGTTCCTCCTTGAGGGAGAACCTCTTCAGCACGGCGTGGGCGAGGACCCTGCCCTCGGAGCCGTCCCGCGCGGTCTCGGTGACGAGGTAGCGGTCGGTCTTCAGGGTGGCCTTCTGCGTGACGGTGAAGCGTCGGCCCGACCAGGCTCCCGTTACGTCCACTGCTGCTCCCGGTGTCGATGGAGGGTGTGCCGCCGGCGGAGGTCCTCACCGGCGTCCCCATCGTCGCGGGACGCGCCGGGTGGGCGCAGTCTCCGGAAGTCGCGTGCTTCAACGACCAAAGAGAATGTGGACGTTGACGGGCGTCGTTCACTTTCGTCGTTCGGGGCCGCTACGGAGGGAGGATGCCGGCGCCCCGGTGCGGGCCCCTAGGGTCGGGCGCGTGGACTCAGCGCAGACCTCCCGCCCCGCCCCTCCCCTGCTGTCCCGGCTGGCCGCCGCCTCCTCCTGGTCCCGCGGCCGGATCGCCGGGGAGGCCGTGCTGCTCCTGGTGCTCGCGGGCATCGCGGGCACGATGTACGGCACGGAGAGCGGCTCCGCCGCGAAGGGCGGGGCGCTGGCCCTGCTCGTCGCCCTGCTCTCGCTGGTCAGACGGTCACTGCCGGCCACCGTGCTGCTCGTCTCCTCCGTCCTGGCCGGCTCGGTCCTCGGCTGCGGCCCGCTGCTGATCTACGCGAGCTGGTCCGCGGGCAGCCGCATCAGACGCCCCTGGCGCGCGGTCGGCGCGTACGCCGCCGGGCTGGTGCTGTACGTCGTCCCCGCCCTGCTCGCCGACGGGGGCGAGGGAATACCGGGGCTGTCGCTGCTGATGACGGCGGTGCTGGGCGGAGGCCCCTATCTGGCGCTGGCGGTTGTTCCGGGGCTCGCCTCCCGGTACCGCGCGCAGCGCCGCGACCTGCTGGAGGCGCTGCGCCGGCACAACGCCCAACTGGTGCGCGAGCAGGCGATGGTGGCGCGGCAGGCGCGGCTGCTGGAGCGGCAGCGGATCGCCCAGGACATGCACGACAGCCTCGGCCACCAGCTCGCCCTGATCGCGGTGCACGCGGGGGCGCTGGAGGTGGGCCCCGGTCTCGGCGACCGGCAGCGGGAGGGGGTGAGCATCCTGCGGGAGGCCGCCCGGTCGGCGATGCGGGAGCTGCGCGAGGCCGTCGGCATCCTCCGGGACGACACCGAGGAGCCGCCCGCGCCGGCTCCGGGCCCCGAACCGGAGGCGGCCGGGGCGCCGCACGCGCGGGGCGCGGCCGGGGTGGACGCGCTGGTCGCGTCGTCGCGGAGCGCGGGCGCGCCAGTGGAGCTGCGCCGCTCGGGCGAGCGGCGGCCGCTCGCCCCGGCCGCGGACCACGCGGTGTACCGCATCGTCCAGGAGGGCCTCACCAACGCGCACAAGCACGCGCCGGGCGCCCCGATCACCGTGGAGCTGCGCTACGAGCCGGACAGTCTGGTGGTGGAGGTGGCCAACGCGCCCGTGCCGGAGGGGGCGCCCGCGGGGCCGCCCGCGATCAGCGGCGGCCAGGGCCTGGCGGGGCTGGAGGAGAGGGCCCGGCTGGTGGGCGGCATGGTGCACAGCGGCCCCTCCCCCGACGGCGGCTTCCGCCTCGCCGGTGTGCTGCCGTACGGCGACGGCGCCTCGCCCGTGGGCCGTGAGGACGCGACGTCCGTCGCCGCGGGACGCGACTTCCGGGGGCAGATCCGGGAGGGCGCCGCGGGCGACGGTGGAGCGGACATCGACCGCTCCGACCCGAAGGAGTACGCCGCCATCATGAGCAGCAAGAAGAACGTCGCCCTGGGCTGCGCCCTCGTCTCCGTCGTCCTCGTCGCCGGTGTCGGCGCCCTGCTGGTGTGGGGGGTGAACAAGGCGATCGACGAGGTGCAGAAGGGGGTCATACCGGCGTACGTGTACGAGGACGCGCGCGTCGGCGACTCCGAGGCGAGCCTGCGCAAGCAGTTCCCCGAGGGCGACTCGCTGCTCACCGAGGGCGTGGAGAAGCAGGGTCCGCCGCTGCCCGAGGACGCGGTGTGCGAGCACTTCGTGGACGACGAGGCGGACATCGTGTACCGGTTCTGCTTCCGCGACGGGAAGCTGGCCGGCAAGGCGTCCTACCCGCACGAGATCTGACGGGCCGCCGGCTCCGGGCCGGCGGGGGGATCGGGCATGATGGCATGGCTCCGCCATCCGCCCGTCCCACCGCACCGCGCAGGAGGCCGCGTGATCCGGGTCCTGGTCGCCGACGACGAGCCGCTCATCCGGGCCGGCATCAGGATGATCCTCACCTCGGCCGACGACATCGACGTCGTCGCCGAGGCGCGGAACGGCCGGGAGGCGGTGGAGACCGCCCGCTCCACCGCCGTCGACGTGGCGCTGCTGGACATCCAGATGCCGGAGCTGGACGGGCTGACGGCGCTGGCCGAGATCGGCCGGACAGCGCCCCAGGTGCGGGTGCTGATCCTGACGACGTTCGGGGAGCGGGAGAACGTGCTGCGGGCGCTGGGCCACGGCGGCGCCGGGTTCCTGCTGAAGGACTCCGCGCCGCAGGAGCTGATCCACGCGGTCCGCGCGGCGGCGGCCGGGAACGCCTATCTCTCCCCGGCCGCCACCCGGCACGTGGTGGACACCCTGGCCTCGCCCGCCGCGACCGCGCGCGGCGAGGAGGCGCGCCGCCGGCTGTCCGCGCTCACCGAGCGGGAGCTGCAGGTGCTGGCGCTCCTCGGGGAGGGGCTGTCCAACGCGGACGCCGGGGCGCGGCTGCACATGAGCGAGGCCACGGTGAAGACGTACGTCAGCCGCATACTGACCAAGCTGGACTGCGACAACCGGGTGCAGGCCGCGCTCCTGGCGCGGGACGCGGGCCTGGAGCCGGCCGGCGGGTGAACGCCGGCCGGACGGACGGGGTCAGCGCTCCAGGCGGCCGTTGAAGCGGCGGGGCAGCCCGAGCGGGTTGTCGTCCTTGAGCTCCGGCGGCAGCAGCGCCTCGGGGGCGCCCTGGTAGACCACGGGCCGCAGCCAGCGCTCGATCGCCGTGCCGCCCACGGAGGTGGACGTGGAGGTGGTCGCCGGGTAAGGGCCGCCGTGGTGCTGGGCGGGGGCGACGGCGACGCCGGTCGGCCAGCCGTTCACCAGGACGCGGCCCGCCAACGGCGTCAGCTCCCGCACCAGTTCGGCGCCGCTGCCCTGTCCGGCCGCCTCCTCGGAGGACAGGTGCACCGTCGCGGTGAGGTTGCCGGGGAGCCGGGACAGCACCGCCCGCACCTCCGCCTCGTCCGTGTAGCGGGCGATCACGGTGACCGGTCCGAAGCACTCCTCCAGCAGCAGGTCGTGCGCGCCCTCGCGGGTCAGCCGCTCCGCGGGGACGGTGAGGAAGCCGGCGCTGACGGTGTGCTCGCCGCCCGCGCCCGCGGTCACGGGGGACTCCACGTCGGGGAGCTGGGCGCGCTCGGTGACCCCGGCGAGGAAGGTGTCGCGCATGCGGTGGTCGAGCAGGACGCCGGGGTCGGTGTCGCTGACCGCGTCCGTGAGGGACTTCAGCAGGGCGTCGCCCGCGGCGGAGGCCGGGGCGAGGACCAGGCCGGGCTTCACGCAGAACTGGCCGACGCCCAGCGTCATCGAGCCGGCCAGCCCGGCGCCGATCGCCTCGCCGCGCTCGGCGGCGGCGGCCTCGGTCACCAGGACCGGGTTGAGCGAGCCGAGTTCGCCGTGGAACGGGATCGGCACGGGGCGGGCGGCGGCCTCGTCGAAGAGGGCGCGTCCGCCGCGGACCGAGCCGGTGAAGCCGGCCGCCGCGACCAGCGGGTGCCGGATCAGCTCGATGCCGGCGTCGAAGCCGTGCACCAGGCCGAGCACGCCGTCGGGCACCCCGTGCCGGGCTGCGGCCCGGCGGATCACCTTGGCGACCAGCTCCGACAGGGCGGGGTGGTCGGGGTGGGCCTTGACGACGACGGGGCAGCCGGCGGCCAGGGCGCTCGCGGTGTCGCCGCCGGCCACGGAGAACGCGAACGGGAAGTTGGACGCCGAGTAGACGGCGACGACGCCCAGCGGGATCTTGCAGCGGCGCAGGTCGGGGACGGGCGGGGTGGCCGTGTCGTCGGGGTGGTCGATGACGACGTCGAGGAAGGCGCCCTCCTCGACGATGCCGGCGAAGGCGCGCAACTGGTAGCAGGTGCGGGCGAGTTCACCGGTGAGGCGAACCGGGCCGAGCGCGGTCTCGGCGTCGGCGGCCTCGACGAGCCGGTCGCGGGCGGCCTCCAGTTCGTCGGCGGCGGAGCGCAGGAAGGCGGCGCGGACGGTGCGGTCGGCCAGCGCCTCGCGCGCGGCGTGGGCGTCGCGGACGGCGGCGTCCACCTCCTGGGCTGTGGCCTCCACCGCAACCTGTTCACGCTGCTTCCCGGTTCGGGGGTCGACACTCCAGACTGGTGCTGCTGCCACCGCGGGTCCCTCCACTTGAATGCCGCATGCAATGCCGCAGTATGTACGTCACCCACCGCCGATGTTCGATATACTGAACACTGTCTCTGTGGGTGAATGCGCTTCGGAGACTATTTCCCGGCGAACGAAGGGGTCAAGGGCGATGTCGGCTGGCGAGACGGGCGGCGGGGCGCAGGTCAAGTCCGCGGTACGGACCGTTGAACTGCTCGAATACTTCGCCGGACGCCCCGGGATGCACTCCCTGGCGGCGGTCCAGGAGGCCGTCGGCTACCCCAAGTCCAGCCTGTACATGCTGCTGCGCACGCTGGTCGACCTCGGCTGGGTGGAGACGGACGCGACGGGCACCCGGTACGGCATCGGCGTACGGGCGCTGCTGGTCGGCACCTCGTACATCGACGGCGACGAGGTCGTCGCGGCGGCCCGGCCCACGCTGGACCGGCTCTCCGACGACACCACCGAGACCATCCACCTGGCGCGTCTCGACGGCACCAACGTGGTCTACCTCGCCACCCGCCAGTCCCAGCACTACCTGCGCCCCTTCACCCGCGTCGGACGCCGGCTGCCCGCGCACTCCACCTCGCTGGGCAAGGCGCTGCTGAGCACCTACACGGACGAGCAGGTCCGCAAGATGCTCCCCGAGACGCTGCCCGCGCTCACCGAGAACACCATCACCGACCGGGAGAAGCTCATCGAGGAGCTGCACCAGGTGCGGGAGCAGGGCTTCGCCGTGGACCGCGAGGAGAACACCCTGGGGCTGCGCTGCTTCGGCGTGGCGATCCCCTACCGCACGCCCGCCCGGGACGCCATCAGCTGCTCGGTGCCGGTGGCCCGGCTCACCCCCGCACACGAACAGATGGTGAAGGACGCCCTGTTCGACGCCCGCGACCGGCTGACCCTGGCCACCCGGAGGCTCTGACCCGTGGACATCGCCCTGCGCCCGGTGCACGACAGCGACCTGCCGGTCTTCTTCCGGCAGACGAACGACCCGGAGTCGGTGCGGATGGCCGCCTTCACCCCGCAGGACCCGGCCGACCGGGACCGCTTCGACGCGAAGTGGGCGCACATCCGCAGCTCGCCGGAGATCGTGGCGCGCACGGTGCTCGCGGACGGGGACGTGGTGGGCTCCGTGTCCGTCTTCGGCGAGGCGGGCGAGCGCGAGGTGACGTACTGGATCGACCGCGCCTACTGGGGCAAGGGCATCGCGACGGCCGCGCTCCGCGCCCTGCTGACGGAGGTCACCGACCGCCCGCTCTACGCACGCCTGGCCGCCGACAACACGGGCTCGCTGCGGGTCCTGCGCAAGTGCGGCTTCGAGATCACGGGCAAGGCCAGGGGCTACGCGCCGGGCCGCGGCGAGGAGACGGACGAACTGGTCCTGGCGCTGGAGCACTGAGGCGCGCCTCGCGGGGTGCTCGCGCACGGGTGGCCTTCGGGCGCCGGCCGGCACAGCTCCCTCAGGGGCGCGGGGAACTGCGCGACCGGCCCCCACCGGGCCCGCACCCGCCATGGGTGAGCGACCTCACGCCCGGTGGGCGCCCGTATGAACCCCCGATGAGAATCGGCCCGGACGGGAACGCCGCCCCCACTCCCACTCGTCTGTCCTGACGCGATGAACAGAACCATCAGGCGTGCCTCGGTCTTCACCCTGCTCCTGGTCTTCGCCCTCCTCGTGCGGGCGACCTGGGTGCAGTTCTACGAGGGCCGGGCACTGGCGGACGACAGCGACAACCGGCGCAACGCGATCGAGACGTACGCGGAGCCGCTGGGGAACATCGTCGTGGCCGGAGAGCACATCACCGGCTCGGCCCGGACGAAGGGAAGCGACCTCGCGTACAAGCGCACCTACACGGACGGTCCGCTGTACGCGGCGGTGACCGGCTACGCCTCGCAGGCCTATGCGCCGACCCAGCTCGAGGGCATCTACGCGGACGTCCTCAACGGCACGGACCCCCGTCTGAAGACGGTGACGGACATGGTCACCAACGGGCGGGCCGCCCCGGGGAACGTGGTGACGACCGTGGACCCGGCCGTGCAGAGGGCGGCGTACAAGGCGCTCGGCGACAAGAAGGGCGCCGCCGTCGCCATCGACCCGGAGACGGGCCGGATCCTCGCCGCCGTGTCGACCCCGTCGTACGACCCGGCGTCGCTGACCGACGCCAACACCGCCGGCGAGGCGTGGACGCGGCTGAACGACGACCCGGACAAGCCGCTGACCAACCGGGCGCTGCGCCAGCCGCTGCCGCCCGGCTCGACGTTCAAGCTGGTGGTGGCGGCCGCCGCGCTGGAGGACGGGCTGTACGACTCGGTGGACGAGCGGACCGACAGCCCCGACCCCTACCCGCTGCCGGGCACGACGAGGGACCTGGGCAACGAGAACCCGTCCGCGCCCTGCGAGAACGCCTCGATCCGGGTGGCGCTGCAGTACTCCTGCAACAACGTCTTCGGCAAGATGGCCGTCGACCTGGGGCAGGACAAGGTCCGGGAGACGGCGGAGAAGTTCGGCTTCAACGACGACGAGCAGGACGTCCCGGTGCGCGCGTACCCCAGCGTGTACCCGTCGGACATGGACCGGGCGCAGACCGCGCTGAGCGGCATCGGCCAGTTCGACGTGACGGCGACCCCGCTGCAGATCGCGATGGTGTCGGCGGCGATCGCGAACGACGGCGAGCTGGTGTCGCCGCACATGGTGTCCCAGGTGACCGACAGCGGCGGCGACGTGCTGGAGGACCACGACGAGGACGCCTCGACACGGCGGATCGTCAGCTCCTCGACCGCCGAGCAGCTGAGGTCGGCGATGCGGACGGTGGTGGACGAGGGCACGGGCACCAACGCTCAGCTGTCCGGCGCCACGGTGGGCGGCAAGACCGGTACCGCGCAGCACGGCGAGAACAACAGCAAGACGCCGTACGCCTGGTTCACCTCGTACGCCGAGTCCGACGCGAACGGCAAGAAGGTGGCCGTGGCGGTGCTGGTGGAGCAGTCCGACGCGGAGCGTTCGGAGGTCAGCGGCAACGGCCTGGCCGCCCCGATCGCCCGGGAGACCATGAGGGCCGCGCTCCAGGACTGACCTCGCGGGACACACGCGTGCGGGCCGCCCCCGGTGTTCAGAGGGGGCGGCCCGCACGTGCCGCGCGACGGCGGGGATCAGACGCCGAGCAGCTGCTCGATCGGGTCGATCGCGAAGTAGACCAGGAACAGCGCCGAGGCGCCCCACAGCAACCAGTGGACCTCCTTGGCGCGGCCCAGCACCGTCTTGATGAGGACGTAGGCGAGGAAGCCGGCGCCGATGCCGTTGGTGATGGAGTAGGTGAACGGCATCACGGCGATGGTGAGGAACGCCGGGATGGCGATCTCGTAGCGGTCCCACTCGATGTGCTTGACCTGGGTCATCATCAGGAAGCCGACGGCGACCAGGGCCGGCGCGGCGGCCTGGAGCGGGACGATGGTGAGCAGCGGGGTGAAGAACAGGGCGAGCGCGAACAGGCCGCCGGTGACCAGGTTGGCGAAACCGGTGCGGGCGCCCTCGCCGACGCCGGCCGCCGACTCGATGTAGGAGGTCGCCGAGGAGGCGGAGGCGGCGCCGCCCGCGACGGCCGCGGCGCCGTCGATCAGCAGGACCTTGCCGAGCCCCGGCACCTTGCCGTCCTCGTCCAGCAGGCCGGCCTCGGCGCTGACGCCGACGACGGTGCCCATGGTGTCGAAGAAGTCGGACAGGATCAGGGTGAACACCAGCAGCACGACGGTGACCACGCCGACCTGGCCGAACGCGCCGAACAGGCTGAACTGGCCGAGGAGCCCGAAGTCGGGCGTGTCGACGATCTTGTCGGGCCACTCCGGGGTGGTGAGGCCCCACGTCTCGACGTCGGCGAGCGCGTTGATCACCAGCGCGACGACGGTCATGGTGACGATGCTGACGAGGATCGCGCCGCGCACCTTGCGGGCGAGCAGGCCGATGGTGAGGAGCACGCCGACGCAGAACACCAGCATCGGCCAGCCGGCGAGGGTGCCGGTGCTGCCGAGCTGGACCGGCACGGTGGTGTTCGCGGCGTCCGGGATGCGGGTGACGAACCCGGCGTCGACGAAGCCGATCAGGGCGATGAACAGGCCGATGCCGACGCTGATGGCCTGCTTGAGCTGCTGCGGGATGGCGTGCATGACGGCCTCGCGCAGCCCGGTCACCACCAGGACGCAGATGAGCAGGCCCTCCAGCACGATCAGGCCCATGGCGTCGTCCCAGCTCATCAGCGGGGCGAGCTGGAAGGCGACGACCGCGTTGAGGCCCAGTCCGGCGGCCAGGGCGAGGGGCAGGTTGCCGCCGACGCCCATGACGATCGTCATCACGGCGGCCACCAGGGCGGTGGCGGTGGTGAGCTGCACCGGGTCGAGCTGGTCGCCGAACTTGTCCTTCGCGCTGCCCAGGATGAGCGGGTTGAGCACGAGGATGTAGGCCATCGTGAAGAAGGTGGCGAAGCCGCCGCGTATCTCACGGGCGTACGTCGAGCCCCGTTCGGTGATCCGGAAGAACCGGTCCACGCCCGTCGCCGCGGGCGGCGCACCGTCCTGCCGTTCGGCCGTCTTCTGTGCCTCGGACATGCAACTGCTCCTCGATGAGCGGGAGATGATGATCTGCTGAATGCTGGCTGGATTGTGCCCGTGCCGTACGTCGTTCCGGTGTGCTTCGTGTGACGGATTGGCATACCGGCGGGCCGGACGCCGTCCGGTCCCTCGCACGGGAGGTCAGGCGTGGAGCACGGAGTCCAGCCAGGCGTACGTCTCGTCCTGCATCGGGGAGTCGAAGGTGTGCCCGCGCCCGGGCCGCACCGTCAGCCGCAGCCGGTCCTCGGCGTCCCAGGCCCGCCAGACGGCGCGCAGCCTGTCGTGGGCCAGGCGTACGCCGTCGGCGGGGAAGTGGGGGTCGTGCTCGCCGTGGAGGAACAGCATCGGTTTGGGCGCGGCGATGCTCGCGACGTCGGGAAGGTCGAGGTGGCGGGCGAGTCCGGGGTGCAGCATGTGGAACGCGGACTGGCCGCGCAGGGTGTTGTTGCCGGGCACCAGGATCTGCTTCAGCCCGGTCATCCAGCACACGCTCGCGGCGGCGGTGACGTGGTCGCTCAGCGCGGCGGTCTGCCAGGCGCGGTGGCCGCCCATGGACCAGCCGGCGGCGGCGACCCTGCGCGCGTCGACCCGGTCGAGGCCGGCGAGGAAGGCCGCGGCGCGCTGGTCCTCGCGGGCGTGCAGTCCGGCGAGGGAGGAGCCCACCTGGTAGAGGGCGGCCGCGAGCGCCTGCTGCTCTTCGTATACGAGCGGGCCGCGTTCGCCCCAGCCGAGGGCGTCGAGGCACAGCACGACATGGCCGCGGCGGGCGAGTTCGTCGCCGGGGAAGCGTCCGTCGAAGTGGCGTCCGGCCCACTCCTCGGCGGAGGCGAGCCGGGTGTCGTCGTACCAGGGGCGGACGCACTTCTCCTTGCCGATGTCGAAGCGGGAGCCGTGGTCGTGCAGCAGCAGGACGGCGGGGAAGGGGCCGGCGCCGTGCGGGGTGAGCAGGACGCCGCGGGCCCGGGTGCGGCGGGTGAGCGTGACGGCCACCGACTCCCGCGAGTAGCCGTCCCCTTCGGGTCCGGGGGTGTGCTCGGGGTCGAAGGGCAGGCCGGGTTCGGCGGGGACGAGGAGCGCGTCCTCCACCGCGGCCCGGGCCGTCCGGCGCCAGCGCGCGGGGTCGCGGACGGGCGAGGTCCCCCAGGCGAGCGGGAACGTCAGGTCGTCCTTGAGCGCGTGGAGCAGGCCGGGCGGTCCGGGCAGGGAGGTCATGCCTGGGGCCGCCAGTCGCCGAGCCACGCCTGGCGGGTGTGCGTGGCGGCCTGGGCGGGGGTGAGCTGGGGCCGGTTGGCGGGGACGGTGATCACCGCGCCGGGGCCGGTGTTGCGGTACTCGGCGAACCGCTGGTCCTGCCAGGGGTATCCGCTGGACATGGTGGTGTAGGGCGCGACGGCGTCGATGCCGGCGCCGAGGCGGGTGTCGCGGACGGTGAGCATGGGCCGGGCGGTCGGGTCGGAGCTGGGCACCCAGGGGCGGGCCAGCTTGTAGTAGCCGTCGGGCGCCTCGCTGCTGACGCGGCTGCCGGTCACCAGGAAGCCGCGCGGGTTGGTGACGGCGGTGGAGGGCGCGAAGACGAAGCCGAACGGGGCGGACGTCAGGTCGGTGCGGACCAGGGTGCGGAAGTCGCAGTCCTCGAACACCGCGGTGGCCCGGCCGAAGACGAAGTCGACGTCGCCCTCGGCGTAGCAGCGCGTGAAGTACTGGCGGGCCACGGTGTCCAGGGACGCCGAGTCGGCGTAGAGGGTGTCCTGGTGGCCGAGGAACCGGCAGTCGTAGAAGGCGCTGCGGTCGCCCATGACCTTGACGGCGACGGCCTGGGTACCGCTGACGCCGGGGTGGCCGGCGCGCAGCCAGTCGTTGGCGAAGGTGATCCGGCGGGCGGTGAAGTCGTCGGGGCGCAGGGTGGTGGTGGCCGACCCGGAGGTGCCGTAGGTGCCGGAGCCGTCGGGCTTGGGGGTGCCGGCCGCGTTGTCGTACACGACGACCACGTCACTCGGGTCGTCGGAGGCGCCGAGCCAGGTCATGCCGGTGCGGTCGGCGGGGACGGAGACGGTCTCGCGGTAGACGCCGGGGGCGACGACGAGGGTGCGTCCGGTGCCGGTGGCGGCGTCGACGGCGGCCTGCAGGCTCGTGAAGTCGCCGGCGCCGCGCGGGTGGACGTACAGGGTGGCGGAGGTGAGCCGCGCGGACGGGGAGCCGTAGCGGCCGAAGGGGCGTCGTGGACGCCGGTGCGCGTGGGCGGGTGCGGCGGCGAGGACGAGGGCGGAGCCGGCCGCGGCGCCGGCCAGCAGGACGTTCCTCCGGGACAGGTTCGAGGGCATGCGGGTGCTCCTTCGGGGGACTGGTGGGGGGAGCCGGTGCGGTCCGCTGTGGGGGCGGACCGCACCGGCGGCCTCGGACGGTTGCGGGTCAGCGGAGGCGGCCCGCGCCCGCGCCGAGACGGACCAGGGCGGGCACCGCCCACGCCGGGTGCACGGTCCTGCGCAGGGTGGGGGTCCAGCCGGCGCCGGAGCGCAGGGTCTCCTCGGGGATCTCCGCGTTGTGCACGGCGATCAGGTCGACCGGCCTGCCGTTGACCAGGTTGTGCCGGGCGGTGAGCGGCGAGTCGTTCCAGCGCTTGAGGACCTTCGCCGGGCTGATGCCCTCGGGCAGGGTGAACGCGTTGTGCTCGGCGACGAGCTGGGACTCCTTGCCGACGCCGAAGCTGTAGCCGTACCCGGAGCCGGCGACGAAGTGGTTGTTGTAGACGTCGACCTGGCCGAACCGGACGCGCGGGGTGCGCTCGGTGAGGTCCGTGAACAGGTTGTGGTGGAAGGTCGCCTTCAGCTTGCCGCGGTCGCCCACGGCGGTGGACTCGCTGTCGCTGTTGCCGATGAGGATCGTCTTGTCGTGCTCGGTGAAGACGTTCCAGGAGGCGGTGACGTAGTTGGCGCCCTTGACGATGTCCAGCTCGCCGTCGTGCTGCTGGTAGAGCATGCCGAAGTACGTGGGGGTCGCGCCGTCGGGGTGCGCGCCGTCGGTGAACGTGTTGTGGTCCAGCCACACATGGGTCGCGCCGTGCACGACGACGGTGTCGTACTCGCTGTTCCAGTTGCCGCGGTCGCCGTCGGTGGGGTCCCACTGCGGGAAGCAGTCGACGGGGCTCTCCAGGGTGAGGTTGCGGACCACGACGTTGTCCACCTCCTTGATCTGGAGGCTCGCGCCCTTGATGGCGGCGTCGCGTCCCACGCCGATGATCGTGGTGTTGGAGGGGACGTTCACCTTGATCACCGCGTCCTGGTGGGCGGCGGAGGCGCGGCGCAGACCCTCGGGGCTGTCGTCGGGCTCGTCGCTGAGGTCCCGCTCCAGGCCCCAGGTCTCGGGGGCGTACGTCTCCAGGTAGGCGTCCAGGTCGTAGCCGGGGACGGCGAGCGCGTCGCAGCCGTCGGCGACGGCGTCGATGGTGCCCTTCACCTTGATGATCTTCGGTGCGTCCCCGCCCTCCGCGAGGGCGGCGGTGAACTGGGCCCAGTCGGTCACGGTGCGGACGTGCGCGGCGTCGGCGGCCGCGCCTCCGGTGGTGCCCGTGCCGTAGGACGCCCAGCCGTCGCCGGCGGGCAGGGTCTGGCGGGCGGGGTCGCGGTGCGTCGGCGTGTGGGCCTGCGCGGCGGTGCCGGTCAGGGTCAGCACGAGGGCGGTGCAGCCGGCCAGCACACCGGCCTTTCTGGCATGCCCATGCCATACTTGTACGTTCATGATGCGGCTCTCCTGTTCGTGGTCCGGGGGGTGTTACGCGGCGGCCTCCGGCCAGGTGATCCACGACGTCGGGATCTCCTCGTCCAGCCGCCGCACGTCGTGCGGCGCGAGCACCCGGGTGCGCAGCAGCTCCCGGGCGACCAGCCGTGCCACGGCGATCGCGCCCGTCGGGGAGAAATGCGTGTTGTCCTGCTTGGTGTCGGTCCAGTTGAAGTACGCCTGCGTCGCCTCCGGCCCCAGCTCCTGCCAGAGCGCCAGGGACAACGCCTGCACGTCGAGCAGCGCGACCCGCTCCTCCCGGGCGAGCGCGCGCATCGCCTCCGGGTACTCCCCGTGGCTGGGCACGGCCCGCCCGTCCGCGTCGAACCGCCGCCGCTCCACCGGGGTGGCCAGCACCGGCCGCGCTCCCCGCGCCCGGGCGCCGTCCAGGTACAGGCGCAGATACCGCTGATAGGTGGTCCAGGGCTCGGTGTACCGGCTCGGGTCGTCCGCCTTCTCGTCGTTGTGCGCGAACTGCACGATCAGCAGGTCGCCCGGACGGACGCCGGCGAGCAGGGCGTCCAGCCGCCCCTCGTCGACGAAACTCTTGGAACTCCGGCCGTTCACCGCATGGTTGGCGACGGCGAGCCCACGCCCGAGCAGAAACGGCAGGGCCGTCCCCCACCCGGTCTCGGGGGCGGCGGGAGCGTACTTCTGGGCGGCGGTGGAATCACCGGCGACCCACACGGTCCGCGCCCGCCGCGTCCCGGCATGAGCCGTACCGCCCACACTCACAACAGCACCGACCCCACCGACGACAACGTGCCTACGCGAAAGAGCCACAACCTGTGCCTTTCAGAGAAGGGGGAGATGAAGCGCGCCCCCAAGGTGCGCGGGGAACTGCGCGACCGGCCAGGGACGACCCGCAGCCGCACAGCCACAGGCCGCCCCCAGCCGAAAACCGCGTCACCCCATCTGCTCGTCCCACTCGGCCTGAGCCTCGTTCAACTGCTCGGCCAGCCCGTCCAGGAAGGCCTTCGCCGTCATGTCCCCCAACAGCACCTTCTGGAAGTTCGGCTCGTTGTCCGCCTTGGAAATCGTGTTCCAGTCAGGCAGGTAGTACGGCAACTGCACAATGGTCGTGGACCCGTCACTCAGCGCCTGCGCCGCCAGCTTCGTGGGCTCCGCCTTCGCGATCCACGCGTCCTTCGCGGCGTCCTGGTGCGCCGGCACCTGTCCCGCCGACTCGTTGAACTTCGAGTTCGACTGCGCCGACGTGGCGAACTCGATGAACTTCCAGGCGGCGTCCTTGTTCTTGGAGCTCTTGAACAGGCCGATGCCGTCGACCGGGTTGGAGACCTGCACCCGCTTGCCGTCGGGGCCGACCGGCTGCGGGATGCCCCGGAACTTCTCCACGCCCAGCGCCTTCACATGGTCCTGGAAGGAGCCCAGGTTGTGGTTCAGCATCCCGATCTCACCGGAGTCCCACTGCGCGACCATCTTGGTGAAGTCGTTGTTCAGGTCGGCGGCGGGGGTGACCTTCTTGAACAGGGCCGCGTACTTCTCCAGCGCCTTGACGTTCCTCGGGTCGTCGACCGTGGTCTTCTTGCCGGTGGAGTCCCAGAACGAGGTGATGCCGGACTGCCCGTACATCGCGTCGAGGGCCTGGGCGATGGAGCCTGCGCCGCCGCGGATGGTGTACCCGAAGCGGTTGCTGCCCTTGTCGGTGAGCTTCTCCGCGGCCTCGAAGAAGCGGTCCCAGGTGGTCGGCTCCTGAAGGCCCGCCTTCTGGAACATGTCGGTGCGGTAGTACAGGACGCCGTTGTTCGCGGAGGTCGGCACGGAGTACAGCTGGTCGTCCCCGCCGCCGGCCGCCCGCAGCGACTCGATCATGTCCTTGTTGAGCTTGCCGTTGAGCGACGAGCCCTCCAGCCGCTCGTCCAGCGGCTCCAGCGCGCCCTGGGCGGCGAAGCCCGCGAGCATCGAGGCGCTGATGCCGCCCACGTCCGGCAGGCCGCCGCCCTGGATGGCGGTGTCGACCTTGGACTGGTACTCGGTGGACGCGATGCCGACGTACTGGACGTCGATGTCCGGGTTGGCCTTCTCGAAGTCGGCGATGATCTCCTTCCAGATGTCGGTGCGGACACCGCCGTTGTTGTCCCAGAAGACGATCTTCCCCGTGCCGCTGCCCTCGGCGCCGTCGCCCGAGCCGCTGCCGTCGTCCCCGCAGGCGGTGGCGGTCAGTGCGAGGACCGCTCCCAGGGCGACGGCCGCCGACGTCCTGCCGCGGCGCCCTCTGCCCGTGCTTCTTCCGAGAATGCTGATCTTCATCGGTCGGCTCTCTTCTCCTGGATACGGATCCTGAACTGCGTGAACGTGGCGGTACCGGCGTGTCCCTGACCGGTGGGCGCCAGGGCGACCAGGCCGAGCAGAGCACCGACCCAGCGCCAGGGAGTCGCGGCGAAGACCTGACCGGAGGGACGGAACCCGCCCTCCCCGGTGCCGTCTCCGGCGTCTTCTGTGTCGTACGGGCCGTACGGGACTTGCGTGTCGTACGAGAAGCGGCAGCGCGCGCCCGCGCCGATGTCGACCCGCAGCCGGGCCCGGCCGCCGGGTGCGGGGCGCGGGGGCGCCGCGTCCCGTTCCCTCTCGGCGACCGTCTCGGCGAACCGGTGCACCAGCCGCACCGTGCCGTCCGGACCGCGCTCGAGCCCGATCCAGCTGTAGGCGTCCCCGAGGACCGCGAGCCCGGCCCGCGCCCCGGGTTCGCCGTCGTCGAGCCGCAGGTCCACCTCGACGGTGCACGGGGGGCCGGGCAGCCGCTGGGTGAGGACGTTGGGCAGGGCGCGCAGGTCGTGCGCGTCGGAGGTGCGGACGCAGGTGAGGCGCAGCCCGTCGGCGGAGTGGTGGGTGGCCCAGCCGTCCCGGGGGTTGGCGGTCCACTGCCACTGTCGGCCGGGGCGTCCGCCGGGGAAGTCGTCGTCGGTGGCGGGCGCGGCGGGCTGCTGCGGCGGCAGGTTTGGGCGGCGGTGCTCGGCGACGGGGGCGCCGTCGTCCCCGATCACCGGCCAGCCTCCCCCGCCGCCCCACCGCATCGGCTGGAGGTGGACGACCCTGCCGTAGGCGCCGCGCTGCTGGAAGTGCAGGAACCAGTCCTCGCCGGACGGGGTGCGCACCCAGCCGCCCTGATGCGGGCCGTTGACGTCGGTGTCCTTCTGCTCCAGGACCACCTTCTCCTCGTAGGGGCCGAAGAAGGCGCGGGAGCGGAAGGCGCCCTGCCATCCCGTCTCCACTCCCCCGGCGGGGGCGAGGATCCAGAACCAGCCGTCGTGCTGGTAGAGCTTGGGCCCCTCGAGGGTGAACCAGCCGGGGATGCGGTCGCCGTCGACGATCACCTTGCCCTCGTCGAGGAGTTCGGTGCCGTGCGGGTGCATCCGGTGGCCGGTGAGGCGGTTCTTGACGCCGGAGCGGGACTTGGCCCAGGCGTGCACGAGGTACGCCTCGCCGGTCTCGTCGTCCCACAGCGGGCAGGGGTCGATGAGTCCCTTGCCGGCCTTGACCAGGTGGGGGCGGGTCCAGGGGCCGCGGATCTCGGGGGCGTTGACCTGGAAGATGCCCTGGTCGGGATCGCCCCAGAAGATCCAGAAGCGGCCGTCGTGATGGCGCAGGGACGGCGCCCACACCCCGCGGTCGTGCCGGGGCACCGCGAACTCGCTCTCGGGTTCCAGGCGTTGCAGGGCGTGGCCGACGAGGGTCCAGTTGACCAGGTCGCGGGAGTGCAGCAGGGGCAGCCCGGGGACGCGGCCGAAGCTGGACGCGGTGAGGTAGAAGTCGTCGCCGACGCGGATCACGTCGGGGTCGGACCAGTCGGCGTCGAGGACCGGGTTACGGTAGACAGGCTCGTCGGGGCGGACGCTCATGCGGTCACCGCCTTGGCCACCAGGGCGGCGGCCTCCTGGCGGTCCAGGCGGCCGTCGGCGACGACGGTGACGATCCGGCGCTCGACCGTCTCCCCCGGCGGGACGGGCAGCCGCGCGTCGTGCGCGAGGGAGGAGCCGACGCCCGGGTACTCCTCGGTGCGCACGAACCAGGGGTCGCGGCGGGTCGTGTCCGTGGCCGCGGCGAAGACGAGGGTCCAGGCGGAGCCGGTGAGGGCGACCCAGTCGGCGGTCCGCCCGTGGACCGCGTCCGTGCCGTCGGTCTCCGCGGTGAACACGTCGGGCGCCGCGTCCTCCTTGCGGGCCCGCCAGAAGAAGCCCCCGTAGGCGGCGCCCGGGCGGCCGTTGGTGGCGGGGCTGCCCACGGACAGCGGGCGTCCGGAGACGTTGGTGAGCGCGAAGGTGAGGTCCAGGGCCCACGCGCCGTCGGTGAGGGCGGTCGCGGTGACCGTGCGCTGTTCACGGAGGAGTTCGCCGGGGGCGGCCATCCAGCGGAGTTCCTCGGTGAAGCCGTCGGACTCGCGCCGGTGGTAGGCGGTGTGCCGCTGGGCGCCGTGGTTGTCCAGCTCGGTGGGGCCGCGGCCGCGGACGTAGGTGCGTCCGCCCCAGAAGTTGAACCCCTCGACGTCGGGAACGGCGACACCGACGCCGAGGTGGTGGGCGTGGTCGGCGGGGCTCAGTTCGGTGACCGCCGTGCCGGCCAGGGTGGTGACGGGGTGCAGACAGGGCCGCGGGGAGAGCCGGGCCGGCAGTTCCGGCCGGGTGAGGTACCGGCCGACGGGCCGTCCGGCGACGCGCAGCACCACGGAGTCGTTGCCGGTCATCGGGTGCTCACCTCTTTCGGCAGATGGTGGTGGGCGGGCCGGGCCCAGGGGGCGCCCAGCTCGGAGTAGAGGGACAGACGGTCCGCGGCGGCCTCGACCAGCGCGTCGACACCGGGCACCACCCGGCGGTCCTCGCCGGGGGCGCGGCGCCAGGCGTCGTCGGGCAGCGGGGCCGGGTCGGGGGCGGTGCGGATGGCCTCGACGACCTGCATGAAGGCGCCGGTGTCGTCGGGCGTGACCAGCAGCGGGGCGCCGTCGCGGAGGTGGGCGACGAGGTTCTCCAGCAGGTCGGTGCGGCCGAAGCGCAGTTCCTCGGGGCCGTGGTCCGCGCGCTGGAGGAGGACGCGGTCCTGCTTGTACCAGAAGGTGATCCGGCCGCTGGTGCCGTGCACCACCACGTACGGCTCGTCGGCCCGCTCCGCGCACAGGGTGGCGGCGACGGTGACCGAGCCGCCCCGGACGGTGGTGACGCGGACGCAGGAGGTGTCGTCGGACTCGATGTCGTTGGCGCGCAGCAGTTCGGTCTCGATGCCGGCGACGTCCTCGGCGCGGGTGCTGCCGTCGAGCGCGAGGGCGGTGGCGACGGCGTGCGCGAGGGGGTTGGTGAGCGCGCCGTCGACCACGTCGACGCCGTCGAGGCGCCGGCGGCCCGCCCAGGGGGCGCGGCGGAAGTACGCCTCGGGCCGCACCCACGCGCCGGCCCCGCCGATGCCGGTCACCCGGCCGACGGCGCCCTCGGCGATCAGGTCGCGGATCGCGGGCACGGCGTGCGAGCCGAGCGACTGGAAGCCGATCTGGCAGGTCACCCCGGCCGCGGCGACCCCGTCGGCCATCCGGCGGAACTCCGCGTACGAGGGCGCCGGGGGCTTCTCCAGCAGCAGGTGCACGCCCCGCCCGGCGGCGGTGAGCGCGAGGTCGGTGTGGGTGGGGATGGGGGTGCAGATCACCGCGGCGCGGGCGCCGGTGGAGTCGAGGAGCGCCCCGAGGTCGGCGGACTGCTCGGGGAGTTCACCGCCGAACTCGTCCTCGGTGAGCGGGGTGAGCTCGCAGACCCCCACGAGCCGGACCAGGCCCTGAGCCTGGAGGCGGCGGATGTTCTCCACGTGCCAGCGGCCGTGGCCGCGGGCGCCGGCCAGGACGACCGGGAGCGGGACGCCGGGGGCGGCGGGCGAGGTGGTCATCCCTTCACCGCCCCCGCGCTGAAGCCGGTGATCAGCCACTTCTGGATGAAGGCGAACACGATGACGACGGGGACGGCCGCGATGATGCCGCCCGCGGCGAGCGCGCCGAGGTCGACGCTGTCCGCGCTCATCAGGGTGTTGAGGCCGACCGGGACGGTCTGCTTCTCCTGGTTGTTGAGGAACATCAGGGCGAACAGGAAGTGGTTCCAGGAGTGCACGAAGGCGAAGGAGCCGACGGCGATCAGGCCGGGCCGCAGCAGCGGCAGGACGACCACCCGGAACGCCCGGAACCGGTCGCAGCCGTCGACCCAGGCGGCCTCCTCCAGCGAGTAGGGCACGTTCTTGATGAAGTTGCTCAGCAGGATCATCGACAGCGGCAGCTGGAACACCGTCTCGGCGATGATGACGCTGCCCAGCGAGTTGATCATCCGCAGCTCGGCGAAGATCTCGAACAGCGGGACCAGCAGCAGCGCGCCGGGCACGAACTGCGAGCAGAGCAGCGCCAGCATGAACCCGCGCTTGATGCGGAAGTCGAACCGGGCGAGCGCGTAGCCGCCGGCCAGGGCGACCAGGGTGGTCATGAACAGGGTGGCGACGCCGACGAGGACGCTGTTCTGGAAGAAGGTGCCGAAGCCGCGGTCCGTCCACACCTTCTCGAAGTGGGCGGTGGTCATCGGCCAGGGCACGAGCGAGGTGGAGCCTGCGGGGCGGAGCGCGAACAGCAGGATCCAGTAGAAGGGGATGAGGGTGAAGACGAGGTAGATGCCGAGCGGCAGGTAGATCTGCCAGCGGGGCGCCTCGTCCCAGGCCCTGCGCCGCCTGGCGGGCAGGGGCGGCTCGGGGACGGCCGGCGCGGGGGCGGGGGCGGCCTTGGTGGCCTCCTTGGTGATCACTTCTCGCCTCCGAACTTGCTCAGCCGCAGGTAGACCATCGAGCAGAGGAGCAGGATCACGAACGCCACCGTGGTCAGGGCCGACGCGTAGCCGAAGTCATGGGCGTCGACGGAGGTGTTGGCGATGTACAGCGGCAGCGTGGTGGTCGTGCCGGCGGGTCCGCCGCCGGTCAGCGTGTAGAGCAGGTCGACGTTGTTGAACTCCCACACGGCGCGCAGCAGCGTGGAGAGGATGATGGCGTCCTTCAGGTGCGGCAGCGTGATGTGCCAGAACTGCTTGAAGCGGCTGGCGCCGTCCACCTCGGCGGCCTCGTACAGGTCCTTGGAGACGGACTGGAGGTCGGCGAGGATGAGGATCGCGAAGAAGGGCACCCCGCGCCACAGGTCGGCGACGATCGCGGCGGGGAACACCGTGGAGGTGTCCGACAGCCAGCTCACGCCGTACTCGCCGACGCCCATGTCCGCGAGGTAACGGGTGATGCCGGTCTGGGAGTTGTAGAGCAGCACCCAGATCGCGGAGGTGAGCACGCCGGAGACGGCCCACGGGGAGAAGACCAGCGCGCGGCCGAGCGCCCGGCCGACGAAGGTCTGGTTGACGATGAGGGCGAGGGCGAGCCCGAACATCAGCTGCAGGCCGACCTCGACGAAGACCCACTTGGCGCTGAAGACGAGGGTGTCCCAGAAGAGGGGGTCCTCGGTGAAGATGCGGGTGAAGTTGCCGAATCCCGCGAAGCCGTTCCGCCAGGGCTTGGTGGGGTTGTAGTCCCGCAGGCTGTAGTAGAAGACGCTGAGCACCGGGTAGGCGATGAAGCCCAGCATCAGCAGGGCGGCCGGCGCGATCAGCAGGTAGGGCAGTCGGCGGGGTGTGGCGGAGGCACGGCGCCGCCTCGGTGGCGCGGGCGGTTTCGCCACGGCTGCGGCTTGGGCCATGACTGTTCTCCGTTTCTCGGTACGTCGTGCTGTGCGGGGCGCCTGCGCGGGGGCCGGCGGTGCGGGGCGGTGCTCGGTCGGGGCGGCGCTGGGTCGGGGCGGCGCTGGTTCGGAGCGGTGCTCGGTCGGGGCGGTGCTCGGTCGGGGCGGTGCTGGGTCGGGGCGGTGATCGATCCTTGCGACGCTTGACAGGAAGCGCTTTCTGCACGGGTGTGCGGGGGCCGGTTCCGCCCGGGCGGGCGGGTCAGCCCGCGTACGGGTCCTGGACGGCGCCCGGCCGGGCGAGGAACTCGAAGTCGCAGCCGGTGTCGGCCTGGGTGATCTGGTCGTTGTAGAGCGCGCCGTAGCCGCGTTCGTAGCGCGCGGGCGGCGGCGTCCACTCCGCGCGGCGGCGGCTCAGCTCCTCGTCGTCCACGTCGAGGGTGAGGGTGCGGTTCTCGACGTCGAGGGTGATGAGGTCGCCGGTGCGCACCAGCGCGAGCGGCCCGCCGACGTACGACTCGGGGGCGATGTGCAGCACGCAGGCGCCGTAACTGGTGCCGCTCATGCGGGCGTCGGAGATCCGGACCATGTCCCGCACGCCCTGCTTGAGCAGGTGGTCGGGCAGCGGCAGCATGCCGTACTCGGGCATGCCCGGGCCGCCCTTGGGTCCGGCGTTGCGCAGCACCAGCACGCTGTCCGCGGTGATGTTCAGCGCCGGGTCGTTGACGGTCCGCTGCATCTCCTTGTAGTCGTCGAAGACGACGGCGGGACCGGTGTGCTTCAGCAGGTGCGGTTCGGCGGCGATGTGCTTGATGACGGCGCCGTCGGGACAGAGGTTGCCGCGCAGCACGGCCACTCCGCCCTCGGCCGCGACCGGGTTGCCGCGGGGCCGGATGACGTCGTCGTCGTGCACCTGCGCCCCGGCGAGCTGGTCACGCAGGGTGTCGTGGCAGACGGTGGGACGGTCCAGGTGCAGCAGGTCCGGGATCCGGGAGAGGAACCCGGGCAGCCCGCCCGCGAAGTGGAAGTCCTCCATCAGGTACTTCTGTCCGCCCGGCCGCACGTTGGCGAGCACGGGGACGGTGCGGGCGACGCGGTCGAAGTCGTCGAGGGTGAGCTTGACGCCCGCGCGCCCGGCCATGGCGATGAGGTGGATCACCGCGTTGGTGGAGCCGCCGAGCCCCAGGACGGTCGTCACCGCGTCCTCGAAGGCCTCCGCGGTGAGGATGTCACCGATCCCGCGGTCCTTGTGGATGAGGTCGACGATCGTCATGCCGGCCTTCGCCGCCATCCGGTCGTGCCCGGAGTCGACGGCCGGGATGCTGGACGCGCCAGGCACGGTCACGCCGAGCGCCTCGGCGGCGGCGGTCAGGGTCGACGCGGTGCCCATGGTCATGCAGTGGCCGGGCGAGCGGGCCAGGCCGCTCTCCAGTTCCTGCATCTCGCAGTCGCCGATGACGCCGGCCCGCTTGTCGTCCCAGTACTTCCACATGTCGGTGCCGGAGCCGAGGGTCTCGCCGCGCCAGTGCCCGGGCAGCATCGGCCCCGCGGGCACGAACACGGCGGGCAGTCCGGCGCTGGCGGCGCCCATCAGCAGGGCGGGCGTGGACTTGTCGCAGCCGCCCATCAGCACGGCCCCGTCGACCGGGTAGGAGCGCAGCAGCTCCTCGGTCTCCAGGGCGAGGAGGTTGCGGTAGAGCATGGGGGTCGGTTTCTGGAAGGTCTCGCTGAGGGTGGAGACCGGGAACTCCAGCGGGAAGCCGCCCGCCTGCCACACGCCCCGCTTCACGGCCTGCGCGCGGTCGCGCAGATGGACGTGGCAGGGGTTGATGTCGGACCAGGTGTTGAGGATCGCCACGACCGGCTTGCCCAGGTGTTCCTCGGGCAGGTAGCCGAGCTGGCGGGTGCGGGCGCGGTGGCTGAAGGAGCGCAGTCCGTCCGTGCCGTACCACTGGTGGCTGCGGAGCTCTTCGGGTGACTTGCGGGGGCTCATATCGACCACCCCGCGGCGATCGCGGCGACCTCGGCGCGCTCGCTCTCGGGCAGCGGCCTGCTGGGCGGGCGGACCTCGCGGCGGCACAGACCGAGGGAGGCGAGGGCCTCCTTGACGACGGTGACGTTGTTGGCGGAGCCGTTGGCGGCGCGCAGTTCCTCGAAGCGGCGGATCTGCTCCCACACCTTCATGGCGGTCGGGTAGTCGCCGGAGCGCAGCGCCTCCAGCATCGTCAGCGACACGGAGGGGGCGACGTTGACCAGGCCCGAGGTGAAGCCGGTCGCCCCGGCCGAGAAGTAGGAGGGGGCGTACGGCTCGGCGAGGCCCGCCACCCACACGAAGCGTTCCAGTCCCGCGTCCCGTGCGAAGGCGGCGAACCGGGCGGCGTCCGGCACCGCGTACTTCACGCCGACCACGTTGGGGCAGGCGTCGGCGAGTTCGGCGAGCCGGGCGCCGGTGAGCTGCGCGTTGCGGATGTAGGGGACGACGCCCAGCTCGGGCACCGACTCGGCGATGGCCCGGTGGTAGTCGACCCAGCCGCTCTGCGAGACGTACGGATGGACGGGCTGGTGCACCATCACCATCTGCGCGCCCAGGTCGCGGGCGTGCCGCGCGGAGGCGACGGCGGTGGGCACGTCGTGGCCGACGCCGACGAGGATCGCGGCGCGGTCGCCGGCCTCGTCGAGGGTCAGCTCGGTGACGAGGCGCCGTTCGGCGGGGGTGAGGGCGTAGAACTCGCCGGTGTTGCCGTTGGGGGTGAGGGTGGTGATGCCGCCGTCGAGGAGGCGGCGCAGCAGCGCCCGGTAGGTGTCCGGGTCGACGGAGCCGTCCTCGGCGAACGGGGTGACGGGGATCGCCACCACGCCGGCCAGGGCCGCCCGCTGCGCGTCGAACGATCCGGCGACGCGCGTGTCCCGCGTCCGGGTGGGAGACGTCGTCGTCATGCCTGGCCGTCCTTCCGGGTGTCCTCCGCCGCCGCGTACTCCGTCTCGAACTCCGCCTCGGGGAAGGCGCGTCGCACGAAGGACGCGATGTGCGCGTGCAGGGCGCGGGCGGCGCCGTCCGCGTCCCCGGCGACGGCCAGGTCGAGGATCACGCGGTGCTCGTCGGCCTCACGCTCCCAGGAGGGGTCGGCGGCCCAGGCGACCGCGGAGACCAGTGCGGCCTGGTCGCGGACCTCGTCGAGCATCCGGCCGAGCAGCGGGTTGCCGCAGGGCAGGTAGAGGGCGCGGTGGAACTCCCGGTTGGCGAGGGAGCGTTCGGCGGTGTCGGTGGCGCCGTCGGCGCGGGTGAGCGCCTCGCGGGCGTCGTCGAGGGAGGCGCCGCGGCGCACGGCGCGCTTGAGCGCCTCCGGTTCGAGCAGCAGCCGCACGTCGTAGACCTCGCGCGCCATGTCCGCGTCGACCATGCGCACCGTGACGCCCTTGTACTGGCTCATCACCACCAGTCCGGTGCCGGCCAGGGTCTTGAGCGCCTCCCGCACCGGGGTCTTGGACACCCCGAACTGCGCGGCGAGGTCGGTCTCGACCAGGGCCTGGCCGGGCGTCAGCCGGCCGGTGAGGATGCGGCGTTTGATCTCCTCCAGCACGTACTGCGTGCGGGAGGGGATCGGCGTGGGCACAGAGGTCATGCGCGCCTCTCGGATCTCGCGTCGGATCGCGTATCGGATCTCGCGTATCGCGTCTCATATATGACGTACGAAGTACGACGCGGATGACCGTAGGAGCGGCCCGGTGTTTCGTCAATGCTTCTGACAAAGGAACGTGGGGTAGCTTCACGCGGCGCGGCCGGGGCGCAGGGGACGCAGCCGCCGGAAGCCGGGCGAAGGGGGCAGGGCGTCCACGACGACACCGACGAGTTCTTCCTGGTACTCGACGGCGAACCGCACATCTCTCTGCGCGAGCCCGACGGGGAGCGCACGGTCCTGCTCCCGCGGTGCACGGTCTTCACCGTCCCCCGAGGCACGGAGCACAAGCCGTACGCTCCGTCCGGCGCCGCCCTCCTCGTGTTCGAGCCCACCGGGACACCGTCCGTGGGCGATCGCCACGACGAGATCCCGGAGCACGTCGGCTCGACGACCGGCCACGCACTCGGCGCCTGACCCGGCAGGCTTCGGACACGCCCCTGCCCTCGCGTCGCGTCCGCCGCCCGCTCCCGGAGCCGTTTGCACGGGCCCGGACCTGCTCATCCTCCGCGCGGTCCGGGCCCCTCGTTCACGCGGGCCGGGTCCAGCGCGGGTCGCGTCCGCTGAGGCCGAGCGTCCGGTCCAGCAGCGGGGCGTCGGCCGGGACGGGGACGACGGGTCCGAAGATGCCCTCGCCCCGGTCGCCCTCCTCGGCGGCGGCCAGGAGGAAGGCGTGGGCGCTCTCCAGCGCGGCGGGGTCGGGCGTGTACGGCTGTCCGGTCGCGCGGGCCAGGTCCCAGCCGTGGATGACCAGTTCGTCGAGGGCGACCGCGGCGCCGACCTCGCCCGGCATGTCGATGCCGCCGGCGCGTGTCATGCCGGTCCAGGCCGCCGGGTCCCGCCAGGCCTCGGCGAGTTCACCGAGCGCCTTGGGCAGTTCGGCGCGCCATGCGGGGCCGACGTCCGGCAGGGCGTCCCCCGGATCGCTGTCCGTGGTGACCCCCAGGTCCTTGCGGCCCGCGTCGCGGAAGGCGACGGCCAGTCCGAGGAGGTGGCCCAGGACGTGGCGCACCGCGTAAGCCGGGCACGGGGTGGCGTCCGCCAGCTGCGCGTCGGTCACCCCGTCGGCCAGGCTGGCGACGATCCGGGTCTGGGGTCCGAGGTCGATCGGCGTGTCGGTCATGGCTGCTCCCGGAGACGGTGGCGTACGAAGGGGTGACCGGACGCGGCTCCGGAACTCATCGGCGACCGTGTCCGGCATCCGTCCCCGTCCGCCTTACCAGGGCATTCGCCCGATGCCGTCACCGCTGCCTTAGGACCACGATGACCAGGTATGACGACGAGATGGACGGCGGTCCGCGTGCTGCGGGACCGCACGGCGGGACGGTGTCTGACGGCGGTGCTGGTGTCCGGGTTCGGGACCTCCGCGCTGTGGCTGGCGTCGGGGGTGTGGGTCAAGGACCTCACCGGCTCGGACGGGCTGGCGGCCCTGTGCATGCTGGCGATGTGGCTGCCGACCCTGGCGGGCCCGGTGCTCGGCACGCTCGCCGACCGCCACCGGCGCCGGCCGCTGCTGGTCACGCTGAGCCTGTGCATGGCGGCGCTGCTGCTCACGCTGTGCGCGGTCGACGCGCCGAGCGAGCTGTGGCTGCTCTACGCGGTGCTGTTCGCGTACGGCACGGCCGGCACCGTGCACGACGCGGCGGAGTCGGCGCTGGTCGCGGGCGCCGTGGACCGCTCCCTGCTGGGGGACTTCAACGGGCTGCGGATGACGGCCAACGAGGGCATGAAACTGCTCGCCCCGCTGGCGGGCGCGGGACTCTACACGGCGTACGGCGGGCCGGGTGTCGCCGTCCTGGACGCGGCGAGCTTCCTGGCGGCGGCGCTGGTGTACGTGTCGCTGCGGGTACGGGAGGAGCGGCCGGCGCCGGCGCGGGACGGGGGCCGGAGCGCGACCGCCGAGGGCGTCCGGCACCTGTGGGGCGACCCGGCGCTGCGTCCGCTGGTCCTCGCGGGCGGGGTCACCATGCTGTGCGCGGGCGTGAGCGGGGCGCTGACGTACGCGGTGGTCGAGGGCCTGGGCCACTCCCCCGCGTACGCCGGTGTGCTGTACGCCGTGCAGGGCGCGGGGTCGGTGACGGTGGGGCTGCTCTCGGGCCCGGGCCTGCGGCGGCTGGGCGCACGGCGGTTCGCCGCGTACGGCATCGGCCTGCTGGCCGTCGCGGTGGCGCTGCGCGCGGTGCCGTACGACCCGGTGGCATGGGCGTCCGCCGCGGCGGTCGGCGTAGGGCTGCCCGCCGCGCTGATCGCCGTGCTCACGGAGGTGCAGAGGCGCACGCCCGGCCCGCTGCTGGGCCGGGTCACCGCCACTGCCGACACCCTGGTGTTCACCCCGAACGTGATCGGCCTCGCGGCCGGCGCGGGACTGGTCGGACTCCTCGACCATCGCGCGCAGTTGGCCGGCCTCGGGGTGGCGCTGGGGGTGACGGCGGCGGTGCTCCTCGGTCAGAGGCCGGCCAGTGCCGACCGTACGGAGGCGAGATCGGCGTCCGACGCCAGTCCCGCGTGATACAGCCGCAGTTCGGTCGCGCCCAGGCGACGCGCCTCCGCCGCGTCGGCCGCGAGGGTGCCGGGGCTGCCGCCCATGCCGGAGACGACGGTGAAGTTGGCGGCGAGCACGGCGCCCTCCCGGCCTCCGCGGGCGAAGGGGCTGATGAGACCCGGGCCTCCGGTGCAGGGGACGACCACGCCGTCGGCGACGGAGAGGATGTGCGCGGGGTCGACGCCGGCGTTGGCGCCGCAGTGGTAGGACACCGGGTCGGCGTGCAGCAGCACCTGGAAGCCCTCGGGGGCGGCCCGGCGCACGGCGGTCACGGCCTCCTCCTGGAGGGTGCGGGCCGTGCGGTCGCGCCACGCGCGCGTGGCGTTCGCCCGGGTGTCGCCGAGCAGCTTCTCGACGCCCGTCCAGCCGCCCCCGGACGGCGCCTCCCCCCGCCACACCGGGTCCAGCGCGTCCCGTACGGCGGCGGCGAGCTCGTCCGCGTCCAGGCCCTCCGTCCCGTAGCCGTCCCGGCAGGCGGGGCAGAAGCACAGGGACATCAGGTACTGCCCGGCGTCCCCGAGCGCGACCCCGGCGGTCTTGTCGTGGGCGTGGAGATGGGCCAGCCCGTACCAGCCGAGCGACTCCAGTTCGGTGCCGCGCGCCCCCGGACGCACGGCCGCCTCGGCGGCGAGGTCCGTCAGGTAGGCGCGGGTGTCCGGCTGGGCGATGCACGGCGCCCACGGGTAGCGGTCGCCGTAGGCGTTGACCACGGAGGTGTCCGGATGCTCCGTGCCCAGGCGGGAGTTGTGGGCGAGCACCACCCACGTGTGCACCTCCAGGCCCGCGTCCGTGAGCGCGGCGGCGGCCTCGCCGAAGGCGTCCCCCGGCGCCCAGTCGCCCGCCGGGTGGGGACGCAGGGTGCGGCCGGACCAGCGGGACTCGTCGACCGGGTACAGCACGGCCGCGTACTCGGCGGTGACCACGCGGTGCCGGGTGTGGCGGGGGGTGAGCGCGCGGGTGGAGTGGTAGGCCGCGGCGAGGGTCACCTGCTCGGTGCCCAGCTCCGCGATGCGCGCGGGCGCCCCGGGGTCCCCGTTGACGTCCCAGGGGTAGACGAACGCCGATGCCTTCACATGTCCTCCTCGAGCAGCGCCTGTCCCCGCTCGATCAGCTGAGCGAGCTGCTTGAGATGATCCCCGGCCGGCTCGTGCAGCGGGGGACGGACCTCCCCCACGTCCAGCCCGCGCAGCCGCACCCCCGCCTTGACCAGCGACACGGCGTACCCCTGCCCCTTGTCGCGCAGTTCGACGAACGGCCGGTAGAAGCCGTCGACGAGACGCTGCACGGTGGCCTCGTCGCCCGTGCGCAGGGCGGTGTGGCAGGCGAGGGCGATCTCCGGCACGAAGCAGAACACCGCCGACGAGTACAGGGTGACGCCGAGGCCGCGGTAGGCGGGCTGGGTCAGCTCGGCGGTGGGCAGCCCGTTGAAGTACAGGAAGTCCTCGACACCCGCCGCGCGCACGGCGCTGACCGTGCGCTGCATCAGGTCGAGGTCGCCGTAGCCGTCCTTGAGGCCCACGATCCCCTCGGTGCGGGCGAGTTCGACGACGGTCGCGGGGGTGAAGACGGCGTTGTCCCGCTGGTACACGATCACGGGCAGGGAGGTCGCGGCGGCCAGCTCGCGGTAGTGCCGCAGCAGCCCCTCCTGCCCGGCCTTCACCAGGTACGGCGGCATCGCGAGCAGCCCGTCGGCGCCGGCGTCCTCGGCGATGCGGGCGTAGCGGACGGCGAGGGCGGTGCCGTAACCGGCGCCCGCGACCACCGGGACGCGCCCCTCGGCCGCCTCCACCGCCGCGCGCACGCAGGTCCCGAACTCCTCGGGCGTCAGCGCGTGGAACTCGCCCGTGCCGCAGCAGGCGAAGACGGCGGCGGCCCCGGACTCGACGCCGCGCCGCACATGGAGCCGGTACGTGTCCGGGTCGACGGCGCCGTCGGGTCCGTAGGCGGTGACCGGGAAGAACAGCGGCCCGCTGGGGATACTGAGTCGCGCGGCGAGAGGGGCTGACGTCACAAGCTCTCCCTGGTCAAGGTGGTCTATATTCTTGATTGCCGTCCATATTTCTGAACAGGACCACGCTAAGGCGGGGCGGGGAGGCGGGTCAAGCGGATCGTTGACGCGGCTGAGGTGGTGCGGGGATACTTGACGCGTCACGTCCCGGCTCCTTAGCGTGTCCACGCACGTGAACGCCGTGCGTCCACCTGCACGTTCGCTCTGTTCCGTTCCGGCCGGCGCCGCAAGGAGAACCGCAGATGCCCGCTCCCCGCACCGTCCTGCTCACCGGCGCCGCCGGCGGCCTCGGCACGCTGATGCGGGAGCTGCTGCCGCAGTACGGGTACGAACTGCGGCTGTTCGACATGCGGCCGGCGGAGGGCGCCCCCGACGCGATCGTCGGCGACCTGGGCGACCGGGACGCCGTGCGGGAAGCGGTGCGGGGGGTCGATGCCGTGGTGCACCTGGCGGGCATCTCGCTGGAGGCGTCCTTCGAGAAGATCCTCAAGGCGAACATCGAGGGGACGTACAACCTGTACGAGGCCGCCCGGGAGGAGGGCGTGCGGCGGATCGTGTTCGCGTCCTCCAACCACGCCGTCGGCTACACCCCGCGCCCGCAGGGCGACGACCCCCTGATCCCGATCGACACGCCGCGCCGGCCGGACACCTTCTACGGGCTGTCCAAGTGCTTCGGCGAGGATCTGGCGCAGCTGTACTGGGACAAGCACGGGGTGGAGACGGTCTCCGTGCGGATCGGGTCCTGCTTCCCGGAGCCGACGAGCGTGCGGATGCTGTCGGTGTGGATGAGCCCGGCGGACGGGGCGCGGCTGTTCCACGCCGCGCTGACGGCGGAGGGGGTGGGGCACACGGTGGTGTACGGCTCCTCCGCGAACACGCGGTTGTGGTGGGACCTTGGGTCGGCGCGGGCGCTGGGGTACGAGCCTGAGGACGACTCGGAGATCTTTGCGGAGAAGCTGCTCGCCGAGCAGGGCGAGTTGGACCCTGCGGACCCAGCCCACGCCTGCCTGGGAGGCAACTTCGTCACGAACCCCCCGATCTGGCCGCACTGACGGCAACCCGTCTGCCGCGACCGGTCGCCGTCCGGGTGCGGCCCGTCATGGGCCGTTCGCGCAGTTCCCCGCGCCCCTGAAGGGCCGCTGGCCTGCGGGCAGTCGTGCCGCTTGGGGCGGCACGGGTGGGCGCAGGCGGCACCTCCGCAGCGCGCCCCGCGTGGACCCGCGCCCCGCGCCGCACGGCAACCCATCTGCCAACACCCGCCGCCCGCCGCCCCTCGCAGGCCACTCGCGCAGGTCCCCTCACCCCCGCCGACTGCGGGCAGTCGTGCCGCTTGGGGCGGCACGGGTGGGCGCAGGCGGCACCTCCGCAGCGCACCTCGCTTGGACCCGCGCCCCGCGCCGCACGGCAACCCGTCTGCCAACACCCGCCGCCCGTCGCCCCTCGCGGGCCGCTCGCGCAGGTCCCCGCGCCCCCGAGGGCGCAAAACGCACCCCCGCCCGGGCGACCGGGCGAGAAACGGGCGCCCCCGGCTCCAAGAGCGGGCACCCGCCCTGCCCGCTCTCACCCCCGCACCCAGGTCCGAGCCGGGCACCCGCCCGCCCACTCGGGCACAACCGGGCACCAACGAACCCGCAACAGACCTGGTCAGCACACCGCCTCCGCTGTACAAAGTCCTGCAGAGGCCCGAACGGGCAACCGAGCACGACCAAGCACCACAGCGGCAGCGCAGAAAGCAGGGGTCCGGCCATGGCCAACAGAACGGCCGAGGAGCGCCAACGCGAGATCGTGCGGGTGGCCCGAGCCACCGGCTCGGTCGACGTGACCGCGCTCGCCGCCGAGCTGGGCGTGGCCAAGGAGACCGTCCGCCGTGACCTCCGCGCCCTGGAGGACCACGGCCTGGTCCGCCGTACCCACGGCGGCGCCTACCCCGTCGAGAGCGCCGGCTTCGAGACGACGCTCGCCTTCCGCGCCACCAGCCACGTCCCCGAGAAGCGCAGGGTCGCGGCCGCCGCGGCCGAACTGCTCGGGGACGCCGAGACGGTCTTCGTCGACGAGGGCTTCACCCCGCAGCTCATCGCCGAGGCCCTGCCCGCCGACCGGCCGCTCACCGTGGTCACCGCCTCCCTGCCGGTCGCGGGCGCGCTCGCACAGAACGGCAACGCGTCCGTCCTGCTGCTCGGCGGCCGCGTCCGCTCCGGGACGCTCGCCACCGTGGACCACTGGACGACGAAGATGCTCTCCGGCTTCGTCATCGACCTGGCGTTCATCGGCGCCAACGGGATCTCCCGCGAACACGGCCTGACCACGCCCGACCCGGCGGTCAGCGAGGTCAAGGCGCAGGCGGTGCGGGCCGCCCGCCGTGTGGTGTTCGCGGGTGTCCACACCAAGTTCGGAGCGGTCAGCTTCTGCCGGTTCGCCGAGGTCGGCGCGCTGGAGGCGATCGTGACGAGCACCCTCCTCCCGGCCTCGGAGGCCCACCGCTACACCCTCCTCGGGCCTCAGGTCGTCCGCGTCTGACCCGCGCGCACAGCACGCGGTGCCACGCGCACAGCACCGGACCGCACCGCACCGCACCAACCGCACACCGTTTCCACGTCCCCCCGGGGCCGAGCCATGCCAGGTGACGCCCGATGTCTCCCTATACGTCCAGGAGCGATCCATGCGAACCCAGAGCCGACGGAGGCCACGAGGCGTACTCGCCACGGCCGCCGCAGGGACGCTGATCGCCCCGCTGCTCTCCGGCTGCTGGGTCGGAGCGGGCGGGGCCGGGTCAGGCGGCGACGCCATCAACGTCCTGATGGTGAACAACTCGCAGATGGCCGAGTTGCAGAAGCTGACCGCCGCCCACTTCACCAAGGAGACCGGCATCAAGGTGAACTTCACCGTGCTGCCGGAGAACGACGTCCGCGACAAGATCAGCCAGGACTTCGCCAACCAGGCCGGCCAGTACGACGTGGCCACCCTGTCGAACTACGAGATACCCATCTACGCCAAGAACGGCTGGCTGAAGGAGATGGACCCGTACGTCGCGGAGGACAGGGCGTACGACCAGCAGGACATTCTCAAGCCGATGCGGCAGTCGCTCACCGGGGAGGACGGCAAGCTGTACGGCCAGCCGTTCTACGGTGAGTCGTCGTTCCTGATGTACCGGAAGGACATCTTCGCGGAGAAGGGCCTGACGATGCCCGCCCGGCCCACCTGGCAGCAGGTCGCCGACCTGGCCGCGAAGGCCGACGGGGCCCGCCCCGGCATGAAGGGCATCTGCCTGCGCGGACTGCCCGGCTGGGGCGAGGTCATGGCGCCGCTCACCACGGTGGTGAACACCTTCGGCGGCACCTGGTTCGACAAGGACTGGAAGGCCCGGCTCGACTCCCCCGAGTGGAAGCAGGCCGTCAACTTCTACGTGGACCTGGTGCGGGAGCACGGCGAGTCCGGAGCGCCCCAGGCCGGCTTCGCCGAGTGCCTGAACAACCTCACCCAGGGCAAGGTCGCCATGTGGTACGACGCCACGTCCGCGGCAGGATCCCTGGAGGCCGACGGCTCCCCCGTCGCCGGGAAGATCGGCTACGCGCCGGCGCCGGTGGAGAGGACGGAGTCGTCGGGCTGGCTCTACACCTGGGCGTGGGGCATCCAGAACGCCTCACGCAACCCGGACAACGCCTGGAAGTTCGTCTCCTGGGCGTCCAGCAAGGAGTACGAGCAGCTCGTCGGCGAGAAGGTCGGCTGGTCCAACATCCCCGCGGGCAAGCGCGCCTCCACCTACGCCGACCCCGCCTACCGGGCGGAGGCCGCCGCCTTCCAGGAGATGACCAAGCGGGCCATCGAGCAGGCCCGCCCCGACGACCCCGGCGTCCAGCCCCGTCCGGCACCCGGCATCCAGTTCGTCGGCATCCCGGAGTTCACGGATCTCGGCACCAAGGTCTCCCAGGAGATCAGCGCGGCCATCGCCGGGCGGCAGTCCGTCGACACGGCTCTGAGGAAGTCCCAGCAGCTCGCAGAAGAGATCGCCGAGGAGTACGAGGGACGATGACCGCCACGACCACGGCCCCCGCGGCCGCACCACAGACGTCCGCCGCACCCCGCCGGCCCTCCGCCCGGCTGCGCGCCTGGGCCACCCGCGCCCCGCTGCTGCCCGCCCTGATCTTCATGATCGTGGTCACCCAGCTGCCGTTCGTGGCGACCCTGGTGATCTCCTTCTTCGACTGGAACTCCCTCTACCCCGACGCCCGTCACTTCGCCGGATTCGCCAACTACCAAGAGGTGCTGACCGATCCGGCGCTGCGCAAGTCCGTCTGGACGACCGTCCTGCTCACCGTGGGCGTGGTCCTCGCCAGCCTGGTGATCGGCCTGCTGCTCGCGCTGCTGCTCGACCGGAAGTTCCGGGGGCGGGCCGTCGTGCGCACCCTGCTCATCGCGCCGTTCCTGGTGGTGCCCGTCGCCGCCGCCCTGCTGTGGAAGCACGTCCTGTACAACCCGGAGTACGGCCTGCTCAACGGCCTGCTGCATTACGTCGGCGGCCCCCAGCCCGACTGGATCTCCGGCACGCCGCTGCTCGCCGTTCAGGCGTCGCTGGTCTGGCAGTGGACGCCGTTCATGATGCTCATCCTGCTGGCCGGGCTGCAGAGCCGGGACGCGCAGCAACTGGAGGCGGCCCGCGTCGACGGCGCGAGCGACTGGCAGATCTTCGTGCACATCACGCTGCCGCACCTGCGCCGCTACCTCGAACTGGGCGCGCTGCTCGGCTCGATCTACATCGTGCAGAACTTCGACGCGGTGTTCACCCTCACGTCCGGCGGTCTCGGCACCGCCAACCTGCCCTACACCGTCTACCAGACCTTCTACCAGGCGCACGAGAACGGTCTCGCCTCGGCGGCCGGCGTCCTGGTCGTCATCGGCTCCATCGTCATCGCGACCTTCGCCCTGCGCGTGGTCTCGTCCCTGTTCCGCGAGGAGGTGTCCCGCGCATGAGCAGCATCGCCGTACGCACCCGCGGCCGGTTCCGCGGCGGAGCGGGTCTCGGCCTGGTCGCCTGGCTGGCCGGCATCGTGTTCTTCCTGCCCATCGCCTGGATGGCGCTGACGTCCTTCCACTCCGAGACGGACGCGGCCACCAACCCGCCCTCGTGGGGCGCCGCCCTCACCCTGGACGGCTACCGCGAGTTCTTCGGCGCGGGCGGCGGCGCCAGCCCCTGGCCCGCCCTGATCAACTCGACGGTCGCGTCCGTGACCTCGACGCTGCTGGTGCTCGTGCTGGCGCTGCCCGCGGCGTACGCCCTGTCCATCCGTCCGGTGAAGAAGTGGACGGACGTCCTGTTCTTCTTCCTCTCCACCAAGATGCTGCCCGTGGTGGCCGGCCTGCTGCCGATCTACCTGTTCGCGAAGAACGCCGGGATGCTCGACAACATCTGGCTGCTCGTCATCCTCTACACCTCGATGAATCTGCCGATCGCGGTGTGGATGATGCAGTCGTTCCTCTCCGAGATCCCGGTCGCGGTCGTCGAGGCCGCGCAGATCGACGGCGCCCGGCTGCCGACGGTGCTGACCCGGGTGGTCACCCCGATCGCCCTCCCGGGCATCGCGGCGACGGCGCTGATCTGCTTCATCTTCAGCTGGAACGAGCTGCTGTTCGCCCGGGTCCTGACGGGCGTGGTCGCCGAGACCGCCCCCGTCTTCCTGACCGGCTTCATCACCAGCCAGGGCCTGTTCCTGGCGAAGGTGTGCGCCGCGTCGCTCGTCATCTCCCTGCCGGTGCTCGCCGCGGGGTTCGCCGCCCAGGACAAACTCGTCCAGGGCCTGTCGTTGGGAGCCGTGAAATGAAGGCCGCCGTCATCGAGTCCGTGGGCAGGGCCGTCGTCACCGAGGTCCCGGACCCGACGCCGGGCCCGAGGGACGTCGTCGTCGAGGTCGCCGCGTGCGGGCTGTGCGGGACCGATCTGCACATCCTCCAAGGGGAGTTCGCGCCCAAGCTGCCGATCGTGCCGGGACACGAGTTCGCCGGCGAGGTGGTCGGCGTGGGCTCCCAGGTCACCGAGGTGGCCCTCGGCGACCGGGTCGCCGTCGACCCCTCCCTGTACTGCTACGAGTGCCGCTACTGCCGTACCGGCCACAACAATCTGTGCGAGCGGTGGGCGGCGATCGGCGTCACCACGGCGGGCGGCGCCGCGCAGTACGCGGTCGCGCCGGTGGCGAACTGCGTGAAGCTCCCCGAGCACGTCCGCACCCAGGACGCGGCGCTCGTCGAGCCGCTGTCCTGCGCGGTCCGCGGCTACGACGTGCTGCAGTCGCGGCTCGGCGCGCACGTGCTGATCTACGGCTCCGGGACCATGGGCCTGATGATGCTGGAGCTGGCCAAGCGGACCGGCGCGGCGAGCGTCGACATGGTCGACCTCAACCCGGCGCGCCTGGAGACCGCCCGCAAGCTGGGGGTCTCCGCGTCCGCGGCCACCCCGGACGAGCTGGACCGGCCGCAGGGCTGGGACCTGGTCATCGACGCGACCGGCAACGCGGCGGCCATCCAGGACGGGCTCGGCCGGGTCGCCAAGGCGGGCACGTTCCTCCAGTTCGGTGTCGCCGACTACGCGACCCGTGTGGAGATCGACCCGTACCGGATCTACAACCAGGAGATCACCATCACCGGTTCGATGGCCGTGCTGCACAGCTACGAGCGCGCGGCGGAGCTGTTCGCGAACGGCGTCCTCGACCCGGACGTCTTCATCAGCGACCGCCTCCCGCTGGACCAGTACCCGCAGGCGCTGGACCAGTTCGCGAAGGGTGTGGGCCGCAAGATCGTGGTGGTGCCGTAGCCCTGACGGTCCGGTGTGAAGGGGGCGCGGGCGCCGGGGGGGTAATTCCCTGGGAGCCCGCGCCCCCTCCCCGTACCATCGCCGGCATGGCCCGACCGACCGGCTTCGCGTACGAGGCGCACCCCGACGGCGCCGTCCACATCACCCACCACGGCCGCCGCGCCACCGTCCTGCGGGGCGACCGGGCCGCGCGTTTCCTCGACGAGGTCACCGCCGCCGACCCCCAGCTCGTCATGGCCCGCTGGACCGGCGACTACAAGCGCGGCAACGAACGCACGGCCCGCGCCCACCCCCGCAACCGGGGCTGACCGTCCCGGCCCGTCCGGCGTTCGAGGACGAGGCCCGTGCGGGGCCGAAGCGGNGGGGGGGGGGGGGGGGGGGGGGGGGGGGGGGGGGGGCGAGAAGACGTACCGTTCGGCCCTGGGTAAGGGAACGGTAAAACACCCTCGCTCGTTCACCCGGCATGACAGCTATGACCCCCGGCTCGAACATCCCTCTTCCCACCGCCCGCGTGGCGGTGGACGTCGCCGCGCCCGTGCGGCTCGACGTATCGGGCCTGCTGCTCACCGCCGACGGCAAGGTGCGCTCCGACGACGACTTCATCTTCTACAACCAGCCCACGGGCCCGGGCGTGACCTACCGCTCCGGCGGCGGCACGGCCCCCGACGCGATCACCGTCGACACCGCGGCCGTACCGCCCGGCATCGAGAAGATCGTCGTGACCGCGAGCCCCGACGCGGCGGGCCAGACCTTCCAGGGCATCGAGCCCACCGCGACGGTCCGCGACGCGGACTCCGGCGCCGTCCTGGCGACCTTCACTCCCCCGCGGCTCGGCTCGGAGACGGCCCTGGTGGTCGTCGAGATCTACCTGCGCAACGGCGTCTGGAAGGTCCGCGCGGTCGGCCAGGGCTATGCGAACGGCCTGGCCGGCATCGCCACGGACTTCGGCGTCTCCGTCGAGGAGCCGGCCGCCCCGGCGCAGCCGGTGACCCCGCCGGCCCCGCAGGCCGCGCCGCCCGCTCCCCCGGCGGCCGCCCCGCAGGCGCCGCCCGCCCCGGCGGCTCCCCCGGCCCCGCCCGCCGCCACGCCCGGCGCCGGCAAGATCAACCTGGACAAGGGCCGCGTCAGCCTCCAGAAGAACCAGACGGTGTCCCTGATGAAGGGCGGCCGCCCGCTGCTGTCCCAGGTGAAGATGGGCCTCGGCTGGGAGCCCGCCTACCGCGGCAAGGACATCGACCTGGACGCGTCGGTCATCGCCTTCGGCCCGCAGCGCAACCACGTCGACAGCTGCTACTTCGGCAAGCTGCAGATCCTCGGCGGCGCGATCCAGCACTCCGGTGACAACCTCACGGGCGAGGGCGCGGGTGACGACGAGGTCATCACCGTCGACCTGGGCCGTCTCCCCATGGAGGTCTCGGGCCTGGTCTTCACGGTGAACTCGTTCTCCGGCCAGAAGTTCACGGAGGTCGCCAAGGCGTACTGCCGTCTCATGGACGGGGCCACCGGCGAGGAACTGGTCCGCTTCGACCTCACGAGCGCCGAGCCGCAGACGGGCGTGATGATGGCGAAGCTGATCCGGCAGTTCTCCGGCGAGTGGGAGATGACCGCGATGGGCCAGTTCGTGAAGGGCCGCACGGTCCGCGGCATGGTCAAGCCGGCGGGCCAGGCGCTCTGATCCCGAGCCCGTATCCCGGCAACGTCCCACATCCGGGGGCCCCGGCCGCGACTGGGGCCCCCGGTGTTCGGGCGTGTCCGATTCCGATGTGCCCTCGCGCGAACCTGGTAGGACCTCGGTTCGCGTCGCGGCAGTTGGTTGCGCACGACGAGCTGCCGCAGAGCCTCGCACCCCGGCCCGGGTCGGTGGCCCGGGCCGGTTGAGGTGCTCCGGCAGCTGGCAGGCGTCGGCGGCGGGGATCCAGGGTCCTGAGGCCGGGTGGGATCGCGCCGTGCGGCATCGTCACCCGAGCCGTTGGGCGTGCTCGGGCCAGGCGTGGCCGAGCACGTCCTCGGTCATCAACGCGGCCTGGACCTGCAGGAGTGTCTCCGGTTGTGAGAGCGGCGACCCGAGCAATTCCTCGATCCGCTTGAGCCGCAGGCCGACGGTGTTCGGGTGCACATACAGCGCGGCTGCCGTGCGGGCGGTGTTCAGGTCCTGCTCCAGGTAGGTCCGCAGCGTCTCGATCAGAGCGGCGTCCCGACGGGAGTCGTACGCGCGCAAGGGTGCCAGGACGCGATCGGCGTACCGGATGAGCTCGCGGGGATCGTCGAGCTGGAGCAGCAGGCCGTACACGCCCAGCTCGGACAGGGTGACCGTCCGGTCCCGCTCTCCGCGCAGCTGCGCGAGTTCCAGGGCGCCACGGGCCACCCGGAAAGCCGCGGCATAGTCGCTCAGTTCGGAGCAGATGGCCCCGACCGCGACGGATACGGTGGAGTCGTTCAGCGTCCGGCCGACCGCCCGGCGAATCATGTGGCCGGCAGTCACCGGGTCGGCCTGCTGGTTCTTCGATGTGTCGTCGGGCCACAACACCACCACGAACTCACCCCAATTGGTGACGAGCGGGCGGGGCCTGACACCGTCGGTCGCGCTGTGCACGATGCCGAGCAGCCGCCGCACGTCGGCCGGACGCGTACCAGTCGCGAGATCCGCCCCCGCCATGCCTGCCGTGGTGGTGTCCGCCTTGATCACCAGCACCGCGTGGGGCCGGGAGAGGTCGTGGCCCAGCGTCCGGGCGCGCGAACCGAGTGTCCCGGACGCTACGCCGGAGAGCAGATCACTCAGCAGGTCCCCTCTCAGCCTCCACTCCACCTCCAGCGCGGTCCGGCGGCGGAGTAGTTCGAGGGCGGCCACAGTGGCTCCGTGTTCCACCGCGCGGTGGCCGAGCGGCCCGAGGTCGACGAGCCGGCCCGGCAGCCAGATCCGCGCCACGAGCTCTCCGCCGAGCAGCACCGGCGCCACGATCCGTGGGCCGCCTTCCGGGTCGGGCAGCTCCGTGAGCCGTTCGGAGCCGGTCTCGTCTGTCTGCTCGCCGTGCGGGACCTCCAGCCGGGTCCCGTCCTTCTCAGCGCTCCCGAGCGGGTGCCCTGCCGGGTCGGTGATGAGCACGGGACGGGCGAGGAGTCCGGAAAGGGCGGCGGCGACGCCTTGCACACCGGCCGCGCGCAACGCAACGGACGTCAGATCCCGGTGGATCTGGTCGGCCTCCTGCAGCAGCCGGTGCTGTGCGGTCAGGGACTCGTTCAACTCCTCAAGATCGGCGATGGTGTCGCGTTCGCGGTCCCGGAGCCGGGCGGTCTCGATGGCTATCCCCGCCTGGTCGGCCAGCGTGATCAGAAGGTCCAGCTCGTCGGCGGCGAAGGTGTGGAGCTGGGTCCGATAGCAGTTCAACGCACCGGCCGGTGCCCCGGCGACCCTGAGCGGTACGGACACCATGGACCGGTAGCCCTGCTCGCGCGCCACCTCCCCCCAGGGCCGGAACATCGGTTCCACCGTGATGTCATCGATCGCCTGGGGCTCGCCGCTGTTGAACGCCCGGCTGGACGGCCCCTCTCCCAGCGGCCCGGGCCCGAGCCGGATCGGGTGGTCGGTGTTGACGCGAGCGACGTACTCGGGGGTGAGACCGTACGACCCCTCGATCACCAACGCGTCCCGGCTGTCGTTGGCCAGCAGCACGGCGCACAGCTCGTACCCCATGAGGGTGCAGGCCTTCTCGGCCACCAGATCCAGGAGGACCGGCAGTGGCACCGGCGCATTCACGGCGGTCGCGATCTCGGCGACGCCCGCAAGCCATCGCCGCACATCGCTCGTGCCGTCATCGGTAGGGTTACGTTTCGCCTCGCACACGGCCCTCACTGTGCAGACACACAGCGAATCCGGCAAGGGGGGTGCCGGCACACATTGAGACGTGGGAGGCGCCCCGGAACAGTGGAGACACAGACTGATACCGGATTGCCAAGGAGTGCCGTGCCTCCACGTGTCGTCGTGATCGGTGGCTCTCTCGGTGGGCTCAATGCAGCACTCCACCTGTACCGGACGGGTGCGGACGTCGAGGTGTTCGAGCGCAACGGACACGAACCGCGCGACGACGGCGCCGGTGTGCTGCTGCCCCCGTCGACCGAAAGGCTGCTCGCCGAGTGCGGTGCTTTCCCCGTCGGCGTGGCGCGGACGGTGCGCCATTTCGACGCCCAGGGAGGGCTCCTTCGTGAAGAGCCACGCGCCCACCGCTTCGCGTCCTGGGCCGCGCTGCACCGGGCGCTGCTGACGGCATTGGGCCGGGACAGGGTGCGGCGAAACCACGCGGTGGTCGGTCTCGAGCAGGACGGCCGATCCGCCGCGGCCCTTTTCCGCGGCGGGCGGATCGAGCGGGCCGACCTGGTGGTCTGCGCCGACGGCACCGGCTCGACGAGCCGGCGGCTGCTGCTTCCGCGATCCTTCCCGCGCTATGCCGGCTATGTGGCCTGGCGTGGCCGGGTCCACGAGAGCTCCTTGCCGCCGTCCGCGGCCCGGGCCCTCGCCGGGGCGGTGAGCTTTCTCCGGCTCCCGGACAGCCATGTGAGGGTGAGTCCCGCACCGGGGCACCTGCTCGACTTCGTCTGGTACCGCGATCTCCCGGACGGCCGTGCGCTCACCGCGACGCTCACCGACCGCACCGGTACCCAGCGCTCACTGACGGTGCCGGCGGACATGGTGCCCGACGCGTCCGTGCGACGGATGCGGGAAGCGGCGGCAGAGATGATGCCGCCGTTCTTCGCCGAGCTGGTGTCACGGGCACCGGAGCCGTACGTCGAACAGGTCGTCGACGTCACAGTGCCCCGGATGGTCGTCGGGCGGATCTGCCTGATCGGCGACGCGGCCTTCACGTCCCGTCCTCCCGCGACGGCGGGCGCGGCGAAGGCGGTCGAGGACGGCTGGTCCCTCGCCGCGGCGGTCGGTCGTACGGGCACCGATGTGCCGGACGCTCTCGCGGAGTGGGAACCAGCCCGGCTGGAGCGGGGGCGTCGGCTGGTCGCCGGAGCATGCGCCCTCGGCCGCTCCGCAGGACTGTGGGAATCCACAGCGAAATGGCCTTTCACCGTGTAGCCACACATGTTCCGCCCGAGCCTCGAAGGCCAGTCTGATCTAGGCCAGTACATGACCTGGAGGCAGATGATGAACGAATACGGTCGGCTGCGGGTGGCGGTGGTCGGCGGGTCCATGGGCGGCCTGACCGCCGCCCTGGTCCTGCGCGAGCTCGGTTGCCAGGTGGATGTGTACGAGCGGTCGCCCGAGCTGCTCGACGGGCGCGGGGCGGGCGTGGTCCTGCAGCCCGACACCGTGCGCTGGTTCGAGGAGCACGGTGGAATCGCCGCGGTGGAAAAGGTCAGCACCGGATCGTCGACGCTGCGTTACCTCGGACCGGGCAACGAGATCATTCATGACGAGCCCAGCGCATGGCGGTTCACCTCGTGGACGGCTACCTACCGGGCTCTCCTCGACGATTTCGGGACCGAGCGGTACCACCTGGGTGAGCATGTGGCAGGGCTCGACCAGGACGCCGACCAGGTAACGCTGAGATTCGTCAGCGGGCGGCGGGTCCACGCCGACCTGGTGGTGTTCGCGGACGGCATCTCCTCGACCGGTCGACGGCGGCTGCTGCCGGAGGTCCGGGCGCAGTACTCCGGCTATGTCGGATGGCGCGGCACCGTGCTGGAGAGCGCGGTCAGCGAGGAGACGTTCGAACTTCTGCACGACTCGCTCGCCTACTCGGTCGGACCGAGCACGCACATCTGCATGTACCCGATACCCGGCCCGGCCGGAGAGCTTGAGATCGGCAAGCGGCATCTGAACTACGTCTGGTACCGCAATGTCGCCGAGGGGCCCGAGCTGGACGAGCTGCTCACCGACAAGCGGGGCTTCCCCTGCGCGGTGTCGGTACACCCCGGGATGGTCCAGGACCGTTACGTCGAGGAACTGCGCGCCGCGGCACGAGAGCTGCTGGCGCCGGCCGCTGCCGAGATCGTGGAGCGCACCGAGGAGCCGTTCATCCAGCCCGTCCTCGACATCGAGGTGCCCAGGATGGCCTTCGGCCGGGTCGCTCTCACGGGTGACGCCGCCTTCGCCGCGCGGCCACACGCAGCCGCCGGTACCGCGAAGGCCGCCGCCGACGCCTGGGCTCTGGCCGCCGCGCTGCGCGAGACCGGCGGCGACGTGGTCTCCGCCCTGGCGAAGTGGGAGCCCGGCCGGCTGGAGCTCGGCCACAGCCTGCTGAGCCGGGTCCGTGCCATGGGCACCCGCTACCAGGTCGACGGCACCGCCGATCCTCGCGACCGTTCGCTGCGATTCGGGCTGTACGGCCCGGACCGGTGAAGCCGACGGCCGTCAGACAGCAGACATCCGTACGACAGGAAAGGATCCACGCCATGCCTGAGATTCCCGAGGTACAGGTGGTCCGGCACGAGGAGCTCGACGACGACACCCCGCAGACGCCCGGTCTGCAGCGCTTCGAGGCGGTGTCCGCGAAACGCCTCGGCTCCAGGGAGCTGTGGATGGGCCTGTCCGTGCTCCCGGCGGGCGCGAAGACGGGCGTCCACCATCACGGCGAGTCGGAGACGGCTCTGTACGTGCTCAGCGGCGTCGGCCGCTGGTGGGTGGGCGACCGGCTGGACCAGGCCCGCGAGGCGCATGCGGGGGACTTCGTGTTCATCCCGCCGGGCGCCGTGCACTGGGAGGAGAACGGCAGCGACACCGAGCCGGTACGGATGATTGTCGCGCGCAGTACGCAGGACGCCATCGTCGTCAATCTCGATCATCACCCGTACGCTCCCGCGCACCGCTCGGACCCCACCCAGGACCGGGCGTCCCATGGTTGAGGACACATGATCCGCCCCACACCCTGTGGGGCACCACAGTCACCTGCCGGATGGCCCGTCGTAATCTCGGGGTAACCGCACCCCCCGCCGACCTCGGCCCCGGGCCCCCGGTCACCCGCCCTTCCGCAGGAGCCGCACCGAAGGACAGGCAATGAAGCCGCCCGCATTCACGTACTGCGATCCCGATTCCGTCGACGAAGCCGTCGCGCTCAAGAACGAGTACGGCATCGACTCCCTCGTCCTCGCCGGAGGACAGAGTCTCCTCCCCATGTTGAACATCCGGCTTGCCAGGCCGGAGGCACTGATCGACATCAACAGAATCAGTGACCTGCAGAAGATCGAGCGCTGGTCCGACGTCCTGGAGATCGGCGCAGGGGTCCGGCAGTACCAGCTCGAGGACCACCCTCTCGTCCAGGAACTGGTGCCGCTGCTGCCCCAGGCCGTCAAATTCATCGGCCACATCGAGAACCGCCACCGCGGCACCGTCGGTGGGAGCATCGCGCACGCCGACTCCGCCGCCGAACTGCCGTGCACGGCGGTGGCCCTCGACGCGACGCTGGTCGTGCGTGGCCCGTCGGGCTCGCGCACCATCGCCGCCCGGGACTTCTTCCAGGGCTGGATGACCACCGCCCTGGAGCCCGAGGAGGTCCTCGTGGCGGTCCGCTACCCGGTCATGCCGTGGACCGCCGGCCACGGGTTCGTCGAGGTCGCCAGGCGGGAGGGCGACTTCGCGCTCGCCGGTGCCGCCGCGGTGGTGAACCTCGGCGAGGACGGCCGCATCGCCTCCCTCGCCGTCAGTGCCGCCAGCATCTCGGACACCCCCGTCCGCGCCACCGCGGTCGAGCAGGCGCTGGCCGGCGAGCTGCCGACCAAGGAGAACATCGCCAGGGCCGCCAAGGAGATCGTGCCCTCGGTGACCTCGGGAGACGACATGCACGCCACACGCGCGTACCGACAGCACCTGGCCACCGTGGTGGTGCAGCGAGCGATCACCGCGGCCGTGGCCCGCGCCCACGAGAGGAGCAACGCCCAGTGACGACCTCCACCGGCAGCAAGTACGGCACCGGCCAGCGGACCGTGACCGTGCGCGTCAACGGCCGGGATGTGACGCGCGAGGTGTCGACGCGCACCACACTCGCCGACTTCCTGCGCGACGATCTCGACCTTGTCAGCGTCCATCTCGGCTGCGAACACGGCGTGTGCGGATGTTGCACCATCCTCCTCGACGGCCACTCGGTGCGCTCCTGCCTGATGCTCGCCGTCCAGGCGGACGGACACGCGGTCGAGACCGTCGAGAGCCTTTCCGGCAACCCGGCGGAGCTGCACCCCATCCAGGAGTCCTTCGCCGAGGAACAGGGGCTGCAGTGCGGCTTCTGCACGCCCGCGATGGTGCTGCGCACGAAGGAGATCATCGAGACCGGTCGTGAGCTGACCGACGCCGAGGTGCGCCACGAGATCTCCGGAATCCTGTGCCGCTGCACCGGCTACCAGAACATCGTCAACGCGGTCCAGTCCGCCAGTGCCAAGCTCCGCTGCGGTGCGGCCGGGGCCGGCTGCGGCGCGGCGGCGACCGACGACAGCACGGGAGGTCGTCACTGATGGCCACGGAGCACGCGAACACCGAGGAGAAGTCCGGCTACAAGTACCTCGGTGCGGACCGCAAGAGGGTCGAGGACCCGCGGCTGCTGGTCGGCCGTGGCGGGTACATCGCCGACCTCAAACTGCCGGGGATGCTGCACGCCGCGATCCTGCGCAGCCCCGTGCCGCACGCGCGGATCCGGTCCGTCGACGCCACCGAGGCGCTGAAGCTGCCGGGAGTCGTCGCCGTGGTCACGGGCGAGGACTGCAAGGCGAAGATGAACCCCTGCATGAACTTCGGCCCGGCATCGATCGCCCAGTACCCGCTCGCGGTGGACAAGGTCCGCTACGTCGGCGAGGCCGTCGCAGCGGTCGTCGCGGAGAGCAGGTACATCGCCGAGGACGCCGTGGAACTGCTCGAGGTCGACTTCGAGGATCTCCCGCCGGTCACCGACCCGATGGCGGCGATGGAGCCCGGGTCCGCCCTGCTGCACGAGGAGCACGGCAGCAACATCGGCTACGAGCGGACCTTCGAGTTCGGCGATGTGAACGCCGCGTTCTCCCAGGCCGACTTCGTGGTGGAGGACACCCTCCACTGGGGCCGCTCGGCAGGCATGCCGATGGAGACCTCGGGCGCGGTGGCCCACCCGGGGCTCAACGGCGTGCTGGAGATCTACTGCAACTCGCTCAACTTCAGCTACTTCTCCTTCCTGATCGCCTCGGCGCTGAAGCTGCCGTCCAACAAGCTGACGATGAAGCCGGTTCCGGCCGGCGGCAGCTTCGGCAGCAAGTTCACCGCGCACAAGGTGCCCACCCTCACCGGCTTCCTGGCCCTGCAGGTGGGGCGCCCGGTCTCGTACATCGAGGACCGGATCGACCACCTGATGAACTCCGATCACCACGCCTCCGACCGCTACTACGACGCCCGCATGGGCTTCCGCGACGACGGCACGATCGTCGGACTCGACATCGACGTCGTCGACGACTACGGCGCCTACATGCAGTTCGGCGTCGGCACCCACGGCAACGCCTTCTCCCAGATCGTCGGCCCTTACCGGTTCCGGGACGTGAAGTACCACGTGCGTGCCGTGCTCACGAACAAGTGCCAGCAGGGCGCCTACCGCGGCTTCGGCTCCGAGGTGCACAACTGGGTGCTGGAACGGCTGGTCGACAAGGCGGCGCGCCGGCTCGGGCTCGCGCCGGAGGAGATCCGCCGCCGCAACTTCATCCAGCCCGACCAGTTCCCGTACAAGATCCCCGGCGGCAACGTCTACGACAGCGGCAACTATCCGGCGGTGCTGGACAAGGCACTGTCGATGATCGACCTGGACAAGTGGCGCGACGAGCAGAAGCGGCTGCGGGAGGAGGAGGGCCGCTACATCGGCATCGGCCTGGCCACCACCCAGGAGCGAAGCGTGTTCAGTGCCACCGAGTTCTGGGCGCTGATGGACAATCCGGCGTTCCCCCTCACCTCGAGCCCCGAGAGCGCGACGGTGACGATCGACCCCACCGGCGAGTTCCAGCTGCTGCTGCACTGCCAGTCGATGTGGGGCAACAGCCCTGAGACGGTGGGCGCCACCGTGCTGGCGGAGGAGTTCGGCATCGCGCCGGAGAGCGTCAACATCCGGTACGCCGACTCCGCTCACGCGCTGCCGGGCACCGGCCCGGGCGGCAGCCGCTACACCGTCATGCTGGCCGGTGCCGTACGAGGCGCGGCGCGCAAGCTGCAGAAGAAGCTCATCGACATCGCCGCGCACACCCTCGAAGTGGCCGCGGAGGACCTCGAGCTGGTCGACGCACGCGTCCAGGTCAAGGGCGCACCCGAGCGAAGTCTGACGCTGGCCGAACTGGCGGGGACCGCGTACTTCTTCGCGCTCAACCTGCCCGAGGGCATGACGAGCGGGCTGGAGGAGTCGTACACCTACGACCACCCGTACACGACGCTGCCGTCACCGGACCGCTCGGACCTGGGCGTCTTCTATCCGATCATGGGCCATGCCTGCCACATCGCGGTCCTGGAGGTCGACCCCGACACCGGGATCCTGTCCTTCCTCGACTACGTGGCGGTGCACGACGCCGGGACGATCGTGAACCCCAAGAGTCTGGGGGGCCACGTCACCGGCGGCGCCGCGCAGGGGCTCGGGTCCACGTTGTACGAGGAGCTGGCCTACGACGAGGACGGGCAGTTCAAGTCCTCGACGTTCATGGACTACCTGATTCCCACGGCCAACGAGGTTCCGGCGTTCCGCATGGCGCACGTCGAGACGCCCTCGCCCTTCACCGAATACGGCATCAAGGGCGGCGGCGAGGGCGGCCGCATGGTGACCCCGTCGGTCGTCTCCGCAGCCATTGACGACGCGCTTCGGGACTTCGGGATGCGGGTCCGGGAGCTTCCGGTCAAGCCCTCGGAGATCGTGGCGACGGTGCAGGCGGGGCGCGCTGCGGCAGGGTCCGCCTGATGTCCGCCACCGCCGCGGAGCTCCTCGCGGTCCTCGGTGAGCTTCGGCCCGAGGACCGTGAGGGTCGGCCTCGCCCGCTCGCCCTTGCCACGCTTGTCGCCGTGCGCGGCTCGTCCTATCGCCGGCCCGGAGCCCGGCTGCTGGTACGCGAGGACTGCAGCACGGCCGGCAACCTCACCGGCGGCTGCCTCGACGCCGAGATCGTCGAGGCAGCCCGTGACGTCGAAGGGACCGGGGCCGCCCGAATCGTGACGTTCGACCTCACGGCCGAGGAGGAAGCCGTCCTCGGCTGGGGCATGGGATGCAACGGCGTGCTCGACATCCTCGTCGAACCGGCCGAGTCCGCGCGGGCCGCGGGACACGTGCTCGCCGAAGCGGTGTCGGCCCGCCGCAGGGCCACGCTGCTGACGCTGGTCTCGGGCACGGCCGTCGGCCGGCGCTGGTGGCAGGTGGACTCCGAGGAGCCGACCGGCGGGGCCGACGCCGGGCCCCCGCCGAGCGCGGTCCGGTCCGCGCTCGCCGCAGGCAGAAGCGGCCTGGTGACGCTGCCCTCCGCAGCGGGTGAGGTGCGGGCGTTCGTCGAGGTCCTGCAGCCGCCGCCGCGGCTCGTGGTGTGCGGTGCGGGCGTCGACGCGGTGCCGGTGACCCGCCGCGCCGCGGAGCTCGGCTGGGATGTGGTCGTGGTCGACGACCGGCGGCTCGTGCTGGACCCCGACCGCTTCCCGCCCGGGACCACCCTGATCGTCAGCGCTGCGGGCACGGCCCGTGAGCTGCCGGTGGACGACAACACCTATGTCGTCGTGATGAGCCACAACTTCCTGCGGGACCGCGACTACCTGGGCGCGGCGCTCCGCACGAACGCCCGGTACATCGGGGTCCTCGGCCCCCGGCTGCGGCTCCAGCGGCTGCTCGACGACCTCGCCCGCGACGGAGTGCTGCCGACCGAACGTGACGGGCTGCGTCTCCATGGCCCGGCCGGGCTGGACCTCGGCGCGCAGGGGCCGGACGAGATCGCCCTCTCGATCGTCGCCGAAGTCCTGGCCGCCAGTCGCGGACGCTCCGGCCAGGAGCCCGTCAGCCGCCCGTACGCGCTGGATCTCGCAGCAGAGCCCGCTGCCTGAGAGAGACCGTTACCCCAACGCAATCGATAGGAACACGCCGTGCAACTCCAGAACTCATTCCTGGTGTCCTCCCCGGTCGACAAGGCCTGGGACTTCTTCCTCGACGTCGAGAACATCGTTCCGTGCATGCCGGGGGCGGAGCTCGTCGAGACCGTCGACGACAAGAACTGGCGCGGTCGGCTGAAGATCAAGTTCGGTCCGGTGGCAATGGCTTTCGAGGGCACCGTCGAGATGGTCGAGCGCGACGACGCCGAGCGGCGGATGATGTTGCGCGGCGCGGGCAAGGACCAGCGCGGCCGCGGCAACGCGTCGGCCGACATCCACGTGGTGGTCGAGCCCGGCCCGCAGCCGGACACCACGTCGGTGTCGGTGTTCACGGACCTCAAGGTGAGCGGTCAGATAGCCCAGTTCGGACGCGGCATGATGCAGGACGTCTCCGAGCAGATGACGAAGAAGTTCGCCCACTCGCTGCAGGCCCGCCTGCAGCAGTCGGAGCCGGTCCTGGTCGCGGAACCGGGGCAGGAGCCGAGCGGGGAGTGGGGCGCGTCGGCCCCCGTGGAGGGAGCTCCCGCCCCGGCGCAGGCGCCGGCCCGGCCCGCCCCCCGGGAAGCCGAGGCGGTCGCCGGGTTCCGGCTGCTGATGGGCCTCCTCGTACGCGCCCTTCTGCGGCAGTTCGGAAAGCTGCGCGGATCCGAAGGAGCACGGCGTGGCAACTGATGTCCAGCCGGCGACGTCCGGGGGCCGCAACAGCATCTCCTCGGTCACCGAGGTCAAGGAGCGGCTCGGGCAGTTCCGTTACCTCGCCGACGAGGGACTCGCCACGGCCGCGTACCTGGCCCTCGGCCTGGAGCGCCCGCTCCTGCTCGAGGGCGAGAACGGCGTCGGCAAGACCGAGATCGCCAAGGCACTGTCCGGGCTGCTGGGCCGCGAGCTGATCCGCCTGCAGTGCTACGAGGGCATCGACACCAGCCAGGCCCTCTACGACTGGCACTACGGACGTCAGCTGCTCGCCGTGCGGGGCGCCGGGGACGGCGGGGCGGAAAACGTCTTCACCCGGGACTATCTGCTCACGCGCCCGCTCCTGGACGCCTTGGAGAAGGGCGACCGCGCCGTGCTGCTGATCGATGAAATCGACCGTGCGGACGATGAGTTCGAAGCATTTCTCCTGGAGCTGCTGTCGGACTTCGCGGTCACGATCCCCGAGGTGGGCCGGATCGAGGCGTCCTCGCGCCCGTTGGTCGTCCTCACCTCCAACCGCACCAGGGATCTGCACAACGCTCTGCGTCGGCGCTGCCTCTACTACTGGGTGGAGCATCCGGACACCGAACGCGAATTCCAGATCCTCAGGCTGCGCGCACCGGAGGTCCCGGAGCCGCTCGCCAGGGAGGTCGCCGCTGCCGTACGGCGGGTCCGCGGGCTCGGCCTCGGCAATCCGCCAGGGGTGGGAGAGAGCATCGACTGGGCCAACGCCCTGCACATGCTGGGTGTTTCCACGCTCTCGCCGGAGACGGCCGCGGCCACCCTGAGCGCCCTGGTCAAGGACGTGGACGACCAGCGGGTGGTGCGGGACCGGATCGCCGACGTCCTGCCGACGGCGCCATGATCGCGCCCTCGGCGTCCCCGGCCGACGTGACCGGCCGCGCATGCGTGGAATTCGTCGCACTGCTCAGGGACCGGGGCCTGCAGTCCGGACCCGAGCAGACCGTGGCGTTCTACTCGGCGCTGCACCTGATGGGCGCGGACTCCGCAGGCCCACCCGGCATACGGCAGATGTACTGGGCCGGTCGCGCGGTGCTGGTCAGCCACCGGCACCACTACCCGGTGTACGACCGCGCGTTCGCCGACTTCTTCGGGGGCTCGCCCACCGATGCGCAGGAGGGGCCGCCCACGCCCAGAGCTGTGCCGACGAGCATCCACGAGCGGGAGGACGCCGCGCCCGGCACGCCGACCCCCCGGGCCGCCGACGCCGACGACGAGCAGGCCGACAATGCCCGGCTGGTCCCCAGCGAGGTGCAGCTGCTGAAGGAGAAGTCCTTCGGCGCGATGACTCCGGAGGAACGGCGCCGGGTCGCCGCGCTGATCCGCCGGCTGCGCCCGGACCTCCCCCGGCGACGCAGCAGGCGGCAGCAGCCGGCGACTGTGGGCCGGTATCTCCACGTCCGGGGTCTGCTGCGCGGATCGCTGCGGACGGATGGCGAGCCGATGCGGCTGCCCCGCCGCCGGCAGCGCTTCCGGGAGCGTCCGCTGACCCTGGTGGTCGACGTGTCCGGGTCCATGGCGCCGTACGCCAAGGCGCTGCTGCGCTTCGGCCATGCGCTGATGCACGCGGGACATCGGGTGGAGGTGTTCACCTGCGGGGTGCATCTGACCCGTGTCACCGACGCTCTGCGCAAGGTGTCGGTGGACGCCGCTTTGCGCCACATCGGCGGTGTCGTCGACGACTGGGACGGCGGCACCCTGCTCGGCACCTCGATGCGTGAGCTCGTCGAACGCTACGGCGGGCACTCCTCGGTGCGTGGCGCGCTGATCGTGGTGTGTTCCGACGGCCTGGACCGGGACGACCCGGCGACGCTGGGCGAGGCGATGCGCAACCTGTCGCGCCGGGCTCACCGCGTCGTGTGGCTCAACCCCCTGAAGGGCGATCCGCGGTACCGGCCGCTCGCCCGGGGTATGGCCGCCGCGCTGCCTCATATCGACATCTTCCTGCCCGGTCACAATCTTGCAAGCCTCGAGAACATGTGCCGGGCGATCACCACGCGGCACATGCCACGACGGAAAGCCGTGTCCCATGCCCCAGCCCACGCCACAACCGATTGACCTCGGCCTGCCCCGTACCAGGCGAGCCCCCGACCTCGCGGGCCGCCCGGACACCCCGCTGCTGGTCGACCGCTTCGGCCGCTCGGCCACGGACCTGCGGGTCTCGCTCACCGACCGCTGCAACCTGCGCTGCACCTACTGCATGCCGGAGGAAGGCCTGGACTGGATGCCCGGGCCCGACCTGCTGGACGACGACGAGGTCATCGCCCTCATCACGGTCGCGGTGCACCGGCTCGGCGTCACCGAGGTCCGGTTCACCGGTGGCGAGCCGCTGCTGCGACGGGGGCTGGAGAAGATCGTCGCGGCCACCGCCGCCTTGTCGCCGCGGCCCCGGATCTCGCTCACCTCCAACGGCGTCGGGCTGGCCCGGCGTATCGACGCGCTGGCAACCGCCGGTCTGGACCGGGTCAACATCTCGCTCGACACCGTGCGCGCCGACCGGTACCGCATGATCACCCGGCGGGACCGGTTCGACGACGTCCTGGCCGGACTGGCCGCCGCCAAGGCCCACGGCCTGGGGCCGGTGAAGATCAACGCGGTGCTGCTGCGGGGCGTGAACGACGACGAGGCGGTGCCTCTGCTGCGCTTCTGCCTCGAACACGGTTACCAGCTGCGCTTCATCGAGCAGATGCCGCTCGACGCCCAACACAGTTGGGACAGAGCACAGATGGTCACCGCCGCGGAAGTTCTGGATTCACTGGGTGCCGCCTTCACCCTGGCCCCCATTGCCGACCCGCGGGGGTCGGCGCCCGCCGAGCGCTGGCTGGTGAACGGCGGCCCGGCGACGGTGGGTGTGATCGCGTCGACGACCAGGCCGTTCTGCGACGCGTGCGACCGTACCCGGCTGACCGCCGACGGCCAGGTGCGCAACTGTCTGTTCAGCCGGACCGAGACCGATCTCCGCGGCCCGCTTCGAGCCGGAGCGGACGAGGAGACCCTGGCCGGCCTGTGGCGGGGCTCGGCGTGGGCCAAGGCGGCCGGCCATGGGATCAACGATGCGGGGTTCACACAGCCGGGGCGCTCGATGAGCGCCATCGGTGGATGAGGGGGACACGGGTGCACTCCATCGCCGAACGCGCCGGACGGCGCGCGTACAGCGCCGGCTTCTGGTTCGTGGCATGTGGCTTCGCGACCGTGATGTCGTTCGGCACGGTGCCCACGCCGCTGTACGTGCTCTACCAGGCCCGTGACCACCTCTCGGCGACGACGGTGACCGTGGTGTTCGCCGCGTACGCGGTGGGCGTACTGCTCAGCCTGTTTCTGCTGGGCCACTTCTCCGACGTGCTCGGCCGGCGGCGGGTGCTGCTGCCCGCGGTGTACGTCGCCGTCGTCGCCGACTTGTGCTTCCTCTTCTGGTCGTCACTGCCCGGACTGATCGTCGCGCGGGTACTCACGGGCGTCTCGGTCGGACTGATCGCCACGACGGCCACGGCTTACCTGGCTGAGCTTCACCGGGCTGCCCGTCCCGGGGGAAGCATGCGGCGGGCGGAGGTGGTCGCGACCGCGGCGAATCTGGGCGGTCTCGGCCTGGGCCCGGTCGTCGCCGGTGCGCTCGCGGATCTCGCGCCCCGTCCGCTGCAACTGCCCTACTGGATCTATCTGGTCCTGCTGCTGGTGATGGCCGGGCTGATGAGCCTGGCTCCTGAGACCATCGACGTTTCCGAGCCTCGCCCGCCGTACCGCGTGCGGCGCATCGACGTGCCCGCCGCACAGCGCCGCCGGTTCCTCGCCGCAGCCGCCTCGGCGTTCGTCAGCTTCGCCCTGTTCGGACTGTTCGCCGCGCTGGGGCCGTCGTTCGTCCTCGACACCCTGCACGAGCCGTCGCACACCGTCGGCGGGCTCGCCGCCACGACCGCGCTGGGATCTGCCGCTGTCGCGCAGGCCCTGGTACGTGAGCGGGAGACGACCGCACGCCGCACGGTCGGGCCGGCCTTCGCCGCCCTGCTGGTCGGGCTGGGCATCGTGGTCGTCGCGGTATGGTTCGGCGCCCTGACCATGTTCCTGGCCGGCGCGGTCGTCGGTGGTGCCGGCGCGGGACTCGCCTTCGCCGCTGCGGTCAAGGCCGTGGCGGACAGCGCCTCCTCGCAGAACCGGGCAGACGCGTTGTCCGGACTGTTCCTGGCCGCTTACCTCGGAATCACTCTGCCCGTCGTCGGCCTCGGTGCAGCGACCCAGCTCGTCTCCCAGCCGCTCGCTCTCACCGCCTTCGCCGTGGTGATGGCGGCGGCGACGGTGGCTGCCGGGCTCGTTGCACTCAGCGCACGGGTTGTGTCCGACGCGCATTCAGGTGACGTGACGTCAGGCACGGATCGTTACTGCCGGCTGACCGACCGCCCCCTGAGCGTGGACGAGGTGCTGAACGCGGTCACGGGGCCGGGCCAAGGCGGCACCGTGGTCTTCATCGGCACCGTGCGGGACCACAACAACGGCAAGTCGGTGACGCGTCTGGAGTACGAGGCGTATCCGAGTCTGGCGATGAAGGTGCTGACCGACATCATCCGCCGCTGCGAGGCCACCGCACCCGGGGTCCGCGTCGCCGTCGCACACCGAACCGGCCGGCTCGAGATCGGGGAACCCGCCGTCGTCCTCGCCGCGGCGGCCCCCCACCGAGCCGAAGCGTTCGAGGCCGCCCGCGCGTGTATCGAGCTGCTCAAGGAAGAAGTCCCGATCTGGAAGAAGGAGTTCTCCCCCGATGGCGCCGAGTGGATCGGGACCGGACCGTGAAGCCTGATCGTCGTACGGCACCGGAGGAGGGCGGCCCTCGCCCGGGCGGTTGATCGGATCACCGGCGCTTCGTCAGTTCCCTTGCTGCGACCGCGCCTTGAACGCAGCCTTCCGCGCTTCCTTCGCGACCTTCTTGTCCGAGTGGAGGCGTCCCATCGCCTCCAGGACGTCCGCCGTCGCCGGGTGCTCCACCCGCCACGCCGTGTCGAAGAAGCCGCTGTGCTGCCGGGCCAGGCCCTCGACGAGGGCGTGCAGTTCCTCCGACTCGCCCTCGGCGGCGAGCTGCGCGGCCACCGTGTCGATGGTGAGCCAGAAGATCATCGCCTCGGACGGCGGCGGCACGTCGGAGGCCCCGTTCTCGGCGAGCCACACCCGCGCCAGACCGCCGAGTTCGGCGTCGTCCAGCACCTCCCGCAGCGCGGGCTCCGCGGCACCGCCCACGAGGGACAGCGCCTGCTGGCAGCGCAGCCGCCGCAGCGGCGCGCCCTCGTCGGAGCCGCGCGCGGCGGCCAGCAGCTCCCGCGCGGCCTCCAGCGGCCGGCGCCGCTCCAGCCAGTGCTCGGTCTCGGCGTGGGCGGCGGCCGGCGGGTAGGCGGCGGTGCCGTCGAGCAGCGCGTCGGCGCCCTTGTCCGCGAGGTCGCCGACCGCGGGCGCCTCGAAGCCCGCCTCCAGGAGCCGGGCGCGCAGCCCGTACAGCCCGAGGGGGGTGAGCCGTACCAGCCCGTAGCGGGCGATGTCCGTGTCGTCGACCGGCGCGGCGGGCTCCTCGTCGGCGTCGGCCATCAGCGCCTCGTCGACGGGCTGGTACTCCACCAGCCCGACCGGCTCCAGCATCCGGAACTGGTCGTCAAGACGCATCATCGCGTCGGACACCTGCTCCAGGACGTCGTTGCTGGGCTCCGCCATGCCGTCGGGCACGATGACGGAGGCGGCCAGCGCGGGCAGCGGCACCGGCGCGTCGCCGGCCTTGTCCTCGCCGACGGTCAGCAGGTACAGGTTGCCGAGGACCCCGTCGAGGAACTCCGCCTCGGCCTCCGGGTTCCAGTCGAGCGCGTCGAGGTCCAGTTCGCCGGACCCCTCGCCCCCGGCGATGGCGTCGACGAGGCCGCCCAGGTCGGGCACGCTCGCGTCGCCCAGCACGGTCTCCAGGGCGCCCAGCCACACGCTCAGCACGTCCTGCGGGGAGCCTCCGGTGAGCAGCGACAGCTCGTCGCCCGCGCGGACGGTGCCCTCCTCCTCGTCGACCACCTCGACGAGCCCGGTGTCCACGGCGACCCGCCACGGCTCGCTGGCGTCGGCCGCGGCGTCCTCCCCGCTCAGGCCCAACTCCGCGGCGGCGTCCGGGAGCTGTTCGTCGACCAGTCCGCCGCCGGCGTCCACGCGGGTTCCGGGGCCGGCCCAGCGGGCGAGCCGGGCGGCCCGGGACAGCACCGGAGTGGACAGGGCGTCGCGCGCCAGCTCCGCTTCGGGGCGCAACCGCGCCGGCGGCAGGGTGGAGCTGTCTGACATCGGCTGTTTCTCCTAGGGCGCCTGTACGTCTCGCCCGCTCAGCCTAGACGGATTTCCACCCATGCCGCCCACTTCCTCTCCGCGTCGTGCGGCGTACATGGCCGAAACCTTGACAAGTGGCTTGGGCAGGCTGGACATTGACGCGCGTAGACGGGGTGTGTCCCGCACCGCACCCGCCCACCCTCGTTCCGGTCCCCGGAGGGAATCCGTTGCCGAGCAGACCGACCGCGCGCCTCGCCGCGCTCACCGTCGCCGCCGTGTGTTCCGCGGCGTCCACCGTCGTCCTCACGACACCCGCGCACGCCGCGTCCGTGCGCATCCACGACATCCAGGGCGACACACGCCTGTCGCCGTTCGCCGGGAAGCAGGTCACCGACGTGACCGGCATCGTCACCGGCATCCGTACCTACGGCTCGTCCCGCGGCTTCTGGATCCAGGACCCCGCCCCCGACGCCGACCCGGCCTCCAGTGAGGGCGTGTTCGTCTTCACCAGCTCCACCCCGCAGGGTGTCGCGGTGGGCGACGAGGTCTCCGTGTCCGGCACGGTCTCGGAGTACGTGCCCGGCGGGACCTCCTCCGGCAACCAGTCGGTCACCGAGATCACCCGGCCCACCGTCACGGTCGTCTCGCGCGGCAACCCGGTCCCGGCCCCGGCGGTCCTCGACGCGCGCACGGTCCCGGCCGCCTACGCGCCGCAGGGCGACCAGGCCGCCGGCGGCTCGGTCAACGCCCTCACGCTGCGGCCCAGCACGTACGCCCTCGACCTGTACGAGTCGCTGGAGGGCATGAACGTCCGGGTGGCCGACGCCCGTGTGGTCGGCGCGACCGACCCGTACACGGAGCTGTGGGTCACCGTGAAGCCGCACGAGAACCGGAACAGGCGCGGCGGCACGGTGTACGGCTCGTACGACTCCCAGAACACCGGCCGGATCCAGATCCAGTCGCTGGGCAAGGCGGCCGACTTCCCCGACGCGAACGTCGGCGACGTCCTCGCGGGCGCCACCACGGGCCCGCTGGACTACAACCAGTACGGCGGCTACACCCTGGTCGCGAGCGAGCTCGGCACGCTGGAGGCGGGCGGCACGAAGCGCGAGACGACCCGCGCGCAGCACCGCTCCGAGCTGACGATAGCCACGTACAACGTGGAGAACCTCGACCCGTCGGACGACACGTTCGCCGCGCACGCCGAGGCGATCGTGCACAGCCTGTCCTCGCCCGACATCGTGTCGCTGGAGGAGATCCAGGACAACAACGGCGCCACGGACGACGGCACGGTCGCCGCCGACGTCACACTGGCGAAGCTGATCGACGCCATCGAGGCGGCCGGCGGCCCGCGCTACGACTGGCGCGCGGTCGACCCGGCCGACAAGAAGGACGGCGGCGAGCCGGGCGGCAACATCCGCCAGGCGTTCCTGTTCAACCCGGAGCGGGTGTCCTTCACCGACCGGCCCGGCGGCGACGCCACCACGGCGACCGACGTGGTCAAGGTGCGCGGCAAGGCCGCCCTGACCCTGTCGCCCGGCCGGATCGCCCCGGACTCGGCGGCGTTCGAGAACAGCCGCAAGCCGCTGGCCGGCGAGTTCGTCTTCCGCGGCCGCACGGTCATCGTGATCGCCAACCACTTCTCGTCCAAGGGCGGCGACCAGGGCCTGACCTCGCAGTACCAGCCGCCGGTGCGCAGCTCGGAGACGCAGCGCCACCTCCAGGCGCAGGAGGTCCACGACTTCACGGCGAAGATCCTCAAGGCGCAGAAGAACGCGGCGGTGGTGGCGCTCGGCGACATCAACGACTTCGAGTTCTCCCGCACCACCCGGATCATGGAGGGCGACGGCGTGCTCTGGTCGGCGGTCAAGTCGCTGCCCGCGTCGGAGCGTTACTCGTACGTGTACCAGGGCAACAGCCAGGCGCTGGACCAGATCCTGATCAGCCCGTCGATCCGCCGCCAGTGCTCGTTCAGCTACGACAGCGTGCACGTCAACGCGGAGTTCCACGACCAGATCAGCGACCACGACCCGCAGGTGCTGCGTTTCAAGCCATGACGGCCGTGTAGGAGATGGGGACGGGAGCGGATGTCCGCTCCCGTCCTCAGCCGTTTCGTGGTGCGCCCGCTCAGTGGTGGCGGCGCTGCACCATCACCACCGCGCCCACGGCCAGCATCACCAGCGCGCCCGCGGCGGCCATCAGCTGCGTGCGGTGCTGCTTGCCGACCTCACCTGCGTGCGCGGCGCTGCTGCGCATCTGCACGCTCATCGCGCCGGCCCGGTCCTTCAGCTCGTCGGCGCGCGCCCTGGCGCGTGCCTTGACGTCCATCTTCCCGGCCAGTTCCTCGACGGTGTCGCCGAGTTCGTGCCGGGTGCGCTCGATCTCCCGGCGCAGCTCGTCCGGGCCCTTGGCCCCGCGCGCCTTCTCGCTGCCGGCGTCCACGTGGGCTCCCGACGAGGACGCCGAGCCCCTCACGTCGTGCGTCATCGGTGTGCCCTTCCCTTGATCTCCTCGACGTCGGCCTTCACGCTGCCCAGCGTCCGCTCCGGCTTGGGCGGCGTGGCCCGGCGCAGCTGTCCGCGTCCGGCGAGCGCGAGCACGCCGGCGATCAGGAACAGCACGCCCGTGATGACGAGTGCCGCCGCCCACAGCGGCAGCACCAGGTCGAGTGCGGCGATTCCCGTGGCGGCCAGCGCGAGCAGCCCCGCGTAACCGAACGCTCCCGCCGCTCCCAGCATCCCTCCGCCGACTCCGGCCCGGCGCCCCTTCTCCGCCAGTTCCTCCTTGGCGAGCGCCACTTCCTGCCGTGCGAGTCGCGAGATCTGTTCGGTGGCCTGGCCGACGAGCTCGCCGACGCTGTGCTCGTCGCGGACGGGCCGTTGTTGGATGGTTCCGGCCACGGTGCGCCTCCTCTCGGTGGGGTCACCCGAGTACCCCCGCGCGCTCCGCACTATCCATAAAGCAATGCTTACGCATATCAATGAAGAAATGTAAGTGGACCTTCATGGTCGTCGGACCGACACTACTCCCATGACGAGCACCCCTCCCTCCCTCGGCCGCACGCTGTGCGCGATGATCACCCCCTTCACCGCCTCGGGCGCGCTGGACCTGGACGGCGCTCAGCGCCTCGCCGACCATCTGGTCGGCCAGGGCTGCGACGGCCTGGTGCTGTCCGGCACGACCGGGGAGTCCCCGACGACGACGGACGCGGAGAAGCGGTCACTGGTCACGGCCGTACGGGAGGCCGTGGGCACCCGGGCCACGCTGGTCGCCGGCGTCGGCACCCCCGACACCGCCCACACCGCCGCCCTGGCACGCGAGGCCGAGGAGGCGGGCGCCGACGCCCTGCTGCTGGTCGCCCCGTACTACAGCCGCCCGCCGCAGGACGCGGTCGAGGCGTACTTCCGTGAGACCGCCGACGCGACGGGCCTCCCCGTGGTCCTCTACGACATCCCGGCCCGCACCGGGGTCCGCGTCGAGCCGGACACGCTGCTCCGCCTGGCCGAGCATCCGCGCATCGTGGCGGTGAAGGACTGCGGCAACGACTTCTTGGCGGCGCAGAAGGTGATGGCCCGCACGGACCTGGCGTACTACGCGGGCTGCGACGAGCACAATCTGGCGCTGTACGCGGTGGGCGGCGCGGGGTGTGTCAGCACGGTGGCCAACGTGGCCCCGTCCGCGGTGCGTTCGGTCCTCGACGCCTTCGACACGGGCGACACGGCGGAGGCTGTGCGCCTCCAGCACCGGCTGACGCCGCTGATCGAGGCGATGATGGCGGGCGGCCTGCCCGGCACGGTCACGGCCAAGGCTCTGCTCCCCGCCCTTGGCCTCCCCTCGGGCCCGGTCCGCCCGCCCCTACGCCCGGCGGACCCGCGCACGACGGCCGCCCTGCGGGAGACCTACGAGGTGCTGACGGACGTCAGTTCCACAACTGCCCGTCGCTGAACAGCAGAACGTGCTCCAGCACGTCCTCGGCCGGGTCGTCGACCTGCCCGAGGTCGGCGTTCACCAGCCCCACCCGGGGCCCGTTCTTCGACCCGCTGGTCGTCTCGTCGGCGTACGCGGTACCCGCCAGGCTGCCGCAGAGCATCAGCATGGCGGCCACCCCCATCATGCCGATCACGCAGCGCAGCACGCTCCGCACCCACTTGTCGGTCATCGCCCGTCCCCATCTTCGTGCACAGTCAGTCGCCTTGACGTCTGATCGGACCCTGTGTCCACCCGTTCATCTGCCAAAACGACCCCAAGGTCACGGAAAGCAACCCGTACGAGGAGCGACTACCGCGCGCCGCCTACCGCCACCAGTCCCCGCCGGCGTCCCCGTCCTCGGCGAGGGCGCGCCGAAGGTACTCGTCGATCGTCCCGGCGACCCACACCCGGCTGTCCGTCTCGTGCTCCCACACGAAGACGTCGTTCCGTTCGGGCCGTACGACGAGGGCGAACTGGTCGCCCCCGCCGTTGTCCCCGAAGAACAGCAGCGGGTCGAAGGGCATGCGGAGCCCGGCGAACGCCTCCCCGGACCAGAACAACAGGTTCTCCTCGACGATGCGCTCGAGCGGCCACACGACGTCGGTCCCGTACGCGTCGACGACGCCGCCGTTCTCCCGCAGCACGTCGGCCAAAGACCCCGGCAGCCGCCGCCCGAGCCGCCGCTCCGCGTCCCTCAGCGCGGCCTCGTCCACGCCCGCTCAGTCCCGCCCGGGCCAGACCGGCCCCTCGTCGGTCCAGACGACGCCCTTGTTGCGGCACAGGCAGAAGGGGTGCCCGACGGGGTCGGTGAAGATCCGCCACCCGTACCCTTCGGGCCCGACGAAGTCCTTGCGCAGCGTGGCCCCGAGCCCGGTCACCCGAGCCTGCTCGGCGTCGATGTCGTCGACTTCGAAGTCGAGGTGGAACTGCTTGGGATGCTCGGTGTCGGGCCACTGAGGAGCCCGGTGGTCGTCGACGCGGAAGAAGGCCAACTCGATCTCCCCGAAACGGATCCCGGCCCAGTCCGCGGTACTGCCCTTCTTCACGGGCCGCCCCGTCACTGCGGAGTAGAACCCCGCGAGCTCCATGGTGTCGGGACAGTCGATGATGAAGTCGGTGAGTCGCAGCATGCGGCGATGGTGTCACAGGGCCTCTGCGCCGTCGCCGTGGGTGCCGGGCACGAAGGTCGCGCCGAGTTCGTACCGGGCAATGCCGAAGGGCTGGAAATCCGCGTCGGCGAGGATGCGGTAGAGGAACTCGGACGTGGACATGTCGTCGTACCGGTACCAGGGTCCGGGGTCGTGGGACCGGGCGAGGACGGGACAGTCGCCCGGCCGCTCGGCGTCAAGCAACCAGCAGTACTGATCGCCCCACTCGGTGGAGCCCCACGTGACGACCCCCTTGCCGCCCGGCGCGTATTCCTCGTACGGCCCGACCGTGGTACCCCGGTCGACCGACAGGCCGGCCCGCCACGGCGTGAGCAGGTCGAACGAGACGCTGGGGCCGCACCCCAGGAAGGAGACGGTGTCATCACTGAAGACGCCACCGCCGAACGCCGAGGCGAGCTCCTTGTAGTCCGCCGGCAGCGAAACCCCCAACTCTCCCTCCACCGCCGCCCAGTCGACGGAGAGCCCGAGCGGTTCCCACCTGGTCAGATCGATCAGACGCCGCACCCAGGTACGACGGCCGTCCGGGCGCGTGCGAGGCGAGGCGACCCGAACGACTTCCTCCGCCGGTTCATCCGCGGGCGGAGCATCCCGCTCCGCCACGACCACGACCAACGACTCGCCCCGTACCGACCCGCACCCGATCCACCGATGCCCGAACGCCCACGCACGCATCTCGACCAGATCCCCGTCGTCGAAGGGAGCGAGAAGCGGCAGCCCGGTCTTCTCACTCACCTTCGGATCGGCGTACCCACCCATGACGAGATTCCGCGACTGCCCGTACCGCCGGCTGAACCGCTCGACGAGAGCGCTCAGCTCAACCCCGCCGGAAACCGCCAGACACACATGCCCCACCCCGTGCCCGCCCCACCCACAGACCAGCTCCGGCCCATCGGACCGAACCAAGGAGGCGACGTCGTCGAGCAGTTCCCGTTCGTCCATGACCGGAGAGTGAAACACACGCCACGGACAACGACCGGGCCGAGATCAGCCCGCCGGCCGAAGCCGCTACACCCTCCAGCCGGGCACGGTGTCGCTGCCCAAGACGGCGAACCCCGACCACATGCGGTCCAACGCCGAGGTCGGCTTCGAGATTTCGGACGCGGACATGGAGGCTCTTCGGGGTCTGCGCGACGTGGACCACGGCGACCACAGCGCCTTCCCCGTCTACAGCGGGAAGTGACGCCGGGCGAACGCCGCCTCGCGCCGGCACAGGTCGGCCACGACGCACCGAGCCGGACGTATGCACGACGGTGTCGGCGGTGCCGAATCCGGCGGTCGACCTGTGCCAGGTCTTGCAGCAGGGGGTGATCAGTCTGGTCGACAGAAGCGCCCTCCCGGGCCGTCCTCGGGCCGTGGAAGGGCGCTCAACGATGACCGGCGCCGACAACTGCCGACAGCTCAGCAGCAGGTCAGGACGTTGATCGACAAGGCGACCGCAGGTCACGGCCGCCGGTGATCAGTTGTGGCTGTGCAGCACCTCGTTCAACCCGCCCCACACCGCGTTGTTCGGGCGGGCCTCCACGCGGCCCGTTTCCGAGTTGCGGCGGAAGAGGATGTTGGAGGCGCCGGAGAGTTCGCGGGCCTTGACGACCTGGCCGTCCGGAAGAGTGACCCGGGTGCCGGCGGTGACGTAGAGGCCGGCCTCGACCACGCACTCGTCGCCGAGGGCGATGCCCACGCCCGCCTCCGCGCCGACCAGGCACCGCTCGCCGATGGAGATGCGGACGTTGCCGCCGCCCGACAGGGTGCCCATCGTGGACGCGCCGCCGCCGATGTCGGAGCCGTCGCCGACGACGACGCCCGCCGAGATGCGGCCCTCGACCATCGACGTGCCGAGCGTGCCGGCGTTGAAGTTGACGAAACCCTCGTGCATCACGGTGGTGCCCTCGGCGAGGTGCGCGCCGAGGCGGACGCGGTCGGCGTCGGCGATGCGCACGCCCTTGGGCGCCACGTAGTCCGTCATGCGGGGGAACTTGTCCACGGAGGTCACCTGGAGGTGCAGGCCCTCGGCACGCGCGTTGAGCCGCACCTTCTCCAGCTCGTCCACGGCGACCGGGCCGAGCGAGGTCCAGGCGACGTTGGCGAGGTGGGCGAAGATGCCGTCCAGGTTCTGGCCGTGCGGCTTCACCAGGCGGTGGGAGAGCAGGTGGAGGCGCAGGTAGACGTCGTGCGCGTCGACCGGCTTGGCGTCCAGGGAGGAGATGACCGTGCGGACCGCGACGACCTCGACGCCCCGGCGCGGGTCCGGCCCGACCGCGGCGGTGGCGCCGCCGCCGAGCAGCTTCGCCGCCTGCTCGGCGGAGAGCCGCTCCGTGCCGGACGGGCCCGGCTCGGCGGCGAGCTCGGGGGCCGGGAACCAGGTGTCGAGGACGGTGCCGTCGGCGGCGATGGTGGCGAGGCCGGCGGCCACTGCGCCGGTGGTGCTCTGAGCAGTCGTGTCGGTCATGAGGGCAACCTAACCGGCAGGTGGCGCCGGACGCGAACCGGTGCCGCCCGCATCTCAGGTACCGGTCCGCAAGCGGCCTCGGTGTGCCGTCCGGTACCCGCCTCGGGTGTCCGTCCCGGGAGCGCCGTCCCCCGGCAGCAGCCGCCCCAGCACCTCCCGCGCGTACGCCTCGTCGTACGGCGTGCCCGTCAGCAGCACCTGGAGGCAGATGCCGTCCATCAGGGCGACCAGGGCCCGCGCCGTCACCGGATCCGTACGACGGGACAGTGGCGCGGCGACCTCCTCGCACCACTCGGCGGCGACCGGGCGCAGGGCCGGGCGCCGCAACGCGGCCAGGTACAGCTCGTACTCCAGCTCCACGCCCGTCCGCTCGCCGCCCAGCCACTCCCCCATCAGCGCCGCCAGCTCGGCTGCCAGGTCGGTCCGCGGGTCCTCCAGGCCGCCGCGTGAGGCGATCACCTTGGCGAAGCCCTCGTTGGCCTGGCGCAGGGCGGCCACCATCAGCTCGTCGAGGGTCTTGAAGTGGTACGTGGTGGAGCCGAGCGGCACGTCCGCCTCCTGGGCGACGGTGCGGTGGGTGAGCCCCGCGATGCCGCTGCGGCCGACCACCCGGATCGCCGCGTCGATGATCCGCTGTCGCCGCTCGGGGTCGTACCGGCGCGCCGCCATCAGTGCGCACCGCCCAGGTTCAGCACGACCACGCCGACGATGATCAGCCCGATGCCGACGGCCTTGGCGACCGTCATCCCCTCACCGAGGAACACGATCCCGATGGTCGCGATGGCGGCCGTGCCCACGCCGGCCCAGATGGCGTAGGCGGTGCCGACGGCCACGGTGCGCAGGGTCTGCGCGAGGAGCGCGAAGGAGACGACGTAGCCCAGCACGGTCAGCAGGGAGGGCCAGAGCCTGCTGAAGCCGTCGCTGTACTTCATGGCGGTGGTGGCGCACACCTCGGCCGCGATGGCCCCGGCCAGCAGGAGGTATCCCATATGTACGAGCGTACACAACGGCGTCTGAGGAGAAGCACGGAAACGGCCGACAAGCACGAGAACGGCGACGCCCCCCGAAGGGGACGTCGCCGTCACGCCGTGTGCGGCGAGGGCTCAGACGTTGAACCCCAGCGCCCGCAGCTGCTCACGGCCGTCGTCCGTGATCTTGTCCGGGCCCCACGGCGGCATCCAGACCCAGTTGATCCGCAGCTCGTTGACCAGGCCGTCCGTGGCGGACTTCGCCTGGTCCTCGATGACGTCGGTCAGCGGGCAGGCCGCCGAGGTCAGGGTCATGTCGACGGTCGCCACGTTGGAGTCGTCGATGTGGATGCCGTAGATGAGGCCGAGGTTGACGACGTCGATGCCCAGCTCGGGGTCGACGACGTCCATCAGGGCCTCGCGGAGCTCCTCCTCCGAGGCCGGCTTCATCTCCACGGTCTCGCTCATGCCGTAGTCCTTTCGGCGTCGGCGCCCAGCGCCTGGGCCGTCGCGTCCTTCCACGCCATCCAGCTCAGGAGGGCGCACTTGACCCGCGCGGGGTACTTGGAGACGCCGGCGAACGCGACCGCGTCCTCCAGCACCTCCTCCATCGCGTCGTCGGGCTCGATCTTCCCCTTGGACTGCATCAGCTCCAGGAACGTGCCCTGGATCTTCCGCGCCTCGGCGAGATCCTTGCCCACCAGCAGGTCGTTCAGCACGGACGCGGACGCCTGGCTGATGGAACAGCCCTGTCCCTCGTAGCTGACGTCGCTGATGGTCGTGCCGTCGTACTTCACGCGCAGCGTGATCTCGTCGCCGCACGTCGGGTTGACGTGGTGCACCTCGGCGTCGCCATCCCGAAGACCCCGGCCGTGCGGGTTCTTGTAGTGGTCCAGGATGACGTCCTGGTACATGGAGTCCAGCTTCACGCCTCAGCCCCTCATCCGAAGAAGTTCCGTACGTGCTCCAGACCGTCGACCAGCGCGTCGATGTCCGCCGGCGTGGAGTACAGATAGAACGACGCACGGGTGGTCGCAGGAATTCCGTACCGCAGGCAGACGGGGCGGGCGCAGTGGTGTCCGACCCGGACCGCGATGCCCTGCTCGTCGAGGACCTGGCCCACGTCGTGCGGGTGGATGTCCCCGAGGGTGAAGGAGATCGCGGCGCCGCGGTCCTCCGCGGTGGCCGGACCGATGATGCGCAGGTCCGGCACCTCGAGGAGCCGCTTGACGGCGTACTCGGTGATGGCGTGCTCGTGGGCGAGGATCTTGTCCATGCCGATGCCCGACAGGTAGTCGATCGCCGCGCCGAGACCGACCGCCTGGGCGATCGGCGGGGTGCCCGCCTCGAACTTGTGCGGGGCGGGCGCGTACGTCGACGAGCTCATCGACACGGTCTCGATCATCTCGCCGCCGCCGAGGAACGGAGGCAGGTCCTCCAGCAGCTCCTGGCGGCCCCACAGGACGCCGATGCCGGTCGGGCCGCACATCTTGTGGCCGGTGAAGGCCACGAAGTCGGCCTGCAGGGCCTGCACGTCCAGCGGCATGTGCGGCGCGGCCTGGGAGGCGTCGATGCACACGAGGGCGCCGACCTCCTGGGCGCGGCGCACGATGGCCTCGACCGGGTTGACCGTGCCCAGGATGTTGGAGACCAGCACGAAGGAGACGATCTTCGTCTTCTCGGTGATGATCTCGTCGATGTTGGACAGGTCGAGCCGGCCGTCGTCGGTGAGGCCGAACCACTTCAGCTTCGCGCCCGTGCGCTGCGCGAGCAGCTGCCACGGCACGATGTTGGAGTGGTGCTCCATCTCCGTGATGACGATCTCGGTCTCGTGGTCCACCCGGTAGGGCTCGTCGGCCCAGCCGAGCATGTTGGCCACGAGGTTGAGCGACTCGGAGGCGTTCTTGGTGAAGATCACCTCGTCGCGCGAGGGCGCGTTGACGAACTCCGCGACCTTGTCGCGCGCACCCTCGTACAGCGCCGTGGCCTCCTCGGCGAGCACATGCACACCGCGGTGGACGTTGGCGTTGTAGCGCTCGTAGTACTCGCCGAGGGCGTCCAGAACCTGCCGCGGCTTCTGGCTGGTCGCCGCGTTGTCCAGGTACACGAGCTTGCGCCCGTCGTGGACCTGACGGTCCAGGATGGGGAAGTCCTTGCGGATCGCCTCGGTGTCGAGGAGGCCCGGCAGCTGTGTCACTCGGATGCGCCACCCTTCGTGTAAGCCTCGTAGCCCTCGGCCTCCAGCTTGTCGGCGAGCTCGGGGCCGCCGGACTCGGCGATCCGTCCGGCCGCGAAGACGTGGACGTGGTCGGGCTTGATGTAGCGCAGGATGCGCGTGTAGTGCGTGATCAGCAGGGTGCCGACCTGGCCGGACTCGCGGACGCGGTTGACGCCCTCGGAGACGACGCGCAGGGCGTCGACGTCCAGGCCGGAGTCGGTCTCGTCGAGGATGGCGATCTTCGGCTTGAGCAGCTCCAGCTGAAGGATCTCGTGGCGCTTCTTCTCACCGCCGGAGAAGCCCTCGTTCACGTTCCGCTCGGCGAAGGCGGGGTCCATGTTGAGGCGCTCCATGGCCTCCTTGACCTCCTTCACCCAGGTGCGCAGCTTGGGGGCCTCGCCGCGGACGGCGGTGGCGGAGGTGCGCAGGAAGTTGGAGACGGAGACGCCGGGGACCTCGACCGGGTACTGCATGGCGAGGAACAGGCCGGCGCGGGCGCGCTCGTCGACGGACATCTCCAGGACGTCCTCGCCGTCGAGGGTGACGGTGCCCTGCGTGATCGTGTACTTGGGGTGACCCGCGAGCGAGTAGGCGAGGGTCGACTTGCCCGAGCCGTTGGGGCCCATGATGGCGTGCGTCTCGCCCTGCTTCACGGTGAGGTCGACGCCCTTGAGGATCTCCTTCGTGGCGTTGTCGGCCTCGACGGTGACGTGCAGGTCTCGGATTTCAAGCGTTGCCATGGGTGCCTCAGGACTCCTGGGTGAGGGAGACGAGCACGTCGTCCCCTTCGATCTTTACGGGGTATACGGGGACGGGGCGCGTCGCCGGAAGGGCGTCGGGCTTGCCGGAACGGAGGTCGAAACGCGAGCCGTGCAGCCAGCACTCGATGTGGCAGTCGTCCACCTCGCCCTCCGAGAGGGACACGTTCGCGTGCGAGCAGATGTCGTTGATCGCGAACACCTCGCCCTCGGTGCGCACGATGGAGACCGGCGTGCCGTCGAGCTCCACCCGCTTGGGGGTGTCCTCCTCCAGCTCGCCCAGTCCACAGACGCGTACGAAGGTCATGCGACCGCGGCCTCCAGCTCCTCCTCGATCTTGGCGATCAGGCGCTCCTCGATGTCGGGGACGCCGATCTGCTGGACGAGCTCGGCGAAGAAGCCGCGGACCACCAGACGGCGGGCGTCCTTCTCGGCGATGCCGCGGGCCATCAGGTAGAAGAGCTGCTCGTCGTCGAAGCGGCCGGTCGCGGAGGCGTGGCCGGCGCCGACGATCTCGCCGGTCTCGATCTCCAGGTTCGGCACGGAGTCGACCCGCGCGCCGTCGGTGAGGACGAGGTTGCGGTTCATCTCGTAGGTGTCGGTGCCCTCGGCCTTGGCCTCGATGAGCACGTCGCCGATCCACACGGCGTGCGCGTCGTCGCCCTGCAGCGCGCCCTTGTAGACGACGTTGGACTTGCAGTGCGGGACGTTGTGGTCGACCAGGAGGCGGTGCTCCTGGTGCTGGCCGGCGTCCGTGAAGTACAGGCCGAACAGCTCGGCCTCGCCGCCGGTGCCCGCGTAGGTGACGCGCGGGTGCAGGCGGACGACGTCGCCGCCGAAGGTCACGACGACCGACTTGAAGGAGGCGTCGCGGCCGACGAGGGCGTTGTGCTGGGCGACGTGCACGGCCTTGTCGTCCCAGTCCTGGACGGACACCACGGTGAGCTTGGCGCCGTCGCCGAGGACGTACTCGACGTTGGCGGCGAGCACCGCGTCGCCGGTGTGGTCGATGACCACGAGGGCCTCGGCGAAGGCGCCGAGCTCGATCACCTGATGGCCGTAGGCGGTGCCGCCCTCGCCGTGCACCGCGATGCGGATCGGCTCGGTGAGGACGGTCTCCTTCGGCACGGTCACGACCGACGCCTGGGTGAAGGCCGAGTACGCCTGGGCGGCGACGCGGTCCACCGGGGCTCCGGTGCGGCCGAGCCGGGCGTCGTCACGGCCGACGGTCTCGACGGTGACGCCCTCGGGCGCCTCGACGGCGACCTTGACGCCCGCGTCGGTGGCGGCGGCGGTGCCGTCGTGCAGCCCGCGCAGCCGCTCCAGCGGGGTGAACCGCCACTCCTCCTCACGGCCATGGGGGACGGGGAAGTCCGCCACGTCGAAGGACGGGGGCGCGCTCATGCGCGTGGCGACGGTCGACTCGGCGGCGACCGCGATCGAACCGGCGGTCGTGGAACCGACCGGGATGTTCTGAGCCTCAGCCATGGCTGTCGTAGTGCTCGCTTTCCGTTGCGTAAGGGGCCTGACGGGAGACGGGGGCGGCGGTCAGCCGACCGCGCCTTCCATCTGGAGCTCGATCAGCCGGTTGAGCTCGAGCGCGTACTCCATCGGCAGTTCCTTGGCGATCGGCTCGACGAAGCCGCGCACGATCATCGCCATCGCCTCGTCCTCGGAGAGGCCGCGGCTCATCAGGTAGAAGAGCTGGTCCTCGGAGACCTTGGAGACGGTCGCCTCGTGGCCCATGGACACGTCGTCCTCGCGGACGTCCACGTAGGGGTAGGTGTCCGAGCGGGAGATGGTGTCCACCAGCAGCGCGTCGCACAGCACGTTGGACTTGGAGCCCGGGGCGCCCTCGCCGATCTCGATGAGACCGCGGTAGGAGGTCCGGCCGCCGCCGCGCGCCACCGACTTGGAGACGATGTTCGACGACGTGTTCGGGGCCATGTGGACCATCTTGGCGCCGGCGTCCTGGTGCTGGCCCTCGCCCGCGAAGGCGATGGACAGGGTCTCGCCCTTGGCGTGCTCGCCCATCAGGTAGACGGCCGGGTACTTCATCGTCACCTTGGAGCCGATGTTGCCGTCGACCCACTCCATGGTGGCGCCCTCGTAGGCCACGGCGCGCTTGGTCACCAGGTTGTAGACGTTGTTCGACCAGTTCTGGATGGTCGTGTAGCGGCAGCGGGCGTTCTTCTTGACGATGATCTCGACGACCGCGGAGTGCAGCGAGTCCGACTTGTAGATCGGCGCGGTGCAGCCCTCGACGTAGTGCACGTAGGCGCCCTCGTCGACGATGATCAGGGTCCGCTCGAACTGGCCCATGTTCTCGGTGTTGATCCGGAAGTAGGCCTGGAGCGGGATCTCGACGTGCACGCCCGGGGGCACGTAGATGAAGGAGCCGCCGGACCACACGGCCGTGTTCAGCGCGGCGAACTTGTTGTCACCGGCGGGGATGACCGTGCCGAAGTACTCCTTGAAGAGCTCCGGGTGCTCCTTCAGGGCGGTGTCGGTGTCGAGGAAGATGACGCCCTGCTCCTCCAGGTCCTCGCGGATCTGGTGGTAGACGACCTCCGACTCGTACTGGGCGGCGACACCGGCGACGAGGCGCTTCTTCTCGGCCTCGGGGATGCCCAGCTTGTCGTAGGTGTTCTTGATGTCCTCGGGGAGGTCCTCCCAGGACTCCGCCTGCTTCTCCGTCGACCGCACGAAGTACTTGATGTTGTCGAAGTCGATGCCGGAGAGGTCCGAGCCCCAGTTCGGCATGGGCTTCTTCTCGAACAGGCGCAGGCCCTTGAGGCGGAGCTTCGTCATCCACTCCGGCTCGTCCTTCTTCGAGGAGATGTCCCGGACGACGTCCTCGTTCAGGCCGCGTCGCGCCGACGCACCGGCCTCGTCACGGTCGGCCCAGCCGTATTCGTAGGTGCCCAGACCCTCCAGCTCGGGGTGGGCAGTCTCCGTGGGGAGAGTCATGCGGGGTTCCTCCCGGACGTGCTTGCAGATGCGTTGTGGGAAATCTTGGGGATGAACGTCGTGCAGACGCCGTCGCCGTGCGCGATCGTCGCCAGCCGCTGTACGTGAGTACCGAGGAGCTCGGCGAAAAATTCCGTCTCGGCCTCGCAGAGCTGCGGGAACTGTTCGGCGGCGTGGGCGACCGGGCAGTGGTGCTGGCAGAGCTGCTCGCCGACCGGTGCGCTGCGCGCGGTCGCAGCGTACCCGTCCGCGCTGAGCGCCTTGGCCAGGGCCTCGGTGCGCTGCTCGGGGGGTACGGACTCGACGGCCTTGCGGTAGGCGCCCGCCTGGGCGGCGATACGGGCCCGGGCGAACGCGGCGACGGCCTCGCTGCCGCCCTCCCGCTCGCCGATCCAGCGCAGCGCGTCCACCGCGAGCTTGTCGTAGGACTGGTCGAAGGCGTCCCGGCCGCAGTCGGTCAGGGCGAACACCTTGGCCGGACGTCCGCGCGAGCGCGTGCCGTAGACGCGCCGCTCACGGGCCTCCACGACGTTGTCCGCGGCCAGGGCGTCGAGGTGGCGGCGCACGGCCGCCTGGGTGAGCTTCAGCCGCCCGGCCAGTTCGGCGACGGTCGACGGGCCGTGGTCCAGGATGGAGCGGGCGACGCGGTTGCGGGTGGACCGCTCACCGGTTGCCAGCTCCTCGTGGGACGCCTCGCCAACGTTTTTCACAACGCCATTGTTGCGTAATTCCTCGGAGCCGGGCAAGCCGCGTCCCGTCGGCCCACAGTGCCTTGCATCACTTAGGTATACCTAATCTGACCTGCGGAAACGATCTTTGATCGATCGGACGGGAGCTGATCGCGCACACCGTGCCGACACCGCCCGCACCCCCTCCGACCGGCGCATTTACCGATCCGGAGCACATTCCGGGCAGCCCGCGCAGGGCCGCCTCTCCCGTCCGGGCGGCCTCCCCCACCCGCGGGTCCGGACCCCCCGCGGGCTCCCTAGACTCATGACCCATGCGAAGTGAGCCCGTGGTCCAGGTGCAGGTTCTGGTGAAGCGGTACGGCACGAAGACCGCGGTGGACGGCCTCGACCTGGCGGCCCGGCAGGGCGTGACCGCCGTGCTCGGCCCCAACGGAGCGGGCAAGACGACCACGGTCGAGATCTGCGAGGGGTACCGGCGGCCGGATTCCGGCACGGTGCGCGTCCTGGGCCTCGACCCGGTCCGCGAGTCGGCGGCGCTGCGGCCCCGCATCGGCGTGATGCTCCAGTCCGGCGGCGTGTACGCGGGGGCGCGGGCGGACGAGATGCTGCGCCACGTGGCGCAGCTGCACGCGCGCCCGCTGGACGTGGACGCGCTGATCGAGCGCCTGGGCCTCGGCTCCTGCGGCCGTACGTCGTACCGGCGGCTGTCGGGCGGGCAGCAGCAGCGGCTCGCGCTGGCGATGGCCGTGGTCGGCCGCCCTGAACTGGTGTTCCTGGACGAGCCGACCGCGGGCCTCGACCCGCAGGCCCGCCACGCCACCTGGGACCTGGTCCGGGACCTGCGCGACGACGGTGTCTCCGTCGTCCTCACCACGCACTACATGGACGAGGCCGAGCAGCTCGCCGACGACGTGGCGATCATCGACGCCGGCCGGGTCGTCGCCCAGGGCTCCCCCGAGGAGCTGTGCCGGGGCGGCGCCGAGAACACCCTGCGCTTCTCCGGGCGGCCCGGACTTGACGTGGCGTCCCTGCTGAAGGCGCTGCCCTCCGACGCGTCGGCCGCCGAGGTGACGCCGGGCTCGTACCGGGTCACCGGCAAGGTCGACCCGCAGCTGCTCGCCACGGTGACGTCCTGGTGCGCGCAGCACGGTGTCCTGCCGGACCGGATCTCGGTCGAACGGCACACCCTCGAAGACGTCTTTCTCGAGCTGACCGGCAAGGAGCTGCGTTCGTGACGGCCACCGGGACCTACTCACCGCAGCCGGGCGCGGCGCCGCTCGCGCGCATGATCGCCGCCCAGGCGGTGCTCGAGACGAAGATGCTGCTGCGCAACGGCGAGCAGCTGCTGCTCACCGTGATCATCCCCACGCTCCTCCTCGTGCTGTTCAGCACCGTGGACGTGGTGGACACCGGCGACGGCGCGGCGGTGGACTTCCTCGCGCCCGGCATCCTGGCGCTCGCCGTGATGTCGACCGCGTTCACCGGGCAGGCCATCGCCACCGGCTTCGAGCGCCGCTACGGCGTGCTGAAGCGGCTCGCCGCCTCTCCCCTGCCGCGCTGGGGTCTGATGACCGCCAAGACGCTGTCGGTGCTGGTCACCGAGGTGCTTCAGGTGGTCCTGCTGACGGTGATCGCGCTGACGCTCGGCTGGGACCCGCAGGGCAGCGCGCTCGCGGTGATCGCCCTGCTGGCGCTGGGCACGGCCGCCTTCTCCGGGCTGGGGCTCCTCATGGCCGGCACGCTCAAGGCGGAGGCGACGCTCGCCGCCGCCAACCTGGTCTTCCTGCTGCTGCTCGTCGGCGGCGGTGTCGTCGTGCCGCTGGACAAGTTCCCGGAGGCCGCGCAGGACGTGCTCGGACTGCTGCCGATCGCCGCGCTGTCGGAGGGGCTGCGGGACGTGCTCCAGCACGGCGCCGGGATGCCCTGGGCCGGCCTGGGGATCCTCACCGCCTGGGCGGTCGCGGGGCTCGCCGCGGCCGGTGCGTTCTTCCGCTGGGAGTAGGTGCGGGATGACCGGGACCGACCCTCGTGAAAGCGTGCACAAGCGGACGCCTACGATGGGACGCGTGCCAAACGTGACCCGCGCCGACGCCCCGACGTCGCCGCGCAACCCGCTCGCCTTCATCGCCGCCCGCTGGACCCCGGACCCCCGGACCGTCCGGCGCGCGGCCCTCGCCGCACTCGTGATGTCGGTGGTCATCGTGGTCACCGGCGGCGCGGTCCGGCTGACCGGCTCGGGCCTCGGCTGCCCCACCTGGCCCAAGTGCACCGAGGACTCGCTCCACAACACCGCCGAGATGGGCATCCACGGCTACATCGAGTTCGGCAACCGCCTGCTGACGTACGTGCTGTGCGCGGCCGTCGGCTGGGCGATCGTCGCCGCGCGCTCCCAGAAGCCGTACCGGCGCAGCCTCACCCGGCTGGGCTGGGCGCAGTTCTGGGTGGTCATGGGCAACGCGGTGCTCGGCGGCATCGTGGTGCTGGTCGGTCTCAACCCGTACACGGTCGCGGCGCACTTCCTGCTGTCCTCGGCACTGATCGCGGTCGCCACGGTGATGTGGCAGCGCACCCGTGAGGGCGACGCCGGGCCGCGGCCGCTGGTCGGCAAGGCCGTCCAGCAACTGGTGTGGGTCCTGGTGGCCGCGTCCGTGCTGCTGATCGCGGCCGGCACGGTGGTCACCGGCGCGGGTCCGCACGCGGGCGACTCCAGCGAGGTCCCGCGGATGCCGCTGGACTGGGAGACGGTCACCAAGCTGCACGCCGTGCTCGCGTGGATCGTGGTGACGCTGACCTTCGCCCTGTGGTTCGTGCTGAAGGCCGTCGACGCCCCCGAGGGCCCGCTGGCCCGCACCCGTGAGCTGTTCCTGATCCTGCTGGCGCAGGGCGTGATCGGCTACGTCCAGTACTTCACCGACCTGCCCGAGGTCCTGGTCGGCGCGCACATGTTCGGTTCGTGCGTGATGTGGATCTGGGTGCTGCGCGTCCTGCTGTCGCTGCGCGAGCGCTCGGAGTCGGGCCCGCAGCCGTCGGCCGTCCCGGCTCAGGAGCCGGCCACCAGCGCGTCGATCGCCGGCCCCAGGTAACCCCGCACCAGCGCGGCACGCCGGCTCACGTCGGCCGTGACCGCCCCGCCGTAACGGCGCGCGCGGATGTCCTCGACGACCTCCTCGGGCGCTCCGAGGCCGGGCAGCACGTCCAGCGCCTCCCGCTTGCTGATCAGCCGGCCCTCCCGGAGGGTGACGGTGGCCCGCGCGTGGGTCAGCAGACCGAGGTCGACCCAGACGTCCCGCGTCCACAGGTCCGCCCGGTCCACGTACGGCCGCCAGTAGTCACGCTGGTCGCGCAGCACGAACGCGGCGAGCTCGCCGTCCGGCACCGGAGGCAGCAGGTCCGCGGGCGGCGCGCCGTGCAGCACCCGGCCCGACGTGTGCAGTTCGGTGCGGGTGACCGGGGTGACGGGCCGCCGCAGCAGCCGCTCGTGCGCCCAGGTGAGGTGCCGCCGCTCGGCGTCGGCGGCCGTCTTCGGAGCCAGGTACGTGCAGTGGAGCCCGCCCGCGAGCGGTGCGGTGCGCAGCCGGTTGTGCAGGACGGCCACCCGCCACACGGCGCCCGCGCCCGGCGGGTTCGGCAGGACGGCGATCAGGTCGAGGTCGCTGCGGCCCTCCACGTAGTCCCCGGCGGCCAGGGAGCCGTGTGCCCACACGGCGAGCGGGGACAGGGGCGCGAGCCCGGCGAGGAAGCGGCCGAGCAGGGCGTCGGTCTGCTGCATCCGCCCAGTCTCCCCCGACCCGCTCCCCCGCACGGCGGCTTCCGGTCAGCTCAGCCCGTACACCCGGGCCGCGTTGCCGGAGGCGATCATCGTGGCGACGCGCCGGGCGTCGTCCAGGGACCAGGCGCCCTCGGAGACCCAGCCGCCGAGGACCCGGGCGAGGGCCTCCCGGAAGAGGTGGGCGCCGACGACGTGCAGCTCGGGCAGGCCGCGGGCGCCGCTGGAGAAGAGGATCTTGCCGAAGGGGGCCAGCTCCAGGACCTCCGCGAGGACGGTCGCCGCGCGGGCGCCGGTGCGGACCAGGGCGGCGCCGCAGTCGGCGTAGACGTGCGGGAAGACGCCCGCGAGGTGGGCGGCGTGCCGGTGGTACGGATAGCCGTGCAGCAGAACGAGGTCGGTGCCGAGTCCGGCGGTGGCCCGGACGAAGTCGGTGAGCAGCACCGGGTCGGTGCGGTCGACGCGCGCGCCGGGGGCGCCCAGCCCTGCGTGCAGCTGGAGCGGCAGTCCCGAGGCCACGGCGATCCACAGCAGATGGCGCAGCAGTACGGGGTCGGTCAGCCGGTCCCCCGCGACGCGCGCGGCCAGCCAGCGTCCGGCCGCGCCGCGCACCTCCCCCGCCTCCGGCGGCTCGGGGGCGAGGGCGAGCCCGTGGCGCAGTCCCGCGACAGAGGTGAAGGCGACGGCGTGCGCGGCGGCGCCGTGCACCGACTCGGCGAGGTTGGCGAGGAAGGACTCGACGGTGCCGGAGGTGTCGGCGACCTGTTCGGCGAGCTGCTCCAGGCGGACGATCTCGTGCGCCTCGGCCTGGCCTGCGCGGGCCAGCTCGTCGGGGTCGGTGAGGTCGTCGGGCAGGCCGGTGTCGACGAGGTAGGCGGTGATGCCGCTGCCGCGCAGCAGCCGGCGGCCCGCCTCGACCGTGCCGAGTTCCCGGCGGCGGGCGAGGTAGCGGGCGGGAGGGCAGTGCGGTTCCAGGCCCAGCAGGGGCGGGCACCAGCGGCGCACCGCGAACCCGGTCTGGGTGTCGAAGAGGGTGGTGCCGGGCGCCGGCGGTCCCTCGGTGCGGGCCAGCTGGGCCTCGAACGTGCCGAGGCCCAGCTCCGTGCGCAGTACGCCGTGGCAGTACTGGTCCACGAGGGACGGCGGGTCGATCATCTCCGGACTCTCCCCGTGTGGACGCTGTCTACAGGTCCTAACGGGTGAACCGGGGAAGAGGTGTTGCCCGTGGGGCGGTCAGTCGTTGGAGGGGCCGCCGACCTGGATGCCGGCCATGCGGCTCCACTCGTACGGGCCGGTCTTCACCTTCGCGGCGAAGTCGCCGTCGAACTGCTCGTGCACGGTGATGCCCGCCTTCTCGACGGCCAGCCGGGCGATCTCCATGGAGGGCGCGTGGACGTCCCCCCAGGCGCCGTCCTCGCCGACGAGGACGATCCGGGCGCCGCGCTCGCCGAGGTACTCCACATGTCCCTCGGCGCCGCCGTGCTCCTTGGCGTAGCCGCCGATCCGCTTGGCGAGCCGGGCCGCCTTCTGCCCGTCCTTCGGGTCCACCTGCTGCGTGTCTGCCATGAGCAGGATGCTACCGACGGGTAGATCGAACGGCGACGGGCGGGGTCCGTGGCCTTGGCCACGTGCCCCGCCCGTCGGCGCGCAGGCGTGCGTCTCAGCGCAGGAAGGGGTCCACCGCGATGGCGACGAAGAGCAGCGAGACATAGGTGATGGACCAGTGGAAGAGGCGCATCTCCCTGAGCTTGGCCCCCGTCACCTCGGCCTTGGCGCGGTTCAGCAGCGCGTGCGCCTCCCACAGCCACCAGCCGCCGGCCGCCAGGGCGACCGCGGTGTAGAACCAGCCGGTGTAGCCCATCGGGGTGAGGAGCAGCGACACGCCGACCATCACCCAGCTGTAGAGGACGATCTGCTTGGCGACCGCCTTGTTGCCGGCGACGACCGGCAGCATCGGCACGCCCACGCGCGCGTAGTCCTCCTTCACCTTCATGGACAGCGGCCAGTAGTGCGGCGGCGTCCAGAAGAAGATCACGAGGAAGAGGACGACCGGGGCCCAGGACATCGAGTTCGTGACGGCGGACCAGCCGATCAGCACCGGCATGCAGCCGGCGATGCCGCCCCACACGATGTTCTGCGCCGTGCGGCGCTTGAGGATCATCGTGTAGACGACGACGTAGAAGAGGAGCGCGCCGAGGGACAGCCAGGCGGACAGCCAGTTGACGGTCAGGCCGAACAGCAGCGTGGAGACGACCGCCAGGGTGATGCCGAAGACCAGGGCCTCGCGCGGTCTGACCATGCCGGTCACCAGCGGGCGCTGCGAGGTGCGGTCCATCAGCGCGTCGATGTCGCGGTCGATGTACATGTTGAGCGCGTTGGCGCCGCCGGCCGACAGATAGCCGCCGAGGCAGGTCAGCAGCACGAGCGTCAGGTCGGGCACGCCCTGCTGCGCCAGGAACATCACCGGGACGGTGGTGATGAGCAGCAGTTCGATGATCCGCGGCTTGGTGAGAGCCACGAATGCCGTCACACGGGCCCGGAACGGCCGATGCGCAGGGCTCTGACTCGTCCCCAAAACCCCCGCCGGGCGGGATTCAACGGCCGTCACGCACACCCCTACAGAGACATCCCAGCGAGCCTTTCCCTGTGAAGTGCCGGTAAAGGCTCGCGCGTACCACGCCACTCTAGACGTTGCCCAGACCCCGGCATTCGCGGGGGTCCGGTCGTGTTGGCGGACCCCTCTCCGAGGTGCGTCCCGAAGCTCGATTGAGCACGCGGATGAGCGGCTCCGTATTCATCTGCCGAATGCGGAAACTCACCGGTCAGGAGGCGCGTCCCGGGGAGTGCCCGCACTCTGGAACGACCCGGAAAAAGGCACGTCCTACGGGGGTAGGCTCGACCACGCCGGTGGGCAGTCACCGGCATCCGACATGTGGAGAGGAGCCCTGACTCAGGGTGAGCACCAAGCCGACCACCACAGACCTCGAGTGGACCGAACTGGACCAGCGGGCCGTCGACACCGCCCGCGTCCTGGCCGCCGATGCCGTACAGAAGGTCGGCAACGGCCATCCGGGTACGGCGATGAGCCTGGCGCCTGCCGCCTACACCCTCTTCCAGAAGGTGATGCGGCACGACCCGGCGGACGCCGACTGGGTCGGGCGAGACCGCTTCGTGCTGTCCGCCGGACATTCGTCCCTGACCCTCTACACCCAGCTCTACCTGGCCGGCTTCGGCCTGGAGCTGGACGACCTCAAGTCCTTCCGCACCTGGGGCTCGAAGACCCCGGGTCACCCGGAGTACGGGCACACCACCGGCGTGGAGACCACGACCGGCCCGCTCGGCCAGGGTGTCGCCAACGCGGTGGGCATGGCGATGGCCGCCCGCTACGAGCGCGGGCTGTTCGACCCGGAGGCCCCCGCCGGGGAGTCCCCGTTCGACCACTACATCTACTGCATCGCCGGTGACGGCTGCCTCCAGGAGGGCATCTCCGCCGAGGCGTCCTCGCTGGCCGGGCACCAGAAGCTCGGCAACCTGGTCCTGCTGTGGGACGACAACCACATCTCGATCGAGGGCGACACCGAGACGGCCGTCTCCGAGGACACGGTCAAGCGGTACGAGGCGTACGGCTGGCACGTGCAGCGCGTGGCGCCGAAGCCCGACGGTGACCTGGACCCGAACGCGATCTACGACGCGATCCAGGAGGCGAAGAAGGTCACCGACCGGCCGTCCTTCATCGCGATGCGCTCGATCATCGCCTGGCCCGCGCCGAACGCGCAGAACACCGAGGCCGCCCACGGCTCGGCGCTCGGCGACGACGAGGTCGCGGCCACCAAGCGCGTCCTCGGCTTCGACCCGGAGAAGACCTTCGAGGTCGCCGAGGAGGTCATCGCGCACACCCGCAAGGCGCTGGAGCGCGGCCAGGCCGCGCGCGCCGTGTGGGAGAAGTCCTTCCAGCAGTGGCGGGACAACAACCCGGAGCGCGCCGCCGAGTACGACCGCATCGCCGCGGGCGAGCTGCCCAAGGGCTGGCAGGACGCCCTGCCGGTGTTCGAGCCGGGCAAGGGCGTCGCCACCCGCGCCGCCTCCGGCAAGGTGCTGCAGGCGCTCGGCGCGGTGATCCCGGAGCTGTGGGGCGGCTCGGCCGACCTCGCCGGCTCCAACAACACCACGATCGACAAGACGTCGTCGTTCCTCCCGGCGGACAACCCGCTGCCGGAGGCGAACCCGTACGGCCGCACGATCCACTTCGGCATCCGCGAGCACTCCATGGCCGCGGAGATGAACGGCATCGCGCTGCACGGCAACACCCGCATCTACGGCGGCACCTTCCTGGTGTTCTCCGACTACATGCGCAACGCCGTGCGTCTGTCGGCGCTGATGCACCTGCCGGTGACGTACGTGTGGACGCACGACTCCATCGGTCTCGGCGAGGACGGCCCGACCCACCAGCCGGTCGAGCACCTCGCGTCGCTGCGTGCCATCCCGGGCCTGAACGTGGTCCGCCCGGCCGACGCGAACGAGACCGCGATCGCCTGGCGCGAGATCCTCAAGCGCTGGACCAAGGAGTTCGGCAAGGGCGCCCCGCACGGTCTGGCGCTCACCCGCCAGGGCGTGCCGACGTACGAGCCCAACGAGGACGCGGCCCGCGGCGGTTACGTGCTGTTCGAGGCCGAGGGCGGCGAGCCCGAGGTCGTCCTGATCGCCACCGGTTCCGAGGTGCACGTCGCCGTCGAGGCGCGCGAGCGGCTCCAGGCCGACGGGGTGCCGACGCGCGTGGTGTCCATGCCGTCCGTGGAGTGGTTCGAGGAGCAGGACCAGGGGTACCGGGACAGCGTCCTGCCGCCGTCCGTGAAGGCGCGTGTGGCCGTCGAGGCGGGGATCGGCCTCACCTGGCACAAGTACGTGGGCGACGCCGGCCGCATCGTCTCGCTGGAGCACTTCGGCGCCTCGGCCGACGGCAAGGTGCTGTTCGAGAAGTACGGCTTCACCGCCGACAACGTGGCCGCCGTCGCGCGGGAATCGATCGCCGCCGCCCGGCGCTGACGCTCACATACGACACGTAGGAGATGGAATTTCCATGACAGACGCACTGAAGCGCCTTTCCGACGAGGGCGTCGCGATCTGGCTGGACGACCTGTCGCGCAAGCGGATCACGTCCGGCAACCTGGCGGAGCTGATCGACCAGCAGCACGTCGTGGGCGTCACCACCAACCCGACGATCTTCCAGAAGGCGATCTCCGAGGGCGACGGCTACGACACGCAGCTCGCCGACCTCGCGGCCCGGAAGGTGACCGTCGAGGAGGCCATCCGGATGATCACGACGGCGGACGTCCGTGACGCCGCCGACATCCTGCGCCCGGTCTTCGACGCCACCGACGGCCGTGACGGCCGGGTGTCCATCGAGGTGGACCCGCGGCTGGCGCACGACACCCGCGCGACGGTCGCCGAGGCCAAGCAGCTCGCCTGGCTGGTGGACCGGCCGAACACCCTGATCAAGATCCCGGCGACCGAGGCGGGCATCCCGGCCATCGCCGAGGTCATCGGCCTGGGCATCAGCGTCAACGTCACGCTGATCTTCTCCCTGGAGCGCTACCGCAAGGTGATGGACGCCTTCCTCACCGGCCTGGAGAAGGCCAAGGCCCGCGGCCTGGACCTGTCGAAGATCCACTCCGTGGCGTCCTTCTTCGTGTCCCGCGTGGACACCGAGATCGACAAGCGGATCGACGCGCTCGGCACCGACGAGGCCAAGGCGCTGCGCGGCAAGGCCGCCATCGCCAACGCGCGACTGGCGTACCAGGCGTACGAGGAGGTCTTCTCCACGGACCGCTGGGCCGCGCTGGAGCGCGAGGGCGCCAACAAGCAGCGTCCGCTGTGGGCGTCGACCGGCGTGAAGGACAAGGCGTACAAGGCGACGATGTACGTCGACGAGCTGGTGGCGCCGAACACGGTGAACACCATGCCGGAGGCGACGCTGTTCGCCACCGAGGAGCAGGGCGACATCCGGGGCAACACCATCGCGGGCACGTACGAGCAGGCGCGCGCCGATCTCGACGCGATCGAGCGGCTCGGCATCTCGTACGACGAGGTGGTGCGGCTTCTGGAGGACGAGGGCGTCGACAAGTTCGAGGCGTCCTGGAACGACCTGCTGAAGTCGACCGAGGCGGAGCTCCAGCGCCTCGCCCCCTCGGAGGGCTGAGATCTTGTCGAGCAGCAATCCGCTGCGTGACCCCGCCGACCGACGGCTCCCGCGTATCGCGGGGCCGTCGGGCCTGGTCATCTTCGGCGTCACGGGTGACCTGTCGCGCAAGAAGCTGATGCCGGCCGTGTACGACCTCGCCAACCGGGGGCTGCTGCCGCCGGGCTTCTCGCTGGTGGGCTTCGCCCGCCGGGAGTGGGCGAACGAGGACTTCGCGCAGGAGGTCCACGACGCGGTCAAGGAACACGCGCGGACCCCCTTCCGTGAGGAGGTCTGGCAGCAGCTCATCCAGGGCATGCGCTTCGTCCAGGGCACCTTCGACGACGACGAGTCCTTCGAGCGGCTGCGCGGCACGATCGAGGAGCTGGACAAGGCGCAGGGCACGGGCGGCAACTTCGCCTTCTACCTGTCGGTGCCGCCGCGCTCCTTCCCGGTGGTCATCCAGCAGCTGAAGAAGCACGGGCTCGCGGACCAGACGGGCGGCTCCTGGCGGCGCGCGGTCATCGAGAAGCCCTTCGGGCACGACCTGAAGTCGGCCGAGGAACTGAACGCCCTCGTCCACGAGGTGTTCGCGCCGGAGCAGGTCTTCCGGATCGACCACTACCTGGGCAAGGAGACCGTCCAGAACATCCTGGCGCTGCGCTTCGCCAACACGATGTTCGAACCGATCTGGAACCGGTCCTTCGTGGACCATGTGCAGATCACCATGGCCGAGGACATCGGCATCGGCGGCCGGGCCGGCTACTACGACGGCATCGGCGCCGCCCGCGACGTCATCCAGAACCACCTGCTGCAGCTGCTCGCGCTGACCGCGATGGAGGAGCCCGCCTCCTTCGACGCGGACGCGCTCGCCGCGGAGAAGACCAAGGTGCTCGGCGCCGTACGGCTGCCGAAGGACCTGGGCCGGGACACCGTGCGCGCGCAGTACGCGGCCGGCTGGCAGGGCGGCGCGAAGGTCATCGGCTATCTGGAGGAGGAGGGCATCGACCCGGCCTCCAAGACCGACACCTACGCGGCGATCAAGGTGGGCATCGACAACCGCCGCTGGGCGGGCGTCCCCTTCTACCTGCGCACCGGCAAGCGGCTGGGCCGCCGGGTGACGGAGATCGCGGTGGTCTTCCAGCGGGCGCCGCACTCCCCCTTCGACACCACGGCCACCGAGGAGCTCGGCCAGAACGCCATCGTGATCCGCGTCCAGCCGGACGAGGGCGTCACGGTGCGCTTCGGCTCGAAGGTGCCGGGCACGTCCATGGAGATCCGGGACGTGTCGATGGACTTCGCGTACGGCGAGTCGTTCACCGAGTCCAGCCCGGAGGCGTACGAGCGGCTGATCCTCGACGTCCTGCTCGGCGACTCCAACCTCTTCCCGCGCACGGAGGAGGTCGAGCTGTCCTGGAAGATCCTCGACCCGATCGAGGAGTACTGGGACGCGCACGGCCAGCCGGCCCAGTACCAGGCCGGCACCTGGGGACCCGTCGAGGCGGACGAAATGCTCGAGCGAGACGGACGGAGCTGGCGCCGGCCATGAAGACAGACCTCACGGACACCACGGCCAGCAAGATCAACAAGGCGCTGGTGAAGGCGCGGCGGGCCATAGGCACGCCGGCCGTCGGCATGGTGCTGACCCTGGTCATCGTGACGGACGAGGAGAACGCCTACGACGCCCTGAAGGCGGCCGGCGACGCCTCGCGCGAGCACCCCTCGCGCACCCTGGTCGTCATCAAGCGCGTCTCCCGCTCCCCGCGCGACCGGACGCAGTCGCGGCTGGACGCCGAGGTGCGGGTCGGCGCGGACGCGGGCACCGGTGAGACGGTGGTGCTGCGGCTGTACGGCGAGGTCGTCGACCACGCCCAGTCGGTGGTGCTGCCGCTGCTGCTCCCGGACGCCCCGGTCGTGGTGTGGTGGCCGGTGAACGCGCCGCTGGACCCGGCGAACGACCCGCTGGGCGCGCTGGCCCAGCGCCGGGTGACCGACACCTACGCCTGCGAGCAGCCGGTGAAGGAGCTGGCCGCCCGCGCCGACGCCTACACCCCGGGCGACACGGACCTGTCGTGGACCCGCATCACGCCGTGGCGTTCGATGCTGGCCGCCGCGCTGGACCAGGTCGCCTGCCAGGTGCAGGGCGTCGAGGTGGAGGGCGAGGAGTTCAACCCGAGCTGCGAGCTGCTGGCGATGTGGCTCGCGGACCGGCTGGACGTGCCCGTGCGGCGCACCCGTTCCGCGGGTCCCGGTCTCACGGCGGTCCGGATGGACACCGACTGCGGCCCGATCGTGCTGGACCGCGCCGACGGCTCGCTGGCGACGCTGGCCATCCAGGGCCAGCCGAAGCGGGCGGTGGCGCTCAAGCGCCGGGACACCGCGGAGCTGATCGCGGAGGAGCTGCGCCGTCTGGACCCGGACGACACCTACGCGTCGGCCCTGCGCTACGGCGTGGAGCGGCTGAAGCAGGGGGACGGCGGTGACGCGCCGGCCAAAGGAGAAGGACGGGGCGGTGAACGCGAGGCCGTCCCCGCTCCCGTCGAGTCGGCTGCGAAAGGTCCCGCGGCCGAGGCGACGGAGGAGGCACCGGTGAAGAAGGCGGCGGCGAAGTGACGACGGCACCCCAGCTGGTCGTGCACCGGGACAAGGAGCTGATGGCACAGGCCGCGGCGGCGCGGCTGATCACCAGGATCGTGGACGCGCAGTCCTCGCGGGGCGAGGCGTCGGTCGTGCTGACCGGCGGCCGCAACGGCAACGGCCTGCTGGCCGCGCTGGCCGCCGCCCCGGCCCGGGACGCGATCGACTGGTCGCGCCTGGACCTGTGGTGGGGCGACGAACGGTTCCTGCCCGAGGGCGACCCGGACCGCAATGTCACCCAGGCCCGCGAGGCGCTGCTGGACGCGGTGCCGCTGGACCCGGAGCGCGTGCACGCCATGCCCGCGTCGGACGGCCCGCACGGCTCGGACGTGGAGGCGGCGGCCGCCGCCTACGCGGCGGAGCTGGCCGCGGCGGCGGGCCCGGAGGACCACGGCCCGGTGCCGTCCTTCGACGTCCTGATGCTGGGCGTGGGCCCGGACACCCATGTGGCGTCCCTGTTCCCCGAACTGCCCGCGGTCCGCGAGACGGAACGCACGGTGGTGGGCGTCCACGGCGCCCCCAAGCCCCCGCCCACCCGCATCACCCTCACCCTCCCCGCGATCCGCGCGGCCCGGGAGGTGTGGCTGCTCGCGGCGGGCGAGGACAAGGCGGAGGCAGCGGCGATCGCGCTCTCGGGAGCGGGCGAGATCCAGGCCCCGGCAGCGGGGGCGTACGGCCGCACCCGCACGCTGTGGCTCCTGGACGCGGCCGCGGCGTCACAGCTCCCGAGGTCGCTGTACCCGCCGGCGACGCCGTGATCCTTCAAGTCCGCACGGCGCAATCCAGCCCGTCCGGCGTTTGAGGCCGAGGCCCGCAGGGCCGAAGGGGGGCGAGGGGCGTCGCAGCCCCGGGGACGGGAAGGGAAGGGGCGGAGGGGGCGACCCACCCTCCCCGCCCCACCCCTTACTTCACGGACCCCGCCATGACCCCCTGCACGAAGTGCCGCTGGAACGCGAAGAAGACCACCACCGGCACCACCAGCGACAGAAACGCCCCCGGCGCCAGCACGTCCACGTTGCTGCCGAACTGCCGGATCTGCGACTGCAGCTCCACCGTCAGCGGCTGCGACGAACTGTCCGCGAACAGCAGCGCCACCAGCATGTCGTTCCACACCCACAGGAACTGGAAGATGGCGAGGCTGGCGATGGCCGGCCGCCCCACCGGCAGCACGAGCCGGGTGAAGATCCGCCACTCGTTGCCGCCGTCCATCCGCGCGGCCTCCAGCATCTCCTTCGGCATCTCCGCGAAGTAGTTCCGCAGCAGGAACACCGCGAACGGCAGCCCGTAGGCGACGTGGAACAGCACGACCCCGGGGATGGTCCCGAACAGGCCGAGCTGGCCGAAGAGTTTGGCGACCGGCAGCAGACCGATCTGCACGGGCACCACCAGCAGCGCCACGACGACCAGGAACACCGTGTCCCGCCCGGGGAACTCCAGCCAGGCGAAGGCGTATCCGGCGAGCGCGGCGACGACCACGACGAGCACGGTGGTCGGCACCGAGATGAGCACGGTGTTCCAGAACGCCTGCGTGATGCCGGAGTTCTCCAGCAGCGCCGAGTAGTTGTCGAAGGACAGCTGCCCGGGGCTGGTGAACACGGTCCACCAGCCGCCCTTCGCGGTGTCCTCCGCGGACCGCAGGGAGGACAGGAACAGGCCGGCCAGCGGGGTCATCCAGATCAGCCCGATGACGACCAGGAAGGCCTGCACCACCGCGTTGCCCAGGCCGCGACGGATCACGTTCATCGCTGACTCCTCTTGAAGCGGCGGACGTTGAACACCATGGCCGGGATGACCAGGAGCAGCAGCAGGACGCCGAGCGCGCTGCCCAGCCCCTGGTTGTTGCCGCCGCCGAAGGACACCAGCCACATCTGGGTGGCGAGGACGGTCGCGTCCTCCTGCACGGGCCCGGGCGCGATGATGTAGACGAGGTCGAAGACCTTCATCACGTTGATCACCAGCGTCACGAACACCACGGTGAGGACGGGCGCGAGCAGCGGGACGGTGATCCGCCGGAAGATCTGCCACTCGTTCGCGCCGTCCATCCGGGCCGCCTCGAGCGCGTCCCGGGGCAGCGTGGACAGGCCGGCCCCGATCAGCACCATCGCGAACCCGGTCCAGATCCACAGGTACGCCCCGATGATCGCCGGGGTGACCAGCGCCGGACCGAGCCAGGAGACGCCCTCGTAGGGCGGGGCGAAGTTGTCCGAGGGCAGCTTCAGGGCGTACGCGCCGTCGTCGAGGCCGGTGAAGCGGAAGGAGCCGTCGGACGCGGTGGTGGCGCTCGCTACCGTCTTCCCGTCGCGCACCGCCTCGACGGTCACGCCGGGCAGGCCGCTCTCCTCGCGGTCGACCACGCCCTGCTTCCCTCCCCCGCCGGGCGTGAAGTCCAGGTACACCACGCCGCGTACCTCGTCCGCGGCGGCCGTGTCCGACGCCGCCTGTGACGCGGGTCGGGCCTCGCCGGGCAGGTCCTTGGGGGCGACGCCGACCAGGCCGAGCGCCTGCGTGTCGCCGGGTGAGACGTCCGCGGCGGTGACGTAGGAGCCGTCACGCTCCTTGGTCAGGCCCTCGCCGTCGCGGGCGCGGGCGGTCGGGTAGGAGGAGCTGCCGGCGAAGGCGTCGTGGACGGAGACGACGGCCGCGTTGAGGACGCCCTTGTCGGGGTCCTCGTCGTAGGCGAGCCGGAAGATGATGCCGGCGGCGAGGAAGGAGACCGCCATCGGCATGAACAGCAGCAGTTTGAAGGCGGTGGCCCAGCGGACCTTCTCCACCAGCACGGCGAGGATCAGGCCGAGGCCGGTGAGCAGGGTCGGGGCGACCACGACCCAGACGGCCGTGTTGCGGACGGCCGTGAGGGTCGCCGGGTCGCGGAACATCTCGGCGTAGTTCTCACCGCCGACGAACTCGGTGCCGGAGGCGTCGAAGAAGCTCCGGCCGACGGAGAACAGCACCGGGTAGACGACGAGCGCGCCGAGCAGCAGCAGCGCGGGGAGCGCGAACAGCAAGGCGACGATCCGGCCGCGCCGGCGCAGGCGCCGCCCGCGCGCGCCGTCGGGGCGCGCGGGGGCGGGCGGGGTCGCCTCTTTCACGACTGTGGCGGTCATGGCCGTCAGTTCCCGTAGGCCTTGGCGGCGGCCTTCTCGAGCTCGGCCGCGGTCTTCGCCGGGTCGGACGGGTCACGCAGGAAGTCCTGGAGGATCTTCCACTCGCCCGCGCCCTTGGTGCCGCCGAAGGCCGCGGGGGCCTGGTCGGACATGTCGAAGCGGACCGAATCGCCGGCCTTGACCAGGGACTCGGCGGTGGCGCGGGTGACGTCGTCGCCGTAGGAGGACAGGTCGAGCTTCTTGTTCGGGGAGAGGAAGCCGCCCGCCTCGGCCCAGACGGCCGCGGCCTCGGGGCTGGCCAGGTACTCGACGAGCGCCATGCCGGCCTCGCTGTTCTTGCCGTCCTTGAGGACGACGGCCGCGTCGCCGCCGCTGACCACGGGCGCCTCACCGCCGCCGACCGGCGGGAACGGGAAGAAGTCGGCGTCGGTGCCGATGGTCCGGCCGAACTGGTCCTTGGCGACGCCGGCCACGAAGTCGCCCTCGTACACCAGGGCGGCCTCGGCCTCGGGACCGAAGACCTTCTCCACCGAGCCGGGGAAGTCGGTGTTCAGGGCGCCCTTCTGGCCGCCCGCGATGAGCTGCTTGTCCTTGAACAGCTTGCCGAGGGTGGTGAGCGCGTCCACCACGGTCGGGTCGGTCCACTTGATCTCGTGCGCGGCGAGGGCGTCGTACTTCTCGGGTCCGGCCTGGGAGAGATAGACGTTCTCGAACCAGTCGGTGAGGGTCCAGCCGTCCTGGCCGGCGACGGAGAAGGCGGCGAGCCCGGAGTCGGATATGGTCCGGCCGTTCTTCAGCATCTCGTCGTACGTCTTCGGCTCGGCGACGCCGGCCTGCTCGAGCGCCTCGGGGCTGTACCAGACGGTCGACTTGTGGGCGGCCTTGAAGTAGAGGCCGTACAGGGTGCCGTCGACGCTGCCGTAGTTCTGCCACACCTCGGCGAAGTTGGCGCCGACCGCGGACTGCACCTTCTTGTCCAGCGGCTTCAGCCAGCCCTGCCCGGCGAACTGCTTGAGCACGCCGACCTGCGGCACCATCACGACGTCGGGGGCGTTGCCGCCCTCGATCTTGCTGCCGACGACGGTGGAGACGTTGTCGCCGGTGGAGACGAACTGGGTCTTGGCGCCGGTCTTCTCGGTGAAGGCGTCGAGCACCTTCTGGAAGTTCTTCTGCTCGCTGCCGGACCAGACGCCCGCCACGGTGACGGTCTGCCCGTCGAGTGACTTGTCGCCGCCGCCGGCCGCGACGGGTTCGCCGCCTCCGCAGGCGGTCGCGCCGAGCGCGAGGACGAGGGCGGTGCATCCGGCGAGCAGGGTGGTACGTCGTCGCATCATCATCGATGTCCCTTCGGGAAAACGGGTGTTGACCGGGGCGTGCTTCTCGGACGGGTGGTGACCCGGGGCGTGCTTCTCGGACGGGTGGTGACCCGGGGCGTGCTTCTCAGGAGCCGTCGATCCACCAGGCGGCGGTGGAGCCGGGGAGCTCCCCGGACCGGCAGGGGCCGCTGGAGAGCAACGGGGTGCCGGGGACCGGGGCGGGTACGGGGGCGGTGCCGAAGTTGACGGCGCAGACCAGGTCGTCGCGGGCGAAGGCGAGGACGCCGGGCTGGGTGTCCAGCCAGCGCAGTGTGCCCTCGCCCAGCTGGTGCAGGGCGGACCGCAGTTGGAGACCGTCGCGGTACAGGTGCCAGGAGGAGCGGGTGTCGGCGAGGGCGCGGTGGGTGGCGTACTCGGCGAAGTAGTCGGGCTGCGGCAGCCAGGGCTTGGCGCCCTCGGCGCCGGAGGTGAAGCCGAACGGCGAGGCCTGTCCCGACCAGGGCAGCGGCACCCGGCAGCCGTCGCGGATACGGGCGCGGCTGCCGGTACGGCGGAAGATCGGGTCGGTGAGCACGTCGTCGGGCAGGTCGACGACCTCCGGCAGGCCCAGCTCCTCGCCCTGGTAGATGTACGCGGCGCCGGGCAGCGCCAGCATCAGCAGCGCGGCGGCGCGGGCGCGGGCGGCGCCGAGTCCGCTGCCCTCGGGGGCGGGTTCGCCGTAGCGGGTGACGGTGCGCACCTGGTCGTGGTTGTTGAGCACCCAGGTGACGGTGGAGCCGGTGCCTGCGATGTCCTGCATGGCCTCGGAGATGACCTTGCGGAAGGCGTCGGCGTCCCAGGGCGCGCCGAGCAGGTCGAAGAAGAACGCCTGGTGGAGCTCGTCCGGGCGGACGTACTTGGCGTGCTCGCGGGCGGAGGGCACGGAGACCTCGCCGACCAGGAGGCGTTCGCGGCCGTCGCGGGCGGTGTACTCCTCGCACACCGCGCGCCAGTGCCGCCACACGTCGTGCACCTCGGGCTGGTTCCAGGCAAGGGGGTTGACCGAGTCGCGGGTGCGGGCGTCGGCCTCGGGGTCGGGGGAGTCGGGCAGCTCAGGGTGCTTGAACAGGCCCGCGGCGACGTCGATGCGGAAGCCGTCGACGCCCCGGTCCAGCCAGAACCGCAGGACCTGGTCGAACTCGTCGGCGACCTCGGGGTTGCGCCAGTTCCAGTCGGGCTGCTCGGGCGTGAACATGTGCAGGTACCACTGGCCGGGGCGGCCGTCCGCCTCGGTGACGCGGGTCCAGGCGGGGCCGCCGAACATGGCGTGCCAGTTGTTGGGCGGCTCACCGCCGTCGGGGCCGCGGCCGTCGGCGAAGTGGAAGCGGGCCCGCTCGGGGCTGCCGGGGGCCGCGGCCAGGGCCGCGCGGAACCACGGGTGGGCGCTGGAGCAGTGGTTGGGCACGACGTCGAGCAGCACCCGGATGCCCAGGCGGTGGGCGGAGGCCACCAGCCGGTCGAACTCGTCGAGGTCGCCGTAGACCGGGTCGACGTCACGGTAGTCGGCCACGTCGTAGCCGTGGTCGTGCTGGGGCGACGGGTAGAACGGGCTGAGCCATATCCCGTCCACGCCGAGCTTCCTCAGGTACGGCAGTCCCGCCCTGACGCCGGCGAGATCGCCGATGCCGTCCCCGGTGCTGTCCAGAAAGCTGCGGACGTACACCTGGTAGATCACCGCGTCACGCCACCAATGGTGCCTGTTCACCCCGATTGACCTGTCTGTGAGGAGCGCTGCTTGTTATGCATGCATGTTAGGTAGCGGTGAACGGCGGGTGTCAATGAACGTGCGCAAGCTACCGGGGGATTACGGGGCGCAGACCAGGGCGGATAAGGGCGATTCCGGCGCGAACGAGATACGCGCGTTACCTAACATGTAACTGGGGAGAGAGTCAGCGGGAGGAGACTGCGGCGAGTTCCGCCGCCAGCCGGCGCACCGCCGCCTCGGGCGTCTGCCGCCCGCTCATCGCGTCGTGCACCACCGCCTGCACCACCAGGCTCACCTGGTCGTAGCGCGGGCTCTTGGGACGCGGCGCGGCGGCCAGCACGCTCTCGCGCAGGGTCGGCAGGTAGGGGAAGCGGCGCACCAGCTCCGGGTCGTCGTACAGATCGGCCCGTACGGGCGGCAGCGCGCCGCGGGTGAGGACCTCGCGCTGCACCCGCTCGCTCGTGAGGTACGCGAGCAGCCGGGCGGCGGAGTCGGGGTGTTCGGCGTGGCTGCTGACGGCCAGGTTGGACCCGCCGAGCACGCTGGTCCCGGGACCGTCCGGTCCGGGCAGGGGCACGGCGCCGACCTTCCCGGCGACCTTCGAGTCCGGGGCGGAGGCGGCGACGTACGCGTAGGGCCAGTTGCGCAGGAAGAGCAGCCTGCCCTCCTGGAAGGCCCGCTTGGACTCCTCCTCCTTGTACGCCAGCGCCTCCTTCGGGATCCAGCCCTCGCGGACGCCGCGGGCCAGGAAGCCGATGCCCTTGCGGGCCGCCCGGGAGTCCACGGTGACGCGTTCGCCCTCGTCGCCGAGAATGGTGCCGCCCGCCGAGTAGACCGCCTCGGCCGCGTTCACGGTGAGCCCCTCGTAGGGCAGGAACTGGCCCGCATAGCCGTCGAGTCCGTGCGCGGGGCCGATCGTCTCCGCGGCCCGCTCCAGTTCGGCCCAGGTGCGCGGCGGCGGGACGCCGGCCTCGTCGAGGACGTCCTTGCGGTACAGCAGCAGCCCGGCGTTGGTCACGTACGGGACGGCGTACAGCCGGTCGTCGTAGGTGGCCGTGCCGACGACCGGGGGCAGGAAGGCGTCCAGCGGGAACCGGTCGCGGGGCAGCGGGCGGATCCAGCCCGCGGCGGCGAACTCCGAGGTCCAGCTGACGTCGATGTTCAGCACGTCGAAACGGCCGCCCTCACCGGCCCGCAGATCGGTGATCATCTGCGCGCGGGTCTCGTCGGCGGAGTCGGGCAGTTCGACGAGGGTGACCTCCTCGCCGGGGTGCGTGCGGTTCCAGCCGTCGAGGACGGAGCCGAGGTACCCGGTGAGGTCCCCGGCCGTGGCGAGGGTGAGGGGTCCGCGCCCGTCCCCCGGACCTTCGTCGGCGCTCGCGCCGGAGGCGACATAACCGGTCATGACGACGATCAGGACGAGAAGGCCCCTACCCGCGGCATGGATCCACCGCATAGGTTCCTCCCTGTACACCGGCACCCGGGCACCCTTGCCGGGGTCAGAGGCCATGTATACCCGTTAGGTATGGGCGATACTAGGTCCTGCGGCACATTACCCAGGAGCGCGAGGAGGAGAGCACGAGTGCGGCTGCCCCTCCTGGCGCTGCTCGCCCGCGGCCCGGCGCACGGTTACGAGCTCAAGCAGGACCTTGAGCAACTGCTGGGCGCCGCGTACCCTCAGCCGAACGTCGGCCAGATCTACGTCACCCTCGGCCGCCTCGAGAAGACGGGGCTGATCGAGGGCGAGGCCATCGAGCAGTCGAGCCGGCCGAACAAGAAGGTCTACCACCTCACCGAGGCCGGGCACGAGGCGCTGCGCGCCTGGTTCGAGGAGACGGCGGACGAGCCGCGGGTGCGGGACGAGTTCTTCATGAAGCTGGCCCTGGCCCCGCAGACCGGTCTCGCCGACCAGATCTCGCTGATCAACCGGCAGCGCCGCCAGTATCTGAACACCATGCGGCAGCTGTCGAAGCTGGCCGCCGCCGAGGACCGGGACAACCGCATCTCCCATCTGCTGATCGAGGGCGCGATGCTGCACCTGCAGGCCGATCTCGACTGGCTGGAGCGGTGTCAGGAAGAGCTGGAGGAGCTTCAGTGAGCGAGAGCGACGCTCCCCTGCTGCGCGCCGAAGGCCTGGTCAAGACCCACCACGGCGAGGGCGCCCCGGCGCACGCCGTGCGCGGCGTGGACCTGCGGGTGACCCGCGGCGAGTTCGTGGCGGTCACCGGCCCCTCGGGCGCGGGCAAGTCGACGCTGCTGCATCTGCTCGGCGGGCTCCAGCGGCCGGACGAGGGCTCCATCTGGCTGGACGGCGAGCGCGCCGACGGCTGGAGCGAGGCGCGCTGGGCGGTGGAGCGGCGGCGGCGCATCGGGATCGTGTTCCAGTTCTTCAACCTGGTCTCCGACCTGTCGGTCGCGGACAACGTGGAGCTGCCCGCGCTGCTCGCCGGGGTCCCGCCGAAGAAGACCCGCGCCGGACGGCGGGAGCTGCTGGCCGAGCTGGGCCTGGAGGGCAAGGAGCGGAGCATGCCGGGCGAGCTGTCCGGCGGTGAGCAGCAGCGGGTCGCCCTGGCCCGGGCGCTGGTCAACCACCCTCCGCTGCTGCTGGCCGACGAGCCCGCGGGCAGCCTGGACAGCAAGGGCACGCGTGAGGTGATGCGGCTGCTGTCCCGCTTCCACCAGCGCGGGCAGACGATCCTGCTGGTCACGCACGACGCGCGGCTGGCGAGCGCCGCGGACCGGGTGATCTCCTTCTTCGACGGCCGGATAGCCGACGACGCCACCCTCGACGCGGGCCCGCCCCCGCGCCGGGCCGGCGCCTCCGGCGTGCTGGAGCTCAGGGACTGACATGCGCGTCCACGACCGACCCGCGAGGCACTGACATGCGCGTCACCCACCGACCCGCCGCGAGCACGCGCATACGCGTCGCCGGCCGACCCGCGAAGGGCTGAGGCCGGTGCGAGCCACTCTGCGCTGGGCGCACTCCGATCTGCGCACGCACTGCGGCGAGGCCCTGTTCCTGGTGCTCGCCACCGCCGGCATCGTGGTGTCCCTGCTGCTGGCCACAGCCCTGTTCGGCTACGCCACCAATCCCTGGCAGCGCGTCTTCACCCAGGCGCACGGCGCCCACGTCACCCTGCACACCACCGCCTCCGCCGACGCGGACAGACTGACCGGTCTGGAGGGGGTGCGGTCGGTCGCCGGCCCCTACCCCACCTCCGCGCTGACCCTCGCCTCGCAGGGCGGCCGCGCCTCCGTCGAGGTGCGCGGGACGCCGGACCGGCCCGAGGTGGGCCGCCCGATCGTCACCTCCGGGCACTGGCTGGACCCGGCGACGCCCGACGGCGTGGTGCTGGAGAGCAACCTGGCCCGCGCCCTGCTCACCGCCCCCGGCGACACCCTCACCGTGCCCGGCACCGCGCGGCGGTTCACCGTGGTCGGCGTCGCGGACAGCGCCGAGCCGCGGTTCCGGCCCGGCGAGCGGGCGGGGCTGGTGTGGGCGCTGCCGTCGGCGGTGCCGGACCCGGACGGGCAGGTGATCGGGCTGCGGCTGGCCGACCCGGGCGACACCGGGTACGCCGTGCAGCGGGCGGTGACCGAACTGGGCGCCGGGGCGATCGGCGAGGTGGCGACCTGGCAGCAGGCGCGTGCGGAGGCGCAGGGCGACAACCGGCTGCTGGGGCAGGTGCTGGGCCTGTTCGGGCTGGGCGCGCTGGCCGCCGCCGGGTTCGCCGTGCACGGCGCGATCACCACCCGGATCCGGGGGCATCTGCGGGACATCTCCGTCCTCAAGGCGATCGGCTTCACCCCCGGCCAGGTGGTGCGCGTCTTCCTCATCCAGCACCTCGGCTACGCCCTGCTCGGGGCGGTGGCCGCCGCCGCGCTCACCGAGGCGCTGGGCGGCGCGGTCCCGGGGCGGCTCGGGGACGCGGTGGACGTGTGGCAGGGGCTGCCCGGGCACACGGCCGCGCTGGTCGTGGTGCCGGTCGGCGCGGTGCTGTTCATCGGCGCGACCACCGGGCTGGCCGCCTGGCGTGCGGGCCGGGTGCCGCCGGTGCCGGTGCCGCGTCCGGCGGCGGCTCCGGCGGGGCGGCTGAGCGGTGCGGCGCGCCGGGCGCTGGGCGCGCGGGTGCCTCCGGCGCTGGTGCTGGGCTGGCACAAGGCGTTCACCCGGCGGCCGCGGTCGCTGGGCGCGGTGGCCAGACTGGCGCTGCCGCTGCTGCTGATCGTGGTGGCGCTGAGCGCGTGGACGACGATCGACCGCTTCCACGGCGCGCCCGAGCGGATCGGCCTGCCGGCGGCGCTCAGCGTGCGCGCCGACGCCTCGCTGGACGACGCCGAGGCGCGGGAGCTGCTGGAGAGCGATCCGCAGGTCGCCGCCGCCCACCCGGGCGTGGAGGTGGCCGCGCTGGTCCCCGGCCAGACCGCGACGATCGCCCTGCGCGGCTACGGCACGCACGAGGACCCGTACCCGTTCGCGCTGGCGGAGGGCAGGCCGGCGCACGGCCCTGACGAGGCGGTGGCCGGGCAGGGACTGCTCGACCTGCTGCACGTCCGGGTGGGCGACTGGGTGCGGATGACCGTCGGCGACCGCCCGCAGATCCTGCACATCGTGGGCCGCAGCATCGAGCCGGAGAACGCGGGACGGGTCATCTCCACCTCCCTCGACACCCTCCGCGCCAACGACCCGGAGATGCGCCCCGGCCTCTACCAGGTGCGTCTCGAACCGGGCGCGGACCCGGCGGAGGTGGCGGCCCGGCTCGCGGCGGAGGGCCGCGGCCATCTGGACGTGCACACCGTGGCGAACCCGGCGGACGGGCTGTCGCCGCTGCGCGCGGTGGTCCTGGGGCTGGTCGCGGTGCTGGCGCTGATCGGCCTGGTGGAGCTGCTGACGGCGATCGGCGGCACCGTCCGCGAGGGCGAGCGGGACCTGCTGGCGCTGAAGGCCGTCGGCCTGTCGCCCCGGCAGATCACCGCGGTCACGGTCACCGCCACCGCCGGCACGGCCCTGGCGGCGGTGCTGCTCGCCACCGCGCTGGGGCTGCCGCTGGCGCACTGGCTGATCGACGCCCAGGGCAGGTCGAGCGGCATCGGCGCGGGCATCGCCCGGCTGCCCTCCCCCGCGCTGCTGGTGCTGCTCGGCACGGCCGCCGTGCTGGGCGCCGCCGCCCTGGCCGCCGTCCCGGCCGCCCGCGCGGCCCGCCGCCGCCTCGCGGACACCCTGAGCGCGGTGGCCTGAGCGACGAAGGTCCTTACGGACCGTAAGGGGGCTGCGGGGTGTACGGATTCCCGTCGGCGCCGGGCGCGTAGGGGCTGCCGCCACCCTGACCGGGGACGAACCCGCTCCCGGGGTGCGGCTGCGGCGGGACGTAGGGCACGCCGGGCGGAGGGCCGTACGGATGCCCCTGAGGCGGGCCGTACGGATGCCCCTGGGACGGGACGTGCGGATGGCCCTGGGACGGGACGTGCGGATGGCCCTGGGACGGGACGTACGGATGCCCCTGGGACGGGACGTGCGGATGGCCGGACGGCGGGACCGGGGGCATCGGCGGTACGGGCCCCGGGGCCGGCGTGTGCGCGGCCGGGTGCGCGCCGAGCCGGATGCCGTAGCGCCGCCTGAGCCGGCCCGTCTCCAGCAGGGCGATCCCCGTGACGGTCACCGGGGCGCCCAGGATGAAGACGACGCCGAAGGTGAGACCGAGTCCGTGCAGATCGCCGGTGACCAGGTCGGGGACCGCCACCAGCCAGCTGGTGACCGTGGCGAGCAGCGCGGGCAGACAGCGGTGCACGGCGCCGGTGCCGAAGAAGTTGCCGGTCACCCGGAAGGCTCCCCGGGCGACGAAGCCGAGCATCCACATCATCGTGATGCCCACCCCGATGATGACGAGGGGGTTGTGCGTGGCGTTGACGGTCTGCACGAACAGCGCCAGCGCGACGACGGAGCCGACGAACAGCAGGAGCAGCGCGAGGGAGTTGAGGAGCGGTGTCCTCAACTGCCGCAGCGGACCGGTGCGCCGCCAGACGAGGAGCATCACGCCGACCGTGACCGGGGTGAGGAGCAGCAGCACCGCGGAGGCGGTGAGGGCGTTCTCCAGCAGTTCCGTGACGTCGAAACCGCCCGCCAGCACGGTGTAGACGCCGATGGAGGCCACGGCTCCGGCGATGACGCGGATGCGCTTGAGCCGGTCGATGGCCGGGTCCAGCGACGGCGGGATCCACGCCGGGTGGAACACCGCGTCCGCCACCTTGTGCGGTTTCAGGACGTCGCGTGCCGTGAGTGTGCCGCCGGTCCACCGGCCGGGCGTCCGTGCCACGTCGTGTTCCCCCGAGTGCTCGCCGTGCTCGTCGACCCGGGGATTGTACGGGAGCGGACGGCGGGCAGCCGTCCGCTTCCCGTGACGGCGGATCAGCCGCGTCCGCGCAGCTCGCGGTAGGCGGTGACCAGGGCCTTCGTCGACGGGTCGAGGCCGGGCACGTCGGCGCCCTCGGTGAGGGCGGGCTCCACACGCTTGGCGAGGACCTTGCCGAGTTCGACGCCCCACTGGTCGAAGGAGTCGATGTTCCAGATCGCGCCCTGCGTGAACACCTTGTGCTCGTAGAGGGCGACCAGCTGGCCCAGCACCGACGGGGTCAGCTCGGTGGCCAGGATCGTCGTGGTGGGGTGGTTGCCCTGGAAGGTCTTGTGCGGGACCAGCTCCTCGGGCACGCCCTCGGCGCGCACCTCGTCCGGCGTCTTGCCGAAGGCCAGCGCCTGCGTCTGGGCGAAGAAGTTGGCCATCAGCAGGTCGTGCTGGGCGGCGAGCCCGTCGCTCAGCTCCTCCACGGGCCGGGCGAAGCCGATGAAGTCGGCGGGGATGAGTTTGGTGCCCTGGTGGATCAACTGGTAGTAGGCGTGCTGGCCGTTGGTGCCGGGCGTGCCCCACACCACGGGACCGGTCTGCCAGTCGACCTCGCGCCCGTCCCGGCCGACGTACTTGCCGTTGGACTCCATGTCGAGCTGCTGGAGGTAGGCGGTGAACTTCGACAGGTAGTGCGAGTACGGCAGCACCGCGTGCGACTGCGCGTCGTGGAAGTTGTTGTACCAGACCCCCAACAGGCCCATGATCAGCGGCGCGTTGGCCTCCGGCGGGGCCGTGCGGAAATGGTCGTCGACGATACGGAAACCGTCCAGCATCTCCCGGAACCGGTCCGGACCGATCGCGATCATCAGCGACAGCCCGATCGCCGAGTCGTAGGAGTACCGCCCCCCGACCCAGTCCCAGAACTCGAACATGTTCGCCGTGTCGATCCCGAACGCCGACACCTTCTCCGCGTTCGTCGACAGCGCCACGAAGTGCCGCGCCACCGCCTTCTCGTCCCCGAGCTCGTCCAGCAGCCAGGCGCGGGCGGACGTGGCGTTGGTGACCGTCTCGATCGTGGTGAACGTCTTCGACGCCACGATGAACAGCGTCTCCGCCGGATCCAGGTCCCGGATCGCCTCGTGCAGATCCGCGCCGTCCACGTTGGACACGAACCGGAACGTCAAGTCCCGCGCGGTGTAGGCGCGCAGCGCCTCGTACGCCATCGCCGGGCCCAGGTCGGAGCCGCCGATGCCGATGTTGACGACGTTGCGGATCCGCCGGCCCGTGTGACCGGTCCACTCGCCGGAGCGGACCCGGTTGGCGAAGTCGGCCATCCGGTCCAGGACCGCGTGCACGGCCGGGACGACGTTCTCCCCGTCGACCTCGACCACCGCGTCCCTCGGCGCGCGCAGCGCGGTGTGCAGCACCGCGCGGTCTTCGGTGGTGTTGATCCGCTCCCCGCGGAACATCGCGTCCCGCAGCCCGAACACGTCCGTGGCCGCGGCCAGTTCCCGCAGCAGCCGCAGCGTCTCGTCGGTCACCAGATGCTTGGAGTAGTCGACGTACAGGTCACCGACCCGGAGGGTGTAGCCGGTGCCGCGGTCCGGGGCGGCCTCGAACAGCTCGCGCAGCCGCACCTCTCCGAGCTCCTCACGGTGCTTGGCCAGTGCGGTCCACTCGGGCGTCTGATGGAGCCTGCTACGGGCGTCTGCGTTCATCTCGGACTTCAGCCTTCTTCCTTGGATGTCCCCGCTGTGCCGACTGGTCCCAACCTAATTGATCAGTCGTGAGGAGAACGGAAGAGTCCGGAGAGCGAACCGGCCGTGCGGCAGACGACTGCGCCCGGTGTGCCTGTGCTCAGATCTCGCCCCGCAGCTTGGCGAGCGCCTCGGCGAGAATCGCCTCGCCGTCCGCGTCGCTGCGCCGCTCGCGCACATAGGCGAGGTGCGTCTTGTAGGGCTCGGTGCGCGGCGGGTCCGGCGGGTTGTCGCGGTCCTGCCCGGCCGGGAAGCCGCAGCGTGGGCAGTCCCAGGTGTCGGGCACCTGCGCGTCGCTCGCGAAGCTCGGCTGTGTCTCGTGCCCGTTGGAGCACCAGAAGGAGACGCGCAGCCGCGGCGCGGACTCGCCGCGCTCGGCCTCGCCCATCGGCCCCGCCCCGACCCGGCTTCCCCGGATCGCGTTGCCACTTGCCACGGTCGTAACTCCCTGCGTAATGGTGCCGCGAAGCGAGTCGGCGTACCGCTTCGCTGCGAGCGCCTCAGTCTACGTAAGGCCCAACGCGCGTCCAGTGATAGGAGTTACCTGTCTCCGCATCCAGACGCAAGCCCCATGATAGGCCGCGCTCAGCTGCGCGTACCGAACATGGGGCGTTACGTGGGGAATGCGGGCGGATCGCGCCGCGTGGGTCAGTTGTTCATCTTCATCGTGATGCCGAGCACCACGATGCACGCGAACCAGAGCAGACCGATCACGACCGTGATCCGGTCGAGGTTGCGCTCGGCGACCGAGGAGCCGCCGACGGACGACTGCATGCCACCACCGAACATGTCGGAGAGGCCGCCGCCCTTCCCCTTGTGCATCAGCACCAGCAGCATCAGCAGCAGGCTGAAGACGATCAGGGCGATGGAGAACCCCAGAACCACGGCTGGACCAACTTCCTCGGAAACGGATGGACGACACGGGGTCCAGCACCGGACTGGACCCCGCAAGAGTACGACGGATCGGCCCTGCGGCCTACTCCCGATCCCGGGGTGCGCCCGCGGGCGGGCGCACCCCGGCCGCTCACTGGTCGCGGAAGCGGATGATCTTCACGAACTCGTCGGCGTCCAGCGAGGCGCCGCCGACCAGGGCGCCGTCGATGTCGGCCTGCGCCATGATCTCGGCGACGTTGCCGGACTTCACGGAGCCGCCGTACTGGATGCGGACCTTGTCGGCCAGCTCCTGGGAGTACAGCTCGGCGAGCTTGCCGCGGATCGCCGCGCAGACCTCCTGCGCGTCCTCGGCGCCGCAGACCTTGCCGGTGCCGATGGCCCACACGGGCTCGTAGGCGATCACGACGGACTCGGCCTGCTCGGCCGGGACGTCCTTCAGACCGCCCTCGACCTGGGCGAGGGTGTGGGAGACGTGGTTGCCCGCCTCGCGGACCTCCAACTCCTCGCCGACGCACAGGATGGGGGTGAGGCCGTGCTTGAAGGCGGCCTTCGTCTTGGCGTTGACGATCTCGTCGGTCTCGTGGTGGTACTGCCGGCGCTCGGAGTGGCCGACCGCGACATAGGTGCACTTCAGCTTGGCCAGCATGGGGCCGGAGATCTCGCCGGTGTAGGCGCCGCCGTCATGGGCCGAGACGTCCTGGGCGCCGTACTTGATCTTCAGCTTGTCGCCGTCGACCAGGGTCTGCACGGATCGCAGGTCGGTGAACGGCGGCAGGACGGCGACCTCGACGGCCTCGTAGTCCTTGTCGGCCAGGGCGAAGGCGAGCTTCTGGACGTGGGCGATGGCCTCGAGGTGGTTGAGGTTCATCTTCCAGTTGCCCGCCATCAGCGGCGTACGGGTGGTCATTGAGGGTCAGTCCTCCAGTGCTGCGAGGCCGGGGAGCGTCTTGCCCTCGAGGTATTCGAGGGAGGCGCCGCCGCCGGTCGAGATGTGGCCGAATGCCTGCTCGTCGAAGCCCAGGGTACGGACCGCGGCGGCGGAGTCCCCGCCGCCGACCACGGTGAAGCCCGGGGAGTCGAGGAGGGCCTGGGCGACCGCCTTGGTGCCCTCGGCGTAGTCGGGGTGCTCGAAGACGCCCATGGGGCCGTTCCAGAAGACGGTGGCGGCGTCGGCGAGCTTCGAGGCGTAGAGCTTGCGGGTCTCCGGGCCGATGTCCAGGCCCATCTTCCCGGCCGGGATGGCGTCCGCGGCGACGTTCTCGGGGTTGCCCGGCGCCTTGGCCTTCATGTCGGGGAACTCGTCGGCGACCAGGGTGTCGACCGGCAGCACCAGCTCGACGCCGCTCTTCTCGGCGCGCTCCAGGTACTCCTGGACGACCGGGACCTGGTCCTCCTGGACCAGGGACGAGCCGATCTCGTACCCCTTGGCCTTGAGGAAGGTGTACGCCATGCCGCCGCCGATGAGGATGCGGTCGGCCTTGCCGAGCAGCTGGTCGATGACGGCCAGCTTGTCCGAGACCTTGGCGCCGCCGAGGGCGACCACGTAGGGCCGCTTGACGTCGTCGGTGAGCTTCCTCAGCACGCCGACCTCGGTGGCGATGAGGTACCCGGCGTAGTGCGGCAGGCGGGCCGGGAGGTCGAAGACCGAGGCGTGCTTGCGGTGCACCGCGCCGAAGCCGTCGCCGACGTAGACGTCGGCGAGGGCGGCGAGCTGGTCGGCGAAGGCGCCGCGCTCGGCGTCGTCCTTGCTGGTCTCGCCCGCGTTGAAGCGCAGGTTCTCGACGACGGCGACCTGGCCGTCGGCGAGTCCGGCGACGGTCGAGGCGGCGGACTCGCCGACCGTGTCGGTGGCGAACGCGACGTCGGCGCCGAGGAGTTCACCGAGGCGCGCGGCGGCGGGGGCGAGGGAGAAGGCGGGGTCCGGGGCGCCCTTGGGGCGGCCCAGGTGCGAGGCGACGACCACGCGGGCGCCCGCGTCGGCGAGCGCCTTGACGGTGGGCAGCACGGCGCGGATGCGGCCGTCGTCGGTGATGGTGGTGCCGTCCAGCGGCACGTTGAGGTCGGCGCGGACGAAGACCCGCTTGCCCGCGACGCCTTCGGAGAGGAGTTCGTCGATCGTCTTCATAGGGGGCTCCCTGTCAGAGCAACGTGTTCAGCGACCTGTTCGCTCGTGATCGCTTGTGATCGAAAGAGGGCGACCGTTCCGATACGTGCGTCAGGGCTCGGACGGCGCGTCGCCGCACCGTCCGAGCCCTGCACTCATATCAGGCCGTCCGCTCCGTGATCAGAGCTGGTTGCCGATGAAGACCGTCAGGTCGACCAGGCGGTTGCTGTAGCCCCACTCGTTGTCGTACCAGCCGATGACCTTCACGTTCTTGCCCTCCTGGACCATGGTCAGGGAGGAGTCGAAGGTGCAGGACGCCGGGGCGTTGACGATGTCGGAGGAGACGATCGCGTCCTCCGTGTACTCCAGGTAGCCCTTCAGCTCGCCCTCGGCGGCCTTCTGGAAGGCGGCGTTGACCTCTTCCTTGGTGACCTCGCGGGAGAGCTCGACCACCAGGTCCGTGACGGAGCCGGTGGGGACCGGGACGCGCATGGCCATGCCGTCCAGCTTGCCCTTGAGCTGCGGCAGCACCAGGGCGGTGGCCTTCGCGGCGCCCGTGGTGGTCGGGATGATGTTCTCGGCGGCGGCACGGGCGCGGCGCAGGTCCTTGTGCGGGAAGTCAAGGATGCGCTGGTCGTTCGTGTACGCGTGGACCGTCGTCATCAGGCCCTTGACGATGCCGAAGTTCTCGTCGAGGACCTTCGCCATGGGCGCCACACAGTTGGTGGTGCAGGAGGCGTTGGAGATGACGTGGTGGTTCGCCGCGTCGTACTGATCGTGGTTCACGCCCATGACGAGAGTGATGTCCTCGCCCTTCGCCGGGGCGGAGATGATGACCTTCTTGGCGCCGCCGGCGATGTGCTTCTCGGCGTCTTCCTTCTTGGTGAAGATGCCGGTCGACTCGATGACGATGTCGGCACCCAGCTCGCCCCACGGGATGTCGGCGGGGTTGCGCTCGGAGAGGACCTTGATCGTCTTGTCACCGACGGTGATGGTGTCCTCGGTGTGCGAGACCTCCTGCTTCAGACGGCCCAGGATGGTGTCGTACTTCAGCAGGTGCGCGGTGGTCGCCGTGTCGCCCAGGTCGTTGACGGCCACGATCTCGATGTCGGCGCCCTGCTCCAGGAGCGCGCGGAAGTAGTTCCGACCGATGCGGCCAAACCCGTTGATGCCTACGCGGATCGTCACGAACCGATCTCCTCGTTGGTACGCCGGCTCTGACGCCGGCGAGCTGTATTTGGGATGTCCCCGACCACTCTCGACCCTACCTCTCCGGGGCCCCGGCCGTGACATCGAGTTGTCCCATACCCGGCAGTGCGGTCCGTACCCGCCAGTAGGGTACGGACCGCCCCTGGGCGACGGTGTTCGGTCACCCCTTTTCGCCATGCGTGTCCACTTTTGCCGGCACCGGTGTCACCCCCGGACGGCGGCCAGCGCCTTCCTCAGCAGGGCGGCCCGGTCCGCCGCCGAGGTGAGGTGCTCCAGGCCGAAGCCCAGCAGCACGGTGTCCTCGGTGGTGACCGCCGCGAACGTCCGGAACAGCTCCCCGGTGCGGGTCCAGTCCTTCAGCACGGCCGGGCTGCCCGGTGGCGGCCCGGAGGCCCGCCAGGCGCCCAGGGACTCCTCGAAGCCCTCGGTCTCGGTGACCGTTCCGCCCACGACCAGGGAGGCCTCGTCGGCGAGGACGCCCCGGCCGCCGCTGCCCGGGTCGGTCACGTAGGCGACCGACACCTCGGCCGTCCGGCCCGCGTAGGCGCTCAGGTCGAACTCCACCTGCTGCCAGCCGCCGGAGGACCCGGTGAGCGCGTTCCACACGCCGGTGGTGCCGGCGGCGGTGCAGCCGTCCTCGCCGAGCGTCAGATAGTGCTCCAGCCAGGGGTGCCCGGCGATGTAGAACCCGGCCGCGCACTCGGCGGGCACGGTGGCGCGGGTGGCGCCGCCCGCCTCGGGCAGGGTCGTCCAGTCGTCGCCGCCGGCCGTGCGCGCCTCGACGATCACGTTGTCGTACCCCGGCTCGGTGTCCCACAGCAGACGGGTGCGCAGCATGGGCCGCTCGGCGGCGGTGACACCGGTGAGGTCGACGGTGCGGGTGAGCCGCTTGTAGCCGTCGTCGGTGTGCACGGCGGCCGCCATGGAGGAGCCCGCGTAGGGCCCGTACGGGTTGACCGTGCCGGTGAACGATCCGGCGCCGGCGCTCCTGAACTGCGGGTACGTCGCGGGCGGCAGCTCGTCGGAGGTGAGGGCGAAGCTGCCCGGCCCGTCGAGCGGGTTCCCGGGCGCGTCGCCGAGCATTCCGCCGGCGCCGGTGAGGCGTCCGGCGCCCGTGAACGCGGTGGCGCCGGGGGTGGCGGTGCGGGAGTAGGCGCCCAGGTAGTACTGGCTGAAGTCGTCGGACAGGACGCCGTCGCCGAGGTCGACGCTGCCGCCGGCCCGTTCGCCCGCCTCGATCAGCCGGCCGCCCTCGTTGAGGTAGGCCCGCAGCTGGAGCTGGGTGGCGACGCCCGGGACGGCCGCCCCGGTGTGGTGGACGACGGTGCGGAAGTGGCTCAGCACGCCGAGCGCGTCGGGCGCGCCCTTCTCGGCGACGTCCCAGACGGCGGCGCTCCGGCCGTTCGCCCTCAGCGCGTCGAGGTACGTCTTGGTGCCCGTGGCCTTCGCGCCCTCCTCGGACACCACGAGGACGTCCGCGCGGGGCCGCTCCGCCACGGTGTAGGTGAAGGGCTTGCTCGACACCTTCGTGCCGCCGCGCGCCTTGCCGGTGAACCACACCTCGACCCGGTCACCGGGCCCTGCGTGCCGGACCTTCGTGCGGTACTCGTCGAAGTAGAGGTCGTCCTCGCCTCCGTAGCGCTCGCCGCCCCGCCAGGCCCTGAGGTCCGCGTCGTGGGTGCGGCCTCCGTTGACCCGGTACCGCAGCTCCTTGTCGCGCACCGACTTGCGGACGACGACGGAGACCTCCTGGTCCGCACCGCGCGCGTAGGACGTCGTGAACACCGCCGGGGTGAAGTCCGCGGCCTCCAGGCCGACCGCGGAGGACGGCCGGTCGGGGTGCGCGGCGGACTCGGCGACGGACAGCGCGAACGGGACGTTCTTGGCGAACTCCTGCTGGATCAGCGTCTCGTCGTCCGGGAACGTGAAGATCGAACGGCAGTCGCCGGGCTCCCAGGCGTCGTCCGGGTCGTACGCGGAGGCCGTCTGGCAGGTCGACATCTCCGGGGTGAACATCGCCATGCCGTTGACGTTGGCCGCGTGCCCGTCGGCCTCGCCGTTGGTGGTGTACAGCTCGGAGGAGAGCTGCGGGTGGTAGCCGGGGATCGCCGAGTTGTCCGGCGTGCCCGCGAGCGCCTTGTAGAGCACGTCGTCGGGGGTCGGCGTGGCCACCTGCCAGCCGACCCCGTAGAGGAGCAACTCGGCGGCGGAGTGGTAGTTGATGCCGTAGGTGAAGCCGATGCGCTTCTGGAAGGCGTCGATCGCCTGGGTCTCGGGCTCGGAGCCCGGGGAGGCGCCCCGGTAGGTCTGGCTGGAGGGGCTGGGCGAGGAGCCCTCGTCGTCGTAGCCCCACTTGTAGGGGAAGTTCCGGTTGAGGTCGACGCCGTCGCCGGAGCCGATCTGCCCGTCGCCGTTGACGTCCCGCAGGTTCTTGCGCCACAGGCGGTTGGCGTCGTCGGCGAAGGTGTGGTCGTAGCCGTCGGGGTTGGCGGAGAGGACGAACCACAGCTCGGTGGTGTCGACGATCCTCTTGATCCGCTTGTCGGTGCGGTAGCGGTCCAGGTAGTGGTGCATCAGCCGGCGCGTCATCTCCGGCGTGATCCACTCACGGGCATGCTGGTTGGCCATGTAGAGGACGGCCGGCTTGGAGCCGTCCTTCTTCGCGCGGGCCTGCTTGGTGAGCTTCAGGGCGAGGATGTCCTTGCCCTGGATCGTCTTTCCGATGGAGACGACCTTGGTGAGGGAGGGGTTCTGCTGCGCGGTGCGCAGGATCTCCTCCCTGAGGCCGCCCTTGCCGCTGTACGGCCGGAACACGCCCTCGGCGGCGTCCGCCACGCGCTTCTCCGCCCGGGCGGGAAGCGTGTGCTCGGTGAGGTCGACGCCCTGTTTCTCCAGCTTCCGGGCCTGTCCCTCGGTGAGGTACACCTCGACGGCGGCCGTGCCCCGTTCGGGCACCCGTTCGCCGAGTTCGTGACCGTCCTGCCCCGCCGCCAGCAGCAGGGGTACCTGCTGCCGGGTGACGTCGGCGCGGTAGACCTTGACCTCGCCGGGGTCACCGGGCGAGGGCGGTGCGGGTTGTGCCTGGGCGACAGGTGCGAAGCCGGCTCCGCCCAGCAGGAGCGTGCCGACAGCGAGGATCGATCTCGCTCTTCGTCTCATGAGCCCCCCTGAAAGAGGTCCGCCACGGCAGCGAACAGATGCCAGGCTCATGACACAACATGATCGAGTCAAGGGTGCCGCCGACACACGGAACCGGCGCCGGTCACCCAACTGGGCGGCGGCGCCGGTGCTCTGATCAGGCGTCAGAAGTCGGTCACGCGTCGGGTCAGACGCCGATCTTGTCGTCCAGCTCCTCGCTGAGGTTGGCCTCCGTGCCCGGGATGCCGAGGTCCTGGGCGCGCTTGTCGGCCATGGCCAGCAGCCGGCGGATGCGTCCGGCCACCGCGTCCTTGGTGAGCGGCGGGTCGGCGAGCGCGCCCAGCTCCTCCAGGGATGCCTGCTTGTGCTCCATGCGCAGCCGGCCGGCCGCGGCGAGGTGCTCGGGCACGTCGTCGCCGAGGATCTCCAGCGCGCGCTGCACCCGGGCGCCGGCCGCGACGGCGGCGCGGGCGGAGCGGCGCAGGTTGGCGTCGTCGAAGTTGGCCAGCCGGTTGGCCGTGGCGCGCACCTCGCGGCGCATCCGGCGCTCCTCCCAGGCCAGCACCGACTCGTGCGCGCCGAGCCGGGTGAGCAGCGCGCCGATCGCGTCGCCGTCCCTGACGACCACGCGGTCCACGCCGCGCACCTCGCGCGCCTTGGCGGCGATGTGCAGCCGGCGGGCGGCGCCGACCAGGGCGAGCGCGGCCTCGGGACCGGGGCAGGTCACCTCGAGGGAGGAGGAGCGGCCGGGCTCGGTGAGGGAGCCGTGTGCGAGGAAGGCGCCCCGCCAGGCGGCCTCGGCGTCGCAGGTGGCCCCCGAGACCACCTGCGGGGGCAGGCCGCGGATCGGTCGGCCCCGGCCGTCCACCAGGCCCGTCTGGCGGGCGAGCTGGTCACCGCCCGCGACGACGCGCACCACGTAGCGCGACCCGCGGCGCAGTCCGCCCGGCGCCATCACGATCAGCTCGGAGCTGTGGCCGAAGATCTCCAGGATGTCCCGCTTGAGCCGCCGGGCGGCCATGGCGGTGTCCAGCTCCGCCTCGATCACGATGCGCCCGCTGACCAGGTGGAGGCCGCCGGCGAACCGCAGAATGGCGGAGACCTCCGCCTTCCTGCAGCAGGTACGGGTGACGGGGAGCCGGCTGATCTCGTCCTTCACCGCTGCCGTCATCGCCATGGGCCGATCCTTCCATGCATCCGAAAAATACGGTCGTACGCGGCGGCCAACAGCTCCGGGTCGTGCCGGGGGCTTCCGTCGGGCCGGGCCACGGGGGCCAGCTCGACCGCGGCGCCGAGCCGCTTGGCGGCATCGGTCAGCAAGTCGCGGTCGGGCACGGCGGCCTCGTCGGCCAGCACCACGTCCAGGGCGAGTTTAGGGGCGTGTCGCCCCAAAACCTCCAAATGACGCTGCGGGGAGAAGCCCTCGGTTTCTCCGGGCTGCGGGGCGAGGTTCAGCGAGAGCACCCGCCGGGCCTTCGTCTCGACGAGGGCGTCCAGCAGCTCCGGGACCAGCAGGTGCGGGATCACCGAGGAGAACCAGGAGCCGGGTCCCAGCACCACCCAGTCGGCGTCCAGCACCGCCGCGACCGCCTCGGGCACGGCCGGCGGGTCGTTCGGCACCAGGTGCACCGACTGCACCTCGCCCGGGGTGAGGGCCACGGTGGCCTGGCCGCGCACGGTGTCGATGTCGTCGGGACGCTCCGGGTCGTGGCCCTTGACCAGCGCCTGGAGCTCCAGCGGCACGGCGGACATGGGCAGCACCCGGCCGTGCGCGCCGAGCAGCCGCCCCACCAGGTCCAGCGCCTTGACGTGGTCGCCGAGCTGCTCCCACAGGGCGACGATGAGCAGATTGCCGACCGCGTGCTCGTGCAGGTCGCCCTTGGACTGGAAGCGGTGCTGGATGACGCGCGCCCAGGTCTGCCCCCAGTCGTCGTCCCCGCACAGCGCCGCCAGTGCTTTGCGCAGGTCACCTGGGGGCAGCACACCCAGTTCGTCGCGCAGCCGGCCGCTGGAGCCGCCGTCGTCGGCGACGGTGACCACGGCCGTGAGGTCGCCGGTGATCCGGCGCAGGGCGGCGAGCGACGCGGACAGGCCCATGCCGCCGCCGAGGGCGACGACCTTGGGCTGGGCGCCCCTGCGGCGCGGGCGCGCGCCACGCGTCTCGGCCGACCGGCCGGCGCGGCCCTCGGGGACCGCCCTGCGCAGCCGGCTCAGCCGCGGAGTACGTCGTGTCATTCCCGTCCCATGTCCCGGTGGACGACCACCGTCTCCACGCCCTCCGCGGCGAGCCGGGCGGCGAGCTTCTCCGACATGGCGACCGAGCGGTGCTTGCCGCCCGTACAGCCGACCGCGATGGTCACGTAGCGCTTGCCCTCACGACGGTAGCCCGCGGCGACCAGGCGCAGCAGCTCGGCGTACCGGTCGAGGAACTCCTTGGCGCCGGGCTGGTTGAAGACGTACGACGCCACCTCCTCGTTGAGGCCGGTGAAGGGGCGCAGCTCCGGGATCCAGTGCGGGTTGGGCAGGAACCGCATGTCCACGACCAGGTCGGCGTCGACCGGGAGGCCGTACTTGAAGCCGAAGGACATCACGGTGGCCCGCAGCTCGGGCTCCTCCTCGCCCGCGAACTGCGCGTGCATCTTCGCGCGCAGCTCGTGCACGTTGAGCCCGGAGGTGTCGATCACCAGGTCGGCGTCGCCGCGCAGCTCGCGCAGCAGCTCCCGCTCGGCGGCGATGCCGTCGACGATCCGGCCGTCGCCCTGGAGCGGGTGCGGACGGCGCACCGACTCGAAGCGGCGCACGAGGGCGTCGTCGGAGGACTCCAGGAAGACCGTGCGACGGGTGACCCCGCGCGCGTCGAGGTCGGCGAGGGACTCGCGCAGGTTGTCGAAGAAGCGCCGGCCGCGGACGTCGACGACGACCGCGATCCGCGCCACATTCCCCTGGGAGCGCGCGCCCAGCTCCACCATGGTGGGGATCAGCGCGGGCGGCAGGTTGTCGACGACGAACCAGCCGAGGTCCTCCAGACACTTCGCGGCCGTCGACCTGCCCGCCCCGGACATCCCGGAGATGATCACCAGCTCGGGGATGCCCGCCTCGGGCACCCCGCCGTTGTCCTTGCCCGTCTTCACCTGTGCTCCGTTGTCCTGCCGGACGCCGACGCGGGCCGTGGCCCCGCCCGCCTGCTGTTCCGCCCGGTCCCCGGGCCCTGTCTCGTGCTCGGTCATCGCTCCTGCCCCCGTCGTTCGTCCGGGGCGCCCGTGGACACGGGCTCCCCCGGAGAACCCGTCTGCTGCCCGGGTTCTTCCGTGTCATCCATGATCTCGCCCGTCGCCGTGTTCACGGCGGGACCGCCGGGTGTCGCCTGGGCGAGAGCCGCGACGATCGTCTCGGCCGTCTTACGGCCTATGCCCGGAACCTCACAGATCTGATCGATTGTCGCCGACCGCAGCCGCTTCAACGAACCGAAGTGCTTGATCAGCGCCTGCTTCCGGGTCTCGCCGAGGCCGGGGACGTCGTCCAGGGGGCTGGAGCGGAAGCGCTTGGCGCGCTTGGCGCGCTGATAGGTGATCGCGAAACGGTGCGCCTCGTCGCGGATGCGCTGCAGCAGGTACAGGCCCTCACTCGTACGGGGCAGCACCACCGGGTCGTCCTCGCCGGGCAGCCACACCTCCTCCAGCCGCTTGGCGAGACCGCACACCGCGATGTCGTCGATGCCCAGCTCGTCCAGCGCCCGCTGGGCCGCCGCGACCTGCGGCGCGCCGCCGTCCACCACGACGAGCTGCGGCGGATACGCGAACCGCTTGGGACGCCCGTCGTCCTCGGTGAGGGTGTTCGCGGGCGGCTCGGCGAGACCCGCGGCGGCCGTTTCGGGGTCGGCGGCGGCACCCGGCTCGTCGCCGTCGGTCCACTCCCCCGTGCGCTCCTTCTCCGCCAGGTAGCGGCGGAAGCGGCGGGTGATCACCTCGTGCATGGACCGCACGTCGTCCTGGCCGGCGAAACCCTTGATCTGGAAGCGGCGGTACTCGCTCTTGCGGGCCAGCCCGTCCTCGAAGACGACCATGGACGCCACCACGTCGTCGCCCTGGAGGTGCGAGATGTCGTAGCACTCGATCCGCAGCGGGGCGCTGTCCAGGCCCAGGGCGTCGCTGATCTCCTCCAGCGCGCGCGAGCGCGTGGTGAGGTCGGAGGCGCGCTTGGTCTTGTGCAGCACGAGCGCCTGCTGCGCGTTGCGCTGCACCGTCTCCATCAGCGCCTTCTTGTCGCCACGCTGCGGGACGCGCAGCGAGACGTTCGACCCGCGCCGGCCGGTCAGCCACTCCTGCACCGGCTCCACCGGGTCCGGCAGGGCGGGGACGAGCACCTCGCGCGGGACGGCGTCGCCGGTCTCCTCGCCGTAGAGCTGCTGCAGGGCGTGCTCGACCAGGGCGCCGGTGGTGATCTCCTCGACCTTGTCCGTGACCCAGCCGCGCTGGCCGCGCACGCGCCCGCCGCGCACGTGGAAGATCTGGACGGCCGCCTCCAGCTCGTCCTCGGCGACCGCGATCAGGTCGGCGTCGGTGGCGTCCGCCAGCACCACCGCGTTCTTCTCCATGGCCTTCTTCAGCGCGCCGATGTCGTCCCGCAGGCGCGCGGCCCGCTCGTACTCCATCGCCTCGGCCGCCTCCGCCATCTGCTTCTCCAGACGGCGCAGATAGGTGCCGGTGCGGCCGGCCATGAAGTCGCAGAACTCCTCGGCCAGCTCCCGGTGGTCCTCGGCGGAGATCCGCTCCACGCAGGGCGCCGAGCACTTGCCGATGTACCCGAGCAGGCAGGGGCGGCCGGTCCGGGCGGCGTTCTTGAACACGCCCGCCGAGCACGTGCGCACCGGGAAGACGCGCAGCATCAGGTCCACGGTGTCGCGGATCGCCCACGCGTGCGCGTACGGGCCGAAGTAGCGCACGCCCTTCTTCTTGTGACCGCGCATCACCTGCACGCGCGGGTACTCCTCGTTCATCGTCACCGCGAGGTACGGGTAGCTCTTGTCGTCGCGGTACTTGACGTTGAACCGGGGGTCGAACTCCTTGATCCAGGAGTACTCCAGCTGCAGCGCCTCGACCTCGGTCGAGACCACCGTCCACTCCACGGACGCGGCCGTGGTGACCATGGACCGGGTACGGGGGTGCAGGTTCGCCAGGTCCTGGAAGTAGTTCGCCAGGCGCTGGCGCAGGCTCTTCGCCTTCCCGACGTAGATCACCCGGCGGTGCTCGTCACGGAACCGGTAGACCCCCGGCGAGTCGGGGATCTCACCCGGTCTGGGGCGGTAGCTGGAGGGGTCGGCCATGCAACACACCCTACTGGCGGACACCGACAGCACGGCGAGGGTGTGGACGGCGAAGGCGGGGGTCGGGGGTGGCTGTGGAGACCGTGGGAGAGGGTGGCTGCGGGGAGTGTGGGAGGGGCCGCTCACAGGGTCCGGGATGCGGTCGCGCGGGGTCCACGACGCGGTCCCGTCGGGCCGATGCGGGCCGGATGGGTTACGGCGGCCGGTAAGCGGGAATGTGGGGGGTCCGTGCCTCGGGCGATCACCGGGGCCGCCGGGCGGACCGCAGCGGCGGTCCGCCCGGCGGTCCGCACCGGCTCTCCTGCCGGTGGTCCGAGGCGGTCGTGACAGCGGTCACCCACGTGGCCGCGAGTCGGGAGGTCGTATGCGCCAGACGCGGATCGAGAAAACACGGCGGCCGGCCCGGTACCGCCGGTACACGGACGAGACCGCCGCCTTCCCCGAGTCCCTCGACCCGCGCGACCCCGACATCGTGCGCGCGAAGCGCCTCGCCGCCGCGGACGCGCGGCTTCGCGGCGGGGGCCGTACCGAGAGGGCCTGATCCCGGACGAAGACGTACACACCTGAAGGGGGCCGTACCGGCCGCACGGCCGGTACGGCCCCCTCGCCGTGCCGCTCTTGCCGCCAGACGGTTGTCGGGACTTGGTCAACACGCTTCAATGCGGGGGAACTCGGGGCGCTGAACGACGGCGTACGCATGTGAAGGCCGCGCCGTGCCGACGGGGGCGGGGCCCCCGGGGATGCTCCGTGCGAACGGTCTGACCAGCCGTTGTGACATTCACAGAAAGGCCCCTGCATGCCGCACGCCACACAGCACGCGGACGTCGTGACCGCAGAACTGGACTCGGCCCTGCGCGGCGGCCCGTTCCACGTCGCCCTGCGCGCCGCGATCGCCGCGCGGGGACTGCCGTTGCAGCGGGTGCAGCACCACCTGTCGCGCCACGGCGTGAAGGTGGGCGTCACCAGCCTGAGCTACTGGCAGCAGGGCGCCCGCCGCCCGCAGCGCCCGGAGTCGCTGCGCGCCGTACGGGCGCTGGAGGAGATACTGCAGCTGCCGGAGGAGTCACTGATCCGTCTGCTCGCCGAGACGGACGACCGCGCCGGCGACCGCCGCTCCGCCGGCCGCACCTACCGCTCCCTCGTCGAGGCCTCAGGCGTCCTGGACAAGCTCCTCGCCGAGTTCGGCGCCCCGCGCGACGGCGGGCTGCACACCCTCGGCCACCACGAGCGCGTCCGCATCGGCGCCCGCCGCGAGCTGGCGGAACGCGAGTCCCACCACATCGTGCGCGCCCACCGCGACGGCGTCGACCGCTACGTCGCCGTCCACCACGGCGACCCGGGCGCCGGCCCCGGGCGCATGCATGTCCGCGCCCTGGAGAACTGCCGCATCGGCCGCATACGCCGCCACCACGACACCGGCGTCCTCGCCGCCGAGCTGCTCTTCGACATCCGGCTGCGCGCCGGCGACACCTTCCTCTTCCGGTACACCGTGGAGGACGGCACGGCCGGCGTCTGCCGCGAGTACGTACGGGGCGCCGACTCCCCCGGCGGCCAGTACGCGCTCCAGGTCTGCTTCGACTCCTCCGCGCTCCCGGTGCGCTGCCACCGCTTCACCCAGCACTCGGCCGCCGCCCCGCGCGGGGGACGCCAGGAACTGCCCCTCAGCGCGCTGCACCGTTCGGTGCACCTGGTGGAACCGCGCCTGCGGGCGGGGTACGTGGGGATCGCCTGGGACTGGGAGTGAGCCGGGCGGTCACGTGTGCGGTCAGTCCTGGGGCCTGGCGACCAGAGTGCCGTTCTTCACCTCGACGGCCAGCGGCTTCAGGGGCGCCACGGCCGGCTCCCGCAGCACCTTGCCGGTGCCGGCGTCGAACTCGCTGCCGTGACACGGGCAGACCAGCCTGTTCCCGTCCAGCTTGTTGATGGGGCACCCCGCGTGCGTGCACACCGTGTTGTACGCGGTGAGGGAGCCGTCCTCGCCCCGGCTGACGACCACGTTGTGGTCCCGGTACAGCTTCGCGCCGCCCTCGGCCACCTCGCTCTCCGGGCCCAGCTCGACGGGCTCGGTCAGCGGCGCGCCCCTGTCGTCGCCACCCGCTCGGCAAGCCGTGAGGCCCAGTCCCGCCACGGGCGTGAGGGCCGCGCCTCGCAGGACGGTACGGCGGGTCGCGGCAGGTCGGGCGGACATAGGGGGCTCCTGCGGGTGGTGCGGGTGGACGGGTGTTCACCGGGACGATATCGGGGGCGGTGGGGACGGGGTGCGGGTGGGTGGGGTGGGGCCGGGGCTGTGGAGGGGCGGGCGCAAACGCTTTGGTCCGGGGTGTCCTGGACGACCCGGTGGCGGTGGCGGTGGCGGTGGCGGAACACGCAAGCGTGCGCGTAAGCGCTCGCGCAAGCGGTGACGTAAACGCTGACGTAAGCGATTGCGCGTGGGGGTGCACAAACGCTCGCGTAAACGCTGACGTAAGCGTTCGCGTAAACGCTTACGCAAGCGTTTACGCCCCCCGCTCCCATGCGATACGGTCCATACGGTCCCCACCCGGACCCACTCGGCTAAGGAGAACGGACGACGATGGCCACCATGGCTGATGTGGCGCGCAGCGCCGGAGTCTCCATCGCGACCGTCTCGCACGTGCTGAACGGCACCCGCCCCGTCCTCCCCCACACCCGCCAGGCCGTCCTGGACGCCGTGGAAGAGCTCGGCTACACCCCCAACACCCTGGCCCGCTCCCTGGTCACGGCCCGGACCCGGTCGATCGGGCTGGCGGTGTCGGCGATCAGCAACCCGTACTTCACGGAGATCCTCCAGGGCGTGGAGGCGGAGGCCCTGGAGCAGGGGTACAGCCTCCTCATCGCAGATCCGCACGACGACCCGGCGCACGAGCGCAAGGTCGTCCAGCTGCTGCACGAGCGCCGGGTGGAGGGCATGATCGTGGCGCCCTCCGCCGAGCCCGGCGAGCTCCTCGCCTACCTGAGGCGGCACGAGGTGCCGGCCGTGTTCCTGGACCGGCTGGTCGGCCCTCCCGCCGACGACGCACCACCCCTCTTCGACCAGGTCTGCGCCGAGAGCACCGAGCCGACCGCCGGCCTGGTCACCCATCTCGCCGGTATGGGCCACCGTCGTATCGGCCTGGTGGCGGGGCTGCCCGGGCTCAGTACGACCACGGAGCGGATCACCGGGTACCGGCACGGGCTGGCGGCCGCGGGGCTGCCGTTCGACGAGCGGATCCTGGTGCACGGCGACTCGGAGGCCGCGGGGGCCGAGCGTGCCACGGCCGAGCTGCTGAACCTCGGTTCGCGTCCCACCGCGCTCATCACCGCCAACAACGCCATGACCATCGGCGCCCTGCGCGCCCTTCAGGCCCACGGTCTCTCCGTGCCCGGGGACATCGCCCTGTGCTGCTTCGACGACTTCGCCTGGGCCGACCTGTTCTCCCCGCGTCTCACGGCCGTGTCCCAGCCGAGCCGGGACATCGGCGCGCGGGCCGTGCGGATGCTGCTGGACCGTCTCGCCGACCCGGGCCGGCCGACCCGCACCGAACGCCTCCCGTGCACCTTCGTGCACCGCACCTCCTGCGGCTGCCCGGAAGAAAGGAACCCCTCGTGATCGTCGTAGCCGGTGAGGCACTGATCGACCTGGTACCGCAGGGGGCGGGTGCCCTCGCCGCGCTGACGCCCGCGCTCGGCGGCGGTCCCTTCAACACCGCGGTGGCACTGGGCCGCCTGGGCTCCCCCACGGCGTTCTGCTCGCGGGTGTCGCGGGACGCGTTCGGGGAGGCGCTGCTGGACCGGCTGCGGGACACGGGTGTGGACGTGGCGTCGGTGCAGCGCGGTGACGAGCCGACGACGCTCGCCGTCGCCACGGTCGGCGCCGACGGTTCGGCGGCCTACTCGTTCTACGTGGAGGGCACGGCGGACCGGCTGTTCGGCACGCCCGAGGCGCTGCCCGCCGGTACCCGGGCGGTGTCGTTCGGAACCTGCTCCCTGGTGCTGGAGCCGGGTGCGAGCGCGTACGAGGCGCTGATGCGTGAGGCATCGGCGCAGGGTGTGTTCACGGCGCTCGACCCGAACATCCGGGCGGGGCTGATCGCGGACGCCGACGCCTACCGGGCCCGGTTCCGGAGCTGGCTGCCGTCGGTGTCGCTGCTGAAGCTGTCCGAGGAGGACGCCGAGTGGCTCGGCGGGTCGCCGCGGGAGTGGCTGGCGGCGGGTCCCGCGGCGGTCGTGGTGACCCGGGGCGGCGACGGTCTGACGGCGTACACCCGCGACGGCGGCGAGTACGCGGTCACGGGTGAGCGGGTCGAGGTGGTGGACACCATCGGCGCGGGCGACACGGTGAACGCGGCCCTGCTGCACGGGCTGTCCGAGCGGGACGCGCTGAGCGACGAGGGCGTGGCCGTGCTCGGCGCCGAGGGCTGGGAGAGCCTGCTGAGGTTCGCGGCGCGCGCGGCGGCGGTCACCTGTTCCCGCGCCGGTGCGGAGCCTCCGTACGCCCATGAGCTGGAGGCGCCGGAGACCGTCTGACGCACCTGCGCCGTGCCGCGGAAGCTGTCCTCCGGGGCACGGCACAGGTGTGAACGGGCGGGCCGGTCAGGCCTTGGTGCCGCGCGTCGTCTTCTTCGCGGCGGTCTTCCCGGCCGTCTTCTTGGCGGTGGCCCCGACCGTCTTGGTCGTGGTCTTCTTCGCCGTCGACCGGGCGGCGACCGTCTTCTTCGCCGCCTTGCGCGGGGCGCGGACCTGCTGGGCGTCGCTGATCCGCTCCGCGCCCAGGATCTCCCGCAGGAACTTGCCGGTGTGGCTGGCCGGCACTCCGGCGACCTGCTCGGGCGTGCCCTCCGCGACGACGAGGCCTCCGCCGGCGCCGCCCTCGGGGCCCATGTCGACGACCCAGTCGGCCGTCTTGATGACATCGAGGTTGTGCTCGATGACGATCACGGTGTTGCCCTTGTCGACCAGGCCGGACAGCACCGTCAGTAGCTTGCTGATGTCCTCGAAGTGCAGACCGGTCGTCGGCTCGTCGAGGACGTAGACCGTGCGGCCGGTGGAGCGCTTCTGCAGCTCGCTGGCGAGCTTGACGCGCTGCGCCTCGCCGCCGGACAGGGTGGTCGCGGACTGGCCGAGCCGGACGTAGCCGAGGCCGACGTCGTTGAGCGTCCGCAGGTGGCGGGAGATCGCCGGGACGGCCTCGAAGAAGTGCATGGCCTCTTCGATCGGCATGTTCAGCACGTCGGCGATGGACTTGCCCTTGTAGTGGACCTCCAGCGTCTCCCGGTTGTAGCGGGCGCCGTGGCAGACCTCGCAGGGGACGTAGACGTCCGGCAGGAAGTTCATCTCGATCTTGATCGTGCCGTCGCCGGAGCAGTTCTCGCAGCGGCCGCCCTTGACGTTGAAGGAGAAACGGCCCGGCATGTAGCCGCGGACCTTCGCCTCCGTCGTCTCCGCGAACAGCTTGCGAATGTGGTCGAACACGCCCGTGTATGTCGCCGGGTTGGACCGCGGGGTGCGGCCGATGGGCGACTGGTCGACGTGCACGACCTTGTCGACGAGGTCGTCGCCCTCGACGCGCGTGTGCCGGCCGGGGACGCTGCGCGCGCCGTTCAGCTCGCGGGCGAGGTGCGTGTACAGGATGTCGTTGACCAGCGTGGACTTGCCGGAGCCGGACACGCCGGTGACCGCGGTGAACACGCCCAGCGGGAAGGACACGTCGATGTCCCGCAGGTTGTTCTCCCGGGCGCCGCGCACCGTGATGCGGCGCGACGGGTCGTGCGGGCGCCGGATGTCGGGCAGCGGGATGGCCTTCTTGCCCGACAGGTACTGGCCGGTCTGCGACTCGGCGTTGGCGAGCAGTTCCTTGAGGGAGCCGCTGTGCACGACCTTGCCGCCGTGCTCTCCGGCGCCGGGGCCGATGTCGACGATCCAGTCGGCGACCTTGATGGTGTCCTCGTCGTGCTCCACGACGATGAGCGTGTTGCCCATGTCGCGCAGTCGGACCAGGGTCTCGATCAGCCGGTGGTTGTCGCGCTGGTGCAGGCCGATGGACGGCTCGTCGAGCACGTAGAGCACGCCGACGAGGCCGGAGCCGATCTGGGTGGCCAGGCGGATGCGCTGGGCCTCGCCGCCGGAAAGGGTGCCCGCCGCGCGGTTCAGCGAGAGGTAGTCCAGGCCGACGTCGACCAGGAAGCGCAGCCGCTCGTTGACCTCCTTGAGGACGCGCTCGGCGATCTTCTTGTCGCGCGCGGTCAGCTTCAGCTCGCCCAGGAAGTCCGCGCAGTCGCTGATGGACATCGCGGAGACCTCGGCGATGGACTTGCCCATGACCGTGACGGCGAGGACGACCGGCTTGAGGCGCGTGCCCTCGCAGGAGGGGCAGGGCACCTCGCGCATGTAGCCCTCGAAGCGCTCGCGGCTGGCGTCGCTCTCGGCCTCGCTGTGCCGCCGCTTGACGAACGGCACCGCGCCCTCGAAAGCCGTGGTGTAGCGCCGCTCGCGCCCGTAGCGGTTGCGGTAGCGGACCTCGACCTGGGTCTTGTGGCCGTACAGCAGGGCCTTCTTGGCGCGCTGCGGCAGGCCGGCCCACGGGATGTCCGTGCGGAAACCCAGCGCGTCCGCGAGGGCGCCGACGAGGCGGTCGAAGTAGTCCTTGGTGTGGCCGTGGGACCACGGGTGGATGGCGCCCTCGTCGAGGCTCTTGTCCGGGTCGGGGACGATCAGCTCGGGGTCGACCTCCATGCGCGTGCCGATGCCGGTGCACTCGGGGCAGGCGCCGAAGGGCGAGTTGAAGGAGAACGAGCGGGGCTCCAGCTCCTCGAACGACAGGTCGTCGTACGGGCAGTAGAGGTGCTCGGAGTACATGCGCTCGCGCTCGGGGTCGTCCTCGGGGAGGTCGACGAAGTCCAGCACGACCATGCCGCCGGACAGTCCGAGGGCGGTCTCCACGGAGTCGGTGAGACGGCGCTTGGCGGAGTCCTTCACGGTGAGGCGGTCGACGACCACCTCGATGGTGTGCTTCTCCTGCTTCTTCAGCGTCGGCGGGTTCGACAGCTGGACGGTCTCGCCGTCCACCCGCGCGCGGGAGTAGCCCTTGGTCTGGAGGTCGGAGAAGAGGTCGACGAACTCGCCCTTGCGCTCGCGCACCAGCGGGGAGAGCACCTGGAAGCGGCTGCCCTCGGGCAGCTCCAGGACCTTGTCGACGATGGCCTGCGGCGACTGGCGGGAGATGGGCCGGCCGCACTCGGGACAGTGGGGCTTGCCGATGCGCGCGAAGAGCAGGCGCAGGTAGTCGTAGACCTCGGTGATGGTGCCGACCGTGGAGCGCGGGTTGCGCGAGGTGGACTTCTGGTCGATGGAGACCGCCGGGGAGAGGCCTTCGATGAAGTCGACGTCCGGCTTGTCCATCTGGCCGAGGAACTGCCGGGCGTAGGAGGAGAGCGACTCGACGTAGCGTCGCTGCCCCTCGGCGAAGATGGTGTCGAAGGCCAGCGAGGACTTGCCCGACCCCGACAGGCCCGTGAACACGATGAGCGAGTCGCGCGGGAGGTCGAGCGAGACGTTCTTGAGGTTGTGCTCGCGCGCTCCACGGACGATGAGACGGTCGGCCACGCCGGTCCGCACCTTTCTTGAGGGTAGTGACAGGGGCGGGGCCCCCGTCTTTCTCAGACTAGGGGGAGCCACTGACAACGCCGGTTCGGATTCACGGTTAGTCAACAAACCCCGGCTCTCCAGCATGCCCGACGCCGCACCCGACCCTATAGCACGTGCATTCGATTTTGCTGTCCGGTTCACCTCCTTCACCCGAAGGTGTGACGCGGTTAGGGTCGGCGGCATGATTGATCACGCTGATGACCTGGCGTCTGTACAGGCCGCTACCGAGCGGCTGCTCCACGCGGTCGGCACCCTGGACAACGCGGCTGTGACCCAGTCGTCACGCCTGCCCGGCTGGACCCTCGGTCATGTGCTGACCCACCTGGCCCGCAACGCGGACGCCCTGGTGAACGTCCTCGAGGGCCGCCCCATGTACGCCTCCGCCGAGGCGCGGGACGCCGACATCGAGGCGGGTGCCGCGCGCCCCCTGGAGGAGCAGCTCGCCGACGTGCGGGAGAGCGCCGAGCGCTTCCGTGCGGCGTGTGCGGCTCCGGCGGACCCGTCCCGCACGGTCGCCCTGCGCAACGGCGTCACCGACCGCGCCGAGCGGGTGCCGTTCCGGCGCTGGATCGAGGTGGAGCTGCACCACGTCGACCTGGGGACCGGCTACGAGCTGGAGGACCTGCCGGCCGACTTCACCGAGCGCGAGACCGAGTTCCTCGCGGCCCGGTTCAGCGGCCACCCGGACGTGCCCGCCACCACCCTGTCGGACACCGGCGGCCGCACCTGGACGACCGGCGGCGGGGCGGACGGCGTCCCGGTCACGGTCGTGGGGACACCCGCCGATCTGCTCGGCTGGCTCGCCGGACGCCGGGACGGCGGCGCTTTGTCGGTGAAGGGCGGGGACCTCCCGAAGCTGCCGCCCCTGTGAGCGCTGTCCGGCGCCGGTTCCGGCGCTAGGCTGACGCCCATGACGTACAGCGGGCGGGTGACGGTCGGCGGACCGGCCGACGTGCACGAACTCAAGGACCTGATGATCACCAAGGTCGCGGTCGGCCCCATGGAGAACAACGCGTATCTGCTGCGCTGCCGGGCCACCGACGAGCAGTTGCTGATCGACGCGGCCGCCGAGGCGGAGACGCTGCTGGGCATGATCGGTGACGACGGCATCGCGTCCGTCGTCACCACCCACCGGCACCCCGACCACTGGCAGGCGCTCCCGGAGGTCGTGGCCGCCACCGGCGCCCGCACCTACGCGGGCCGCTACGACGCCGAGGGCATCCCGGTGCCGACCGACGTGCTCGTGGACGACGGCGACGTGATCCGCGTCGGCCAGGTCGAGCTCACCGCCCGCCACCTCGTCGGCCACACCCCCGGCTCGATCGCCCTCGTCTACGACGACCCGCACGGCCATCCCCATGTGTTCACCGGAGACTGTCTCTTCCCGGGCGGTGTGGGTAACACCCACAAGGACCCGAAGGCGTTCGCCAGCCTGCTGCACGACGTCGAGACCAAGATCTTCGACGTCCTCCCGGACGAGACCTGGGTCTACCCGGGCCACGGCGACGACACCACGCTCGGCGCCGAACGCCCCCACCTGCCGGAGTGGCGCGCCCGCGGCTGGTGAGCGGGCGGCGCGCCTGCGTCATGCCTCGGCCGCGCCCGGTCCCGCCAGCGCCGCGATCCGCTCCACCGCGAACACGTACCCCTGGACGCCGCACCCGGCGATGACGCCGTCGGCGCGCAGGGAGACGTAGGAGTGGTGCCGGAAGCTCTCCCGCCGGTGGATGTTGGAGATGTGGACCTCCATCACGGGCAGGCCGTCGCAGGCGTTGAGGGCGTCCAGGATGGCGACGGAGGTGTGCGAATAGGCGCCCGGGTTGATGACGATCCCGCAGTGGTTCAGCCTCGCCTCGTGGATCCAGTCGACCAGTTCGCCCTCGTGGTTGGACTGGCGGAGGTCCACCCTGCCGTTGTGCGCCGCGGCCGCGCGGGCGCACAACGCCTCGACGTCGGCGAGCCTGTCGCGTCCGTATATCTCCGGCTGCCGCTGCCCGAGCAGGTTCAGGTTGGGGCCGTTGAGGATCATGATCGGGGCGTCGGCCAGGTTGCGGGGCACGTTTCCTCCGGTCCGTCGGGAGTGCGGTCCCTCACCGGAACCGCTGGTCGCACCCGGTCTATCACGCCATGGCGACGGGCTCGTACGGCACTTCCGCGCCGCCCGCTCGCGGGGGCGAGCGCCCGGGGCCGCCTTGCGGTGCGGGCGGCCCCGGAGTCAGGCGGTCGGAGGATCGGCGGTCAGGGGTTGATCGCCAGTTCCAGGTAGGCGGCGAGCAGTACCAGGTGCACGCCTCCCTGGAGCGGTGTGGCGCGGCCCGGGACCACCGTCAGGGCGCTGACCACCACGGTCAGGGCGAGCAGCACCATGTGGGTGTTGCCGAGGCCGAGGACGAGCGCGCCGGGCAGCCAGAGCGACGCCAGCGCGACGGCGGGGATGGTCAGGCCGATGCTGGCCATCGCCGAGCCGAGGGCGAGGTTCATGCTGGTCTGCACGTGGTTGCGGCGCGCGGCGCGTACGGCGGCGATGGTCTCCGGGAGCAGCACCAGCAGGGCGATGATCACACCGACCACGCCGTGGCCGAGGCCGGCCGCCTCCACTCCCGACTCGATCGTCGGCGAGACGCCTTTGGCGAGGCCGACGACCCCGATCAGGGCGAGGAGCAGCAGTCCGGCGCTGATCAGCGCGGTGCGCGTGGACGGCGCCTCGGCGTGCTCCTCCTCCGGTTTCGACTGCTCGCCCTGCTTGGCGACGGGCAGGAAGTAGTCGCGGTGCCGCACGGTCTGGGTCGCGACGAACAGGCCGTAGAGGCTCAGCGAGGCGACCGCCGCGAAGGTGAGCTGGACGGTGGAGAATTCCGGGCCCGGCTTGCTGGTGGTGAACGTCGGCAGCACAATGCTGAGGGTCGCCAGCGTGGTCACGGTGGCGAGGGCGGCCCCGGTGCCCTCCGAGTTGAAGACCGCCGTCTTGTGGCGCAGCGAGCCGACGAGCAGGCTGATGCCGACGATGCCGTTGCAGGTGATCATGACGGCGGCGAAGACGGTGTCGCGGGCGAGAGTCGCGCTCTTGTCCCCGCCGTCGAGCATCAGGGTCACGATCAGCGCGACCTCGATGACCGTGACGGCGACCGCCAGCACCAGGGAGCCGAACGGCTCACCGACCCGGTGGGCGACCACCTCGGCATGGTGCACGGCCGCGAGCACCGCTCCCGCCAGGACCAGGGTCACCACGACGACGATGCCGCCGGGCAACTCCCTCCCCCAGGTCAGGGCGAGCAGCACGACCGCGAGCACGGGAACGGCGACGGTCCATCGGGACGCCATGGACTGGATGCGCTCCGTCATGCGGCGATCGTCCCCGGCATGAGGGGGTGCCGCACCTCAGGGGCTGCCGGCCACCGGCTGACCGCCGAGGGCGCCGTAACTGCTGTCACCGCCGCGCGGCGACCCCTTCCGCTCCGCGATCCTGATCGTCTCGGGGTCGTCATGGTCACGCATGCCCTCCTCGTACTGGTCGGTTGCGGTGGGCGCCGCCCGGGGGTCGGCGCGACGGAACGCGCGGGATGGGAGCGGGGCCGGCGATGCGCCGCCCCCGCTCCCGGTGCCCGTGTTCCTGGTGTCGACGCGGGTCAGACGTCGATGTCGCTCTTCGCGGGGGTCTCGGCCGGCCCGGTGACCTCCTCGGCCTGCGCCTGCTTACGGGACGCGCGGAGGCTGGTGATCGTGGTGACGATCAGCACCGAGCAGATCACGCCCAGGGAGACCGGAATGCTGATCTCGGGGACATGCACCCCGGACTCGTGCAGGGCGTGCAGCACCAGCTTCACGCCGATGAAGCCCAGGATGATCGACAGGCCGTAGGACAGGTGGACCAGCTTCCTCAGCAGTCCGCCGATGAGGAAGTACAGCTGCCGCAGACCCATCAGCGCGAACGCGTTCGCCGTGAACACGATGTACGGGTCCTGGGTCAGGCCGAAGATCGCGGGGATCGAGTCCAGCGCGAACAGGACGTCGGTGGTGCCGATCGCGAGCATCACGACGAGCATCGGGGTCATGACCCGCTTGCCGTTCTGCTGGATCCACAGCTTGGTGCCGTGGTAGCGGTCGGCCACGCCGAAGCGGCGCTCGGCCGCCTTGAGCAGCTTGTTCTCCTCGTACTCCTCGTCCTCCTGGTCGGCCCGGGCCTCCTGGATGAGCTTCCAGGCGGTCCAGATCAGGAAGGCTCCGAAGATGTAGAACACCCAGGAGAAGCTGGCGATGATGGCCGCGCCCGCGGCGATGAATATCGCGCGCAGCACCAGGGCGATGAGCACTCCGACGAGGAGCACCCGCTGCTGGTACTTGGAGGGCACCGCGAACTTCGCCATGATCAGGACGAAGACGAAGAGGTTGTCGACGCTCAGCGACTTCTCGGTGATGTAGCCGGCGAAGAACTCGCCGGCCGGGCGGCCGCCTCCGAAGATCAGCAGGCCGAGCCCGAAGAGCGCGGCCAGGACGATCCAGACGACCGTCCAGATGCCCGCCTCCTTGACGGACACGTCATGCGGTTTGCGGCCGATGAAGAAATCGGCGGCGATCAGGGCACACAGGCCCACGATCGTCAGGACCCACAGGGTCAGGGAAACATCCACTGCGCCTCCGGCAGATACGTCACACGGCAAATGTCAGCGTCGTCGCTGCCGGAGGTCTCTTCCACCCGGACCTGGGGCGCGCGGTGCGCCCCGATGGTCCTCGGGCCGACGCCCCGGGATCTGGCCTGATCCGTATTGACGGGGTCGCCGCACAGACAGGGAGTACTCCCCTCCGTGCGGCCAAGACTACCCAACCACCAAGGATTGGTAAAGAGATCAGTAAAGAAAAGTGCAAAGCCCCCGGTGAAAGGGCTTTACGAGTCCTTGGTCAAAGTGCTCGGGCGGTCACCTGTTCCACCCGCGGCGGGCCTCGGCGACCTTGGTGAGGACCTGGCGGAGCACCTCGCTGCCGGGCGGCACCGCCGGCGGCTCGTACGTCCAGGCGTGCCCCACCCACGGGTCGGCGAGGTGGTCGTCGGGCACCGGGGTCAGGCGCAGCAGCGCGCGCCACAGCGGGTCGAGCAGCGGGCCGTAGCCCGCGGACTCCTCGCGGTCCGCGACCATCATCAGGTGGACGCCGACGGAGGGACCCTCGTCGACGAGGTAGCGCAGCTGGTTCACGGCCCGGTCGTCGAAGCCGTGCGGGAAGTCGTTGACGATCAGCAGCTGCTGCGAGGTGTCGAAGCCGGGCGGCAGCGCGTCCGGGGCTCCGCCGCGCAGCGCCATCTGCACCAGGTCGACCCGCTGGGTGAGCCGGGCCAGCACCTCCGTCACACCCGCGGCGCCCTGCGCGGGCGGTCCTGAGAGGACGCCGGTCTGGGTGAGCGGGGCCAGGGCCTGCGCGCCGGAGCCGGCCGGGTCGACGACGTGCACCGTGAACTCGCCGGCCGGGTAGACGGCGAGCAGCCGCGCGGCGTGCGCCACCGCGGTGTCCATGGCCAGGCGCCGCATGTCGTGGGAGTCGGTGAACGACCCGTCCAGCGAGTCGGTGCGCCCGCTGTCGATCCACAGTCCGCGCTCCAGCGGCAGCCTGAGCAGCATCGGGATGCGGACCGCCTCGGCCTCGGGCAGCCGGAGGTCGCCCAGGCGCAGCGCCATGGGTATCTCCATCGGCACCCGGTAGGCGTGCCAGCAGGGGTTGTCCCAGCGGGCGAACGCCGGGGGCAGCGCGGGCTCGACGACCTCGGACTCGGCGACGAGCTGGGCGACGTCCCGGTCGAGGGACGCCCGCGCCTGGTCGACGAGCTGCGCGTACCGCGCGCGGGCGGCCTCGCGGGCGGCGTCGCCCTGGCCGCCGATGCGGCTGCGCGGATCGGACAGGGACTGCTCCAGCTCCTTGTCCATCCGCGACTCGGCGAAGTCCACGGCGCTGCGGTACGCGGCGGTGGTGCGGGCCAGGTCCTCGAACATGCCCCAGACCTGGTTGTAGAGCCGCTCCTCCATGGACCAGCCGGTCGCGTCGCCGGCCACGGGCTGCGCGGGCTGTCCGGGCTGGGCCGGGGGCGCCGCGGGCGGGGGCGGCGGCGGGGCGGAGGTCTGGCGCCGGGGGTGGCTGTAGTTGACCGGGCCGCCCGAGGAGGCGTGCGGGTCCGTCGCGCCGCCGTAGGCGGGCTGCGGTCCGCCCTGCCCCTGACCGCCCGCCGGCTGTCCGCCGTACGCCGGCGGCACGGGGCCGGGGACGCCCTGCGGCGCGGCGCCCTGGTCGGGGCCGACCGCGGGGGCCGCGGCCTGGCGGGAGCGGTCGCCCTCGGACGTGCGGGGCGGGGGCGCCTGGACGGAGCGGGCGAGGCCGCGGGCGACGGCCTCGTCGATGCCTGAGGCGAGCTGCGCGGCCTCGGACAGGCCCTGGTCGACGAAGAGTTCGGCCAGTCCGCCCGCGTAGCCCTGGCCGACGGCTCGCACCTTCCAGGCGCCCTGCCGCCGGTACAGCTCCAGCGCGATGACGGCCGACTCCAGGTCCAGGCCGGTGATGGTGTAGCTGGCGACCTCGGTGCCGTCGAGGCCGGTGACGGCGACGAAGGGGGCCGCCACGGAGCCGAAGCGGGACGGTCCCGCGCCGCCGTCCGGGGCGGGCAGGGCGAGCAGCACGCTGACCCGGTGGACGGCGTCGGTCATGGCGTCCAGGTCCACCGCGAGACGGTGGTCGGCGGCCGCCTGGCGCGACACCTCCAGACCGGGCTGCACGGGGGCGCCCGGGTGGGCCACCCACTCCGTGCCGTGGATGCGTCCGTTCTCGTCGCTGAGTGCGGCGGCGGCCGCGACCGGCGTGCCGGCCGAGATCCGGATCTCCAGACGGGACTGGGACAGCGGGTGGTTCTGCCCCCGCACCAGCTCGGCCGTCATCGCGTGGTCCCCCTGTGTCGCGTCGATGTCTTCGGGTGCGCCGAACCGGCCCCGCTCGGGGCCGGTTCGTCCGCGGCTGCCTAGAGGACCGGCAGGATGGCCGGCATCAGGTCCTGGAAAGTGCGGCCGTTGGCCGGGTTGCCCAGGGCCGTCAGCGTCCAGCCCGAGCCGGTGCGGTGCACCTTGGCCATGATCTGGGCGGTGTAGGGGCCGCCGCCGGCCAGCGTGTAGCGGGCGAGCTCCTGGCCGTTGGTCTCGTCGACCAGGCGGCAGAAGGCGTTCTGCACCTCCTGGAAGGTCTGGCCCGTGAAGGAGTTCACGGTGAAGACGATCTGGTCGATGTGGACCGGGACGCGCGAGAGGTCGACGAGGATGGCCTCGTCGTCGCCGCCCTGGCCGACGCCGCCGACGAGGTTGTCACCGGTGTGACGCACGGAGCCGTCGTCGCTCACCAGGTGACGGAAGAAGACGACGTCGACCGGCTGCTTGTCGGCGAAGAGGACGGCGGAGGCGTCCAGGTCGATCTCCCGCGTGCGGGTGCCGAACAGGCCACGCCGGGGGGCCGCCTGCCAGCCGAGACCCATGCGCACCGCGGTCAGGCTGCCGCCGTCGTTCTTCTGCAGACTGATGGCCTGACCCTTGGTCATGTTGACGGTCACGCGCTGATTCCCCTCTCGGACGTCCCCTGTTGCCGCGAAGACCGCGGTTGACCAGAACCCTACGCAGGTGCGCTGACAGCGACGTAGCCCGGTCCACACTTTGTGTCGGTCTTGCAACACATTCCGTGTGCGGAGGTCAGGACAGGCCCGCCTCCTGCATCTGCCTCAGTTCCTTCTTCATCTCGGACACCTCGTCGCGCAGCCGTGCCGCGATCTCGAACTGCAGGTCGGCGGCGGCGGCGCGCATGCGCGCGGTCAGCTCCTCGATCTGCTCGGCGAGTTCGGCCGCGGGGCGGTCGGTGGGCACGGTCTCGGCGGCCTTGCCCTTGGGCCCCTTGGCGTTCTTCGCGGCCTTCGCCGCCTTGCCGCCGAGGGCGGGCACGGGCGCCTTGGTGCCTCCGCCGTCCTTCTTGGCCTGGCGGTAGCCCGAGCCGAGCAGCTGCTCGGTGTCGATGTCCTCGCGGGCGATCTGCGCGACGATGTCGTTGATCTTCTTGCGCAGCGGCTGCGGGTCGATGCCGTTGGCCTGGTTGTACGCGATCTGCTTCTCGCGGCGGCGGTTGGTCTCCTCGATGGCCTTCTCCATCGCCGGCGTGATCTTGTCGGCGTACATGTGGACCTGACCGGAGACGTTGCGCGCCGCGCGGCCGATGGTCTGGATCAGGGAGGTGCCCGACCGCAGGAAGCCCTCCTTGTCGGCGTCGAGGATCGCCACCAGGGACACCTCGGGCAGGTCGAGACCCTCACGCAGCAGGTTGATGCCGACCAGGACGTCGTACTCGCCGCTGCGCAGCTCCCGCAGCAGCTCCACCCGGCGCAGGGTGTCGACGTCGCTGTGCAGATAGCGCACCTGGATGCCGAGCTCGAGGAAGTAGTCCGTGAGGTCCTCGGCCATCTTCTTGGTGAGCGTGGTGACCAGGACGCGCTCGTCCTTCTCCACACGTGTGCGGATCTCGTGCACCAGGTCGTCGATCTGGCCCTCGGTGGGCTTGACGACGACCTCGGGGTCGACGAGTCCGGTCGGGCGGATGATCTGCTCGACGAAGCCGTCCGAGCGGGAGAGCTCGTACTGCCCCGGGGTGGCCGACAGGTACACCGTCTGGCCGACGCGCTCCTGGAACTCCTCCCACTTCAGCGGCCGGTTGTCCAGGGCGGAGGGCAGCCGGAAGCCGTGGTCGACGAGCGTGCGCTTGCGGGAGGCGTCGCCCTCGTACATGGCGCCGATCTGCGGCACGGTGACGTGCGACTCGTCGATGACGAGGAGGAAGTCGTCCGGGAAGTAGTCCAGGAGCGTGTTGGGCGGCGAGCCCGGCGTGCGGCCGTCGAAGTGCATCGAGTAGTTCTCCACGCCGGAGCAGGTGCCGATCTGGCGGAGCATCTCGATGTCGTACGTGGTCCGCATGCGCAGCCGCTGGGCCTCCAGGAGCTTGCCCTGCTTCTCCAGCTCGGAGAGGCGCTCGCCGAGCTCCTTCTCGATGTCGTTGACCGCGCGCTCCAGCCGCTCGGGGCCGGCGACGTAGTGGGAGGCGGGGAAGACGTAGAGCTGCTGGTCGTCGCTGATGATCTCGCCGGTCAGCGGGTGCAGCGTGGACAGGGCCTCGATCTCGTCGCCGAACATCTCGATGCGGACGGCGAGCTCCTCGTAGACCGGGAAGATCTCGATGGTGTCGCCGCGCACGCGGAAGGTGCCGCGGGTGAAGGCCATGTCGTTGCGCGTGTACTGGATGTCGACGAAGCGGCGCAGCAGCTCGTCACGGTCGATCTCGTCGCCGACGCGCAGGGGCACCATGCGGTCCACGTACTCCTGCGGGGTGCCCAGGCCGTAGATGCAGGAGACGGAGGCGACCACGACGACGTCGCGGCGGGTGAGCAGCGAGTTGGTCGCGGAGTGGCGCAGCCGCTCGACCTCCTCGTTGATCGAGGAGTCCTTCTCGATGTAGGTGTCCGACTGCGGGACGTACGCCTCGGGCTGGTAGTAGTCGTAGTACGAGACGAAGTACTCGACCGCGTTGTTCGGCAGGAGCTCGCGGAACTCGTTGGCCAGCTGGGCGGCCAGGGTCTTGTTCGGCGCCATGACCAGGGTGGGGCGCTGGAGCTTTTCGATCATCCACGCGGTGGTGGCGGACTTGCCGGTGCCGGTGGCGCCGAGCAGCACGACGTCCCGCTCACCGGCCTCGATGCGCCGGGCGAGCTCGGCGATGGCCGCTGGCTGGTCGCCGCTGGGCTGGTAGGGGCTGACGACCTCGAAGGGCGCCACCGTGCGTTCGATCTGGGAAACGGGCCGCATGTCATCCACGGTACGACCCCCCACTGACAACGGGTCCGGGTCAGCGGCGCTGGGGGGTGCGGGAGCGGTGCTCGACGGGGCCGCGGGCGCGCAGCCGGGAGCGGACCGAGGGGTGGTGCGACGGGGAATGGGCGGGTATCCCCGGCAGACGGTCGGCGGAGGGCGCCGGGGAGCGGCCCATGACGACCAACGGGTCGAAGATCACCACGATGCCGGCGAGGACGAGGACGGCGAGCGGTCCGACCATCATCGGGCCGAGCAGGGCCGCGGCGGACTCCCCCGTGGCGGGTTCGGCGGTGCCGTGCACATGCACCTCGACGGCGGCCATGCCGATGTAGTGCATGCCGGTGACCGCGAGACCCATGATCAGACTCGCGCCGACGCTCCACAGGAACCCTTTGCCCTGTCCCGCCGCCCACAGGGCCGCGCTGGCGGCGGCCATGGCGACGACGACCGAGGCGGCGACGGCGAGGACGTCGTACTCGATCAGCCCGTCCAGACTCATTCCGGCCATGCCGAGGTAGTGCATGGACGCCATGCCGAGACCGGTGACGGTTCCGCCGGTGAAGAGGGCCGTCCCGGTGGCGCCCCTGTAGCCGACGATGAAGATGCCTATGCCCACCATGACGACGGCGACGGCGAGGCTCGCGAGGGTCAAGGCGCGGTCGTAGCGGATCGGCGTCCCCTCGACGGTGAAACCCATCATCGCGATGAAGTGCATCGTCCAGACGCCGGCGCCTATGGAGGCCGCCCCGAGGGCGAGCCAGGCGGGTCGCCAGGAGCGCGGACCGTGGCCTGCCCGGGTGGTGCAGCGCAGCCCGAGCGCACCTCCGAGACAGGCCATGAGATAGGCCACCAAAGGTGTTACCAGCCCGTAACTGAATCCGTCGACCGTGCCGTGCATGCGCGGCTGCCCTTCCGCCCTCAACGTCCCGCGTTGCCCTGTTCTACGCCCCCTCCCAGGACCGCTGCGGCGGCCAGGGTTTCGCAGAGAGTATGACCCCCACCGGAATGGTCGAACGACTATCCGGCAAAGAAACACGTCCTTGCCGCAGGTGTGTGGCACCGGTGTGCGGCGTTCGGGGTCCGGCGTTCAATCCGTGGCCATCCTGCACCCGTCTTGCGTTGACCCTCTGCTGTCACAGTGGTTCCTGACCGTGACCGTTCGACGCGAGGAGTACACATGCACGTACGCGCTGTTGCCGCCTCGACCACCGCGCTTGCGGGAGCCGCCGTTCTCCTGCTGCCGCTCTCCCCGGCCCGGGCCGCCGAGGGCACCGCGCCGGCACCCGTGGTCGTCGCGCACCGGGGCGCCTCCGGGTACGCGCCGGAGAACACGCTGGCAGCCGTCGACAAGGCGGCCGCCCTGGGCACCGAGTGGGTGGAGAACGACGTCCAGCGCACCAAGGACGGCGAGCTCGTCGTCGTCCACGACGACAGTCTGCAGCGCACCACCGACGTCGAGGAGGTCTTCCCCGACCGTGCGCCGTGGAAGGTGAAGGACTTCACCGCCGCCGAGATAGCCCGCCTGGACGCGGGCAGCTGGTTCGACCCCGCGTACGCGGGCGCGCGCGTGCCGACGCTGGAGCAGTTCGTGCACCGGATCGACCAGCACCGGCAGAAGCTGCTGCTGGAGATCAAGAACCCGCAGCTGTATCCCGGCATAGAACGGGACATCCTCAAGGTCCTCGCCAACGAGGGCTGGCTCGACCGGGCGCATGTGCGGCAGCGGCTGGTCGTGCAGAGTTTCAGCGCGGACAGCGTGCGCACGGTCCACCAGCTGGCCCCCGCGGTGAAGACCGGGTTCCTCGGTACGCCGCCGGTCGCGGACCTGCCGGCGTACGCGGTCTTCACCGACCAGATCAATCCCTCGCACGCGTCGCTGACCGCCGACTACGTGACCGCGGTGCACGCCTTCAAGGGGGCGCACGGCAAGCGGCTGGAGACGTTCACCTGGACGGTGAACGACGCGGCCGCCGCCCGCCGGGTGGCCGGCTACGGGGTGGACGGGATCATCTCCAACAACCCCGACGTGGTGCGTGACGCGGTGGGCGGCTGATCCCTCGGCCGCGGCTGGCCTGCCCTTGGCCCCCTTTGCCGCCGTTCCGGCGGGCGTTGTCGGTGGCGGGTCGTACGGTGGGGCGCATGGACAGCGACGGGCGGTTCGGGCAGCGGGTCGTGTGGGCGGTCGTGGACACCGCCATCGGCCCGCTGCTGCTGGCCGCGACCCGGGAGGGCCTGGTCAACGTGGTGTTCCACGCCACCGACGAGGTGCGTGACAAGGCGCTGGAGCGGCTGGCGTCCCGGCTCGGCGGCGAGCCCGTGGAGGAGCCCGGCTCGCCTCTGCTGGCCGAGGCGATACGCCAGTTCGACGCCTACTTCGCGGGCGAGAGGCACTCCTTCGAGCTGCCGCTGGACTGGTCGCTGATCTCGGGCTTCAACCGCGAGGTGCTGCGCGAACTGGCCACCACCGTGCCGTTCGGCACGGTGGTGGGGTACGGCGATCTGGCGGGCCGGGTCGGTCAGCCGGGCGCCGCGCAGGCCGTGGGCATGGCCATGGGCGCCAACCCGCTGCCGGTGGTCGTGCCCTGCCACCGGGTCGTGGAGAGCGGCGGCGGCATCGGCGGCTTCGGGGGCGGGCTGGAGACGAAGCGGCGGCTGCTCGCCCTGGAGGGTGTGCTGCCGGAGCCGCTGTTCTGACAGCCCTGGCGGCTTGTGGAGCCGCCGTTCAGTCGTAGTGGCGCGCCTCGAAGATGTTGCCGTCGGGGTCGCGGAAGTAGAAGCTGCGCTTGGCCGGGCCGCGTGCCCCGAAGGAGTCGTGGGCGATGTCCGACACCGGGACCGACTGCTGCTGAAGGCGGTCGAGGAGGGCGTCGAAGGCGTCCGCGGACAGCGACAGGCAGACGTGATTGACGGGGTGGCCCGAGCTGTCGGCGGCCCCGGGCAGCATCGTCATGCGGTCCGCCTTGGAGCGCGGCATGAGGTCGAGGATGGTCTCGTCACTGACGCGCACCGAGGGGAAGGGCGCCTCGCCGACCGAGAAGTCGGCGAGCCTCACCGGCTCCAGGCCGACGGCCTTCTCGTAGAAGTGCGCGGCGGCGATCGGGTCGCTCACCCAGAGGACGATGTGGTCGAGCCGGGTCGCGTGGTCTGTCATGGCCCCAGCCTCCGTGAGCCGTGTGACGCACCGCAAGGGTTTGGCCCGGCGTGCCGCCCGCCAGAGATGGAGGGAGAGGCGGCAGACGGGAGGCAACGCGTGGTGCTGATGGTGTCGGAAGAGGTACGGGACGCGATCGCGACGGGCCGGCCGGTGGTGGCCCTGGAGTCCACGATCATCGCCCACGGCCTGCCCCGGCCGCGCAATCTCCAGGTGGCGCGCGAACTGGAGGCCGCGGTACGGCGGGAGGGCGCGGTCCCGGCGACGATCGCCGTGCTGGACGGCACGCCGCGGGTCGGCCTGGACAAGGAGCAGCTGGAGCGGGTCGCGAACGAGGACGGCATCCGCAAGCTGGGCCACCGTGACCTGCCGCTCGCGGTGGCCACGGGGGCGAGCGGCGCGACGACGGTCTCCGCGACCGCGCTGCTCGCGGCGCTCGCGGGCATCCGGGTGTTCGCCACCGGCGGGCTCGGCGGGGTGCACCGCGAGTGGACGGTCACCCAGGACGAGTCGGCCGACCTGGGGCTGCTGGCGCGCACCCGGATCACCGTGGTGTGCGCGGGCGTGAAGTCGATCCTGGACGTGCCGGCGACCCTGCAGCGGCTGGAGACGCTGGGCGTGGCGGTCGCCGGGTACGGCACCGACCGCTTCCCCGGCTTCTACCTGTCCGACTCGGGGCATCCCGTGGACTGGCGGCTGGACACCCCGGAGGAGGTGGCCGCGGTGATGCGGGCGCAGGACGCGCTCGGCGGCCCGGAGTCGGCGCTCGTCGTCGCCAACCCGGTATCTGAGGGGCAGCAGCTGGATCCCGGGCTGCACGCGCGGGTGCTCGACGAGGCGCTGCGGGCGCGCGAGGCGGCCGGGGTCACCGGTCAGGGGGTCACGCCGTTCCTGCTGGACCACCTGGTGAGGCATACCGACGGCGCCTCCCTCGAGGCCAATCTGGCGGCGGTGCGGGGCAACGTGGCGCTCGCGGCCCGGGTGGCGGCGGCCTGGGCCGCCGGGGCGTGACCGGGCCGGACGGGGCGCTGCTGGTCGTCGGCGACGTGATCACGGACGTGGTCGCGCGCCACGCGGGACCGCTCGCCCCGGGCACGGACACGGCGGCCGTGATCCGCACGGTGCCGGGCGGGGCGGGCGCGAACGTCGCCTGCTGGGCGGCGCGCCGGGGCGGGTGCGAGGTGCGGCTGCTGGGGCGGGTGGGCGCGGACGCGGCGGTCTGGCACGAACGGGAGCTGAACGCCTGCGGTGTGCGTCCGCGGCTGGTCGTGGACGCCGAGGTGCCGACGGGGACGGTCGTGTGCCTGGTCGACGAGGGCGCGGCGGCCGAGCGGACCTTCCTCACCGACAGCGGCGCGTCGCTGCGGCTCGGCCCCGAGGACTGGTCGGACGCCCTGCTGGACGGGGTGGGGCGGCTGCATCTGTCGGGCTATCTGCTGTTCGGCGGGAGCAGCCGGGCCCTGGTGGCGGTGGCGTTGAAGGCGTCGGAGGCGCGCGGGGTGCCGGTGAGCATGGATCCGGCGTCGGCCGGGTTCCTGGCCGAGCTGGGTCCGGACCGCTTCCTGTCGTTGGCCGAGGGCGTGGACGTGCTGCTGCCGAGCCGCGACGAGGCGTGTCTGCTGACGGGGTGTCCGGATGTGGCGGAGGCGGCGGAGACGCTGAGCCGGCGGGTGCCGCTGGTGGTGGTCAAGCTCGGCGCGGAGGGTGCGCTGCTGGCGCGGTCCGGCGAGGTGTGCGCCCGTGTTCCCGCTCTGCCGGTGACGCCTCGGGACACGACCGGGGCGGGCGACGCCTTCACCGGGGCCTTTCTCGCGGCGCTGCTGGCCGGTGCGGATGCCGGGCGGGCGGCGGAGGAGGGGTGCCGGGCGGGTGCCGCGGCGGTGGAGCGGGTGGGGGCACGGCCGCCGGCGCGGGGCTGACCGGGCCAACTTGCGCGGAAGGGCGTTCTCTTGCGTGGGCGCGCCCTTTTTCCACAGGCGGGAACCAAACGGAACTTCCCCCTTTCCACAGGCCCGCACGCGGTCGGCCGGGTGCTGGCAGACTGGCGCGGCAGGCCGACGAGGAAGCGCGGCACGGGGGATCCACGCGAGGGGGAGCCGAATGTCCAGGGCAGTGAATCTGAGGAGGGTCACCGGTCTCGGCCGGGTGGGCAGGCTGCGCGGTCTGGCGCGCAGGCGTCCCCGGGTGGATCTGAGCCACCCCGCCCGGTCCCCGCTGGGGTCGTCGGTGGTCAACTGCGTGACATACAGGGACGGTCACCGCCTCTCCGTGCCCGGGGACGCGGCCGAGGCCGTCAAGCGGGTCCGCGCGAGCGGGGAGGGGTTCGTGTGGCTGGGGCTGCACGAACCGACGAGCCGGGAGTTCGCCGGCATCGCCGAGCTGTTCGACCTGCATCCGCTGGCGGTGGAGGACACCGTCGAGGCGCATCAGCGGCCGAAGCTGGAGCGGTACGGGGAGACGCTGTTCGCGGTGTTCAAGACCGTCTGCTACGTCGAGCACGAGGAACTCACCGCGACCAGCGAGGTGGTGGACACCGGCGAGATCATGGTGTTCGTCGGCGAGGACTTCGTGGTGACCGTGCGGCACGGCCGGCACGGGTCGCTCGGCCCGCTGCGCGAAGGTCTTGAGGCCGATCCGGCTCGGTTGGCGCAGGGTCCGTCCACGGTGCTGCACGCCGTCGCGGACCAGGTCGTCGACGACTATCTGCGCGTGGTCGACTCGGTCCAGGGGGACATGGACCAGGTCGAGACGGAGGTGTTCGCGGAGCACGGCGCCCGCGTCGACCCGGGCCGTATCTACCAGCTCAAGCGTGAACTGCTGGAGCTGAAGCGGGCGGTGGTGCCGCTGGGCCGGCCGCTGGAGGAGCTCGCCACCCGGCCGAACCGGGTGGTCGCCCCCGACATCCAGGCGTACTTCCGTGACGTCGCCGACCATCTGCAGCGGGCGACGGATCAGATAGCGGCGTTCGACGAGCTGATCAACTCGATCCTCCAGGCCCACCTGGCACGGGTCACCGTCGCCCAGAACGAGGACATGCGGAAGATCACCGCATGGGCGGCGATCGTCGCGGTGCCGACCATGGTGTGCGGGGTGTACGGCATGAACTTCGACCACATGCCGGAGCTGCACTGGCGGTACGGCTACGGCATGGTCGTCGGGGTGATATCCGTGGCGTGTCTGGTGCTGTACCGGGCGTTCCGGCGCAGCGGCTGGCTGTGACGCGCGCCCGTCCCGCCGGTCGCGGGCGGCGGGCTCAGCCGGAGGCGGACCGGGCGTAGACGCTCTCGGCGAAGGCGGCGATCTGTTCGTCCGTCAGATGCCGGGCCAGGTCGGCCTCGCTGATCATGCCGACGAGACGCTTGTCGTCGATGACGGGCAGCCGGCGGATCTGGTGGGTGCGCATCTCGGTGAGGACGTCGTCGACGTCGGCGTCGGACTCGATCCAGCGCGGTGTGCCCTGGGCCATCTCGCCCGCGGTGACCTTGGCGGGGTCGTGGCCCATGGCGACGCAGCCGACGACGATGTCGCGGTCGGTGAGGATGCCGCAGAGCCGTTCGTTCTCGTCGCTGATGGGCAGCGCGCCGACATTCAGTTCGCGCATCAACTGCGCCGCCCGGTCGAGCGTTTCGTGCGCGGGGATCCACTGGGCGCCGCGGTGCATGATGTCTCCGGCGGTGGTCATGAGGTACCTCCCGGTGCCGGACGGCCGGCGCGGCGCGGGGCGCGCCGCGAGTCCCGACGCCCTTCATTGTCGCCGTGCCGCCCGCGGACGGCACCCGCAGGGGGCGGCGCCGCACCCTCGGCCGCGCCACGGTCCCGGCCGTCTCCCGACGGGGCTCGACAGAGCCCTGACCAGGCTCTTCGCCGTGTTCTCAGCCGCGCCAGGCCGGGTGGCGGGGGTCGTCGGCCCGTACGAGGACGTCGGCGGTGCCGGCCGGGTCGGTCTCCCGCCCGTAGCGCTCGAAGGCGGGGAGGGTCCAGTGCTCGGATTCGGGGGTGCGGCGGCGCAGCGCTCCGGGTGAGAGGAGGAGGTGGACGGTCAGGTCGAAGGGGAACCAGTGGTGCAGGAGGAGGGGTCCGTGCAGCAACAGCACGCCGCCGGGCGGCAATTCGGCGTACGGGCTGCGGGTGGCGCGGTCGGTGACCGGGTCCCAGAGGTCGGGCAGGACCCGGCCGCTGCCGCCGGGGCCGAGCGGGTCGAACACCTCGCGCCACAGGGCGCCGGTGTCGTACCAGCCGCTGTAGTAGGACTCCAGGTCCTGGTGGCCGTACTCGAGCCGGACCGAGGCGGGGCGCAGGAAGCCCTCCGTGCCGACGACCAGGCTGGGGCGGCCGCGGACGCGCAGCGCCTCGGCGACCCGTTCGGCGAGGTCTCCCGGGCGGGCGGCCGGGGCGCCGTCGAGGGCGACGCGGGGCCAGGGGGAGCCGTCGGCCGTGTCGAGGTCCAGCAGGCGTTCGGCGAGCAGGTCGACGAGCCGGTCCCAGGTGATCGCTTCGAGTCGCACACGGCCATGATGCGGCACGTCCCGGGCGGCACGGGAAGCGCCGGGGAGGACAGGCGCCGTGGGCGGGAGCGGGCGGTGGACGCCCGCGTATGGGTGCGCGCCGTTCGGCCATGGTCCGGCGCGGCGGGGGCGCGTTCACTGGTGGTACGGGCGGCCGGGGAAGGGCCCGGCCGGAAGGACGAGGGTGAGAAGGATGACAGGGGTGAGGACATGGGCGAGGGGGCGAACGCCGTGCTGACGGCGCTGGGTGTGCTGGGGACCGGGCTGGTGGCCGGGGTGTTCTGCGCGTTCTCGACGTTCGTGATGCGAGGGCTGGCGGCGCTGCCGCCGGCGCGGGGCGTGGCGGCGATGCAGGCGGTCAACGTGGCGGCGCTGCGGCCGCCGTTCATGACGGTGTTCCTCGGCACGACGGTGCTGAGCGCGGTGCTCACGGTGGTGACGCTCGTGACGTGGCCGGACGAGGGGGCGGTCGCGTCGGTGGTGGGCGGCGCGCTGTTCCTGTGCGGGTCGTTCGGACCGACCGTGGCGGCGAACATACCCCGCAACGAGCGGCTGGCCCGGCTCGACGCGGGCGGCGCGGAGGCTGCCGCGTACTGGCCGGAGTACGTGCGCGGGTGGACGCGGTGGAACCACGTCCGCGCCGTCGCCTCGGCCGGGGCGGCGCCGGCGTACCTCCTCGCCCTCACCGCCTGAGGGTGGCGGACGCCGCGCCCGGGCGCGCCCCGGCCGAGGCCCCGTACGCACGGTGTCCGGCACGCTGCGGGCCGGGATGAGCGGACGTATCGTGTGCGCAGGAGTGCCGCCCGACGACGCACGGCCTGTCACCCGCGCACGCAAGGAAGACGGCCATGGCAGATCCCAAGGGTTTCCTCACCACGCCCCGCGAGGAGTGGCCGCGCCGGCCCGTGGAGGAGCGGGCCCGCGACTGGGACGAGGTGTACGTCCCCGGGGGACTGCTGCCGATCATCAGTGAGCAGGCCGACCGGTGCATGGACTGCGGTGTGCCGTTCTGCCACGAGGCCTGTCCGCTGGGCAACCTCATCCCGGAGTGGAACGACCTGGTGTCCCGGGAGGACTGGCGGGCGGCGGCGGAGCGGCTGCACGCCACGAACAACTTCCCCGAGTTCACGGGGAGGCTGTGCCCGGCGCCGTGCGAGGCGGGCTGTGTGCTGGCCATCAACCAGCCGGCGGTGACCATCAAGAACGTCGAGTGCGCCATCGCCGACAAGGCGTGGGGGGAGGGGTTCGCCCAGCCGGCGCCGCCGGACCGGCTGTCCGGGCGGACGGTCGCGGTCATCGGCTCGGGTCCCACCGGGCTGGCGGCCGCGCAGCAGCTCACCCGGGCCGGGCACACGGTCGCGGTGTACGAGCGGGACGACCGGATCGGCGGGCTCATGCGGTACGGGATCCCGGAGTTCAAGATGGAGAAGCACCATCTGGAACGGCGCGTGGAGCAGATGCGGGCCGAGGGGACGCGGTTCCGCACGTCGACCACGGTCGGGCAGGACGTGGACGCGGCGGAGCTGCGGAGCCGTTACGACGCGGTGGTGATCGCGACGGGGGCGACGGCGTGGCGGGAGCTGCCGGTGCCGGGGCGTGAACTCGCGGGCATCCACCAGGCGATGGAGTACCTGCCGCTGGCCAACCGGGTGTGCGAGGGCGACCTGGGGAGGTCGCCGCTGTCGGCGGAGGGGCGGCACGTCGTCATCGTCGGGGGCGGTGACACGGGCGCCGACTGTCTGGGGACGGCGGTGCGGGAGCGGGCCGCGTCGGTCACCCAGTTGGACATCTACCGGAAGCCGGGCGCCGAGCGCGACGAGGAGAACGAGCCCTGGCCGACGTACCCGAAGCTGTACCGGCTGTCGGCGGCGCACGAGGAGGCGGGCGCGCTGCGGACGGCGCCGCAGGCGGACGCCGACGCGAGGCTGTTCGCCGCGTCGACGCTGCGTTTCGAGGGGGACGAGCACGGGCGGGTGCGCGGACTGCACCTGGTCGAGGTGGACGCGGGGCGCAGGCCCGTGCCGGGGACGGAGCGGACGCTGCCCGCCGACATGGTGCTGCTGGCGCTCGGCTTCTCGGGCCCTGACCAGGGCGACGGGATGATCGCGCAGCTCGGTCTCGAGCTGGAGCCGCGCGGGACGATCACGCGGGGGCCGGACTTCGCCACGCACATGCCGGACGTCTTCGCGGCGGGCGACGCAGCCCGGGGGCAGTCGCTGATCGTGTGGGCCATCGCGGAGGGGCGGGCGGTGGCGGCGGCCGTCGACCAGTACCTGACGGGCGGCACGAGCCGTCTGCCGGCGCCGATCGGCCCGTACGACCGGCCCATGACCGTCTGAGACGCACCCGGCCCGCGCACGCCTGCCGGCCGCCCTCATGGCCTGAATGTGCCCCTGCACGCCGACGCCCTCGGACCCCCGGCCGGAGCCGGGCGCCCGAGGGCGTCGGACAGGAGCGGACGGCCCTACGGCTTGCGCGCCACCGCGCCGTAGCCGGGGATGACCCCGTCGTCCTGGCCGGGGACCGGGTCGCCCAGTTCGGGGTGCCAGAGGTGCGGCACCTGGACGCCCGGTTCGACGAGGTCGAGGCCGTCGAAGAAGCGGGTGAACTCCTCGTGGCTGCGCAGCGCCAGGGTGACGCCCGCGCCCTTGAGCTTCGCCGTGGCCTCCTCCGACTCCTCGGGGGTGAAGTCGGCCGTGGCGTGGCTGATCACCAGGTGGCTGCCCGACGGCAGGGCGTCCACCAGCCGCGCCACCAGCTCGTGCGCGCCGTCCTCGTCGGGGACGAAGTGCAGCAGCGCGATGAGCGACAGGCCGATCGGCTCGTCGAAGTCGAGGACCTTGCGCGCTCCCTCCAGGATGGTGTCCGGGTCCCGGACGTCGGCCTGGAGGTAGTCGGTGACGCCCTCGTCCGTGCCGCGCAGCAGGGCCGCCGCGTGGGCCAGCACGATGGGATCGTTGTCGCAGTAGACGACGCGGGCGTCCGGCGTGATCTTCTGGGCGATCTGGTGCAGGTTGGGCTCGGTGGGGATGCCCGTGCCGACGTCGAGGAACTGGCGCACGCCCTGCCCGGCGAGCCAGCGCGTGGCGCGCTGCATGAACGCGCGGTTGACGCGCGCCATGACCGGCACCCTCGGCTCCAGGGTGAGCATCTGCCGGCCCATGGCCTCGTCGACCGGGTAGTTGTCCTTGCCTCCGAGGTACCAGTCGTACATCCGCGCCGGATGCGGTCTGGTGGTGTCGATCTCCACGGGGTTCTGCCCGGTCATGACGGACTCCGTAACTGTCTGCAAGTGTTAGTGATCAATTCAGTGCCAAATTCAGTGCCAAATTCGGTGCCAAGGCGGTGCCAAGGGAAAGCAAAGGTAGTGCGGCAATCGGAGATCAGGACAGCAGGAAATCCGCCTCTCCGGCCTTGGCCCCCTCGATGAAGGCCGTCATCTCGGCGGAGGTGTAGATGAGCGCCGGACCGTCCGGGTCGGTGGACTGGCGCACGGCGATCCGGCCGTCGTCCAGCTTCATCGCCTCCAGGCAGTTGCCGCCGTTGCCGCCGCTCCAGGGCTTGTGCCAGCCCTCGCTGCCCAATTCCCGCGCGGGCATGCCGTTGTAGATCCTCCTGGCGTGCGCCCGTGCACGCGGCTGGGTCTTCGGGGGCTTGATGAGTTCCATTCACAGCTCCTTGCGGAGATCCCGGAGGATCTCCTTCGTGCGATGTGCCGTGGCGGCCTGCGCCGCCATGCGGTCCATGACCTCGAGGTGGGTCGCCACCTCGGTGCGCGCGTCCAGGTAGACGGCGCCGGTCAGGTACTCGCTGTAGACCATGTCCGGCAGTTCGGGCATGGCAAATCGGAACAGCACGAACGGCCCGTACGTGCCGGGGTGGGGCCCGCTGTCGAACATGGCGATCTGGAGCGTCACGTTGGGCAGCGCCGCCGCCTCGAGCAGCTTGTCGATCTGCGCGCGCATCACCTCCGGACCGCCGACCTGGCGGCGCAGCACCGTCTCGTCCATGACGGCCCACAGCCGGGGCGCGTCCTCGCGGGTGAGCAGCTTCTGCCGCCGCATGCGCAGGTCGACGTGGCGCTCGATGTCCTCGGGGCGGGTCTGCCCGATGGCGCCGGAGCGCAGCACGCCACGCGCGTAGTCCTCCGTCTGGAGCAGTCCGGGGACGAAGTGGGGTTCGTAGCTGCGGATGAGGGAGGCCGCGCCCTCCAGGCTGACGTACATGGAGAACCAGCCGGGCAGGATGTCGTGGAAGCGCTGCCACCAGCCGGGCCGGTTGGCGTCCTCCGCGAGCTGGACGAAGGCCTCGGCCTCCTCGTCGGAGACGCCGTAGGCCTTCAGCAGCAGCTGGAGGTAGGGGATCTTGAGCCCCACCTCGGCCATCTCCATGCGGCGCACGGTGGCAGGGGCGACACGCAGGATCCGGGCGGCCTCCTCCCGTTTGAGACCCGCGCGCTCGCGCAGGTCCAGCAGGCGGCGTCCGAGGACGACCTGCCCGACCGTCGGCGCGGACCGGGGTTCGCTCACGCTTCACCTCCCTCGAACAAATCCTGACAGCCCGGCGGCGCCGTCCGGAGATCCGGCACGGGGATCGGGTGATCCCCCGGGACGGGAACCAGCGATCCGAAGTGACGCGAACACACATTCGAATCAATGTCCGGCGATCCCAACTGGCGCCGCGCGAGGTGCTGTTGCGAGCAGTGTGCCACGCCCGTCCAGACCGTCACACAGCACTCTGCAATTTTCAGAGTGACACTTGCCAAGTGTTCACGGCGGGGCGATAGTGGCAAGCGTGATTCCGTCCGCGCCCTTAGGAACAGACGCCGCCGCGGCTTCCGTCGGCCTCGGCGCCACCCCGGCCACCGCTCCTTCGAGGGCCGGGGCCGGGCGCCGGTTCCGTTTCGAACTGGCCGCTCACCCTGGTTCCCCCGCGCAGGCGAGACGGCTGACACGGGCCCGGCTGACCGGCTGGTCGGTGTGCGAGGACACCTGTGACACGGCGGCCCTGGTCGTCTCCGAACTGGTCACCAACGCCATCGTGCACACCGCGAGCAGCCATGTCGTCTGCGAGCTGCACGACGGCGACGACCTGCTGCGCATCGCCGTGCGGGACGAGGGCTGCGCGCCGGGGCGGCCGCGGGCGAACACCCGGCAGCAGCCGGAGGAGGAGCACGGGCGGGGACTGCTCCTCGTCGACTCCCTGTGCCACGCGTGGGGCGCCCTCGAACACGGCCCCGGCCTGCTGGTCTGGGCGGAACTCCCCCGCACCTCCGACGCCCCCGGCGACCCCGCCGACGCCCGGAACGACCTCGGCTGGGGCGCCCGCCCCAAGCCCGGTCCGGCCGGCGGCTCCGGGGACGGCGAGGACGACACCGGCGACAGCGGCGCGGCCCACCCCGCGGAGCAGCGCCTCGGCATCCCCGCCGACCGGGACGGAGGACTGGCGTGACGGGCCCCGGCGCCACACGCGTACTGAGCCTGGACTCCCTGGTCCGGATCCAGCGCGGACGGCTCACGCCGGACGCGCCCCGACGGCTCCCCGTGCCCGAGGGGATGACCGCCCCGATGGGCTGCGACGCGGTGGCCGTGCCGGCCCGCTTCGGCCCGCAGGTCCTGCCCCGGCTGCCCCGCGTGGGGTGCGTGTACGCCGACGACGCGCACTGGTGGTGGCTGGTCCCGTCCGACTCGGACTACGCCCTGGAGTGGCCCGCCCCCGCGCACTACGCCGCCGGCGCGGTCCTCCCCGACTCCCCCGCCGACACGGGCGCCGCCGGCCTCCCGGGGCTGATCCACCGCCCCGACGGCACGCTCCCCTACACGCCGCCGATACCGCTCTACCTGGCCCTGTGCCGGCTCACCGGGACGACCCCGGTCTGGTCACGCCCCGTCACCGCCTGACGGCCGCGCACCGCCCCGCGCGGCCGGGGTCACGCCACCGCCTCGCCGCCGGCGCTCTCGCCGCGCACGATCACCAGGAACATGTCGGTGGCGAGGTCCATGACGACCTCGGCGGGCAGGCCCTCCAGGCGCCGCGCGTGCGCGAACTCCTCCGCGGGCCAGGAGCCACGCGGTCCACCTGCGGGAAAGCGTTCGAGCACGGTTCGCCCGTTCACCCTGCCACCTCCATGTAGCGCTGTACTCGTAGAGTTAAACGCCAACCATGGGGCGAACGCCTCGTCCGGTGACGGTACTGAGACGTAGTTGACACCCGTTCACTGCCAAGTGTGAGCGCGCTCTCAGCTTTTCGGAGTAATCCGTCACCGTCCGTGTCAGTCGTCGTACTCGTCGTGGTACCGGAGACGCTCCCGCGCCACGGGCGCCCCGACGGCGTGCGCGCGTCCCCGGGGCTCCTCCCAGGGCTCCTGCCTGCCGAGCGCGGTCAGGTCCAGCAGGCTGGTGGTGGAGCCCAGCCCCTCCAGACCGCGGCCGTACGCCGAGTAGGTGTGGAAGACTCGGTCGCCCTCGCGCAGGAAGCAGCTCACGCCGGGGCGCTGCGCCGTCCCGCCGTCGCCCCCCGCCGTGAGCACCCCGAAGTCCGCGTCGAAGTCGCCGGGGTGCGAGGAGTACCAGGGCACCGTCCAGCCCATCCGGGCCTTGAACGGCAGGATGCGGGTGAACGGCGCGCGGGAGACGGCGGCGAACGTGGTGCGCCGCGCGTGCAGGTGGGCCAGGTGTCCGAGCTGGTCGAGGAAGGCGGAGCAGCAGCGGCACCCGGTCTCCCACTCCGGGTCGAACACGAAGTGGTGCACGACGAGCTGCTGCCGCCCCTGGAAGAGGTCGGACAGGGTGGCCTTGCCGTCGCCGCCCTCGAAGAGGTACTCGCGGTCGACGGGGACCATGGGCAGCCGGCGCCGTTCGGCACGGAGGGCGTCGAGCGCGCGGGTGACGGCCTTCTCCTTCTCGAGCAGTTCCTCGCGCGCCGCGCGCCACTCGGCGCGCGTGACGATCTCCGGAAGCGACATGGTTCCTCCTGTACGACGGTCCCGTTGCGAGGGGTGACCGGGGTGCCGCGCGGAACTCATCGGCCGCGTGCGAAGTTTTTTCCGCCACCGCGGCACGGGCCGCTCAGGTGTCGTACTCCTGGATGCGCCGGCCGTGGGAGCGGTCGACGAGGGCGGGCAGGCGCTCGTCCAGTTCGCGTACGACCTCGGGGACGTCGATGGTGAGCAGGCGCCGGTCGCGCATGAGGATCCGGCCGTCGACGACGGTCGTGCGGACGTCGGCGGCGCGGGCGCTGTGCACCAGGGTCGCGGCGAGGTCGTGCACGGGCCGGGTGTGCGGCCCGGTGAGGTCGACCAGGACGAGGTCGGCGCGATGCCCGGGCACGACACGGCCGACGCTGCCCTCCAGGCCGACCGCGCGGGCGCTCTGCAGCGTGGCGTGGTGCAGGGCCTGACGTGAGGTCAGCCAACGGGGTTCGCCCTCCGTTGACTTCTGGATCAGCGAGGTGAGCGCCATCGACTCCCACACGTCGAGGGAGTTGTTCGACGCGGCGCCGTCCGTGGCGAGCCCGACCGGGACGCCGATGTCGCGCAGCGCCCGTACGGGAGTCGTGGTGGGCCAGGCGAACTTGAGGTAGCCGCGGGGCGCGGTCGCCACCGCCGTGCGCCCCCGCGCGTGCTCCAGGAGCGGCAGGTCGCTCTCGACGATGCCGGTGCCGTGGGCGATGAGGACATCGGTGTCCAGGATGCCGGTGCGGTGCAGCACCTCCACGGGGGTGACGCCGCGCCGGGCGAGGGACGCCTCGGTCTGGTCGCGGTTCTCGGCGGCGTGCAGATGGACGGGGAGGCCGTGCGCGTGGGCCAGTTCGGCGGTGGCGGTGAGGTCGGCGTCGTTCACCGTGTAGGGGGCGTGCGGGGCGAGCGCGGTGGTGATGCGCCCGCCGGCCGCGCCCCGGTGGCGCAGCGCGAACTCCAGGGACTTCTCCCGCGCCTGAGGGCCCTGGGAGGAGAAGTACGCCTCCCCCAGCAGGGCGCGCATCCCGGAAGCGGCGACCACCTCGGCGACCGCGTCCATGGCGAAGTAGTGGTCGGCGAAGCAGGTGACGCCGGCCCGGATCATCTCCGCGCAGGCGAGCAGCGCGCCAAGGGTGACGTCCCGCTCGGTGAGGTTGGACTCCACCGGCCAGACGACGTCGTTGAACCACTCCTCGGTCGGCAGGTCCTCGGCGAGTCCGCGCAGGACGACCATGGGGGCGTGGGTGTGACAGTTGATCAGGCCGGGCAGGGCGACCTGCCCGCGGGCGTCGATCCACTCGTCGGCCGCGCGCCCGGCGACGGCCTCGGCGACGGTCACCTCCTCGATGATCCCGTCGCGGACGACGACGGCCGCGTTCTCCAGGAAGACGGCCTCTTCTTGATCGTCGTGCGTGAGGACGGTGCATCCGGTGATGATGAGGCCGGCGGGACTCTCCACGGCAGAAGGCGTCATCACGTCAACGTACGACGGGACTCCGACCCCGGGGGAGCCGAACCGCGACATCCCGTCGCGGCTCTGTCGCACGGCGGGCCGGGCGCGCACCCTGGCCTCACCACGAGCCCGCCCACGGCTGAAAGGGGCCCGCCTTGCTCCTCGGCACCTGGAACCTGGAGAACCTGTACCGGCCCGGCGGCCCCTACGGGCCCCACGACGAGGCCGCCTACGCGTCGAAACTGGCCGCGCTCGCCGCGGTGATCACCGAACTGGATCCGGGGCTGCTCGGCGTGCAGGAGGTGGGCGACCCCGGCGCGCTGGACGACCTGGTGGGGATGCTGGACGACGACTGGCACGTCGCGCTGTCCTCCCACACCGACAGCCGCGGCACGCGGGTGGGCTTCCTCAGCCGTACGGAGCTGACGGTGGTCGCCGACACGGCGGCGTTCCCGCCGCGGATGCTGCCCGTGCAGGCGGACGACACCGGCCTGACCGTCTCTCAGGCCGGGCGCGGCTTCCTCGCGGTGGAGGTCGCGGGCGAGCGGGGGCCGCTGCGGGCGGCGGTGTGCCATCTGAAGTCGAAGCTGCTGTCGTACCCGGACGGCCGCTTCCAGCCGCGCGACGAGGGCGAACGGGCCCGGTACGGGGCCTACGCGCTGTACCGGCGGGCGGCCGAGGCGGCGGCGCTGCGCGCGCTGGCCGACCGGCTGCTGGAGGGCGACGGACGGGAGCGGGACGTGGCGGTGCTGGGTGATCTCAACGACGAGGTGCAGGCGGCGACCACGCAGATGCTGCTGGGACCGCCCGGGTCGGAGATCGGCACGCCGGGGTACGAGCGGCCGGACCGGGGGGACGCGGTACGGCTGTGGGACGTGGCGCCGCTGATTCCGGCGTCGGAACGGTATTCGCGGGTGAACTCGGGGCGGCGGGAGCTGATCGACCATGTGCTGCTGAGTCACCGGCTGGTGCGGAGGGTTTCGGCGGCGGGGACGGGGTTGCCGGACGAGGGGCCGCCTCGGTTGCCGTCCGTCGGAACGGATCCTGGGGAGCGGAGGGGGGCGGCGGGGTCGGATCATGCGCCGGTGTGGGTGCGGGTGGTTTGAACGCGGGGCGTTCTTCTTCGGGGGCCCGTGGGGGGGTGGTTGGCGCCGGGGCGGCGGGTGCGGGCGCGTGGGGGCTGGGCGCGCAGTTCCCCGCGCCCCTTGGGGGGGCGGCGGCTGACGTCCGTCGAGCGCGTACCGGTGCGTGGGGGCTGGGCGCGCAGTTCCCCGCGCCCCTTGGGGGGCGGCGGCTGACGTCCGTCGGGCGAGTACCGGTGCGTGAGGGTTGCGCGCGCAGTTCCCCGCGCCCCTTTCTGGGCGGTCAGGTGACGGTGCTGGCTGTGGGGCGGCGGTGTTGCGGTACCGGGATGTGCAGCTCTGTGGCCAGGGTGGTGAGGCGGTGGAGGTGGGTGGGGGCGAGGGTGCCTGTGTCGTCCAGGTGGACCGCGCAGGCGGTGGTGGTGTCGACGAGGCGTTCGAGGGTCTTGGCGATCTCGTCGGCGCCGTCCGCGTGCCGGGCCAGGGGCGGGAGTTCGGCGGAGGCGAGGGCGATGGCGGCGCGGGCCTCGGCGAGGGTGCGGTAGGCCTCGCGGCGCAGTGCCCAGCGGGCCTCACGGTCCTCCGACTCCCCCAGCACATGGGCGAGGTACTCGCGGGCGGCGCCACTCGCCTCGGTGAGCCGGGCGCGGATGGCGTCGCCGCGCCGGCCGAGGGTGGGCAGGTGTCCGACGACCAGCACGATCGCGCAGGCCAGGAGGGTCTCGCCGATGCGGGCGAGGGACGCCTGGGGTTCGCCGCCGGCCATCACCAGGGCCAGCACGAGCACGGTGACGACGGCGGTCTGCGCGGCGAAGTGCCGGGTGGCGAGCGGGATCAGCGCCCCGCAGACGGTGACGAGGACGACGAGTCCTTCGGGGCGGGGCAGCACCGCGGCGAGTCCGGCGAACAGCAGGGCGCCCAGGACGGTTCCGGCGGCGCGGGACAGCACACGGGAGGCGAGCGGCCCGAGGTCGGGCTTGACGAGGAAGACGGCGGTGGCGGGCAGCCAGTACCAGTGCTCGTGCTGCCCGTACCAGTGGGCGTGGTAGAGCGCCTGGGCGACGGCGGCGCTCGCGCCGAAGCAGAGGGCGACGCGCATCCCGTACTCGCGGCCGCGGGCGCCGAGGACGGTCCGCAGGACGGCGGCGCGGGAGCGCCTGCGGCCGTGCAGCCGCCTGCTGTCGGCCCGGTCGAACGCCTCGGCCGCGTAGAGCAGGGCGTCGTCCAGGGCGCGCAGGCCGGGCGCGGAACGGATGGGGGCGGGCAGCGGACCGGTGGGGGCGCCGTTGCGCACGGCGGCGGCGAGGCGGCGGGGCGCCTCGGACGTACGGTCGGGCACCGGGTCCCCCGCCCAGGCCAGCGCGGTGGCGGCCTCGGCGAGCGGGAGGGCGGCGGCGTACTGGGCGTGCAGCCGGCGTTCGGCGGCGGAGGAGGGGTGGCGGCGCAGCCGGGGTCCGGCGAGCGCGTCCTGCGCCTGGTCGAGGGCGGCGGTGAGAGCGGCCCGCCGTGCGGTGGCGCTGTCCGAGCCGGCGGCGTCGAGCAGGGCGGCGATGGCGTCGTACACCCCGGCGACGGCGGCGCGCTCCCCGTCGAAGCGCAGCTCGAAGCGGCGGTCGCCGGCGAGGGTGTGGGAGGTGGGCAGCGCGAGCCGCAGCAGGAGCAGCCATCCGGCGCCCGCGACGAAGGCGACCGCCCGCAGCCAGCCCGGCTCGGGCAGCGGCATGCCCGCCCCGACGGCGGCGCCGACGAGCAGCTGCGTCCCGGCGGAGGACCCCACAGGGCCCAGCGCGCTGATCCCTCCGGCGGCCAGGCCGAGCACGGTCAGCAGCAGGGTGAGCAGCACGGCCGGGACGTGGTCCCCTGCGAGGGTGCCCGTCAGCAGTCCGGCCGCGCCGGCGAGGGCGGGCGTCCCGATCCGGGCCACGGAGGCGCGCCGGCTGCCGGGGCGGTCGTTGATCCCGGCGAACATGGCGCCGATCGCGGCGACCACCCCGAGGGTGGGCTGCCCGGCGAGCACGGCCACGAGCAGCAGCGGACCGCCGCCCAGCGCACCGCGCAGCATCGCGCTCCAGGGGACCGGCCCCCGCTGGGACCGCAGGGCATGGGCGAGCCACGGGGGTACGGCGGGGGCGGTGCGGGTCACAGGGCTCCTGTCGTCCGGTCACTGCGGCTGCTCCTTCGGGCAACGCTGACCGGGGCGGGACTCTTACCCCCACGGTAGGCGGACTTCACTGACGGAAGGGAACGGGCGTGTTTCGACGGCGTGACAGCCGGGCGGACGCGCTCGTCCGTCCTCCGCGGACGACACGGTCACCCCGCCACTCGATCCCCCGAAAACCCCGCAGTATTGACCGCCTTCTCCCCCACCGCTCATCGAATTGCGCCGTTGGTGGGAAAGACCGCTCTCCGCGCGCCCGGGGTGGGCGGTGGACCTACGCTGCCGACATGGGGAGGCACAGTCCGCGCCATTTCCGTTCGAGGAGAGCTGATGGCTGATCGCGTTACAGCTCCGCGCCGACGCGGCTATCGCGAAGGCATAGGCGGCGAAATGCTCGCCGAATTCCTGGGGACGTTCGTCCTCATTCTGCTGGGCGTCGGATCCGTCGCCGTCGCCGTGGTGGGCCTGCCCGGTTCCGGGCGCCAGTTCGTCGATTTCGGGCCGGCCAACTGGCTCATCATCGCCTGGGGATGGGGCCTCGCCGTGGTCTTCGCGGTCTATGTGGCCGGCGGCATCAGCGGCGCCCACATCAACCCGGCGGTGACCCTGGCCTTCGCGGTGCGCAGGGACTTCCCGCTGAAGAAGGTGCCCGCCTACTGGCTGGCCCAGCTGCTCGGTGCCTTCGTCGGCGCCGCGCTCGTCTATGCCTGTTACCACTGGGCGATCGACGCCGCCGACGCGAAGGCGGGGCTGGCCCGTGACGAGTCACTGGCCACCTATTCCATCTTCGCGACCTTCCCCGCGGAATACTTCGGGGATTCCTGGTGGGGTCCGCTGCTCGACCAGATCGTGGGCACCGGAATTCTGCTTCTTCTGGTCTGCGCGCTCATCGACCTGAAGAATGTCGCGCCCCTGTCGAATCTCCACCCGTTCCTCATCGGCCTGGTGGTCGTCGCCATCGGCCTGACCTTCGGAACGAACGCCGGATATGCGATCAATCCCGCGCGAGATTTCGGTCCGCGGCTGTTCACGTACTTCGAGGGCTGGGGCGACATCGCCCTTCCGGGCACGTTCGGGTGGTTCAGCGGCTACTGGTGGATCCCCATCGTCGGCCCCCTGATCGGCGGCGTCGCCGGCGTGCTGGTCTACGACCTGATCATCAAGCCGGTGGTCACCGCCAGGACGGCGGCGATGGAGGCCCAGGAGGAAGGCCCGGCCACCGAGGAGGTGTAAGGCCGCCCCGGGACCCGTCGTCACTCAGGAAAGGTTTCAGCGATGCCCGAATTCGTCGGCGCGGTGGACCAGGGGACCACCAGCACCCGATTCATGATCTTCGATCATGCCGGTAACGAGGTGGCGAAGCACCAGCTGGAGCACCAGCAGATCCTGCCCCGTTCCGGCTGGGTCGAGCACGACCCGGTGGAGATCTGGGAGCGTACCAACACGGTGATCCAGAACGCCCTCCGCGACGGCGGCCTCACGGCCTCCGACCTGCGGGCCATCGGCATCACCAACCAGCGCGAGACGACCGTCGTGTGGGATCCGCGCAACGGCCGCCCGTACTACAACGCGATCGTCTGGCAGGACACGCGCACCGACAGCATCGCCGCGGCCCTCGAACGCGAGGGCCACGGCGACACGATCCGCCACAAGGCGGGACTGCCGCCGGCCACCTACTTCTCCGGCGGCAAGATCAAGTGGCTGCTGGACAACGTGGACGGCCTGCGTGAGGAGGCCGAGGCGGGCAACGCCCTGTTCGGCAACACGGACGCCTGGGTGCTGTGGAACCTCACCGGAGGTCCGAACGGCGGCATCCACGCCACGGACGTGACCAACGCCAGCCGCACCATGCTGATGAACCTGGAGACCCTCGACTGGGACGACGAGCTGCTCGGCATCTTCGGCATCCCGCGCTCGATGCTCCCGGCGATCAACCCCTCCTCCCACCCGGAGGCGTTCGGCCAGGCCCGTACGTCCCGGCCGCTGGGCGCCGCCGTGCCGATCACCGGCGTTCTCGGTGACCAGCACGCGGCCACCGTGGGGCAGGTCTGCTTCTCCCCCGGCGAGGCCAAGAACACGTACGGCACCGGCAACTTCCTGGTGCTGAACACCGGCACCGAGCTGGTGCGTTCGCAGAACGGCCTGCTGACGACGGTGGCGTACCAGTTCGCCGGGAGCCCGGCGGTGTACGCGCTGGAGGGTTCCATCGCCGTGACCGGCGCGGCCGTGCAGTGGCTGCGCGACCAGCTGAAGATCATCGGCACGGCCCCGGACAGCGAGGCGCTGGCGCGGTCGGTGGAGGACAACGGCGGCATCTACTTCGTGCCGGCCTTCTCCGGGCTGTTCGCCCCGTACTGGCGTTCCGACGCCCGCGGTGCCATCGTCGGCCTGTCCCGGTACAACACGGGCGGCCACATCGCGCGGGCCACGCTGGAGGCGATCTGCTACCAGAGCCGTGACGTGGTCGAGGCGATGGAGCAGGACTCCGGGGTTCACCTGGACGTGCTCAAGGTCGACGGCGGTGTCACCGCGAACGACCTGTGCATGCAGATCCAGGCCGATGTGCTCGGGGTGCCGGTCAGCCGGCCCGTGGTCGCGGAGACCACCGCGCTGGGCGCCGCGTACGCCGCGGGTCTCGCCACGGGTTTCTGGAACGACGAGGCCGAGCTCCGCACGCACTGGCAGGAGTCCAGGCGCTGGGAGCCGTCGTGGGACGAGGACCGGCGCCGCCAGGGCTACGAGGACTGGAAGCGGGCCGTCGAGCGCACCCTGGACTGGGTGAAGGTCGACTGAGCCCGTCGAGGTGGACCGTCAGCGGTCGGCGATGTCCTCACGCAGACCGTCGGAGAACTCCCACCAGGACAGCGGGAGCCAGTCGCCGTTGACGAACGCGTCCACGGTCGCGCCGCGGCCGCGGACCGTCACGGTCGTGCCCGGGGGGTATGTGGTGCCGGACAGCCCGGGCACGGCCACCAGCAGTGTTCCCAGCCTTTGAGCTGCCATTTTCCGCCCTTCCCCTCTCGTCGGGTGTCGTGTCGGGTGGCGTCCTGACCGCCGGCGTGCGGCGCCTCCGGGAGCGGGGCGGACGTCGCACGATATTCGTCGGATGTTACCGGCTTGCTCCGTCCACAAGACCGGAGAATCATGAGATATCGGTCACGCGGGCCATCGGGAGGGGCGTCACTGCGCACCACGCAGAACACCAACCGAACGGAGATCGCACCATGAAGGCCGTCGTGTACAAGGGACCGTTCGAGGTCGCCGTCGAGGACGTCGAGAACCCGACGATCCAGCATCCGAACGACGTGATCGTACGCATCACCTCGACCGCGATCTGCGGTTCCGACCTGCACATGTACGAGGGCCGCACGGCCGCCGAGCCGGGTATCACCTTCGGCCACGAGAACATGGGCATCGTCGCCGAGGTGGGCCCGGGCGTCACCTCGATCAAGGAGGGCGACCGCGTGGTCATGCCCTTCAACGTCGCCTGCGGCTTCTGCACCAACTGCGTCGAGGGCTTCACCGGCTACTGTCTCACCGTCAACCCCGGCTTCCCGGGCGGCGCGTACGGCTATGTGGCCATGGGCCCTTGGAAGGGCGGGCAGGCGGAGTATCTGCGCGTCCCCTACGCCGACTTCAACTGCCTGAAGCTGCCGGCGGGCACCGAGCACGAGAAGGACTTCGTGCTCCTCGCGGACATCTTCCCCACCGGGTATCACGGCTGCGAACTCGCCCAGGTGCGCCCGGGCGACAGCGTCACCGTGTACGGCGCCGGACCGGTCGGCCTGATGGCCGCCTACTCGGCGCTGCTGCGCGGCGCGCGGAAGGTGTTCGTGGTCGACCGCGTCGCCGAGCGGCTGCAGAAGGCCCAGGAGATCGGCGCAGTTCCGGTCAACTTCGCGGAGGGCGACCCGGTCGAGCAGATCCACGACCAGACCGAGGGCATGGGCACCGACAAGGGCATCGACGCCGTCGGCTACCAGGCCTCGGCGGGCGGCGGCACCGACCGCGAGGAGCCGGCGACCGTGCTGAACGCCCTGATCCGCACGGTCCGGGCCACCGGCATGCTCGGCATCCCCGGGCTGTACGTGCCGTCCGACCCGGGCGCCCCGGACGAGGCCGCCAAGCAGGGCATGCTGATGGTCGCCGTCGGCAAGCTCTTCGAGAAGGGCCTGAAGCTCGGCACCGGCCAGTGCAACGTCAAGCGGTACAACCGGCAGCTCCGCGACATGATCATCGAGGGGCGGGCCAAGCCCAGCTTCGTGGTCTCGCACGAACTGCCGCTGGACCAGGCGCCGTCGGCGTACGACAAGTTCGACAAGCGGATCGAGGGTTACACCAAGGTGGTGCTGCACCCGTAGGACCGCCGCAGGAACCGCTGTCCTCAGGGGCGGCGGCGGGCGTACCGGTCCGTCGCCGCCACCAGGGCGTCGTCCCCGACGGCGCCCGCGTCGTGTCCGGCGTCGTCGACGACCACCAGCTCGCTGCCCGGCCAGGCGTGGTGCAGCCGCCAGACGATGCCGAGGAGGTTGCCGAGGTCGAGGCTGCCCTGGACCAGGGTGCCGGGCACGTCCTTCAGGAGGTGTGCGTCGCGCAGGACGACGCCCTCCTCTCCCCCGTCGCCGGGGAAGTCGCCGAAGAAGTGGTCGTTGCCCCAGTAATGGGTGACGGTACGGGCGAAGCCGTAGCGGAACTCCGGGTCGCGGAACCGTTCGACGGAACCGGGCGGGGCGGGGATGATCGCCGTCTCCCAGTCCGTCCACGCCTGCGCCGCGCGGGCCCTGACCTCGGGGTCGGGTGATTCCAGCAGGCGGTTGTACGCGGCGGCCAGGTTGCCGTCGCGCTCGTCCTCGGCCAGTTCGGCGAGGAACCGATCGTGGGCATCCGGGAAGATCCGGCCGAGGCCCCGCGTCAGCAGGTCGACCTCCGCGGGCGAGCCGGTGGCCACGCCCGTCAGCACCAGCTCGGCCACCACGCCGGGGTGTGTCTGGGCGTACCGCAGGCCCAGGGCCGAGCCGAAGGACACGCCCCACACGAGCCAGCGCTCGATGCCCAGGTGCGCGCGGAGCCGTTCCAGGTCGGCCATGAGGTGGGGCGCCGTGTTGACGCTCATGTCGGTGGCGGGGTCGGCGGCCGACGGCCGTGACCGTCCCGCGCCCCGCTGGTCGAACAGGACGATCCGGTACGCGTCCGGGTCGAAGTAGCGCCGCAGTCCGGCGCCCGCGCCGGAGCCGGGTCCGCCGTGCAGCACCACCGCGGGCTTGCCGTGCGGGTTGCCGCAGGTTTCCCAGTAGAGGTGATTGCCGTCCCCGACGTCGAGCATGCCGTGGTCGTACGGTTCGATCTCCGGATACCTGCCCATCGGGGCACCGTATCCCCGCCGGGCGGGCCCGCTCATCCCTATTACGGCGGCTGCAGTCCGGCTGCCGTGGCCGCCGTGCGCAGGACGTCCCGGAGCATCTCGGGGGTGAGCTTGCCGGTGAAGGTGTTGCGCTGGCTGACGTGGAAGCAGCCGTAGAGGCCGAGCGGCGGACCGTCGGCGGCGTCCATCTCGACATGGGCGCCGTGCCCGAAGACGGGCCGCGGGCGGGGCACGGTCCAGCCGGCCTCGGCGAACGCGGGCAGCGCCGCCTGCCAGCCGAACGCGCCGAGGACGACGGCCGCGCGGACCGTGGGCCGCAGCAGCCGCAGCTCCTGCACCAGCCAGGGCCGGCAGGCGTCCCGTTCGGCCGGGGTGGGCTTGTTGGCGGGCGGGGCGCAGTGCACGGGCGCGGTGACACGGACCCCGTACAGCTCCAGGCCGTCGTCGGCGTGCGTGGAGGTCGGCTGGGAGGCCAGGCCCACGTCGTACAGCGCCTGGTACAGCACGTCGCCGGAGCGGTCGCCGGTGAACATCCGGCCGGTGCGGTTGCCGCCGTGCGCGGCGGGCGCGAGACCGATGACCAGCAGCCGCGCGTCGGGCGGCCCGAACCCGGGCACCGGCCTCCCCCAGTACGTCCAGTCCGCGAACGCGGCCCGCTTGGTACGGGCGACCTCCTCGCGCCAGGCGACCAGGCGCGGGCAGGCACGGCAGCCGGCGATACGCCGGTCGAGCCGGGCGAGGCCTTGGGGATCCATGACTCCCACGGTAGGCGTCCGGTACGACACCCGGGCGCGGATCCTGCCCGCCTGTATCCGCGTCCGGTCGGCGGGCCGGGCGGGCTAAGGTCGGGAGCATGGTTGCCGAGGGTGCGCAGAACGACAGGACGGCCGGGGCGGACGAAGGCGCCGAGGGCGCGGCGACCGCTCCCGCGGGGGCCACACCCGAGGCCGTGGACCCGAAGGTCGCCGCCGCGGTGGCCGCCGCCGAGGCGGCGGGCCCGCAGAACAGCGAGACCGTACGGATCGACAGCTGGATCTGGTCGGTACGGCTGGTCAAGACGCGGTCCATGGGCGCCGCCGCCTGCCGGGGCGGGCACGTCCGCGTGAACGGCGAACGGGTGAAGCCGTCGCACTCCGTGCGGGTAGGCGACGAGGTACGGGTGCGTGTGGAGACGCGGGAGCGGGTCGTCGTCGTGAAGCGGCTGATCCGCAAGCGGGTAGGGGCGCCCGTAGCCGTCCAGTGCTACATCGACAACTCGCCGCCGCCCCCGCCGCGCGAGGCCGTCGCCCCCGCCGGCATCCGCGACCGCGGGGCGGGCCGCCCGACCAAGCGGGACCGCCGCGAACTGGAACGGCTGCGCGGACTGGGCGGCCTGGGCGGGCCGGGCCCGCTCGGCGGCTACGCGGGCCCGCCCGTCGCCGGCGACCCGAGTGCGACGCCGGGCGGACGCAGGGACACGGGTGGCGCGGGCGGCCGCGGGACCGGTGGGGGCGGACGCCGGGGCAGGAACAAGGGGGCGGGGGGCGCGCCTCGGCCGTGAGCAGCCGAGGCGGGACGCACCTCCCGACCGTTGACACCTGAGGCGGGAGGCACCCCTCGGCCGCGGGCATCCGGGGCTGGACGCTGCCCTCGGCCGCGAGCACCGAGGCCGGAGTGCCCCTGAGCCATGAGCACCCGAGCCAGAGGCACCCCTCGGCCGCGAGCATCCGGGGCGGGACGCTGCCCTCGGCCGCGAGCACCGAGGCCGGAGGTGCCCCTGAGCCATGAGCACCCGAGCCCCCGGGGCCCACCCCGACCCGTCAGCACCCGAGCGGGATACACGCCCCAGCCGCAAGCAGACGAGGCGTGAACACCGACGCCTTAGAGACCGCGACCAAGGTCACGCCATACGCGCCGCCCTCGCCCACATCCCGTCCTCCGTCAGATACCGGTCCACCCTCAGCCCCGTCTCCGCCAGTACTCCCTCGAACTGCTCCGGGGTCAGCGGGCGGGAGCGGAACGTCTGGGTCCAGGTCGCGTCCGGGAAGACGTACTCCACGTGCACCGAGTCCACGCCGTCGCCCACCGGCTCCACGGAGGCGATCCGCACCGTGAAGCCCGACGGGTCGGTCCGCTCGCGCGGCACGTTCGTGTGGTAGTCGGCTCCCTCCCGCTGGATCAGCACGCACCCGCCCTCCGCGAGGTGCCGCACGCAGGTGCGCAGCATGCCCCGGCGTATCTCTTCGTCCCCCGCGTGCACCAGGAACGAGGCCAGCAGCACCACGTCGAACGTCTCACCGAGGTCCAGCCGCTCGATCGGGCCGCGTATCGTCCGCGCCCCGCGCACCCGCTCCAGCATCTCGGCGGACTCGTCCACCGCCGTCACCTCGAAGCCGCGCTCCAGCAGCGCGTGGGTCATCCGCCCCACCCCGCAGCCCAGCTCCAGGATCCGCGCCCCCGCCGGCACCGCAGCCGCGATCACGTCCGGCTCGTCCCCCACGGGAAGCCGCGCGTACAACTCCACCGCGCAGCCGTCCGGGGTGATCGCCCCGGGTCCCGTCCCCTCGTACCCTGCCCGCATCGTCTGCTCCATGCCCGTCGAACGGACCGCTCCCGCACGTCCGTTCCCCTCCCCGCCGATGCCACCCGAACGAGTGACAGGGGGTCGAGGCGGGCACCCGGACCGCGAGAGAGCTCGGCCGCCCCGGGGTGTGATCGCGATGCGTACCGGCAGTGAACCGACGACCGCGCGGAGTCCCCTGCGCGTGCGGTTCTGGCTGAGCATCTGGGGTGTGATCTGGACGGTCGCCGGAACGGTGGGGTTCGCGCTCGCCGGGTATCCGGGCTGGGCGCTGGCCTGCGGGATGCTGCTCCTGGTCGTCGTGGCGGACCTGGCGTTCGTGGTCCGGCACATCCGCCAGGGCCCGCACTACCAGCCGGGCCGCGACATCCCGCCGTACGAGCCCCCGCACGAGCCGCCGGACAGGCGTTGAGGACGTCCGCGCCCGCGGCTCAGCCGTCGAAGCGCGCGGCCTTCAGGTACTCCGGGTTCGGGTCCAGCGCCGCCGCGAGGCGGAAGTGGCGCTTGGCCGGGTGGGTGCGGCCCTGCCGCTCGTAGGTGCGGGCGAGGGCGTAGTGGGCGAAGGCGTTGTCCGGCTCCCGTTCCAGGACGAGCGAGAACTCCAGCTCGGCGGGGCGCAGCTGGGCCGCCGCGAAGAAGGCGCGCGCCCGGAGCAGCCGCGCGGCCGTGTTCTCGGGATGGACGTCGATCACGCCGTCGAGCAGCTTCACCGCACCCCGCGGGTCGCGGGAGGCGAGCAGATGCTCGGCGGCGCGGAAGTCGATGACGTGCGTCTCCGGCGTACGTCCGGACGGACCACTGGTCTGGGGCACGGCGGAATCCTTCCCTCACTCCGAGGCGTCAACGCCTCGCCCGGCGCCCCCTATTCCGGCCGGCGCTCCCGCGCGCGGCGGACCAGGTCGGCCCACACCTCCTTGACGCGGCGTTCCAGCTCGTCGAGGGGCACGTCGTTGTCGATGACGATGTCGGCGATCGCGCGGCGCTGCTCGCGGGTGGCCTGGGCGGCCATGCGGGCCCGGGCGTCCTCCTCGCTCATGCCGCGCAGCCGTACCAGCCGGTCGAGCTGGGTCTCGGGGCTGGCGTCGACGACGATCACGACGTCGTAGAGGGGGGCGAGGCCGTTCTCGGTGAGGAGCGGGACGTCGTGGACGACGACGGCGTCCTCGGGCGCGGCCTCCTCCAGCTCGCGCGACCGGGCGCCCACCAGGGGGTGCACGATCGAGTTGAGCGTGGCGAGCTTCTCCGGGTCGTTGAAGACGAGGGCGCCCAGGCGGGGCCGGTCCAGGCTGCCGTCCTCGGCGAGGATGTCCTCGCCGAAGGCCTCCACGACGGCGGCGAGCCCGGGCGTGCCCGGTGCCACGACCTCGCGTGCGATGCGGTCGGCGTCGATCAGCACGGCTCCGCGCTCCACGAGCAGCCGCGACACCTCGCTCTTGCCGGCTCCGATACCGCCGGTCAGGCCCACTGTCAGCATGGGCAGCAGCCTAGGCGTCCACGGTGACCGGCGGTCCGGCGGGCGTCAGTTGTCGCCCTCCCGCTCGGCCAGGAACTTCTCGAACTCGCGGCCGATCTCGTCCGCCGACGGGATGTCCACCGGCTCGGCCAGCATGTTGCCCCGGGTCGCGGCGCCCGCCGCGGCGTCGTACTGGTGCTCGAGGCCCTGGACGAGGGCGGTGAGCTCGTCGTCGCCCTCGCGGATCTGCCGGTCGATCTCGGTCTGGGTGCGCTGGGCGTCGGTGCGCAGGGAGTGCGCCACGCTCGGCAGGACGAGACCGGTGGCGGCCGTGATGGCCTCCAGCGCGGTCAGCGCCGCGTCCGGGTACGGCGAGCGGGCGATGTAGTGCGGCACGTGCGCCGCGACGCCCAGGACGTCGTGCCCGGCCTGCATCAGCCGGTGCTCGACCAGGGCCTCGGCGCTGCCCGGGACCTGCGCCTCGTCGAAGACGCTGGTGCTGACCGGGACGAGGTCGGTGCGGTTGCCGTGCGGGGTGAGGCCGACCGGGCGGGTGTGCGGGACGCCCATGGGGATGCCGTGGAAGTTCACCGACAGGCGCACCTGAAGGCGCTCCACGATCTGCTTCACGGCGGCGGCGAAGCGCTCCCACTCCACGTCCGGCTCCGGCCCCGACAGCAGCAGGAAGGGCGCTCCGGTGGCGTCCTGGACGAGCCGCACGGTGATGGCCGGGACCTCGTAGTCGGTCCACCGGTCGCGCGTGAAGGTGAGCAGGGGCCGGCGGGCGCGGTAGTCGACGAGCCGGTCGTGGTCGAACCGGGCGACGACCTGGTGGGGCAGCGAGTCGAGCAGCCGGTCGACGATCTGGTCGCCGGTCTCGCCCGCGTCGATGTATCCGTCGAAGTGGTAGAGCATGACAAGTCCGGCCGACTCCTGGGCCAGCGCCGTGTCGACGACGTTCAGACCCTTCGGCTCCCAGGCGTACAAATCCTGCGGATCAAGCACAGTGACCGCTCCTCCTCGTGTTTCACCCACCACAACGTGGCACGAAGCACAGGCATTCCCACCGCAGACGACACCCTCGGGACAACCCCCTCCGGGGCGCGGGGAACTGCGCGACAAGCCCTCCGGGCCCGCGGCCGACGACGCACCCGCCCAGGCGCCCAGGGGCACGCCTGAGGGGCCGCACCTCGCAAGGTGCGACCCCTCAGATCAACCACTAACCCTCAGTGGAGAGCGTTCAGCTCTGGCCACCCGCCAGCTTCTCGCGAAGCGCGGCCAGCGCCTCGTCCGAAGCCAGGGCGCCGGACTGGTCGCCACCCTCGGAGGAGTACGAACCGCCGCCGGACGCGGCCGGAGCGGCGGGCTCGCCACCCTCGGCAGCGGCCTGGGCGTCCGCCTCGCGGGACTTGATGACCTGCGCCTGGTGCTGCTCGAAGCGGGCCTGCGCCTCGGCGTACTGGCGCTCCCACTCCTCGCGCTGCTTCTCGTAGCCCTCGAGCCAGTCGTTGGTCTCGGGGTCGAAGCCCTCGGGGTAGATGTAGTTGCCTTGGTCGTCGTAGGACGCGGCCATGCCGTACAGGGTCGGGTCGAACTCGACCGCCGTCGGGTCGGCGCCGAAGGCCTCGTTGGCCTGCTTCAGCGAGAGGCTGATGCGACGGCGCTCGAGGTCGATGTCGATGACCTTGACGAAGATCTCGTCGTTGACCTGGACGACCTGCTCCGGGATCTCCACGTGGCGCTCGGCCAGCTCGGAGATGTGGACCAGACCCTCGATGCCCTCGTCCACGCGGACGAACGCACCGAACGGAACCAGCTTCGTGACCTTGCCGGGCACGACCTGGCCGATCTGGTGGGTGCGGGCGAACTGCTGCCACGGGTCTTCCTGGGTCGCCTTCAGCGACAGGGAGACGCGCTCGCGGTCCATGTCGACGTCGAGGACCTCGACCGTGACCTCCTGGCCGACCTCGACGACCTCGGAGGGGTGGTCGATGTGCTTCCAGGAGAGCTCGGAGACGTGGACGAGACCGTCCACGCCGCCCAGGTCCACGAAGGCGCCGAAGTTGACGATCGAGGAGACGACGCCGGAACGGACCTGACCCTTCTGGAGGGTCGTGAGGAACGTCTGGCGGACCTCGGACTGGGTCTGCTCCAGCCAGGCACGGCGGGACAGGACCACGTTGTTGCGGTTCTTGTCCAGCTCGATGATCTTCGCCTCGAGCTCCTTGCCCACGTAGGGCTGGAGGTCGCGGACGCGGCGCATCTCGACCAGGGAGGCCGGAAGGAAGCCGCGGAGGCCGATGTCGAGGATGAGACCACCCTTGACGACCTCGATGACGGTACCGGTGACGATGCCGTCCTCTTCCTTGATCTTCTCGATGGTGCCCCAGGCACGCTCGTACTGGGCGCGCTTCTTCGAGAGGATCAGGCGGCCTTCCTTGTCCTCCTTCTGGAGGACCAGGGCCTCGATCTCGTCGCCGACGGCGACGACCTCGTTCGGGTCGACGTCGTGCTTGATCGAGAGCTCTCGGCTCGGGATGACACCTTCGGTCTTGTAACCGATGTCGAGCAGGACCTCGTCCCGGTCGACCTTCACGATGACGCCGTCGACGATGTCGCCGTCGTTGAAGTACTTGATCGTCTCGTCGATCGCGGCGAGGAAAGCTTCCTCGTTACCGATGTCGTTGACCGCTACCTGCGGGGTGGTGGCGGTGGTCTCGGTGCTGCTCGTCATGTGGGAAAGGGCTCCGGTACGGACATTGAAGTCGTAGGTACTGCTACGCCGGAGCCCGTTTCGCTCTGCAGAAGCCGGACAGCCAAGGAAGCGCCACAAAAATCCGGTGGCGCCTCGACAACCGAGGGGACATACAACAGATGCGAGCGCAGCCTGCTACGTCTGAGGTGCGCAGGCCCGCAGCGCAACTTGTAGCATACGGGGGCTGCCGGGCAGGGTCAATGCGCGAAGCCGCCCACCCGGGGCGGATCGCCGCATAACCGGCACAACTGCCGTCTCCCGAGGCCATGCAGGGGTGAAGAAGGCCCCCTCGGCGACACACCGGGGACCCGGCTGGACGGAAGAGTACGACGAGGGAGCCGATCATCCAAGAGTCCGAAGTCCCCGAAGCCCCCGAACCCGAGGCCACCCGGCGGGAGGCCGGCGTCACGGAGAGCTCCCGGGCCAACCGGGGCTGGTGGGACCGCAACGCCGACGAGTACCAGAACGAGCACGGGACGTTTCTCGGCGACGACCGCTTCGTGTGGGGCCCGGAGGGCCTGGACGAGGTGGAGGCGGAGTTGCTCGGCCCGCCGGAGGAGCTGAAGGGGCGCGACGTCCTGGAGCTGGGCGCCGGCGCGGCGCAGTGCTCGCGCTGGCTGGCCGCGCAGGGCGCGCGTCCGGTGGCGCTGGACATCTCGCACCGCCAGCTCCAGCACGCGCTGCGCATCGGCGGGGCGTTCCCCCTCGTGTGCGCGGACGCGGGCGCGCTTCCTTTCGCCGACGCCTCCTTCGACCTGGCTTGCTCGGCGTACGGGGCGCTGCCCTTCGTCGCCGATCCGCGGCTGGTGCTGCGGGAGGTGCGCCGGGTGCTGCGTCCGGGAGGGCGGCTGGTGTTCTCCGTGACGCACCCGATCCGCTGGGCGTTCCCGGACGAACCCGGTCCGGAGGGGCTGAGCGTGTCCGGGTCGTACTTCGACCGCACGCCGTACGTGGAGCAGGACGAGACCGGTCACGCGGTGTACGTCGAGCACCACAGGACGCTCGGGGACCGGGTGCGCGACGTGGTCGCCTCCGGTTTCCGGCTGGTGGACCTGGTGGAGCCGGAGTGGCCGGCCTGGAACACCGCCGAGTGGGGCGGCTGGTCGCCGCTGCGCGGCAGTCTGATCCCCGGCACGGCGATCTTCGTGTGCGTACGGGACTGAGCGCGTGATCCGTCACCAGGCGCTGGAGTCGCTTCCGGTGCGCGAGGCGCTGCCCTCGCTCGCCGGGGCGCTGGAGGAGCACGGCACGTCGGTGCTGGTGGCGCCGCCCGGCACCGGCAAGACGACGCTGGTGCCGTTGGCGCTCGCCGGGCTGTGGGGGGCGGGTCCCGCGCGGCGGGTGCTGGTCGCCGAGCCCCGGCGGATCGCGGCCCGCGCGGCGGCGCGCCGGATGGCGTGGCTGCTGGGCGAGCGGGTGGGCGCCTCGGTCGGCTTCACCGTGCGCGGGGAGCGGGCCGTGGGGCGGGACACGCGCGTGGAGGTCGTCACGACGGGTGTGCTGCTGCAGCGGCTCCAGCGCGACCAGGAGCTGGCCGGGGTGGACGCGGTGGTGCTCGACGAGTGCCACGAGCGGCATCTGGACGCGGACACGGCGGCGGCGTTCCTGTGGGACGTGCGCGAGACGCTGCGGCCGGACCTGCGGCTGGTGGCCGCGTCGGCGACCACGGACGCGGAAGGCTGGGCTCGGCTGCTGGGCGGCGCGCCGATCGTCGAGGCGCGGGGCGCCGCTCACCCGGTCGACGTGGTGTGGGCGCCGCCCCCGCGCGCGGTGCGCCCGCCGCACGGCATGTGGGTGGACCCGGCGCTGCTCACGCACGTGGCGGCGGTGGTACGGCGGGCCCTGGCCGAGCGGGACGGCGACGTGCTGGTGTTCCTGCCGGGGGTCGGGGAGATCTCCCGGGTGGCCGGAATGCTGGGCGGCCTGTCCGGTGTGGACGTTCTCCAGGTGCACGGGCGTGCGCCGGCCGCCGTGCAGGACGCGGTGCTGTCGCCCGGGGAGCGGCGGCGCGTGGTGCTGGCGACCTCGGTCGCGGAGTCCTCGCTGACGGTGCCGGGTGTACGGGTGGTGGTGGACTCGGGCCTCGCCCGCGAGCCGCGCGTCGACCACGCGCGGGGCCTGAGCGCGCTCGCGACGGTACGGGCCTCACGCGCGGCGGGGCGGCAGCGGGCGGGGCGCGCCGGGCGTGAGGCGCCGGGCGCGGTGTACCGCTGCTGGGCGGAGGCGGAGGACGCGCGGCTGCCGTCGTACCCCTCCCCCGAGATCAAGGTGGCCGACCTGACGGCGTTCGCGCTCCAGGCGGCCTGCTGGGGCGACCCGGACGCCTCCGGCCTGGCGCTCCTCGACCCGCCACCGGGCGGCGCGATGGCGGCGGCCCGGGAGGTGCTCACGGCGATCGACGCGGTACGCCCGGACGGCCGCCCCACCGGGCGGGGCACCCGCCTGACCCGCCTCGGCCTCCACCCTCGCCTGGGCCGCGCCCTCCTGGACGCGTCCCCGCAGGTGGGCGCCGACCTTGCCGCCGAGGTGGTCGCCCTCCTCTCCGAGGAGCCACCACGCGACTACGGCGACGACCTGCCCACCGCGCTCCGCACGGCCCGCAAGGGCGGCGACGGGTACGCGGCGCGCTGGCGCACGGAGGTACGACGGCTGCGGGGCGCCTTGTCCCAGGCAGAGGGGGCCGAGGGGCCGGGCGGAAACGCCGAGGGCGGGACCTCGGCTGCGGGCGGCCCGGGCGCCTCGGCACCGTCGGACGGCGGCACGGCGCCGACGCCCCGCAGCGGGAACCGGCCGGGCGGGCGAGAACCCGCACCCGGCGCACGCGCAGCCGGAGTGGACGAGCGGGCCGTCGGGCTTGTCGTGGCGCTCGCTTTTCCCGAGCGGGTGGCGCGGGTGGACGGGGGCTCGTATCTGATGGTGGGCGGGACGCGGGCCGAGGTGGGCGGCGGGTCCGCATTGCGGGGGGCCGAGTGGGTCGCCGTCGCTGTCGCCGACCGGCCCGTGGGGCGGGGGCACGCGCGCGTGCTGCTCGGGGCCGCCGTGGACGAGGACGTGGCGAGCCTGGCGTCGGGGACGCTGCTCGAGCGGTGTGAGGAGGTGCGCTGGGGCGACGGAGACGTCGTGGCGCGCCGGGTGGAACGGCTCGGGGCGGTCGAGCTGACCACGCGGCCGCTCACGGACGCCGACCCCGCCCTGGTGCGCGCCGCGCTGCTCGACGGTCTGCGCCGGGAGGGGTTCGGGCTGCTGCGGTGGACGGCCGGGGCGGAGGTTCTGCGGCAGCGGCTGGCGTTCCTGTACGCGCGGCTGGGGGAGCCGTGGCCGGACGTGTCCGACGAGGCCCTCCACGCGCGCGTGGGCGAGTGGCTGGAGCCTGAGCTGAGCCGGGCACGGCGCCGGGCCGACCTCGCGCGGATCGACGCCGGGCAGGCGCTCGCGCGGCTGCTGCCGTGGGCGTCCGGCGAGGCGGCGCGCCTCGACGAGCTGGCGCCCGAGCGGATCACCGTGCCCAGCGGTTCGGCCGTACGCGTCGACTGGTCCGACCCGGAGCGGCCGGTGCTCGCCGTGAAGCTGCAGGAGATGTTCGGGCTGCAGGAGTCGCCCACGGTGGCCGGGGTGCCGCTGCTGGTACACCTGCTGTCCCCGGCCGGGCGGCCCGCCGCCGTCACCGCCGACCTCGCCTCGTTCTGGCGCGAGGGCTACCAGCAGGTGCGGGCGGAGCTGCGCGGCCGGTACCCGAAGCACCCCTGGCCGGAGGACCCGGCCGCCGCGCAGCCCACCCGCCACACCAACGCGCGACTGCACCGGTAGCGGGCAGGGCCTCGACTCAGGCGGCCGGGGTCTCCGACGGCTCGGTGGACGGGTCCGTGGACGGGTCCGTCGAGGGCTCCGGGTCCGGCGATGGGTCGGGACTCGGCGTGGCGGCCGGTTCCACCGTCAGCTTCACGTCGAGCGTGGCGCCCCCGGCCGTGGTGAGGCGGAGCAGGAACGTGCCGGCGGTGTCGTCCGCGTACAGCTTCGGCAGGGTCAGCTGTCCGTCCGCGCCGGTCTTCAGACCGGTCAGGGTGCGGACCGCCTTGCCGTCGGCGTCCTTGAAGTAGGGGCCGTTGTCGTTCTCGGCGGGGTCGTCGGCGGACGTCACGAGCTTCGCGGTGACGGCGACCTTCCCGGCGGCCTCACCGCCGTAGGTGGCCTTGATCTCGACCGGCTCGGCGAACTCGCCGCCCGCGACGCAGGCCAGTTCCTTGTCGCCGACGCGGGCGAGCGCGTCGGCGACGCGCTGGGTGACCGTCACCTTGTAGGGGACGCCCTTGACCGAGCGGCCGACGACGGCCGCCTGGACGGCGAACGCGCCGGTCCGCTCCCCCGCCTGCAGCGCGGGCGCGACCGCGACGCCGGACGCGTCGGTCGTCACGGTCGCCACGCTCTCGCCGCCGGCGAAGGCGGTGTCCGTGTCGCCGACGACCGTGAAGCGGATCCGCACCTTGGCGACCGCCTTGCCCGCCTCCGTCTCCGCGCGCGTGGAGATGCGCTCGGCGAAGGTGTGGCCCGCCATGGCGGTGAGGGTGCCGGTGCCGGCGTCCTCCAGGTGGTGCACCGTGTCGGTGGGCGTCGGCGGGGTGGACGGCGAGGGTGTGGTGGGGGGCGTGCTCGGGCTGCCGGTGCCGGGCGTGGTCGGGCTGGGCGACGGCCGGGAGCCAGCGGGCTTGCCCGGCCGGGTGCCGGGCCGCGCGGGCGGGGTGGTGCCGGGCGCGGACGGGGTGACGCCGGGGCGCACCGTCTCGTCGCTGCGGTCCTCGGGCAGGGCGCCGGTGCCGTCGGGGATCTCGTGCGTGCCCTTGCGGTAGAACTCCAGCCACGACAGGACGGTGTTCAGGTAGTCCGTCGAGTTGTTGTAGCTGAGGATCGCCTTGCGCAGGTCGCTCTGCTGGGACAGGTCCCAGTCGAAGCGGCACAGGTAGTGGCCGGCGGCGAGGGCGGCGTCGTAGATGTTGTTGGGGTCCTTGCGGCCGTCGCCGTTGCCGTCGCGGCCCGCCCACTCCCAGGTGGAGGGGATGAACTGCATCGGCCCGACGGCCTGGTCGTACATCCGGTTGCCGTCGTACGCGCCGTTGTCGGTGTCGCGGATGAGGGCGAAGCCGTTGCCGTCGAGCTGGGGGCCGAGGATGGGCGTGACCGTGGTGCCGTCGGCCTTCACCCGGCCGCCGCGCGCCTGACCCGACTCCACCTTGCCGATGGCTGCGAGGAGTTGCCAGGGCAGGTTGCAGCCGGGCTTCTTGGTGCGCAGCGTGGCCTCGGCCTGCTTGTAGGCGTCGAGGACGGTCGCGGGTATGCCGGCCTCGGCGGCGCTCTGGTCGCCGGTGGCGCCGGAGCCCGCGGAGGGCGAGGGGTTGGGGCTGTTGAGGGGCGGCAGGTCCGTGTAGTACGGCGAGTTGCCGGTCGCGCTGTCGTCGGCGGCCGTGTCGGGCGCGGAGGTGGCGTCGCCGGTGCTCTGTCTGCCCTGGTCGTCGACCGTGACGCCGGGGGCCTGGGACGCGGACAGGGCCGCCACCGCTGCCGCGGCCACGGCGGTGGTTGCCGCTCCCTTGCGCAGCCTCCTGCCGATGTGCGCCGCCATAGAGTGAACCCCTCCCCGCGGGCGCTGTGGGCGCCCTTCACCGTGTACCGCGTTCGCCCTGTCGTGACGATCTGCCCGCCCCGCCGGTTGCCCTGGGATACGGGACCGGGTCGGCGACCCTCGCGACCCTACGACAACTTCCCTTGCACGGACACCCGTTGCTGCCCGATATTCACCGGTTGGCCATCTTCTCGGCCGACGGGTTCGTGGGGCGGCGGACCGCCGTGCCCCTCGGCTGTCGAATACTGGGTGCGCCCGACGCCGGGCGCCTGTCCGGTCAATCCCCGCTGCGAGGAGTCTCGTTGCCGTTCACACTCAGCCACGCGGCGGCGGTGCTGCCGGCCGTCCGCACCGACGGGACGGGGCGCGGCCCGCTGGTCCCGGCGGTGCTGGTTGCGGGCACCTTCGCGCCCGACATGACCTATTACGCGGCCAGTGTCGTGTCCGGGGCGATGGAGTTCGGCGACGTGACGCACGCGGGGTGGGGCGTGTTCACCGTGGACGTGCTCATCGCCTGGGCGCTGGTGGGGCTGTGGCTGTTGGTGCGGGAGCCGTTGGTGGCGCTGCTGCCGCGGGCCCGTCAGGGGCGGGTGGCGGCGCTGACGCGCTGTGGTGCGCCCCGCGCGCGGGTGGGGGCGTCGCTGGTGGCGCGATGGTACGTGTCCGCCGTGCTGGGCGGTCTGACGCATGTGGTGTGGGACGCGTTCACCCATCACGACCGGTGGGGGACGCGGCTGATCCCGGTGCTGGGCGAGGAGATCGGCGGCTCGCCGGTGTTCTGGTACGCGCAGTACGGGAGTTCGCTGCTGGCCGCGGTCGTGCTGGTGATGTTCGTCGCGCGGGCGCTGCGGCGCGCGGTCCCCGGGGGCGCGGTGCCCCCGGGGGTGCCGGTGCTGTCGGCGCGCGACCGGTGGGGCGCCGTGCTGCTGCTCGGAGGGTGTGCGGTGGTGGCGGCGGTGCTGAGGGCCGTCCGCTGGTGGGACTACTGGGGTCACATCGCGAAGCCCTACGAGCTGATCCCGACCGTCTGTTTCGGCGCGGGCGCGGGTCTGGTGGCCGCGCTGCCGGTGTACGCCGTCGCCGTCAGGGCCTGGCGTCCGGTCCCGGCCACGGGGGGCCCTGCGGACGCCGGTACGCGGGAGCCGGACCGTACGGCCGCACACTGAGCGTCTCGCTCGCCGCGACGAACACGGTGACGGTGCGGACCGGGCGGGGCCGGGGCACCAGGGTGAGCATGAGGGTGAGGTAGGCGCGGGCCAGCTCGGCCCACAGCCGCCACGGGGGCTGCTCGGTCCCGGCGCCCCGGGCGGCGGGGGTGCGGCCGGTTCTCCACCGGCCGTCGGTGACGCGCCGGCCGAGCCGGACGGCGGAGTCGCGGAACGCGGCCGTGAGGCCACCGGGGACGCGGGCGGTGCTTGCGGCGGCCGCGAAGACCGGGACCGGCGGAAACGCCTGGCTGGTGGGTCCGTCGGCGTCGGCCCGCGGGGGTGCCGCTCTGCGGTGAAGCATGCGTATACCCATGCCTGGCATGCTCGCCGCCCCCGCCGACTCGGGCCCCCCTGCGGGGGCCACGCGAGTGAAGAACAGAAGCCCGACGAACGCCGGGGTGCCTTCCCGGGTGTGCTTTGACCTGGGGTTACGCCCACAGCGGGGCGCCGCGCGGGCACGGGGCCCGGGGGGCGCCGACGGCCGCCGCCTCGGCGAGGGTGCGGCACGCCTGCCGGCAGCTGCCGGAGGGGTGTCGGTCGCTGCGGCGACTACAGGACGCCGGTGGGTGGGACGGCGACGGCTCGGCGAGGGATCCGCACGCGTGCCGGCAACCGCCGCACGCGTGCCGGGCGCACGGCGGCGACCACGGGACGCCGGTGGACGGGACGGCGACGGCTCGGCGAGGGCTCCGCACGCCCGCCGGCAACCGCCGCACGCGTGCCGGGCGCACGGCGGCAACCACGGGACGCCGGTGGACGGGACGGCGACGGCTCGGCGGGGGATCCGCACGCGTGCCGGCGACCACGGGACGCGTCTGAGTGGGACGGCGGCGACCACGGGACGCGTCTGGGTGGGACGGCGTCGGGCGGGGCAGACATCTGCCCGGACTCCGCGGCGGCAAGGGCGCCGCTCCTCGGCGGTCACTGCCGACGGGGGGCACTGGACGGCGACGGCAGCGGCTGGGCGGTCTCGGGCGGCGGCCGCGCAGGCGGGGTGCCACCACAGGCGCGTGGATGGCACACCCGTGGCGCGGATGCCGGGCGCGGCCGTAAGACCGCACCCGGCAGTCCCGGACCGGCTCAGTGTGCCGCCGACTCCCAGTCCGGGCCCACGCCCACCGAGACGCCTAGGGGGACCCGCAGCTCGACCGCGGAGGCCATCTCCCGCCGCACCAGGTCCTCGACCTGCTCCCGCTCCCCGGGAGCCAGTTCCAGGACGATTTCGTCGTGGACCTGGAGCAGCATCCGGGAGCGCAGATCCGCCTCGCGCAGGGCGCGGTCGACGTTCAGCATGGCGATCTTGACGATGTCGGCCGCCGTGCCCTGGATCGGCGCGTTCAGCGCCATCCGCTCCGCCGCCTCGCGCCGCTGGCGGTTGTCGCTGTTGAGGTCGGGCAGGTAGCGGCGGCGGCCGAAGAGGGTCGCCGTGTACCCCGTCGCCCGCGCCTCGTCCACGACGCGGCGCAGATAGTCCCGTACGCCGCCGAAGCGCTCGAAGTAGGCGTCCATCAGCTGGCGCGCCTCCGCCGCCTCGATGTTCAGCTGCTGGGAGAGGCCGAAGGCGGACAGTCCGTAGGCGAGGCCGTAGGACATGGCCTTGATCTTGCGGCGCATCTCCGCGTCCACCGCGGACTGCTCGACGGAGAACACCTGGGCCGCGGCCGTGGTGTGCAGGTCCTCGCCGGAGGTGAACGCCTCGATGAGGCCGGCGTCCTCGGAGAGGTGCGCCATCACGCGCAGCTCGATCTGGCTGTAGTCGGCGGTGAGCAGCGACTCGAAGCCCCCACCCACCACGAAGCCGCGGCGGATGGCGCGGCCCTCGTCCGTGCGGACCGGGATGTTCTGCAGGTTGGGGTCCGTGGAGGACAGCCGGCCGGTCGCGGCGACGGTCTGGTTGAACGTGGTGTGGATGCGGCCGTCCGCGGCGATCGTCTTGATCAGGCCCTCGACGGTGACGCGGAGCTTCGCCTGCTCGCGGTGGCGCAGCATGATGACCGGCAGTTCGTTGTCCGTCTGGTTGGCGAGCCAGGCCAGAGCGTCCGCGTCCGTGGTGTAACCGGTCTTGGTCTTCTTCGTCCTGGGCAGGGCCAGCTCGCCGAAGAGGACCTCCTGGAGCTGCTTGGGCGAGCCCAGGTTGAACTCGTGCCCGGCCGCCGCGTGCGCCTCCTTCACCGCCTGCTGGACCGCGCCGGCGAACATCTGTTCCATGGTCTCCAGGTGCGCCCGGTCGGCGGCGATGCCGTGCCGCTCCATGCGGGCGAGGAGGGCGGAGGTGGGCAGCTCCATGTCGCGCAGCAGGTCCGAGGCGCCGACGTCCGCGAGGCGGCTTTCGAAGGCCTCGCCCAGGTCGAGGACGGCACGCGCCTGCACCATGAGCGCGTCCGCCTGGGCGCTGTCGTCCGCGCCGAAGGCGAGCTGCCCGTCGGGTGCGGCGGCGGGCGCCAGTTCCCGGTGCAGGTACTCCAGGGACAGCGCGTCCAGGTCGAAGGAGCGGCGGCCGGGCTTGACCAGGTACGCGGCGAGCGCCGTGTCCATGGTGACGCCCTCGACCGTCCAGCCGTGCTCGGGGAAGACCCGCATCGCGCGCTTGGCGTTGTGGAACACCTTGGGGCGGGCCGGGTCGGCGAGCCAGGCGCGGAAGGCCTGCTCGTCGGCCTCGTCGAGCTCGGCCGGGTCGAACCAGGCGGCCGGTCCCTCCGCCGTGGCGAGCGCGATCTCGGCGACGGAGCCGGTGCCGAGCGCCCAGGTGTCGACGGCGGCGACGCCGACCGGGCCCGTGGCGTGCTCGGCGAGCCAGCCGACCAGCTCGCCGGTGCCCAGCACCGTGCCATCGATCTCCACGCCGTCGGCGACGACCGGGGTGGTCTCGGCCTCCTCGGCGCCCGGGTCGACGGCGAACAGCCGCTCCCGCAGCGACGGGTTCCTGATCTCCAGGGTGTCGAGGATCACCGCCACGGCCTTGCGGTCGTAGGCGGAGCGCTCCAGGTCGTGCACGCCCTTCGGCAGCTCGACCCCTCGCTCCAGCTCGGTGAGCCGGCGGTTGAGCTTGACGGACTCCAGGTGGTCGCGGAGGTTCTGCCCGGCCTTGCCCTTGACCTCGTCGACCCGCTCGACCAGCTCGGCGAAGGAGCCGAACTGGTTGATCCACTTCGCGGCGGTCTTCTCGCCGACGCCGGGGATGCCGGGCAGGTTGTCCGACGGGTCGCCGCGCAGGGCGGCGAAGTCCGGGTACTGCGCGGGCGTGAGGCCGTACTTCTCGAAGACCTTCTCCGGGGTGAAGCGGGTCAGCTCGGAGACGCCCTTGGTCGGGTAGAGCACCGTGGTGCGGTCGGAGACCAGCTGGAACGAGTCGCGGTCGCCGGTGACGATCAGCACGTCGAAGCCGGCGGCCTCGGCCTGGGTGGCGAGCGTGGCGATGACGTCGTCCGCCTCGTACCCCTCGACGGCGAAGCGGGGCACGCCCATCGCGTCGAGCAGCTCGCCGATCAGCTCGACCTGGCCCTTGAACTCGTCGGGGGTCTTGGAGCGGTTCGCCTTGTACTCGGTGAACTCCTCCGAGCGCCATGTCTTGCGGGACACGTCGAAGGCGACCGCGAAGTGCGTGGGCGCCTCGTCACGGAGGGTGTTGGCGAGCATCGACGCGAAGCCGTAGATCGCGTTCGTCGGCTGGCCCGTCGCGGTGGTGAAGTTCTCCGCGGGCAGCGCGAAGAACGCGCGGTAGGCCAGTGAGTGCCCGTCCATGAGCATGAGGCGCGGGCGGGTTTCGCCGGGGGTCTGGTCGGTCTTCTTCGATGCTGTGTCTGCCACGTGTCCGATCCTGCCACGCCTCACTGACACCGGGCTCCGCGCCCGGTGCGGGCCGCGTTTCCGCCCACGGGCGAGAGGCACCGGTGCCGGTGCGGGCCGGGGGGGTGTTCGGGCACCTGGCGCCAGCAGGGGGCCGCCGCGCCCGCCCCCCCGGTGGGGCCGGCCACCAGGCACCGGCGTCGGTGCGAGCCGGGGGTGTCGGCGCACCTCGGCGCCAACGAGGTGCCGCCGCGCCCACCCTCCCCCACTCTCGGCTTCGCTCGAGCGGGAGGTGCCCCATCGCCCTGGGGGCACCTCCCAGGCCCTTGAGGCACTGGGGGAGGCACGACTGCCCGCAGTGGCGGCAGCTTGCGGCCGCCGCTCGGCCGCGCGCCCGCAGTTGGCGATGGGTTGCGGCCGCCCGCGCAACCGGGTGTCCGTCTGGTCGCCCGCGGCGGGGAGGGGACGGGGTGGGGGTGGGCGCCCGCAGCGGCTGGCGCGTCCGCGCCCCGCACGTACAAACACGCACTCTCGCGCCAGACCGAGGACGACCGCCCCCACCGCGGCCCCGCACCACCCACTGCCCGCAGGCGCTACGCCCGCCCCCACCGGACAGGGCGATGCGCCGCAGGCGTCACACCGCAACCCCCACCATGCATCGGGGGGCACCGGCCTCAACCCCACCGGGCAGGACCCCACGCCCCAGGCATCGCACCCCAACCCCCACCGAGCGCCACAGGCCCCCGGCCACACCCCCACCGGCAGGACCCCGCGCCCCAGGCATCCGACCTCCCCTTAGGCCCGCACCCTCCCCCATGCGAGGATCGAGAGATCCACCTCACATGTATGCGTGAACAGGAGTGCGCGATGGCAACGAAGCCGCCCCAAGGTGATCCCGTCCAGGACGCGCCGAAGGTGGCCGAGCGGAAGCGGGCCGCGGCCGGGCTGCCCGCGATCGGTCACACCCTGCGCATGGCCCACCAGCAGATGGGCGTGAAGCGCACGGCGCTCACGCTGCTCAGCGTCAACCAGAAGGACGGCTTCGACTGCCCGGGCTGCGCCTGGCCGGACCCGGAGCACCGGCACACCGCGGAGTTCTGCGAGAACGGGGCGAAGGCGGTGGCCGAGGAGGCCACACTCCGCCGCGTCACTCCGGAGTTCTTCGCCGCGCACCCCGTCTCCGACCTGGCCCGCCGCAGCGGCTACTGGCTGGGCCAGCAGGGCCGGCTGACCCACCCCATGTACCTCCCGGAGGGCGCCGACCACTACGAGCCGGTGAGCTGGGAGCGCGCCTTCGACATCGTCGCCGAGGAACTGACCGCGCTGTCGTCCCCCGACGAGGCCGTCTTCTACACCTCGGGCCGCACCAGCAACGAGGCCGCGTTCCTCTACCAGCTCTTCGCCCGCAAGCTCGGCACGAACAACCTGCCCGACTGCTCCAACATGTGCCACGAGTCGTCCGGCTCGGCCCTGTCGGAGACGATCGGCGTGGGCAAGGGCAGCGTGCTGCTGGAGGACCTCTACAAGGCGGACCTCATCGTGGTCGCCGGCCAGAACCCCGGCACGAACCACCCCCGCATGCTGTCGGCCCTGGAGAAGGCCAAGGGCAACGGCGCGCGCGTGGTGAGCGTCAACCCGCTCCCGGAGGCGGGCCTGGAGCGCTTCAAGAACCCGCAGACGCCCAAGGGTCTCACCACCGGCACCGCCCTGACCGACCTGTTCCTGCAGATCCGCCTCGGCGGCGACCAGGCCCTGTTCCGGCTCCTCAACAAGCTGATTCTGGACACCCCGGGCGCGGTCGACGAGGAGTTCGTCCGGGAACACACCCACGGCTACGAGGAGTTCGCCGAGGCCGCCCGCGCCGCCGACTGGGAGGAGACCCTCGCCGCGACCGGCCTGGCGCGTGAGGACGTCGAACGCTTCCTCCGCATGGTGCTGGAGTCCGACCGGATCGTCGTCTGCTGGGCGATGGGCCTCACCCAGCACAAGCACTCCGTGCCGATGATCCGGGAGGTTGTCAACTTCCTGCTGCTCCGCGGCAACATCGGCCGCCCGGGCGCGGGCGTGTGCCCGGTGCGCGGTCACTCCAACGTGCAGGGCGACCGCACGATGGGCATCTTCGAACGGCCCGCGCCGGCGTTCCTCGACGCGCTGCAGAAGGAGTTCGGCTTCGAGCCGCCCCGCGAGCACGGATACGACGTCGTCCGGGCGATCCGCGCGCTGCGCGACGGCGAGGCGAAGGTCTTCTTCGCGATGGGCGGCAACTTCGTCTCCGCCTCCCCCGACACCGAGGTCACCGAGGCGGCGATGCGCCGGGCGCGGCTGACCGTGCACGTGTCGACGAAGCTGAACCGCTCGCACGCGGTCACGGGCGCGCGCGCCCTGATCCTGCCGACGCTGGGCCGCACCGAGCGCGACCTCCAGGCGAGCGGCGAGCAGTTCGTGACGGTGGAGGACTCCATGGGCATGGTGCACGCCTCGCGCGGGCGCCTGGAGCCGGCGAGTCCGCACCTGCTCTCCGAGCCGGCCATCGTGTGCCGGCTGGCCCGCCGTGTCCTCGGCGCGGAGGACGACGTGCCGTGGGAGGAGTTCGAGAAGGACTACGCGACGGTCCGCGACCGCATCGCGCGCGTGGTGCCCGGCTTCGAGGAGTTCAACGCGCGCGTGGCGCACCCCGGCGGCTTCGCACTTCCCCACGCCCCGCGTGACGAGCGGCGCTTCCCCACCGCCACCGGCAAGGCCAATTTCACGGCGGCGCCCGTCGAGTACCCGGAACTGCCCGAGGGCCGGCTGCTGCTGCAGACGCTGCGCTCGCACGACCAGTACAACACCACGATCTACGGTCTGGACGACCGCTACCGGGGCATCAAGAACGGGCGCCGCGTGGTGCTCGTGAACCCGGACGACGCGCAAGAGCTGAAGCTCGCGGACGGCTCGTACGTCGACCTGGTCAGCGAGTGGAAGGACGGAGTGGAGCGAAGGGCGCCCGGCTTCCGCGTCGTGCACTACCCGACGGCACGGGGCTGTGCGGCCGCGTACTACCCGGAGACCAACGTGCTGGTGCCCCTGGACGCCACCGCGGACGTCTCCAACACCCCGGCCAGCAAGTCGGTCGTGGTGCGTCTGGAACAATCGGCGACCGACTGAGCGTTCGCTCAGGACATAGACGTACCGACGTACCGACGCACGATTGGAGCCGGGCCCATGGGAGAGCCGCAGCAGGTGAAGTTCCCGCAGGAGGTCATCGACGAGTACGCGGCGCTCGGTGTGGACCTCCGGGCGCTGTTCTCGGCGGGTCATCTCGGCACGCGGATGGGCGTGCAGATCACGGAGGCCTCGGCGGAGCGTGTCGTCGGGACGATGCCGGTGGAGGGCAACACCCAGCCCTACGGCCTGCTGCACGGCGGCGCGTCCGCGGTGCTGGCGGAGACGCTGGGCTCGGTCGGCTCGATGCTGCACGGCGGCGTGCACAAGATCGCGGTCGGGGTGGACCTCAACTGCACGCACCACCGCGGGGTCCGCTCCGGCCTGGTGACCGGTGTGGCCACTCCGGTGCACCGGGGCCGGTCCACGGCGACGTACGAGATCGTGATCACGGACGAGGCGGACAAGCGGGTGTGCACCGCCCGGCTGACCTGTCTGCTGCGGGACGTCCGCCCCGGCGACGCGGAGAAGGCGGCCGGCTGACGCCGGCGAGGGGGTGAGGGCCCCCAGGACGCCCGGGCCCGGATCCCAGATCCCCAGGCCCAGACTTCCCAGGAGCCCCTCACCCCCCGCCCCCACCGCACCGCGCCCGTCGCCCCCACCGCACCGCGCCCGTCGCCGCCATTGCCCGCGGCCGACGGGCGCTCTAGCGTTCGGTGCCATGGGACGGGGCGGCACCTCTCACAGCGCCGGGGCGTTCGGCGCGCCCCTTCTGGCCGCACTCGCGGCGGCATTGACCCTGACCGGGTGCACGGCGGACGACTCCCCCGCGGCCCGCACCCCCTCCCTCTCCCCCAGGCCCACGTCCGACGTCGACCTGTGCGTCGGCATCGTCCGCCACTGGTCGCGCGAGCTGCTCGACGGCCGCGGGTACGGCGACTACCAGTCGATGGGGATGTCCGGCGGGCAGTACGACATCCTGCGCGAAGTCGTGGACGCAGCGCGCGCCGCCCGCGCCCAAGGGGCCAGGGACGTCGACACACTGATAAAGCGTCAGGCGCGCGAAGGCTGCGCCGCCTGGTACCGCTCCGGCGGCCCCGGAGAGGGACCGTGGCGATGAGCGGGATCGGTCCGGTCGAACCGGACGGCGACACGCGCCCGTTGGACCCGCCACCCGTCGCCCCGCGCCCCCGAGGCGGCCCCCGGACCCGTATGACGAGACGTCACCGGGGGGCCGCGGCCGCCGCGTTCCTCACCGTCGCCGCGCTGACAGCCGGCACGCTCCTGTACGTCACCCGCCCCCGTCCCGGCCCCCCGCCCGAGCCCCGCTTCCCGAGCCAGACGACGTCCTTCCGCTACCTGTACATGCAGGTCAGAGACACAGACGCGAGGCCACGCGAATTTGAGTTCACGATACAAACATTTACGGAATCCGACGCTCCGGTGACCGTTCTGGGCATTTCCCAGCCCTACGCCGGCCTCTCCCTGATCTCCCGACCCGAAACTCCTTTACGGGTGAAAGGTGGCGGTTCCCGCAAGATCGCCGTGACCGTCCGGGTGGCGGATTGCGGAAAAGTGCCACGGAACGCCGGACTCCCTTTCCTGGACGTAACACTGCGTAACACGCGCGCAAAGGAAGCCCACAGCTACATCCTCGGCGCCTGCTACGCAAGGGACCTGTCCAGGGCGCTGGAGGAGGCCTGCGGCAACGAAATTCGGTAATCAGCAAAACGCCTGATACACCTGAACCGCCCCTCCCGGTTCCTGCGGTTTCTCACCATGCGGACAGGGCAAAACGGCGGGAATTCTGCTCTTCCCCCCACTCAGTACCGCTCTGCAATACGTCGTGTCATAACAAGAGCGTCACAGCCTTGGCCAGAGTCTCCTCCGCATTCCCCACACACGCTTAGAGTCACGGCCAGTCACCGCGGAGCCTGATTCTCACTCGGCCCAGCGCTCGACTCGGCCGTTTCCATGGGGAAGCGGCTGTCAGGGGAAAGGACTGGATCGTGCGTCAACGTTCGCTCATCGCCATCACCGCCGCCCTGGCGGCGGGTGCACTCACCCTCACCGCCTGCGGCTCCCGCGACGACAACGGCGGCGGCTCGGACTCGGGCAACGGTGACACCACCGTCGTCATCGGCGTCGACGCGCCGCTGACCGGCGACCTCTCCGCGCTCGGCCTGGGCATCAAGAACTCCGTGGACCTCGCCACGAAGATCGCCAACAAGGAGAAGTACGTCGAGGGCGTCACCTTCAAGATCGAGGCGCTCGACGACCAGGGCCAGGCCTCCGTGGGCCAGCAGAACGCCACGAAGCTCGTCGCCAACAAGGACGTGCTCGGCGTCGTCGGCCCGCTGAACTCCTCCGTCGGCGAGTCGATGCAGAAGGTCTTCGACTCGGCCAAGCTGGTCGAGGTCTCCCCGGCGAACACCAACCCCGCCCTGACCCAGGGCGTGAACTGGCAGACCAAGAAGGAGCGGCCGTACAAGTCGTACTTCCGCACCGCGACCACGGACGCCATCCAGGGCCCGTTCGCCGCGCAGTACGTCTTCAACGAGGCCAAGAAGAAGAAGGTCTTCGTCATCGACGACAAGAAGACCTACGGCGCCGGTCTGGCCGCCACCTTCACCGCGGAGTTCAAGGAGCTCGGCGGCCAGGTCGTCGGCACCGAGCACATCAACCCGGAGAGCAAGGACTTCAGCGCGGTCGCCACCAAGGTGAAGAACTCCGGCGCCGACGTCGTCTACTACGGCGGTGAGTACCCGCAGGCCGGTCCGCTGAGCAAGCAGATCAAGGAAGCGGGCGCGAAGATCCCGCTGGTCGGCGGTGACGGCATCTACAGCGCCGACTTCATCAAGCTGTCCGGCGCGGCCGGCACCGGCGACCTCGCCACCTCCGTCGGCGCACCCGTCGAGTCGCTGCCGTCGGCCAAGGAGTTCGTCGCGAACTACAAGGCCGAGGGCTACAAGGAGGCCTACGAGGCCTACGGCGGCTACTCCTACGACTCCGCCTGGGCGATCATCGAGGCCGTCAAGAAGGTCGTCGAGGACAACGACGGCAAGCTGCCGGACGACGCCCGCGCCAAGGTCGTCGACGCCATGCAGAACGTCTCCTTCGACGGTGTGACCGGCAAGGTCTCCTTCGACGAGTTCGGTGACGCCACCAACAAGCAGCTCACCGTCTACACCGTCAAGGGCGGCGACTGGGCCACCGTGAAGTCGGGCACCTTCACCGGCTGATCTCCGCCGCACCACTCACACGAGCCGCGCGGGGCGCTGTTCCACTGGCGCCCCGCGCGGACTCGGTTCCGGCCCATCCGTCGAACATTCCGAAAGTCTCGGAGGACATGCGGTGAACGAACTGCCGCAGCAGCTGGTCAACGGCCTGCTACTGGGATCCATGTACGGCCTGGTCGCCATCGGCTACACAATGGTCTACGGCATTGTCCAGCTCATCAACTTCGCCCACGGCGAGATCTTCATGGTCGGCGCCTTCGGCGCCATCACCGTGCATCTGTACGTCTTGCCGGACGGCACCTCCATGTGGATCGCGCTGCCGCTCATGCTGATCGGCGCCATGATCGCCTCGGTGCTGGTCGCCATCGGGGCGGAACGGTTCGCCTACCGCCCGCTGCGCGGCGCGCCCCGTCTGGCCCCGCTCATCACCGCCATCGGACTCTCCCTCGCGCTCCAGCAGGCCGTCTGGGCCTTCTACCCCGAGGCGAAGTCCAAGCTGGCCTTCCCGCAGATCGAGGGCGGCCCCTTCACCATCGGCGGCGCCACCGTCCAGACCGGCGACATCTTCCTGATCGTCGCCGCCCCCATCAGCATGGCGTTCCTCGCCTACTTCGTGATGCGGACCCGCACCGGCCGCGGCATGCAGGCCACCGCGCAGGACCCGGACACCGCGAAGCTGATGGGCGTCAACACCGACCGCATCATCGTGATCGCGTTCGCCCTCGGCGCCGTGTTCGCCGCCGTCGGCGGTGTCGCCAGCGGTCTGAAGTACGGCCAGATCGACTTCAAGATGGGCTTCATCCTCGGCCTCAAGGCCTTCACCGCGGCAGTGCTCGGTGGCATCGGCAACATCTACGGGGCCATGATCGGCGGTGTGGTCCTCGGCGTCGTCGAGACCCTGGCCACCGCCTACATCGCGGACATCCCCGGCCTGGACCAGTTCGGCAGCCAGTCCTGGGCCGAGGTCTGGGCCTTCATCCTCCTCATCCTCGTGCTCCTGTTCCGGCCCCAGGGCCTGCTCGGCGAGCGCGTCGCGGACAGGGCGTGACACCGATGACGACACAGACCGCAGCAGACAAGACCGTGGCCGCACCCGCCCCGAACACCCCCTCCGGGTTCATCGGCATCCCCGCGAACCTCGCGCGGGCCCTCGCCACCGGCGGCAGCGTCCTCGCCGTCGTCTCCACCTTCCTCGCCTGGACCTGGACGGCCGCCTTCCCCGGCGACCTGACGTTCTACGGCTACCCCGGCGGCCTCCAGGTGCTCGTCCTGGTCGGCGGCGCCCTCGCCACCCTGTTCTGCCTCGCCTCCTACGGCGTCAGGGGACTGGGCTGGCTCACTCCGGCCGGCGCCGACGCGGCCGTGAAGTACGCGGTGCTCGGCACCTTCGCCACCGCCTGGTACACCGTCGTCTCGATCAGCGCCGAACTCGGCGGGGTCGTCAATCTGGAGCCCGGCGGCTTCCTCGTCGCCGCCGCCACGCTGATCGCCCTCATAGGCGCCCTGGCCCTCCCCTTCGAGCGGCCCGAGCCCGACCCGATCGACCCCGAGGCGAGCGGCTGGGAGCAGTTCCGGCACGACGCCGCGCACTCCATGGCGGTGCTGCGGGCGGCGTTCGCCTCCGGCTCCCCGCGCCCCGTGCGCACCCTGCCGTCCTACGCCGAGATCCTGATCATCGTGGCCGTCCTGGCGGTCGCCCTGATCGTCTTCACCTACGGCATCGGCACCGAGTACGACGAGCTGTTCGTCGGCTTCCTGATCACCGCCGGCTTCGGCTTCGGCGCGCTGAACCGCTCCGGCCTGATCGCGCACGCCTCCCAGATCAGCGCCCGGCACCAGAACATCACCGTGTGCGGCGCGTTCGTCGCGGCGGCGCTGTTCCCCTTCACCCAGACCGACGACCAGTACGCGACCCTCGGCGTCTACATCCTGATCTTCGCCACCGTCGCGCTGGGCCTGAACATCGTCGTCGGCCTCGCCGGCCTGCTCGACCTCGGCTACGTCGCCTTCCTCGGCGTCGGCGCCTACGCGGCCGCGCTGGTCTCCGGCTCTCCCAGCTCGCCGTTCGGCGTGCACTTCCCCTTCTGGGCCGCCGTCCTGGTCGGCGCGCTCGCCTCGCTGGTCTTCGGTGTGCTGATCGGCGCGCCGACCCTGCGGCTGCGCGGCGACTACCTGGCCATCGTGACCCTCGGCTTCGGTGAGATCTTCCGTATCGCCGTGAACAACACCGACGGCACCTCGGGCCCGGACCTCACCAACGGCTCCAACGGGATCGCGTCCATCCCGGACCTGAACATCCTGGGCTTCGACCTGGGCGTCGCGCACGACATCGGCGGCTTCACCATCGGCCGGTTCGCGAACTACTTCTTCCTGATGCTGCTCATCACGGCCGTCGTCGTCCTCGTCTTCCGGCGCAGCGGCGACTCCCGCATCGGCCGTGCCTGGGTCGCCATCCGCGAGGACGAGACCGCCGCGCTCGCCATGGGCATCAACGGATTCCGGGTGAAGCTCATCGCGTTCGCCGTGGGCGCCACCCTGGCCGGTCTGGCCGGCACGGTGCAGGCGCACGTCACCTACACCGTGACCCCCGAGCAGTACCTGTTCGCCGGCACCACCCCGCCCAACTCCGCCTTCCTGCTGGCCGCGGTCGTGCTCGGCGGCATGGGCACCATCGCCGGACCCCTCCTCGGTGCGGCGCTGCTCTTCCTGATCCCCAACAAGCTCCAGTTCCTGGGCGACTACCAGCTCCTCGCGTTCGGCATCGCGCTCGTGCTGCTGATGCGCTTCCGTCCCGAGGGCCTCATCCCCAACCGGCGCCGCCAGCTGGAGTTCCACGAAGAGGCCGACGCGCCCACAGTCCTGAGCAAGACGGGGGCCTGACCACCATGACCACCGACACCACCACCAAGGACACCGCCGCGGGCGCGCCCGCCCCCGGCTCCGTCGTCCTCGACGCGCGCGGCGTCACCATGCGGTTCGGCGGCCTCACCGCCGTCCGGGACGTCGACCTCACCGTGCGCAGCGTGTCGGCGTACAAGCGAACGTGCACCACCTCGTACGGATGAAAGTGCACCATTCCTGATGCGGTGACGGGGTGCCGGCCGTGAGTCTGCTGCTGTCGTTTCGGG
>BNBH01000008.1 GCA_014655195.1 Streptomyces cellulosae | reverse complement strand
AGGGCGCCCCGGAGAGCCGGGCGGCCACTCCCAGCGAGCCACAACACGGCAGAGAGCTATCAGCCACACCCGGCCCTCCCGGGCCACCTAACAACTTACGGAGAGCTATGAGCAGCGGTACGTCGGAACTCGCCTGGTTCAAGTCCAGCTACAGCGGTAGTGAGGGCGACAGCTGCGTGGAGGTCGCAATCGCCGAACAGGCCGTCCATGTACGGGACTCCAAGGACGTGACCCGCCCGGCCTTCGCTGTCGGCCGCGAAGGCTGGGGGCAGTTCGTACGGTTCGCGTCGGAGCGATGAGCGACTTGAAGGCGTGCCGTCCGCTGGAGTGGCGGACGGCACACCATCAGCGCGTTCGGGGCGGAGGGTTGGCTGCGAGGGCGCCTTACTCCCCGAGCGAAGCCACCGCCTCCTCGTAACCCCCCGTCGGTGGAGCCGTGTCCGGCCCGTACACCAAGTTCAGCACCCCCGTGCTGAACGTCTCCGACTTCAGCAGCTTCAGCGGGATCGACGACTCCCCCTCGTCGAACAGCCGCATCCCCTTCCGCACCGCGATCGGGTGCACCAGCAGCTGCAACTCGTCCAGCAGCCCGGCCGCGAGCAGCTGCCGGATGATCGAGATGGAGCCGCTCAGCCCGATGTCACCGCCCGGCTCCCGCTTCAGCGCGGCCGCCACCTCGGCGACGTCGCCCTGCGCCTGCTCCGAGTTGCGCCACTGGAAGTCGAGGGGGCTGCGGGAGAACACGATCTTCCGCATGTCGCCGAGCTGCTTGGCGAAGCCCGCGTCCTCCCCGCCTGCGGTCTCGCGTTCCGGCCAGGCGCCGGCGAAGCTGTCGTACGTCACGCGGCCGAAGAGCATGGTGTCGGCGTTGCTCAGACCCGCGCCCACGGCCGCGCCCATCTCGTCGTTGAAGTAGGGGAAGTGCCACTGGTCGGGCGCCTCGACGACGCCGTCGAGCGAGATGAACACGCTGGCCACGATCTTGCGGGACATGGGGTCCTCCTGTGCTGTCGGTCCGTGCACTGGTTACGACCGTGGCAGCCCCCGGAACTCATCGCCCGACGGCACGCGAATAAGTGACTCCGGACGGCCGTCCCGCCCCGCCCGCCCGGCGCCGGCGGTCCGTGACGCTGCCCAGCCACCCCAGGAGGAATCCGGTCGGCACCGTCACCACCCCCGGAATCGTCACGTCCCACAGCCGGAAGTCGTGCCCCGGCCAGATCGACGTCGGCGTGCCGGACGCGTACGGCGACACCGCGAGCGCGACCACGCACACCGCCGTCGCTCCCCACAGGCACCACAGCGCGCCGCGCGCGGTGAAGCCGGGCCAGTACAGGGCGTACAGCAGGACCGGCGCGAGGGCGGCCCCGCAGAGGGCGAGCCAGAGCGTGGAGACGACGACCAGGTTCCAGTCGGCGCACACGACGGCCACGGCCGCGGCGGCCAGCCCGGTCAGCGCGGCCGACCAGCGTGACGCGGTGCCGTCGAGGCGCCCGGCCGGCCGGTCACCGGAGGCGGCGGCCAGTACGTCCCGGCCGAGGGTGATCCCGGCGGCCAGGGTGACGTCCACGACGGCGGCCAGCGCGGTGAGGAACAGCACGCAGGCGAGGGCCGCGACCAGGAGGCCGCCGTCGTCCAGCGCCCGCCCCAGCAGCAGCGGCGTGAACACCTGCGCCGACGGCCCGGCCTCCCGCAGCACCCCGCCGACCAGCGCCGCCGCGCCCACACCGACGACGGCGAGAGCCCCGTACAGCAGGACCAGCTCACCGAGCATCCACCGGCCGACGGTCCGCGCCCCGCGCGGGCTCTTCGTCGCGATGGCCCGCATCAGTACGGCGGGCATGGCGAGCGTGGCCATGGTCATGCCGAAGATCTGCCCGACCCGGTTCACCGCCCCGACCCATCCGTCACCGGTGTAGCCGCCCGGCCGCAGAAACGCCTCTCCCGCCCCCGACCCGGTGGCGGCCGCGTCGAGCAGCCGCCCGAGGTCCCCGCCGAAGCGGTGCAGGACCAGGAAGGCGGCGACGATCAGCACGGGCAGCGCGATCGCCGACTTGACGATCATCACCACCCCCGTGCCCCGGATCCCGCCGCTGACGGCCAGCGCCGTCATCACACACCCGATGACGACGATGCACCCGGTCCGCGCGCCGGGCTGCCCGAGCACGGCAGCGGCCACATTCCCGACGACCACCAACTGCACGACCAGCAAAGGGAAACAGACCAGCAACGTCACCACACCCCACGCCACCCGCACACCGGATCCGCCGCTCCCACGGGCGTCCAGCAGGTCCGGCGCGGTCAGCGAGGCGTGCGCCCGCAGCGGCTCGACGACGAGCACGAGGAAGAGGAGCACCCCGACGATGCTGCCCAGCATGACGCTGAGCCCGTCGAACCCCGTCGTGGCGACCATGCCCACCAGCACGGTGACGGTCGCGACGGTGGTCGTGTCGCCGCCCATCGCGATGCCCTGCTGCCAGGACCGCAGCCGCCGGCTGTCCGACCGCACGAGCGCGCGGTCGTCCTCGTCGGCGCCGGTGATGACGCACAGCATCAGGCAGATGACGACGAACACGGAGAACACGGCGAACACGAGGGACCGGGAGGAGGGGTCGAGCAACGCGGTCACGCCGCCCACCTCCGGTCGTCGGCCTCGGCGGCCCCGACGGCGTCGACCCGCCGCCCGTACACGACCACGCCGTGCAGCCCGACGGCCAGCGGCACTAGGGCGGCCAACGCCCCAACACTCAGGCCCGCGAGAATGCCGACGCCGTACACCCCGGGCACGAGCGCGGCCCCCGCCACGTACACCAGCCACACGCCGGCGATCCGCACACCGACCCGCAGCCCCACCCCCAGCCGCACACGCTCCGCCTCGTAGAACTCCACGACAACTCCGCTCACATACGTCGATCACGCCGATACGGGAGGTCGTGGAGTCAACCAGGGACGGAGGGGGCGCAGGCGGGAGATTGTTCCCGCGCCCAACGAGAGGAGCGGGGGACGGTGCCGAAGCACTCCACCGCCCCGGGTTCAGTCCAGAATCGTGGCGTCCCACCGCCGCCGAAGCTCGGCGAGCCCGTCCCGCACCGGCCTGGATCTGCTCGGGGGAGTGCCCGACCCAGCCTTCAACGCCACCACTACACGCACGGGTTCGCCGGTGCGGTACGACCGGGTCGGTTGCCGGGCAGCTTCTTGTCGGTGACGTTGGGATCGTCCTCGAGCGCCCAGGTCGGCTCGACGACGTACACACGCCCGGGGCCGTCCCGACGGCGAGCCAGGCCGCCCGGACGGCGGCGTCGAGGGTCTCGGAGAGATGGACGTGACGGGACACGCGCCCGTTCTCCCAGTTGCTCGCGTGCCCAGGGACGAGCAGATCCCCGGGAGAGAGATTCCGCCTTCCTTGTACACCAGGAAGGGAACGGGGACGATGCTCGTCGGCTCCTACCACCAGCACAGGTACGGGTGGCCCGAGGGACTGGCTACGAGCTGGGAATCTCCAGCACATGACGTTCGTCGTGCGAAGCCTGTCCGACGGCTGACCCAGCCGGCACCGGGCGAGCCCCGCTCACACCCGCGAGACATCCGGCTCGAGGAACACCGCGACGAGCCGGTCGCTGAAGGCCCCCGCCGCACCACCGCCCGCCGTCCCCGCCCGGTACGCGCGGATCGCCGGGTCGCTGAGGGTGAGTGTCACCATCGGGCAGTCCGCGGCGTCGTTGGTGCCCTCGGGGGAGCAGGCGCTGACGTCGCGCAGGCTGTGTCCGGGACACACGGCTCCGGAAGGCAACTCCACCTCCAGGAGCAGCTCCTCGCCGGGATCGACACGGAAACGGCCGGACGCCGGGACGTCCAGCGGCTTGCCCAGGTAACCGCCGTCCACGACGGTCGCGGTGAGACCGCGGGCGGAGGCGCGGACGCCCTCGCCGTGGGGGCCGTAGAAGTCGACGGTGACCCGGCCCGCGGCCACCGGGGCCTCGAGCACCAGCGGGCGGTCGCCCGTGCGGACGGTCGCGTGAACGGTGAAGCGGGGATCGCCCGGCATCTTCGGTCCAGGGTCGTAGTAGCCCCAGCTGCTGAGCGTCAGTCGGGGGTGCCTGCTCCGCTCGGCCCTGCCCCGGGGTTCCGGGCGCGGCCATTCGTCCACCCCGCATTTCGACAGCTGGGCCGTGCCGCCGGACGGGAGCGGAGCGTCCCGCAACGGCTCGGCGGCGGCCTGCCAGTCCAGGGCCACGCGCGGCTCGGGCGTCGTGGCGGCATACGTGAGTACCAGCACACCGACGACGGGCAGCGCGAGGACCAGCCAGGAACGCGGGGAGGGACGGAAGTTCATGATCTTTCCTGCGCACGGGGCGGCGAGAACGTCACTGTGCCGTCGGCCACGGCGGCCGACACAAGGGGCCCCTCCCGGCTCGCGCCGTCACGGCAGCCGGAAGGAGGTCCGCGCCCTCGGGTCCTACGCCTCTCAGATGTCCCGGAAAATCTCGATCTGCGCCCCGATCGAGTTCAGCCGCTCCGCCAGGTCCTCGTACCCCCGGTTGATGACGTACACGTTCCGCAGCACCGACGTCCCCTCCGCCGCCATCATGGCGAGCAGGACGACGACGGCCGGGCGCAGGGCCGGCGGGCACATCATCTCCGCCGCGCGCCAGCGGGTCGGGCCCTCGACCAGGACGCGGTGCGGGTCGAGCAACTGCAGGCGGCCGCCGAGGCGGTTGAGGTCGGTCAGGTAGATGGCGCGGTTGTCGTAGACCCAGTCGTGGATCAGCGTCTTGCCCTGCGCCACCGCCGCGATCGCCGCGAAGAACGGCACGTTGTCGATGTTCAGGCCCGGGAACGGCATCGGGTGGATCTTGTCGATCGGCGCTTCCAGCTTGGAGGGCCGGACCGTCAGGTCCACCAGCCGGGTGCGGCCGTTGTCGGCGAAGTACTCCGGCGTGCGGTCGTGGTCGAGGCCCATCTCCTCCAGGACCGCCAGCTCGATCTCCAGGAACTCGATCGGCACCCGGCGGACCGTCAGCTCCGACTCCGTCACCACCGCGGCCGCGACCAGGCTCATCGCCTCGACCGGGTCCTCGGAGGGGGAGTAGTCGACGTCCACGTCGATCTTCGGCACGCCGTGCACGGTCAGCGTCGTCGTGCCGATGCCGTCGACCTTGACGCCCAGCGCCTCCAGGAAGAAGCACAGGTCCTGCACCATGTAGTTGGAGGACGCGTTGCGGATGACGGTCGTGCCGTCGTGCCGCGCGGCGGCCAGCAGCGCGTTCTCGGTGACGGTGTCCCCGCGCTCGGTCAGCACGATCGGACGGTCCGGGGCGACGGCGCGGTCGACGACCGCGTGGTACTGGCCCTCCGTGGCCGCGATGTCCAGGCCGAACCGGCGCAGCGCGATCATGTGCGGCTCCACCGTGCGCGTGCCGAGGTCGCAGCCGCCGGCGTACGGCAGCATGAAGCGGTCCAGGCGGTGCAGCAGCGGGCCGAGGAACATGATGATGGAGCGCGTACGGCGGGCCGCCTCCGCGTCGATCGCCGCGAGGTCCAGTTCGGCCGGCGGCACGATCTCCAGGTCGACGCCGTCGTTGATCCAGCGGGTGCGCACGCCGATGGAGTTCAGCACCTCCAGGAGGCGGTACACCTCCTCGATGCGGGCGACGCGGCGCAGCACCGTGCGCCCGCTGTTGAGCAGCGAGGCGCACAGCAGTGCCACGCACGCGTTCTTGCTCGTCTTCACGTCGATGGCGCCGGAGAGCCGGCGGCCGCCCACCACACGCAGATGCATCGGACCGGCGTAGCCGAGGGAGACGATCTCACTGTCCAGCGCCTCGCCGATGCGGGCGATCATCTCAAGGCTGATGTTCTGGTTGCCGCGCTCGATCCGGTTGACGGCGCTCTGGCTGGTGCCCAGAGCCTCTGCGAGCTGGGTCTGTGTCCAGCCGCGGTGCTGCCTTGCGTCACGGATGAGCTTACCGATGCGTACGAGGTAGTCGTCTGCCATGGGGTTGAGGCTATCTCAGATATGAGATGGCACCTCTTCGGGGGGTCCATTCGGGTGACAGTCGGATGATGTGATGTCAATGTCCCCCGACCATCAGCTGGTCCGGCGGCTGCGGGTGGTGCGCCGCCACCCGAAAGGTCCGGGCAAATCCATCGATGTCGTACGTCGTCCCGTGCTGCTCCGTGTGTACCGGGGTCCGTTCTTCCCGCCGCCGGTGGTGATGGACCACGACTTTTTGTTGATGTTCAGCCGCACTCCCGGAAGGATCCGGAAGCTCTTGCGGAACGTGAGGGGCATCCTCGTCTCCCTGCTCGGGCCCGCCCGGGCCTGCCGTGACTGACTGTGCCTCAGTCGGTTACCCCGGTCCGCCGCAGCCATGACAACCCATGACAGCCGCCGGTGCGGCGGCGCCGTCCGGGCGGGGCGGTGCCGTCCGGGCGGGGCGGTGCCGCCCGGGTGCGGCGGTGCCGTCCGGGCGGGGCACCCTCGGGGCGCGGCGCTCTCCGGCCGTGCCAGCCGTGGCGCCCGGCCGCCCCCGGCGGGAGGGTGGGAGGAGCAAAGGAGGGAAGGGTGAAGGCGCGCCCAGGGGCCACACCGGAACCCGGGCATGACCATTCCGCCCCCGTGTACTAGAGTTATCTCGACATCGAGATATCTGCCGAGGCGCACCGCGGTCGCCACGCGAGTTAGGCATACCTAACTTAGCCTGACCTCACCGGAACGGCCAAGCCGGCGTGGCGGCACGATTGACGGTGGTACGCGCACATCAATGAAGGAGACTGTCGTGTCGGCGAACAGCTTCGACGCCCGCAGCACGCTGCAGGTGGGCGACGAGTCGTACGAGATCTTCCGGCTGGACAAGGTCGAGGGCTCCGCGCGCCTTCCCTACAGCCTGAAGGTGCTGCTGGAGAACCTCCTCCGCACCGAGGACGGCGCGAACATCACCGCCGACCACATCCGCGCCCTGGGCGGCTGGGACTCCCAGGCGCAGCCGTCGCAGGAGATCCAGTTCACGCCGGCCCGCGTGATCATGCAGGACTTCACCGGCGTGCCCTGTGTCGTCGACCTCGCCACGATGCGTGAGGCCGTGAAGGAGCTCGGCGGCGACCCGGCCAAGATCAACCCGCTGGCCCCGGCCGAGCTGGTCATCGACCACTCCGTCATCGCCGACAAGTTCGGCACGAACGACGCCTTCAAGCAGAACGTCGAGCTGGAGTACGGCCGCAACCGCGAGCGCTACCAGTTCCTGCGCTGGGGCCAGACCGCGTTCGACGAGTTCAAGGTCGTCCCTCCCGGCACCGGCATCGTCCACCAGGTGAACATCGAGCACCTGGCCCGCGTCGTCATGACCCGCGACGGCAAGGCGTACCCCGACACCCTGGTCGGCACCGACTCGCACACCACGATGGTCAACGGCCTGGGCGTCCTCGGCTGGGGCGTCGGCGGCATCGAGGCCGAGGCCGCCATGCTCGGCCAGCCGGTCTCCATGCTGATCCCGCGCGTCGTCGGCTTCAAGCTCACCGGTGAGCTGCAGCCCGGCACCACCGCCACCGACCTGGTGCTCACGATCACCGAGATGCTGCGCAAGCACGGCGTCGTCGGCAAGTTCGTCGAGTTCTACGGCGAGGGCGTCGCCGCCACCTCCCTGGCGAACCGCGCCACCATCGGCAACATGTCGCCGGAGTTCGGCTCCACCGCCGCGATCTTCCCGATCGACGACGAGACGCTGAGCTACCTGCGCCTGACCGGCCGCTCCGAGCAGCAGGTCGCGCTGGTCGAGGCGTACGCCAAGGAGCAGGGCCTCTGGCTGGACCCGAAGGCCGAGCCGGACTTCTCCGAGAAGCTCGAGCTGGACCTGTCCACGGTCGTCCCGTCCATCGCCGGCCCGAAGCGCCCGCAGGACCGCATCGTCCTCGCCGACGCCAAGTCGCAGTTCGAGCAGGACGTCCGCGCCTACGTCAAGGACGGCGGCGACGTCGACGAGGCGATCAAGGAGTCCTTCCCGGCCTCCGACGCCCCGGCCGTCTCCAACGGCGTCCCGTCCAACCCGGTCGAGGTGACCGCCCCCGACGGCACCACCTACACCCTGGACCACGGCGCGGTGACGGTCGCGGCCATCACCTCCTGCACCAACACCTCCAACCCGTACGTCATGGTCGCCGCCGCGCTGGTGGCCAAGAAGGCGGTGGAGAAGGGTCTGACCCGCAAGCCGTGGGTCAAGACCACCCTCGCCCCGGGCTCCAAGGTCGTCACCGACTACTTCGAGAAGGCGGGCCTGACCCCGTACCTCGACAAGGTCGGCTTCAACCTGGTCGGTTACGGCTGCACCACCTGCATCGGCAACTCCGGCCCGCTGCCGGAGGAGGTCTCCAAGGCCGTCAACGAGCACGACCTGGCCGTCACCTCGGTGCTGTCCGGCAACCGCAACTTCGAGGGCCGGATCAACCCCGACGTCAAGATGAACTACCTGGCGTCCCCGCCGCTGGTGGTCGCCTACGCGCTCGCCGGTTCCATGAGGGTGGACATCACCCGTGAGGCCCTCGGCTACGACCAGGACAACAACCCGGTCTTCCTGAAGGACATCTGGCCCTCCGAGGCCGAGGTGAACGACGTCGTGGCGAACGCCATCGGCGAGGACATGTTCTCCAAGTCCTACTCCGACGTCTTCGCCGGCGACGCCCAGTGGCAGGCGCTGCCCATCCCGACCGGCGACACCTTCGAGTGGGACGCCGAGTCCACCTACGTCCGCAAGCCCCCGTACTTCGAGGGCATGCGGATGGAGCCGGCCCCGGTCGAGGACATCACCGGCGCCCGCGTGCTGGCCAAGCTGGGCGACTCGGTCACCACCGACCACATCTCCCCGGCCGGCGCCATCAAGGCCGACACCCCGGCCGGCAAGTACCTCACGGAGCACGGCATCGAGCGCCGCGACTTCAACAGCTACGGCTCCCGCCGCGGCAACCACGAGGTCATGATCCGCGGCACGTTCGCCAACATCCGCCTGCGCAACCAGATTGCGCCGGGCACCGAGGGCGGCTACACGCGTGACTTCACGCAGGAGGGCGGCCCGGTCTCCTTCATCTACGACGCCTCGCAGAACTACCAGGCCGCCGGCATCCCGCTGGTCGTCCTGGCCGGCAAGGAGTACGGCTCCGGCTCGTCCCGCGACTGGGCGGCCAAGGGCACCGCGCTCCTCGGCGTCAAGGCCGTCATCGCCGAGTCGTACGAGCGCATCCACCGCTCGAACCTCATCGGCATGGGCGTCCTGCCGCTGCAGTTCCCCGAGGGCCACACCGCCGAGTCCCTCGGTCTGACCGGCGAGGAGACCTTCTCCGTCACCGGCGTGACCGAGCTGAACGACGGCACCACGCCCCGCACGGTGAAGGTCACCACCGACACCGGTGTCGAGTTCGACGCGGTCGTCCGCATCGACACCCCCGGTGAGGCCGACTACTACCGCAACGGCGGCATCCTGCAGTACGTGCTGCGCAGCCTGATCCGCAAGTAAGCACCCCAGCAGATCGGTCGAGGGCCGCATCCCCGCGCGGGGATGCGGCCCTCGGGCGTTCCCGGACCGCACCCGCCTCCGCGGCCGATACGCGCGGTAACCGTTTACATCCCCGCTCCCCGGCGCTACCGTCCCTTCCACGGACGAGGTGGGAGCGCTCCCATGTTGAGCGTGGCGGACCGGAACCCGTCGCCGGGGCGCCGCCACCTCGTCCGCCCCCACAGTCGCGGACGGGAGTGTCATGACCACGTCACCACGCGACCGCGCCGGCGCGAGGGCGGCCCGACGCACGGGCGACCGGGCCCTGTTCGTGGTCCTCGTCTGCGTCCTCGCCACGTTACCGGCGGCCGGCCTCGCCCTGACCGCGGGCGCCGTCACCCCCGCCCGCCCCGACACACTGGCCCGCTCCGAACTGCGCGGCCTGCTGCTCTGCCGCGCGGTCCCCCTCACCGGACCCGGTGCACTCACGCCCCCAACACCCCCCGCAGCCACTCCAGTTGCCGCCGCACATGCACCGCGTCCCCGCCCTCATGCCCGTTGAACGGGTAGGCGTGCAGGACCTTCTCCTCCTGGCCGCCCGCCAGTTCCGCGTACCGGTTGTACGCCGCGTACGCCCCGCTCGGCGGGCACACCGTGTCGCGCAGGCCCACCCCGAAGTGCGCGGGCGCCTGGGCGCGGCGGGCGAAGGAGACGCCCTCCACGTAGGACAGCGTGCGGTAGGCCGCCTCCTCCGCGCCCCGGTGCACGGCGAGGTACGCGCCGATCTCGCCGTACGGGGAGGCGTCCGTGAGGTCCAGCGCGCGCCGGATCCCGCACAGGAAGGGCGCCGTGACCAGGACCGCCGCGAGGTCCGGCACCAGGCCCGCGACCGCCAGCGCGACGCCCCCGCCCTGGCTGTTGCCCACCGCCGCGACCCGGGAGGCGTCCACGCCGGGGAGCGCGCGCACCGCCTCCACCGCGCGCACCGCGTCGGTGATCAGCCGGCGGTAGTGGTGGTCGTGCGGATCGAGCAGGCCCCGCGCGGCCGGTCCGGGACCGCCGGGCGCTCCGGCGTGCGGGTCGGGGGTGTCCCCGCCGCACCCGTACTGGTCGCCCTGGCCCCGGTTGTCCATCAGCAGATGCGCGTACCCGGCGTTGACCCAGGTGAGCCGCTCGTGGGGGAGACCCCGTCCGCGCCCGTACCCGGCGAACTCCACCACCGCCGGAAGGGGTTCGCCCGCCCCGGCCGGACGGCTGAACCACCCCCGCACCGGATCGCCCGCGAAACCGCGGAACGTCACGTCCCAGGTCTCCGTCAGCCGCAGCCCGTTGTCCACCGGCTGGGCGGAGACCAGCGCGTCGCCCGCGTCCGCCGCCTCCCCCAGCGTGCGCTTCCAGAAACCGTCGAAGTCCGCCGGTTCGGCGACGTCCGGGCGGTAGCGCTCCAGGTCGGCCGGGGGCAGGTCGAACGCGGGCACGCGGCACCTCGCAGGATCGGACGGACGGCACCCCCGATCGTTGCGGGCGTGCCGCAGGAAATTTCGGTGGACGGTAACAGATCTCGGCCCGGTTCCACACCGGTCCGTTCCGGACTTCCGTGCGGCCGTGACGTAGCAAAAGTCGCCTGCGCACCACCCATTGACAGCGCTTACCGCGGCTCATAAGTTGCCGCGGAGTTACCGGGAAGGGCTCGAAAGTTTCGGTTCTGTGTCAGGCACGGGAGGCCCGGGCAATGAGCAGCTCCACCACGTCGGCTCCACCTCCGGGCATTCAGGAGCCGCCGTCGGCGCCCCCGCCACGGCGGCGCACCCGGTCGCCCTCGCCCACCGGCTGGCGGCGCGCGCTGCGCAAGGACTGGCAGCTGTACTCGCTGGCGGTGCTGCCGCTGCTGTTCTTCCTGGTGTTCCGCTATCTGCCGATGCTCGGCAACGTGATCGCGTTCCGCCGGTTCGAGCCGGGCGGTTCGGTCTTCGGCGAGTACTGGGTGGGCCTGCGCTACGTCGAGATGTTCCTGTCCGACCCGACGTTCTGGCAGGTCTTCCGCAACACCCTGTGGATCGGCGGACTGACGCTCGTCTTCTGCTTCCCGATCCCGATCGTGCTCGCCCTGCTGCTGAACGAGGTCCGCCGCAGGTCGTTGAAACGATTCGTGCAGTCGGTGTCGTACCTGCCGCACTTCCTGTCCATCGTGATCGTCGCCGGCATCACGATGCAGATGCTCGCCACGGACGGTCCCGTCAACCATGTCCTCGGCTGGTTCGGGCACGACCCGGTCCGGTTCATCCAGGAACCCGACTGGTTCCGCACCATCTACGTCGGCTCCGAGATCTGGCAGACCGCCGGCTGGGGCACGATCCTCTACCTCGCCGCGCTCACCACCATCGACGAGGACCTGTACGAGGCCGCCCGGATCGACGGCGCGAACCGCTGGCGGCAGATCTGGCACGTCACCCTGCCCGGCATCCGCCCCACCATGATCACCCTGCTGATCCTCAACATCGGCACGTTCCTGGCCGTCGGTTTCGAGAAGGTCCTGTTGCTGTACAACCCGCTCACGTATCCCACCGCCGACGTGATCTCCACCTACCTCTACCGCACGGGTGTGGAGTCCAACAGCTTCAGCTACGCCGCCGCCATCGGCCTGTTCGAGGCGGTCATCGGCCTGGTGCTGATCACCTCGGCCAACCAGCTGTCGCGCCGCACGGTGGGGACGGGCCTGTGGTGAGCACCATCCGCCCCTCCCGGGGTCACCGCGTCTTCCAGGGCGTCAACGGCGTGATCCTCACCCTGGTCGTGCTGGTCACGCTGTACCCGTTCGCGAACATCGTCGCCCGCTCGTTCAGCGGCGAGAAGGAGATCCGCGCCGGTGACGTGACGCTGTGGCCCAAGGGCTTCAACCTCACCACCTACGAGATCGTCTTCTCCGACGCGATGTTCTGGCGGAACTACGGCAACACCGTCCTCTACACGGTCGTCGCCACCGCCGTCGCCATGGTGCTGACCACCTGCTACGCCTACGTCCTGTCCAAGCACCACCTCAAGGGCCGCGGCGCGCTGGTCGGGATCGCCGTGTTCACCATGTTCTTCAGCGGCGGCCTCATCCCCCACTACGTCCTGATCACCAGCCTCGGGCTGAAGAACAGCGTGTGGGCCATCGCCCTGCCGAACGCGATCAGCGTCTTCAACCTGCTGGTGATGAAGGCCTTCTTCGAGAGCCTGCCGTCGGAACTGGAGGAGGCCGCGCAGATCGACGGCCTCAGCACCTACGGCATCCTGCTGCGGATCGTGCTGCCGCTGTCCAAGGCGGTCGTGGCGACCATGGTGCTGTTCTACTCGGTGTCCTTCTGGAACTCCTGGTTCTCGGCGTTCCTCTACATGGACCGCACCGAGCTGATGCCGGTCACGGTGTATCTGCGCAACCTCCTCGCGGGCGCCACGGGAGGCACCGCCGCCGGCGCGGGCACCGAGAACCTCAGCCAGGTCAACGCCAACATCCAGGCGGTGACGATCGTGCTCACCTCGCTGCCGATCCTCTGCGTGTACCCGTTCGTGCAGCGCTACTTCGTCTCCGGCGTGATGCTCGGCGCGGTCAAGGGCTGACGGCCGCCGGCGCTCCACCCACCCCCTCCAGCCCACCCCCACGTCACAGGAGTCCCCGTGAAGAACGACGGACAGCTCTCCCGGCGCCAGATACTCGCCGCCGCCGGATTCATCGGCCTCGCCACCCTCACCGGCTGCGGCAGCGGCGGCGACGGCGAGGACACCAAGGACCTGTCGAAGAAGCGCGACGGCGCCATGAAGAACTACCGCGCCGGACAGCAGTTCAAGGCCACCGAGCCGCTCACCTTCACCGTCCTGCACAACGACAACCCGGTCTACCCGTCGAAGAAGAGCTGGCTGTTCTGGAAGGAGCTCACCCGGCGCACCGGCGTCACCCTCGACGCCACCCCGGTCCCGCTGAGCGACTACGAGAAGAAGCGCAGCCTCCTCATCGGCGCGGGCGACGCCCCTCTGCTCATCCCCAAGACCTACCCGGGCGCGGAGACCGCCTTCGTCTCCTCCGGCGCCATCCTGCCGGTCAGCGAGTACACCGACCTGATGCCCAACTTCCAGGAGAAGGTGAAGAGATGGAACCTCCAGCCGGAGGTCGACTCGCTGCGCCAGTCCGACGGCCGCTACTACCTGCTCCCCGGACTCCACGAGAAGGTGCGCCAGCAGTACTCGCTGTCCTTCCGCACGGACGTCCTGACCAAGCACGGTCTCGCCCTGCCCGCCACCTGGGACGAGGTCTACACGACCTTGAAGGCGCTCCGTGAGGAGTACCCGGACCGCTACCCGTTCACCGACCGCTGGAGCACCAACACCCCCTTCCCGGCGGGCGCGTTGTTCCAGTACCTCGGGCAGGCGCACGGCGTCCGCGCCGGCTGGTCGTACCTGAACACCACCTGGGACGCCCAGGCGGAGCAGTTCGTCTTCACCGGCGCCACCGACGCCTTCCGCCAGGTCGTGGAGTACCTGCGCAAGCTGGTCGCGGAGAAGCTGATGGACCCGGAGAGCTTCACCCAGACCGACGAGGAGGCGGTGAAGAAGCTGCTGGGGGAGAAGTCCTTCGCGATCAGCGCCAACGCGCAGGAGCTGGTGCAGAACTACCGCTACAACCTCCAGCGGCAGGTCAAGGGCGCCACCATCGAGATGATCCCGGTGCCGCTCGGCCCGGCGGGCCCCGTCGTCATGGGCGGCGGACGGCTGGAGAACGGCATGATGATCTCCAGCAAGGCGCTGGAGCGGGACGACTTCGTCGCCCTGATGCAGTTCGTGGACTGGCTCTGGTACTCCGACGCCGGCCAGGAGTTCTGCAAGTGGGGCGTGGAGAAGATCACGTTCACCCGCTCCGGCGCGGGCTACCGGCTCAAGCCCGGCATCTCCCTCATGGGCTCCGACCCGGACGCCCCGAAGGACCTGCAGAAGGACTTCGGCTTCTTCAACGGCGTGTTCACCTACGGCGGCAGCTGGGCCCTCGTGTCCTCGTCCTTCAGCCCGGACGAGAAGAAGTTCACCGACGCCATGGCCGCCCGCAAGGAGCTGCCCACCGACCCGCCGCACCCGCTGCGCGCCGAGGAGCAGGAGCAGGCCACCCTCTGGGACACCCCGCTGAAGGACCACGTCACCCAGAACGCCCTGCGGTTCGTCCTCGGCAAGCGCCCCCTCTCCGAGTGGGACGACTACGTCAAGGAACTCAAGGCGAAGAACATGGACCGCTACATCGAGCTGCACAACCAGGCGTACGAGCGGTTCAAGAAGGAGAACGCGTGATCCGCGTACCGGAGGAGCCCGTCGGCCGGCTGTCCGGCGCCTGGCGCGCCTGCGTCGGCACCGGCCGGCTCGACCTCGCCCTGCGCCGCGACTACCAGGACTCCCTCGCCCTCCTCCAGCGCGACATCGGCTTCCGCCATCTGCGCGGCCACGGCCTGCTCAGCGACGGCATGGGCGTCCACCGTCCCTACGAGTGGCAGGGCGCCCGCCGCACCCACCACTCGTTCACCTACCTGGACCAGGTGCTCGACGCCCTCCTCGCCACGGGCATCCGCCCCTTCCTCGAACTCGGCTTCATGCCACGGGAGATGGCGTCGGGCACGCAGACGGTGTTCTGGTGGGAGGGCAACGTCACCCCGCCCGCCGACGAGAAGGAGTGGACCCGCCTGGTGCGCGCGGTCCTCACCCACCTGATCGACCGCTACGGCCTCGACGAGGTGCGCACCTGGCCCGTCGAGGTGTGGAACGAACCGGACCTGCCCCCGTTCTGGAAGGACGCCGACGAGGCGGCCTACCACCGGCTGTACGAGGCGACGGCGCACACCGTGAAGGAGGTGGACGCGGAGCTGGCGGTCGGCGGGCCCGCGCTGTCCCCGGCCGCCGACGGCTGGCTGGAGCGGTTCGCCGAGTTCGCCGAACGCCGGGACGTGCCCGTGGACTTCGTGTCCCGGCACGCCTACGCCTCCGGGCCCGCGCAGAACGTCCCGTTCGGCACCCACCAGACCCTCGCCCCGGCGAGCACCCTCCTCGACCAGTTCGCCCAGCCCCGCCAGGCCCTCGCGGGCACCCGTCTGGCCGGACTCCCGGTGCACATCACGGAGTTCAACTCCTCCTACCGGCCGGACAACCTGATCCACGACACCGCGTTCCACGCCGCCTACCTGGCCCCCGTGGTGGCGGCGGGCGGCGACCACGCCGACTCCTTCTCCTACTGGACGTTCAGCGACGTCTTCGAGGAGACCGGCATCCCCACCGCCCTGTTCCACGGCGGCTTCGGCCTGCTCACCCACCGACAGATCCGCAAGCCGACCTACCACCTGTACGCGTTCTTGGCACGGATGGGGGAGGAGCGACTGGCGCGCGGTGACGGCCACTTGGTGACCCGGCACCCGGACGGGCGGATCACCGTCCTCGCCTGGGCCCCCGTCGACCCCACAGGGCAGACACCCGGCCCGGACCGGCACACCCTGCGCCTGTCCCTCCCCGCGCGGGGCGGCGAGCTGTTCGTGCGACGCTCCTCGGTCGACGAGGAGCGCGGCAACGCCTACACCGCCTGGCGGCACATGGGCTCCCCCCGCTCCCCGCGCCCCGGCCAGCTCGACATCCTGCACGAGGCCTCCGAGCCCGCCCGCAGCCACACCCGGCTCCCCGTCGAGGACGGCCGAGTGGATCTCACCCTCACCCTCGCCCGTCACGAGGTCACCCTCGTCGAGCTGACCCCCGTGGACGACGAGACCCCGCCCTGGTGGGACGAGCGGCGGCTGCTCGGCGGGGAGACGGCATGAGCACCGTACGCGCCGACGCCTTCGGCACCGGCCCGCTGTCCCGGGCCGCCGCCCTGATCCACACGCTCGTCACTGTCGAGGCCCTGCTGCTGCTCACCGCGGCGCCGGGCCTCGCCGGCCTCTTCCTGCTCGCCCCCGACCCGGCCAACCTGCCGCTCGCCGCGCTCTGCCTGCTGCCGCTCGGCCCGTCCGCCGCCGCGGCCCTCTACGCCCTGCACCACCGCAGCGGCGACCTCACCGAACTCCGCCCGTCCCGCGCCTTCCTGCGCGGCTGGCGGATGAACGCCGTGCCCGCGCTGAAGCTGTGGGCGCCGCTGCTCGGCTGGCTCACGGTGATCGCGTTCACCCTCACCCACTTCCCGGCGACCGGACTGCCCGGCTGGTGGGCGTTCCTGCTCGCCCTGATCGGCGTGGGCAGCCTGCTGTGGGGCGCCCACGCGCTGGTGCTGACCGCCCTGTTCACGTTCCGCGCCCGCGACACCGCACGCCTCGCCGCGTACTTCCTGGCGAGGCGGCCGCGCTCCACCCTGGGCGCCCTCTCCCTGCTGATCCTCACGGCCGCCGCCACGGCGCTGCTCACGGAGGCGCTGCCCGCCCTGCTCGCCGCGCCGCTGCTGCTGTCACTGCTGCACGCCGGCCGCCCGGTGATCGAGGAGACCCGGGACCACTTCACGGCCTGAGCCGCGCGGGCGCTCAGTGGATCGTGCGCCCGTGCGCGTCCGGCACCCCGGACTTGCGCAGGAAGTAGCTGTTGATCTGGTCCCGCCACTCCCGCGCGCTGCGCAGCTGCTCCTCGAACCGCTCCGCCACCCGCGCGTGCCGCTCCGGCTCCACCAGGTCCGCGAGGCCCGCCCACACCCGGCGGGCCTCCTCGGCCTCCTCCACGCCCTCGAAGTGGGTGTCGTAGATGTGCTGGATCACCGTCCTGCCGCTGTGCAGCACATGGCCGTACGGGACGTGGTGGAAGAACAGCAGCAGCTCGTCCGGGCAGGTGTCGGGGGACTCGTAGAGTTTCGCCCACGGCTCGGCGTACTGCCCCGCGTATCCGGTGCCGGTCGCCACGGAGCGGTCGACGCCGATGCCGTCCCGGTCGGCGAAGTGGTAGGTGCCCCAGGGGCTGTACTCGTAGCCGTCCACGCTCGGCCCGTAGTGGTGGCCCGGCTGCACCATGAAGCCCACGCCGAGCGGCGCCGTGTACTTCTCGTACGTCGCCCAGGAGCCGTCCAGGACGGTGTGCAGCCCTTCGGCCAGCCGGTCGGGGCTGCCCGGGTGCGTCAGCGCGATCCACTCGTCGAGGACGGACCGCGGGTCCGCCGCCGGGTCCCACGCCAGCCGTCCGAAGGTGTACAGGTTGGTCTGGGCGAGGGGGTGCCCGGTCCAGAAGCGGTCGTCGCCGGCGTTGGACACCGCGACCAGACCGTCCGCGAGCCGCCCCGCGGGCACCTCGCCGTCCGGGCGGAACCGCAGCACCTCGCTCCACATCGGGCCCAGCCAGCACACGTGCTTCTGCTGCCCGGTGTACTCCTGCGTGACCTGGAGCTCCACCGCCACCCGGGTGTCCGGCATCGCGCCGATCAGCGGCGAGACCGGCTCGCGCACCTGGAAGTCCATCGGGCCGTGCTTCACCTGGAGCACCGCGTTGTCCGCGAACTCCCCGTCCAGCGGGGTGAAGTGGTCGTACGCGGCCCGCGCCCGGTCGGTGGAGCGGTCCCGCCAGTCCTGGCGGTGGTCGTAGACGAAGGCCCGCCAGTGCACCGTGCCGCCGTGCGGCTCCAGCGCGGCCGCGAGCATGTTCGCGCCGTCGGCGTGCGAGCGGCCGTAGGCGAAGGGGCCCGGCTGGCCCTCGGAGTCGGCCTTCACGACGTACCCGCCGAAGTCGGGGACGGCGTCGTACACGCGGGCGGTCGCCGCCGCCCACCAGGCGCGCACCGCCGGTTCCAGCGGGTCGGCGGTGGGCAGCCCGCCCAGCAGGATCGGCGCGGCGAAGCTGACGGAGAGGTGCGTGCGAACGCCGTACGGCCGCAAGGTGTCGGCGATCGCGGCCACGTCGCCGATCCGGTCGGTCAGCAGCCGCGCCTCCGTGGCGTGCACGTTGACGTTGTTGACGGCGACGGCGTTGATCCCGCACGCGGCCAGCAGCCTGCCGTACGCCCGCACCCGGCCGAGGTCGCCGCGGGCCTCGCCGTCCGCCCAGAACAGGGAGCCGCCCGCGTAACCGCGCTCCACCTGGCCCGTCACCGGGTGCACGGCCACGTTGTCCCAGTGGTCCAGCATCCGGGTGGCGAGGGCGGGCCGGTGCGTGCGCGGCGCCAGGTCCCCGGCGAAGGCGTCCTCGCCGAGCCGCACGACATGGAACAGCCCGTACAGCAGCCCGCGCCCGCCGGACGCGGTCACCGTGGTGACGCCGTCACGGCGCTGGAGTGTGTAGCCCTCGTCGGACGGGTCCTCGCCGGTCAGATGGAGGACGAACTCCGCCGCGTCCCCGTCCCGCACCACTTCGCCGCCGAACCGGGCGCAGGCGCCCGCGAGTTCGGCGCGCACCGTGTCCGCCAGCGGATCCGGGCCGCCCCGGACGAGAGAACGGCGGGAGCCGACGGCGCGGAACGCGGCGTCGGGCAGCCAGGCGGCGTCGAAGTCCCCCGAGTCCGTCATGGCTCCATTCTCGTGCACAGGGGACTCCGAAGGTACCCGTGGTGATCGCGAAATGCCCCCGCAGGCGCGGAAAGGACGCGGGCAAGGAAAAGGCGGGCCCGGACACAGGTCCGGACCCGCCAGATGAGCGTCGGTCAGCTCAGCAGCTCCACCTCCGCCAGCGTCGCCTCACCGGTCAGCACCAGCCGGTAGTGCGCGTACGGCTGCGGCTTCGCCACCGAGAAGACGCGGGTCTGCCTGTCCCAGCGGAAGGACTCGTCCGTCCGCCGGTCCAGGTCCTGCCAGGTCTTCCCGTCCGCGGAGCCCTGCAGCACCCAGCCGGTGGGGGCCTTGGCGGCCTGAGCGGAGGTCAGCGTGTACTGCACCGCCGTGGCGGCCTTCTCCACGGGCAGCTCGACCTCGGTCACCGCACCGCTGGTCCCCGAGGTGTTGTCGAACAGCGGGCCCTCGCCCTTCACCGCGTCCTCGCGCGGGACGGGCACCTCGTCGTCCTGGGTGATCGACACCGGCGCGGCGTTCTTGCCGGTGCCCCACGCCGACGGGCGCGGACCCATGTCGAACTCGAGCACGCCGCCCTTGGCGATCGCCGAGTGCGGCAGCGCCGTGGAGTTCCACTTCTTCCCGTTGACCTTCAGGCCCTGCACGTACACGTTCTTCGCGCTGTTCCTCGGCGCCTTGACGACCAGGTCGCGGCCGTTCTCCAGGTGCACGGTGACCTTGGTGAACAGCGGGGAGCCGATGGCGTACTCGCCGCTGCCCATCACCAGCGGGTAGAAGCCGAGCGAGGAGAACAGGTACCAGGCGGACTGCTCGCCGTTGTCCTCGTCGCCGTGGTAGCCCTGCCCGATCTCGCTGCCGGTGTAGAGGCGGGACAGCACCTCGCGTACGTTCGCCTGCGTCTTCCAGGGCTGCCCGGCCGCGTCGTACATGTACAGGGCGTGGTGGGCCACCTGGTTGGAGTGGCCGTACATGCCCATGCGGACGTCGCGCGCCTCGATCATCTCGTGGATGACACCGCCGTAGGAGCCCTTGAGGTCCGGGGAGGCCGTCTCGGGAGTGGAGAGGTACTCGTCGAGCTTGTCGGCGAGGCCCTTGCGCCCGCCGTACAGGTTGGCGAGGCCCCGGCTGTCCTGGGCGGCGGTGAACGCGTAGCCCCAACCGTTGGTCTCCGTGTAGTCGTAGCCCCACACCCGGGGGTCGTACGCGGAGGACTTCACCCGCCAGTCGCCCTTGAGGTCACGGCCCTGGAAGAAGCCGGCCTCGGGGTCGAACAGGTTGACGTAGTCCTGCGCCCGGTTCAGGAAGTACGCCGACTCCTCCTGGTAGCGCCTGTCGCCGGTCTTCTTGTAGAGCGCCTCGCCCATCTTGGCGATGCCGTAGTCGTTGAGGTAGCCCTCCAGGGCCCAGGACAGGCCCTCGTGGGTCTCGGTGCTGGTGTAGCCGAGGAACGGCGAGGTCGCCATGCCCTTGCGGCCCACACCGGACGACGGGGGCACCACGGTGGCGTTCTTCAGCGCCGCGTCGTACGCGGCCTTCGCGTCGAAGGTGTCGACGCCCTTGACGTAGGCGTCCGCGAAGGCGACGTCCGAGGAGGTGCCGGTCATCAGGTCCGCGTAGCCGGGGGAGGACCAGCGGGAGGTCCAGCCGCCGTCCTTGTAGTGCTGCACGAACCCGTCGACCAGCTCACCGGCCTTGGTCGGCGTGAGGAAGGAGTACGCCGGCCAGGTCGTCCGGTAGGTGTCCCAGAAGCCGTTGTTGACGTACACCTTGCCGTCCACGATCTTCGCGCCCGTGTGGGTCGGCGTGTCCGGCTCCGGCATCCGCGAGAACGGCGAGGCGTACTTGTACTCTCCGTCGACCTTCTCGAAGCCCGAGTTCGGATACAGGTACAGCCGGTACAGGCTGGAGTACAGCGTGGTCAGCTGGTCCGGCGTGGCGCCCTCGACCTCGACCTTGCCGAGGATGCGGTCCCACTGCTTCCGCGCGTCCCGCTTGACGTCGTCGAACGAGGTCTTGCGGCCGATCTCCTGGCGCAGGTTGTCCTTCGCCTGGTCCACGCTGATCAGCGAGGTGGCCAGGCGCAGGGTGACCGTGCGGTCCTCGCCCGCGTCGAAGCTCAGACGGCCGCGCTCGCCCTTGGAGTCGCCGCCGGTGACCTTCCTGTCGAACTCGCCGTAGACGAACAGGCGGGTCGCGCCGGTCGACAGGCCGGACTTGACGTCCGAGTAGGCGGTGAAGGAGGACTCCTCCTTGTTCAGCGTCAGTCCCGCCTCGTCGGTGACGTTGTCGAAGATCACGCTCGCGTCATCACCGGGGAAGGTGAAGCGCATCATCGCCGCGTGGTCCGTCGGCGCCATCTCGGCCTTCACGCCGTTCTCGAACCGCACCCCGTAGTAGTACGGCCGGGCGGTCTCGTTCTCGTGCCGGAAGGCCAGCTCGCGCGCGTCACGGCCGGTCTCCGGGGTGCCCTCGGCGGCCGACGGCATCACCTGGAAGGTCTGCCGGTCGCCCATCCACGGGCTCGGCTCGTGGCTCGCGCTGAACGCCTGGATCGTCGGCAGGTTGTCGTCGTTGTTGCCCGCCGCGTACTCGTACAGCCAGCTCTTGGAACCGGCGTTGGTCACCGGGGTCCAGAAGTTGAACCCGTGCGGCACCGCCGTCGCCGGGAAGGTGTTGCCACGCGAGAAGCTGCCGCTGGAGTTGGTGCCGCGGGTGGTCACCGCGTAGTCCGACAGATGCGCCTTCGGCGGCTCGGGCCGCACCTGCTTCAGCGCCACGTCGTCCAGCCAGCCGCGGAACTTCGCCGGGCCCTTGGGGGAGTCGTACGCCACCAGGATCCGGTCCACGGTCTTGCCGCGGGCCACCGAGCCGATCCGGGAGACCACGTTGTTCCACTGGTTGACGTACAGCACCTTCGACTCGCCCTGCCCGCGCGGGGTGAGCGGGAAGCCGTGCTGGTCGGTGGCGCGCAGGTCGCTCAGATAGGTGCCGTCGGTGAAGGCCAGGTCGACGGCGACGTTCGTGGCGTCGTAGTCGAGGTCGCCGTCCGCCATCGACGGGAAGACCCGGTAGGACAGCTGGGTGTCCCGCTCGACCTTCACATTGACGTCGAAGACCTTGTTGTACGAGTACGCCCGCCCGTCGGCGAGATGCCGGCCCGCGTAACGCAGCGCCCGCACACCGGTGAAGCCCGCCCGCGCCTTGGCGGTCGGGGAGCCGGTCGGGCCGCGGTCCACCAGCGACAGCATGTCCTCGGGCACCGGCTGCTCCTCGCCGCCGGACGCGAACTGCACATCGGCGAGCTGCACCAGGTTGCCGCTGCCGTTCTTGGTGATCTCCAGCCGGAAATGCCGGTACTCGCCGATGACGGAGTCGTCCAGCGCGTACGTCTTGGTCTGGAAGCGCTCCTGGAACGTCTCGCCCGTGCGGGTGTCGAGGGTCGTCCAGTCCTCGCCGTCGGCGGAGCCCTTCAGCACCCAGTCCCGCGGATCGCGCTCCTCGTGGTCGTTGGCGGAGGTGAGCGCGTACCGCCGCACCTCGACCGGCGCGTCGAAGTCGAACTCCACCCAGGCGGTGGGCTCGAAGGCCAGCCACTTGGTGCTGGACAGGCTGTCGACGAGGTGCTCCTTCACCTCCCGGCCGTCGGTGTTCTCCGCGCTCGCGCGGACCTCCGTCACATGGTCGGTGACGTTGCCGGGGATTCCGGCGCTGTAGCCGCCGTTCACGCCGGAGGCGCGCTTGCCGCCGCGCGTGGTCTCCACGGTGTTCAGCCAGTCCGGGGCGGGATCCCCGGACTCGAACGACGAGGAGAACTCCCGGTCGGTCCTCGGCGGCGCCTCGGGGAGCGCCACGGCGACGCCCTGCGAGCCCGCGGCCAAAGCGAAGGCGGTCGTCGCGACGACCGCCGTTCCCCATCTGTGCCGAACCCTCTGTTGCATGCGCGAGCACCCTCCCTGCGTTGGACAACGTTGTCAATTGCAGTGCGCAAGGACCAGTAGTGGGTCAAGTGGCCTGTGATGTCAAGGGGTTGCTTGTGGCATTCGCAGGCAATGGCGGGGACTTTTCCGTTGCGTAAGGTGCCCGGGGCTCTTATTTCCCCGAGGTCTCAACTCGGAAAAGACGTATGGGGAACCTTGCATTCGATCTTGCTCCGTCGGCGTGAAGTGGACTATACCTGTCGGCACTCCGGGGCAATCTTCACCGCACCCGCCCCGTACCAGCCGCACTTCCTGCACGACCCAGCTTGACCCGAACGCGGTGCCGGGAAGGATCCGGTTCACCGCCTGAGTCCTGGAGAAGGCGAGGACTTGAGCATGGGATCCACTTCCGGCGTAGGCCATTGCGATCTGATCAGGCGGATTGCGACCGCCGCTCCGGCCCCGGCGACCGTTGTGCCGGCATCGCTCAGCTGATCACCGGCGCCGCGCCGCGGCGCCGGGACGACGGCGACAACGCCCCTGTGTGCGGCCGGTCCAGGACCGGTCCGGCCACGGCGGGCGCCCACGCAGCACACCCGTACAAAGCCAACCGATCAGTGAGGATGCAGAGATGACCATTCGTGCCGGCTCTCTTGACAGGCGGACGCTGCTGCGCGGGGCCATCGCCACCGCGGCGGTGGGCTCGTTCGCGGTCGCGTGCAGCTCTCCCTCCAGCAAGGACAGCGAAGGCGGCGGCGGCCCGAAGGGCGAGAAGAGCGCCACGAACCCGTTCGGCGTCGCCGAGAACTCCACGGTCGAGGCGGCCATCTTCGACGGCGGCTACGGCACCGACTACGTCGACTACACCAACCAGGTGCTCGCCGGTCAGGTCAAGGGCCTCAAGGTCAAGGTCGACCCGGTCGTCGACATCGCCCCCCAGCTCCAGCCCCGCTTCGTCGGCGGCAACCCGCCGGACCTCATCGACAACTCCGGCGAGGACCAGATCGGCTTCCTCGGCATCCTCGACCAGCTGGAGGAGCTCGACGACCTCTTCGAGGCCAACACCTACGAGGGCAAGAAGATCGCCGACATCGTCTACCCCGGCGTCAAGGCCCCCGGCACGTTCAAGGACAAGTTCGTCGCGCTCAACTACGTGATGACCGTGTACGGCGTCTGGTACTCGAAGACGCTCTTCGAGGCGAACGGCTGGGCCCCGCCGAAGACCTGGGACGAGGCGCTCGACCTCGGCCAGCAGGCGAAGAAGAAGGGCAAGTACCTCTTCGTCCACGGCAAGGAGGCGGCGACCTACTACCGCACGCTCCTGATCGACTCGGCGATCAAGGAGGGCGGCGACGAGGTGCGGCTGGCCCTGGAGAACCTGGAGAAGGGCTGTTGGTCGCACCCGGCCGTCCAGGGCGTGATCAAGGTCATGGAGACCATGGTCAAGCAGAAGATGTTCGTCCCCGGCGGCTCCGGCACCCAGTTCCAGAAGGCGCAGGCGATCTGGAGCAACGACCAGAAGGCGCTGCTCTACCCGTCCGGCGGCTGGATCGAGAACGAGATGAAGAAGGCCACGAAGGCCGACTTCCAGATGACCGGCTTCCCGTCGATGACGCTCACCGACAAGCCGGCGCTGCCCTGGGAGTCGCTCCGCGCGGCCGCCGGCGAGCCCTTCATCGTGCCCCGGCAGGGCAAGAACCCGGCCGGCGCCAAGGAGGTGCTGCGGGCGATGCTGTCGGAGAAGGCGGCCTCCAACTTCTCCAAGACGAAGCTGGCCCCGACGATCGTCAAGGGCACCGTGCCCGCCGACGGCTACGGATCGACGGCCCTCGTCTCGCAGACGAAGATGCTGGAGGCCGCGGGCACCAACATCTTCAACTACATGTTCGTCGAGACCTACGGGATGAACACCGACCAGCTGGTGCCGTGGAACTCGTTCCTCGCGGGCGACCTCGACGGCAAGGGGCTGACCGCGGCCCTGCAGCGGATCTCCGACAAGGTCCGGGAGGACGACTCCGTCGACAAGGTCAAGGTCAGCTAGCACCCGATGAAGGACACGATCCTCAAAGCCGAGACCGCGAGCCGCCGGCCCGAGCCGGCCGCTCGCGGCGGGCGGCCACGGCGCCGCAAGCTCACGTTCGACCGGGTGACGTTCTTCCTCGCGTTCCTCGGTCTCCCGCTGGCCATCTTCGTGATCTTCGTCCTGATCCCGTTCTGCCAGGCGATCTTCTGGGGGATGACCGACTGGCGTGGCTTCAGCCCGGACTACAACTTCGTCGGCTTCGACAACTTCACGAAGATGTTCCGGGACGACATCTTCCTGAAGGCGCTGCGCAACGTCGCGCTCCTCGCGGCCTTCGTGCCGCTGGTGACCCTGACGCTCGCCCTCGGGGTCGCCGTGGCCATCACCCTGGGCGGGCCCGGCAAGGGCCCCGTGCGGGGGATCCGGGGCGCGTCGTTCTACCGGATCGTCTCGTTCTTCCCCTACGTCGTGCCGGCGATCATCGTCGGTCTGATCTGGGCGCAGATGTACGACCCGAACGCCGGCCTGCTCAACGGCGTCCTCACGGGCCTCGGCCTCGACCGGTTCGACACGTTCGCGTGGCTGGGCGAGAAGGCGACGGCGATGCCGTCCGTGATGTTCGTGATCATCTGGGGGCTCGTCGGCTTCTACGCGGTGCTCTTCATCGCCGCGATCAAGGGCGTCCCCGCCGAACTGTACGAGGCGGCGAGGATCGACGGGGCCGGCCGGCTGCGCACCACCGTCTCGATCACCCTGCCGGCGATCCGGGACAGCGTGCAGACGGCGTACATCTACCTGGGCATCGCCGCCCTCGACGCGTTCGTCTACGTCCAGGCGATGGTGCCGAACGGCGGCCCGGACAACTCGACCCTGACCATCAGCCAGCGTCTGTTCAACGTCGCTTTCGCCAAGCAGCAGTTCGGCTACGCCACCGCGATGGGCGTCGTCCTCGCCGTCGTCACCCTGGTGTTCGCGGCGCTGGTGTTCCTCGTCAACCGCCTCACGGGCGGCGGCGAGGGCGAGGGCAAGAAGAAGGCACCTGGGTCCAAGGCTCGGCGTGCCGCAGCCGAGGGAGGTGCCGGGTGAGCGTCATCGCCGCCGACCCGAAGACAGCCGGTGAACGTGAACCGGCGAGGGACCGGAAGCTGACGCGCGTCGCCGCGAGCAGCGACCGCAGATTCGCGGCGGTCTCGCACGCCCTGCTGATCGTGTGGTCCGTGATCGTGATCGTGCCCATGCTGTGGGTGCTGATGTCGTCGTTCAAATCGACCGGCGAGATCCTTTCGTCGCCGTTCTCGCTGCCCGATCACTGGCGGTTCGAGAACTACGCGAACGCGTGGACCGACGCGAACATCGGAAGGTATTTCCTGAATTCCGTGATCGTCGTGGTCTCGGCACTGATCCTGGTGATGCTGCTCGGCGCGATGTGCGCCTACATTCTCGCCCGGTTCGAATTCCCCGGCCGCCGGCTGATCTACTACGTCATGCTCGCCGGCCTGACTTTCCCGGTGTTCCTGGCGATCGTTCCGCTCTTCTTCCAGCTGCAGAACTTCGGGCTGCTGAACACCCGTGCCGGGCTGATCCTCACCTATGTCGCGTTCGCGCTGCCGTTCACGATGTTCTTCCTCTATTCGTTCTTCCGGTCGCTGCCGCACGACGTGTACGAGGCCGCGCTGATCGACGGCGCCGGGGACTGGCGGGCGTTCTTCCAGGTGATGCTGCCGATGGCCCGTCCGGGCATGGCGGCGGTGGCGATCTTCAACTTCCTGGGCCTGTGGAACCAGTTCCTGCTGCCGGTGGCGCTCAACACCGACCAGGACATGTGGGTCCTCACCCAGGGCATGGCCGCCTACGCGTCCTCGCAGGTCTACGACATCGACTACGGCGCGCTGTTCGCGGCGATCGTGATCACGGTGGTGCCCGTACTGATCGTGTACTGCGTCTTCCAGCGGCGGATCGCCGGCTCGGTGTCCCAGGGCACCTTCCGCTGACGCCCGCCGCTCCACCCGTCGTACGCAGGGGTCCGGCCCCGGAGAGACAGCTCTCCGGGGCCGGACCCCTGTGGCGCACCAGCGGTAGTCGGCCGGACACGGGCAGGAACCGATTTCTGTCAAGGTCTTGACGGCACTGGGCGAATCAGCGGAGCTTGGAGTTCATAACTTGTACAAGGTCCCGTCGTCCCAGGGTGGCGCGGGCCAGGGATGAGGGTGAGAGTCAATGGAGACTCCGGGGTCGCAGTCGTCGCTGCACCGAGCCAACCTGGAGCGGGTCGTCCGAGCAGTGCGTCTGGCGGGGTCCTTGACCCAGGCGGAGATCGCGAGGACCACCGGCCTGTCCGCGGCCACGGTCTCCAACATCGTCCGGGAACTGAAGGAAGGCGGGACGGTCGAGGTCACGCCCACGTCCTCGGGCGGCCGCCGGGCCCGCAGCGTGTCGCTGAGCGGGGACGCCGGCATCGTCATCGGGGTCGACTTCGGGCACACCCATCTGCGGGTGGCGGTGGGAAACCTGGCCCACCAGGTGCTCGCGGAGGAGTCCGAGCCGCTGGACGTGGACGCCTCCTCGACGCAGGGCTTCGACCGGGCGGAACAGCTGGTCAACCGGCTGATCGAGGCCACCGGCGTGGACCGGTCCAAGGTCGCCGGCGTCGGGCTCGGCGTGCCCGGACCCATCGACGTGGAGTCCGGCACCCTCGGCTCCACCGCCATCCTGCCCGGCTGGTCCGGCACCCGTCCCGCCGAGGAGCTGCGGGGGCGGCTCGGCGTGCCGGTGCACGTGGACAACGACGCCAACCTGGGCGCGCTCGGCGAGATGGTCTGGGGGAGCGGCCGGGGCGTGCGCGACCTGGCGTACATCAAGGTCGCCAGCGGTGTCGGCGCCGGCCTGGTGATCAGCGGGAAGATCTACCGCGGCCCGGGCGGCACCGCGGGCGAGATCGGGCACATCACCCTCGACGAGTCCGGCCCGGTCTGCCGCTGCGGCAACCGTGGCTGCCTGGAGACCTTCACGGCCGCCCGCTACGTGCTGCCGCTGCTCCAGCCCAGCCACGGCACGGACTTGACCATGGAGAGCGTCGTACGGATGGCCAGGGACGGCGACCCGGGATGCCGCCGGGTCGTCGCCGACGTGGGCCGCCACATCGGCAGCGGTGTAGCCAATCTCTGCAACCTCCTGAACCCGAGCCGGGTCGTCCTCGGCGGCGATCTCGCGGAGGCCGGGGAGCTGGTCCTGGGCCCCATAAGAGAGTCCGTGGGACGCTATGCCATCCCCAGTGCCGCGCGCCAACTGTCCGTGCTTCCAGGGGCACTTGGGGGCCGCGCGGAGGTGCTCGGCGCTCTCGCGCTCGCGCTGAGCGAGATGGGCGATTCGACCCTTCTGGACGGCACGGCGACGGGGTCCCTCGCCGCCTCCACCCCTGCCTTCACTTAGAGAACGGATGGCACCGTTGCCATCTCGTTAAGGATTTACTTCTTGACGTCGCACGTGCGGCCGAGTTGACTTCCAGCCACCTCGGCCGCAACGACGCGGCCTCGTCAGGGAGGTTTGTAGAAGTGAACACGCGTATGCGTCGTGCCGCCTTCGCCATCGCCGCGAGTGCGATGGCCGTCTCGCTCGCCGCCTGTGGCAGCGCCGCCGAGTCCGGCGACAAGAGCGACTCGGGCGACTCCGCCGCCAAGGGCGACAACATCAAGGTCGGTCTGCTCCTGCCGGAGAACCAGACCGCGCGGTACGAGAAGCTCGACAAGCCCTTGATCGAGAAGAAGGTCAAGGAGCTCACGAACAACAAGGGCGAGGTCGTCTACGCCAACGCCAAGCAGGACGCCAGCCTGCAGAACCAGCAGGTCGACACGATGGTGACCAACAAGGTCGACGTGCTCATCGTGGACGCGGTGGACTCCAAGGCCATCGCCGGCTCCGTGAAGAAGGCCAAGGACGCGGGCATCCCCGTCGTGGCCTACGACCGCCTCGCCGAGGGCCCGATCGACGCCTACACGTCGTTCGACAACGTGACCGTCGGCAAGACGCAGGGTGAGGCCCTGCTGCAGGCGCTGGGCGCCAAGGCCAAGAGCGGCCAGATCGTCATGATGAACGGCTCCTCCACCGACCCGAACGCCGCCATGTTCAAGGAGGGCGCGCACTCCGTCCTCGACGGCAAGGTCAAGATCGGGCGCGAGTACGACACCAAGGAGTGGAAGCCCGAGAACGCCAACGCCAACATGGAGGGCGCCATCTCCGCCCTCGGCAAGGACAAGATCGTCGGCGTCTACTCCGCCAACGACGGCATGGCGGGCGGCATCATCACCGCCCTCAAGGCCGCCGGCCTGAAGAACATCCCGGTCACCGGCCAGGACGCCGAGCTCGCCGGCGTGCAGCGCATCGTGACCGGTGAGCAGTACATGTCCGTCTACAAGCCGTACCCGCAGGAGGCGAACGTCGCCGCGGAGATGGCCGTCGCGCTGGCCCAGGGCAAGTCGCTGGACTCCATCGCCAAGGACAAGGTCGACAGCCCCACCGACAAGGGCATCCCGGCGGTGATCGTCCCGGTCGTCTCGCTGACCAAGGACAACATCAACGACACCGTGATCAAGGACGGCATCTACACCGTCCAGGAGATCTGCACGGGCAAGTACAAGGCCGCCTGCGACAAGATCGGCCTCAAGTAAGCAGTCCCGCATCCCGTGACCGAGGGGAGTCCGCAGACCCGGACTCCCCCGACGGGACGGCTGCCCAGCGCTTCCGCCGGCGCCCCGCACACACCAGCCCCGCAAGCTACGCGGGGCGCCGGACGGAACAACCCCCCCCAATCCCTTGCACAACCTCCCGCCGGGTCAGGCGGCGAAGGAGATGGTTCACGTGTCCGCTACGCCCGTGCTGGCGTTGCGCGGGGTCTCCAAGCGGTTCGGTGCCGTCCAGGCGCTCACCGACGTCGAGCTTGAGGTCCACGCCGGTGAAGTGGTCGCCCTGGTGGGCGACAACGGCGCCGGAAAGTCCACGCTGGTCAAGACGATCGCCGGTGTGCATCCCATCGATGAGGGCGTCATCGAGTGGGACGGCAAGGCCGTACAGATCAACAAGCCCCACGACGCCCAGAACCTGGGCATCGCGACGGTGTACCAGGACCTCGCGCTGTGCGACAACATCGACGTCGTCGGCAACCTCTACCTGGGCCGGGAGCTGCGCAGGCGCGGCGTCCTGGACGAGGTGGAGATGGAGCGCCGCTCCCGCGAGCTCCTCGACACCCTGTCGATCCGCATCCCCAGCGTCCGCATCCCGATCGCCTCGCTGTCCGGTGGTCAGCGCCAGGTGGTCGCCATCGCCCGGTCCATGCTCGGCGAGCCCAAGCTGGTCATCCTGGACGAGCCCACCGCGGCCCTCGGCGTCGAGCAGACCGCGCAGGTCCTCGACCTGGTCGAGCGGCTGCGCGAGCGCGGCCACGCGGTCATCCTCATCAGCCACAACATGGCGGACGTGAAGGCCGTGGCGGACAAGGTCGCCGTCCTGCGCCTCGGGCGCAACAACGGCGTCTTCGAGGTCAAGTCGACCTCGCAGGAAGAAATCATCTCCGCCATCACGGGCGCCACGGACAACGCCGTGACCCGTCGTGCGGCGCGCACCAATGGGGAGATCAAGAAGTGAGCACCGAGAAGACCTCCACCCCCACCGCCGGGGAACACTCCGTGGCGAACCCCGACGCGGCCGCCAAGGCGGTCACCGCGGTCGACCCCCGGCTGCTGGTGCGCGAACAGGGCCTGCTGGGCTACTGGAACGAGTTCAAGCGGAAGATGAAGGCGGGTGACCTCGGCTCCATCCCCGTGGTGGTCGGCCTCCTGGTCATCTGGGCCATCTTCACCAGCCTGAACGGCAACTTCCTCACCGCCGGCAACTTCTCCGACATGTCCGTCGCCATGGTCGGCACCGGCATGATCGCCGTCGGCATCGTCTTCGTCCTGCTGCTCGGCGAGATCGACCTGTCGGTCGGCTCCGTCAGCGGTGTCGCGGGCGCCACGTTCGCCGTGCTGAACATCACGCACGGCATGAACGAGATACTCGCCCTCGTGCTGGCGATCCTCACCGGCACGGTCGCCGGCGCGATCCACGGCTTCATCTTCGCCCGGATCGGCGTGCCCGCCTTCGCCGTCACCCTGGCCGGCCTGCTGTTCTGGCAGGGCTTCATGCTCCAGATCCTCGGTGACAACGGCACCATCAACCTGGACTCCGAGGGCCTGGTCGTCAAGCTGACCAGCTACTACTTCAGCGACGTGGCCGCCGCGTACGGTCTGGCGCTGTTCGCGACCGTGGCGTACTTCCTCGCCTCGTTCTTCGACAACCGCCGCCGCGAGGCCGCCGGGGTGCCCTCCCGCCCGCTGAACGAGATCATCGTCCGCACGGCGCTGCTCGCGATCCTGGCCTTCGCCGTCGCGATCGTGTTCAACCAGTACAAGGGCCTGCCGCTGGCCGTGGTGATCTTCCTGGCCTTCCTGGTCCTCACGGACTTCGTGCTGCGCCGCACCTCCTACGGCCGCAAGGTGTTCGCGCTCGGCGGCAGCGTCGAGGCGTCCCGCCGCGCGGGCATCAACGTCGAGCTGATCCGGATCTCGGTCTTCGCGATCGCCGGCACGTTCGCCGCGATGGGCGGTCTGTTCGTCGCGTCGAAGATCGCCTCCGCGAACCAGGGCGCCGGTACCGGTGAGTTCCTGATGAACGTCATCGCGGCCGCGGTGATCGGTGGTACGTCGCTGTTCGGCGGTCGTGGGCGTACGTGGGACGCGCTGCTGGGTGTGATGGTGATCGTGTCCATCCAGTACGGTCTGGCGCTGGAGGGTATCGCCTCTCCGGTGCAGTACATGATCACCGGTGGTGTGCTGCTGGCGACGGTCGTCATCGACGCCGTCACCCGGAAGACGCAGAAGACGGCTGGGCGGGCCTAGCCGCCCGTCTGCGGGTGCGCTGTGGCTGTCCGCGCGGTTCCCCGCGCCCCACAGGGGTGACCTGTGCCCGGTGCCTTCTCGGTGCCGGGCACAGGTGCGTCTTACGGGGGTACCGGGCGAACGGGTGATGTACGACGCACTGCCCCGGGAACGATCGGTTGAGCGGAAGATTAGACTCGACCCGCCCGGCAACAGCTCGATCAGCTCTACTGCAAGGAGGCACGGGTGCCGCTGCTGACCCGCATCAGGGGACCGCGCGATCTGGACCGGCTCACCCTCGAGGAGCTCGACCAGCTGGCCGGGGAGATCCGGACCTTCCTCGTCGACGCGGTCTCCAAGACCGGCGGCCACCTCGGCCCCAACCTCGGTGTGGTGGAGCTCACCATCGCCCTGCACCGGGTCTTCGAGTCCCCGAAGGACAAGGTCCTCTGGGACACCGGCCACCAGTCCTACGTGCACAAGCTGCTGACCGGCCGGCAGGACTTCTCCAAGCTGAAGATGAAGGGCGGCCTGTCCGGCTACCCCTCGCAGGCGGAGTCCGAGCACGACGTCATCGAGAACAGCCACGCCTCCACGGTGCTCGGCTGGGCCGACGGCATCGCCAAGGCCAACCAGCTGATGAAGCGGGACGACAGCCACGTCGTCGCGGTCATCGGCGACGGCGCCCTCACCGGCGGCATGGCCTGGGAGGCGCTCAACAACATCGCCGACGCCAAGGACCGCCCGCTGGTCATCGTCGTCAACGACAACGAGCGCTCCTACTCGCCCACCATCGGCGGCCTGGCGAACCACCTGGCGACCCTGCGCACCACCGACGGCTACGAGCGCTTCCTGACCCGCACCAAGGACCTCCTGGAGCGCACCCCGGTCGTCGGCCAGGCCCTCTACGACACGCTGCACGGCGCGAAGAAGGGCCTGAAGGACTTCATCGCCCCGCAGGGCATGTTCGAGGACCTCGGCCTGAAGTACGTCGGCCCCATCGACGGCCACGACATCGAGGCCCTGGAGTCCGCGCTGGCCCGCGCCAAGCGGTTCAACGGCCCGGTCATCGTCCACTGCATCACCGAGAAGGGCCGCGGCTACCAGCCCGCCCTCCAGGACGAGGCCGACCGCTTCCACGCCGTCGGCAAGATCCACCCCGACACGGGCCTGCCGATCGCCACCTCCGGCGCCGACTGGACGTCCGTCTTCGGCGAGGAGATGGTCAAGCTCGGCGAGGAGCGCGAGGACGTCGTCGCCATCACGGCCGCCATGCTCCAGCCGGTCGGCCTGGACAAGTTCGCCAAGCGCTTCCCCGACCGCGTCTACGACGTCGGCATCGCCGAGCAGCACGGTGCCGTCTCCGCCGCCGGCCTCGCCCACGCGGGCGTGCACCCCGTCTTCGCCGTGTACGCCACCTTCCTGAACCGCGCCTTCGACCAGGTGCTCATGGACGTCGCCCTGCACAAGTGCGGCGTGACGTTCGTGCTGGACCGGGCCGGCATCACCGGCACCGACGGCGCCTCCCACAACGGCATGTGGGACATGTCGATCCTCCAGGTCGTGCCCGGCCTCAGGCTCGCCGCCCCGCGCGACGCCGACCAGGTCCGCGCCCAGCTCCGCGAGGCCGTCGCCGTCGACGACGCGCCCACCGTGGTGCGCTTCTCCAAGGGCGCCGTCGGCCCCGCCGTGCCCGCCGTGGGCCGCGTCGGCGGCATGGACGTGCTGCGCGAGCCCGGCACCGACACCCCCGACGTGCTGCTGGTCTCCGTGGGCGCGCTCGCCCCGATGTGCCTGGAGATCGCCTCCCTGCTGGACCGGCAGGGCATCTCCACCACCGTCGTCGACCCGCGCTGGGTCAAGCCCGTCGACGAGGCCATGGCCCCGCTCGCCGCCAAGCACCGCGTCGTCGTCACCGTCGAGGACAACTCGCGCGTCGGCGGCGTCGGCTCCGCGATCGCCCAGGCGCTGCGCGACGCCGGGGTGGACATGCCGCTGCGCGACTTCGGCATCCCGCCGCGGTTCCTCGACCACGCCTCGCGCGCCGAGGTCATGGCGGAGATCGGGCTGACCGCCCCGGACGTCGCCCGCCAGGTCACCGGCCTGGTGGCCAAGCTGGACGGGAAGTACGAGCGCTCCTCCGCGGACGCCGTCGACTCGGTGGAGCCCGCCAGGGACTGACCCGCCGCCACGCGCGACACGCCGTCACGGGGCGGTCGTGCGGGCGTAGCCCGGATGGGCCGCGCGGGCCACTGTGAAGAGTGGCGCGCGCGGCCCGTTCGCGTGAGGGCGCCCGCGCGGGGGCATACGAATCACGCCCCCTCTCGATCATGTCGAGGACGACAAGCGTGGGAGGTACCCGTGACAAGCCCCCTCTTCCGGACGAAGAAGGTAGAGCAGTCCATCCGCGACACCGAGGAGCCCGAGCACGCGCTCAAGAAATCCCTGTCCGCGCTGGATCTGACCGTCTTCGGTGTCGGTGTCATCATCGGCACCGGCATCTTCGTCCTCACCGGCACCGTCGCCAAGGACAACGCCGGTCCGGCCACCGCCCTCGCGTTCGTGGTGGCCGGTGTCGTCTGCGCGCTCGCCGCGCTCTGCTATGCCGAGTTCGCCTCCACGGTCCCCGTGGCGGGCTCCGCGTACACGTTCTCGTACGCCTCCCTGGGCGAGCTGCCGGCCTGGATCATCGGCTGGGACCTGGTCCTGGAGTTCGCGCTCGGCACGGCGGTGGTGGCCGTCGGCTGGTCGGGCTACATCCAGTCGCTGATGGAGAACGCCGGGTGGGAGATGCCCGCCGCGCTCGGCAGCCGTGAGGGCTCCGACGTCTTCGGCTTCGACATCCTCGCCGCCGTCCTGGTGCTGGTCCTCACCGGCATCCTGGTCCTCGGCGTGAAGCTGTCCGCCCGGGTCACCACGCTCGTCGTCGCCATCAAGGTGACCGTCGTCCTGGTCGTCATCATCGCCGGGGCCTTCTTCATCACGGCCGACAACTACGACCCGTTCATCCCCGAGTCCGAGCCCGTACCGGCAGGCCAGAGCCTCGACTCCCCGCTCATCCAGCTCATCTTCGGCTGGGCCCCGGCCAACTTCGGCGTGATGGGCATCTTCACCGCCGCGTCGGTGGTGTTCTTCGCGTTCATCGGCTTCGACATCGTCGCCACGGCCGCCGAGGAGACCCACAACCCGCAGCGCGACATGCCGCGCGGCATCCTCGGCTCGCTGTTCATCTGCACCCTGCTGTACGTCCTGGTGTCGATCGTCGTCACCGGTATGCAGCACTACAGCGAACTCTCGGTGGACGCCCCGCTCGCGGACGCGTTCAAGGCCACCGGGCATCCCTGGTTCGCCGGCTTCATCAGCTTCGGCGCCGCCGTCGGCCTGACGACCGTCTGCATGATCCTGCTGCTCGGCCAGACCCGCGTCTTCTTCGCGATGAGCCGCGACGGGCTGCTGCCCACCTTCTTCTCCCGGGTCCACCCGCGCTTCCGCACCCCGCACCGGCCGACGATCCTGCTCGGCGTCCTCATCGCCGTGCTGGCCGGCTTCACCCCGCTGAACGAACTGGCGGCCCTGGTGAACATCGGCACGCTGTTCGCGTTCGTCATCGTCGCGATCAGCGTGATCATCCTCCGCCGTACCCGCCCCGACCTGCACCGGGCGTTCCGCACCCCGTGGGTGCCTGTGCTGCCGATCGTGTCGGTGGCCGCCTCGCTGTGGCTGATGCTCAACCTGCCGGCCGAGACGTGGGTCCGGTTCGGCATCTGGATGGCGATCGGCATCGTCGTGTACTTCCTGTACAGCCGGACGCACAGCCGGATGGCGAAGGAGGAGAACACCACGTCACCGGCGGCCTGACCGCCCGACGGTTCCGCGGCCCCGTGCTCCCGGCCCGACCGGGGGTGCGGGGCCGTTCCGTGCTGTGCCGTGACCGGGGCTCAGTCGGTCCCGTCCCGGCGCGGGGCGGGACGTACCGTACGCGGCCCGGCGACGTCGGCGCCCAGCTCCTCCACCCGGCGGCGCAGCTCGCGGTCGGCGGTGACGACCAGCACCGGACGGTCGCCGGCCTCCGCCACCAGGTCGACGATGTGGTCGTCCCCGCTGCCGGGCGCGGCCGCCACCCGGACGCCCGGGACCGGCTCCACACCCCGGGCCGCGCCCTCCACCACCAGCACGATGTCCACGGGCCCCTCGTGCCCGGGCACGCCCTGGGCCGCGAGATGGTCCCGCAGCCGCTCGGCGGCGCCCCGGCGGTCCCGCCACCACCCGTCGGGCACCGACCCCACGACGTTCGCGGCGTCGACGATCACGAGCAGGGAACCGGCGTCTTCCATACGGTCAGGGTCCCACGCAAGCCCGGGCAATACCCCCGCGGGGGAGGCCGTACGGCGGGATCCCGCGTCCACGGCACGCACCGCAGTGCGTAAGGTGAACAGGTGAACGGCGACTGGCTTCTCCGCGGCCGCGACGGCCGCCTCACCGTCTATATGAAATCGGACGACGCCGTCCTGTGCCGCGCGGAAACAGCACCCGGCGGCCCCTGGGAGCCCTTCCGCCGGGCCGGCGGCGACCTGGGGCTCCAGCAGGGACCCGCGGCCGTGGGACAGGGCGCGGACGGGTACGCCCATCTGGCCGCGTGGCGGCAGGCGGGGCCGGGGGAGTCCCGGCTGGTGCACTGCACGCACTTCCGCCCGCTGCTCGCCCCGCTGGACTGGTCCCCGGTGGGCCACCCCAACGGCAAGGGCGACCGCACGGGCACGCCCGCGGTGGCCGTGGACGACCGCAGGCGGGCGTACGTCTTCGTGCGCAACGCGGGTGGCGGGGTCAGCCTGCTGGTGCAGAAGGAGCGGGGCGGCTGGTACCCGTGGCGGGACCTCAAGGGCTCCGGCGTCCAGGACCAACTCGCCGCCGCGAGCCGGGAGTCGGGCCTGGTCGAGGTCTACGCGTCCACGCCGGAGCGAATACTCCACTGGCGTCAGGAGGAGCCCGGCAGGACGCCCACGCGGGACGAGACCGCCGACGTGGCCGCCCTCCCCGGCACCCTGCGCGCCCTGCGCACCTCCGCCGAGCGGACCACCCTCTTCTTCACCGGCCAGGACGGCGAGTTGTGGTCCTGGCGCCCCGGCAACAAGCCGGTGCCGCTGCTCCGGGCGGCGGGCCCCGGCCCGGTCGCGGCGGTGCGCTGCGCGATAGACGGCCACGACTGCACGGTGCTGGCGCAGCGCGCGGCGAGCGGCCGGGTGGCGTTCGCGGCGTACCCCACGGAGCAGGAACAGGCGGGCGCCTGGTGGACCGAGTCCGGCCCGCCCCTCCCGCCCACGGCGGCGCTCGCCCTGGCGGTCGACGCCCAGGGCACCCTGGTCGCCGCGACCCTCGACCCGACGACGTCGACGCTCCGCGTCACGCGGCGGAAGGAGGAGGCGGGGCTGGCGTTGGAGGGGTGGCGGGAGGTCTGAGATCCCGCCGGGAGACGCCGGTCGCGGCGTCTCCCGACCCGGGCCGTCAGGTCAGGAACCGCCCCCGGTGGCCGGGGACTTCTTCGCCGACTCCGGGATCTCCTGGTCGCTGCGGATGGCCTTCCAGAGCGTGGACGCCTGCGGTTCGGCGGCCACGACCCGGTTGGGGTCCTGCTTGTCGTACGCCACCGGCAGCATGATCGTCTCCATGGAGCCCGGGTCGACCCCGTTCATGCTGCGCCCGAAGTCGGCGAGCGCGGTGAGGGAGGCGAGCTCGGAGTCGGTGGTCAGCGCCGCGGTCAGGGTGTCCGCTATCTTGTAGGTCTTGGTGGGGCTGCCCAGCAGGTCCTGCTTCTTGATCTCGCCGAGCAGGGCGATCATGAACTCCTGCTGGAGACCGATGCGGCCGAGGTCGCTGCCGTCGCCGATTCCGTGCCGGGTGCGGACGAACTGCAGGGACTCGGTGCCGTCGAGGCGGTGGGTTCCGGCGGTCAGGTCGAGGCCGCTGGACTTGTCGTGGATGTCCTGGTCGACGGTGACCTCGACGCCGCCGATGGCGTCCACGAGGTCCTTGAAGCCGGCGAAGTCGATCTCGACGTAGTGGTCCATGCGGACGCCGGACATCTTCTCCACGGTCTTGACCACACAGGCCGGACCGGCCTGCGAGTAGATGGAGTTGAACATCACGCGCTCGGCCCCGGCCACCGTGGAGCCGTTCGCGTCCTTGCACTCGGGCCGGGTCACCAGGGTGTCGCGCGGGATGCTGACGGCGACGGCCTGGGTGCGGCCCTCGGGTATGTGCATCACGAGCGCCGTGTCGGAGCGGGCGCCGGCGATCTTGCCGGTGTTCAGCTCCGCGTTGTCGCCGGCGCGGGAGTCGGAGCCGAGGATCAAGATGTTCTGGCCGGAGGTGGGCAGCTTCTCGGGGCGGTCGTCACCGATCGCCTCGTTGATGTCGACGCCGTTGATGTTGCCGTCGAGATCGCTCCAGAGCCAGTACGCGGCGCCGGCGCCCGCGACGAGGAGTACGGCCAGCGTCAGCAGGATCCACCGGCCGGTGCGCCGCCGGCGGGGCGCCTCCTGCCCGCGCCGGCGGCGCGACGTGCTGGGGGTGTCGGTGGCTGGGGTCGTCATCCGATGGGTGTCCTCGTCTGTGCGCGGCGCATGGTGCCGGTGCGTGTGATGCCGGAACTGCGGGTATGCGGCCCGGCGGTGGCGCCGGGCGCGGGATGCCCGGCACGCGGCTGCTCGGGCGAACGGACAGACCCACGACCCCGCCCCGGCGTTGTACGACAGTGATCCACATCACGAACGTCGTCTGCGGCGGGGGAGGGGCGGGCGAGCGGCTCTCGTCCGTCACGGACCGGCGCGACCGCTGGGTGTCCGATACATGTATGCAGTGTGCATATCATGTGTGCGTTCCAGGTCCCGTGTCCATATCGGGTGAACGTTCCAGGGAGTCCGGCATGGCGATACGGGATCGGTCCGCGCGCACCCCGCGCCGCGGCCGCGCCGGCGGAGCCGCTTCCATACCCGCGCGCCCGCCGGTGACCGGCACGGCGACCGGCTCCTGGCTGCTCCGCGGCAAGGACGGCCGGCTCACGGCCTACGTCCCCTGCGAGGGCGGACTGCTGCGCTGGACCGAAAACCGGCCCGGCGGGCCCGACTGGTCGGAACCCGCCTTCCTCCCCGTCGACGACCTCACCCACCTGACCGTGGCCCAGGGTGCCGACGCCTATGTGCACTTCCTGGGCCGCCGCGAGCGGCGAGCCGACGGCGGTGCCGAGGTCGACCTGGTGCACGCCGTGCAGTACCAGACCGGACGGCCCCTCACGGAGTGGCGCTCCCTGGGCAATCCGCACCGCGTGCCCGAGAAGGCGGCGCTGCTCGGGGCGCCGGCCGCGGCGGTCACCCCGTCCGGCGACGTCCACGTCTTCGCACGGAACGCGGGCGGCGGGCTCATGATGCGCAGGGAGGGGCGGGGCGGGCGATGGGAGCCCTGGGCCGATCTGCGGGGGGCCGGTCTGCGGGACGGGGTGACCGCGACCGCCGCGGCCGGGCGGGTCGAGGTGTTCGCCCCGGCGGGCGGCGTCACGCTGACCTGGAGTCAGCCGGAGCCCGGCGCCGTGCCGCGGCGGTTCCCCGACGTACGGCCCGGTGCGTTGCCGGGATCGGCCGCCGCCCTGGAGACCGCGTCCGGCCGGCTCACCTGGTTCTGGACCGACCCGGCCGGCGCAGGTCTGGTCTGTCTGCGGCCCGGCTCGTGGGCCGTCCCGCTGAGCGGCACCCCCGCGGACGGGGCCAATGTGCTGCTGCGTCAGGTGCTCGACGGGTACGACTGCACGGTCATCGCCCACCGGGGTCGCGCCGGTACGGTGCTTGTCGGCGTCTGCGGGACGGAGGCCGAGGCGTCAGGTCTCTGGTGGGGGGACACCGGGCGGGCCTGTCTGGGCGACCCGGCCCTGGCGCACGACGCCCAGGGCAGGGTCGTGCTCGCCGTCGTCGGCTCCGGCGGGGAACTGTGGGTGACGAGGCAGGGCGACGGTCCGGGGCTGACGTTCACGGACTGGCTGCGGATGCCGTCGTGACGCTCGCACGCGGATACGGCGACAGCCGAAAAGGTTGTACCGATGTGGCATGTCTGACAGATCGCCGACAACGGCGATCTTCGGTGGACATGAAGTGCTTGTAATGTAAACATTCCGCCAGGTCGGTGAGCAGTGTGTGACAACTGGTGGTGCTGACGGTGAACAGGCCGGTTCCAACCGGTCCCCGTACACGGCACGCCGCGGGTGCGCACGCCGACCAGGGTGGGGTCATTTTCCGGAGCGACGAGCTCCGGCCTTGATGTGAATGGTGCGGAAGTCTGGTGAGCCTCAACAACCCCGAGGCGAGCGCGCTCGTGTCGACATATCGATCTTTGGTGCCTGCAGGGGCGAGGCGCCGGATCGTCCGTCGGGTGCCGGGGCCGGTACGCAACTCGGTGAAGCGCTCGCTCGCGTCCGCCGACGCCGTGCGTTCGGCCGTGGTCGTCCGAGCTCTGGGCGGCACCCGTAAGGCGGGCAAGCAGGACGAACCGTGCGTGCGGGTCGTCCGCCTGGAAGGGCGGCACCTGCGCGCCGTGGAGGTGCCCGGCGCCACTGCCTGGGCCGCCCGCGCCCGCAATCTGCACATCCTCGTCGCCCTCCTGGAGGAAGCCGGGATCGACTACTTCTGCGTGCGGGGCAACGGGTCCCGGACGCCGTGCGTGGCCGTGCCCGGGCGGTGGCGTGCCGACGTCGAGGAACTGCTGCGTGTCACCTGCGCCGAGCACCCCGGCTACGTGAGCCAGGCGTCCCAGGGGCAGCCGCGGCCCGCCTCCGCGCAGGGCTCCTGGCGCGCCCTGCGCGGGCAGCGCGTGCTGCGCATGACCTGGGTCGTCTGCGACCCGACCGGGAACCTGGTCTTCGGCCCCGACCAGGGGTGCGACATCGAGTTCTGGGCGGAGCAGGACGGCCGGCTGGTCGCCCCCCGCCCCAACAAGGTGGTGACCGAGGTCCCGGTGGACGCGGGGCGGTGCTGGGCGGAGCAGAACCGATTCAGCGTCATTCCCGCCGTCTACAACACCGGCCACGCCCGCACCCTGCCCGAATTCGCGGCCACGCTTCCCGACGACCACGCCTTCCCGATCGACGTCGTCTACACCTGGGTCGACGACTCCGACCCGCGCTGGCGGGCGAGCCGGGACGCCGCACGTGCGCGGCTCACCGGCATCCCCGGCGGCGGCCTGCACGACCTGGCGGCCAACGACTCGCGCTACACCAGCCGGGACGAGCTGCGGTACTCCCTGCGCTCGATCCACCAGTACGCCCCGTGGGTGCGGAACATCTTCCTGGTCACCGCCGGGCAGGTGCCGTCCTGGCTGAGCACCGAGTTCCCGGGCCTGCGGGTGGTGGACCACCGCGAGATCTTCTCGGACCCGAGCGCGCTGCCGACGTTCAACTCGCACGCGATCGAGAGCCAGCTGCACCACATCCCCGAACTCGCCGAGCACTTCCTCTACCTGAACGACGACGTGTTCTTCGGCCGTCCCGCCCACCCCGGCCAGTTCTTCCACGCCAACGGCCTGACCAAGTTCTTCCCGTCCAAGGCGCTCATCCCGTCCGGACGCGCCCGCACCGGGGACCTGCCGGTCGACGCGGCGGGGAAGAACAGCCGAGGCCTGGTCGCCCAGCAGTTCGGCACCGTCATCTCCCAGAAGATGAAGCACACCCCCCACGCCCTGCGGCGCAGCGTGCTCGCCGAGATCGAGCAGGTCTACGCCAAGGCGCACCGGGTGACGCAGCATTCCCGGTTCCGCTCGCCGCACGACGTCCCGATCGCGTCGTCGCTGCACCACTACTACGCCTACCACTCGGCCCGCGCCACGGTCGGCGACATCCGCTACGTCTACGTCGACCTGGCCGCCGACACGGCCCAGCGCCGGCTCGACAACCTCCTCGCCCGGCGCAACTTCGACACCTTCTGCATGAACGACACGGTCCCCGCCGCCGACAAGGCGGCGCAGTCCCGGATGGTGGCGGAGTTCCTGGACGCCTACTTCCCCGTGCCGAGCCCGTTCGAGGCGGTTACCGGTACACCCGCACCGCACCGGCTCGCACCGCAGGCCGAGCGCATGGCGGAACTGGGGTACTCCGGCCGATGAGTCCTCGCCCCAAGTCCGCCGTGGCCCGTCCGGGCCGCGCCGCCCGCGCCCGGGCCGCCGCACTGCGCAACCAGCTCCTGCAGAGCGTCTTCCTGCCCCTTCGACAGGACCGGACCGCCCAGCTCCGGTACGCCGCCATCCTCGACGGCCACACCGTCAATCTGCACGCCCGGCTGCCCGAGTCGGCCGGCTTGCCCGAGAGCGCCGAGGTCGTCCTCAGCCGCGGCAGGCACACCTTCACCGCGGAGGCCCGCGTGTACGAAGGGCCGGACGGTGAGGCCCTCGTGGACGCCGTCGTCCTGCTCGGCGCCGAGGTCGGCGGAGCGCCCACGGAACCCGGCCGCTGGCGGCTGCGGCTGCGCCTGTGCTCCGGGCGCCGCACCCGCGTCGTGCCCCTGCTGCTGGTCACCCCTCCGGTGCCGTACAGCGGACCCACCAAGCCCATGACGGCCTCCTCGGTCACGGGAGAACGGCACCGGCTAGGACGCTCCTTCCGGGGAAGCGCCCGCGTCGTCAGCACCGGGGCGCGCCCCTCGGCGGAAGTGCTCAAGGTGCACCTCACCCATGCCGGCGTCACCGTCGACTTCCGGCTCCTGGGCATCCGGGCCGAGCAGCCGTGGGCCGAGTTCGTCGCCTCCGGACGCCGGCTCGAGCAGCCAGTCACCTGCCCGGCCCCCGGCGTCCTCCGCGTCGACGTGCCGCTGGACCGGATGCCGCCCCGCGGAAACCGGCCCGACCACTGGGACGTCGTCCTGTGCGGCGCCGACGGACGGCGGCTCCGGCTCGGACGCCGGCTGCACGACGTCCGCAACCCCCTGCGTGTCTTCGCCATGCGCAGTCTCGCGATCACCCCGCCGGGCCACCCGCCGATGATCGTCCAACCCCGTTACACCCCAGCAGGCAATCTCCGGGTCACCTGCACGCGTATGCCCGAGGCAGGCTGACACCCACCGATGAAGATCACCTACTTGCTGACCACCGCCGACGCGGTGGGCGGCACCGAACGCGCCGTGTTCAACCAGGCGTCGGAGCTCGCCGGACGGCACGACGTCCGGGTCCTCAGCGTCTTCAAGAGCAGACGTGAGCAGTTCTTCACTCCGCACGAACGGGTGCGGCTCGGCTACCTCGTCGACCTCACGTCCGGCACCCCGCGCCCGTTCCGAACCACCGGTATGGACGAGAGCGTACGGGCTGAACTGGCCACGCAGCCCAGCCGGATCGTCGACCGCTCCTGGGAGGCGGCCTTCAGCAGGCTCTCAGACCTCGAACTCGAACTCGCCCTCCAGGCCACCGACACGGACGTCCTGGTCACCACGACCCCGGCCCTGATGGCACTCGCCGTGGAACTGGCGCCGGCACACGTCATCACGGTCCACCAGGAACACCGGGTTTCCGAACTGCGCGGCACCAGCGGCGAGCCGCTGCGCCGGTACACGCCCCGGCTGGACGCGCTCGCCGTCCTCAGCGAACGCACCAGGGACTGGTTCGCCGAGACCCTCGCCGGCGCCGCGCCCCGCCTGGAGGTCGTGCCCAACGCTCTGCCGGGAGGTTTCCGGCCGCGCTCCACCCTGCAGACCCGCACCGTGGTGATCGCCGGCCGCCTGGTCGCGGAGAAGCAGATCGACCACGCCGTGACCGCCTGGGCCACCGTGGCCCGCGAACACCCCGACTGGCAGCTGCGCATCTTCGGCGACGGACCGCTCAGCGGGGCCCTGCGCCGGCAGATCGACACGCTCGGGCTGCACGACTGCGTCCAGCTCAACGGCAACTCCCAGTACCTGGCGGAGGAGTGGGCGAAGGCCAGCATCGCCACCCTCACCTCCCGCAACGAGGCGTTCGGCCTGGTCCTGGCCGAGGCACAGGCGGCCGGAGTCCCGGTCGTCTCCTACGACTCGCCCAACGGCCCCCGCGAGGTGGTCATCGACGGGCAGACCGGCATCCTCGTGCCGCCCGGCGACACCGACGCCCTCGCCTCGGCCCTGATGCTGCTCATCCGGGACACGGAACTGCGCGGACGGATGGGGGCCGCGGCCCTCGCCGCGGCCAACCGCTTCTCTCCCGCGGTGGTGACCGCCACCTGGGAACGCCTGTTCCACGAGCTGGTGGCGGAGCGCGACAGTGGCCGTCGCGCAGTCGTCAAGGCCGAACGGCAGGCCGTGCACGACGTCCGCAGCGGCCCCGACGGCACTGTCTCCGCGGCTGCCGCGGCCCCCGCCAGCACGGTGCGCACCTCTGACCAGCGCGCCCTGGAAGCACGCCTGCTCAAGCGGAGCGGACTGGTGAGCGACGGCGGGCAGATCTGCCGGCTGTTGGAGTGGGAATCCCCCTGGGACGCCGTTCAGCAGAACCTGGCGCTGGCGGCCGATGTGCTCGAGGGCGCCGACATCCCCTACTTCGTGGTCCGCGACCATCTGGTGCGGCACACCGTCGCGGTGCACGCGATGTACCGCGAGGCGGTTTTCAAGGCCCTCGCCGACCGGTACGCGCAGGAGGCGGTGTACGCCGCCGTCCTCAACGAGGGACAGAACACCGTGGCCACCGTCCTCGCCGGTCACGTGGCGGCGTACACCGACATGCCCTCGTCGGGCGTCCGGGTGTACCGAAACCTCGTGTCGCCCTCCCGAACCCTGCGCCTGGGCGCCGTCTACGGCTGCACCATCTCGTTCTGGGACACCGACCCCGACGACGAGAGCGGCTCGCACCTCAAGGCGCCGGCGCGCACCCTCATCGGCGACCGGGTGCCCAACTCAGCGCTGCGGCGCAGCGCCTGCACTCTGGGCGGCCGCACGTACCCGACGATCGAGGCCTTCCGCCGTGTGCTCCACGGTGACATCGGGTTCCCCGTGGACGCCGTCTACACCTGGGTGAACGGCGCAGACCTCGCCTGGCTCGAGCGCAAGAAGGCCGTCCTGGCCGCGATGGGGATGGAGACGGAGGACGCCGCCACCAGCGCCGCGCGCTTCCGGGACCGCGACGAACTGCGGTACTCCCTGCGGTCCATCGACATGTACGCCCCCTGGATCCGCAACATTTACCTCGTCACCGACCAGCAGGTACCCGAGTGGCTCGACCTCTCCCACCCGCGTGTGCGGGTCGTCGACCACACCGAGATCTTCGGTGACCGCGGCGCCCTGCCCACGTACAACTCGCACGCCATCGAGAGCCGGCTGCACCACATCGAGGGCCTGGCCGAGCACTTCCTGTACTTCAACGACGACGTCTTCCTGGGGCGCACGCTGCAGCCCGACATGTTCTTCCTGGGCAACGGGCAGGCGAAGTACTTCATGTCGCCCACCTCCGTGCCGATGGCCCCGGCGTCGCGCGACGACGAGTTCAACATCAGTGCCGCCAAGAACAACAGGGCCCTCGTCGAGCAGTCCTTCGGGCAGACCCTGGTCCACTCCTTCCTGCACGCGCCGCACCCGTTGCGGCGCAGCGTCCTCGCCGACATCGAGGAGCACTACCGGCACGCCGTGGCCACCACCGCGGCCAACCGGCTGCGCGACCACAGCGACGTGTCGGTCGCCTCCTCCCTGCACCACTACGTCGGCTTCCACACCCTGCGCAGCGTCCCCGGCAGCATCTCCTGCGGCTTCGTCAACGTCGGCCTGAGCGAGCACGCCCCACGGCTCAACCGGATCCTGTCCGTGCGCCCGCACGACGTGTTCTGCCTGAACGACTACCACGACGGCGACGTGCCGGAGGAGGAGCAGGACGCCGTTCTCGCGGCCTTCCTGCCCAGCTACTTCCCTGTGCCCAGCCAGTTCGAGACAGGATCCCGGCGCAACCAGTTCGCCCTCGAGGGCCGCCTCGGGGACTGGCCGCTGTGAGGCCCGCCGTCCGGCTCCGGCTCCACGGACGTCCGCCCCTGCGAGACACGGTGATCCCGTACGTCACGGCGTGACGGGACGATGTGAGGAACACATGAACAAGATCTGCGTCATCGGGAACTCCGTGGCTGCCCCGCGGACCGCCGAGGAAGCACCGCTCGCGGGCTGGGGCCAGTACCTCGGCGGCTTCCTGGGCCCCCGGTACGAAGTGCGCAACTACGCCCGCGACGCCATGACCCTGCGTCGCTACTTCACCGGGCGGTTCGCCACACTCCTCACCGCTCTCGCCCCCGGCGACATGGTGTTCCTCGCCTTCGGCGACGTCGAACAACGCATCAACCAGCTCAACCGCCATCACGGACCGCGCGAGTACAAGGAGTACCTGCGTCTGTACGCCGAGGCCATCCGTGGCGAGGGGGCGATTCCCGTCCTGCTCACACCGGCGGCACGCTGCGCGTTCGACGAGGCCGGGAACGTCGTGAACACCCACGACGAGTACCCCGACCTCACGCGTGAGGCCGCGGCGGAGACGGGCAGCCCGCTGATCGACATGACCGCCCTCACCACGAACATGCTTGCCGAACTGGGGCCCACACGGGCGCGCCGGCTCTACCGGTGGCTGGACCCCGGGGAGCATCCGAACCACCCCGACGGCATCATCGACGCCAGCCATTTCAACGACGTCGGAGCGCGCGAGGTGGCGCGGCGCGTGGCCATCAGCACGCTCGACACGGCCGGGCTGCCGCAGAACATGGTCGACCCCCAGACCCTCGCCGCCGGCACGATTCCCCCGGTGCTGGCCGAGTTCACCGTGAGCCGCCCGGAGCTGGCCCTCACCATGGCTCCGAGTGTGCCCGAGGGACCAGTCGTCGTCTCACCCGCGCCCGGGGAAGTCGTGGGCGCGGCACGGAAGCTGACGGGCAAGGCGCCTGCGGGAACCGGTTACGTCCTCTTCTACGAACAGGGCCGGTACCTCGGCGGCACCACCGTCTCCCCCTCCGGGACCTGGCAGTGGCGCCGCGTCGTCAACTGGCCGGCGGGACCGCACACCGTCGACGTGCTCGGCGTCACCGGCAACGCCGTGTCACCGACGGCCGTCGCCGAATTCCACGTCCTGGACCGGCTGGATCCCCCGGTGGTCACCGGGCCCCGGCCCGACGGCTGGTGCGGCCCGCGGCCCCGTTTCTCGGGCACGGCGGCCCGCGGCACGCAGAAGGTGATGATGCTGGAACAGGGCAGGCTCATCGCCGAGGCCCCCGTGCAGGAGGACGGGACCTGGCGGGTGACCCATGCGCACGACTGGCGGCCCGGCACCTACGAGGTGCAGTTCGTGTCGGTGTTCAGCGCCATCCGTTCGCCGGCCGTCTCCCACCCGCTGCGGGTGCACGGCATCCCCGAGGACAGCTGGCTGAACACGTCGTTGTCCTCCCGGGAGCCCTGCTCGGGTTCGTGCGAGCACTACCCGGCGATGCCCGAGTGGTGACCCGCGTGCCGTGAAGCGGCACCCACGACAAAGGGGCCCCCGCCCATGGCGGAGGCCCCCTTCACGCGTCACATCCGCGCGTCACACCCGGTTCACGCCGGAACCGAGGCAACCCCCGGCTCCAGGAACCGCTTCCCGTTCACCCGCTCCGACACACCCTCCCGGTCCAGGTACGGAGTGATTCCGCCCAGGTGGAAGGGCCAGCCGGCGCCCGTGATCAGGCAGAGGTCGATGTCCTGGGCCTCGGCGACGACGCCCTCGTCGAGCATCAGGCCGATCTCCTGGGCCACCGCGTCCAGCACCCGGTCGCGGACCTGCTCCTCCGTCAGGACGGTGTCGCCCTGCTTCAGCAGCGCCGCGACCTCCGGGTCGAGCTCCGGCTTGCCCGAGTCGTAGACGTAGAAGCCGCGCTTGCCGGCCTCGACGACCGCCTTCAGGTTCGGGGAGACCGTGAAGCGGTCCGGGAACGCCCGGTTGAGCGTCTCCGAGACGTGCAGGCCGATCGCGGGGCCGACCAGTTCGAGGAGGACCAGCGGGGACATCGGCAGGCCGAGCGGCTCCACCGCCTTCTCCGCGACCTCGACGGGCGTGCCCTCGTCGATGACGTTCTGGATCTCGCCCATGAAGCGGGTCAGGATGCGGTTGACGACGAACGCCGGGGCGTCCTTCACCAGCACCGCGGTCTTCTTCAGCTTCTTGGCGACGCCGAACGCCGTGGCCAGCGACGCGTCGTCCGTCTTCTCGCCGCGCACGATCTCCAGCAGGGGGAGCACCGCGACCGGGTTGAAGAAGTGGAAGCCCACGACCCGCTCGGGGTGCTGGAGCTTCGACGCCATCTCCGAGACCGACAGCGAGGAGGTGTTGGTGGCGAGGATCGCGTGCGCCGGGGCGACCGCCTCGACCTCCGCGAACACCTGCTGCTTGACGCCCATCTCCTCGAAGACCGCTTCGATGACGAAGTCGGCGTCCGCGAAGCCCTCGGCCTTGTCCAGCACACCGGTGACCAGGGCCTTCAGGCGGTTGGCCTTGTCCTGGTTGATCCGGCCCTTGCCGAGCAGCTTGTCGATCTCGGAGTGGACGTAGCCCACACCCTTGTCGATGCGCTCCTGGTCGATGTCCGTGAGGACGACCGGGACCTCGAGGCGGCGCAGGAAGAGGAGGGCGAGCTGGCTGGCCATCAGGCCGGCGCCGACGACGCCCACCTTGGTGACCGGGCGCGCCAGGCTCTTGTCCGGGGCGCCCGCGGGACGCTTGCCGCGCTTCTGCACCAGGTTGAACGCGTAGATGCCGGCGCGCAGTTCACCGCCCATGATCAGGTCGGCGAGCGCCTGGTCCTCGGCGTCGTAGCCCTTCTGCAGGTCGCCGTCCTTGGCCTCGGCGATGATGTCCAGGGCGCGGTAGGCGGCCGGGGCCGCGCCGTGCACCTTGGAGTCCGCGACGAAGCGGCCCTTGGCGACGGCCTGGTCCCAGGCCTCGCCGCGGTCGATCGCCGGACGCTCGACCGTGATCTCGCCCTTGAGGACGGACGCGGTCCAGATCAGCGACTGCTCCAGGAAGTCCGCGCCCTCGAACAGCGCGTCCGCGATGCCGAGTTCGTAGACCTGCTTGCCCTTGAGCTGCCGGTTCTGGTTGAGGCTGTTCTCGATGATCACCGAGACGGCCTTCTCCGCGCCGATCAGGTTCGGCAGCAGGGTGCAGCCGCCCCAGCCGGGCACCAGGCCGAGAAAGACCTCGGGCAGGGAGAACGCGGGCAGCGCCGCGGACACCGTGCGGTAGGTGCAGTGCAGACCGATCTCCACGCCACCGCCCATGGCGGCGCCGTTGTAGTACGCGAAGGTCGGCACGGCCAGCTTCGCCAGACGCTTGAAGACGTCGTGGCCGCCCTTGCCGATGGCCAGCGCGTCCTCGTGGCGCTTCAGCAGCTCGACGCCCTTGAGGTCGGCGCCGACCGCGAAGATGAACGGCTTGCCGGTGACGCCGACGCCGACGATCCCGCCGTCCGCGGCCTCCTTCTCGACCTGGTCGATCGCGGCGTCGATGTTCGCCAGCGACTGCGGGCCGAGGGTGGTCGGCTTGGTGTGGTCGTGGCCGTTGTCCAGGGTGATCAGGGCGAAGCGCCCGGCACCCAGCGGCAGGTCGAAGTGGCGCACGTGCGCCTGCGTGACGACCTCACCCGGGAACAGCTCGGCCGCACCCTTCAAAAGCTCAGCGGTGGTGCTCACTTGTCCCCCTCGAAGTGCGGGTTCTCCCAGATGACCGTCGCGCCCATGCCGAAGCCGACGCACATGGTGGTCAGGCCGTAGCGGACGTGCGGCTGCTCCTCGAACTGGCGGGCCAGCTGCGTCATCAGGCGGACGCCGGAGGAGGCCAGCGGGTGGCCGAACGCGATGGCGCCGCCGTACTGGTTGACGCGGGCGTCGTCGTCGGCGATGCCGTAGTGCTCCAGGAACGCGAGGACCTGGACGGCGAAGGCCTCGTTGATCTCGAACAGGCCGATGTCGGAGATGGACAGGCCCGCCTGGGCGAGCGCCTTCTCCGTGGCCGGGATCGGGCCGTAGCCCATGACCTCGGGCTCCACGCCTGCGAAGGAGTAGGAGACCAGGCGCATCTTGACCGGCAGCCCGTTCTCGCGGGCGAAGTCCTCGGAGGCGATGACCGAGGCGGTGGCGCCGTCGTTCAGACCGGCCGCGTTGCCCGCGGTGACCCGGCCGTGCACGCGGAACGGCGTCTTCAGACCGGCCAGGTTCTCCAGGGTGGTGCCCGGGCGCATCGGCTCGTCGGCCGTGACCAGGCCCCAGCCCGTCTCCCCGCCCTCGGGGCTGGTGCGGCGCACCGAGACCGGCACCAGGTCGGCCTGGATCTTGCCGTTGGCGTACGCCTTGGCGGCCTTCTCCTGGGAGCGCACCGCGTACTCGTCGGCGCGCTGCTTGGTGATCGACGGGTAGCGGTCGTGCAGGTTCTCCGCGGTCATGCCCATGAACAGGGCGGACTCGTCGACCAGCTTCTCGGAGACGAACCGCGGGTTCGGGTCCACGCCCTCGCCCATCGGGTGGCGGCCCATGTGCTCGACACCGCCCGCGATGGCGACGTCGTACGCGCCGAAGGCGACGGAGCCGGCCACCGTGGTGACGGCGGTCAGCGCGCCGGCGCACATGCGGTCGATGGAGTAACCCGGCACGGACTGCGGCAGACCCGCGAGGATGCCCGCCGTACGGCCGATGGTCAGGCCCTGGTCGCCGATCTGCGTGGTCGCGGCGATGGCGACCTCGTCGATCTTCTTCGGGTCCAGGCCCGGGTTGCGGCGCAGCAGCTCCCGGATCGCCTTGACGACGAGGTCATCGGCACGGGTCTCGTGGTAGATGCCCTTCGGGCCCGCCTTGCCGAACGGGGTACGGACGCCGTCGACGAAGACGACGTCCCTGACGGTACGAGGCACGATGGCTCTCCTCCAGGTACGGGATGCTGAGCGCTTGCTTACGGCCCATGCTACTTGCGGGTAACGTCACTGCACACCCCCGTCGGCCGGAGCGGCGAACATCACACGGCCGGCCCCCGCGAACGGGGGCCGGCCGTGTGTCGTCCAGGGCGGTGCTACGACCGCCAGAGCCGCCTGCGCAGGCCCCGGCGCAGCCGCGCCCGGGTGGAGACCCGCTCGTTCCGGCCGGAGATCCGGCGGGCCACCGAGGAGGCCCGGTTCTCCCGCACCTCCAGCTCACCGGCCTGGTGCGCGAACAGCCCGCCGCCGGTGCTCATCGCGATCTCCGCCGTGTACGTCCCGGGCGGCACCTCGGAAAGGTCCACGCCCTCCTTGTCCTCGGAGGTGAAGTACCCGAAGGAGTACGACCCGAAGTCGCCCGGCGCCATGTGCGGGCGCACCTTGTCCTCCCGCTTCACCGCCTTGAGGGCGACGGTGTGCGTGCTGTCCGCGCCGCGCAGCGTCAGGTAGTACGTCGAGTGGGTGGCGCGGTCGGCGTTGCGGCCGGGGAGGAAGAAGACGCCGTACACCCGGAGTCTCGGCCCCTCCATGGCGAACCGCTTCAGCGCGAACACGGACCCGCCGGGTCCTGCCGCCGTGAGGTCGCGCTTGATCACCCGGACGCTCCTCGCGTCACCCCTCAGGACCACCTCGCGTCCCGCGGAGGCGGCACGCCGGTCGATCGCCCGGTAGGCGACGAGCGGCACCCTGCGGTCGATGTCCTCGCTCTCGCTGGTCACCCGGGCGAACACGTCGTACACGCCGTCGGGCAGCGTGTCGAACAGCTCCCGCGCCTCGCAGGTGAAGCCGCCGTCCTTGTAGGACGCGAAGTGCGTGTCGAAGTACTTCAGGTACAGCTGGTCGACCGGCACGGTCTTCGCGTCGGCCACCCACGCCTGCTCGTCCCGGACCAGCACCAGCTGCTTGGTCTCCCGCGCGCCGGCCTCCTCGCCCCGCTCGGCGGAGACGCCGGGCAGGAAGGCGTGCCCGGACAGCGTGGCCCGCTCGGGGGTGAGCTGCGCGGCCGTCAGCACGCCCGCCGCGGTGTCCCGCGCCCGCAGGTCCGACAGATGCTCGGTGGCCGCGTCGTCGTCCACCTCGTTGGAGCCGACCTGCACCTCGCCGAACCGCGGCACCGTCCCCTCGGTCAGCGCGTAGATCACGCTGAGGATCACCGAGAGGCCCTGCCGCGTCACCTCCGCGTGCTTCACCAGGGCGGGCGATTCCACCATGAAGAAGTTGAAATTGGAGTACTTCCGCAGAGCCGGGAGGAAATGGACGACGTGTTCCTCGTACTGGTAGTCCTTTGTCGAGGAGAACAGGTAGATGTTCCGGTCCAGGTCCGTGGTCTCCGCGAGCAGCTCCGGGAGTACCGAGTCGAGCCGGTCCACGTTCTCCTGCGGCTGGCCCTCGCCGAGCACCCACTCGCCGAGCACGCCGTGCCCCTGTGAGTAGCTGCCGATGAAGTACTGCGGCGTGGAGGCGACGATGTGCCGGTAGCCGTACTTCAGCGCGTAGAAAATGGCCGCGCTGCCGCCCTTCGAGGAACCGGCGAGAACCACCGTCTCCCGCTCCAGGCCCAGCTTTTCCCGGTAGTGCGTAATCAGTTCCTCGACGGCGTCGGAAACGGAGAAGTCCATCGCCCGCGCCACGTAGTACGACGGGCCTCCGTCGAACCGGTCGCGGATTCTCAGCACGTTGCACTGGACGCCCGAAAGGGCGGCGCCGAATCCGTACTTGGAGCCCACGGAGGAAAACACCACGAGCAGGTTGCCGTGGTCGCCCGCAGCGGGCGTGAACTCGTACTCGATCTCCCAGTTGCCGTATTTCTCCACACGTATCTCGGGGGTGCGGATCGTCGCTGTCCTGTAGTTTTCGGACGTGTGGGGGAGTGTGTCCGAATGCTGCGGGTTGGCCGGGCGGACCTGGGTGGGTTCCATGAAATGGTGCCCCTTGTTCCTGTCAGAGATTTTCCGTTCGGAGTTCGGGCCGCTCCGCAGGAAACACTCTCCGACGTGGGGGTGCGGGCGTTTTCGCAGGAAGAGCAGCCGGGACGAGGCTAACCTATGCTCCCGCCGTGTCGCGAGAGGCGGACCTGTGCCTCGTTCCGCGTATTCCCTGTCACCGGCGACGCATGCGGACAGTGCGCCGGAATTCAGGTCAAGTGACCCTCGCGACAGCGCACTTCCCCGCACGGCCGGCGCCGCCCGCCGGGCCGGGTCACGGCGGGGCCGTGGAGCCCCGCGGGGTCAGCACCGGCGTCGGCACCGGGTGCGACCCCGGACCGTCCCCGGTCAGCGTCCCGAACAGGGTACGCGCCACCTCCGCGCCGAAGCCGTGCACGTCGTGGCTCATCGCCGACAGGGTGGGCCGGGTCAGCCGGCACAGCTGTGAGTCGTCCCACGCCAGCAGCGACACGTCCTCGGGCACCCGCAGCCCCATCTCGGCCGCCACCGACAGCCCCGCCACCGCCATGATGTCGTTGTCGTACACGATCGCGGTCGGCCGCTCCCCGGCCGGCGCGGCCAGCAGCGTCCGGGTGGCCCGCGCGCCCGCGTCCCCGGAGAAGTCCGTCGCCACCTGCCAGGCCCGCGCGGCAGGCTCCAGCGCCCCCACCGCCTCGTCGAACGCGGCCGTGCGGATCGACGTGTGCCCCAGCTCCGCCGCGCCGCCCACCCGGGCGATTCTGCGGTGCCCCAGCGCCGCCAGGTACCGCACCGCCTCCGCCACCGCCGTCGTGTCGTCCGTCCACACCGACGTCAGACCCCCGGTCAGCGAGGGGTGCCCCACGGCCACCGCCGGCAGCCCGAGCCGTTTCGCCACCGTCGGGCGGGGGTCGTCGGCGCGGAAGTCCACCAGGATCGAGCCCCCGATCTGCCGCCCCCTCCACCACGACTCCAGCAGCCCCACCTCCTCCTCGGGGCTGCGCACCAGCCGCAGCAGCAGCGCGCAGGACCGCTCGACCAGGACGCTCTCCACCCCGGAGATGAACTCCATGTAGAAGGGCTCCAGGCCGAGCAGCCGGGCGGGCCGGCACACCGCGAGCCCCACCACGTCCACCCGGGACCCGGCCAGCGTCCGCGCGGTCGTGCTCGGCGACCAGCCCAGCTCCCGCGCCGCCGCGAAGATACGGTCCCGGGTCGCCTCGGACAGCCCGGGCTTCCGGTTGAACGCGAGGGACACGGCCCCCTTGGACACACCGGCGCGCGCGGCGACGTCCTTGATGGTGACGCGGGGGGTCGGCGTTGCCGTCATCGAGTGGGCTCCACGCAGTACAGGGCGGTGCGGGCGGTCTCGGGGTCAGGAGTCTTCCAGCCCCGCACCCCGATGGTCACCCGCTCCCCGGGCAGCAGCGTCACCCGCCCCCGGTCGGCGGCCGCCTCCGGGCCCAGCCGGTCCGCCTGCAGCAGCAGGTCCCGCACCAGGGTGCGCGCGGTGACCGTGACCCCCTCGGGCGCGAGCGCCACCTCGAACTCCGGACGCGGGTACGGGATGTCGCGGTCCGCCGCCGGGAAGTGCAGCGCCCGCAACGGCTCCCGTACAGCGGGGTCCGCGACGTCGGCGACCAGGAACTCGTCGGGTCCGGCGGGGACCAGCCCGGCCGGGACGTCGACCAGCGCCACGGTCCGCGCGTCCGCCGCGAACTCCGGATCCGCCTCGGCGAGCACCGCGCCGCCCACGGTCATCCGCCGCAGCCGCAGCGTGGTCCGCCACGCGTCGACGGCCTGGTTCACCGCCGCGACGACAAACCGGTCCTCGTCCGTCCGCACGGTCAGCAGCCGGTCCGCGTACAGCCTGCGCAGCTCGTGGTACAGCGGCTTCTCCCGTCCGTCGCCGTCGATCGCGGCCCACGAGGTCACCGGCCAGCAGTCGTTGAGCTGCCACACCACCGTGCCCGCGCACACCGGCCAGTGCGAGCGCCAGTGCTCGATCCCGGCCGCCACCGCGCGCGCCTGGCTGAGCTGTGTCAGATAGTGCCAGCGGTCGAAGTCCCCCTCGGGCAGCGCGAAATGACGGGCGAGCCCGCGCTCCAGCTTGCCGTTGCCGTCCTCCGCCTTCTGGTGGTGCAGCACACCGGGGGAGTCAGGGGACAGCTCCTCCCCGGGCAGCGCCCGCCGCAGTGTGGCGTACGCGGGCGGCGCCTGCCAGCCGAACTCGGCGACGAAACGCGGCACGTCGAGGCGGTAGTCGGCGTAGTCCCGGCGGTTCCACACCTCCCAGGAGTGGTGCGTGCCGTGCGCCGGGTCGTTGGGGTGGTGACGCCAGGACCCGGACCACGGACTGCCCGCCGTGTACGGCCGCGTCGGGTCCAGCTCCGCCACCACGCGAGGCAGGACGCCCAGGTAGTAGCCCTCGCCCCAGGAGTCCCCGGCCAGCGCGGGCTCCCAGTCCCAGTCCCGGAAGCCCCACAGGTTCTCGTTGTTGCCGTTCCACAGCACCAGCGACGGGTGCGGCATCAGCCGTACGACGTTCTCCCGGGCCTCCGCCTCCACCTCGCCGCGCAGCGGCTGTTCCTCCGGGTAGGCGGCGCAGGCGAACGGGAAGTCCTGCCAGACCAGCAGGCCCAGTTCGTCGCAGATGTCGTAGAAGTCCTCACTCTCGTAGATCCCGCCGCCCCACACCCGCACCAGGTCCACGCCCGCCGCGGCCGCCTGTTCGAGCCGCCGGCGGTAGCGGTCGCGGGTGATGCGGGAGGGGAAGGCGTCGTCCGGGATCCAGTTGACCCCGCGCGCGAACATCCGCTCCCCGTTGACCACCAGGGTGAATCCGGTGCCGTGCGCGTCGGCCGAGGTGTCCAGCTCCACCGTCCGGAAGCCGATCCGGTGCTCCCAGGAGTCCACCGCCTCCTCGCCGTCCAGCAGCGTCAACGTCGCGTCGTACAGCGGCTGTTCGCCGTAGCCGCGCGGCCACCACAGGCGGGCGTCCGGCACCCGCAGGCGTACCGTCCCGGCCGTCCCCTCGATTCGGGCGCGGGCGCGCACCCCGCCGACGGTCGCCTCGACCTCGAGCGGCACCCCGGACCCCGTGCGCTCGACGTCCACGGCCAGGTCGACCACGCCCGTGCCGTCCTCCACGGTCACCAGCGGGCGCACCCGCGCGATCCGGGCCGTCGACCAGTGCTCAAGACGCACCGGCCGCCAGATCCCGGCCGTGACCAGTGTCGGCCCCCAGTCCCAGCCGAACGAGCAGGCCATCTTCCGCACGTACTGGTACGGCTCGTCGTACGCCCCCGGCCTGTCGCCCACCGCGGCCCGTACCGCGTCCGCCTCCTCGTAGGCGGACGCGAACCGCACGGTCAGCCGCCCGCTCAGCCCCGTCACGTCGAAGCGGTACGACCGGTGCATGTTCCGTGTGCGGCCCAGCGGGCGGCCGTCGAGCAGGATCTCGGCGACGGTGTCGAGCCCGTCGAACACCAGGTCCGTCCGCTCGTGTCCCGTGCTCCCGGCCGTCAGGTCCCGTTCGTAGGTCCACGCGCGGCGGCCCACCCACGCCACCTCGGTCTCGTTCCGTCCGAGGAACGGGTCCGGGATCAGGCCGGCCGTCAGCAGGTCGGTGTGCACGCATCCCGGCGCCGAGGCGGGGAGCGTCTCCCCCGTCCCGTCAGGGTGCCGCAGGATCCATCCGTCGGTGAGCGATGTGACCTGACGCATGCACACTCCCTAAACCGGTTGAGGTCATGGCTCGCAACGTTTTCGTATCGTTGGCGCAATAGAGACTTTACCGGTTCAGTGACGGGCTGTCAGAGTGCCGAACCAGCCAACCCACCCGTGCTCGTCCGCCCCGTGAACGGAGCTGGTGCACATGAACCGCCGCACAGCACTCGCCGGATCGATCGCCGCCGCCGTCGCCCTGCTGGCCTCCGCCTGCACCGGTTCGGGGGGTTCCGCGACGGGCGCGGACGCCGAGGCCCCCGACGACCCGTCCCAGGTCAAGGGCTCCATCACCGTCCTCACCCACCGCACCGACCTGGTGCAGGACGGCACCATGAAGAAGTACGCGGCCGAGTTCAACAAGACCTACCCCGGCGTGACGGTGAAGTTCGAGGGCCTCACCGACTACGAGGGCGAGGTCAAGATCCGCATGAACACGGAGAACTACGGCGACGTCCTGATGATCCCCGCGGTCATCGAGAAGAAGGACTACCCGAAGTTCTTCGCGTCGCTCGGCACGCGGAAGGAGCGCTCCGCCGAGTACCGCTTCACCGACTACTCCACCGTCGACGGCAAGGTCTACGGCCAGAGCCCCATCGGCGTCGTCCCCGGCTTCGTCTACAACAAGAAGGTCTGGGCCCGGGCCGGCGTCACCGACTGGCCCACCACGCCCGCCGAGTTCCTCGACGCGCTCAAGGCCGTCAAGGCGAAGACCGGCGCGGTGCCGTACTACACCAACTTCAAGGACATGTGGCCGCTGACCCAGTGGACCAACGTCAACGGCTCCGTCAGCTGCGACACGAAGGCGACGACCAAGCTCGCCGAGGGCGACCCGTGGGCCGAGGGAGCCGACCTGCGCGTGGGCGACACCCTGCTGTACGACATCGTGCGCGGCGGACTCGCCGAGAAGGACCCGACCACCACCAACTGGGAGGCGTCCAAGCCCCGCCTCGCCAAGGGCGAGATCGCCACCATGTGGCTGGGTTCCTGGGCGGTCGTGCAGATGCGGGACGCCGCCAAGCAGGCGGGCGCCGACCCCGCCGACATCGGCTTCATGCCGTTCCCCGCGCAGAAGAACGGCGTCTTCTGCGCGGTCGCGTCCCCCGACTACCAGCAGGCCGTCAACGTCAACTCCGACAACAAGCAGGCGGCGCGCGCCTGGATCGACTGGTTCACCGACAAGTCCGGCTACGCCGAGGCCAATCTGGCGCTGTCCCCGCTGAAGGACGCCCCGCTGCCCGACATCCTCACTCCCTACCAGGAGGCGGGCGTGAAGCTGCTCGACCTCGACGACAGCAAGGGCGCCGAGGTCAAGTCCATCGACAACTCCTCGGAGGTCGGCATCTTCAAGCCCGACTACCGCCAGGAGCTCGTCGATCTCGCCCGCGGCGCCCGCAAGGGCAGCCTCGACGACCACCTCGCCGGCCTCGGCGAGCGCTGGGCCGAGGCACGCGACGCGCTGGGGTCGTGATGACCGACACCACCCGCAAGGCGGCGCGGCCGGACGTCCCGGCCGCGCCCTTGGCCCCCGGACGTACGGAGCCCGCCGCCCGCCGCACCCGGCGGCGGGCCCGCGTCACCCCCTGGCTGTTCCTCGCCGTCCCGCTCGCCCTTCTGCTGACCTTCACCTACGCGCCGATCGCCAACATGGTCGCGTACAGCTTCACCGACTGGGACGGCGTGAGCCCGGAGCTGAACTGGACCGGCGCCGAGAACTACACCGAACTCCTCACCCGCTCCGAGCTGTTCGAGGTGTTCCTGGTCAGCGGCTACTACCTGGTCGCGTCCGTGGTGCAGATCGTCCTCGCCCTGTACTTCGCCACGGTCCTCAGCTTCGACGCCCGCTTCCGGAACTTCTTCAAGGGCGTGCTGTTCTTCCCGTACCTGATCAACGGGGTGGCGATCGGCTTCGTCTTCCTCTACTTCTTCCAGGACGGCGGCACCCTCGACTCCGTGCTGCGCCTGCTCGGCGTGGAGAGCGACCACGCCTGGCTGGGCACGCCGTTCTCCGCGAACACCTCGCTCGCCGGCGTCTCCGTCTGGCGCTACCTCGGCCTCAACTTCGTCCTGTTCCTGGGCGCGATCCAGTCCATCCCCGGCGAGCTGTACGAGGCGGCCGAGATCGACGGGGCGAGCCGCTGGCAGCAGTTCCGGTACATCATCGCGCCCGGCATCCGGCCCGTGCTGAGCCTCAGCGTGATCCTGTCCGTCTCCGGCTCGCTGTCGGTCTTCGAGATCCCGTACATCATGACCGGCGGCGCCACCGGCACGGAGACGTTCGTCATCCAGACCGTGAAGCTGGCCTTCCAGTTCAACAAGACGGGGCTCGCCTCGGCGGCCGCCGTCGTGCTGCTGCTGATCGTCCTGGCGGTCACCTGGGTGCAGCGGCGCATCGTCCCCGACGAGAAGGTGGACCTGGTATGACCCGCCGTGCCGTGGCCCGCGCCCTGGTGCACCTGTCGCTGATCACCGCTGCCCTGGTCGTGCTGCTGCCCCTCGCGGTGGTGCTGCTGACCTCGCTGAAGACCTCCCGCGAGATGGCGAACGGCAGCGGCGCGCTCGCCCTGCCCGACGACCCGCTGAACTTCGCCAACTACCTGACCGCGTTCCGCGACGGGCAGATGCTGTCCGCCTTCGCCAACACGGCGGTCGTCCTCGTCGTCGCCGTCGGCGGCACCATCCTCATCGGCTCGATGACCGCGTACGCCGTCGACCGCTTCCGTTTCCGCTTCCGGAAACTGGTGGTGGCGCTGTTCCTGCTGGCCGCGCTGGTGCCCGGGGTGACCACCCAGGTCGCGACCTTCCAGATCGTCGACAGCCTCGGCATGTTCGACAGCCTCTGGGCGCCCATCGCCCTCTACATGGGCACCGACATCGTGTCGATCTACATCTTCCTGCAGTTCATCCGCTCCATCCCGGTCTCCCTGGACGAGGCGGCCCGCCTGGACGGCGCGAACGCGTTCACCGTCTACCGCAAGGTCATCCTGCCGCTGCTGAAGCCGGCGATCGCCACGGTGGTCATCGTGAAGGGGATCAACGTCTACAACGACTTCTACATCCCCTTCCTCTACATGCCCTCCGAGGACCTTGGCGTGATCTCGACGTCCCTGTTCCGCTTCAAGGGCCCCTTCGGGGCGCACTGGGAGACGATCTCGGCGGGCACGATCCTGGTCATCCTGCCCACGCTGATCGTCTTCCTGTTCCTGCAGCGGTTCCTCTACAACGGCTTCATGCGAGGGGCGACGAAGTAGAAGAGGGGCGACGAAGTGGAAGACGTGGACGACGTGGGTCAGGCGGGTCCGGCGGTCAGGGCGGTGACCAGGAGCGGGGTGACCTGCTCGACCTGCCAGGGGCGGGCGCCGTGCGCGGTCAGGGCCGCGGCGACCGACTCGGCCGTGGCGGGGGACGGCGGCTCCCAGCAGACCCGGCGCACGGTGTCCGGCGTGATCAGGTTCTCCGCGGGCATGTTCAGCTGCTCCGCGAGCGCGGTCACGCCCGCCCGCGCGGCCGACAGCCGGGCCGCGGCCGCCGGGTCCTTGTCGGCCCAGGCGCGCGGCGGCGGGGGACCGGTCACCGGCTGGCCCGGCTGGGGCAGCCGGTCCTCGCTCAGCGCCTTCGCCCGGTCGACGGCCGCCTGCCACTGCTCGAGCTGGCGGCGGCCGACCCGCTGTCCGAAGCCGTTCAGCGCGGCCAGCGCGTGCGGGTTGGACGGCATGGCGAGGGCGGCCTCGACGATCGCCGCGTCGGACAGCACCTTGCCGGGGGAGACGTCACGGCGCCGGGCGATCCGGTCCCGGGTCTGCCACAGCTCCCGTACGACGGCCATCTGCCGGCGGCGGCGCACCTTGTGCATGCCGGACGTACGGCGCCAGGGGTCCTTGCGGGGCTCCGGCGGCGGCGCCGAGGCGATCGCGTCGAACTCCTGCCGCGCCCAGTCCAGCTTGCCCTGCCGGTCCAGCTCCTTCTCCAGGGCGTCCCGCAGGTCGACCAGCAGCTCGACGTCGAGGGCGGCGTACCGCAGCCACGGCTCGGGCAGGGGGCGGGTGGACCAGTCGACGGCGGAGTGGCCCTTCTCCAGCAGGTAGCCGAGCACGTTCTCGACCATCGCGCCGAGGCCGACCCGGGGGAACCCGGCCAGCCGGCCCGCCAGCTCGGTGTCGAAGAGCCGCGTCGGCACCATACCTATCTCGCGCAGACAGGGCAGGTCCTGGGTGGCGGCGTGCAGCACCCACTCGACGCCGGACAGCGCCTCGCTCAGGGCGGAGAGGTCGGGGCAGGCGACCGGGTCGATCAGGGCCGTGCCCGCGCCCTCGCGGCGGAGCTGGACGAGGTAGGCGCGCTGACCGTAGCGGTAGCCGGAGGCGCGCTCGGCGTCCACGGCGACGGGGCCGCGGCCCGCGGCGAAGGCGGCGACCACCTCGGCGAGGGCGGCCTCGTCGGCCACCACGGGCGGGATGCCCTCGCGGGGCTCCAGCAGGGGGATCGGCGCCTGTGCAGCAGAGGATCCGCCGTCGTCCGGAGGGGCGCCTCCGGTGGTGCGCAGTGAACTGTCTGCTGCGGTGTCGTGGGCGTCGGTCACCTGTCAAGAGTATCCGCACGGGCCGGGGCCCGGCCCGCCCCTCCGGGGGGTGAGCCCGCCGACCAGCGAAAACAGGCCGCCGGCCGGGCGAAGGAGGGTGAGCCTCCAGACACCGGCGCATGCACACCCCCAAGGGGCGCGGGGAACTTCGCGCTCAGCCACGGAGGTCCCGCACCCGGCGTTGCACGGGTGCCGCCGTGCCCACCCGTGCCGTCCCCGGCGGCACGACTGCCCGCCGCTGCGGAGGCGCCCTTAAGGGGCGCGGGGAACTGCGCGATCAGCCACCTACCACCCGCGCCCGCCGACGCGGGGGCATCGGCGGGCGCGGGTGGGGACGGGGACGGTCGGGAAGGAGTGATCAGTGGATGATTCCGGTGCGCAGCGCCACCGCCACCATCCCCGCCCGGTCCCCCGTGCCGAGCTTCCGCGCGATACGCGCGAGGTGGCTCTTCACGGTCAACGCGGACAGGCCCATCGAGACGCCGATCGCCTTGTTCGACTGGCCCTCCGCAACCAGCCGCAGCACCTCGACCTCACGGCCGGACAGCTCGCGGTAGCCACCCGGGTGGCTCGGGGCGCCCGGGGGACGACGGTGCAGGCGGGCGGCCGCCGCGCCGATGGGGGCCGCACCGGGACGGGTGGGGAGCCCGAGGTTGGTGCGGGTGCCGGTGACGACGTAGCCCTTCACGCCGCCGGCGAGGGCGTTGCGCACGGCGCCGATGTCGTCGGCGGCCGAGAGGGCGAGGCCGTTGGGCCAGCCCGCCGCGCGGGTCTCGGAGAGAAGGGTGAGGCCGGAGCCATCCGGCAGATGGACTTCGGCGACGCAGATGTCGCGGGGGTTGCCGATGCGGGGACGAGCCTCCGCGACGGACGAGGCCTCGATCACATCGCGCACACCGAGCGCCCACAGATGGCGGGTGACGGTGGAACGGACGCGGGGGTCGGCCACGACCACCATGGCGGTCGGCTTGTTCGGGCGGTAGGCGACCAGGCTTGAGGGCTGCTCGAGGAGAACGGACACCAGGCCTCCTGGGGTGCGGGACGGGGCCGGCTCGTGGGGGTGAAGCCGGGACGAACCGTGCTTTCAAGGTCACAGTCGTCTTCGGCAGCAAACCTGAAGTCCTTTAGGAAATGATCACGATCTGGTGAGTAACAATCCGGGCAATTCGGACGCACGATCGATCATTCGAAGATCGAACGGTTTCGGTCCGCGGCGAAACGCTTCCGAATGTGGCCGTATCGACAAAGTGACGGCCAATGAGGCGCCCGTGAGGTTTGGAACGGGACATCCCGGGCGGTCGTCGCCACGACTGGCCGAAATCCGACCCGGCGAGGGTGTCAGCGCGACTGCGGCCCCCGCCGCTGCGGCAGCGTCACCACCGACGCGTCGCCGGGCGCGGCCGGCGGCAGCCCCGCCACCTGCGCGAGCAGATCGCACCAGGCGACCAGATGGGTCGCCGTGTCCGGCACCCCGCCGAGCCCCTCCCGGGGCGTCCACGAGGCGCGGATCTCGATCTGCGAGGCGGCGGGCCGCTCGGACAGCCCGCCGAAGTAGTGGGAGCTCGCCCGCGTCACCGTCCCGCTCGGCTCGCCGAACGCCAGCCCGCGCGCGGTGAGCGCACCCGTCAGCCAGGACCAGCACACGTCCGGCAGCAGCGGGTCCGCCGCCATCTCCGGCTCCAGCTCCGCGCGCACCAGGGTCACCAGCCGGAACGTGCCGTGCCAGGCGTCGTGCCCGGCAGGGTCGTACAGCAGCACCAGACGGCCGTCGGCGAGATCCTCCTCGCCGTCCACGACCGCCGCCTCCAGCGCGTACGCGTACGGAGCGAGGCGTTTCGGCGCGGGGGTGGGCTCGACCTCGATCTGCGGCCGCAGCCGCGCGCCGCGCAGCGCGTCGACAGCGCTCCGGAAGGGCGGCGGGGGTGCGCCCCCGGGTCCGGTGGTGCTCCCAGCCTCCTTGGATTCGTCCATTCCGCCAGCGCCGTCCGACAGTCGTCCCTGAGCCGCAGCCATGCGGGGAAGATTAAGCGGAACGGGCCGTCGGCGCAGGGAGGGACACCCGTGCCGTCCGGGGGTGTCCGGATCACGCCGTACCCCCGCCGCGCGCCCCCGCTCCCCGCGGTCAGGGCTCCCCGGCGGGCCGCGCCGTCGCGGCGTCATGCGAGACTTGCCGGTGTGAGCGCCAACGTGAGCCCGACGGGCAGCCAGCCGACTTCGACGTACGACAGTGCCTTCCTCAAGGCGTGCCGGCGTGAGCCGGTGCCGCACACCCCGGTGTGGTTCATGCGGCAGGCCGGGCGCTCCCTGCCGGAGTACCGCAAGGTGCGCGAGGGCATCGGCATGCTCGACTCCTGCATGCGCCCCGACCTGGTCACCGAGATCACGCTCCAGCCGGTGCGCCGCCACCAGGTCGACGCGGCCATCTACTTCAGCGACATCGTCGTGCCCCTCAAGGCCATCGGCATCGACCTCGACATCAAGCCGGGCGTCGGCCCGGTCGTCGAGCGGCCGGTGCGCACCCGCGCCGACCTCGACCGGCTGCGCGACCTGACCCCCGAGGACGTCCCCTACGTCACCGAGGCGATCGGGATGCTGACCCGGGAGCTGGGCGCCACCCCGCTGATCGGTTTCGCGGGCGCCCCCTTCACCCTCGCCAGCTACCTCGTCGAGGGCGGCCCGTCCCGCACGTACGAGAACGCCAAGGCGATGATGTACGGCGATCCTGAGCTGTGGGCGGACCTGCTGGACCGGCTCGCGGACATCACGGCGGCGTTCCTGAAGGTGCAGATCGAGGCCGGCGCCTCGGCCGTGCAGCTCTTCGACTCCTGGGCCGGCGCGCTCGCCCCCGCCGACTACCGCCGCTCGGTGCTGCCCGCGTCGGCGAAGGTGTTCGACGCGGTCGCCTCCTACGAGGTGCCGCGCATCCACTTCGGCGTAGGCACCGGCGAACTGCTCGGGCTGATGGGCGAGGCCGGCGCGGACGTCGTCGGCGTCGACTGGCGCGTCCCGCTGGACGAGGCCGCCCGCCGCGTCGGCCCCGGCAAGGCGCTCCAGGGCAACCTCGACCCGACCGTGCTGTTCGCCGGCCGCGAGGCCGTCGAGACCAAGGCCCAGGAGGTCCTGGACTCGGCCGCCGGCCTGGAGGGCCACGTCTTCAACCTCGGTCACGGCGTCATGCCGTCCACGGACCCGGACGCGCTGACGCGGCTGGTGGAGTACGTGCACACGGCGACCGCCCATTGACCGTATACAGCTGATCGTTCTGAGGCGGCCCCCGGGCCGCCGCTGAGGCCGGTGCCGCGCGTTCCCGCGCGCCGCACCGGCCTTCGGCGTTCCCGGGAACCCACCGCGCGCCCGCCCCCTTGTTGTCACGTTCGACATGTCGAACGATGGTCGCCATCTCGGTAACGATTGGGCAACTTGCGAAAACTTTCTGTTGCTCCGCCGACATTTTCGACGATACACCTTGCCTCACTTCGCGGACGGCTCGTTAGTTTGCGCAAACTAATCAGCTTTTGGATCACTGGCGACAGATCAGGAGCTCCACGATGACGAGGATGACCCGCAGCGCGACGGCTGCCGCGATCGGCCTGTGCCTCGCACTCGCCGCCGGCGGATGTGCCGGTGGCGGTGACGACGGCGCCGGCGGCGGCGCGGCGACGGTGACCGTGTGGACGAACGCCATGGAGGGACGCGGCCTGGTCTTCTGGCAGGACGCCGCCAAGGAGTACAAGAAGCTGCACCCCGACGTCACCATCAAGATCCAGTCCGTGCAGAACGAGGACCTCGACGGCAAGCTGCAGAACGCCCTCAACTCCGGCTCCGCGCCCGACATCTTCCTCCAGCGCGGCGGCGGCAAGATGCAGGCCATGGTCGACGCCGGCCAGATCAAGGAGCTGCCGCTCACCGACACCGACCGGGGGAACGTGGGCGAGGCGGCCCTCGAGGGCGTCTCCATCGACGGCAAGGTCTACGCGATGCCGCTCGACACCCAGCCCGAGGGCGTCTACTACAGCAAGGACCTCTTCAAGAAGGCCGGCATCACCGCGCCCCCGACGACGGTGGACGAGCTGAAGGACGCCGTCGCGAAACTGAAGGCGATCAAGGTCGCCCCCATCGCGGTCGGCGCCAAGGACGCCTGGCCCGCCGCGCACTGGTACTACAACTTCGCCCTGCGCGAGTGCAGCCAGGAGACGCTGCAGGAGTCGGCCAAGTCGCTCACCTTCGACGACCCCTGCTGGACGAAGGCCGGCGAGGACCTCGCGGACCTCCTGGGCGCCGACCCCTTCCAGAAGGGCTTCCTCACGGCCACCTCGCAGCAGGGCGCCGGATCGTCGGCGGGCCTGATCGCCAACCACAAGGCCGGCATGGAGCTCATGGGCAACTGGAACCCGGGCGTCATCGCCGACCTGACCCCGGACAAGAAGCCGCTCCCCGACCTCGGCTGGTTCCCCTTCCCGGCCGTCCCCGGCGGCAAGGGCGACCCCACCGCCATCATGGGCGGCGCCGGCGGCTACTCCCTGTCCAAGAACGCGCCCGAAGAAGCCCTCGCCTTCCTCCGGTTCACGGTGACCAAGGAACAGCAGGAGGCCTACGCCGAGGCCTTCGACACCATCCCGGTGAACAAGGCGGCCCAGGGCGTCGTCACCGAGCCGTACAACATCTCGGCGCTGCAGGCGTTCAACAAGGCCGCCTACTCCATGCAGTTCCTCGACACCCTCTACGGCCAGAACGTCGGCAACGCCATGAACATCGCCGTGGTGAACCTGCTGGCCGGCAAGGGCACCGCGGCCGACATCGTCAAGGACGTCAAGGCCGCGGCGGAGAAGGGCTGACCGGACAGACATGAGCGACACCCTCGCCCCGCGGCGTGCGGCCGCACGCCGCCGGGGCAGGACGCGACTGGAGATCGCCGTCCTGTCCGCACCGGCCGTCCTCGTCTTCCTGGCGTTCGTGATCTTCCCGGTCGTGCTCGCCGCCTACTACGGCTTCTACCGGTGGAAGGGCTACGGGGACCCCACCGACTGGGTCGGCCTGAACAACTACCGGCTGATCCTCACCGACCCCGCCTTCCACGACGTGCTGTGGCACAACGGCCTGATCCTGGTGCTGTCCCTGGTCCTCCAGGGGCCCCTGGCGATCGGTCTCGCCCTGCTGCTCAACCGCCGGATCCGCGGCCGCTCCGCCATCCGCGTCCTGGTCTTCGTGCCGTACATCATCTCCGAGGTGATCGTCGGCACCGGCTGGAGCCTGATGCTGCAGAGCGACGGCGCCGTCAACGGCCTGCTGCGCGCGATCGGTCTGGGCTCGCTGGAGGCCGACTGGATCTCCGACCCGGACCTGGCGCTCTGGACGCTGATGGCCGTCATCACCTGGAAGTACCTCGGCTTCGCGGTGATCCTGATGCTCGCGGGACTGCAGTCGATCCCCGACGAGATCTTCGAGGCCGCGCAGATCGACGGCGCCTCCTACTGGCAGATCCAGCGCCGCATCACGCTGCCGCTGCTGGGGCCGACGATCCGCATCTGGGCGTTCCTGTCGATCATCGGCTCGCTGCAGCTGTTCGACCTCGTCTACATCATCTGGGGCCAGTACGTCTCGGGCACCGCCGGGACCTCCACCATGGCGATCTACATGCTCGCCCAGGGCCGCAACGCGGGCAACTACGGCTACGGAAGCGCCGTCGCCGTGGTGATGTTCGTGATCTCGCTGGTCGTCGCGCTGATCTACCAGCGGTTCGTCCTGCGCCGCGACCTCAGGGGCGCCGTCACCGAAGGGACCGTGTGATGAGCGCGACGACCACCCTCTCCCGGAAGCCCAAAGGGCGCGACGGCGGCCCCGTCACCTACTTCGTGGCGCTGCTGTTCGTCGGCGTGTGCGTCGCGCCGGTGCTCTACATCGTGCTCGGGGGCTTCCGGACCAACGCCCATATCACCACCGATCCGGCCGCGCTGCCCGACCCCTGGGTCACCGTCAACTACCTCGGCGTCCTCAAGTCGTCGGTGTTCTGGGGCGAGTTCGCCAACTCGCTGATCGTGGCGCTCGCCAGCACGGCCGGCATCGTCGCGCTGGGGCTGATGGTCAGCTTCGTCATCGCCCGCTACGACTTCCGGTTCAAGGGCGCCATGTACTCGCTGTTCGCGGCGGGCCTGATGTTCCCGATGGTCATCGCGATCACCCCGCTCTACCTGGTGATCAAGGACCTCGGGCTCGTCGACAACCTGCTGGGCGTGATCGTCCCGCAGATCGCGTTCGGCCTGCCGACGACCGTCATCATCCTGGTGCCGTTCCTGCGGGCCATCCCGAACGAGATCGAGGAGGCCGCCGCGCTCGACGGGATGAGCCGGCTCGGGTTCTTCTTCCGCATGGTGGTCCCGCTGTCGCTGCCCGGCGTGGTCACCGTCGGCATCCTCGCCTTCGTCGGCAGCTGGAACAACTACCTGCTGCCCCTGTACGTCCTCAACTCGCAGGCCAACTTCACGCTGCCGCTGGGCGTGCAGGTGTTCTCCTCGCAGTACTCCACGGACACCGCGAAGGTGCTCGCCTTCACCTCGCTCGCGATGCTGCCCGCCCTGGTGTTCTTCTCGGTCTTCGAGAAGCGCATCGTCGGCGGTCTCACCGGCGCGGTGAAGGGCTGAGGGAAGGGACCGCAGCCGTGACCGTCACCTCCCGGCCGACACCGGACCCGGTCGCCGAACGGCGGGAGGTGACCTGCCCGTCGCGCGACGGAACACGGCTGCGGACCTTACTGCTCCTCCCGCACGGCACCGGGCCCCGGCCGGCCCTCCTCACCCGCCACCCCTACGACGTGACGCGCGAGGAGGACGACGGGTACCTGGACGTCCGCCGCCCGGTGGCCGCCGGCTACCTGGTCGCGCTCCAGGACGTGCGGGGCCGCTTCGGTTCCGAGGGCGTCTTGGACCCCTGCGCCCAGGAGGAGGCGGACGGCGCCGACGCCGTGGCCGGGCTCGCGGCCCGCCCCGAGTGCGACGGCGCCGTGGGCATGTGGGGCGCGTCCTACGCCTCCGACACCCAGTTCGCCCCGCTGCTCGGCGGCGCCCCGGCGCTGCGGGCGCTCGCCCCCGCCATGACGCCCACGCTGTCCGCGCTCGACGGCTTCCGCTTCCGGGGTGGCGTGCGGAGCTCGGCAGCGCCCTCGCGTGGACGCACCACGCCATCGCGCCGGACGCGATCGCCCGTCTCCCCTCCGCCCGCGAACGGGAGGCCGAGCGCCGGCGCCACGAGGCGACCGAGCAGGCGATCGCGACGGGCGAGGCGTACCGCGCCGGGGCCGCGGGCCCCGGGCGGCCGAGCCGGCTCGTCCTCGACGTCGTCACGTCACCCGTGTGACACGGGGCCGGTCGAGGCGCGGACGACCAGTTCCGTCGCCAGCTTCACCCGGGCCGCGGCGCGGGTCCCGCCGTCCTCGCCGCGCGCGAGGTCCAGCAGCAACTTGACCGCCGCGGCGCCCAGTTCGGTGCTGGGCTGCCGTACGGTCGTCAGGCCGGGGGTGATGTACTGCGCCTCCGGCAGGTCGTCGAAGCCGATGACGCTGATGTCGTCGGGGACCCGCAGACCCCGCTCGCCCAGCGCGTCGTAGACGCCGAGCGCCATCGAGTCGGCGCAGGCGAAGACCGCCGTGATGCCCGGGTTCTCGTCGAGGAGGGCGTGGGTGGCGGCCGCCGCCTTGGCGCGGTTCCAGCCGCCGTACGTCACCGTCACCGTGGCCCGTCCGCCGGTCTCCGTGTCGGCCGCCCCGCGGAAGCCGTCGACGCGGGCCCGGCTGAACAGATGGCGGGCGTGCCCGGCGACCACGCCGAGCCGCTCGTGGCCGAGGGACAGCAGATGCTCGGCGGCCATGCGGCCGCCCTCCCAGTTCGCGACGCCGACGCTGGTCACGCCCGCGGGCGGTGTGGTCATCGGGTCGATCAGCACCACCGGGACGCCCGCCGCGAACAGCGCGCCGAACTGCGGCGACGCCGGGTCGACCAGCGTGCCCACCACGCCGAGGGTGCGCCTGCGGAGCACCCGCGACACCCAGTCGCCGTGCGGCTCGGCAAGGGTCAGCACGACGTCGAGCCCCGCCGCGGCGGCCTCGCGGCCGGCTCCGGCGATGAGGAGGTTCGCCCACGACCCCTCGAAGTGGGTGACCACCAGGTCGAGGACGTCGGACCGGCCGTTCTCGTCCCGCCCGGCCTCGGCCTTGCCGCCGCCCCTGCGGGTGTAGCCGACGGCCCGTACGGCCTCCATGACCCGCGCGCGGGTCTCCGCCGAGACGTCGGTCCCGCCGCGCAGTACCTTCGACACGGTCGGAACGCTGGTGCCGGCGGTCTCGGCGACCAGGGACAGGGTGGGACGCGTTCCGGCTGGTCGGGGTGGCATGGGGGACAGATTAGCCCAACCGGCGCAGGGCCCTACGGCCTTCAGCGGTCCCTCACACGGCGGGCGTCGGGACGTACTCGAACCAGTCGAAGGCGACCGAACCCTCCGTGGCGTACATGCCGATGACACGGCCGGTGAAGCCGGCGGCGACCTCGGTGGACAGGTAGCGCCCGTCCAGTTCGGCGAGCGGGTGGGCGCCCGGGGCGGTGGGGTCGCCCAGCCAGAAGGCCAGCGTGTCGGGGCCGGTGGTGTGTCCGTCGGTGAGCAGGGGCGACGCGGGCACCAGGTCCGAGGTGCGGACGGTCACGCCGAGGACCAGCGGACCGGGCGGGGCGGACCGCTGGGCCACGGTCTCGCTCAGCGGCCCGATCCGCGCGACCACGCGCACCTCGCCGCCGCCGACCTCCACCTCGTAGTGGTGGGCCTCGTCGAGTCGTACGCAGATCCCGCCGCGCCCGGTGCCCGGGTCGACCTGGGCGGTGACGCGGCAGTCGAGGTGCTGCTGGCGGCGGCCGACGAACGTGTAGCCGGGGGTGTCCAGGGTGGGGCCGGTCGCGCGCAGCACCAGCGAGCCGGGACGCTCCGTGAGCGACCAGGAGCCGTCCGGGCGGGTGAACGGCGAGATCCAGTGCGGGGCGAGGGCGGTCCCGTCGAAGTCGTCGCGGGCGGGCGGAGCCGGTACGGGGTGCCAGGCGCCGCCGGGCGCCGCATGACGCTCCGGCACGGGCGCGACGACCGGCCAGCCGTCCTCGTCCCACTCCACGGGCGTCAGGAACGTCTCCCGGCCCAGGACGTGCACGTCGGGCGTGAACCCGCGGGGGCGGACGCCGAGCAGCACCATCCACCAACCGCCGTCGGGCGCCTGCACGAGGTCGGCGTGGCCGGTGTTCTGGATCGGGCGGGCGGTGCCGCTGTGGGAGAGCAGGGGGTTTCCGGGCGCGTCCTCCCACGGGCCGCGCGGGGAGCGGGCGCGGGCCACCGACACGGCGTGGCCGCGCTCCGTGCCGCCCTCGGCGATCAGCAGGTACCACCAGTCGCCGATGCGGTGGAGGTGCGGCGCCTCCGGGTACTTGAGGCCGCTGCCGGACCAGGTGGGGAAGGGGCCCTCAAGCACCGTGCCCGTGACCGGGTCGATCCGCGCCAGGTTGATGCCGCCCGCGGGTCCGGAATGGGCGCACCAGCAGGTGCCGTCCTCCTCCCACGCCAGGTCGGGGTCGATGCCCTCGATGCCGATCCAGACGGGGTCGCTCCACGGCCCCTCGGGGCGCTCGGCCGTGACGACGAAGTTGCCGCCGCCGTCGACGTTGGTGTTCACCACCCAGAAGCGGCCGTCGTGGTGCCGGATCGTGGGGGCGTAGAGGCCCCCGGACGCCTTCGAGCCGGGGAGCGGCAGCGGCAGTTGGGCGGGGCGGTCGAGGACGTTGCCGATCTGCTCCCAGTGCACGAGGTCCCGGCTGTGGAAGAGGGGCAGCCCGGGGAAGTACTCGAAGCTGGAGCACACCAGGTAGTAGTCGTCGCCGACCCGGCACACGCTCGGGTCGGGGTGGAAACCGCTGATCACCGGGTTGTCGTACGTGTGGTCGAACATGGTCCTCCCCATCGAACAGCGGGCCGCTGGGGGGAGTCTAGGCCCGCGGACGATCAAGCGGGAGGTCGTTCCGGCAGCCGGGCCCGTGCTACCGGCCGGGCCCCCTCGGTCCGCCGGGTCCGCCCTGCCACCCGGACCCGCCCCGCCACCCGGGCCCGCCTTCCCACCCGGGCCGCGCCCGCCGGCCGAAGAGGATGCCGCGCGGCTCGGGCGGCGGGGGAGTGCCCGGCTTCAGCGGCCACGCCAGCAGCATGCCGACGACGAACCCGACGACGTGCGCCGCGTACGCCACCGTGCCCGCGTCCGTGACGCCCTGGCCGGCCGAGTACACCGCCTGGAGCCCGAACCACAGGCCCAGCACGATCCACGCGGGCAGCCGCAGCGGCAGGAAGATCAGGAACGGCACCAGCACCCAGACGCGCGCCCTCGGATAGAGGACCAGGTACGCGCCCAGGACGCCGGCGACGGCGCCCGACGCGCCGATCATCGGCTCGCCCGAGTCGGCGTTCAGCAGCGCGAAGCCGTACGCGGCCGCGTAGCCGCAGACCAGGTAGAACAGCAGGAAGCGGAGGTGCCCCATGCGGTCCTCGATGTTGTTGCCGAAGATCCACAGGAACAGCATGTTGCCCAGCAGGTGCAGCCAGCCGCCGTGCAGGAACATCGCCGTCAGCACGCTCAGTTCGGGCGACTTGTCGTAGCGGGGCGGGCCGATCACACAGCCGGCGCCCTGCGGGCCCACGCCGGTGGCGCCGGTCGGCACCAGGCTCGGCTGCTGGTGGTGGATCAGCTCCCTGGGCACCACCGCCCACCGCTCCAGGAACGCCTGGAGGTGGCACAGGTCGGCCAGGCTGCCGCCGCCCCCGGTCAGGGAGCCGACGACACCGGGCGTGTACACCACGAAGACGACGATGTTGGCGATGATCAGCGCGTACGTCACCCAGGGGGTGCGGCGCGCGGGGTTCACGTCATGGACGGGGATGACCACATCCCACTAGTGCCCGGACGGCCGCCGGTGAATCAAGGGGCGCCTGAACGCCGCCCGTCCGCCGTGCGTATGTCTCCTCAACCGCCCGCGGCGCGGGGAAGGCGCCGCGGGGCCGACGTGAGGACACAGGCGATGAACGACCGAGTGACCGTCCCCGTGCACGCCCTGCCCGACGGCGAGGCCGAGCTGACGCTCGTGGTCCGCCTCCCCTGGGAGGACGTCGCCCGGCTCGGCCAGGAGGCGGGGCGGCTCGCCGCGCAGATGCAGCGGCCGGTGACACTGGACGAGGCGGTCGGCCACCGCCTGCGGTCCGCGCGCGCCACCGCCGCCCACGCCCGCCCGACGGCCGGCGAACAGCCCCCCGCCGTCCCCCCGGCCACCGCCTCCGCCACGTCGACGACCGGCTCGGTCTCCTCCCTCCCGTCCCGCCCGCCGGCCGAACAGGCCCGCCAGGCGATCGAACGGATCAACGGCACGGCGTGACGCCGTCCCGCACGGCGGCCGTGTCCCGGGCCCGGGACAGCCGACGCGCGCCGGGTGCGCCCCGCCTGCCGGACACGAGCCGCATGCGGGACACGCCGCACCGGTCCGCCCACCGGTGCGCCGGCCCGCCACAGGGGCCGCACCGCCGGGCCGGTGCCGTACGCGGGGCGTGAGCCGGCCTCGCGGGCTGCGGGCTTGCGGCCCCGTGCGACCGGGGCCCGCGCTTCGGTCCGCTCGTGCCAAGTGCCAAGTGCCAAGTGCCAAGTGCCGAGTGCCGAGTGCCGTGTGCCGAGTGCCGAGTACCGGTCCGGCGGCCACTCGCGGCGGCCGCCGGCCGCGCCGCGGGGCCGTGCGCCGGCGGCCGGCCCCTCGGCCGTACCGGCTGACCGGGAGCGGGCCGTGCTCACCTCCCCCGCACCTTCGCCGCCGCCTTCCGCGCCGCCACCTGGATCGGGTCCCACACCGGGGAGAAGGGCGGGGCGTAGCCCAGATCCAGGGCCGCCACCTGGTGGACCGTCATGCCCGCCGTGAGGGCGACCGCCGCGATGTCCACGCGTTTGCCCGCGCCCTCGCGGCCGACGATCTGGACGCCGAGGAGGCGGCCCGTGCCCAGCTCCGCCAGCATCTTCACCGTCATGGGTGCGGCGTTCGGGTAGTAGCCCGCGCGGCTGGTCGACTCGATCGTCACCGCCTCGAAGCGCAGGCCCACACGGCGGGCGTCCTTCTCGCGCAGGCCGGTGCGCGCGATCTCCAGGTCGCACACCTTGCTGACCGCCGTGCCGACCACGCCCGGGAAGGTGGCGTAGCCGCCGCCGGCGTTCGTCCCGATGATCTGGCCGTGCTTGTTGGCGTGGGTGCCGAGCGGGATGTGCCGCAGCTGTCCGGAGACCACGTCGAGCACCTCCACGCAGTCGCCGCCCGCCCACACGTTCTCCTGGCCGCGCACCCGCAGCGACCGGTCGGTGAGCAGCCCGCCGCTGTCCCCGAGGGGCAGACCCGCGGCCCGCGCGAGACTGGTCTCGGGCCGTACGCCGATGCCCAGGACCACGACGTCGGCGGGGTACTCGGCGTCCGCGGTGGCGACCGCCCGCACGCGGCCGTCGGCGCCGGTGGACAGCGCGGTCACCTCGGCGTCGTCGACCATCGTGATGCCGAGCCCGGTCATGGCCTCGTGCACCAGCCGGCCCATGTCGGGGTCGAGCGTCGCCATCGGCTCCCGGCCCCGGTTGACGACCGTCACCTCGTAGCCGTGGTTGATCAGCGCCTCGGCCATCTCCACGCCGATGTAGCCCGCCCCCACGACCACCGCGCGGCGTCCGCCCGTACGGGACAGCGTGTCCAGCAGCGCCTGCCCGTCGTCCAGGGTCTGCACCCCGTGCACCCCGGGCGCGTCGATCCCGGGCAGGTCCGGGCGGACCGGCCGCGCACCGGTCGCGATCACCAGCTTGTCGTACGACGTCCACGACTCGGCGCCGGACTCCAGGTCGCGGGCGCGCACCCGCCCCCGGTCCACGTCGATCTCCGTGACCTCGGTGCGCAGCCGCACGTCGATGTCCCGCGCGCGGTGCTCCTCGGGGGTGCGGGCGATCAGCTCGTCCCGGTCGCCGACGTCGCCGCCCACCCAGTAGGGGATGCCGCAGGCGGAGTAGGAGGTGAAGTGGCCGCGTTCGAACGCCACGATCTCCAGCTCGTCCGGTCCCCTCATCCGCCGGGCCTGCGACGCCGCGGACATCCCCGCGGCGTCGCCGCCGATCACGACCAGCCGTTCCCTCGCCCCGTGCGCAGCGCTCGTGTTCATGCCGCCCACGCTACGGGGGAGGGGCGAGCAGGGTTCCTCAGGCGTCGCCGTTCCCGGCGTCGGGGGCGCGCCCCGGGACCGGCGGGGCGACGGGCAGCGAACCCGTGCCCGTGCCCGTGTCCGGACCGCCGGACGTCGCGGGCTCGGGACGCGGGCGGCGCGCGAGCCGCGGGCCGATCAGCCTGCTCCACAGCAGCACAAGCAGCGCCGCCACCGCCGCGAACGGCAGGACCGCGCCCAGCGCCAGCATCAGCCAGCGCAGCAGGGTCACGAAGACGCCCCAGCCGCCCGCGAGCGCGTCGAGGAACCCGGGGGCCTCGTCCTCCTTCTTCTCCTTCCTCACCGGCGTCTCGGACAGCGTGAGCGTGATCGTGGCGAGGCTCGTGCGGTCCTTCAGGGACGCCTGCTGGGCCAGCAGCGACTCCAGGTCCGCCTGGCGGCTGCTCAGCTCGCCCTCCAGCGTCACCACGTCGCTCAGCCGGGTCGCCCGGTCCATCAGCTCGCGGATCCGCGCCACGCTCGCCCGCTGCGACCGGATGCGGCTCTCCACGTCGACCACCTGGTCGGTGACGTCCTCCGCGTTCGCGCGGCGCTCGACCAGGGTGCCCGTGCCCTCCAGCGCGGCCAGCACCTCGTCGTACGCGTCCACCGGCACGCGCAGCACCACACGGGTGCGCTCATGCCCCCGGCCGTCCCGGCGGGTCGTCTCGTCACCGACGTAGCCGCCCGCGTTCGTCGTCGCGGTGCGCGCCTCGTCGAGCGCCGTCGGCACGTCCTTGACGCGCACCGTCAGCGAGGCGGTGCGGATGATGTGCTCCGCCGCCGGCCGGGGCGCCGACGGGGCGGAACGGTCCGCAGTGCCGCCGCCGGGCGCGCCCTGCTTCCCGGACTCGGGCGCCGCGTCCACGGCCGCGCCCTCGTCCGCCGCCACCCCGGGCGCGGCCTTGCTGTCGGACCCCGCCCCGAGGTCGTCGGACGACGCGCTGCACCCCGTGACGAGCAGGGCCGCCGCCAGCAACGCCCCCGCCAGTGCGTGGGCGGATCGTACGGATCGTCGTGTGCGCATTGCGGGACTCCCCCTGCCGTGGTGACACTGACGCTCCTCAGACGCCGTGAGGGAGGCGGACGTTCGGGCCGGACGGTCGCGATGGGGTCACGGTAGGGACTCGGCGGGGCCACACGGCCCTGGCGGAGCCGTGCGCGGCGTTTGAGAAGGTGGAGGGCATGAGCGGATCACACACGGACGGCGGCCGGCACGCCGTCGTCGTCGGAGCGGGCATCGCCGGACTGGCCGCCGCGCACCGGCTGCTGGAGCACGGGGCGCGGGTCACCGTGCTGGAGGCCTCGGACCGGGTCGGCGGCAAGCTGCTGCCCGGCGAGATCGCGGGCGCCCGCGTCGACCTCGGCGCGGAGTCGCTGCTGGCCCGCCGGCCCGAGGCGGTCGGACTCGCCCGCGCGGTCGGGCTGGCCGACCGGCTCCAGCCGCCCGCCACCGCCTCCGCCGCGCTGTGGACCCGCGGCGCGCTGCGCCCCATGCCGAAGGGTCACGTCATGGGCGTCCCCGGCACCGCCGCCGCGCTCGCCGGGGTGCTGTCCGACGAGGGCCTCGCCCGGATCGGGCGGGACGCCGAGCTGCCCCCCACCGAGATCGGCGACGACGTCGCCATCGGCGAGCACGTCGCCGAGCGGTTCGGCCGTGAGGTCGTCGACCGGCTCGTGGAGCCGCTGCTCGGCGGGGTGTACGCGGGCGACGCGTACCGCATCTCGATGCGCTCGGCCGTCCCGCAGCTGTTCGAGGCCGTCCGCGCGCACCCCACCCTGACCGAGGCGGTGCGCGCCGTGCAGACGAGGGCGGCCGCCGCCCAGCAGGCCGGTCCCGTCTTCACGGGCATCGCGGGCGGCGTGGGCACCCTGCCGCTCGCGGTCGCCGACTCCCTGCGCGCCCGGGGCGTCCGCATCCTCACCGGCACCCCGGTCACCGAACTGCGCCGCGAACCCGACGACGGCTGGCGGCTCGTCGCCGGCGGCGAGGTGCTGCACGCCGACGCGGTCGTCGTCGCCGCGCCCGCCCCGGCCGCCGCGAACCTGCTGCGCGCCGAGGCGCCGGGCGCCGCCGCCGAGCTGTCCGCCGTCGAGTACGCCTCGATGGCGCTGATCACCCTCGCCTACCGGCGCGACGAGGCGCGGCTGCCCGAGGGCAGCGGGTTCCTGGTGCCGCCCGTGGAGGGCCGCTCCATCAAGGCGTCCACGTTCGCCTCCCGCAAGTGGGGCTGGATCGCCGAGGAGAACCCGGACCTGGCCGTCGTGCGCACCTCCGTGGGCCGTCACGGCGAGACGGAGATCCTGCACCGCGACGACGACGAGCTGGTGGAGCTGTCCCGGCACGACCTGAAGGCCGCCACCGGGCTGGACGCCGCCCCGGTCGCCGCCCGCGTGACCCGCTGGGACGACGGCCTGCCGCAGTACCCGGTCGGCCACCACGCGCGCGTGGCCCGCGTCCGCGCCCATCTCGCGGGGCTGTCCGGGCTGGCCGTGTGCGGCGCCGCGTACGACGGCGTCGGCGTCCCGGCCTGCATCGCGAGCGCCTGTGCCGCCGCGGACCAGATCAACGGTGACCTGCGTGCTGTGCAGGAGCTCACCGCGCACCCGGTGCAAAGCCTTCACGGAGGAGCAGGAGAATAAGGGACATGAGTGACGACGCCACCACCCCCGCGCCCGACCGGATCCCCAACAAGGGCAAGCTGGCCAAGGACCTCAACGAGGTCATCCGCTACACCCTGTGGTCCGTGTTCAAGCTGAAGGACGTCCTGCCGGAGGACCGCTCCGGCTACGCCGAGGAGGTCCAGGAGCTGTTCGACCAGCTCGCCGCCAAGGACGTCACGGTCCGCGGCACCTACGACGTGTCGGGCCTGCGCGCGGACGCCGATCTCATGATCTGGTGGCACGCCGAGACGGCCGACCAGCTCCAGGAGGCCTACAACCTCTTCCGCCGCACCAAGCTGGGCCGCGCGCTCGAGCCGGTCTGGTCGAACATGGCGCTGCACCGCCCCGCCGAGTTCAACCGCTCGCACATCCCGGCGTTCCTCGCCGACGAGACGCCCCGCGACTACGTCAGCGTCTACCCGTTCGTGCGCTCCTACGACTGGTACCTGCTGCCCGACGAGGACCGCCGCAGGATGCTCGCGGACCACGGCAAGATGGCCCGCGGCTACCCGGACGTGCGCGCCAACACGGTCGCCTCGTTCTCCCTCGGCGACTACGAGTGGATCCTCGCCTTCGAGGCCGACGAGCTGTACCGCATCGTCGACCTGATGCGTCACCTGCGCGGCTCGGAGGCCCGCAGGCACGTCCGTGAGGAGGTCCCGTTCTTCACGGGCCGCCGCAAGGACGTCGCCGAGCTGGTCGCCGGTCTGGCCTGACGCCTCAAGCCCTGGGAGCGGGCGCCGGGTGCGGTGCGCAGGACGCGCGTCGGCCCGGCACCCGGCCCTCCAGCAGATACGCCGTCAGGTGCGCGTTCACGCACGCGTTGGCGCCGCCCGCGAGCCCGTGGCTGCCGGCGTCCCGCTCCGTCACCAGCGCGGAGCCGGCAAGCCGCCGGTGCAGCTCCAGCGCCCCGTCGTACGGGGTGGCCGCGTCCCGTTCCGCCGCCAGGATCAGCGTGGGCGGCAGCGCGTCCTCCCCGGCGCGCACGTCCAGCGGCCGCTGCCGGGGCGCCGGCCAGGAGGCGCAGGGCAGGTTGGTCCACACGTTGTCCCACGTCTCGAACGGCGCCCGGCGCGCCAGCCGCGTGTTGTCCCGGTCCCACACCGCGAAGTCCGTCGGCCAGGGCGCGTCGTTGCACTCCACGGCCAGATACACCGCGCGCGTGTTCTCCGCCTCCGCAGCCGCCTCGGGCTGCTCCTCCGCCTGCTCCACCAGCGGCGCCGGGTCCCCCTTCATGTACGCCGACAGGGCGTGCGCGCGCTGCGGCCAGTGGTCGTCGTAGTACGCCGCCTTCAGCATCGCCGTGTGCAGCTGCGCCGGACCCACCTTCCCGCCCGCCGGCTCCCGCGCCAGCCGCTCCCGTACGACGTCGTAGCTGTCGCGCACCTTCCGCGCGGTGTCGCCCAGCCCGTACACGTCGTGGTGCCGGGCGATCCAGGCCCGGAAGTCCGCCCAGCGGTCCTCGAACGCGGCCGACTGGGCCAGGTTGTTGCGGTACCAGATCCGCTCCGGCGCCGGGTTCACCGCCGAGTCGAACACCATCCGCCGCACGTGGGAGGGGAACAGCGTCGCGTACAGCGCCCCGACGTACGTGCCGTAGGACGAGCCGAGGAACGTCAGCCGGGTCTCGCCCAGCGCGGCGCGCAGCACGTCCAGGTCACGGGCGTTGTTCAGCGAGGTGTAGTGCCGGAGGGCGTCGCCGGCGCGCTCGGCGCACCCCCGCGCGTACGCCGCCGCGCGGGCCGCGCGCTCTCGCTTGACCGCCGCCGTGGGGTGCTGGGGCGCCGATGCGGGGCCCTGGTGGAACGTCTTCGGGTCGGTGCAGGACAGCGGGGCGGAACGGCCCACCCCGCGCGGCGCGTAACCGACCAGGTCGTACGCCGCCGCCAGCCGCTTCCAGCCCGGCACCATGCCCAGCATCGGGACGTACTTGCCGCTGACGCCGGGCCCGCCCGGGTTGTTCACCAGGGAGCCCTGCCGGGGCACCGCCCGCCCGGTCGCGGGGTCCTTCCCGGTGGCCCGGGAGCGGCTGACGGTGAGCCGGATCTGCTCGCCGTCCGGACGGGCGTAGTCGAGCGGCACGCGCAAGGTGCCGCACTCCACGGAGGGCGGCAGCTCCTGCTCCTCCGCACACGGGCCGAAGCCGATCCCCTCGGAGGCGGCGCGCGCGGCGGCCACCGCGGTGCCGCGCGCCTCGGACGCGGGCGTGGACGGGGACGCGGACGCGGGGGTGGTGAGGAGCAAGGACCCGGCGGCCACGAGGGCGGCGGCGGTTCTCATCGGTGAGGTGATCCCTTCGGTGTGCTGCGGCGATGGCGACAAAAGGGATGTTTTCGGCACGCGTGGTGCCGGGCAAGGACCGCCCGCCGGGTGTCGGCGACGGGTTCACCGCGTCCGGGTCACCCGGTCACCACTCCACGCGCGGCTCCCGGTGCGCGAAGGCGGCGCGCACCTGCGGTTCGCCCACCGCGTGCACCCCGCGCACGGCGACGGAGGTGAGGTACGCGCGGTCGTCGTCGGTGTCGCCGTCCGCCGCCTGCCGCACGGAGGCGAGGAGGCGCTGTCCCGCCGGGGACGCCCAGGGTGAGGCGGGGCTCAACTCGAAGCGGGCTACGGCCAGGCAGCCCAGCGTGAACACCAGCGGCAGCGCGAACCACAGGGCGACCAGCAGGCGCGGCATCTGCGACGGCACGGGCATGAGCAGCGCGGCCACGGCGAGCCCGGCCACGGCCGGCACGGCGAGACGCAGCCGGCGCAGCGCCTCCGCGACGGTCCGCCCGTCGCCCTCCGGCACCGCGAGCCCGGCGCGCACCAGCCGCTCCGCCAGCGTACGCACCGCCTCCGCGGTCGCCGCGGCCTTCCGTACCGGCGCTATGGGCGACTGGCCTTCCGGCCCGATCGCCCCTATCACCGTGCGCTCCATGTCGTCCCGCCCGTGCGGATCGACGACGGTGGCCCAGCCGGTGTGCGCCAGCAGCAGCCGCCGCTGACGGGCCATCGCGACGAGCGTGAGATCGGCGACCCGTGCGGGCCCGCCGGACAGGAACGCCGCCTCGTACAGCGTCAGCCCTTGCCGCCCTCCCGCCTCTTCACGGGCGTAAGCCGCCTCACGCACAGCAGCACGACACAGCCGCAACCCGGCGAGCCCGGCGATCGCCCAGGCCAGCAGCAGGAGAGGTACCCAGAACATGAGTTGTTTGTAAGGGACACGGTCGCGGGAGCACCATGCCTTGTTCACGATCCGGACACAGCGGTGTGGGTATGTGACGTTCCGGCCGGGGGTGTTGCCGCGGGTGCCCGGAGGGCGTCAGCGCCGCAGCAGTGCCCGGTGGGTCGCCCTGGCCAGGCGGGCCGTCGGGCGGGGGGCTCGGGGGCGGGGGCCCGAGCGGTCGTGGTGCCAGTCGCGGAGGGCGCGACGGGTGCGAGGGCTGTCGACGCGGCCGGGGCGCAGGAGGTGTTCCGCGAAGGCCAGCGCGTCGTGCCGGTAACCGCCCGTCATCGGGCGGGTCTGGGCGTACGCGAGGAAGGCCGGCCGGTAGCCGTCGCCGAGGATCTCTGGCAGCTCCGGGGCCACCTTCGCGACGACGTCCGCCCGCTTGGCGGCCAGCGCCCGTGCCTGCACGCGCATCCGCGTCCGGTCGAACCCCTCCGGCACCGGCGTCCCCGCGACGAGCGAGGACAGCACGGCGGTCTGGGCCAGCGCCAGCCGCTCCCGGGCGGCCCCGGCGACGGGCTCGGCGGCGGCCGGCTCCCGTACGGGTTCCGGCGCCGACGCCACCCGGGCGCGGGCGCCCGCCTCCACCGCCTCGCGGATCGCGACCAGTTCACGCTCCAGCTCCGCCGGGGGCGGGAAATTTTCGTCCCGTTCCAGCAGCACGCCCGGGGGTGACACCCGGGAGGCGAGGTCCGTGAGGATGTCGAGCACCGGCCGCGGCACGGGGTGGGCGTGGCTGTCGTGCCACACGCCGTCCCGTTCGAACCCGCCCGCGACATGGACGTACGCGATGGCCTCCACGGGGAGTTCGCCGAGCGCCTTCGCGGGGTCCTCGCCGCGGTTGACGTGGTTGGTGTGCAGGTTGGCGACGTCGATGAGCAGCCGTACGCCGGTGCGGTCGGCCAGCTCGTACAGGAACTGTCCCTCGGTCATCTCCTCGCCGGGCCAGGAGAACAGCGCGGCGATGTTCTCCACGGCGAGCGGCACCGGGAGCGCCTCCTGGGCGATGCGGACGTTCTCGCACAGCACGTCGAGGGCCTCACGGGTACGCGGCACCGGCAGCAGGTGCCCGGCCTCGATGCCGGGGGACGCGGTCAGCGGACCGCCCGCCCGCACGAACGCGATGTGCTCGGTGACCAGGGGCGATCCAAGCGCCGTGGCCCGCTCGGCGAGCGCGGTGAGCCGCCCCTCGCCGGGGCGTTCGGCGCCGCCGAGCCCCAGGGAGACGCCGTGCGGCACGACGGTCACGCCGCGCTCGCGCAGCCGCAGCAGCGACGCGGGCGGATGGCCGGGGCAGACGTTCTCCGCGACCACCTCGACCCAGTCGATGCCCGGCATGGCCTCCACCGCGTCCGCGATCTCCGGACGCCACCCGATCCCGGTCCCCAGCCGCACCGTCGTCATCCCCGTCCCCTCCTTCACCCCGGGCGTTCCCGCCCGGCCCCCGATCCGTCCGCACGGGCGTGCCGGACGTGCCGGGGATATGACCCGAGGCTCCGCGCCCGAACCGTCCTCCGGCCGCCTTCAGAGGAACATTTGAGGTTGGGAGAGGACCGTCGGGGAACGGACGCCTGACGCGTTGCCAGTGGGGTGCGGCAGGATGAGCGCCGTGAGTCGAGTGATCACGTACAACACGGCCACGAGGGCCGACGTCCTGTCCTGCCTCGGAGCGGGCGAGAAGCTCACGGCTGAGCAGCACCGCGTCCTCGGCATGGTGCGGGAGCGGGCCGAGGCCGCCCAGGAGGACCACGCGACGAAGGCCATCGACTGGTACGACCAGGACACGATCTTCTTCTCGATCACCGGCTGAGCCGCCGCCCCCGCGCCGGCCCGGGCAGGCTCACCGCGCCGGCCCAGACAGGCTTACCGCGCCGGCCCAGACAGGCTTACCGCACCTGGAACGCCGTCGACACACCCTCGATCGATGAGATCTTCCCGCCCAGGCTCTTCGCGTCGCCGTGGTAGACGACGCGGTAGGTGCCCGAGGGGGTGCCCTGAGGGATGTCCCAGGTGATGGTCACCTTGGACGCGGCGATGCCGTCGCGGGCCCAGTGGAAGCGGGTCGCCCAGTCGCCGTCGTCCGCGACGGTGCGCCACGCGCCGCCGGAGTCGCGCCGCTCGATCCGGAGGTACGTGTCGCCGCGGTGCAGGTCGTTGCCCGGGTGTGCGCCGGCGAAGACGACCTCGACGCGTTCCCCGGTCCGGTAGTTCTCCCGCGGCGGCACCAGCACGTCGCCGAACTTCCGGAACAGCGGCGGCGCGTCCAGCACCACGCCGGGCTGGAGCGTGAGCGCCTTGCCGGTGAGGTCCGGCGGCTCGGGCCCGAGCGGCAAATCCGTGCCGTCGCGCAGGGAGACCGCCAGCTCGGCCGCGGTCTGCTGGAGCGCGGGGAGCTGCCAGCGCCCGAAGAGGGTGCTGCCGCCCTCGTACTGCTGGGCGTCGTACTCCTCCGGCGTGGTCACGTAGTGGAAATAAGAGTTGCTGTACCCGGCGACCAGGACGTCGTCGAGGTCCGCGCCGACGATGCCGGCGACCGTGCGCCGCAGCCGCAGGCCCGCGCAGACGGTGACCTCGCCGGGGATGCCGATGAGGTACAGGCCGCCGATGCGCACCAGCATCACCGGCACCCGCTCCTGCACCCACGGGTAGATCCGGTTCATCTCCCCGATCGGCACGAAGACGTCCTTCGGCGCCTGCGCCTGCTTCAGCTCGGGGGAGACCGTGTAGACGACGGAGTTGGAGATCGCGTCCCAGAAGGGGTTGTCGCCCTCGTCGAAGCCGGGGAAGGCCGGCCCGTCCTCCAGGCTGCCCGCCGCCATCGACGCGCCGACGCACGGCTTGGAGGTGCGGTGGGTCTTCCCGTCGCCGGTGAACTCCGGACGCACGGTGACGTCGGACAGGTCGATGTACACCAGCCGCGAGTCGACCGGCCCGGACAGCCGCGTGCCCGGCGTGTCCGCCTGCGCCACGGCCGCCTCGTACTGGCGCAGCCCGCTGGTGCGGGTGGCCTCGAAGTCGGCGGGCGTCGTGGGCGGCACCAGGTCCAGGTTGGGCGACATGTCGCCGCTGTTGGTCTGGGCGAACGCCGACACGAACTCCGGTGCGCCGTCGGCGAGATAGTCCACGCCGTGGACCTCGCGCTCCCAGTGGTAGGCGGCGTAGCCCTTGTTGTCGGCGCTGATCAGACGGTTGTCGCCGGACATGCTGGTGCCGTGCACCGGGAACCAGTTGACCGCCCCGACCGTGCGGCCCTCCCGCTCCACCCGCAGCAGAGTGGTCAGGGTGTCGACGCCGTCCGGGAAGTGGTCCCGGTCCTCCTTAGGGTTGCGATCGAAGGCGGTGCGCGAGCGGTTGGCGCTGACGCCGGTCAAGGTGCCGTGGCTGAGCAGCAGTTCGGACGGGGCGAGGTCCTCGTGCGCGTTGCGCGCCGCCTCGAACAGGCCGTCCGCCACCGCCTCGAAGGTCGCCTTGTGGAAGCCGAACGTCGTGGTGTTGTAGAGGAGATGGTGCGCGTAGCCGCCGGGGCCCGCGTGGGTGTGGGTGGCGGTGATGAGGACGTTCTGCTCGGTGTACGTGTCGCCGTACGCCTGCCTCAGCCGCCGCAGCACCGCGCGGTGCACGCTCTCGAAGATCATGGGGGAGTCGGCGACGATCAGCAGCACACGGCGTCCGCTCGTCTGCTCGGCCACGACGAACGCCCGCGCCCGCAGCCGGGTGTGGAGCCCCGCCGCCTGCTGGTCGAAGCGGCCGTAGCCCATCATGCCGACCTCGGCGACCTCACCCGTGGCGTCGGAGATCCCCCGGCCGACGAGATACCCGCCGCCGCTTCCCGAAGCCGCGGCGGCAGCGGCGCCCGGTGCGACCAGATGCGCGCCCGCGAGGCCCAGGCCGGTGACGGCGCCCGCCCTGAGGACGGTCCTGCGGCTGTGCGAGGGAGGACGTTCCGCGGTCATACGCTGCTCCTCAGGCTCGGTCGGCCCCCCGGCGGACGAAACATGAACAACATTCAAGTTCCGCGCCTCATTGGTACACCGGCCGCCATGAACACGGCAAGAGTCGTGCGCGCGTACGACGCGGCCGGCCCGGTGGTCCGTTCCTCACGGACCACCGGGCCGCCTCCCACACGGTGAAGCTATTCCTTGCCCTGGAGCGGCTCCCGCTCGCACACGGCCCCCGCCGCCGGCACCGTGCCGTCCAGCAGATACGCGTTCACGGCCTTCCGCACACAGGTGTTGCCGGAGTCGTACGCGCCGTGGCCCTCGCCCTCGTAGGTGAGTTCCACGCCGACGCCCTTGCCGAGCCGCTCCGCCATCCGCGCGGCGCCCTCGTACGGCGTCGCGGGGTCGCCGGTGTTGCCGACGAGGAGGATCGGCGGCGCGCCGGGCGCGCTCACGTCCGGGTGTTCGGCCTTGCCCCGCACCGGCCAGTCGGTGCACTCCAGCGCGCCCCACACCATGGTGTCGCCGAAGATCGGGGACGCCTTCTCGAACGCGGCGGCCTGTTCCAGCACGTCGTCGACGGTGTAGCGGTCGCTGCGGTCGGCGCAGGTGACGGCGGTCTGGGCGTCCTCCTGGTCGCTGTAGCCGCCGGCGTGCCGGCCGCTGAGGGCGTCCGCGAGACCGAGCAGCGTCTCGCCCTCGTCGGCGGCGAGCAGTTGCAGGCCCACCTCCAGCGCGGGCCACGCGGTCTTCAGGTAGAGCGCCTGGATGACGGCGTCGACGAACTGGGAGCCGGTGAACACCCTCTCCCCGCCGACGGACAGCGGCTCGTCGTCCAGCTTCTCCTCCAGTTCCATGACGAGCCGCGTGACCTCCTCCGGGGTGTCGCCGAGCGCGCAGCCGGTGTCCACGCACCACCGGGCGAAGTGCTCGAAGGCCATCTGGAACCCGCCCGCCTGCGCCAGCGCCCCCTCCATCTGGTCCAGCGTCGGGTCGACGACACCGTCCAGGACGGCACGTCCCACGTTCCGGGGGAACAAGTGGGCGTAGACGCCGCCGAGTTCGGTGCCGTAGGAGATCCCGAAGTAGTGCAGCTTGTCGTCGCCGAGCAGATGGCGCAGCAGGTCCATGTCGCGGGCGGCGTCCTCGGTGCCCACGTGCGGCAGCACGCGGCCCGACTCCCGCTCGCAGGCGTCGGCGTACCGCTGCCGCGCCTGGAGCAGGGCGGTCACCTCGTCGTCGCCGTCGTCGGGGGTGCCGTCCTGCTCGTCCGTCGCCTGCGCCGCCTCGGCGTCCAGGCAGGTCACCCCGGCGCTCGCGCCGACCCCGCGCGGGTCGAAGCTCACGAGGTCGTAGCGGGAACGGAGTTGCTCGTAGTCGGGGGCGAGGGCGGGCAGGGTGGCCACGCCGGACTCGCCGGGCCCGCCGAAGTTGAACAGCAGCGAGCCGATGCGGTCGGCGGCGTCCGCGCGGGACGCCGCCCGGATCAGAGCCACGTCGACGGTCTCACCGTCGGGTCTGTCCCAGTCCAGTGGCGCCCGCAGGGTCGCGCACTGCCAGCGGGTGCCGTCCGGCAACGGCTGGGGCGCGTCTCCGCCGCCTTGCAGGGGGGACGGTGCGGGGCAGTCCTTCCAGGTGAGGGACTGCGCCCATATCCGTCCGCGGTCGTCCTCCTCGCCGCCTCCGCCTCCGGCCCCGCCCTCGCCGGCCGGGCCGCAGGCGGCCAGCGAGGCGGAGAGCAGGACGGCGCCGGACAGCAGGGCAGCGGCTGTCGTACGTCGTGTCGGCATGCGCCCAGCCTCAGGCGGGCCAACGGCGGCCGCACGGCCGTCCGATCCATCCGGGGGACGGCCGGGTCGGCACCATCCATCCGGGGGCGCCCCGGGTCAGCGCAGCGCCGGGTGGTCCGCCACCACGGTGCAGGAGCCGGGGGCGATCTCCGTGAAGCCCGCGTCGCGCACGGTGGGCAGGCCGGAGCCGGTCAGGGCGGGCCAGCCGGCGGGGTCGGCGGTGCGCACGGCGAGCGGGAAACCGGCCGCGCGCCAGGCCTCGCGGGCCGCGTCCGGCAGTTCCCACCAGGCGAGTTGGGCGCCGTGCCCGGCCTGGGCCATCGCCTTGCCCGCGGACATCTCCAGCTCGGGGTTCATCCAGAGCGTGGGCACACCGGGGTCCGCGGGCGGCACCGGGTCCGGGTCGTCGAGGTCGGTGCCGGACACCTGGAGCCGGGCCAGGTCCTTCGGCCAGCCGTCCAGCGGCACCGGCGGGAACACCCGCACCTCGGCCGACTTCCCGGTCACGGTGATCCCGGGGAGCGCCTCCGCGCGCCGCCACTCCGCGCCGCGCGCCCGCCGCACCACCTTGCGGATCCGGGCGTCCTGCCAGTCGCGGATCGCCCGCGCCCACTCGCCGTCGCCGACCGACCGCTCGTCGGTCAGCATCACCAGCACCGCGCGGGCCGCCGTCTCCAGCGCGTCCGTCCGCGCCGGCGGCGAGCCGCGCTCGATACGGACCACCAGCGGCAGCACGAACTGCGGCGCCGCGTCGCGGTCACCCGGGTCGGGTCGGAAGGGGCTGTCGGGGGCGGGTGTCGTCCGGTCGTCGTTCACCTGCCCAGTGTGCCAAGCGGGACGGGGGTGATGCCGGACGGGGCAGTGCCGGGCGGGACGGGAGCGATGCCGGGCGTGGCGGCACCGGCGGCACCGGCGGACATCAAGGGGCGCCGAGGGGGCACCAGGGTGGGGGAAGGGACTGATGCGCGATGACTCAGGCGGTGCCGCAGCGTGGCGGAGGAGGCTCCAGTGGTCTCTACGACGTACTGGAACTGATCCTCGACCGGGGGCTGGTGATCGACGCGTTCGTGCGCGTGTCCCTGGTCGGGATCGAGATACTCAAGATCGACATTCGCATCGTGGTGGCGAGCGTCGACACCTACCTGCGCTTCGCCGAGGCGTGCAACCGGCTGGACCTGGAGTCCGGCCCGCGCAAGCCCGCCGGACTGACCGAACTCCCCGACAAGATGCGGGAGTCGGGCTCCAAGGGGGCGACCAAGGGCATCCTGTCCGGTGCCGCGGAGACGATCTCCGAGGCCTTCCAGTCCGCCCGTGAGGAACCGAGGCGGCGGTAGCGGCACCGCGTCGTGAGCCGCGCGCGGGATCAGGGCCACGCCCCCGCCCGGCGGACGGCCCCGACGACAGCGCGCACGGACTCGGCTCCGGTCAGCCCGAGCAGGCCGTGCGTTCCGCCTCGCGCCACTCGCAGACCGGGCACAGCGTGATGCCCTTGTACGACTCGGGGTACTCCGTGGGCTCCTGGCACTGGACGCACGCCGCGTACGGCGGGCCGTCCGCCTTCGGCGGGCGCTCGGTGCCGACGAGGCAGTAGTCGCGGTCGGTCACGTCGTCGCTCATGCCTCCAGCGTAGGACGGTCAGCCGCGTCCGTTCGCCGTGCCGATCAGTTCGGACACCTTCACGAAGCGGTAGCCCTGGCGGCGCAGCTCCGGGACGACCGTCCGTACGGCCTCCTCCGTCGTCGGGGCGGCGCTGCGGGTGCAGTGCAGGACGACCACCGAACCGGGGCGCACCCCGTCCAGCACCTGCCGGGCCACCGCGTCCGGGTCGGTGGCGAAGGCGTCGCCGCCGACGACGTCCCACTGCACGGCCGTGACACCGGCCGGGGTGAGCGCCTTCAGCGCCCGCCGGTCGTAACACCCGCCCGGAAAGCGGAAGTACGGCATCGGCTCGGGCACGCCCACCGCACGGAACACCTGGTACGCCCGCTCCACATCGGCCCGCATCCGCTCCTCCGGGACCGTGGGCAGGCCGTAGCAGTCGGCGGTGAAGGCGTAGTGGCTGTAGGAGTGGTTGGCGACCTCGAAGAGGGGGTCACGGCCGATGGCGCGGGCCTGCTCCGGGTACTCCTCGGCCCACCGCCCGGTCATGAACACGGTCGCCGGCACCTTCAGGTTCTTGAGCGTCTCGATCAACCCCGGATGGTCGAACCGCTCGCCCGCCGCGGCCCGCGGACCCTGGTCGGCGGTCATGTCGGCGTCGAAGGTGAGGGCAACGGTCTTCCCGGCGTCGCGCGGCCCGTGCTCGAACACCGGGACGACCCCCGCGGGACCCGCGGCGAGCGTGGGCGGCGCCGACGGGGCGGCGGGGGAGGGCGCGGGGGCGGGCGGCCGCGCGGCCGGTTCGGTGGAGGAGCCGCACGCGGTGAGGCCGGCGGCGAGGGCACAGGCGGCGATAACACGACGTGAAAGTGTGATCACCGTATGACAGTAGGGCGGGGGTCGACGGTGACCGCCGCGGCTCGGTCGGTGGCGACCGCACGCTCACCCGGTCGGAGGCGGACGGCCCCCTCCGACCGGGGGCGGGTTCAGATGTCCCGCCGCTCCAGCGGCTTCGTCGCCGGCCCTTGCACCACGTTCCCCTCCGTGTCGAAGCGGGAGCCGTGGCACGGGCACTCCCAGGCGCGTTCGGCCGCGTTGAAGTCGACCAGGCAGCCCATGTGGGTGCAGCGGGCGGAGAGCGCGTGCAGGGTGCCTTCGTCGTCGCGGTACACCGCCAGGCGGCCGCCCTCCGTGCGGACCACCGCGCCCTCGCCCGGCGGCAGTGCCTCCACCGGGGGCGTCGGGCGCAGACGGTCGCCGACGAAGTGCTTGGCGACCTGCGCCTGGTGCTTGAGGAAGGCCGGCGCCTCACGCACGGCCGAGGCCACGCGCCGTGGGTCGTACAGACCCGCCCACGCGCACTCCCCGCCCGTGATCAGCGCGGTCAGCAGCCGGCCCGCCATCATGCCGCCGCTCATGCCCCAGCCGCCGAAGCCGGTGGCCACGTACGAGTGCCGGGCGCCCTGGTGCAGCGGGCCGACCAGCGGCACCGTGTCGGTGGGGTCGTTGTCCTGCGTGGCCCAGAAGTACGTCAGCTCCACACCCGGGAAGTGCCGGCGCGTCCACTGCGCCAGCCGGTCGAAGCGGGCGCGGGTGTCGCCCGTGCCCGGGGTGAAGTGCTCGCCGGTGACCACCAGCAGCCGGCGGGAGGCGTCGTCGCCGTAGGGCGCGGTGCGCACCGAGCGGGAGCCGCCGTACGGGGTGATGTACATGCCCTCCGGGTCCAGCTCCGCCGGCACCGGTCCCGCGACGACCAGCTCGCGGCGCGGGGAGAGGCGGGTGAACAGCAGCGCGCGGTCGAAGACCGGGTAGTGGGTGGCGACCACGACGTCCCGGGCCGTCACGAACGCCCCGGTCGAGGTCGACAGGCGGCAGGGTTCGCCCTCCTCCAGGCCCAGCACCGTCGTGTCCTCGTACAGGCGTCCGCCGTGCGCCTCGATGTCGTCGGCGAGCGCCAGCAGGTACTTGCGCGGATGGAACTGCGTCTGCTCCGGCACCTCCACCGCCCCCGCCACCGGGAACGGCAGCCCCGTCTCCGTCACGAACGACGCCGGCAGACCCGCCTCCCGCGCGGCCCGCGCCTCCGCGCGAACCTCGTCCACCCGGTCCGCGTCCGTGACGTACGTGTACGAGCTCCGCCGCTCCCACTCGCAGTCGACGCCCAGCTCCTCCACCACCCCGGCGGTGCGCTCGATCGCCTCCGCCTGCGACCGGGCGTACAGCCGCGCACCCTCGCTGCCGCGGGTGCGGCGCAGCTTGTCGTAGACCAGCGAGTGCAGCGCGGTGACCTTCGCGGTGGTGTGCCCGGTGACGCCCGCCGCGAGCCTGCCCGCCTCCAGCACGGCGACGCTGCGCCCCGCCCTGGCCAGCTCCCACGCCGTGCACAGACCGGCGATGCCGCCGCCGATCACCGCCACGTCGACCTCCAGGGGGTCGGACAGCGCGGGGCGGCGCTCCCCGCCGGGCGCGGTGTTCAGCCAGTACGAGTCACCCGAGTGCTGCTTCTCCGTCATGCGGGGGCGAGTACCCCGGTGCGGGGGCTTCACGGCGGGCGGAACGGGCGCCGTGCGGTTGCCGGCGGGCGGGCGCGGGCGTAACGTACAACCAAATGGTTGTAGATGGGATGGACGAGGCCGACCGGGCCGTGGACCGGCTGTTCCACGCGCTGGCCGACGCGACGCGGCGCGACATGCTGCGCCGCTGTGTCCGCGGTGAGCTGTCCGTGTCACGGCTGGCCGCCGCGTACCCGATGAGCTTCGCCGCGGTGCAGAAACACGTCACGGTGCTGGAGCGGGCGGGGCTGGTCACCAAGGAGCGGCGCGGACGGGAACAGCTCGTACGCACCGACCCCGACGCGGTGGCCCGCGCGCGGCAGGCCCTCGACGCGCTGGAGTCGGCCTGGCGGGCCCGCGTGGACCGGATGTCCGGCCTGCTCTCCGAGGAGGAGGGCGGCGGCCCGGACACCGGCTGAGGCCCGCGTACGGAAGCGACAGGAACGCCACAGGAAAGGACCGGACGGATGACTCTCACCCGTGTCGACAAGGACGTCGACGCTCTCACGTTCACCCTCGTCGCGGACTTCACCGCACCGGTGGAGCGGGTCTGGCAGCTGTGGGCCGACCCGCGGCTGCTGGAGCGCTGGTGGGGCCCGCCCGGATTCCCGGCGACCGTCGAGGAGCACGACCTCACCCCCGGCGGCGGCGTGAAGTACTACATGACCGGGCCGGAGGGCGAGAAGTACGGCGGCTGGTGGCGGATCTCGTCGGTCACGCCGCCGACGTCCCTCGAGTTCACCGACGGTTTCGCCGACCAGGACGGGAAGCCGGACCCGGAGATGCCGGTCACCACGGTCCGGATGACGCTCACCGGGCACGAGGACGGCACGCGCATGGAGCTGCGGTCCGTGTTCGACACCCGGGAGCAGATGGAGCGGCTGGCCGAGATGGGCATGGTCGAGGGCATGAGCCAGGCCGTCGGCCAGATGGACGCGCTGCTGAAGGACTGACGGAAGGGGAGAGGGGGGCGGGCGCGGCACGCGCCCGTCCTCCCTCCCTTCCGTACCTTCCGCTGTTACCGGCGCCAGGGGCCGGTCACGGCGAACGTCGTGCCCGGGTCGTAGACGTTGACGTACATCGTCCGGCCGTCCGGGGAGAACGTGACGCCCGCGAACTCGCCCCACTCCGGGTCCTCGGCCGAGCCCGTGTTCTGGCGGTTGCGCGCCATCGGGTAGACCTCGCCGCGCCGGGTGACGCCGTACACGTGCTGGGCGCCGCCGCCGTCCTCACACACCATCAGACCGCCGCTGGGCGCGAGGCAGATGTTGTCCGGGGACTCGCCGGGCAGCTGGATGTCGGTGTCCGGGCCGAAGACGATCACCAGGGTGAGGCGGCGGCGGTCCGGGTCGTAGCGCCAGATCTGGCCGTAGTGGTCGGCGGCCGACCCGTCCGAGGCGCGGGCGAAGGACGACACGAAGTAGACGGAGCGGCCGCCCCAGTAGCAGCCCTCCAGCTTCTGCGCGTGGGTGATGCCCTTCGGGCCGAAGTCCTGGAAACGGATGGGCGTTTCGGCGGCCAGCGGGTCGGGGACGTCCACCCACTCGATGTCGTCGAAGCGGGCGCCGATCTCCTGGATCGAGGACAGGTCCGGCACGCCGGGCACCCGCATCGCCTGGAGCTTGCCGCCCGCGCGCAGCGAACCCGTGCCGCCGAGCGGCTTCTTCGGCAGGAAGCGGTAGAACAGGCCGAAGGGGCGCTCGAAGGCGTCCTCCGTCTCGTAGACCACGCCCCGCTGCGGGTCCACCGCGATCGCCTCGTGCTGGAAGCGGCCCATAGCGGTCAGCGGTACGGCGCCGGTGCGGCGCGGGTCGGCGCCGTCCACCTCGAAGATGAAGCCGTGGTCCTTGGTGTAGCCGTTGGTGCCGGCCCTGTCCTCGGTCTCCTCGCAGGTCAGCCAGGTCTTCCACGGGGTGGGCCCGCCCGCGCAGTTGACGGCCGTGCCGGCGATGGCCACCCGCTCGTCGACCACGCGGCCGCTGCGGTCGAGGGTGAGCGCGGTACACCCGCCCTTGCCCTGCGGGTCGTACGTCAGCCCGTCGATCACCGGGACCGGGGCTCTGCCGGTGTGGCGGTTCTCGTGGTTGCGGACCAGGTGGGTACGGCCGTGCCGGCCGGCGAAGGCGGCCATGCCGTCGTGGTTGGAGGGGACGGGGCCCTCACCGGAGCGGAGCTGGTCGCCCTCCCTGGAGAGCACGGTGTAGCGGAATCCCTTGGGCAGGTCGAGCAGTCCGTCGGGGTCGGGAACCAGGTCGCCGTAGCCGTGGTGGCCGAGGTTCTGCGCGGCCGCGGTCTCGGTGAACAGTTCGGAGAGGGCGCCGGTGAAGGCGATACCGACACCGAGGGCGCCGGAACGGGCGAGCATCTGGCGCCGGGTTGTTGCCGTGGAGCCGTGGGGGGACCCGTTTTCTGACATGGGGAAACCTTCCTGCTGGCGGACAGGAACTGTGACCCCGCCGTGTCTATCACCTGCCGCCGATCACGGGAACCACGCGACCCGCATGTGTCCCGGGAACCTGGACCGGCCCCCGGCTTCCCACGGGGCGCTTCGCACCCCGGTGAGTCGTGCCCCGGTGAGTCGTGCCTCGGGGAAGTGGCGGCCCCGGAAGCCGGGGGCCGGGCCCGTCCGGCCCTGGCCCCGCTCAGGGGCCCGCACCCCAGCCAGCCGGGGAGCCGGCCCCGCGCCCGGACCGGCCCGGGGCCGAGTCGCGCCCGGAACCGGCGAACCCCCGGAGGGCACCGCAGCGTCAGCCGGTCAACCGCACCGGCGGTGCATCCGCCCCGTGCCGTTCCGCCCAGTGGCTCAGGGCCGTGCTGACCGCGTGGTCCAGGTGGTGCAGGGACGTGAGGTCGAGTTCGACCGGGCGGTCCTGGGGGAGGGACTCCAGGGTGTCCAAGATCTTCGGGAGGCGCAGGAACGTCGCGTTGCCGGAGAGGTGGACCTGAATGGGGCCCGCGCCCTTGTCCATGACCTCCAGCTTGACCTTCGAGGACTCCCAGGCCGTCTTCACCACCGACAGCGCCAGACCGATCAGCACGCCCTCGAACATGTTCACCACGACGATCGACACGGCCGTGACGACCAGGATCAGCGCCTCGCCCCGCTGGCCGCGCCACAGGGAGACCAGACCCCGGAACGGGATCAGCTTCCAGCCGGCGTGGATCAGGATGCCCGCCAGCGCCGGCAGCGGGATCCACGCGAGGGCGGACGGCAGCAGCGCCGCGAACAGCAGCAGCCACACCCCGTGCAGCACCCGGGACGCCTTGGTTCTGGCGCCCGCCTGGACGTTGGCCGAGCTGCGCACGATGACCGCGGTCATGGGCAGCGCGCCGAGCAGACCGCAGACCGTGTTGCCCGCGCCCTGCGCCATCAGCTCCCGGTTGTAGCGGGTGCGCGGACCGGTGTGCAGCCGGTCCACCGCCGCCGCGCTGAACAGGCTCTCCGCGGAGGCGATGAGGGCGAAGGCGAGAATCGTGCCCAGCACGCCCACGTCCGTGAGGACACCGAAGGCGTCGGCTCCGGGCGGCTGGACGGACGCGAGCAGGCCCGTCACCTCGACCGTGGAGACCGGCACGGCGAACGCCGCCGTGACCGCCGTCGCCAGCAGCACCGCGGCGAGCGCGCCCGGCACGGCCCCGGCCGGTCCGGGCAGGCGCCGCCACAGCACCATCACCACGACGGTGCCCGCGCCGACCGCCAGCGAGGCGAGCGCCTCCCGGCCGGCGAGCGCGTCCGCGGCGGCCCCGGGCATCCCGAGGAGCTTGTCGACGCCCCCGGCGGGCGCCTCGAGCCCGGCGGCGGCGTAGAGCTGGCCGGCGATGAGGACCAGGCCGATGCCGGCCAGCATGCCCTCGATCACCGACAACGACATCGCCCGGAACCAGCGGCCGAGCCGCAGCGCCCCCATGGCGAGCTGGAGCAGCCCGGCCACGAGCACGATCACGCCGAGCGCGGGGAGCCCGTAGGAGTCCACCGCCTGGTAGACCAGCACGGTGAGTCCGGCGGCGGGGCCGGACACCTGGAGGCTGCTGCCCGGCAGCAGGCCGGTCACCAGACCGCCCACGATGCCGGTGACGAGGCCGAGTTCGGCGGGGACCCCGGAGGCGACGGCGACGCCGACGCAGAGCGGGAGGGCGACGAGGAACACGACGAGCGAGGCGGCGACGTCCTGCCGCAGATGCGGGAAGCGGTGCACGCGGGCCCTCACCGGGTCCGGCACGCCCGGCGGGCGCGGCGCTGGGCGTCGGCGGGGGGCGGTACGGCACCGGGGGACAGGCGCCCGGAAGGTGTCGCGGCGGACGGTTCGGGGCGCCGGCCGGACGAGCGGGGGTGGTCGACGTAAGGGCGGTGCATCTGTTTCCTCCTGGCGCGTGTGGGGACGCGTCGGACGGGCATGACGAGGACCGGTCCCGCTGATCACCGGCCCGCGTGGTGACGGGCCGTATGCGCGGATGCGAAGGCCGCGGAAGGCGCGGGACGGAGTGGCCGAGGTAAAGCGACGGCAAGGGCCCGGGGTGCGGCCGTCGGTCGCCCGACCTCGCAACACGCGCACCTGACAAGGTGGTTCGCACCGTGTGCCACAGGTCCGCGCAAGGTCAACGGTTGGTCAAGAAACACGGTAACCCTGCGTGGCCGTTTGCACCGTCTCATCGGAGGGCCGCGCCGCACTCAGCCCGAAAAGAACACATGGGTTGGCGGGATCACTTCCGTGGCCGCCGATGGTCCGTTCGGGTGTCGAACGTCCGTGCGGCGAGGTGTCAGACGGTGTCCGCGAGCCGCTTGGCGTCCCTGGCCAGAGCGGTGAGCCGGGAGATCGCCCGGAAGTACTTCTTGCGGTAGCCGCCCTTCAGCATCTCCTCGCTGAACAGCTGGTCGAACGGCAGCCCCGACGCGAGCACCGGCACCTCACGGTCGTAGAGCCGGTCCGCGAGGACCACGAGCCGCAGCGCGGTCGACTGGTCCGGCACCGGCCGCACCCCGGTGAGGCACACCGCGCCGATGCCGTCGGTGAGGGCGCCGTAGCGGCTGGGGTGGACCCGGGCGAGGTGGTCGAGGAGGTCGGGGAAGGCGTCCAGCGACGCGCCCTCGGTGGCGTGGGCCACCCGGGTCACCACGTCGTCGGAGTACGGCGGCGGCGCCTCGGGCAGGCCCCGGTGCCGGTAGTCCTCGCCGTCGATCCTGAGCGCGCGGAAGTGCGCCGACAGGCCCTGGATCTCCCGCAGGAAGTCGGCCGCCGCGAAGCGGCCCTCGCCGAGCTTGCCGGGCAGCGTGTTGGAGGTGGCGGCGAGCGCGACGCCCGCCTCGACCAGCTTGCCGAGCAGGGTCGAGACCAGGACGGTGTCGCCCGGGTCGTCCAGCTCGAACTCGTCGATGCACAGCAGCCGGTGCCCGGAGAGCGTCTTCACGGTCTGCTGGAAGCCCAGCGCGCCCACCAGGTTCGTCAGCTCCACGAACGTGCCGAACGCCTTGAGCGCCGGCTCGGCCGGGGTGGCGTGCCACAGGGAGGCCAGCAGGTGCGTCTTGCCGACGCCGTAGCCGCCGTCCAGATAGACGCCGCGCGGCCCGGAGGGGGCCTTCTTCGGGGCCTTGCCGAAGCCGAACAGCCGGCGCCGGCCCGAGTCCCCGCCCTGCTTCCCGTCGAGACCCGCCGCGAAGCCCTCGAGGACGCGCACGGCCTCGGTCTGGCTCGGCTGGTTCGGGTCCGGGATGTACGTACCGAAGCGGACGGCGTCGAACCGCGGCGGCGGCACCATCTCGGCGACGAGCCGGTCCGCGGGGACGTGCGGCTCGCGGGCGCACAGCGAGAGCGGGGCCACGTCGGCTATCGGACCGGGGCGGGAGGCAGCGGAGGACGACACGGTCCCCCATCGTACGGGGCGTGGAAGACTGCCTGACATGCGACGCCTGTTCCCCGTGACCGATGTGACCGACGAGACGGCAGCCGCCGGCGGGGCGGATGCCCGGGAGTGGAGCCTGGCCGAGCTGGCCGCCGCCTACGCCTACCCGGAGCCCGGTCCCGACGGCCCCGCGCCCTGGCTGCGCGGCAACATGGTCTCCACCCTCGACGGCGCCGCCCAGCACGAGGGCCGCTCGCAGCCCATCTCCTGCCCCGCCGACATGCGGATCTTCGGCGTGCTGCGGGCCCTCGCGGACGCGGTCGTGGTCGGCGCGGAAACGGTACGGCAGGAGGGCTACCGCCCGGCACGCGCCCGCGCCGAGTTCGCCGCCGCACGCGAGGCCGCGGGACAGGGCCCGGCGCCCGCGATCGCGGTGGTCTCGGCGAGCCTGGACCTCGACTTCTCGCTGCCCCTGTTCACCTCCCCGCTGGTGCCCACCCTGGTCCTCACCGGCGCCGCCGCCGATCCGCAGCGCGTCGCCGCCGCCGAGAAGGCGGGCGCCCGCGTGGTCGTCGCGGGGGAGGGCGCCGGGGTGGACCCCGGCCGGGCCGTGCACGCTCTCGCCGAGCGGGGGCACACCCGCCTGCTGACCGAGGGCGGACCCCGGCTGCTCGGCCAGCTGATCGCCGCCGGCGTGCTGGACGAGCTCTGCCTCACCGTCTCCCCGATGCTCACGGCGGGTGACGCTCAGCGCATCGCCGGTGGACCCTCAGTGACAGTTCCGCGGCGGTTCACGCTGTCGTCGATGCTGGAGGAGGACGGATTCCTGTTCACGCGCTACCGGCGGGCCTGACCGGCCCGGCCGGGGGTGGAACCGCCTGTGGAAAGGACAACCGGTACGACGACGAAGCCTGCCGGTCCGGCGATCGGCGGAACCGCCGGCCCGTCCCGTGCGGTGAAGGGCGAGACTGAATCCGGCCGTACTCGCGCCCGCACGGGGAAGGATGATCTCCGCGGGGGCCTGGCTCGGCCCACGGAGCAGCGAGGGTCCGCGAGCCCTCCGAGGAGTAGAGGGGCGCCTGGTGTTCACAAGCGTACTGATGATCGAGAAGGCCCTGACGTCCGCCGACGTGGAGTTCGTCACCACCCTGCACGGCGACGAGCCGGTCGCCTTCCACGTCCTGCTCCAGCCACGCGGGGAACAGGCCGACCGGCTGCTGAGAGCCATCGACGACGTCGCGCTCGGCGAGATCGACGAGGCCGTGCGCGAGGCCGAGACCCCCGAGGGCGACGAGGCCCGGAGCATGGGGGAGCGGGCGCTCGAGGTGTCCCTGAAGGCGCTGCGCACCACCGGCGACACCGCCGAGGGCCGCCTCGTCGAGGACCACCCGCTGGACGCGTTGAGGAAGCTCGTCGAAGAGGTGAACGCGGACGAGGTGATCGTCCTGACCGACCCGCACTACGTGGAGGAGTTCTTCCACCGCGACTGGGCCTCCCGGGCCCGCCACAAGGTCGGGGTGCCGGTGCTGAAACTCTTCTCCCACAGCAAGGCATAGGCTGGGGCGGCGCTCTCGCGGCTCGGCACGCGAGGGCGCGAAGACCGTCGTCCCGCTCGTCGCACCACTGGGAGAACACGCATGGCACCCGGCCTTCCTACCGCCATGGACCGACCGCACTTCATCGGCATCGGCGGCGCCGGGATGTCGGGCATCGCCAAGATCCTCGCCCAGCGCGGCGCGAAGGTGGCCGGCAGCGACGCCAAGGACTCGGCGACCGCCGAGGCCCTGCGCGCCCTCGGCGTCACCGTGCACATCGGGCACGCCGCCGCGCACCTCGCCGACGACGCCAGCTGCGTCGTGGTCTCCTCCGCGATCCGCGAGGACAACCCGGAGCTGCGGCGCGCCGCCGAGCTGGGCATCCCCGTGGTGCACCGCTCCGACGCCCTCGCCGCCCTGATGGACGGCCTGCGCCCGATCGCGGTGGCCGGCACCCACGGCAAGACCACCACCACCTCCATGCTGGCGGTCGCCCTCACCGAGCTGGGCCGCGAGCCGTCGTACGCCATCGGCGGCGACCTGGACGCCCCCGGCTCCAACGCGCTGCACGGCGCGGGCGAGATCTTCGTCGCCGAGGCCGACGAGTCCGACCGCAGCTTCCACACGTACGCGCCCGAGGTCGCGATCATCCTCAACGTGGAACTGGACCACCACGCGAACTACGCGTCGATGGAGGAGATCCACGAGTCCTTCGAGACGTTCGTCGGCCGGATCGTCCCCGGCGGCACGCTGGTGATCTCCGCCGACCACGAGGGCGCCCGCGAGCTGACCCGCCGCCTGGACGGCTCCGTGCGGACCGTCACGTACGGCGAGTCCGCGGACGCCGACGTGCGGGTGCTGTCGGTCGTCCCGCAGGGCCTGAAGAGCGAGGTGACCGTCGAGCTGGACGGCGCCCCGCTCACCTTCACCGTGTCGGTGCCCGGCAGGCACTACGCGCACAACGCGGTCGCCGCCCTCGCCGCCGGTGTCGCGCTGGGCGTCCCCGCCGCCGAGCTGGCGCCCGCGCTGGCCGCGTACACCGGCGTCAAGCGCCGCCTCCAGCTCAAGGGCGAGGCGGCCGGCGTCCAGGTCATCGACTCCTACGCGCACCACCCCACCGAGATGACCGCAGACCTGGAGGCGATGCGTTCCGCCGCCGGGGACGCCCGCATCCTGGTGGTCTTCCAGCCCCACCTGTTCTCCCGCACCCGCGAGCTCGGCAAGGAGATGGGCGTCGCCCTCGCCCTCGCCGACGCCTCGCTGGTCCTCGACATCTACCCGGCCCGTGAGGACCCGATCCCCGGCGTCACCAGCGAGCTGATCATCGAGGCGGCCCGCGCGGCCGGCGCGGACGTGACGGCCGTCCACGACGCGGCGGAGGTCCCCGCGGCGGTCGCGGGAATGGCCGGGCCCGGCGATCTGGTTCTCACCATGGGAGCGGGCGACGTCACCGACCTCGGCCCGCGCATCCTGGACCGACTGCCGAAGTAAGGGGCTGGAACCTCATGCCGTACGACGTGGAGAAGCCGGACGAGCAGTGGCGCGCGGAGCTGTCGCCGTCCGAGTACGCGGTTCTGCGCCAGGCGGCGACGGAACCGGCCTTCACCGGTGAGTACACCGACACCAGGACCGAGGGCGTCTACTCCTGCCGTGCCTGCGGCGCGGAGCTGTTCACCTCGGACACCAAGTTCGAGTCGCACTGCGGCTGGCCGTCCTTCTACGACCCGAAGGACACCGACGCCGTCGAGCTGGTCGAGGACCGCTCGCACGGCATGGTGCGCACCGAGGTGCGCTGCGCCCGTTGCGGCTCGCACCTCGGGCACGTCTTCGAGGGCGAGGGCTACCCGACGCCCACGGACCAGCGGTACTGCATCAACAGCATCTCGCTGAAGCTGCGCACCGCCGGCTCCTGAGCCGCAGGCCCCGCTCCTCACCACCCGGTCAGCACCAGGTGGTTGAGGAGCAGGGCCAGTGCCGCCTGCCCGGCGAGCCATGCGCGCGGACCGGGCAGGTACGCGCAGGCGGGCAGCAGCCACAGGGCGAACGGCAGCCAGATGCGCTCCGTCTCCGCCTTGCTCATTCCGGACAGATCCGCGACCAGCAGCGCCACCAGCGCGGCCCCGACGAGGAGCGCCAGCCGGGGAGCCGGCTCCCGGAGGGCGGCCGCACGGCCGGACCTCCAGAGCTTCGCGCCGCCCCGACGCAGCCCCGCCACCGTCGCGGGGCCCACCATCAGCACCGTGCACGCCAGGTTCGCCCACACCCAGTAGCCGTACGGGCGGACACCGCCCGCGCCCTGGTAGTAGCGGGTCACCAGCAGCCGGTACGCCTCCCACCAGTCGAAGCCGAGCGCCGTGAACACGACCGGCGCCACCAGGAATCCGGCCACCACGTACGGCAGCGCCCGCAGTCGCCGCGTGCCCAGCAGCAGGACGGCAACGGCGGGCACCGCCATCAGGGTGAGCCCGTACGACAGGTACACCGTCAGGCCGAACAGCAGCCCCGCGCCGAGGCCCGTCCACACCGGGCGCCGGCCGGTGACGGCGAGGGACAGCAGGGCGAGCGCCCAGGCGGCGACCGCCGCGAACCAGCCGTCGGCGGACGTGCCCGTCCAGATCGCCGCGGGCGCGAGGACGAGGAAGGGCGCGGCCCGGCGCGCGAGGTCCTCGGAGGCGAGCCGCCGCACGGTGACCAGGACGGCGACGGCCGCCGTGGTGCCGGCGGTGAGGACGAACGCCCCGGCCCACGCCCCGCCGCCCAGCCCGATCCGGTCCAGCAGCACGAAGGTGAGCGTGGCGCCCGGCGGGTGCCCCGCCACGTGCGCCGGCCAGTTGTCGGGGGCGCCGATGAGGATGTGCGCGTGGAAGTCCCGCAGGGCCGCCGGGATGTCCTGGAAGCGGTCGATCACCTGGAGGTACTCGTGCCGGGTGGTCAGCCGTCCGGCGACTCCCCGCCGCCAGCCGTCGACCAGGGCCAGCGACCACGTCCAGGCGAGCGCCCCGCCCCACACGGCGAGCAGCAGCGGCCGCCACGGCAGCCGCGCCGCGACCGACGGCCCGTACGCCACCACCGCCACGGCGACCACGAGCGCGGCCGGGGTGCCCGGGCCGACGTGCGGCATCCAGTCGCCCACGAGGGGCGGCCGGCCGACGCGGAGGACGCCGTAGCGGTCCTGCAGGTGCGTGCCGATCAGGGCGGCGGCCAGGACCAGCAGCGCGGCGGCGGCCACGGCGCAGGTGTCGGCCGCCGCGCCGGGGCGGACACGCGGGCCGTGGAGGTCCGTGCGGTCAGGAGTGCGCTTCACGACGTCACACGCTAGGCCGCCCGGCCTGCGGCAAGCGGCTGACGAGCGGCGACGTCAGCGTTTCGTCACCGGTTGCGGACCCCTTCCGGGCGTCGCGCCGACCTACCGTCGGCACATGGCACGGTCTTCCCTCCCCGGCCGCCTCCCGCGCGGCCCCTTCTCGCCGGACTTCTGGCGCAGCCCGCTGCGCGGCACCTGGTTCACCTCGGTGCTCGGCGTGGTGCTGCTCGCCGGCATCACGATCCTGTTCGTGACGGGCCTGGTGTCGTACGCGGCGTACAACCCGGATCTGTCGCCGGTGAACGACCGCACCCCCGACAAGGGCGTCCTCGGCTTCTACCTGTTTTCCTGGCCCACCGACCCGCCCTGGCTCTACCGGCTCACCCAGGGCGTCCACGTCACCCTCGGCCTGGGGCTCGTACCGGTGCTGCTGGCCAAGCTGTGGTCGGTCGTGCCGAAACTCTTCACCCTGCCGCCGGCCCGCTCCGTCACCCACGCCCTGGAGCGAATCTCGCTCATCCTGCTGGTCGGCGGCGCGCTGTTCCAGTTCGTCACCGGCATCCTCAACATCCAGCTCGACTACATCTTCCCCGGCTCGTTCTACTCCCTGCACTTCTACGGCGCGTGGGTCTTCTTCGGCGCGTTCCTCGCGCACGTCGTGCTCAAGGCGCCGGCTGCCTTCCGGAACTTGCGGCGCATGCGGCGCGGGGAGGACGAGGAGCCGGACGAGGAACTGACCGCGCCACGGCCGGACCCGCCGACCGTGACCCGGCGCGGCGCCCTCGGCCTGGTCGGCGGGGCCTCCCTGCTGCTCGTCGCCACCTCCGCCGGACGCAGCATCGACGGACCCCTGCGCCAGACCGCCGTCCTCGCCCCGCACGGCGGCCCCGAACCGGGCCACGGCCCCGGCGCGTTCCAGGTCAACAAGACGGCCGACCACGCCGGGATCCGCCCCGACGACACCACCGAGGAGACCTGGCGGCTGACCGTCACCGGCCGCACCGGGACCGTACGGCTCACCAGGGCCGACCTGCTCGCCATGGAGCAGCACGACGCCGCCCTGCCCATCGCCTGCGTCGAGGGCTGGTCCACCTCCGACCAGGCGTGGCGGGGCGTACGGCTGCGGGACCTCGCCGCGCTGGTCGGACACGACGAACCGGCCGACGTGTACGTGGAGTCGCTGCAACTGCGCGGCACCTGGCGGCACGCCGCCCTGAGCGCAGGTCAGGTCGCCGACGGGCGCTCCCTGCTGGCCCTGTCGGTCAACGGCGCCGACCTGACCCCGGACCACGGATACCCGGCCCGCGTCGTCGTCCCGGCCGCGCCCGGCGTGCTCAACACCAAGTGGGTCACACGGCTGACCTTCGGCGAGCTGTGAGGAGAGGTCCCGTGGCCGAGCGGATGCCCCGGCCGGTGCTGGGCAGTCCCTTCCATCTGCTGGTGCTGCTGTGCTCGTTCGCGCTCTGTGCTTACGCGGGGGTGCGGCTGCTCGACGGCGACTGGCTGATGATCACCGTCTGGTTCGTGGGCGCGGCGATCGTCCACGACCTGGTGCTGCTGCCGCTGTACGCGGCGGCCGACCGCGCCCTGATCACCGTCACGGCCGGCCGCACGGCCTGGGTGAACCACGTCCGCGTCCCGGCCGCCCTGTCCGGGCTGCTGCTCCTGGTGTGGTTCCCGCTGATCTCCGGCCGGGTGTCGGAGCGGTACCAGGCCGTCACCGCCCTCTCCGCCGACGGCTTCGCGGCCCGCTGGCTGCTGATCACTGCGGCGCTGTTCGGCGGGTCGGCGGTGCTGTTCGCGGTGCGTGGGGGGAGGAGGCGGCCGGGGGCGGGGAACTGACGGGGCTCCGGAGTGGCTCTGTCCGCGTCGCGGGCGTCCGCAGGGCCACGAAGGTGCGGGTGTCCGTGGACCATCGGTCCGCCACGCGCCAGCCGTCCGCGCGGGCGCGGCTCAGCAGGGCCGGGGTGCCGAGGCGCGCCCATGGGAAGGGGGTGCCCGGGGTGGTGTGCGGGGCGGTGAGCTGGACCGTGAGGCGTTCGTCGACGTCCGGGTACGGCACCGTCTCCACGAGGAGCAGGCCGTCCGCCGTGAGGAGCCGCGCCAGCCGGGCCAGCAGGGCGTGCGGGTCGCCGCCGATGCCGATGTTGCCGTCCATCAGCAGCGCCGTGTCCCAGCGCCCGGTGCCGGGCAGCCGGTCGAACACCGAGGCCCGCAGCGCCTGTCCGCCGCGCCGGACCGTGTGCGCCACCGCGGCCTCGCTGACGTCGATGCCGAGCGCCTGACGTCCCTGCCCGCCGAGCGCGGCCACCAGCCGGCCGGGTCCGCAGCCCACGTCCAGCACCGCGCCCTCGCAGCGGGCCAGGACGTCGAGGTCGGCCGGGTCAGGGTCCGCGCACCAGCGTTCCACGTCCAGCGGCAGCAGCCAGCCGTCCGTGCGGCGCAGGAAGAGCGGGCCCCGGCCCGCGCGTAGCGCGTCGGCGTACGGGTCGGCCGACCAGGCGGGGTCAGCGGTCGGGGAGGAACGGCCGGGGGTGCGCCGGGGGCCCAGGCGGGGCGTGGCCGTCGCGCGTGCCCCGCTCACCGGGGGGCCGCCGTCAGCCGGGCCAGCCGCGCGGCGAACCGCCCGCCAGGCGCCGCGTCCGCCACGGCCGCCGCGTCCTCGGCCGTGTCCACGTCCCGCAGCAACGGCAGGTCCCGTACCCGCAGCCCGTCAAGACGTCCCCGTTGCGCGGCCCCTGTGTGCGGCGTCGACATGGGCACCCCGCGCAGCAGCTCCGGATCGGGGTCGGCCAGGCCCAGCGCCCAGAAGCCGCCGTCCGCCGCCGGGCCGAACCAGGCGTCGCAGTCCGCGAAGTCCACCGTCAGCAGCTCCGGCGTCACCTGCGGGGTGTCCATGCCGATGAGCAGGGCGGGCCCGTCGCACCCGGCGAACGCGCCGGCCAGCCGCTCGTCGAGACCGCCCGCGCACTGCGGCACGACCTCCACACCGGCCGGCAGCCACGGCCCCGGCTCCCCGTCGAGGACCAGCACCCGCCGCCGCGCGGGCGTACGCACCACCGTGTCGAGGGTGTCGGCGAGCGCGGCCTCCGCCAGCGTCGCCGCCTCCTCCGGGGCGAACGGCGGGGTCAGCCTGGTCTTCACCCGGCCCGGCCGCGGCTCCTTGGCGATGACCAGCAGCGTCACCTCCGACGTCGTCACCGCGTCACCCCCTCGCGCCTGGACGGCTCCTGTTCGCGCGCGGGCGGCTCCTTGAGCACCCGGCTCATGTCCCGCACGGCCTGGAAGGTGCCGCGCCAGGTGCCGGTCACCTTGGAGGCGCCGGTGCGCGGGGTGTACGGCACGTCGTGCTCGGTGATCCGCCAGCCGGCGTCGGCGGCGCGCACCACCATCTCCAGCGGGTAGCCGCTGCGCCGGTCGGTCAGGTCCAGCGCGAGCAACTCCTCGCGCCGGGCCGCCCGCAGCGGGCCCAGGTCGCGCAGCCGCAGTCCGGTACGGCGGCGCAGCAGCAGGGAGAGGGCCGCGTTCCCGGCGCGGGCGTGCGGCGGCCAGGCGCCCCGCCCTTGCGGACGGCGCCGGCCCAGCACCAGGTCGGCCGCGCCCGCGCGGATCTCGTCGACGAACGGCACCAGCTCCGAGGGGTTCAGGGATGCGTCGCAGTCGCAGAAGCAGACGATCTCGGCGGTGGCCGCGGTCAGTCCGGCGTGGCAGGCGGCGCCGAAGCCGCGTTGCGTCTCGCGCACGACCGTGGCGCCGAGTTCGCGGGCGATGCGGTCGGAGCCGTCCGTGGAACCGTTGTCGACGACGAGCGCCCGCCAGCCGGGCGGGATGCGGCGCAGCACCCAGGGAAGTGCGGCGGCCTCGTCGAGACACGGCAGTACGACGTCCACGGAGGCCGTCGGGCCGCTCGGCGGTGGCTCGGGGATGGGTTCGGGGGAGGTGGTCACGGCTCTCACCCTACGAACGCGAAACGGGCATACCGGGCATCGGCTCCTTACGAAACTCGGACGTCCGCGCCCGCCCCGGACGCCTCGCGCGCGCGGGGTGCGAGGCTGGACGGCATGGAGCAGCCACCCACCGGCGACGGGGCCGGAGCCCGGGTCCTCGTCGTCGACGACGACCCCACCGTCGCCGAGATCGTCACGGGCTACCTCGACCGCGCCGGCTACGTCGTCGACCGGGCCGGCGACGGCCCCGACGCCCTCGCCCGCGCCGCCGCCCACCGGCCCGACCTGGTCGTCCTCGACCTCATGCTGCCCGGCATGGACGGCCTCGAGGTGTGCCGCAGGATGCGCGGGCAGGGTCCGGTGCCGGTCATCATGCTCACCGCGCGCGGCGACGAGGACGACCGGATCCTCGGCCTGGAGGTCGGGGCCGACGACTACGTCACCAAGCCGTTCAGCCCGCGGGAGCTGGTACTGCGGGTGGGGTCGGTGCTGCGGCGCGTGCGGCCGGTGGAAGACGCCTCCGGTGGTTCGGGGGTGCTGCGGGCCGCGGGGCTTGTGGTCGATCCCGGGGCTCGGAGGGTTACGAAGGGCGGGGCCGAACTTGCTCTGACCGTACGGGAGTTCGACCTGCTCGCATTCTTTCTGGCCCACCCCGGGCGCGCCTTCGCGCGTGAGGAGTTGATGCGGGAGGTGTGGGGCTGGGACTTCGGTGATCTGTCCACCGTGACCGTCCATGTGCGGCGGCTGCGCGGCAAGGTCGAGGACGACCCCGCCCGGCCCCGGCTCATCCGCACCGTGTGGGGCGTCGGTTACCGCTTCGACCCCGCTACGACGGAAGAGGGGTGAGCGTGGTGCGCGACGCTCTGCTCATCGCCCTGTTCGCGTTCCTCGGCGCCACCACGGCCGGGGTGCTCGGCGCGGGCGTCCTGCTGCTGATCCGCCGGCGGTCGCTGACCGCGCACCTCGCGGTCGTCGCCGCCGTCGCGGTCGCCGCGATGCTGGCGGGGACGCTGGCCGTCGCCCGCGCGATGTTCCTGTCGGCGCACGACCTGAGTGTGGTGACGACGGTGGTGGCCATGGCGGCGGTCGTCTCGCTCGTCACCGCGTTGTTGCTGGGGCGGTGGGTTGTCGCCCGGAGCCGTGAACTCGCCATGGCCGCCAGGTCGTTCGGGGACGGTGGGGACTTCGCCGCCCCGGACGGGCCGGCGACTGCTGAATTCGCCGCGCTGAGCCGGGAGTTGGAGGCCACCAGTGTGAAGCTCGCGGAGTCGCGGGACCGGGAGAGGGCGCTTGAGTCCTCGCGGCGTGAGCTAGTCGCCTGGATCTCGCATGATCTGCGGACGCCTCTTGCGGGGCTGCGGGCCATGGCGGAGGCGTTGGAGGACGGGGTGGCAGCCGAGCCCGACCGGTACCTCAAGCAGATCCGTACGGAGGTGGAGCGGTTGAACGAGATGGTCGGGGACCTTTTCGAGCTGTCCCGGATTCACGCGGGGGCGTTGTCGCTGTCGCCCGCGCGGATGAGTGTGTACGACCTTGTCGGTGACGCGCTGGCCGGGGCGGATCCGCTCGCTCGTGAGCACGGGGTGCGGCTCGTGGGGGACGGCGTGGAGCCTGTGCCGGTGGAGGTGGACGGGCGGGAGATGAGTCGGGTGCTGGGGAATCTGCTCGTGAACGCGATCCGGCGGACGCCGGAGGACGGGACGGTCGCGGTGTCCGCGCGGCGGGCGGGGGAGGGGGTTGTGTTGTCCGTGACGGACGGGTGCGGGGGGATTCCCGAGGAGGATCTGCCTCGGGTGTTCGACACGGGGTGGCGGGGGAGCGATGCGAGGACGCCTCCGGCGGGGGCGGGGTTGGGGTTGGCGATCGTCCGGGGGATTGTGGAGGCGCATCGGGGGAGGGCGGTGGTGCGGAATGTCGAGGGTGGGTGTCGGTTCGAGGTGACGTTGCCTCTGGCGGGGTGAGGGTTCATCTTCGCCGCGGGCCGGCGGGGGTTTGTCGCGCAGTTCCCCGCGCCCCTGAGGGGGGTTGCCGTGGGGGGTTGACTGCGGGCCGGTGGGGGTTGAGCGCGGAGTTCACCGCGCCCCTTGAGGCGTGCTGATCCCCGCGTTCCTCAAGAAGCTGCGGCGAACTCCCTCATTCCTTGCTCGAAGGTGACTTCCGGCTTCCAGCCCAGGTCCGTCCTCAGGCGCGTCGAGTCCGCCGTGATGTGGCGGACGTCGCCCAGGCGGTATTCGCCTGTGACGACCGGAGCGGGGCCGCCGTGGGCCTTCGACAGGGCCTGGGCCATCTCGCCTACCGTGTGCGGGATGCCGCTGCCCGTGTTGTACGGGGTGAGGGCGCCGGGCCGCGGGTCCGCCTCCAGGGCTGTCACGTTGGCCGATGCCACGTCCCTCACGTGGACGAAGTCCCTGCGTTGGCTGCCGTCCTCGAAGACGCGGGGGGCCTCGCCTCGGGCCAGGGCCGAGCGGAAGAAGGACGCGACCCCCGCGTACGGGGTGTCCCTGGGCATGCCGGGGCCGTACACGTTGTGGTAGCGCAGCGACACCGCCGTACCGCCCGTCGCGCGGGCCCACGCTGCGGCCAGGTGTTCCTGCGCCAGCTTGGTCGTGGCGTACACGTTGCGCGGGTCGGCCGGGGCGTCCTCGGCGACCAGGCCCGGGGCGAGGGCGGCCCCGCAGACCGGGCACGGGGGGTCGAAGCGGCCGGCCGCCAGGTCCTCCTCGGCGCGCGGACCCGGCCGTACGACACCGTGCTCGGCGCACTCGTAGCGGCCCTCGCCGTACACCACCATCGAGCCCGCCAGCACCAGCCGCCGTACGCCCGCCTCGGCCATCGCGGTCAGCAGGACCGCCGTGCCGAGGTCGTTGCGGGCCACGTACTCGGGCGCGTCCGAGAAGCCCGTGCCCAGGCCGACCATGGCCGCCTGGTGGCACACCGCGTCCACGCCCCTGAGGGCTGCCCGCACCGCGTCCGGCGCGCGGACGTCCGACGCCGGGTCGGCGCGGACGTCGAACACCACGGGGTCGTGCCCGCGCTCCCGCAGCGCCGTGACGACATGGGATCCGATGAAACCGGCACCGCCGGTGACCAGCACACGCATGGCGTCACGCTAAGCCCGTCCTCGGCCCGGAGACGGCTGCGCGCCCGGTACGTCACACCTCCGTAAGACCCCGGGACGGCAAACGCACCGTGAACACCGTCGCGCCCGGCCTGCTCGTCAGGCCGATGTCGCCGCCGTGCGCGCGGACCAGGGAGCGGGCGACCGCCAGGCCGAGGCCGCTGCCGCCGCGGTCGCGGGTGCGGGCCTTGTCGACGCGGTAGAAGCGGTCGAAGACCCGGTCCCGGTGGTCCGCCGGGATGCCGGGACCCGCGTCGGTGACCCGTACCAGGGCCGCGCCGGCGGTGGCCTCGAGTGCCACGGTCACCGGGGTGCCGGGCGGGGTGTGCACGGCGGCGTTGGCGAGCAGGTTGTCCAGCACCTGGCGTATGCGCTGGGGGTCGAGGCGCAGGACCAGCGGCCCGGTGGCGCGGTCCGTCACCGTGAGCGGATGCGTCGGGCGGCCCGCACGGAACGCGTCCGCCGCCTGCTGCGCCAGCTCCCTCAGGTCCGTGACCTCCGTCCGCAGCGGCGCCTCCACCTCCGCCGCGTCCAGCCGGGCGAGCAGCAGCAGGTCGTCCAGCAGAATGCCCATCCGTGCCGCCTCCGCGCGCAGCCGCGCCAAGTGCTTCTCCCGCTCGGCGGGTTCGTTCGCGGCCGCGTACTGGAAGAGGTCCGCGTAGCCGCGCACCGACATCAGCGGGGTGCGCAGCTCGTGCGAGGCGTCCGCGGCGAAGCGGCGCAGCCGCAGCTCCGCCTCCGCGCGGACGGCGAGGGAATCGTCGATGTGCTCCAGCATCGTGTTGAACGCCGTGCGCAGCTCGGCCACTTCGCGTCCGCCGTCGCGTCCGTCCGCGCGGAGCGGAAGCCGGGCCGCGGACTCGGTCAGATCGTGCGACGTGATGCCGTGCGCGGTGTGCGCCATGTCGCTCAGCGGCTTCAGCCCGCGCCGCAGCATCCGCCGCCCGAACACCACCAGCGCCATCAGGGCCAGCGCGAACACCACCACCTGCACGGTGACCAGCCGTTCGACGGTCTTCTCCACGTCCTCCACCGGGGCCGCGCTCACCAGCACCACCCCCGGCTCCACCTCGCAGCCGCGCAGCCGGTACGTGCCCTCCCCCTCGATCCGCGCCGTGCGCATCAGCTCCGTGTCGGAGTGGGCCATCGCCCGCGCCAGTTCGGCCAGCGGCCGGGTGTCCTCGGGCACATCGGCCGGCCGGCGCAGCGCGACCGAGCCGCCGCTGACGTCGTACACCGCCGTGTACCAGCCGTAGTACGGCTTGCGCCGCACCGTGCCGTGCGCCGCCGCGTCCTTGGCCTGCACGGTCTGGATGAGCTTCAGCTGCTCGCCGAGCTGCTGCTCGAGATAGTCCCGCATGTAGGCGGTGAGGGCCGTGCCGACGACCGCGAACACCGCGAGCGACAGCACCCCGAGACCCAGCGCCAGGCGGGTGCCGAGCCGCATCCGCCGGTAGGTGTCCCGCAGCCGCCGGGCGGCCGCCCTCACTCGCCCGCCTGACGGATCACGTACCCGAAGCCCCGCACGGTCCGGATCAGCGGCGCGCCGGTCGCGTCCAGCTTGCGCCGCAGCCGGCTGACCACCAGCTCCACCACGTTGGACCGGCCGCCGAAGCCGTACTCCCACACATGGTCGAGGATCTGCGCCTTCGTCAGCACGGTGGGCGAGCGGCGCATCAGGTACCGCAGCACCTCGTACTCGGTCGGGGTGAGCGCCAGCAGATGCTCGCCGCGCCGCACCTCCCGGGTGTCCTCGTCCATCGTCAGATCGCCCACGCGCAGCACCGAGCGGGGGAAATCCGGACCCGTGCTGCGCCGCAGGACCGTCCGCAGGCGCGCCATCAGCTCCTCGACCGCGAACGGCTTCACCAGGTAGTCGTCCCCGCCCCGGGTCAGGCCCGCCACCCGGTCGGCGACCCCGTCCCGCGCGGTGAGGAACACCACCGGCACCATCCGCCCGGAGCGGCGCAGCCCGTCCAGCACGCCGAAGCCGTCGACGTCCGGCAGCATCAGGTCGAGCACCACGATGTCCGGGCGGAACACGTCCGCGCGACGCAGCGCCTCCTCGCCGGTGTGGGCGGTGACCGCCTCCCACCCCTCGTACCGGGCGACCGTCGCCACCAGGTCGGCTATCGGAGGGTCGTCGTCCACCACGAGCAGTCGCACTCTGTCCACCCGCCCATACTGCGCCACCGCACCCCTCCCGCCCGAGGCCGCTGCACGACCGGGATGCGATCGACAGCGAACCGACAGGAAGCCGAAAGACGCCCGACGCCCCGTCAGGTCGGAGAAGGTGGTTTGACCCGCCGCGATCCGGGCAGGTGGCGGCGTGGCCCCGGCCGCCCCGACGCCGGGGTCCCGCGCATTTCCCCGGGGCCCCGTCGGTGCCGACGTCTACACTCGACCGGCACACGGCGCGGTCGACCTTGGCCGACCATCTTCTGCCACCCGAAGGGCAAGCGGCGTCTTGATACGGATCGACTCAGTCACGAAGCGGTACCCGGACGGCACGGTGGCGGTCGACCGGCTGTCGCTGGAGATCCCCGACCGCTCGATCACCGTCCTCGTCGGCCCCTCGGGCTGCGGCAAGACCACCACCCTCCGCATGATCAACCGGATGGTCGAGCCCACCGAGGGCACGATCCTCCTCGACGGCGAGGACGTCCAGCACCAGCCGGTGACGACCCTGCGCCGCAACATGGGGTACGTCATCCAGAACGCGGGCCTCTTCCAGCACCGCACCATCGCCGACAACATCGCGACCGTGCCCCGCATGCTCGGCTGGGGCAAGCAGCGCGCGCGGGAGCGGGCGGCGGAACTCATGGAGAGGGTGGGGCTGGACGCCTCCCTCGCCAGGCGCTACCCGTACCAGCTGTCCGGTGGCCAGCAGCAGCGCGTCGGGGTGGCGCGGGCGCTCGCCGCGGACCCGCCGGTGCTGCTGATGGACGAGCCGTTCTCGGCCGTCGACCCGGTGGTGCGCAAGGGACTCCAGGACGAACTGCTGCGCCTCCAGGACGAGCTGGGCAAGACCATCGTCTTCGTCACCCACGACATCGACGAGGCCATCAGGCTCGGCACCATGGTCGCCGTGCTGCGCGAGGGCGGCCGGCTCGCCCAGTACGCGCCGCCCGCCGAGCTGCTGTCGAACCCGGCGGACGCCTTCGTCGAGGACTTCCTCGGCGCCGACCGCGGTATCCGCCGGCTGTCCTTCTACACCTCGGACGCGCTGGAGCTGACCACCGACGCGGTGGTCCCGGCCGACGCGCCCGCGGAACGCCTCGCCGCCGTGGAGGCGCCGTATCTGCTGGTGACCGACGTCGACGGCCGCCCGCGCGGCTGGCGGGAGCGGGGGAGCGACGGTGACCGGCTGCTGTCGTACGGGCGGCCGTTCCGGCCCGGCGTCGACTCGCTGCGGGCCGCCCTCGACTGCGCGGTCCTCTCGCCCACCGGCTGGGCGGTCGCCGTCGACGCGGACGGCAAGGTGACCGGCGTGGTCTCCCAGCAGACCATCGGTGAGGCCATCCGCGCCGCGCACACCCACGCGGAACCGGATGCGGGCGAGGACCCGGCGCGCGGCGAGGACGAGAAGGTCGCCGGATGAACGGCTTCTTCGACATCCCCAGCGACCTCCAGAACACCTGGACGGGCCTGATCGGGATGCATCTGCGCGAGGCCCTGCTGCCGGTGGCCGCGGGCCTGCTGCTCGCCCTGCCGCTGGCGCTGCTGTGCGACCGGTTCCGCTGGCTGTACCCGCCGGTGCTCGGCCTGACGACCATCCTCTACGCGGTGCCCTCCCTCGCCTTCTTCGTCGTCCTCATCGACTACACCGGCCAGACCGAGCTGACCGTGATGATCCCGCTCGCCCTCTACAGCCTGGTCGTGCTGGTACCGGCGATCGCCGACGGTGTGCGCTCGGTGCCGGACGAGACGCTCTCGGCTGCCACCGCCATGGGCTTCGGCCCTGTACGGCGTTATCTGCAGGTGCAGTTGCCGATCGCCGCGCCCGCGATCATCGCGGGACTGCGGGTCGCCACCGCGTCCAGCATCTCCCTGGTGAGCGTCGGCGCCCTCATCGGCAACCAGGGCGCCCTCGGCAACCTGATGGCCGCCGGGCTGAAGTACGACCGGCCCGAACTCGCGGCGAACGCCGTGCTGACGACGGCGCTCCTCGCGGTCCTGTGCGACGTCGCGCTGGTCGCCCTGCGCCGCGTGCTGACCCCGTGGATGCCCCGCTCCGGACGGGAGCGGACCGCCGCCCCGCACGAGGAACTCCTCACGAAGGGCGCCGCCCGGTGAACGTCCTCAACTTCGTCCAGGCGTTCTTCGGCGACAGCGCCCACTGGCACGGCTACGACGGCATCCCGTCCCGCTTCCTGGAACACGTCCAGTACACGCTCCTGGCCCTCGCGGTCGCCGCGGCCGTCGGCCTGCCCGTCGGACTGCTGACCGGGCACACCGGACGCGGCGGCAACGCGATCGCCGTCGTCGCCAACGCAGCCCGCGCGCTGCCCAGTTTCGGCCTGCTGGTGCTCTCCGTGCTGCTCATCGGCTTCGGTCTGCTGCCCGTGATGATTCCGCTGGTCGTGCTCGCCGTGCCGCCCATCCTGGTGACCACGTACGAGGCGGTCCGCACCGTCGATCCCGCACCCGTCGACGCGGCGCGCGGGATGGGCATGCCCGAGCCCGGAATCCTGTTCCGGGTGGAGGTGCCGGTGGCGCTCCCGCTGATCCTCAGCGGCCTGAGGTCCGCCGCCGTCCAGATCGTGTCCACGGCCACCATCGGCGCCTACGTCAGCCTCGGCGGACTGGGCCGGTACGTCGTCGACGGCCTCTACCAGCGCGACTACGAGAAGGTCGTCGGCGGGGCGACGCTGGTGGCGGTCCTCGCCCTCATCACGCTCGCGCTCTTCTGGGCCGTGGGGCGGTTCGCGGTGTCGCCCGGGGTGCGCCGCCGCTGACATTCGATCAGTTGTACGACAAATGTGACCCTGGCGTCCTTGACCGGGCGTCGGACGGCTGGATTGGATCGGTGAATGACTTCTACGGCGAAGAGCAGCAGATCGAGGACGAGGCACCACGGCGCGGCGGCGGTCGCGCTCGCCGCCGCGGCGGCGCTGCTCACGGGATGTTCCTCCGGGGACACCTCCGACAACCCGCTCGACGGCGACAAGGCGGAGGCGGGCACGGTCGTCGTCGGCTCGAACAACTTCGCCGAGTCCACCCTGCTCGCCGACATCTACGGCGAGGCGCTGCGCGCCAAGGGCCTCAAGGTCACCTACAAGCACAACATCGGCAGCCGTGAGACCACCTACGGCCTGATGAGGAACGGCTCGGTGACGGTCCTTCCCGAGTACAACGGCTCCCTCCTCGCCTATCTCGACGAGAAGGCCGAGCAGACCTCCGCCGACGCGGTCAACACGGCGGTCAAGGCCAAGCTGGACAAGCAGCTCACCCTGCTGGAGTCCTCGCCCGCCGAGGACAAGGACTCGGTCGCCCTCAACGCGGCGACGGCGAAGAAGTACGGCCTCACCGCCGAGTCCACGCTCGCCGACCTCAAGGAGGCCGCACCCCAGCTGGTGATCGGCGGCTCGCCCGAGTTCCAGACCAGGCAGCAGGGCCTCAAGGGCCTGGAGGCGGTCTACGGGCTGAAGTTCAAGAACTTCAAGGCGCTGGACGCGGGCGGCCCGCTCACCCAGGCGGCCCTCGCGCAGAACGAGGTCCAGGCGGCGGACGTGTTCACCACGGACCCGACCATCGTCAAGGAGAAGTTCGTCGTCCTGAAGGACCCGGAGAACCTCTTCGGGTACGCCAACGTCACCCCGCTGGTCCGCAAGGACGCGCTGCCGGAGGAAGGCGTCGAGGCGCTGAACGCGGTCTCCGCGAAGCTGGACACCGAGACGCTGCTCGACCTGGACGCCCAGGTGCAGCTGGAGAAGAAGGACCCGCTGGACGTCGCCAAGGCCTGGCTGAAGTCCGCCGGACTCGTCTGAGACCCGTCGCGGGGTGCGGCGGAACGGTCCGCCGCACCCCGCGGGCTCGACTCTCGGCACCCCGCGGGCTCAGCTCGCGGCCGCCGCCTGCGCGATCAGCAGGTCGATCAGCGCGATCAGCACGTCCCGCGAGGACTCCCGCTCCCGCGCGTCGCACAGCAGCACCGGCACCTCCGCCGGCAGCGTCAGCGCCTCCCGGATGTCCTCCACCGGGTACGGGTGCTCGCCGTGGAAGCCGTTGACGGCCACCACGAACGGGATGCCCCGCCGCTCGAAGAAGTCGATCGCGGCGAAACTCGACTTCGGCCGCCGCACGTCGACCAGGACCACCGCGCCCAGCGCGCCGAGGGCCAGGTCGTTCCACATGAACCAGAACCGCTGCTGCCCCGGCGTGCCGAACAGGTAGAGCACCAGGTCGTCCGACACGGTGATGCGGCCGAAGTCCATGGCCACCGTGGTGACACGTTTCTCCTCGACGCCGTCCAGGTCGTCGACGTCCAGGCCCGCCACGGTCAGCGGCTCTTCCGTCCGCAGCGGCCTGATCTCGCTGACCGAGCCGACCATGGTCGTCTTGCCCACGCCGAAACCGCCGGCGATCAGGATCTTGACCGTGTCGGGCGCGCCGCCGTCGGCGGACGCCCGGGCGTCGGTGTCAGAGCCGGCCAAGGCCTTCCCTCACTTTCTGCAGCAGGTCCGGATCCGGGGTGGTGACGGAACGCGGCGGACGGACGGTGATCCGGCCCGCCTCCAGCAGGTCGCAGAGCATGATGACGACCACGCTCACCGGCAGGTCGAGCCGCGCGGCCAGCTCGGCGACCGCCATCGGACGGGCGCACAGCCGCAGGATCCTGGTGTGCTCGGGCTGCGGCCGGGTGGCCGTCTCGGGCTGCGGGTCCGCCGCCGTCACCGTCGTGATGAGCGTGAAGTCGGCACGGCTCGGCCGGGTGCGGCCCCCGGTCAGGGTGAACGGCCGTACCAGCCGGCCCGAAGGGTCGCTCCCGCCCACCTCACACGCCTGGGTCTTCGGCGGGACCGCTGGTGTCCCGCGGGGCCGCGCTGAGGTGCTCGCCGATCTTCTTCACCAGCATGTTCATCTGGTACGCGACCACGCCGACGTCCGCCTTCGGGCCGGTCAGCACCACCAGATGGGCGCCGGGACCCGCCGAGGTGAGGATCAGGTAGCTGTGCGCCATCTCGATGAGCGCCTGGCGCACCGGGCCGCCGCGGAAGTCCATGCTGACGCCCTTGCTCAGGCTCATCAGACCGGACGCGGTGGCGGCCAGGCGCTCGGCGTCGTCGCGCAGGAAGCCGGTGGACTTGGAGACCACCAGGCCGTCCTCGGAGAGCACCACGGCCTGGTTCACGTCGGCGACCCGTTCCACGAGTCCGGTCAGCAGCTGGTCCAGCTGGGTGTGGGTGGCGGGCAGGGGGCGTGTCATGGCGGTGTTCCTTCGTCGGCGGTCAGCGGTCAGCGGTCAGCGGTCAGCGGTCGGCGTCAGGGGTCGGGGTCGGGTGCCCGGAGGCGGACGCGGGCCCATGGGTCGGCCGCCCGTCCTCGGGCTCGTCACCGACGGCGTCCCGCGCCCGGAGCGTGCCCTGCTGGAAGCAGGCCAGGGAGGAGGCGGCGTGCTCGGCGGTGAACTCGTCGTCGCCCGCGTCCTCGGCGGAGGGCTCCTCGAGCAGCTCGGCGGCGAGGCTGGTCTGCGGCACCCGCCGGGGGAGCGGGGCGAGACCGCCCTTGCGGGCGGGGCCGGCGCCGTTCCGGTGGGGCGCGGGGGACTTGTACGGGGCGCCGGCGCGTGCGGGCGCGGGGCGGTCCTCGGCGGGGTCCGGGGCGTTCCCGTCGGGCGCGGTCCCGGAAGCGTCCTCGGCGTCGTCCCGGGCCGCGTCCGAGCGGGACCGGCTCGGGAGGGGCCGCAGCGGGGAGGAGGCGTCCGACGTGTCCTGCGCGGAAGCGTCCTGCGCGGGGGCGTCCTTCGAGGGCCCGTCCTCCGAGGCGGACGCCTCCCGCGCCGCGTCCGACGGCTCGTCGGTCACGACGACCACCTCGCGCGGCAGCAGCACGATCGCCGTCGTCCCGCCGTACGGCGACGGGCGCAGCGTGACCGTGATGCCGTGGCGGTGCGCGAGCTGGGAGATGACGAACATGCCGAGCCGCAGGTCGTCGGCGAGGGCCACCACGTCGAACTGCGGCGGCTCGGCCAGGTGGGTGTTGAGGGACGCGTAGTCCTCCTCGGACATGCCGAGCCCCCGGTCCTCGACCTCGACGGCGAGGCCCTTGGCGACCATCGCCGCCCGCACCGTGACGGGGCTCGGCGCCGGTGAGTACGCCGTCGCGTTGTCGATCAGCTCGGCGAGCAGATGGATCACGTCGGCCACCGCTGGCGGCGCGAGCGACACCTCCTCGTCGGCGAACACCTCCACCCGCCGGTACTCGGCGACCTCGCCCACCGCGCTGCGCAGGATGTCGATCAGCGCGACCGGCTCGCTCCATGTGCGGCCGGGGCGCTCCCCGCTGACGATGACCAGGTTCTCCTCGTACCGGCGCAACTGGCTGGCCGCGGAGTCCAGTTCGTACAGGCCCTTGAGGACCTCGGGGTCGGTGTGCCTGCGTTCCAGCGCGTCGAGCTTGCTCAGCTGGAGGTTGACCAGGTTCTGGCTCTGCCGCGCGATGCCCAGGATGATCTTCTGGAAGCCGCGCCGGGTGTCGGCGAGTTCAACGGCAGTGTGCACGGCGGTGCGCTGCGCGGTGTTGAACGCCTGCGCCACCTGGCCGAGTTCGTCGTGGCCGTAGTCCAGGGGCGTGGTCGCCGACTCGGGGTCGACCTTCTCGCCCCGCTCGAGCCGGGCCACGACGTCCGGAAGCCGCTCCTGCGCCAGGCTCAGCGTGGCCAGCCGCAGTCCGCGCAGCCGGCGGGACAGCGAGCGGGTGATGCGCCAGGACAGCACCGCGCACAGCAGCAGCGCGAGCAGCCCGGCCGCGCTCAGCGAGGCGGCCGTCACCAGCAGGCTGCGCGCCTCGTCGGCGCTGCGGGTGAGCAGCGCGTCGGTCTGCTGCCGGATCATGGCGTTGTACTGCGGGGAGACCCGGTCCATGGCGTCGGACCACCGGTCGCGCAGATCCGGCAGTTCGATCTCCTGGGCCTTCCCCTCGGACGGGGTGGCCAGCACCTGGTCCTCCACCGCCTCCAGGGCGCGCCACTCGGAGCTGGACAGGATCCGCTCGGTCTGCGTCTTCAGGTCGCCGTCGAGCGCCGGCATGATCTGGTCGGCGACCAGCCAGCGCCGGGTGTGCACCAGCTCGGCGAACTTCTGCCGGTGGTCGGCGTCCAGACGGCCGGACGGCCAGGCGAGGGTCAGCAGCGCGTCCTCCTGGGACACCAGCTCCGCCGCGTGCTCCAGCGACACCAGCGGCTGCGCCTGGGAGGTGAGGTCGCCGTCGTCGACCTGGGACAGCTCCTGGAAGGCGTGGATCTGGTCGTCGATGACCGACGTGTACTGGTCCAGCGCCTCCTCGGCGGTGATGTCACGGGGGTCGTCGATCTGGTCGCGGTAGTACTCCAGGCTGCCCACCGAGCCGAGCACCGAGTACAGCCGGTCGGAGATGCGCGCCGGCGCCTGGGCGATCGCGTCGGCCTGCCCCATGAGCCGCGCCACGGACCGGTCGGTGGCGCGCCGCTGGGCGTCCAACGCGGACCGCGAACCGTCAGGACCGGCCAGCCACTCGGCGGTCAGCGCCCGCTCCCGCTGGAGGTCGAGCGCGGCGTGCGTGCCCATGGCGCCGGTGTCCCGGCTCAGCTGGGTCTGCGACCGCAGCTCCAGACCTTCGGAGAACATGCGGATCGTGGTCACGCCCCACAGCCCGGCGAGGGCGACGCAGGGCACCAGGGCGAGCAGGATCAGCGAGAGGCGTATGGAGCCGAGACGGCGCCGGGCACCTGTCCGTCGAGACATCGTGGTCCTAGAGCTGTCGGGTGGTGGGGACGGTACGCACGGCGGCCGTCAGCGGGTTCCGGCGGCGGCGAAGGCGGCGACCGAGTCCGCCTCCGTCTTCGTGACGAACGCCGGCCCGGTGAGCACGGGCGCGGTCCCACCGCCGCTGACGTTGCCGTTGGTCCGGTACAGCCACAGCGCGTCCACGGCGAGATAGCCCTGGAGGTACGGCTGCTGGTCGACCGCGAACCGGACGTTGCCGCCGCGCACGGCGTCCACCAGTTCCTCGTTCAGGTCGAAGGTGGCCACCTGGGCCTCGCTGTCCGCCTCGGCCGCCGCGGCCACGGCCAGCAGCGCGAAGTCGGCGCCGTTGGTGACCACTTGGTCGATGGAGGGGTCCTGGCGCAGCTTGGCCGTGAGGATGCCGGAGACGGCCTGCTCGTCGGTGCCGTCCACGTACAGGTTCTCGCTCGTGCCGCGGAACGTCTTCTTCACGCCGGCGCAGCGGGCCTCCAGGCCGACGTTGCCCCGCTCGTGCACCAGGCACAGCGTGTGCTCGGCCCTCAGCTTGTTCAGCTTCTCGCCGACCGCGCGGCCCGCGAGGCTCTCGTCCTGGCCGAAGAACGCCAGCAGCCCGGCCTCCTTCCAGGCGTTCACACCGGAGTTGAGGCCGACCACGGGGATGTCCGCGGCGCGCGCCTCGTTGACCGGGCCCTTCATGGCCTGCGGCTTGGCCAGGGTGAGCGCGATGCCGTCGACGCCGTCCCGGACGGCCTGGCGCACCAGATCGGCCTGTCCGGACCCGTCCGGGTCGCTGAGATAGGTCAGTTCGATGCCGTCCTTGGCGGCCGCCGCCTCCGCGCCCTTGCGGACCCGGTCCCAGAACGCGTCGCCCTCGCTGCCGTGGGTGACCAGCGCGACCCGCAGGTCCCCGGAGCCGCGCGCGGCGCCCGCGCCGCCGTCCGCCCCCTCCGTGGCGGAGGAGGAGCAGCCCGCCGCCAGCAGACCGATCGCGGCCGCCAGGACCGCCGTTCGACGGCTCGGGATGCGGCGGGACGGGGGACGAGTGTTCATGAGGAGCGCGGACCTCGCTGTACGGCAGAGCTAAGTGCAGGGGAGGGACACCGGCGGACCGGCCACGCGGGGTGCGGCCGTCCGGGTGACTCTCGCTGGCCGGAGCCAACCGCGTGGAACCACTGGTCGTCAAGTGAACAGCCACGCGAAGTGAGGCGCCGCTGCCGCATTGTGATGAACCGTGAGAACGTACGAAGCGGAAGTTCAGACTCCGTACGGAGCGAGGGGGGCGTGCGCTCGGAAACCCCGCGTGCTGTTTCACCTCGCGGCGTACGCCCCGTATGCCCGGTGTGTTCAACTGAGCCCGCCCATCGGGGTGATGAACGTCAGCGCACGGTGAGTTATCGTGTACGGGGCGTTAGAAACAAACGGCATGGACCGTCGCTTTCCGGCCACAGGAGTGCAGTCGATGGCAAGGCAGGTACGCGCCGAGAAGACCCGCGCGACGATCATCACGGCCGCCGCCGACCTGTTCGACCGGCAGGGCTACGAAGCGACCAGTCTCAGCGACATCGTCGAGCACGCCCGCGTCACCAAAGGGGCGCTGTACTTCCACTTCGCCGCCAAGGAGGACCTCGCCCACGCCATCCTGGAACTCCAGTCCGCGACCTGCCACCGGCTCGCCCGCGACACCGGCGCCCGCGGCCGCACCTCCCTGGAGGCGCTGATGCGTCTCACCTTCTGCGTGGCCCGCCTGTCCGCCGAGGACCCCGTGCTGCGGGCCGGACTGCGGCTCGCCACCGGCACCACCCGGCCGCGCCCGCCGCTCGGTCACCCCTTCACCGAGTGGCTCGACATCGTCTCGGCCCGGCTGGCCGGCGCCGTCGAGGAGTCCGACGTCCACCCGGACGCCGACATCGACGTCGTCGCCCACTCCCTGGTCTGCTTCTTCGTCGGCACCCAGGTCGTCGGCCGCGCCCGCGAACCCGTCAGCCGCGGGCCCCGCCGCACCGCCGAGATGTGGCAACTCCTCATCCGCGGCCTGGTCCCCGTCACCCGCCGCGCCCGCTACCTCTCCCTCGCCGCCCGCCTGGAACGGGAACCCGCCCCGCTGTGAGGCCCGGCGTGCTGTAAGGCCTGCCCCGCGTGATGCCTGCCGCGCGTGATGCCCGCCGCGCGTGATGCCTGCCGCGCGTGATGCCCACCGCGCGTGATGCCCACCGCGCGTGATGCCTGTCCCGCCGTGACGCCCGCCCCGCCGTGACGCCCGGCGCCCGGACGCCCGTCGGGTTACGGTGAGCCCCATGCCCGACACCCCCGCCGCCCCCGTGATCGTCGCCGACGAGCCCGGCACCTTCCCGTACGGCGTGCTGGCCGAACGGCACCCCGCGATCCTCCGCCAGGTCGCCGAGGACACCCCCTACGGCCCCGAGCAGCGCCGGGCGCTCGACGCCCTGCTGGAGAACTGCACCCAGGGCGTCGTCACGCCCCTGCCCGACGGCGCCCACGACCGCGACCGCTGGGCCGACTGGGGCATGGACGCCCACGCCGGCCGCTCCTGGCACGATGTGCCCTGGCTGTGGTCGGAGAGCTGGTTCTACCGCCAACTGCTGGAGGCCGTAGGCTATTTCGAGCCCGGCCCTTGGCGGGGCATCGACCCCTTCCGCCCCGCCAAGCTCGCCGAGCTCGACGCGCCCGCCACGGACGAGGAACTCGCCGCGCTCGACGCCCTCGACGACCTCCCCGAGGACGAACGCGCCCGCGCCCTGCTGCACGGCTCCCTCTGGGGCAACCGCGCCGACCTCGGCTTCCGGATGTCCGCCGAGGGCGCCGAGGAGACCGCCGCCGTCCCCGCCCTCGTCGCCGACGACAGCGACCGCCTGTGGTCCCTGCTCGACGCCTCCCGGCCCGGCACCCTCTGCCTGGTCGCCGACAACGCCGGCCGCGAACTCGTCCCCGACCTGCTGTTGATCGCCCACCTGCTCACCCACGGGCGCATCACCGACGCCGTTCTGCACATCAAGCCGCACCCGTACTACGTCTCCGACGCCACCACCGCCGACGTCCTCGACGCCGTACGCCGCCTCACCGCCGCCGAGGGCGCCGCCGGGGCGTACGGACAGGGCCTGCGCGCCGCCCTCACCGACGGGCGGCTCGCACTGCGCGCCCACCCCTTCTCCTGCGCGCCCCTGCCGTACGCCGACATGCCGGACGACCTGCGCGCCGACTTCGCGGCGGCCACCCTCACCGTCCTCAAGGGCGACCTCAACTACCGCCGCCTCGTGGGCGACCGCTACTGGCCGCCGACCACCCCGTTCGCCGACGTGACGGCGTACTTCCCCGGTCCGGTCGCCGCCCTGCGCACCCTCAAGTCCGACGTGATCACCGGGCTCGCCCCGGAGACGGAGGCGGCGCTGGACGCGGAGGAGGGCGGGCGCTGGCGCACCAGCGGCACCCACGCGCTGATCCAGGTACGGACCTGAGCTTCCAACTCCCGTTTCCGGGCAGGTTTCACGCGAAGGTGTGATCACCAAGCGGGCGGCGGATGCGGCCGGAGCGGCACGGGTAGCCCCCGGCCATGACGCAGCCCTTCGAACTCCCGCACTTCTACATGCCGCACCCCGCGCGCCTGAATCCGCACGTGGACGAGGCCCGGGCCCACTCCACGGCCTGGGCGCGCGAGATGGGCATGCTGGAGGGCAGCGGGGTCTGGGAGCAGGCCGACCTCGACGCGCACGACTACGGCCTGCTCTGCGCCTGCACGCACCCCGACTGCGACGGCCCCGCGCTGTCCCTGATCACCGACTGGTACGTGTGGGTGTTCTTCTTCGACGACCACTTCCTGGAGAAGTACAAGCGCACCCAGGACCGCGTCGGCGGCAAGGCCCATCTGGACCGGCTGCCGCTGTTCATGCCCCTGGAGCCGGGGGCGCCCGTCCCCGAGCCGGGGAACCCGGTGGAGGCGGGCCTCGCCGACCTGTGGGCGCGGACCGTGCCGGCGATGTCCGCCGACTGGCGCCGCCGGTTCGCCGTCGCCACCGAGCACCTCCTCAACGAGTCGCTGTGGGAGCTGTCCAACATCAACGAGGGGCGGATCGCCAACCCCGTCGAGTACATCGAGATGCGCCGCAAGGTGGGCGGCGCCCCCTGGTCGGCGGGGCTCGTGGAGTACGCCACCGCCGAGGTGCCGGCCGCCGTCGCCGGGACCCGCCCGCTGCGGGTGCTCATGGAGACGTTCTCCGACGCCGTGCACCTGCGCAACGACCTGTTCTCCTACCAGCGGGAGGTCGAGGACGAGGGCGAGCTCAGCAACGGCGTGCTCGTCCTGGAGACCTTCTTCGGCTGCACCACGCAGGAGGCCGCCGACCTGGTCAACGACGTCCTCACCTCGCGGCTGCACCAGTTCGAGCACACCGCGTTCACCGAGGTGCCCGCCGTCGCCCTGGAGCAGGGGCTCACCCCGGCGGAGACGGCCGCCGTCGCCGCGTACGCCAAGGGGCTGCAGGACTGGCAGGCGGGCGGCCACGAGTGGCACATGCGCTCCAGCCGCTACATGAACGAGAACGCCCGCCCCGGCCCCTCCTGGCAGACCCTCACCGGCCCCGGCACCTCCGCGGCCGACGTCGGCGCGCTGCTCGCCCGCGCCGCCGCCGAACGGCTGCGCCCGTACCGGCACGTGCCGTACCGGAAGGTCGGCCCTTCGGTCATCCCCGACATCCGGATGCCGTTCCCGCTCTCCCTCAGCCAAGCCCTCGAAGGCTCCCGGCGCCATCTCCTGGAGTGGTCGCACCGCATGGGCATCCTCGGTGAGGGCGTCTGGGACGAGGACAAGCTCGCCGGCTGCGACCTGCCCCTGTGCGCGGCGGGCCTGGACCCCGACGCCACCCAGGAGCAGCTCGACCTCGCCTCCGGCTGGCTGGCCTTCGGCACCTACGGCGACGACTACTACCCGCTGGTCCACGGCCACCGCCGCGACCTGGCCGCCGCCCGGCTCACCACGGCCCGGCTGTCCGCCTGCATGCCGCTGGACGGCGAGGAGGTCCCGCCCCCGGCCAACGCGATGGAACGGTCCCTGATCGACCTGTGGGCGCGCACCACCGCCGGGATGACACCCGAGCAGCGCCGCCCGCTCAGGACGGCCGTCGACAAGATGACCGAGTCGTGGGTGTGGGAGCTGTCCAACCAGATCCAGAACCGCGTCCCGGACCCCGTGGACTACCTGGAGATGCGCCGCGCCACCTTCGGCTCCGACCTCACGCTCGGCCTGTGCCGCGCCGGACACGGCCCCGCGGTCCCGCCGGAGGTGTACCGCACGGGTCCCGTCCGCTCCCTGGAGAACGCGGCCATCGACTTCGCGTGCCTGCTCAACGACGTGTTCTCGTACCAGAAGGAGATCGAGTTCGAGGGGGAGATGCACAACGCGGTCCTCGTCGTGCAGAACTTCTTCGGCATCGACTACGCGACCGCGCTGCCCGTCGTCGCGGACCTGGTGAACCAGCGCATGCGGCAGTTCGAGCACGTCGTCGAGCACGAACTGCCCGTCGTGTACGACGACTTCCAGTTGCCGGAGGAGGCGCGGGCGGTCATGCGGGGCTATGTGACCGACCTGCAGAACTGGATGGCCGGCATCCTCAACTGGCACCGCAGCGTGGACCGGTACAAGGACGAGTACCTGTCCGGGCGCGTGCACGGCTTCCTGCAGCACCGGTCACCGGCGCCCCCGGTCCTCGTCTGACGGCCGGCCGCCATGGAACCCCCCGCGCTCCGCCCCCGGCCGATGCCCGGCGCCCACGCCGTCCCCCGGCCGGACCCCCTGCCCGCCGCCCCCGAGGAGCCGCCTCCCGGGCGCCCGCGGGGCCGGCGGGCGGCGGCGGGCCTCGCCCTGCTGCTGACCGGGGCCGCCCTGGGCGTCCTGGCCACCGTGTGGGCGGGCCCCGCCCCGGCGTCCGGTCCGGCCCTCACCGCCCGGCTCGGGGTGGAGGTGACCGACGACGGCCGTCCGGGCGCCCTGGTGGTCGGCGTCCAGAACCCCGACCCCGCCCACACGGCCGGCCTGCGCGAGGGCGACCTGCTCCTCGCCGTCGGCGCCACCCGCGTCGACACGGCCGCGGACCTGGCCCACGCCCTCGCCCGCACCCCGCCGGGCTCGGAGATCCGCCTGACCGTCCGGCACGCCACGGGCGGGTACCAGCAGGTGACGGCGGTTCCCGGGATCTTGACGTAAGGGGGCTTCTTCGCAGGGGCGCCGGGCCCTGGGGGCGCGGGGGCGCGTACCGGCGTGGAGGAGCGGGGCTTTCCGCCCCCGGACGGGGCGACTCCGGGGGCAACCCCGGCAACCGGCTCGCGCCGTACCCGTTCGGCGGGCAGGATGCTGCCCGTAGCCCCGACGTCCGCCCTGGGAGGCACCCGGATGACCGGCACCGCGCCCGTGCCCTTCACCGCCGACGACTACAAGGCCCGTATGGACCGGGCGGCGCGGCAGGCCGCCGACGCCGGGCTCGCCGGGGTGCTCGTCGCGCCGGGCCCGGACCTGGTGTGGCTCACCGGGTACGCGCCGCCCGCCGTCACCGAGCGGCTCACCCTGCTGGTCCTGGCCGCCAACCGGGAACCTGTGCTCGTCGTCCCCACCCTGGAGGCCCCGGACGCCGAGAAGGCCACCGGCGCGCCCGCCCTCGCCCTGCGCGACTGGACCGACGGCAAGGACCCCTACGCCCTCACCGCGGCCCTCCTCGACGACCGGGGCCGCTTCGGCGTCAGCGACAACGCCTGGGCACTGCACCTGCTGGGACTCCAGCAGGCGCTCCCCAAGACCTCGTACGTCTCCCTCACCGAGGCGCTGCCGATGCTGCGCGCCGTGAAGGACGCAGCGGAGCTGGAGCGGCTCGCCGCGGCCGGCGCCGCCGCGGACGCCGCGTTCGAGGAGATCAGGAACGTCCGCTTCTCCGGCCGCCGGGAGTCCGAGGTCGCCGCGGACCTCGCCGCGCTGCTGCGCCGCTTCGGCCACTCCCAGGTCGACTTCACCATCGTCGCCTCCGGCCCCAACGGCGCCAACCCGCACCACGAGGCCGGCGACCGCCGTATCGAGCGCGGCGACATGGTCGTCCTGGACTTCGGCGGCCTCAAGGACGGCTACGGCTCCGACACCTCCCGCACGGTGCACGTCGGCGAGCCCACCGAGGAGGAGCGCCGGGTGCACGACCTGGTGCGCGAGGCGCAGGAGGCCGGTTTCCGCGCGGTGCGGCCCGGCGCGGCCTGCCAGGACGTCGACCGGGCGGCCCGCGCGGTCATCGACGGCGCCGGGTACGGCGAGTACTTCATCCACCGCACCGGGCACGGCATCGGCGTCACCACCCACGAGCCGCCGTACATGATCGAGGGCGAGGAGCGGCCGCTCGTCCCCGGTATGTGCTTCTCCGTCGAGCCGGGCGTCTATCTGCCGGGGCGGTTCGGGGTGCGGATCGAGGACATCGTGACCGTCACCGAGGACGGCGGACGGCGGCTGAACGACACGGAGCGGGGGATGGTGATAGTCGACTGAGCGGCACCGTCCGGCCCTTCCGCCCCGTCCCCACCCTGCCTCTCCCGAACGGTTACGGCGCGACCATGACCCAGGCACCGACACCCACCGTTGACACCGTCCGCCGACTGGCCCGGTCCCTGCTCAAGGACAGCGGGCACGGCACCGGCGCGTCCGCCGCCGCCCTCGACGTGCGGCCCGCCGACGACGGCGCCGACCACCCCACCACCTGGCTGGTGGGCACCCGGTACGTGCTGTACCTCGCCCCGGACCGCGCCACCGGCGCCCGCCGGCGCCGCGAGCTGCGGCTGCGCGAGGTCGTGCGCCCGCACATGCCGGTCGCGCTGCCCGTCTGCCTGGCGCAGGGCGAGTGGGCGCCCGGCCTGCTGTGCACGCTGGAGACCCGGCTGGTCGGGGGCACGGCGGAGGAGAACACCGTGTCCGCCGTCGGCGAGACCGACCTGGCGGGCCTGCTCACCGGGCTGCACCAGGTGCCCGTACGGCAGGCCGAGTCGCTGGGCGTGCCGCGCGTGCCGCCGCGCTCGCTGGAGACGCTGCGGCGGGCCGCCGGGGAGGCCGTAGAACTGCTCGACAAGGCCGACGAGTTCGAGGCGGCGCGGCTGCGGCAGTTCACCCAGCCCGCGACGGTGCAGCTCGCCGCGCAGGCCGGCTCGGCCGTGCTGGTGCACCACGCCCTCACGGGAGGGAACCTGGTCGTCGGCGCTGACGGGCGGGTGCGGGGGGTGCTCGGCTGGGACTCGGCGGTGGTCGGCGACCCGGCCGAGGACATCGCGGGTCTGGCCCGCGCCGTCGGAGCCCCGGCCGCCGTCCGCGCGGCCACGCTGGCGGGCTACGGCGCCCGCCCCTGCCTGCGCGGCCTGTGGCTGGCCCGCTGCGACTGCGTCATCCACCTCGCCGAGGCCCTGGTCCACAACGCCACGCGGTCCCTCCCCTTGCTCCGCACCCGCCTCCGCCGAGCCTGGGAACCGATCATGCTGGAACGCGTGACGGACCTCCGCGACAGCGACGCGGCGCCCTAGGGGGCCCGGGGGCCGGGGTGTCCTCCCCGCGCCGCCGCGCCCGTCGTGTCGCGGTGTCACCGGCGCCGTGAAACACCCCAGGCGGCCCGGGCGCGAGCCGGGTCGAGCCCTCCGCGCGCCCGGGTGCCCGTCGGGGCTGCGAAGGGCGGTGCCGTGACGCAGCCCCACGCGGCCCACAGCGCGGGGCGGGGCACGCCCGCCCCGCGCCCCTCACTCCTGCAGCAACACCACCGCCGATTCCCCCGGCAGCCGCAGCAGACCGTCCGCGCCCGGTGTGTCCACCGGTTCCCATGCCGCCAGGATCTGGGCCTCGCGGGAGCCCAGGGGGATGTCGGCCGGTTCGGGGCCCAGGTTCACGGCCACGCGGACGTCGCCCCGGCGGAACGCCAGCCAGCGGCGGTCCTCGTCGTAGGCCACCTTCGTGTCGGCGAGGTCCGGGTCGGTGAGGTCGGGCTGTTCGCGGCGGAGCGTGAGGAGTTGGCGGTACCAGGCCAGCATCCTCGCGTGCGGCTCCCGTTCCGGCTCGGACCAGTCCAGGCAGGAGCGGTCACGGGTGGCCGGGTCCTGCGGGTCGGGTACGTCCTGCTCCGCCCACCCGTGCGCCGCGAACTCCCGGCGCCGACCCTCGCTGACCGCCTTCGCCAGCTCCGGGTCCGTGTGGTCGGTGAAGAACTGCCAGGGCGTGCCCGCCGCCCACTCCTCGCCCATGAACAGCATCGGCGTGAACGGCGCGGTCAGCGTCAGCGCCGCCGCGCAGGCCAGCAGCCCGGGGGAGACCAGCGCGGCCAGCCGGTCGCCCTGGGCGCGGTTGCCGACCTGGTCGTGGGTCTGGCTGTACCCCAGCAGGCGGTGCGCGGCCACGCGGGTGCGGTCCAGGGGCCGCCCGTGGTGCCGGCCCCGGAAGCTGGAGTACGTGCCGTCGTGGAAGAAGCCGTGGGTGAGCGTCTTGGCCAGGGCCTTCAGCGGGGCCCGGGCGAAGTCGGCGTAGTAGCCCTGCGACTCGCCGGTCAGAGCGGTGTGCAGGGCGTGGTGGAAGTCGTCGTTCCACTGGGCGTGGATGCCGTGGCCGCCGTTCTCGCGCGGGGTGATGACCCGCGGGTCGTTGAGGTCGGACTCGGCGATCAGGAACAGCGGCCGGCCGGTGTCGGCGGCCAGTTCGTCCACGGCCTGCGACAGCTCCTCCAGGAAGTGGCGCGCGCGGGTGTCCACCAGCGCGTGCACGGCGTCGAGACGCAGCCCGTCGATCCGGTAGTCCCGCAGCCACGCCAGCGCGCTCTCCACGAGGTACGCGCGCACCTCGTCCGAGCCGGGCGCGTCCAGGTTGACCGCCGCACCCCACGGCGTGTGGTGCGTATCGGTGAAGTACGGGCCGAACTGCGGCAGGTAATTGCCCGACGGGCCCAGGTGGTTGTGCACCACGTCCAGGACGACGCCGAGCCCCAGCGCGTGCGCCCGGTCGACGAACCGTTTCAGCCCCTCGGGCCCGCCGTACGGCTCGTGCACCGCCCACAGGCAGACGCCCTCGTACCCCCAGCCGTGCCGGCCCGGGAACGGGCACACCGGCATCAACTCCACGTGCGTGACGCCCAGGTCGGCGAGGTGCCCGAGCCGTTCGGCGGCGGCGTCGAAGGTGCCCTCACGGGTGTACGTGCCGACGTGCGTCTCGTACAGCACCGCGCCGGGCAGCGGCCGTCCGCTCCACTCGGCGGTCCACTCGAAACGGTCGTGGTCGACGACGGCGCTGAGCCCGTCGGGGCCGTCGGGCTGGCGGCGCGACCGGGGGTCCGGCAGCACCGGCCCGTCGTCCAGCGAGAAGCCGTACCGGGAGCCGTCGTGCGCCTCGGCCTCCCCCCGCCACCACCCCTCCCGCTCGGGATCGCGCTCCAACGCGCGCGTGACGCCGTCGCACCGGAGCGTCACTCGGCCGGCCTGTGGTGCCCACACCTCGAACTGCACGGACGGTTCCCCTTCGTCTGCTCACCGTGATGAAGCGCCTCCATCGTGCGGCATCGGAGATCAATTCGCCGGGGGATCCGCCGTTTTGCGGCGGGTGTCGCGCGACGGACCGCGGCACGGGCGGGGCGCGGGCGGGGCGCGGGACGGGCGAGGCCGTGGGGCGCAGGCGGGGGCGAGTCCTCCGCTTACGGGGTTTCTGGACAGCTCGCACCCGGCTGACCGACAATCACCGCGTGACGTCGTCCTTCGAGTTCTCCACGTACCCCGCGCGGCTCTCCGACGCGGAGCGCGACAAGGCGCTGAGCGCGCTGCGGGACGGCGTCGTCAAGGGCCGCCTGTCCCACGACACGTTCATCCGGCGCATGGAACTGGCGCTCGTGGCGCGGCGCGCCGACGAACTCGCCGCGCTCACCGCCGACCTCCCCCGCGAGAGCCGCCTCTCCCGCGCGGTGTTCGGCACGGTCGAGGCGGTCTCCGGGTTCACGGTGCGGCTGCGCCGGGCCTGGCGGGCGGAGAAGCTGCCGAAGCTGCTGCTGCCGCACCCCGCGCACGGGCACCCGCTGCGGATAGGGCGCGACCCCGCCAACGGGCTGCGGCTCACCCACGAGACGGTGTCCCGCGTCCACGCCGAACTCACCCACCAGGGCGGCCTGTGGGTGCTGCGCGACCTCGGCTCCACCAACGGCACGACGGTGAACGGCCGTCGGGTGGTCGGCGCGGCCGTGGTCCGCGACGGCGACCAGGTGGGCTTCGGCCGGATCACCTACCGGCTCGCCGCCAACTGACACGCATGTGCTTGTCGTTGACACGTGACGGTGTTGACGCGAGCCCGGCAGTCGTGACTGACTGTAGGGGGACCCCGCACTCCCCGTACTCGTACTCCCTGTACGTGCCGCACCCGCACTGCTCGCACGGCTTGTACTTCCGGTGGACGACGGCGTCGCTTCGTGGAGGTGTGACCTGACGCCCCTCCTGAGCTATCCGACCGTCGACGAACTCGGCGCTCGGGCCGCCGCCCTCGCCGCCCGCCATCCCCGCGACGCCCGTCTGCGCCGCGTCGGCGTCTCCCGCGCGGGCACGCCCCTGTGGCTGCTGAGCGTCGGCCACGGCGGCCGCCAGGCCCTCGTCGTCGCGGGACCGCACGCCAACGAACCGGTGGGCGGCGCGACGGTGCTGCGGCTGGCCGAGCAGGCGCTCGCCGACCGCCGCTTCACCGACGGCGCCGACATCACCTGGAACCTGCTGCTCTGCCTCGACCCCGACGGCCTGCGCCACAACGAGCGCTGGCTGACCGGCCCGTACACCCTCGGCCGCCACTTCCGGAACTTCTACCGCCCCGGCTTCCTGGAACAGCCCGAGTGGCTGCCGGACGGCGCCGCGTCCGCCGCGCTGCCGGAGACCCGCGCGCTGCTCGCCCTCCAGGACGAGCTGCGGCCCTTCCTCCAGTGCTCCCTGCACGGCGTGGACGTGGGCGGCGGCTTCGTCGAGCTCACCCACGACCTGCCGGGCCTCGACCGCCGGGTCGCCGCCGTCGCCGCGCGCCTCGGCGTGCCGCGCGAACTCGGCGCGTACGACGCCCTGTACTGGCCGGGCCTCGGCCCCGCCGTCTACCGCATCCCGCCCCCGCACCGCCGCGATCTGGCCGCCGCCATCACCGAGGCGGCCGTGGAGTCGACGTGGTACCACCCCTACGGGTACGGCACGGTCACCGCGGTCGTGGAGGCGCCGATGTGGGGCGTCGCCGCCGTCGGGAGGGGCGCCCCGCACCCCGACCCGGACGCCGAGCTGCGGTCCGTCAGCCGCACCCTGCGCCGCGACACCGCGCTGCTCGGGGAGCTCGCGGAGCGGATACGCCCGTACGTCGCGGGCGTGCCCGACGCGGACCGGCTGCTCGCCCCGGTCGACGACTACCTCCTCGTCTGCCCGGGCCTCGCGGACGCCTGGGACCCCGACCGCAAGAACGATTCTGCACATCCGCTGCCGCCCATGACGACCGCCCGCCTGGCCGCGCTGCGCCTCGCAGGCCGGCGCCTCGCCCTGCGCACCGCCGGTCTGCTGCACCAGCTCGTCACCCGCGCGGGACACGACCCCACCGACGCGCTGCCGGCGCTGAACCGCCTGATCGACGCGCGTTGCGCGGACCTCCGGGACGTGCTCGGCGCCCGCTGGATCCCCGTGGACCGCCAGGCGGAGTACCAGGCCCGGGTGATCCGCGCCGTGTGCGCCCTCGCCGTACGGAGGACACCCGGAACCTCCCGTTCGGGTGAGCCGGGCTGGGGTCCCGGGCCCGCCGTGCCGATGCACCGGGAATGACGCACACCTCAGTGAAGACGGCAGGGGCGGGGCTGACCGCCGCCGCGCTCCTCCTGCTCGCCGGCGCGACGTCCTCCGCCCACGCGGACACCGGGAACTGGCTGATGCTGAGCGTCAGCCACGGGGAGAACACGACGGCCGGCGCGGAGAATGCCAGGCTGCTGCGCTGCGACCCGCCCGGCGGCGACCACCCGCACGCGCAGGATGCCTGCGCGCAGCTGTCGGCCGCGGACGGCCGCATCACCGCCCTCCCCGCGGAGGACGCCCTCTGCCCGATGATCTACGCCCCGGTGACGGCCCACGCGGAGGGCATGTGGCGCGACCGCCCGGTCACCTGGACGGAAACCTTCCCGAACACCTGCACGCTGCGCGCCCACACGGGGGCGCTGTTCGCGCTCGACGGGACGTGAGACGGCCACTCGCGTGCGGCAGGCCTGGGCGGGCCTGAGTGGGCCTGAGTGGGCCTCCGCGCCGAGGCCTGACGCGGCCCTGGAGAGGAGGTCGGCCGAGCGCCATGGTCGGCGCCCGCCGTGCGGGCAGCAGCCGAACGCCCTGACGGGACGTGAGACCGCCTGCGCTCGGGGCCGCGGCCATGACGGCCCGGCGACGGCGGCGCCTTTCGCCGTGGCCCGGCGTCACGGCATCGGCGCGCCGCCCCGCCCTGTGCGCGGCACGGCGCCGGCCTGTGGCACCGGCGTTCCGCTGCCTCCGACGCCCGGCCGCGACGTGTCCGGCAGGGAAGCGTCCTTCCGCTCGGGCGGCGGCGTCCGGCCCGACCGTCGGACACCGACGGCGCCCGGTCCCGCGCAGAGAGGCCTCGCGCTCCGGGCCCCAAGGCACGACGACCGCACCGTGTCTTCCCCGGCCGGGGGCGCGCCCCCGGCCGACCCCTCACATCAACCCCACCCGCGCCTGCCGCGCAGCCGCCACCACCGTGCGGGACTGGTGTTCCACCTGGTGGCGGACCGGGACCCAGCGGGCGCGGAAGCGGGTGGCGAAGGTGTCGCTCCAGTGGGCGACCAGTTGGTCCAGGCGGGCCGCCGCCTGGGCGTCGGTGTCCCGCAGGGCCCGCCGCAGCATCGCCGCCGCCCGCAGCGGCACCCGGCGCGCGAAGGCGTCCACGCTGCCGACGTAGGCGCGGGTGCCGTCCGCCGGCGGGGTGCGGACCAGGTCGGCGGCCAGTCCCGGCACCAGCTCCAGCACCCAGGTGGCCGCCCGCAGCAGCGGACCGCCGGTCTCGGCGGGCGGCGGTCCGGGCCGTACCTCCTCAAGGACGTGCCGCACCTCGCCCGCGTCCCGCAGCAGCCGTTCCGCGAGCGCGTGCATCGCCGTGTCAGGCGCCGGGTGCGGGGCCGGGTCGTCCACCAGGTCGCTCGCCCACATCGGCACCTCCACCACCGCGGTCAGACCGCCGTACCGGTGCGCGTGGTACCAGGTGCTGTGCCGGGCGTCGTCGCTCAGGCTGGGATAGGCCGGGGCGGCCTCCGGCGCGGGCATCACGTGCACGCCGGGCCCCGACGCCGGCCAGCCCGCCGCGTCCGAGGCGCCCGTCTCGACGGGGATGTGCAGCTCGGCCGCCGACTTGGCGAACGGCTCCGCCAGCCCGGGCACGTCCCGCGTCAACTGCACCCAGCTGCCGCCCAGATCGGTGCCGTGCAGGGACACCTGGAGGAACGGCCGCAGCTCGTCGATCACCCCGGTCAGCGCCCGCGTCTCCGGCGGCAGCCGGTCCGCGGGCAGCACCGAGGGCGCCCACTCCGGCTGCTCGGGCCCGGCCGGGCGGAAGAAGCCCAGGTGGTAGTCGTACAGGCTGCGCGGCGCCGGGGTGACGTGCAGGCTCGCCCCGTCGGGGTCGGCGCACAGCAGGAAGTGCCAGGAGACGCCGTCCCGCAGCTCCCGCTCGAGCAGGGCCCGCCGGGCCAGTTCCAGCAGCGTCCCGTTGCCCGCGGGCTCGTTGGCGTGGGCGCCCGCGACGACCAGCACGGCGTGTGGGGCGCGCCCCACGGACAGCAGGTGCAGCGGCCGTCCCCCGCGGGACACCCCCACCTGCCGCAGCACACACAGACCCGGCCACTGGACTGCCAGCGCCCGGGCGGAGATGACCAGTTCGGACACCGTCGGATAGCGAGACTCCCGCAGCGGACCCACCCCCCGTCACCGCCCGCACTCGCACTGCGCAGTACCCCACGGCCGCGAGACGGTGTCAAGGGCGGTACGGGGGAGCCGCCAGGGGGCGCTCGGAGGCACGCCACGGCCCCCTTCCCGCACGTCCCGCGTCCCGCGCCGGACGCACGTCGCACGGGTCCTCACCGGCCGTGCGCCGACCGCGCACCGACCCCGCACAGCGCCCCGACAACCGGAACCACCGTCACTCCGGCACCCGCTCCAACAGCGCCACCGGCGACGCGGCGAACAGCTCCGCCACCCGCACGTCCCCCGCGAACTCCCTCCCGGAGTCCTGCACATCGGCCCACCGCCCCGGTGGCAGCGGCAGCCGGGTGCCGCCCCAGCCGCCCGCCTCCGCGAGACGCAGCGACAGCCGGGTGATCGCCGTCACCACCTCGCCGGAGCGGACGAACGCCAGGCAGTGCTCCGCCGCCGGGCCCTCGGCGGCCAGGGGCTCGTACGACGCCGCCGTGCCGAACACCTCCGGCCGCCGCGCCCGCAGCGCCAACGCCGCCCGGGTGACCGCCTCCTTCTCCGCGACGTCCCCGAGGTCCCCGCCGTCCCCGCCGAACCGCGCGGGCCGCCGGTTGTCCGGGTCGACCAGCGCCCGGTACTCGCGCTCCGTGCCCTGGTAGACGTCGGGCACGCCCGGCATGATCAGATGCACCAGCGCCGCGCCCAGCACGTTCGCCCGGATGTGCGGCTCCAGCGCCTCCCGCAGCTCCGCGACCTTCCGCCCCGGCACCCCGCACGGCCCCGCCGCGACGAACCGCGCCACCGCCTCCTCGTACGGCGGCTCCTGCTCCGTCCAGCTGGTGAACAGGCCCGCCTCGCGCACATGCTTCAGCAGCGCCGCCCGCACCCGCTCCTCCTCGGCCGGGCCGAGCCCGAACACCGTCTGCCAGGCCGCCCACGCCGTCTGCCCGTCGGGCACCGCCTCCCCGGTACGGGACACCTCCGTGAGGACGTCCGCCCAGCGCCGAGGGCACTCGGTGAGCACGTGCAGCGCCGCCCGCACGTCCGCGCTGCGCTTGGCGTCGTGCGTGGACAGCACCGTCCCCGTGGCCGGCCAGTCGCGCTGCACGCGCGCGCAGTACGCGTGGAAGCGGTCCGGGGCCACCGCCGGGTCGCCCGGCTCGCCGCCCACCTCCGTCGCCGACAGCAGCGGCACGTAGCGGTAGAACGCCGTGTCCTCCACGGACTTGGCCCGCAGCGCCGACGCCGTCTGCGCGAACCGCGTACGGAACTCCCCGTACACGGGCCCGTCCCCGTACCGCCCCAGCAGCAGATCCCGTACGACGTCCACCGCGCCCGCCTCCTCCGGGACGGTGAACGCGCGCCGGGCCTCGGCCGCGGCCTCCTCGGTCACCACCGTCGCCGCGTCCTCGGGGGCGTAGGGCCGGTACACCTCCAGCCGCACCAGCAGCTCCGTCAGCGCCGTGCGCAGCGCCCAGGGCGCGCGGTCGCGCAGCGCGGTCTCGGGGGCCGTCGCGCACAGCCGGGCAGCCACCCGGGTGAGCCGGTCCAGCTCGGCGGCCAGCTCGTGCGTGAGCACCTTGTACGCGGCCCTGCGGACCGTGGCGTCCCAGTCGCCGCCCCGGTCCGTCTGCGGGGCCGCGAAGGCCCGGTAGCGGTCCACCAGCTCCCCGAACCCGTCCGGGTCCAGGAACAGCCCGTCGACGTGGCGCAGGGCGTCGTAGCCGGTGGTGCCGGCGACCGGCCAGGAGGCGGGCAGCGCCTCGCCGTCGGCGAGGATCTTCTCCACCACCGTCCAGCGGCCCCCCGTCGCCTCGTGCAGCCGCCGCAGATAGCCGCCGGGGTCGGCGAGCCCGTCCGGGTGGTCGACGCGCAGCCCGTCGACCACGCCCTCGTGCAGCAGCTCCAGGATCTTCGCGTGCGTCGCCTCGAACACCTCGGGGTCCTCCACCCGCACCCCGATCAGCTCGGAGATGCTGAAGAACCGCCGGTAGTTCAGCTCGGTGCGGGCCAGCCTCCACCACACGGGGCGGTACCACTGCGCGTCCAGCAGCTGCGGCAGCGGCAGCCCCGCCGTGCCCTCGCGCAGCGGGAAGGCGTGGTCGTAGTAGCGCAGCACGTCGCCGTCGACCTTCAGCTCGTCCGCCACCTCGCCGAGCGGACCGCCGAGGACCGGCAGCAGCATCTGTCCGCCCTGCGCCTCCCAGTCGATGTCGAACCAGCGGGCGCGGGGGGACGACGGGCCGTCGCGCAGCACCTCCCACAGGGCCGCGTTGTGGCGGGGGGACATCGCCATGTGGTTGGGGACGATGTCCACGATCAGTCCGAGGCCGTGCGCCCGGGCCGTGCGGGACAGGTCCCGCAGGCACTCCTCGCCGCCCAGTTCCTCCCGGACGCGCGTCGGGTCCACGACGTCGTAGCCGTGGGCCGAGCCGGGGACCGCCTCGAGAACGGGGGAGAGGTGCAGGTGGGACACGCCGAGCCCGGCCAGGTACGGGACGGCTTCGGCGGCCGCCGTGAAGGGGAAGGCGGGCTGGAGCTGCAGGCGGTAGGTCGCCGTGGGGACTGCCGGGGCGGGGCGCTCAGGGGTCATGGGGACGTACGTACCCGCGTGGGCGCGTGTCGTGCGCTGGCTGCTCCGTTCGGGGTGGGGGTGGGAGGGTTTCCGCCCCCGCCGCCCCTTCCCGTCCCGACACCGGGCCTCCGCCCCAGACCCCGCTCCTCAAACGCCGGAGGGGCCGTCCAGCCCCTACGCCGGCCGTTGCAGCACCGTCAGGCTGCGATCCGTCAGCGTCAGCCTCGTCCCCGCCGACACCTTCGGACCCGTCCCCGGTGGCACGCCGTCCTCTCGGGCCGTGTCGACCACCACCTGCCACTGTGCCCCGTGGTCCACCGGGACCACGAAGTCCAGCGGCTTGGGGGAGGCGTTGAACATCAGGAGGAACGAGTCGTCGGTGATCCGCTCCCCGCGCTGACCGGGCTCGGAGATCGCGTTGCCGTTGAGGAACACGGTCAGCGCCGACGCCCGTGCCGACTCCCAGTCCCGCTGGGTCATCTCCGCGCCCTCGGGCGTGAACCAGGCGATGTCGGAGAGGTCGTCGTGGGTGCCCTCCACGGGACGGCCGTGGAAGAAGCGGCGGCGCCGGAAGACGGGGTGGTCCTTGCGCAGCCACACCATCGCCCGCGTGAACTCCAGCAGCCGGCGCCGGAAGTCGTCCTCGCCGTCCCCCTCCTCCGGCCAGTTCACCCACGCCAGTTCGTTGTCCTGGCAGTACGCGTTGTTGTTGCCGCGCTGCGTGCGGGCCAGCTCGTCGCCGTGACTGATCATCGGCACGCCCTGGGACAGCATCAGCGTGGCGACGAAGTTCCGCATCTGCCGGGCGCGCAGCCTCAGCACGTCCGGGTCGTCGGTGTCGCCCTCGGCCCCGCAGTTCCAGGACCGGTTGTGGCTCTCGCCGTCCCGGTTGTCCTCGCCGTTGGCCTCGTTGTGCTTCTCGTTGTACGACACCAGGTCGTGCAGGGTGAAACCGTCGTGGCAGGTGACGAAGTTGATCGAGGCGAGCGGGCGCCGCCCGTCGTCCTGGTAGAGGTCGGAGGAGCCGGTCAGCCGGGACGCGAACTCGGCGAGCGTGCGCGGCTCGCCCCGCCACAGGTCCCGCACGGTGTCCCGGTACTTGCCGTTCCACTCGGTCCACAGCGGCGGGAAGTTGCCCACCTGGTAGCCGCCCTCGCCGACGTCCCAGGGCTCGGCGATCAGCTTCACCTGGGAGACCACCGGGTCCTGCTGCACCAGGTCGAAGAACGACGACAGCCGGTCCACCTCGTGGAACTGCCGGGCCAGGGTGGCCGCGAGGTCGAAGCGGAACCCGTCGACATGCATCTCGGTGACCCAGTACCGCAGCGAGTCCATGATCATCTGGAGCACGTGCGGGGACCGCATCAGCAGCGAGTTCCCGGTGCCCGTGGTGTCCATGTAGTAGCGGGGGTCCTCGGCCAGCCGGTAGTACGAGGGGTTGTCGAGGCCCTTGAAGGACAGCGTGGGGCCCAGGTGGTTGCCCTCGGCGGTGTGGTTGTAGACCACGTCGAGGATCACCTCGATCCCGGCCTCGTGCAGCGCCTTCACCGCCGACTTGAACTCCAGCACCTGCTGGCCCCGGTCGCCCCAGGACGCGTAGGCGTTGTGCGGGGCGAAGAAGCCGATGGTGTTGTAGCCCCAGTAGTTGTTCAGCCCCATGTCGACCAGCCGGTGGTCGTTCACGAACTGGTGCACCGGCATCAGCTCCAGCGCGGTGACGCCCAGTTCGGTCAGGTGCTCGATGATCGCCGGGTGCGCCAGGCCCGCGTAGGTGCCGCGCAGCTCCTCGGGCAGCCCGGGGTGGCGCATGGTGAGCCCCTTGACGTGGGCCTCGTAGATCACCGTGTGGTGGTACTCCGTCCGGGGCCGCCGGTCGTCCCCCCAGTCGAAGTACGGGTTGACCACGACCGACGTCATCGTGTGCGGCGCCGAGTCCAGGTCGTTGCGCCGTTCGGGGTCGTCGAAGTGGTAGCCGTAGACCTCCTCGCCCCACTGGATCGAGCCGCTGATCGCACGCGCGTACGGGTCCAGCAGCAGTTTCGCGGAGTTGCAGCGCAGCCCCCGCTCGGGGGCGTACGGCCCGTGCACACGGAAGCCGTACCGCTGCCCGGGCATCACCCCGGGCAGGTACGCGTGCCGCACGAACGCGTCACTCTCCCGCAGCTCGACCGCGGTCTCGGAGCCGTCGTCGTGCAGCAGACACAGCTCTACTCGGTCCGCGGCCTCCGTGAAGACCGCGAAATTCGTTCCGGCGCCGTCGTACGTGGCACCGAGCGGATACGCCTCGCCAGGCCAGACCTGCATGGACACGACTCTTTCAGGTGTACGGCGCCGGTGGGGACGCCTTGGCTCCGAGTGTCCCCGTGTCTCCCCGAACGGGCGGGATCAAGGGCGGGTCCACCTCCTACCCATGCCCCGGCCGCGACGGACCGCACCTTCTGTGATGTCCGCCATGAAACCGCTCGCCCGCCCGCCCGCGGAGGGCGGAACGGTCGTTTGGCAGGGGGAAGTTGGGAAACGACCCTGTCCATCGGGCTGCATCCCGCACCGCATGCGGAGTACTCTCCTTGATCGTTGGACGGGGAGTGCTCGGGGGACTGGAAGGCGGTGCGCGGGTGGGCTCGGGAGGGCTGGAACTGCCCCCTGGTGACGAGGGTCACGAGGGGAGCGGCTCCACGGACGTCCCGCCCGGTGCGGTGTCCCTGGCGCGGCCGATGGACGCGGGTTCGATCGGACCGGAGCTGGACTGGGGCGCGGACGCGTGGCGCGAGGTGCGCACGCGCGCGCAGCGGGCCGGCCGGGCCTACATCTGGCTGAACCTGGTCGAGCAGCGGCTGCGCGCGGTCGTCGCCGCCGTGCTGCGGCCCGTCTACGAGCCCGTGCACGGCGACGACTGGGTGGTCGCCGCCGCCGGGCCCGCCGGACAGGAGTGGGTGCAGCGCGCGGTCGCCGTGCGCGAGGTCAGCCGCCGCAAGGGCTATCTGCTCGATCCGGCCGACGACAACGTGCTGTCGTTCCTCACCCTGCCGCAGCTGCGCGAGCTGATGGTGCAGCACTGGCCGTGCTTCGAGCCGTACTTCGACGACCGCAGGGACGTCGAGCTGGCCCTGGACGAGCTGGAGGTCACCCGCAACGTGGTCTCCCGCAACCGTGCGCTGTCCGAGGCGGTGCTGAATCAGGCGGAGCGGGCCTCCGCGCGGCTGCTCGAGATGCTCGGCACGGGCGGCGACGTGCCCTCGGCGCGCCGGCTCCCGGTGGACGCGGTCGAGGACCTGGTCGGCGACCGGTACGCGGACGTGGTCGCCGTGCACCCGGACCGGGTGCGGCTGCTGCGCCAGTTCCCCGCCGAGGACATATTCGGCGGGGCCCGGCGGCTCGACGCCATCGGCATCGGCCTGAACCTGCTCGTGCAGAACTTCTCCGGCCGCCGGCTGGTGCGGCTCGCCGACTCCGGCTGCCGGGTGCGGCTGCTGTTCCTCAACCCGGCCTCCAGCGCGGTCAAGCGGCGCGAGCGCGAACTGGGCATCAAACGGGGAGAGCTGGGCCGGTCCGTGGAGATGAACATCCTCCACATGCGCCGCGTGCGGTCCCGGCTGCGCGACCCGGGCGCCTTCGAGATCCAGGTCTACGACGAGACGCCGCGCTGCACGGCCTACCTGGTCGACGGCGACGGCTCCGACGGCATCGCCGTGGTCCAGAACCACCTGCGCCGCACCCGCGGCATGGAGGCCCCGGTGTTCGTCCTGCGCAACGGGACCAAGGTGGTCAAGCCGGGCGAGATCGAGGAGGGCGGCCTCTTCCCCACCTACCGCGAGGAGTTCGAGCAGATGTGGGCGGATTCGCGGCCGGTGTCCTGAACCTCCGGGTCCGTGTGTGTTCCCGGGGCCGCCCGGTCCGCCCGGGAAACGGAATGCGATCCTCTGGTTGTCAGTGGCGCGTGCGAGGGTGAAGCCACTGGGGGAACGCACCGCACAGAAGGGGGGACAGCCCATGGGCTGGCACCGGGAGCTGCTGATCGGCTTCGACCTGGAGACGACGGGGACGGATCCGCGCGAGGCGCGGATCGTCACGGGAGCCGTGATCGAGCTCCGCGCGGGGGAGACCCTGGGGCGCCGGGAGTGGCTGGCCGACCCCGGCGTGCCGATCCCCGCCGACGCGGTCGCGGTCCACGGCATCAGCAACGAGCGCGCGGCCGCCGAGGGCCGCCCCGCCGACCAGGTGGCCGACGCCATCGCCGGCGTCCTCGCCGCCTACTGGAAGACCGGCGTCCCAATCGTCGCGTACAACGCCTCGTTCGACCTGAGCCTGCTCTCCGCGGAGCTCCGCAGGCACGGACTGCCGTCCCTGCGCGAGCGCCTGGGCGGCGCCGACCCGGCCCCGGTGATCGACCCGTACACCATCGACCGCGCCGTCGACCGCTACCGCCGGGGCAAGCGCACGCTGGAGGCGGTCTGCGCGGAGTACGGAGTGCGCCTCGACGCGGCGCACGACGCGACGGCCGACGCCCTCGCCGCCGCCCGTCTGGCCTGCGCGATAGCCGACCGCCACCCCAAGGTCGCGGCCCTCGGCCCGGCGGAGCTGCACCGCCGTCAGATCGAGTGGTACGCGGCCTGGGCGGCGGACTTCCAGGACTTCCTGCGCCGCAAGGGCGACCCGGCCGCCGTCGTGGACAGCACCTGGCCGCTGCGTGAACCGGCGGCCGAGCCGCTGCGGCCCGCGCTCTGAAGCGCCCCGCTCAGAACGGGTACCAGCGCACCGTCTCGTCCCCGTCCCGCAGCGACGCCACCCGGCGGCGGAACTCGGCCAGCGCCTTGGGGCTGCCCGGGGCGTGCTGGGCGACCCAGGCACAGCTGGCGGTCTCCCGCGCCCCGCGCAGCACCGAGCACCCCTCCCACTCGCGCACGTCCCAGCCGTAGGTCTCGGTGAACGAGTCGTAGGCCTCGTCCGGCAGGCCGTAGCGGTCGTGGGAGAGGACCATCACCACCAGGTCGTGCTCGCGCAGGTCCGACGAGAAGGTCTCCAGGTCGACCAGCACGGGACCGTCCGGGCCGACGTGCACGTTGCGCGGCAGCGCGTCGCCGTGGATCGGGCCGCGCGGCAGCCGGGGCGTCAGCGCCGCCGCGGCCTTCGCGAACCCGTCGCGCCGCTCCCGCAGATACGCCGCGTCCGCCGGGTCGATCGCGTCGCCCGCGAGCCGCAGCCAGCGCTCCACACCGTCCAGCAGCGAGCGGGGCGGCAGGGCGAACGGGGGAGCGGGCAGCGCGTGCACCTGCCGCAGCAGCACCGCCAGGTCCTTCGGCTCGGCGGGCCGCACCGGGTCGGGCAGCCGGCGCCACACGGTCACCGGGTGCCCCTCCACCAGCAGCGCCTCGGACTCGGCGGGACGCACGGCGGGCACACCCCGCTCGGCCAGCCACCCGGCGACGGCCAGTTCGCGGCGGGCCCGCTCCAGCAGCTCCGCGTCCCGGCCCACCTTCACCGCCAGGTCGCCGGCGGCGAACACCGCGTTCTCCCCGAGCGCCAGCAGCCGCGCGTCCCCGGCGCCCCCGGGGAGCACCCCCGCGGCCTGAAGAGCCTCCCGCGCCCGCGCCTCGTCCATCGCTTCCGCCTCCGTGTCCGTCCCGGGCCCCGCCGGGCGCCTGTCGTCCGGCCGTTCGCCGGCCAGTCTCGCATTCGCACAGGTCGGGTGGCGTGCGCGGGCCCTTGACGTGCGCTGTCGCGTTCACGACCATGACCGGGCCCACCCCCACCTGCAAAGGGGCTGATGCCGTGACGTCGGTGACCGAGGCGAGGAGACCGGCGCCCGGCGCGCCCGGCCCGAGCCGTCCGAGACGGCGTGCCGTCGACCACGGCCCGTGGTTCCTGGTGCTGCCCGCGCTGATCCCCATCCTGGTGCTCAGCGTCGGCCCGCTCCTCCACGGCATCCTGCTGGCCTTCACCGACGCCCAGTCGGGCCGCACCGAGCCCACCCGCTGGATCGGCACCCTGAACTTCCAGGATCTGCTCCAGGACACCCTGTTCTGGGAGTCGTTCCGCATCGGGCTGGTGTGGGCGGTCGGCGTGACGGTCCCGCAGTTCCTGCTGGCGCTCGGTCTCGCCCTGCTGCTCCACCAGGACCTGCGGCTGCGCTGGGCGGCCCGCGCCCTGGCGATCGTGCCCTGGGCGATGCCCGAGGTGGTCGTCGGCATCATGTGGCGCATCACCTACAACCCGGACGCCGGCATCCTCAACGAGACGCTGCGCGACCTCGGGTTCGGCGGCGACCGCGACTGGCTGAGCGGCCTCGCCACCGCCTTGCCGGCGGTGATCGTCGTCGGCGTGTGGGCGGGCATGCCGCAGACCACGGTGGCGCTGCTCGCCGGACTCCAGAACACCCCGCGCGAACTGCACGAGGCCGCCGCCGTCGACGGCGCCGGCGCCTGGCGCCGCTTCCGCACGGTCACCTGGCCCGCGCTGCGGCCCGTCGCCCTCGCCATCACCGCGCTCAACCTCATCTGGAACTTCAACTCCTTCGCCCTGGTCTACGTGCTCACCAACGGAGGCCCCGGCGGACGCACCCGCCTGCCCATGCTGTTCGCCTACGAAGAGGCCTTCCGGTACGGGCAGTTCGGCTACGCGGCCGCCATGGGCTGTGTGATGGTCGCCGTGATCTCGGTGCTGCTCGCCGTGTTCCTCGTGGGCCGGCTCAGAGGAGGTGACGAGCGTTGAGGACAAGTCCCGCCGCCCGCGCCGGCCAGTACGCGGCCCTGCTCGCCTTCCTGGTCTTCCTGGCCTTCCCGTTCGTGTGGCTCGTGTCCACCGCCTTCAAGCCCGCCACCGAGCTGGCCGGGCTGCACCCCACCTGGATCCCGCAGGACCCCACCCTCGCCAACTTCCGTCAGGCCTTCGACGAGCAGCCGCTGCTCCGGGCCGCCCTCAACTCCCTGCTCACCGCCTCCGCCGCGGCCCTCGTCGCGGTCGCCGTGGCCACCCCCATGGCGTACGTCATGGCCCGTCACCGCGGCGCCCTGGCGCGGGCGGCGACCGGCTGGGTGGTCGTCAGCCAGGCGTTCCCGTTCGTGCTGCTGATCATCCCGCTGTTCCTGGTGCTGAAGAACCTGCGGCTCATCGACTCGCTGCCCGGCCTGGTGCTGGTCTACGTCGTCTGGTCGCTGCCCTTCGCCCTGTGGATGCTCACCGGCTACGTCCGTGCCGTGCCGGCCGAGCTGGAGGAGGCGGCCGCCGTGGACGGCGCCGGACGGCTGCGCACCCTGGTGTCGGTGACCGTGCCGCTGCTCGCGCCGGGCATCGCCGCGACCGCGCTGTTCGCGTTCGTCACCGCCTGGAACGAGTTCTTCTTCGCCCTCGTGCTGCTGAAGACGCCGGAACAGCAGACGCTGCCGGTGCTCCTCACCCGTTTCATCGGCGCCGAAGGCGTCGCCGACCTCGGCCCGCTGGCCGCCGCCGCGTTCCTCGCGACACTTCCGTCCCTGCTGGTGTTCGCGCTCATCCAGCGCCGCATCACCGGCTCCCTCCTCGCCGGGGCGGTGAAGGGCTGATGACCCGCATGACACGCGTGACCCGCAACTCCCTGACGACCCGCGTCAGGTTCCTCGTCGGCGTCCTCGCGCTGACCCTGCTCCTCGCGGGCTGCTCCTCGGGACCCACCCGCGACGACGGCCGGGTCACGCTGCGCTTCCAGTCCCTGGCCTGGCAGCAGGAGTCGGTCGAGGCCACCAAGGAACTCGTCGACGAGTGGAACGCCCTCCACCCCGGCATCCACGTGGAGTACGTCCAGGGCAGCTGGGACAGCGTCCACGACCAGCTCCTCACCTCCTTCGAGGGCGGCGAGGCGCCCGACATCGTCCACGACGCCTCCGACGACCTCGCCGACTTCGCCTACGGCGGCCACCTCGCCGACCTCACGGAGCTGTTGCCCGAGCGGCTCACCTCCGACATCCCGGCGCTCTCCTGGCAGTCCGTCACCTTCGGCGACGGGATCTACGGCGTGCCCTTCCTCCAGGAGCCGCGCGTCCTCATCGCCGACGCCGTCCGCCTGAAGGAGTCCGGCGTCCGCGTCCCGACGCCCGAACACCCGTGGAGCTGGGCCGAGTTCCGACAGGTGACGAAGGACCTGTCCGGCGACGGCCGCTACGGGGTCGCCTGGCCCCTCAAGGAGCCGGTGTCCGCCACCCTCAACATGTCCCTCTCCGCGGGCGGCCGGCTCTTCCACCGGGGCGACGACGGGAAGGTCACCGTGCGGTTCGGGGACGGCGACGAGGTCGTGCCGCGCACCGTCCACGAGCAGGTGAACACCGACCGCAGCGCCTCGCCCACCACCTTGGGCAGCGGCGGCTCCGACACCCTGCCCGGCCTCTTCGCCGGCAAGTACGCGATGGTGCCGCTCGGCTTCTCGTACCGCCAGCAGATCGTCCAGCAGGCGCCGAAGGGCTTCGAGTGGCAGGTGCTGCCCGCGCCCGCAGGGGCCGGCGGGCTCGCGCAGGGCGTCAGCCCGCAGACGCTGTCCGTGGCCGAGGACTGCCCGCACAAGAAGGAGGCCGTCGCCTTCCTCGACTTCCTGCTCCAGCCGCGGAACATGGTGCGCCTCGCGCTCGGCGACTGGATGCTGCCCACCGGCCGCCAGGCCCTCGCCGACCCGGCCCTGCGCACCCCCGAGCACGGGTGGGCGACGGGCACGGCGCTCGCCGCCCATCTGCGCCCGGCGCCCGCCCAGTCCGTACGGGGCTATCCGGAGTGGAAGGACAAGGTCGCCACCCCGGCGCTCCAGGAGTACTACAGCGGCGCGATCGGCCTCGGTGAGCTGCGGAAGCGGCTGGAGAAGGACGGCAACCTGGTCCTCGCCCGGTACCAGAGATGAGCGGCGCCCCGTAATCACGTTGCACGAGACGTCTCGTCTCGCTTAGGGTCGTCGCATGACCGCTCCCGCGCACATCGCCATGTTCTCCATCGCCGCCCACGGGCACGTGAACCCCAGCCTCGAGGTGATCCGTGAGCTGGTGGCGCGCGGGCACCGGGTGACGTACGCGATCCCGCCGCTCTTCGCCGACAAGGTCGCGGAGACCGGCGCCGAGCCCAAGCTGTGGAACTCCACCCTGCCCGGCCCCGACGACGACCCCGAGGCCTGGGGCACCACCCTCCTCGACAACGTCGAGCCGTTCCTCGCGGACGCCATGCAGGCGCTCCCGCAGCTGATCGAGGCGTACGAGGGCGACACCCCCGACCTCGTGCTGCACGACATCACCGCCTACCCGGCCCGCGTGCTCGCCCACCGCTGGGGCGTGCCCGCGATATCCCTCTCGCCGAACCTCGTCGCCTGGGAGGGCTACGAGAAGGAGATCGCCGAGCCGATGTGGGAGGAGCCGAAGAAGACCGAACGCGGCAAGGCGTACTACGCCCGCTTCCGGTCCTGGCTGGAGGAGAACGGCGTCACCCTGCACCCCGACGACTTCGCCGGGCGCCCGGACCGCTCCATCGTGCTGATCCCGAAGGCGCTCCAGCCGAACGCCGACCGGGTCGACGAGCGCGTGTACTCCTTCGTCGGCGCCTGCCAGGGCGACCGGAGCGCCGAGGGCGAGTGGCAGCGGCCGGCCGGGGCGGAGAAGGTCGTCCTGGTGTCGCTCGGCTCGTCCTTCACCAAGCAGCCGGCCTTCTACCGGGCGTGCGTCGAGGCGTTCGCCGGGCTGCCCGGCTGGCACCTGGTGCTGCAGATCGGCAAGCACGTCGACCCGGCCGAGCTGGGTGACGTACCGCCGAACGTGGAGGTGCGGTCCTGGGTGCCGCAGCTCGCGATCCTCAAGCAGGCCGACCTGTTCGTCACCCACGCGGGTGCGGGTGGCAGCCAGGAGGGGCTGGCCACGGCCACCCCGATGATCGCGGTTCCGCAGGCCGTGGACCAGTTCGGCAACGCGGACATGCTCCAGGCGCTCGGAGTGGCCCGCCACCTGCCCACCCAGGAGGCGACGCCCGAGGCGCTGCGCACGGCGGCCCTCGCCCTGGTCGACGACCCGGAGGTGGCCCGCCGCCTGAAGGACGTCCAGGCGGAGATGGCCAAGGAGGGCGGCACGAAGAGGGCGGCCGACCTGATCGAGGCCGAACTCCCGGGACACGGCCGCTGATACGGCTTCAACGGCACGGAAGGGGCCCGGCGGTGGCAGCCGCCGGGCCCTGGTCCGTGGTGTCGGTGCGGGGGTCGGTCAGACCGGCACCTTCTCGCCCTCGTCGTCCCGCGTCCTCGGCGTGACCGCCGCCGGCGCCTCGTCGTGCGTCAGGTTGGGCAGCCGGTGCATCCACTTCGGCAAGTACCAGTTCCGCTCGCCCAGCAGGGACATCACCGCCGGGAGCAGCACGCCCCGGATCACCGTGGCGTCGATCAGCACCGCCGCCGCCAGGCCCACGCCCATCTGCTTCATGGACTGCATGGACAGCGTCCCGAAGATCGCGAACACGGCGACCATGATGACCGCGGCGCTGGTGACCACACCGGCCGTGGTCACGACCCCGTGCCGGATGGCGTCCCGCGTCTCCAGGCCCCGCGCCCGCGCCTCACGGATCCGCGAGACCACGAACACGTGGTAGTCCATCGACAGGCCGAACAGGATCACGAAGAGGAACAGCGGCAGCCAGGTGATGATGGCGCCCACGCCCTCCGCGCCCACCAGGGACGCGCCCCAGCCGTGCTGGAAGACCGCCACGAGGATGCCGTACGCGGCGCCCACCGACAGCAGGTTCAGGACGATCGAGGTGACCGCGACCGTCAGCGAACGGAACGACAGCAGCATCAGCAGGAAGGCGAACACCACCACGAACGCGAACACCGGGACCACCGAGCCGACCAGCTGGTCGTTGAAGTCCTTGTTGCCCGCCACCTGACCGGTGATCGGCGCCTCGACCCCGTCGACCTTCCCCAGCGTCGCCGGCCGCACCTCGTCGCGCAGCTTCTCCAGGCTGGCGCCCGCCGCGTCCTGGTCGGAGCCGCCCACCAGCGGCACGTAGACGAACGCGAGGTTCTGCTGGTCGTGCAGCTTGATCTCGACCGGACCGCGCGAGGCGCCCGAACTGACCGCCTGCTCACGGAAGTCGGCCAGCGCCGCCTTCACCTCCGGCGCGTTGATGTCGTCCGCCTTGACGACGACTTCGGCCGGCTCGGAACCGCCCGGGAACGCCTCGTTGACCCGGTTGTACGTCTGCACGATCGGCAGCGAGTCGCCGAACTCCTGGTCCAGGGTGAGGTTCTCGGTCTTCATGCCGAGCGCGGGCGCGGCCACCGCGAGCAGCGCGCCGGCCGCCACCGCCACCGACAGCACCGGCCGGGCGAGGACCCGCTTCAGCACCGCCGACCAGAACCGGCTGTCGTCCGAGCCGCTCGTCCGCCGCCGCAGGAACGGCACCTTGCCCTTCTCGACCCGCTCGCCCAGCAACGACAGCAGCGCGGGCAGCACCGTCACGGAGCCGACCATGGCGACGGCCACCACCATCAGCGAGGCCAGGCCCATCGCCTCGAACTCGGCGATGCCGGTGAACAGCATGCCCGCCATCGCCACGCACACCGTGACACCGGAGACGACGATCGCCCGGCCGCTCGTCGCGGCGGCGATCCGCAGCGCCGTCCGCGCGTCCCGTCCGGCCGCCCGCTCCTCGCGCTCACGGCGCAGGTAGAACAGGCAGTAGTCGACGCCGACGGCCAGACCCACCAGCAGCATCACGGAGTTGGCGGTGTCGCTCATCGGCTGGAGGTGGCTGACCAGACCCATCAGGCCCATCGTCGCGATGATCGCGGTGATCGCCAGCGCCACCGGCAGCAGCGCCGCCACCAGCGCGCCGAACGCGATCAGCAGGATGCCGAGGGCGACCGGCACCGCCGAGTACTCGGCCTTCTTGAAGTCGTCGCCGAACGCGTCGTCGAACGTCTTCATCATGCTGGCGCCGCCGATCTCCTCGATCCGCAGCGATCCGTGCTCCTTCTGGACGTCCGCGACCGCGTCCAGCACCGGCTCGATCCGCTCACCGGCCGTCCGCGGGTCGCCCCGCACGTCGAACTGGACCAGCGCGCTGCGCCCGTCCTTCGCGACCGTGCCGCTGTCGTACGGCGAGGTGACGTCCGTGACCTCCCCGGTGCGCTCCACGGCCGACATCACCGCGGCGACCGCCGACCGGAACTCCGCGTCGGTGGACGTGAGGCCGTCGTCCTTCGCCTGGACGAGCACCGTCTCCGAGGCCGGCTCCTCGATCCCGGCGTCCTCGATGATGCGGGCCGCGGTGCTGGTCTCCCCCTTGAGCTGCTCGCTGTCCTCGACGTCGACCCGGCCCGCCGCCGAGCCGAGCCCCATCGCCAGCACCACGAACAGCACCCAGATGCCGACGGCCGCCCAGCGGTGCCGGGCGCTCCAGCCGCCGGCGCGGGCGGCGAGCCCCCGTACCCGCGCGTCTCCGTTCCCCATGACGGGTTCGCTCCCTCGTCCGCGGCGGCGACCCCCTGCCGCCACCTGACGTATCGACGGTAGGGGCGGCATCCGCGCGTCTCGTCGTGCTGCCCGGTGAAGCCGCAGAGCCCCGGCTCATCCGGACGGCGCGGCCCGCCTCCCCACTGGGGAGGACCGTGGCCCCCTACACATGTCCGGGTCGGCGGCCCGGTGGATCAGGGTCGGGGGGCGGAGGGAGAGGAACCGGTTCCGGCCATTCCGCAACCTTGTCGAATAAGTCACAGCAGTGCGTTCAGATTGCCCGGGGAGCCGCCCGTCGGTCAGAGTTGCGAGGCCCGTCCGCGTGCGGGCCCCGGCCGTCGTGCCCACCCCCACGGGGCACGACGGCCGCACTACGCTCGGGCCCATGGCGACGAGATACGCGGCGCTGCTGCGCGGCATCAACGTGGGCGGCGGCAAGAAGGTCCCGATGGCCGAGCTGCGCGCCCTGATGGAGAGCCTCGGCCACGAGGACGTGCGCACCTACCTGCAGAGCGGGCAGGCCGCGTTCACCGCGGGCCACGGCGACGAGGAGTCGCTGGCCGCCGAGCTGTCCGGGGCGCTAGCCGGCCGCTTCGGATTCGACGTGGACGTGATCGTCCGCGACCACGCCTATCTCAAAGGCGTGGCCGACTCCTGCCCCTTCCCGGCCGGGGAGCTGGAGCCGAAGCAGCTCCACGTCACCTACTTCTCCGCGCCCGTCACCGAGGACCGGTTCGCGGAGATCGACCGCGAGGCGTACCTCCCCGAGGACTTCCGCCTCGGCGACCGCGCGCTCTATCTGTACGTCCCCGACGGTCTCGGCCGCTCCAAGCTGGCCGAGCACCTGGCGAAACCCCGGCTGGGCAAGGGCGTCGTCGCCACCAGCCGCAACTGGAACACGGTGCGCAAGCTGGTGGAGATGACCGAGGCCTGAGGCTCAGGCGCCCAGCGCCGTCAGAAGCGGCGTCCGGGCCGCGTCGTAGCGGTCCAGGAGGACCTGGGCGACCTCGGGGGAGGGGCCCAGCACGTCCGCCAGGACGTCGGCCCCGGCCGCGCCTCGGGCGATCCGGTCCGGCAGCCGCCCCGGCGCCAGCACGTACGGGGCGACGGCGACGCGCGCGCAGCCGAGCTCCCGCAGCTCCCGCACCGCGTCCTCGGTGCGGGGAAGGGATGCGGAGGCGAACGCAGGCCGCACGGCGCACCAACCGGTGTGCCGCCACTCCCGCGCGATATCTGCGATCACTGCGATCGCCTCCGGGTCCGAGGACCCCGCCGAGGCGAGCACGACCCCGGTCGAGGACTTGTCGGCGGGCGTCAGGCCCGCCTCGTACAGGCGCCGTTCCAGGGCCGCCAGCAGCAGCGGGGACGGGCCCAGCACGTCCGCCTGGCGGATCCGCAGCCGCGGCGGAGCCTCGGACAGCACCGCGGGGATGTCCGCCTTGGCGTGGAAGGCCCGGGTGAGCAGGAGCGGCAGCGCGACCACGTCACGCACCCCCTCCGCGTCCAGGGACGCGAGCACCGCGCCGACGGACGGCACGTTGAAGTCCAGGAACCCGGTCTCCACCCGCAGCCCGGGCCGCCGGGCGCGTACCCGGCGCACCAGGTCGTGGACGGTCGCGGCGTGCCGCGGGTCGCGGCTGCCGTGGGCGACGACGAGCAGGACGGGACGACGCATCACAGGCACCTCAGCTCTTCACCAGGAGTCCGCGGGTGCGCAGGACCCGGCGTTCGAGGGGGCTGAAGATCAGCAGGTCGACGGCGATGCCGACGGTGAGGATGAGCAGGATCGCCTCGAAGACCATGGCCATGTCGCTGGCGTTGCGGCCGTTCTCCAGGAGCTGTCCGAGGCCGACGCCGAGGTCGGGGAAGGAGGCGATGATCTCGGCGGCCATGAGGGAGCGCCAGGAGAAGGCCCAGCCCTGCTTGAGGCCGGCGACGTAGCCGGGGAGGGCGGCGGGCAGGGTGATGTGCCAGGTGCCCTTGAGGCCGGTGGCGCCGAGGGTGCGTCCGGCGCGCTGGAACAGGGGCGGGACCTGGTCGACGCCGGAGAGCAGCCCGTTCGCGATGGACGGCACCGCGCCGAGCAGGATGACCGCGTACATCATCTGGTTGTTCAGGCCGAGCCAGATGACGGCGGGCGGGACCCAGGCGACCGAGGGCAGGGACTGCAGGCCGGACAGGATCGGGCCGATCGCCGCGCGGACGAGCTTCACCCGGGCGAGGAGGAGGCCGAGCGGCGTGGCGATGAGCAGGGCGAGGCAGAAGCCGAACAGACCGCGCGAGACGGAGGTCCAGATGTAGCCGAGGAGTTCGCCCTGGAGCCAGGCCTTCTCCACGACCATCCAGACGTCGGCGGGCGCGGGCAGCTTGGTGGGGTCGTCGACGACCTTGAAGGTGATCAGCGACTGCCACACGGTCAGCACCAGCGCGACCGCGACGACCGGCGGGAGGATCTTCTGGGTGAGGGTCTGCCGGAACGGCTTGCGGGTGGTCTGCACCGTCTCCAGCGCGTCCAGACCCGCTTCCAGCCCGGCGAGATCCCCGGCGTCCTTGGCGTCCTTGGGGGTGGTGTCAGTGCTGGCCATGTCGGCGGATCTCCCCACGGAGTTGCTCGGTGATCTCGACGGACAGCTCGGCCACGGCCGTGTCCTCGATGCGGCGCGGGTGCGGGATGTCCACGGTCCACTGCCGGGCGATGCGGCCGGGGCGGGAGGACAGCAGGACGACGCGCTGGGCGAGGCGGACGGCCTCGCGGACGTTGTGGGTGACGAACAGGACCGACAGGCCGGTCTCGCGCCAGATACGGGTGAGTTCGTCGTGGAGGACGTCGCGGGTGATGGCGTCGAGCGCGGCGAACGGCTCGTCCATCAGCAGCAGCCGGCTCTCCTGCGCGAGGGCGCGGGCGAGGGCGACGCGCTGGCGCATGCCGCCGGACAGCTCGTGGACGCGCTTGCCGTGGGCGCCGCCCAGACGGACCAGCTCCAGCAGCTGCTCGGCGCGCTCGCGGCGTTCGTTCTTGGGGGTGCCGCGCAGTTTCAGGGCGAGCTCGATGTTCTTGCCGGCGGTGAGCCAGGGGAACAGGGCGTGCTCCTGGAACATCAGGGCGGGACGGCCGTCGGTGGTGATGCCGCCGGCGGTCGGCTTGTCGAGGCCGGCGACGAGGTTCAGCAGGGTGGACTTGCCGCAGCCGGAGGCGCCGAGGAGGGTGACGAACTCGCCGGGGGCGACGTCGAGGCTGATGTCGTCCAGCACGAGCTGCTGTCCGGCGGGGCCGGCGAAGGACTTCGAGACGTGCTCGATACGGGCCGCGTGCGTGGCCGACTGCGTGCCGTCGGCGGCCTTGGCGAGGGTCGTGGCCATGGTCGTCACCTCCTGGGAAGCGTGCGTGATCCGGGTCGGGCGACGCCGAGTCCGGCGTCGTCGACGGCGGGCCGGCCGGCCGCCTGGAGGACCTTGCGGAGCAGGGACAGGTCGTAGATGCCCTTCAGGTCCGGCTGCTCCAGCAGGCCCGCCTCGACGGCGTGGCCCGCCTGGGTCCTGAGGGTGGCGGCCAGCGGGTCGTCCAGGAACGTGATCGACTTCCAGGCCGGGTCGAGCACCTCCGCGGGCAGCGGCTTGCCGGTGTCGGCCGCGAGCCGCGCGTTGGCGGCCTCCTTGGCCTCGTCCGGGTGGGCGTTGATCCACCGGTTGGACTCGACGGACGCCCGCAGCACGGCCTCGACGGCCTTCGGGTGCTTGTCGAGGAACTCCTGGCGGACGGCGATGTTCGTGATCACGAACTTGCCGTCCGGCCACAGCGACGCCTCGTCCAGCAGCACCTTGCCGCCCTGCGCGACCAGCCGCGACGCGGTCGGCTCGGGCACCCACGCCCCGTCGACCGAACCGGTCCTGAACGCGTCCGGGGTGACCTTGTTGTCGCTGCGGACGACGGTGACGTCGCCCTTGCCGCTCTGCGGATCGACCTTCCAGCCCTGCTCGGCGGCCCAGTTGAGGAACGCTACGTCCTGGGTGTTGCCGAGCTGCGGGGTCGCGATCCGCTTCCCCTCGACGTCCTCGACCGACTTCACCTTGTCGGGGTTCACGACCAGCTTCACCCCGCCGGACGCCGAACCGCCCACGATGCGCAGGTTCTTGCCGTCCGCCTTGGTGTAACCGTTCACGGCGGGGGAGGGGCCGATGAAGGCCACGTCCAGGGAGCCGGAGTTGAGCGCCTCGATCGCCGACGGGCCCGCGTTGAACACCGCGTACTTCGCCTCGGTGCCCTTGAGCTCCTTCTGGAAGAACCCCTTCTCGGCGCCGACCAGGGCGGTGCCGTGGGTGAGGTTGCCGAAGTAGCCGATCCGCACGGCGTCCAGACCGTCGGTCCGCGCGCCCGAGACGGCCTGGGCGGTGTCCTTGTCCTTCGCCTGGGACCCGTAACCGCAGGCGGCCAGGACCGGCAACGGCAGCATGGCCGTCACCGCGAGGGCGCGGCGCAGGGCGGTCGTCGCAGGCAAGGGGGACGTTCCTCTCGGTGGCGGCCCGGCGGTCACATGAGGTGGCCGGGCCGTCGGCGGGTTCGGGGCAGTACGGGCGCTGCGGGAGGCCGGCGGGTGGTCAGAAGTCCCACCCGTCGTCGTCCGCCTCGTCGTCGACCGGGTCGGGCGAGGCGAAGGACTCGCCGACCATGCCGGCGGTGAGCGTGGTCCCGTCGTTGGGGTCGATCAGGATGAACGACCCGGTGCGGCGGGAGTCGGCGTAGGTGTCGGCGGGCAGCGGCTCGGCGGTGCGGATGGTGACGCGGCCGATGTCGTTGGCGGTGAGCCGCCCGGGGTGCGGGTGCAGGGACAGGTCGTCCAGGGTGAGCCGGGACGGGATGTCCTTGACGATCGCCTTGACCGTGCGGGTGCCGTGCTTGATCAGGACGCGGTGGCCGACCGTCAGGGGCTCGTCGGCGACGTGGCAGACGGTCGCCTCCAGGTCCTGCGTGGTGGCGGGGGCGTCCTTGGCGGGGACGATCAGGTCGCCGCGGGAGATGTCGATGTCGTCCGCGAGGAGCAGCGTCACCGACTGCGGCGTCCACGCCACGTCGACCGGCTTGCCCAGCAGGTCGATGCCGGTGATCGTGGTCGAGCGGCCGGAGGGCAGCACGGTGATCTCGTCGCCGACGCGGAAGGTGCCGGCGGCGATCTGCCCCGCGTAGCCGCGATAGTCGGGCAGCTCGGGGCTCTGCGGGCGGATCACGTACTGCACGGGCAGCCGGGCGTGGCAGCGGGTCAGGTCGTGGCTGACCGGCACGGTCTCCAGGTGCTCCAGCACCGTGGGGCCGCCGTACCAGTCCATGTTCGCGGACGGGTCCACCACGTTGTCCCCGACGAGCGCCGAGATCGGGATCGCGGTCACCTCGGGCACGCCCAGCTCGGTGGCGTAGGCGGTGAACTCCTCGGCGATCGACGCGAACACGGACTCCTGGTAGTCGACCAGGTCCATCTTGTTGACGGCGAGCACCACGTGCGGCACCCGCAGCAGCGCGGCGATCGCCGCGTGCCGGCGGGTCTGCTCGACCACGCCGTTGCGGGCGTCGACCAGGATCACCGTCAGCTCGGCGGTCGAGGCGCCGGTGACCATGTTCCGCGTGTACTGCACATGGCCGGGGGTGTCGGCGAGGATGAACCGCCGCCGGGGTGTGGCGAAGTAACGGTACGCCACGTCGATCGTGATGCCCTGCTCCCGCTCGGCGCGCAGACCGTCGGTGAGCAGCGCGAGGTCGGGGGCGTCCTGGCCGCGGCTGGCGGAGGCGCGCTCGACGGCCTCCAGCTGGTCGGCGAGTACCGACTTGGAGTCGTGCAGCAGCCGGCCCACCAGGGTGGACTTGCCGTCGTCGACGGAGCCGGCGGTGGCGAACCGCAGCAGGGTGGTGGCCGAGAGCTCCTCGGTCGTGATCGTGCTCATGCTTAGAAGTACCCCTCGCGCTTGCGGTCTTCCATCGCGGCCTCGGACAGCTTGTCGTCGGCGCGGGTGGCGCCGCGTTCGGTGAGCCGGGACGCGGCGATCTCCGTGATCACCTTCTCGATGGTGTCGGCGTCGGAGTCGACGGCGCCGGTGCAGGACATGTCGCCGACGGTGCGGTAGCGCACCAGGCGCTTCTCGACCGTCTCGCCGTCCTTCGGGCCGCCCCACTCGCCCGCGGTCAGCCACATGCCGCCGCGCTTGAAGACCTCACGCTCGTGCGCGTAGTAGATCTGGGGCAGTTCGATGTCCTCGCGGGCGATGTACTGCCACACGTCCAGCTCGGTCCAGTTGGACAGCGGGAACACGCGCACGTGCTCGCCGGGGGCGTGCCGGCCGTTGTACAGGTTCCACAGCTCGGGGCGCTGGCGGCGCGGGTCCCACTGGGAGAACTCGTCGCGCAGGGAGAACACCCGCTCCTTGGCGCGGGCCTTCTCCTCGTCGCGGCGCCCGCCGCCGAAGACGGCGTCGAAGCGCTCGTCGCGGATCTTCTCCGTGAGCGGCACCGTCTGCAGCGGGTTGCGGGTGCCGTCGGGGCGCTCCTTGAGGACGCCGCGGTCGATGTAGTCCTGCACGGAGGCCACGTGCAGGCGCAGGCCGTGCTCGGCGACCGTGCGGTCGCGGTAGTCGAGGACCTCGGGGAAGTTGTGCCCGGTGTCCACGTGCAGCAGCGAGAACGGCACCGGCGCGGGCGCGAACGCCTTCAGCGCCAGGTGCAGCATGACGATGGAGTCCTTGCCGCCGGAGAACAGGATCACCGGCTTCTCGAACTCGCCCGCCACCTCACGGAAGATGTGCACGGCCTCCGACTCGAGGGCGTCCAGGTGGGAGAGGGCGTACGGGCTGTCCGTGCCCTCCTCGACGGTGGTGGCTGCGGTCGTCATGCCAGTCCCCTTTCGCTGAGCACGGCGTGAACCGCCGCCGCGGACTCCTGCACGGTCTGGTGCTGCGACTCGATGCGCAGATCGGGCTTCTCGGGCTCCTCGTACGGGTCGTCGACGCCGGTGAGCCCGGACAGCTCACCCGCCGCCTGCTTGGCGTACAGGCCCTTCACGTCACGGACGGAGCACACCTCCACCGGCGTCGCCACGTGCACCTCGACGTACGGCGTGCCGTTCGCCTCGTGGCGGGCGCGGACGGCCTCGCGGCTGTCGGCGTAGGGGGCGATCACCGGGACGAGCGCCAGCACGCCGTTACGGGCGAGCAGTTCGGCGACGAAGCCGATGCGCTGCACGTTGGTGTGCCGGTCCTCGCGGCTGAAGCCGAGGCCCGCCGAGAGGAACTCGCGGATCTCGTCGCCGTCGAGCACCTCGGTCGGCCGGCCCTGTTCGCGCAGCCGGGCGGCGAGTTCGTGCGCGATGGTGGTCTTGCCCGCACTCGGCAGACCCGTGAGCCAGACGGTGGCTCCGGTCGTCACGTGGTTCTCCTGGTTCGTCGAAGGCGCGGTCATGGCGGTCAGCCGTGCAGTCCGCACTCGGTCTTGGCGCGGCCCGCCCAGCGGCCGGCGCGGGCGTCCTCGCCCTCCAGCACACGGCGGGTGCAGGGGGCGCACCCCACGGAGGCGTAGCCGTCCTGCAGCAGCGGGTTGGTGAGGACGCCGTGCTCGGCGACGTAGGCGTCCACGTCGTCCTGGGTCCACCTGGCGATGGGCGAGATCTTGACCTTCTGCCGCTTCTCGTCCCAGCCGACGACCGGGGTGTTCGCCCGGGTCGGCGACTCGTCGCGGCGCAGGCCGGTCGCCCAGGCCAGATAGTCCTTCAGGCCCTCCTCCAGCGGCCGCACCTTACGCAGCTTGCAGCACAGGTCCGGGTCGCGGTCGTGGAGCTTCGGGCCGTACTCGGCGTCCTGCTCGGCGACCGTCTGCCGGGGGGTGAGCGTGATGACGTTGACGTCCATCACGGCCTCCACGGCGTCCCGGGTGCCGATGGTCTCGGGGAAGTGGTAGCCGGTGTCGAGGAACACCACGTCCACCCCGGGAAAGGCCCGGGAGGCGAGGTGGGCGACCACCGCGTCCTCCATGGAGGAGGTCACGCAGAAGCGCTCGCCGAACGTGTCGGCCGCCCACCGGAGGATCTCCAGGGCGGAGGCGTCCTCCAGGTCCCGGCCCGCCTGCTCGGCCAGTTCCCGCAACTCGACGGTGCCGCGCTCGTCCGATACGGCCGTCATGCCGGGTCCCCTCCCGTGTCGGATCGGTCCAGACCCCGGGCGAGCAGCCCGAGGAACTTCAGCCGGAAGGCGCGGTTGCAGGCCGCGCACTCCCACGCGCCGTGCCCTTCCTCGCTGGGGCGCAGGTCCTCGTCGCCGCAGTACGGGCAGTAGAACGGCGCCGCCCGCTCACTCACGACAGGGCCTCCTCGGAGGCGCGGGTGACCCAGGACGCGAACCGCTCGCCGTCCTCGCGCTCCGCCTCGAAACGCTTGAGCACCCGCTCGATGTAGTCCGGGAGTTCGTCCGCGGTGACCTTCAGGCCGCGCACCTTGCGGCCGAACCCGGCCTCCAGGCCGAGCGCGCCGCCCAGGTGCACCTGGTAGCCCTCGACCTGCTCGCCCTCGTCGTTCAGCACGAGCTGGCCCTTGAGACCGATGTCCGCCACCTGGATACGGGCGCAGGCGTTCGGGCAGCCGTTGAGGTTGATGGTGATCGGCTCGTCGAACTGCGGCATACGGCGCTCGAGTTCGTCGATCAGCGAGGCGCCGCGCGCCTTGGTCTCGACGATGGCGAGCTTGCAGAACTCGATGCCGGTGCAGGCCATGGTGCCGCGCCGGAACGGCGAGGGGCGGGCGCTGAGGTCCAGCGCCTCCAGGGACTCCACGAGAGACTCGACCTGGGACTCCTCGACGTCGAGGATGATCATCTTCTGTTCGACGGTGGTGCGCACCCGGCCCGAGCCGTGCGCCTCGGCGACGTCCGCGATCTTGGTGAGGGTGGTGCCGTCGACCCGGCCGACGCGCGGCGCGAAGCCGACGTAGAAGCGGCCGTCCTTCTGGCGGTGCACCCCGATGTGGTCGCGCCAGCGCGACACCGGCTCGGCGGGCGCCGGACCGTCCGTCAGCTTGCGGTTGAGGTACTCGTCCTCGAGGACCTGACGGAACTTCTCCGCGCCCCAGTCGGCGACCAGGAACTTCAGCCGGGCGCGGGTGCGCAGCCGGCGGTAGCCGTAGTCGCGGAAGATGGACAGGACGCCCTCGTAGACGTCCGGGACGTCCTCGAGCGGCACCCAGGCGCCGAGCCGCACGCCCAGCTTGGGGTTGGTGGACAGACCGCCGCCGACCCACAGGTCGAAGCCCGGCCCGTGCTCGGGGTGCTCGACGCCGACGAACGCCACGTCGTTGATCTCGTGCACCACGTCCAGCACCGGCGAGCCGGAGATGGCCGTCTTGAACTTGCGGGGCAGGTTCGAGTACGCCGGGTTGCCCAGGACGCGGCGCTTCATCTCCTCCAGCGCCGGCGTGCCGTCGATGATCTCGTCCTCGGCGATGCCCGCCACGGGGGAGCCGATCATCACACGGGGCGTGTCGCCGCAGGCGGTGACCGTGGACAGGCCGACGCCCTCCAGGCGGTCCCAGATCTCGGGCACGTCCTCGATGCGGATCCAGTGGTACTGGACGTTCTGTCGGTCCGTGATGTCCGCGGTGCCGCGCGCGAACTCCTGCGAGACCTCACCGACCACCCGCAGCTGGCGCGTGGTCAGCGCACCGCCGTCGATGCGCACCCGCAGCATGAAGTACTCGTCGTCCAGCTCCTCCGGCTCCAGGACCGCGGTCTTGCCGCCGTCGATGCCGGGCTTGCGCTGGGTGTAGAGGCCCCACCACCGCATGCGGCCGCGCAGGTCGTTGGGGTCGATCGAGTCGAAGCCCCGCTTGGAGTAGATCGTCTCAATGCGTGTCCGCACATTGAGACCGTCGTCGTCCTTCTTGAACTGCTCGTTGCCGTTCAGCGGGGTGAAGTGCCCCGCCGCCCACTGTCCCTCTCCGCGGTGACGGCTCGCCTTGCGGCGGGGGGTCGCGGTGGCAGGCTTCTGCGCGGCGGCAGGCTTCTGCGGGGTGGCGGCCATGGTTGATACGTCCTTCGGGACAGCGGTGGATGGTCTCTCGGCGCGGGGCGCCATGCCGGAACGGGCGGCTCTGACCTGCGCCTACGCGCACGCGGGCAGAGTCGTGCGCGTCCTTGCGCAGCAAAGGAGGGGGGTGGGGTGTCGGGCGCTGCTGGGTGCTCTCAGCGCGCCGGACAGATGGCGCTGGACATGCGGCCGAGGTCGACGTGCCGCCGACTCACCAAGGCGATTCCAGTTCCAGGCATGGCGGAAGCCTGGCACGGCGATCTGGAGGCAGTCCACCGTTATCCGAAATGTGGACACCCTTGTCCCGGTATGCGAGACAAGGGTGTCCTTGGTCACATGCGGTGCGAGCGGTCTTGCCGGAGCCGCTCAGGCGGAGTAGGCCCCCGGCCATGGGCCCGGCGTGGCCACCTCCGGCTCGTCCTCCACCTTGGTGTCGAACAGCCGGAAACCCCGCCGCACATAGTTGTCCATGGCGTGCTCGCCGTCCTTGCTGCACGTGTGCAGCCACACCCGGGTGGTCGGCTTCACCCCCGGCCAGCGGTCCGCCAGGTCCCAGGCGCGCGCCACCCCGTACGACAGCAGATGGCCGCCGATGCGCCGGCCGCGGAAGGCGGGCAGCAGCCCGAAGTAGAGGATTTCCACGACCCCCTCGTCCTGCGCTTCCAGCTCCACGTACCCGGCCGGGGTGCCCCGGTCGTAGGCGACCCATGTCTCCACGCCGGGCCGCTCCAGATGCTCCTGCCACCGCGCGTACGTCCAGCCCAGCCGGTCGGTCCAGCGGATGTCGCCGCCCACCGACGCGTACAGGAAGCGGCTGAACTCGGGGGAGGGCACCTCGGAGCGGACCACCCGCACGTCCCCCTCGGGCACGGCGGCCGGACGGAGATCGGTGGGCGCGGTCTGCTCCAGGGACCAGGTGGTCACGGAGAGGGTCGTCATGTCCGAAAGACAACCATCCGGCACACGCCGCTGTCGAACGCCTGACCAGCAGACGGACGGCCCCGGACCGCGAGGGCGGGCCCTACCGCTCCAGCGCCTCGTCGACCGCCGCCAGCGGCAGCGCGAACAGCATCCGCCCCGACTGCGACCACACGTCCCCGGTCGCCTGCCAGTACGACAGCGACGTCGCGGGCCCGCTCCAGCAGCGGTACGTCTCGTCCGCCCCGCAGCGCACCGGGCTCGCGCCCCTCGTGTCCTGCCGCCACAGCGTGCCGCGCTCCTCCGGCGTCCCCGAGGCGCGGCTCACGTACCAGTCGGACCGGTGCGCCAGCACACCGCGCACCCGCGTCAGCTCCGTCTCGTACACCGCGACCGGCTCCGTCCGCAGCAGCGGGCCGTACTGCGGGCGGGGGCCGAACGCGTACCGCCACAGCCGGGTCGGGCCCTCCTCGTCCGGGGCCGTCGCCTCGTGCACCACCAGGCCGGCGGGCGTGGTGCTGCGGTCCAGGGCGATCCCGCCCGGCCGGGGCGCGCCCGCGTCCGCCGTCGCGTAGGAGGCGACCGCCGGCAGCACGTACCGGGCGCCCCCCGCGGACCAGCCGCCGGGCACCCGCCCCACGGCCCGGGCGTCCACGGTCGCCCGCTGCACCCGGTCCAGGTCGTACACGTACAGCGCGCCGCCCTCGCCCCGGCCCGCGGTGACGAGCAGCTTGTCCTGGTACCAGACCATCCCGGACACGTCGGAGCCCAGCCCGCGGTAGTCCCGCCCGCCGTCCACCGGTACCGCGAGCAACGCCCAGGTGTAGCGCGGGGCCCGGCCGTCGTCGGCGGCCACGAAGGCGATCCGCGCGAGCCCCTGCTCGGCGGGCGTGCCGGAGTCGCGGGTCCAGCCGGACAGGACCACCCGGTGCGCGCCCCAGCGGCCGTCCTCGTCGGCGTCCCCGGAGGTGGTGACCGCGCCGGCCCGCCAGCCGTCGGTGGCGTGCTCGGGCCAGCAGTACGCCGTCGTCACGGCCGGCTCCACGGGCAGCGCCCGCCGGTCGCCGTCCGTGCAGGCGTCGGCGTCCTGAAGCGCCCCGTCCGGGTCGGCGAGCACGGCGCCCACGCCCACGGCGGGGCCCATCGAGGCGGTGAGACGGCTCAGTTCGGCGCCCGGGACGGCGTGCTCGGTCAGCCGCAGCGGCGCGGTGTCGGCGGCCGCGGTGAGCGGCTTCAGCGCGCCGGGGTCGTCGGCGTCCGTGGCCTGCGAGGTGCTGATCATGGTGGCGGCCGCGGTGAGCGCCAGGGCCGTGCCGGCCAGCGTGGCGCGCAGCGCCCTGCCTCTGCGGCGCCGGCGGTGTCTGCCGCGATGCTTCATGACGTCCTCCCGAGCGAGCCAACTGCGTCCGGTGATCCGCGGGTTGACCGTGGAGCAGGTGGGGCGGCCCGTCCCCGGATGCTACGGCAGCCGGACGCCGGACGGGACGAAGACCCTGCAATTTCACACGCGGGCCCCCCGAGGGCACGTACCCATGGACAGATGTACCCCGCCGGCGGGGCGTTTTCCGGCCAGATCCTCGGCGTCCTCAGCGCGAGCCGCGCACCAGCCCGGCGGACGACGCCGTACGCGGGAAGAGGTCCCCCGGGTTGTCCGGCAGCACCACCTCCACCTCGGCGGACTCCGTGAAGCGGTACGGCCGGTGCTCGAGCAGCGCCCCCAGATAGCGCCGTACGCGGGACATCTCCGCGCGGACCGTCACCGTGCGGGCCGGGTCGCCGAACACGTCATGGGCCAGGTCGGCGGCGCTGCGGCCCGCCCGGTGCACGGCCAGCAGATACAGCAACTCCGCGTGCCGCGGGCTCAGTTCACGGGACCACACGCCGGCCCCGTCGGACACCCGCACAAAGCGGCGCGGCCCGCCCAGGTCCAGCACGATCCGCGCGCCGGGACGCGCCGCCGGCTCCTCCTCCGCCCGCACCAGCCAGCCCCCGGCGAGCGGCTCCAGCGAGCACCTCCCCAGCGCCGGCAGCCACCGCCGGCCCGCGGACACCGACTTGGGCAGCGCGAGACGCTCCGTGTACGGCATCCCGGTCACCGCCGCCGTCCACCCGTGCCGGTCCACCACCAGCGCCCGCCCGTCGGTCCGGGCCAGCACCGGCGCCGCCACCGCCCGCAGCCGCTCCAGCGACCGCATGTGCATCTCCCGCAGCCGCGCCTCGGCCAGCTTCGCCACCGAGTCCACCCACGGCAGCGTCGCCGGGTGCATGGACTCCAGCGGGCCGCTCACGTCGACCACGCCGATCAGCCGCCCGTCCCGCGGGTCGGTGATGGGCGCGCCCGCGCAGGTCCATGTGGCGTGCGACCGTACGAAGTGCTCGGAGGCGAAGACCTGCACCGGGCGCCCGGTCACCGCGGGCGTGCCCACCCCGTTGGTGCCGACGACGTCCTCACGCCAGTCCGCGCCGATCTCGAAGCCCACCAAGTCCGCCTTGCGCAGCACCGGAGCGCTGCCCTCCCGCCACAGCACCCGGCCCTCGTCGTCCGCCACCACCATGATGTGCCGCCCGACGTCCGCGACCGACAACAGCCCCTCGCGCAGCACCGGCAGCACGTGCCGCAGCGGCGAGGCCTCCCGGCGCCGCCGCACCTCGTCCATCGACAGCAGCCCGCTGCGCCGGCCGTGGTCGGGGTCCACCCCGCTGCGCAGCACCCGCTCCCAGGACTGCCCGATCACCGGGCGGGGAGGGACGGGCGCGGGCCGCCCCGACAGCGCGGCGGAACGGACCTCGTCGAGCACGCGGGCCGCGCGCACGGTGTCGACGGCGGCCAGATGCGACACGTCCATCGGCGAGAGCGCCACCGGACCTCCCGGAAGAAAAAACCTGTCGGACGCCAATACTGCCGTCTGCCCCGGATGAGGACGCTCAGTACCGGTACGGAAACAGCAAGTTGCAACCCCCTGCAACTCTGGTGACACGACCGCTCACTCATTGAAACTTGAGCGACGCCGTCCCGAGCGGCGTGCACGGCTCTTCGGGAGTCCGTGGCGGCGGGGGTGGTGCCGTGTCGGCGCAGCACCACCCCCGCGGCATGCCTGCCGGCGGCTTTTCGGGGACGCCGGCGCGGGGTGTGGCTTGCTGCCGGTCCGGCGGGTGCGGGTGTGTGGGGGCTGGCGCGCAGTTCCCCGCGCCCCTGAGGTGTTTCCCCGAGCCGGTCTCAGGGGTGCGGGTGGGCTCGCTCCACGACGGATGCCAGGTTCAGGGTGGGCGGGAGTGTGCCGAACGCTGTGCCTGCTTCGGTGCTCAGGCGGCCCGCGCAGAAGGCGTCTGCCACCTCCGGGGGTGCGTGGCGGACCAGCAGGGAGGCCTGCAGGACCAGCGCCAGGCGTTCCGTCAGGCGGCGGGCCCGGGCCTCGGCGGCCTCCAGGTCCGCCAGGTCCGTCAGCAGGTTCTTGATCGCCGCGTCCAGACGGTGGTCCGCCCCGCGTGCCTGGCCGACCTCGCGCAGGTACGCGTCCAGCGTTCCCGGGTCCCGGCGCAGCGCCCGCAGGACGTCCAGCGCCTGTACGTTGCCCGCGCCCTCCCAGACCGAGTTCAGCGGTGACTCCCGCACCAGCCGGGGCATCCCCGACTCCTCCACGTAGCCGTTGCCGCCGAGGCACTCCGACGCCTCCACCGTGACCGGCGCGCACCGCTTCGTCACCCAGTACTTCGCCGCCGGCACCGCGATCCGCAGCAGCGCCCGCTCCTGCTCCCCGCCGTCGTCGTACGCCGCCGCCAGCCGCAGCGCCAGCGTCGTCGCCGCCTCCGACTCCAGCGCCAGGTCGGCGAGCACGTTCCGCATCAGCGGCTTGTCGAGCAGCTTCCCGCCGAACGCCTCGCGATGCGCGCAGTGGTGGACCGCCTGCGCCACGGCCTGCCGCATCAGCCCCGCCGAGCCCAGCACGCAGTCGAGACGCGTGGCCGCCACCATCCCGATGATGGTGCGCACCCCGCGCCCCTCCTCGCCGACCCGGCGCGCCCACGTCCCGTCGAACTCGACCTCGGCGGAGGCGTTGGAGCGGTTGCCCAGCTTGTCCTTCAGCCGCTGCAGGGCGAACACGTTGCGGGTGCCGTCCTCCAGCACCCGCGGCACCAGGAAGCACGTCAGCCCGCCGGGCGCCTGCGCCAGCACCAGGAAGCCGTCCGACATCGGGGCCGAGCAGAACCACTTGTGCCCGGTCAGCGCGTATGTGCCGTCCTCGGCGAGCGGCCGCGCGGCCGTCGTGTTGGCCCGGACGTCGCTGCCGCCCTGCTTCTCCGTCATCCCCATCCCGAACAGCGCGCCGGCCTTCTGCCCGGCGGGCCGCAGCCCGCGGTCGTAGACCATGGACGTCAGCCGGGGCTCCCACTCGGCGGCCAGCTCCGGGTCGGTGCGCAGCGCGGGCACCGCCGCGTGCGTCATCGACAGCGGGCAGCAGCTGCCGGCCTCCACCTGCGTCCACATCAGGAAGGCCGCCGCCCGCCGCACATGCCCGCCGGGCCGCGTCCAGGCCGCCGTCAGCCCCGCCGATACGCCCTTGCCGAGCAGCCGGTGCCAGGCGGGGTGGAACTCGACCTCGTCGATCCGGTGCCCGTACCGGTCGTGGGTGCGCAGCCGTGGCGGGTTCTCGTCGGCCTGCGCCCCCCACTCCTGCACCTGGGCGGATCCGCACGCGCGCCCCAGCGCCGACAGCTCCGCGAGCCCGTCCTCCCGCGCCTCGGGCGCCAGGTGCCGCTCGACCGCCTCCACCAGGGCCCGGTCCGAGCCGAACACGTCGTACTGGACGAGCGGGGGAGCCTGGTTGGTCACGGTGTGCGTGCTGCCTGCCATGGGGGGAACCTACCCCGCCCCCCGTCCCGCCTCACGCGAGGACGGGGCCTGTGGGTGAGTGGGGCCGGGCGTGGCGGATACCTTTGGTTCGTGCAGCCAGCAAGTGAATCCCCAGACGCGCCCTCCGGCCGCCTCCACAGGGCCCGCGCCCTGTACCGGAACGTCTCCAAACGCCGGACGGCCTGGCTGCTGCTCAAGGACACCGTCAACTCGTGCATGGAGTACCGCATCCTGGGCCTGGCGGCCGAGGCGGCGTTCTTCACGCTGCTGTCGGTGCCGCCGCTGCTGCTCAGCCTGATCGGCCTGCTCGGCTACGTCGACGCGTGGACGGGCGCGGACACCATCCAGAGCGTGCAGCGCAACCTTCTCGACGCCTCCCGAACGGTGCTGTCCGACCGCGGCGTCACCGAGGTCGCCGAGCCGATCCTCAGAGACGTCACCAAGGGCGGCCGGCCCGACGTGATCTCCCTCGGCTTCCTGATCGCCGTCTGGTCGGGCTCCCGCGCGGTGAACGTCTTCATCGACACCATCACCGTCATGTACGGCCTCGACGGCGTCCGGGGCATCGTCAGGACCCGGCTGCTGGCCTTCCTGCTGTTCATCGTGGCCCTGCTGATCGGCTCGGTCGCGCTGCCGCTGATGGTCGCGGGTCCCGACGCGGTGGTGGACGTCGTGCCCTGGTCGACGACGGTCGTGCAGATCCTCTACTGGCCGGTCGTCATCCTGCTCTCGGTGGCCTTCCTGACCACGCTCTACCACGTGTCCGTGCCCGTGCGGTCCCCGTGGATCGAGGACGTGCCGGGCGCCCTGGTCGCTCTCGGCATGTGGGTCCTCGGCAGCTTCCTGCTGCGCATCTACCTCACCAACACCGTCGAGGGCCCCACCATCTACGGCTCCCTCGCCGCGCCCGTGGCCGTGCTGCTGTGGATCGGTGTGTCCGCGTTCGCCGTGCTGGTCGGGGCGGCCGTCAACGCGGCCATCGACCGGGTGTGGCCGGCCGCCGCCACCGCCGCGGCCCGCGAGGCCAACGAGCGGCAGCGGCAGGCGCAGGTCGCCGAGTACGTCGCCCGCACCACCGCGTCCGGGGACGCGGACCCCGACATGCCCTCCGAGTTCCCCGAACGCTGGTCGCGCTTCCTGCCCCCCGAGGACGTCACGTCCCGTCTGCGCACCCACTCCAAGTCCGCCCAGCCCCGCAACGGGAACGGAGGCGGGCTCGGGGACGGCCCGGGGCACGACGACAAGCGCCGCGACTGACGCCGCCGGGAGCCGCCCCCGGTGGTGACTCCTTCCAGGCCCCGTCCGCCGCCGCCTCCCGCACCACGTCGAAGTCCCGCGGCTCCCGGCCCAGCACCCGCCGCACCCCGCAGCGCCTCCTCCGTGGGCAGCGCCTGGTCCTCGCCCCGCGCCGACAGCAGCACCAGCCGCCGCACCCCCCGCCCAGGGCGGTCTCCGCCGGCGCGCCGACCGCCTCGGCCGTCCCCGGCGCCCCGACGTCGGCCGGGTGCACCAGATAGGCCGCGTCGGCCCCGCGCAGCGCGCCCAGCCATGCCGAGGGGCCCGACCCGTCGCGGGCACCGCGATCGACCTTGGACGCCGTCGGCACGGAGACGCCCACCTCACGGGCCACCACCGCCAGGGTCGGCCCGGCCGCCGTCCGCGCATGCCCCGTTCGGCCCATCGGGCCCACCCGCCTCTCCTGCCGGATAGAAAGCGCTTCCTACTGCAGATCGGCGGCCGCGGGGCGGGAAGAACTCCGTCAAGCGGCCTCGTGCCGCGCCTCGTTCGGGGAGGAACAACGGGAGGTGGTGTGGTGCTGTTGTTGTTACCGGCGGGTTTTGCATGTGAGGCCGGTGGAGTGCCGGCGCTGCGGCGCCCGGTGACGGCGCGGACGGCCGTGGACGCACGGACGCGTACGCGCGGGGCGAAGGGTGGTGGCGTATGACGGCCGAGGGAGAGCGGGCGATGCCCGTGGTCACGACGGCGCACGGCGCCGTGCGGGGGCGGTGGGAGAAGACGGTCGCCGTGTTCCGGGGCATCCCCTACGCGGCGCCCCCGTTCGGGCCGCGCCGCTTCCGGCCGCCCGCCCCGCCGGAGCCGTGGGACGGTGTGCGGGACGCCGGCGCGTTCGGGCCCACCGCGCCGAAACCCCCGTACAGCACCGCCTTCGCCGAGTACCTCTCCGACCCCGACATCGACGGCGACGACTGTCTCAACCTCAACGTCTGGACCCCCGACCCGTCCCCGGCCGCCCGGCTCCCCGTCCTGGTGTGGCTGCACGGCGGCGCGCTGACCAGGGGATCCTCCGCGGTCCCGGTGTACGACGGCAGTACCTTCGCCCGCGACGGCGTCGTCTTCGTCTCCCTCAACTACCGCCTCGGCGTGGAGGGCTACGGCCTCTTCCCGGACGCCCCCGCCAACCCCGGCCTGCGCGACCAGCTCGCCGCCCTCCGGTGGGTGCACGAGTCCATCGCGGTGTTCGGCGGCGACCCCGGCCGGGTGACCCTCGCCGGCCAGTCCGCCGGAGCCATCAGCGCGGGCGCGCTCGTCGCCGCCCCGCAGTCCCAGGGGCTGATACGGCAGGCCGTCCTGCAGAGCGGACCGCCCGAGTCCACGGAGCGGGACAAGGTGCGGCGCATGGTCCGCCGCATGGCCACCCGCCTCAAGGTGCCCGCCACCGCCGAGGCCTTCGCCGCCGTCGACCGCGAGCAACTGCTGCGCGTCCAGGCCGACGTCGGCCGGCTCGGCAGCCCGGTACTCGGCGGCCCCGCCTTCGGCGTCGTCGTCGACGGCGACCTCGTCCCGCGCGACCCCCTGGAGGCCCTCACCGACGGCGCGGCGCCCGGCGTCACCCTGATGACCGGCTGGACCCGCGACGAGTACCGGCTCTGGCTGGTCCCCGGCGGACTGACCGAACGCGTCGACCGCCTCGGCGCCGTCGCCCTCGCCGGCGCGATGGCCCGCTGCCGCTGCGGCAGCGAGGTCCCGCGCGGCTACCGCGCCCTCCACCCCGACGCCGGCGCCGCCGAGACCGTCGGCCAGATGGTCACCGACCACCTCCTGCGCAACCCCCTGCACCGGCTGTCCGACGGCCGCACGGAACCCTCGTACGTCTACGAGTTCGCCTGGCCCTCCCACCGCCCCGGCATGGGCGCCTGCCACGCCCTGGAGCTGGGCTTCGTCTTCGACAGCGGCGACAGCCCCGACGCCCGCAAGCTCGCCGGCGAGGGCGCCCCGCAGGAGCTGGCGGACGCGATGCACGGGGCGTGGGTACGGTTCGTCACCGACGGCGACCCGGGCTGGGAGCCGTGGGGTCCGCACCACCCGGTCCAGGTGTACGGCGACGGCGCCCCGCACGTCGTGCACGGCCCCCGCGACCGCGAACTCGCCCTGTGGACCGCCCCCGAGGCCGAGCGGGCCGCGCGTACCCCGCAGCCGCCGGAAATCCGCTCGGTCATCCGGCGCCTGCGCCGCAACGGGGCGCTCCGCCGCACCTGAGGGACCCGTCGGTACTGCTCGGGCGGCCGGGTCCCTCGGAGGGGCACTCAGGGGTGGCCGCTCAGGCGGCCGGGTCCCCCGGAGGCCCCGGCTCCGGGCAGCGCGTACTGGCCGGGATCCGCAGCGCGAGCAGCGCCATGTCGTCCTGGCCGTCGCTCGGGTGGTGGTCCGCCAGCACCCGCACGAACTCCGTCAGCGGCCGTTCCGCGTGGGTGGCCGCGAGGCCGGCGAGGGCGGTCAGGCCCTCGTCGATCGAGTGCGCGTGGTGCTCGACCAGCCCGTCGGTGAAGAAGAGCAGGATCGACCCGGCGGGCAGCTCGTGCGTGTGGTCGGGCCGTTCCATGCCGGTGCTCACCCCGAGCGGCAGGCCCGGCTCGGCGTCCAGGTACACCGTCTCCAGATCGGGGGTGATCAGCAGCGGCGGGAAGTGCCCGGCGGTGCTCCAGCGCAGCCCCCAGCCGGTCTCGTACGGCTCGATCCGGGCCAGGCAGACCGTGGTGACAGGGACGTCCGCGGTGGCCTGCAGGGTGCGGTCCAGCTGCACGAGGACCTCGCTGGGCGGCGTGCGGCGGTCGTAGAGGAGGGCGCGCAGCATGCTGTGGATACGGGCCATGGCGGCGGCCGCGTCCAGGTCGTGGCCGCCGACGTCCCCGATGACCACGCCGACCGTGTCGTCGGGCAGCACCATCGCGTCGTACCAGTCGCCGCCGAGCCGGCTGGGCCGGCTGGCCGGCCGGTACACGGTGGCCGCCTCGAAGGGGCTCAGGTCGGGGAGGGCGGGCAGCAGCAGACGCTGGAAACGCTCGGCGCTCTCCCGCACCTGCCCGAACAGGCGGGCGTTCTCGATGGCGATGCCGGCCGCGCCGGCCAGGGCGACGACGACGTCCTCGTCCTCCCGGTCGAACGGCCGGCCGTCCTCACGCTCCGAGAGGTACAGGTCGCCGTAGATCTCCCCGCGGACGCTGATGGCCACGCCGAGGAGCGTCCGCATCGGGGGATGGCCGGGCGGGAACCCGGCGGAGGAGGGATGCGCGGGGATGTTCTCGACGCGCAGCGGCTCCGGATCATGGATCAGCAGCCCCAGCACCCCGCGGCCGTGCGGGAAGGGCACCCCGGACAGCACGGCGCGCTCCTCCTCGCTGAGGCCCGCGGTGATGAACTCCTTCAGGTACTCGCCGGACTCGTGGAGCACGCCCAGCGCGCCGTAGCGGGCGCCGACCAGGTCCATCGCGGTGGTGACGATGCGCCGCAGCACGGCGGAGAGGTCCAGCTCGCCGCTGATGGCGAGGACGGCGTCGAGCAGCCCCTGCAGCCGGTCCTTGGCGTCGGTCAGAGCCCGCAGCTGGGTGCCGATCCGTTCCAGCTCGCTGTCGAGGTGGAGCTTGAGGTCGGCGACCTGGGAAGGCTGCGGGGCGGGGCCGGGCCCTTCCCGCCCGCTCTCGTCCCGGCCGTCCTGCTCGCTCAACGCGCCCACCCCGGCGACGCCCCGGCGGCAGCCGCACGCCGTCCGCGACGGCTCCGCCCGTCCAGCCCTCCACCCGAGGGGTACACCCGGCCTCCCGACACGCCCGTGATCGAACAACACCACAGCATGGCATGGGCAAAGCGGGCATTTCCCCTATTGGTGCGCCATCGGTATGCCGCTGCGCCGGCCGCTCCTGGGTGTGCTGTCCGGACAGCGCACCTAGGCCGGGGCGATGCGGATTACGGCGGTCTTGCCGTTGACCTCGACGACGGTGAGGCGCATGACGTCGTTGAGGGTCGCCGCGGGCCCCGTGCCGCAGCGGAGCCGCACGCCTCCGCCGCCCTGCGAGGTGACGCTGCCGCCCCCGGAGCATCCGGCGATGCTGTAGCCCGACCCGTGGAGCGGCGCGACCATCTCGACGTCGTCCCCGCCGACCGCGGTCACCTCGATGGGCCCGAGCCCGTACGTCGCCGGAACCTCGAGGACGTCCCCGACGCCGACGGTGACCTCGCAGGTGCCGTCGGCGCAGGGGCCGGTGGGGGAGGGGGAGGGCGTGGGCGTGCCGGACGCGGATGTGGACGCGGAGGCGTCACGCCCGCTCGCCGAGGGGTTCTTGCCGCCACCGCCCCCGCCCCCGGAGGAACAGGAGGCGAGGCAGAGGACGGCCGCGGCGACGGCGGTGAGGGCGAGGGACGTTGTCGATGTGCGCACCATGCCCGCCATTGAACGTGCGGACGGGCGTGACGACGCGGACGTTGACCCACCCGCAACGCGGTGTTCGACGTGAAGGGGGGCGCACCGGGGCACACGTAGGCTTTGGCGGTGCGCACGGTGGAACTGTTGTTGGACGAGGCGGCGGATGCGGCGGTACGGGAGGCCTGGCGGCGGCTCGCGGACGCCGGGCTGCCGAGTCAGGCACGCCACCGCTCACCGACCAACAGCCCGCATCTCACCCTGGCCGCCTGCCCGGAGCTGACGGCCCCGATCCGCTGGGAACTGGCCGAGGTGGCGGACGTGTTGCCCCTGCCGGTGCGTTTCGCCGGCCTGATCCGCTTCGAGCGGCCCACGTCCGTCCTGGCCTGGTCGCTGGCGCCGGACGCCGCGTTGGCCGAGCTGCACCGGAAGGTCTGGGACGCGGTGACCTCGGACAACCGCCCCGAGACGCTGAACCCGTTCCACGCGCCGGGCGACTGGAGCCCCCACATCACCCTCGGCCGCACCCGCCGCGCCGGCGCCTTCACCAGCCGCCGCATCCCGGAACTGCTCCCCGCACCCCCGCTGTCGGCCCACCTCACGACCTTGAGGAGCTTCGACACGGAGACGGGGACGCTGGAGATTCTGACGCCGGGTGCCTGATGGAGGGGGCGCTCAGGCGTAGCTGAGCGCGTCGACCGGCGGCAGCGGTTCGAGGGCCGCCGCAGGTACATCGCACGTCCGTTCGGCGTAGACTCCCCGTTCCACCTGACGGGAGGTCACCCGAGTGGTCGTCGCACGGATGGTCGCCGGAGCCGGTTCGATGCTGGCGATGCTCAGCCTGTCCGGCTGCGGACTCCTGTGGAGCTGCACCGACACGACCGCGGACGTGGTGAGGCGGGTGTGCGGGTGGACATCGTGGACACCGAGGAGCGACCCGTCGGCGTCACCGCCGAGGTGACCGGCTGGCGCAGGGAACCGCATCCGCAGGTGCCGCAGGAAGGTGACCAGATCCACTTCGACTTCCGCTTCGAAGGCGACACGCTGGGAAGCGACCCGGCGGTCGACGCCTGCGCGGTCGACGAGGAACGCGTGGTGCTGGGCTGTCAGACGGTCCACTCGATGACGGACTTCGGCCGAGTGGGCACGTACACCGGTGACGAGTACCTCACGGTCGACCATCCCGAACAGGTCGCCGAGGTCCTGCTGATCCCCGACGACCAGTCGACGCACGACCGACGGACCTGCGAGGACGACATCAAGGACGGCGGCGGGGTGCACCCGCCGGACGAGCCGGAACGGGGGGAGAAGCTGTAACTCGCGGGCGGGCGTCAGCCGTTCCGCAGCGTCGGGCGGACCTGGCGCAGGAACGTCGCGTTGTCCGGGGTCTCCCGCAGTCGCGTCAGCAGCGTCTCCAGGTCGGTCGCCGAGTCGCGGGAGGTCAGGGCGCGGCGCAGGCCCTGCGTGGCCGTCAGTTCCTCCGGGATGAGGAGGAGTTCCTCGCGGCGGGTGCCCGAGGTGGTGATGTCCACCGCCGGGAACAGGCGACGGGACGCCGACTCGCGGTGCAGGCGCAGCTCCATGTTGCCGGTGCCCTTGAGCTCCTCGAAGAAGAACTCGTCCGCGCGCGACCCCGTGTCCACCAGCGCGGAGGCGAGGATCGTCAGCGAACCGCCCTCCTCCGTCTCGCGGGCGGCGCCGAAGAACCGCTTCGGGCCGGTCAGCGCACCGGCGTCCACCCCACCGCTGAGGGTGCGGCCGCCGGGGCCCGCCGCGTTGTTGTACGCCCTGCACAGCCGCGTCAGCGAGTCCAGCAGGACCACCACGTCCTCACCGGCCTCCGCGAGCCGCTTGGCCCGCTCCACGACCAGCTCGGCGAGCGCGATGTGCTGCTTGGCGGGACGGTCGAACGTCGACGAGTACACCTCGCCCCGCACCGAGCGCCGCATGTCGGTGACCTCTTCGGGGCGCTCGTCGAGCAGCACCACCATCAGCCGGCACTCGGGGTGGTTCCCCGCGACGGCTGCCGCGAGCTGCTGGATGAGCACCGTCTTGCCGGTCTTGGGCGGCGCCACGAGCAGTCCGCGCTGCCCCTTGCCCACCGGCGCCAGCAGGTCGACGACCCGGCCCGCGAGTCCGGACGCCCGGTGTTCGAGGCGCAGCCGGCGGTGAGGGTGGACCGGGGTCAGGTCGCGGAAGTGGGGACGGTTCGCGAGCGAGGCGGGCGTACGGCCGTCGACGCGGGCGATGTCGGTGAGCGCCCGGCGGTCGCCGAGGGCGCCTTCCACCAGGTCGCCCTTGCGCAGGCCGTGCCGGCGCACCAGGGCGGCGGAGACGACGGGGTCGGACGACCCGGCCACGAGGCCGGCGCCGCGCAGGTACCCCTTCCCGGTCGCGTCGACGTCGAGGACACCGGTGACGGTGACGTTCCGCGGCTGCTGGGGGTCCGAGGCCGAACGGCCCGAGGCCGGGCGGTCTGCCGTCATCCTGCCCGAGGTCTGACGGGCGGGACGGTCGAGTGCTGTGGTCATGTGGACGGTCCTTTCGAAGGACGGAAAGAAGAAAAGAAGAAGAGCGAGAAGGGGGAACCGCGGTCTTCGGGGAGGGCGTGTTCGCGCCTCACAGCGGTGGGAACCTCACTGCGGTCGCCGTGCGACCGCGTGGGAAAGCCGTACGCGGGCGATGCGAAGAGCCGACGTGACGGCTGAGAGACGCCGAAGCGAAGAAGGTTTCGGCGGTCGAGATCGGCCCGGCGCCCGACGGGGCGCTGCACGGCACTCATGGCACCGTACCACGGTGCCGCTCCGGGGCAAGGGACCGGCGGACGCCCTACGACCCGCGCAGCGTCCGCGCGACCGACGCGATCGCCTGCGGACCCACCCGGCAGCACCCCCCGATCAGCCGCGCCCCCGCGTCCCGCCAGCCGGTCACCCGGGACGCCGAGAACGTGGGCTCGCCGGTCCAGGCGCGGGCCCGCGCGTCCCACTGTTCGCCGCTGTTCGGGTACACCACCACCGGCTTGCCCGTCACCCGCGCGGCGACCGCGACCGCGTGGTCCGCGTCCTCCGGAGTGCAGCAGTTGACGCCGACCGCGATCACCTCGTCCGCCCGCGCGGCCAGGGCGAACGCGTCCTCCAGCGGCTGCCCCGCCCGCGTACGGCCGCCGGCCGCCGAGTACGACAGCCAGGCGGGCACCCCCAGCCCGCGCACCGCGCGCAGCAGCGCCTCGGCCTCGTCCGTGTCGGGGATCGTCTCCAGCGCGAGGACGTCCGGGGCGGCGGACGTCAGCGCCTCCAGCCTCGGACGGTGGAACCGCTCCAGCTCCGCCACGGTCAGCCCGTAGCGGCCCCGGTACTCGGAGCCGTCCGCGAGCATCGCGCCGTACGGGCCGACGGAGGCCGCCACCCAGCGCGGGCGCCGCGCGTCCTCGGCGCGCCCGGCCGCCGTACGGGCGCACTCCACGCTCAGCGCCAGCAGCTCCGCCGCCCGCTTCCGGCCGATGCCGCGCCGCGCGAACCCCTCGAACGTCGCCTGGTAGCTCGCCGTGATCGCCACGTCAGCGCCCGCCTCGAAGTACGCGAGGTGCGCCGCCGTGATCGCCTCCGGCCCGTCCGCGAGGAGCCGCGCCGACCACAGCGCGTCGCTCAGGTCGTGACCGGCCGCCGCGAGCTGGTTGGACATGCCGCCGTCCAGGACGACCGGGCCGTCCGCCAGGGCCGCGGCGAGGGGCTCCGTGGTGCTCATACCGTGACGCTAACCGAGGCCCAGGCCCCGGCGCGCCCCCCGGCCCGGCTGCTGGGATGCTGGAAGCAAGCGCGGCCCGACAGGGGCGGTGAGTGCCGTGACAACCGCACACCAGGGCGACGACCGCCCGGCCGGCGACCACCACGACCCGCGGAGCGGGCCGTACGACCCGCACGGCGACCCCTTCCTCCGCACCCGCTTCGCCGTTCCCGCGCAGCCGGACACGTTCCTGCGCAGGGAGCGGCTGGCCGGGCACCTCGACGGCGCCCTGCGCACCCCCCTGACCATGGTGAACGGCTGCGCCGGCGCGGGGAAGACGCTGCTCGTCGCGGACTGGGTGGCCGGGCACCCCGAGCTGCCCGTGGCCTGGCTCACCACCGACACCGACGGGCAGGGCGCCGGGATGTTCTGGGCGTACCTCCTCCAGGCGCTGCGCACCTCGGGAGTGCCGCTGCCCGGTGACATCGCCGCCCCCGCCGACGCGAACCGGGTGGGCGACGCCCTGCCCGCCCGGCTCGCCGCCCTGCTCAGCGGGTGGGACCGGCCGGTGATCCTGGTCCTTGACGAGTTCGACCGGGTCACCGCCCCGGAGATCGCCGCCCAGCTCGACTTCCTGCTGCGCCACTCCGCGCCCGGCCTGCGGCTGGTCCTCGTCACCCGCACCGAGCCGCTGCTGCCCCTGCACCGCTACCGCGCCGCGGGGGAGCTGACCGAGATCCGCGACGCGGAGCTCGCCTTCACGCCCGGCGAGGCGGCCCTGCTGATGGAGGCGCACAGCCTGCGGCTGTCCCCGGCCGCCGTGCGCGGGATCGTCGAGCGGACCCGGGGGTGGGCCGCCGGACTGCGGCTGTGCGCGCTCGCGGCGGAGGAGGCGCCGGACCCGGAACTCTGCCTGAAGGAGTTCGAGGCCGACCGCAGCGCCGTCGCCGACTTCCTGCTGGCCGAGGTGCTCAGACGGCAGGACGCCGGGACGCAGGAGCTGCTGCTGCGGGTCAGCGTCCTCGACCGGTTCGGCCCGCGGCTGGCCAACGCGGTCACCGGACGCGCGGACGCCGAGGCCGTACTGGCCCGGCTGCACCGCGGCAACGCCTTCGTCCAGCACGTCGGCCACGGCGTGTACCGGCTGCACCCCCTGTTCGCGGAGATCCTCCGCGCCCACCTGCGGATGCGCCGGCCGGGACTGGAACCGGAGCTGCACCGGCGGGCCGCCGTCTGCCTCCGTGGGGCCGGGGCCCTCCCGGCGGCGCTCGGGCACGGCGCCGCCGCCGACGACTGGGAGTTCACCGCCTCCGCCCTCGTCGACGACCTCGCCCTCGGCCAGTTCTTCACCGGGCCCCGCGCCGACATCCTCGCCGCGCTGTTCTCCCGCATGGGGCCGCGGGGCGGCGACGGACCCGCGCCGGAACTCGTACGCGCCGCCGCCCGGCTCTCCCGCGGCGACCTCGCCGCGGGCGCCGCCCGGCTGCGGCGGGCACGGCAGCGGACGGAGCGGTACGACGCCACCGCGGGCGAGGCGGACACGGCCGCTCTCCGGATGGGCTGCGCCTTCCTCGACGCCCTCGTCGCCCGGCTGTCCGGCGCGCCCGGCCGTGCGGAGGACGCCGTACGCGAGGCCGAGGCGCTGCGTGACCTCCTCCCCGCCGAACTGCTCGACCGGCACCCGGAGTTCTTCGCCCTGCTCCTGGACCACCTGGGGTCCGCCCGGCTGTGGGCCGGGGACTTCACGGGGGCGCGCGCGGCCCTGACACGGGCGGCGGCGACCGGGCCCGGTGCGCCGGTCACCGCCCTGCCCCGTGAGGACGCGCTGGCGCGGCTCGCCCTCCTCGACGTCCTGCACGGCTGGCCGGACCGCGCCGAACGCACGGCAGGCGAGGCCCTCGCCGAGACGGAACGGTCCGGGATCGCCCGGCCCGCCTCCTCCGGAGTGGAACGCCTCGTCCTCGCCGCCGTGGCCGTGGAACGCGAGGAACTGGGGCAGGCGCGGGCGCTGCTCGACACGGCGGGCGAGTCGCACCCCGCGCTGCGGGACCCCGTCCTCGCAGCCGGGCGCGCCCTCGTCGCCGCACGCCTGCACCTGGCGCGCGGCGAGCCCCGCGCGGCGTGGAAGGCGGTCGAGCCCGGGGTGCCGGCCGACGCCGTCTCGCCGTGGGCCAGGGGCGAGACGGCCCTGGTCGCGGCGGCCGCCGACCTCGCCGAGGGCCGCCCGCAGGACGCCGCCGCGCTGCTGCCCGAGGTGCCCGCCGACCAGCCGGCCTGCGCGGTGGGCGCGGCACGGGTGCTGCTGGCCGCCGGCCGGCCCGAGGCGGCCGTACGGCTCCTCGACCGGGCGGGCGTCGACGAGCACGCGGGGCCTGCGGTGACCGTACGGGCCGCGCTGGTACGGGCCCGGGCGGCCGACCGCGCCGGGGACGCCACCGCGGCACGCCGCCTCGTCACCCGCGCGGTGACGGAAGCACACCGGGAGGGCCTGCGCCGCCCCCTCGCCGAGGCGGGTTCCTGGATCCGCCCCTACCTGACCGCCACCCCCCGCCACCACCGCCCCACCCCGCCGCGCCCGCCCGGTGGACCACCCCCGCCCGTCGGGGACCTGAGCGGCCGCGAACGGGACGTACTGCGGAGGCTCGCCCTGGCGATGTCCACGGAGGAGATCGCCGCGGACCTGTACGTCTCGGTGAACACGGTGAAGACGCACCTGAAGAACGCCTACCGGAAACTGGCGGTGGGCCGCCGCAGCGAGGCGGTCCGGCGGGCCCGGGAACTGGGCCTGCTGTGAGCAGGCGCCATCTGCTGACGTCCCGCCGGGCCCCGTGGGCCCGGGGCCGCCCCGGGCGGAACCGGACGGGGCGGGCGGGCGGGACACCCGCGCCGGGTACGACGCGGAATCCGCGCTCGGCGGCGGGCGGGGCGTCTGCGCCGCCCGCCGCGAGGGACCGGGTGGCTGAGGCGTCCTCGCCGTCCGCAGGGGGGAACCCGGCGGACGGCGCGGGCGCGCCGAGCCCCGCACGGAGCCCCGCGGGGCCGACGGACCGGGCGCCCACATCGCCCTCCGTAGGCAGCCCGGCGGACGCGGCAGCCGCCGGGACGCCTGCCAGCTCATCGACCGGGTGTGGGGCGCGGACTACGTGGGGACACCAAGACCCGCCGGGGACCCGGTGGCGCCGGACGAGGCGCCCGGCCCGCGCGCCGCGGGGGACCCTACGGGGGCTGTGGAGGGCGCGTCCGCGCCAAGCCCCGCACGTGCGGCGGATGAGGCGCCGGCGGCAAGCGCCATGCGGAATCCGGCGGCGACGGCGGGCGGCGCGCCCGTGCCGGCCGCCGTGCGCAACCCCGCGACAGAGGCGGACGAGCCGTCCGCCCCCCGCCGTACCCACGCCGACTACACCGGCGGTGTCTACGGATCCATGCTCGCCGCCTCCGTCATCGTCGGGGCCGGCACGCTCGGGGATTTCCCCCGGCTGGAGCTGATGCTCCTTCTCCTGCTCACCGGCGTGGTGTTCTGGATCGCCCATGTGCACGCCCAGCTGTTCGGGGCGCGGCTGGCGCGGCATCCGCCGGACCGGGCCGTCGTCGGGCGGGTGTGCCGGGAGGAGTGGACGATCGTCAAGGCCGCGGTGCCGCCGGCGGTCGCCGTGGGGGTCGGGCCCGTACTGGGGCTCGATGTGCAGGGCGGGCAGTGGTTCGCGCTGTCCGTCGCCGTGGCGGGGCAGGTGGGCTGGTCCGTGGCCGCGGCCCGGCAGGCGGGCGCGCCGGGGCGGCTGCTGGTGCTGTCGGCGCTGGTCAACCTCGCCCTGGGGCTGGTCATCCTGGCGAGCAAGCTGTGGCTGAAGCACTGACCCCGTCGTACCCCGAGCGGCTCCTCACCTGCCCGGGGTGAGCCGCGAAACCCCCGCGGGCCGGACCATCGGAAGGGTGCGGGCGTGGTTCGTCCAGTTCAGGCACCACCCGGGGAGCGGCTCATGCGCTACGAGATCCGCGTCGAGGGGCAGCTCTCGGAACCGCTGATCCGCATGTTCCCCGAGCTGGACCACGTGACGATGTCCGGGCAGACCCTGCTGTTCGGACAGGTGGTCGACGAGGCGCACCTCTACGGGCTGCTCGCCCGCTGCCAGTCCCTCGGCCTGCGGATCCTGGAGCTGCGCCAGGTGCCGCAGTGAGCCTCCGCCGGGACGCCCAAGACGCCTAGGGATGTCCCTCCGCGCGCACCCGACCGGCCCGCACCGCCTCGCCCAGCGCCGCGACATCGCGTTCGTTGCGGTCGGCGTAGTCCTGCGCGAACGCCGCGAGCGCCCGGTCGAAGCGGTCGCCGCGTCCCAGGTAGGCGGCGACGGCGACCGGGTCGCCGGACCGGGCGTGGGCCCGCGCCAGGCTGGCCCCGCACAGGCGGGCGAACTGCCGCAGCAGGGCGGGATCCATCGTCTCGGGCCGGGCGATGCCCTTCCAGTCGCGCAGCTGCCGTACGTAGAAGTCGCGGGGCCGGCCGTCGAAGCCCGTGGCGTGGGTCCAGCCGAGCAGGATGTCGCTGGTCGTCTGGATCAGCCGCTGCCCCTCCACCACCCGCCGGCCCTGGTTGTCGGGCTCCTCGCCGTCCGTGTACGGGGCGAGCACCGACTCCTGCGCCTCCTTGGCCTGCAGCAGCAGCGGATCGTCGTCGTCCCGGCCGAGCAGCAGCACGATCCAGCACCGGGTGCCGACGCTGCCGACGCCCACCACCTTCCGGGCCACGTCCACCAGCCGGTAGCGGCTCAGCAGATGCCGGCGGTCCGACGCCAGCGACCGCGCGTAACCGTCCAGCACCGCGCGCAAGCCCTTCTCCTCCGCGGATGCGCCGTCCAGCAGGTCCCGCAGCGGGGTGATCAGCGGCGGGTCCGCCGCGATGAGCCGCCCCTCCGGCGTGGCCCGGGTGAGCTTCGCGTACGCCTGGAGGTGGGTGCGGCCGCGCGCCTTGCGGGCCGCCTCGGCCGTACGCCGCCGGCCCTCCGCGGTCAGGGAGGAGGCCGCCAGCTCACGCAGCCGGTCGGCGTCGTCCTGCGCGTACCAGATGTCCAGCGCGCGCATCCCGGCGAACTCCCGCATGCGCAGCCGGTACGCGGCGACGCAGGCCCGTACCGCGTCACTCTGCTCCGCCACGGTGAAGCCGTTCGCCCGCCCGGCGATGGCGAAGCTGGCGGCGAGCCGCTTGACGTCCCATTCGAAGGGGCCGGTATGGGTCTCGTCGAAGTCGTTGATGTCGAAGACGAGGTGCCGTTCGGGGGAGGCCAGCAGCCGGAAGTTCAGCAGATGCGCGTCCCCGCACAGCTGCACGGTCAGCCCGGTGTCCGGGAGCGGCGCGAGGTCCGCCGCCATGATCGCGGCGGCGCCCCGGTAGAAGCGGAACGGCGACTCCAGCATCCGCCCGTAGCGGACCGGCACCAGCTCGGGCAGCCGGGTCGCGGACTGCCGTTCCAGCACGTCCACGGGGTCCGGCCGGCCCCGCGCCGGCGTGAACGCGCCGTGCGACGAGCGGGGCGCGCGCCCCCGCGCCCGCTTGCCGTACGAGGCCCGCGCGGCCGGGGAGGGCAAGTCCGCCCGCGCGTCGAACACGTCCGGTACCGCCATCGCCGTCCTCCCGTCGCGCGCGGATCGCGACTCCACGGCGTCCATCCCACCCCGTGCGCCCCGCCCGCCGGATCACCCGCGCCGGGTGAGGCGACCGGCACGCCGTACGGAACACGCTGAGGTCGGCACGGCGTGACGGCGTGCCGCGGGCGGGCGGACAGGGCCCGCGAGCGAGGAGGAGATGACCGGCATGACGTATCTCGCGTACGACTACCCGCTGCTCAGCGCCCTGCTGACCATGCTGGTGTTCTTCCTGTGGATCATGTGGTTCATCCTGCTCTTCCGGGTCATCGGCGACATCGTCCGCGACGACTCCCTCAGCGGCTGGGGCAAGACGGGCTGGCTGGTCTTCACGATCGTCCTGCCCTTCCTGGGCGTCTTCGTCTACGTGATCGCCCGCGGCAGGAACATGGGCCGCCGTGAGCTGGCCCAGGCCCGCGCCCAGCAGGAGGCGCTCGACAGCTACATCAGGGAGACGGCGAAGGGCACGGGGGAGCCGGCCAGCAGCGTGGACGAACTGGCCCGGCTCTCCGAGATCAAGGCGCGCGGGGACATCTCGGACGACGAGTTCCGCAGGGCCAAGGAACTGGTCCTGAGCGGCCGCGGGCCCCACTGACGCACACGACACGGAACCGCACACGACACGGAACCGCACACGACACGGAACCGCACACGACACGGAACCGAGGCACAGCGATGACAGCCACACATCCGACACACGGCGCGCACGCGCCGTCGGCGAAGCGCGAGTGGGCGGGCGGCCTGACCGTCTTCGCCGCCGTCACCCTGATGCTCGTGGGGGTGCTGGACATCTTCCGCGGGATCATGGGCATCGCCGAGGACGACGTCTTCGTGACGACACAGAACTACGTCTTCAAGTTCGACCTGACGGCCTGGGGCTGGACCCACCTCGTGCTCGGCGCGCTCGCGGTGCTCGTCGGCATGGGCCTGGGCCGGGGAGCCCTGTGGGCCCGCGTCTCCGGCGTGGTGATCGCGGGGCTGGTCGTCATCGCGAACTTCCTGTCCCTGCCGTACTACCCGGTCTGGTCCGTGGTGATGATCGCCTTCTCCGGGTTCGTCATCTGGGCGCTGTGCGTGGGCGGCCGCTCCCGCACCTGAGGCGGGACGCGTCCCGTGCGGCGGGACGGGTACCCGGTGGGGCGTGCGGTGTCCCGGGCGGGCGAGGGCCTCACGGCTCACGCCCGCCGGGGCGTCCGCGGGTTCCGTCCCGACCGGAAGGCGGTGGACATGTGCCGTTGGCTCGCTTATTCGGGCACACCGATTCTGCTCGAGAACCTGCTCTACCGGCCGGTCCACTCCCTGATCGACCAGAGCCTGCACGCCCGGATGGGCGTCGAGACCACCAACGGCGACGGGTTCGGCATCGGCTGGTACGTGCCGGACAAGGACAGCCCCGCCGTGGTCAGGGACATCGGCCCGGCCTGGAGCGACCGCAATCTGCGGGAGATCGCCGGCCACGTCGTCTCGCCGCTGTTCTTCGCCCACATCCGCGCCTCCACCGGCACGGCGGTGCAGCAGACCAACTCCCACCCCTTCCGGTACGGCCGCTGGATGTGGATGCACAACGGGGCCATCGAAGGCTTCCCCCTGCTGCGGCGCGACCTCGCCCTCGCCGTCCGCCCGGACCTCTTCCCGTACCTCGAGGGGTCAACGGACTCCGAGATGATGTTCTACCTGGCGCTCACCTTCGGTCTGGAGGACGACCCGCGCGGCGCCGTCGCCCGCATGACCGGCCTGGTCGAGCGCACCGGCCGCGCGCACGGCATCGAGCACCCCATGCAGATGACGGTCGCGGTCACCGACGGCGTACGGCTGTGGTCCTTCCGCTACTCCACCCGGCGGAAGTCGCGGTCCCTCTTCTACAACACCCGCGTCGAGACGCTGAAGTCCCTCCACCCGGACGTGGCGTTCCTGCGCGACATCGCGGACGACGCCCGTCTCATCGTCTCCGAGCCCCTCGGTGACCTGACCGGAGCCTGGAACGAGGTCCCGGAGAGCTCGTACGGGGTGGTGCAGCCGGAGGGGGACGAGATGCACACGTTCACGCCGGAGTGAGCGCGCCCCGCGCCGACGCTTCGGCGACCGCCGAAGCGTCCCGCCCCTAGCGTGGTCCGTATGACCGACGACCACGCCGCCCGCCCGGCGGAGACCTTCGCCGCGCTCCACCGCCAGGACCGGCCGCTGCTGCTGCCCAACGCCTGGGACCACGCCTCCGCGGCCCTCCTCCATGCCCACGGTTTCCCCGCCGTCGGCACGACCAGCCTGGGCGTCGCGGCGGCGGCCGGGCTGCCCGACGGGACCCGGGCCACCCGCGAGGAGACCCTGCGCCTGGCCCGCACGCTCGGCGCGCTGCCGTGTCTGCTCTCCGTCGACGCGGAGGACGGTTTCAGCGACGATCCCGGTGAAGTGGGCGCCTTCGCGGCGGAGTTGCGGGTGCGGGGCGCGGCCGGGATCAACCTGGAGGACGGGCTGGGGCCGGTCGACCGGCACGTGGCGAAGATCCGCGCGGTGCGCGCCGCCGCGCCCGGTCTCTTCGTCAACGCCCGGACGGACACGTACTGGCTCGGGGACGGTGACGAGACGAGGGAGCGGGTGCTGGCGTACCGGGACGCCGGGGCGGACGGCGTGTTCGTCCCGGGGCTGACCGACCTCGGCACGATCGCCGGTCTGGTACGCGCGCTGGAGGGGTGCCCCCTCAACGTCCTGTACGCGCCGGGCGGCCCGTCCCTCGACCGGCTCGCCGACGTCGGCGTACGGCGCGTCAGCCTCGGCTCGCTGCTGTACCGCCGGGCGCTCGGGGCGGCGCTGGACGCGGTGGTCGCCGTACGGGAGGGGCGGGAGGCGGGGGAGGGCACGGTGCCGTCGTACGGGGAGGTGCAGGAGCTCGCCGGCTGAGGCACCGGTCGGTCAACCTGCCGTTCTCCGGGGCCAGTTCAGCAGCGTCAGGTGCAGCGCGTCGATCATCCGGTCCCAGGACGCCTCCAGATCGCGCGGCGCGCCGAACGCCCCGGCGGACTCCAGGGCGCAGTAACCGTGGAAGGAGCTGCGCAACAGCCGTACGGCGTCGGTGAGATCGGGCTCCTCCAGGCCGTACGCGCGCAGCAGCCCGTAGACGACCTCGGCGGTGCGGCGCATCTCGGGGGAGTCCGTCGCCGTGGCCTCGTCCAGGCGGATCTGGGTGGCGGCGTACCGGCCCGGGTGGGCGAGGGCGTAGCCCCGGTAGGCGCCGGCGAAGGCGGCCAGGGCGTCCTTGCCGGTGCGGCCCTCGACGGCCTCCGCGATCCGGTCGGTCATCTCGCCGCCCGCCAGCAGCGCCATCCGGGTGCGCAGGTCCCGCAGCCCGCGCACATGCGTGTACAGGCTCGCGTCCTTGACGTTGAAACGCCGGGCCAGCGCGGACAGGGTGACGTTCTCGTAGCCGGCCTCGTCGGCGAGGTCGGCGGCGGCCGCGACGAGGCGGTCGGCGGTGAGTCCGGCGCGGGGGATGTGTGCCTCCGGCAGTCGGCGGGCGGGTTTTGGACAGGTGAATGTAGCCGACGCGGGCGGGGTTGCGGGTCGCCCGCCGGTGGGTAGTGGTTGCTGGCGTGGTCCCCGCGCCCTCCTGGAGGGCGCGGGGACCCGCGCGACCGGCCCCCGGACGGCCCGCAGCCGTCGTGTCGGTGGCACGCGCCGGTCACTCCATGGACGACCGTGGTTCACGCGCCGCCCGGATGCTCCACCGCGGTGCGTTCGAGACGAGGAGGCAGTCATGGGGCACGGGCACGGACCGCACGACCATCACCACCACGACCACGGGCCCGGCGCGTCGGCGCCCCTGCCCCCCGCCTTCGACACCTCTGTGCCCGACGAGGCGCTGTCGCCCGAACAGGCGTCCCGCCGCGCCCTGTTACGCCGGGCCGGCCTGCTGGGCGCGGGCCTGGCCGCGGGCACCGTGCTGCCGGGCAACCCGGCCCCGGCCTCACCGCCCGCGGACGCCCGAAGAGCCGACGCCGCGGCCCCGCGCCACGGGTACCTCTGGCTCGCCGGCGACCACCACATCCACACCCACTACAGCAGCGACGGCAAGTACCGCGTCGTCGACCAGGTCCGCCAGGGCGCCCGGCACGGCCTGGACTGGATGGTGATCACCGACCACGGCAGCGCGATCCACGCCAGGATCGGCGTCGAGAACGTCAACCCGGACATCAGACAGGCGCGCGCCGCGTACCGGGACACCCTCGTCTTCCAGGGCCTGGAGTGGAACATCCCGGCCGCCGACCACGGCACCGTGTTCGTCCACCCCGGACGCAACGAGGTCGCCGTGCTCAAGCAGTTCGAGACCGACTACGACGGCATCGTGAAGGGCGCGGGCGACTCCAGCCCCGCCAACGAGGCCCTCGCCGTGGCCGGGATCCAGTTCCTCGCCGAGCAGGTGCGCCGCCGCACGGTGGACGACGCGCTGATGCTCGCCCACCATCCCTCCCGCAAGGGCATCGACTCCCCGCACGAGATCCGCGCCTGGCGCGACGCCACCGGAGCGGACCGGCGGATCGCCGTCGGCTTCGAGGGCGCCCCCGGCCACCAGGCCGCCGGACTGCCCGCCCCGCTCGGCCCGGCCCGCGCCCGCGGCTACTACGACGGCAGCCCCACCGCGAACTCGTTCCCCGGCTACCCCCTGGACAGCTACCGCACCTGGGGCGGCTTCGACTGGATGACCGCCACCGTCGGCGGCCTGTGGGACAGCCTCCTCGCCGAGGGCCGCCCCTGGTGGATCACCGCCAACTCCGACTCCCACCACGTGTACGGCGACACCACCGTCCGCGGCGCCGGCGACTTCCCGGCCAACGGCCGGCACGGCGACCCCGTGTACGCCGGGAAGATCGACACCAAGGCGGTCGACTACTGGCCCGGCCAGTACAGCCGCACCCACGTCGGCGCCAAGAGCTTCTCCTACGCCGCCGTCATGGACGGCATCCGCGCCGGCCGCGTCTGGGTCGACCACGGGCAGCTCGTCGACGGCCTCGACGTCCGCGTCTCCGGCGGCGGCCGCTGGACCACCCTCGGCGGCGCCCTGCACGTCCGCAAGGGCACGAGGGTCACGCTGACCGCCGACGTGGCACTCGCCGCCGACGCCAACTGGGCCGGATTCACGCCCCGGCTGGCCCGCGTGGACGTCATCCAGGGCGACGTCACCGGCCCGGCCGCCGACAAGGACACGTTCACCGCGCCGGCGGCGGCCGTCGTCCGGTCGTACGACGTCGCGGCGTCCGAGGGCACCGTCCGGTTCACCTACGACCTCGGCCCGGTCGACCGCCCGCTGTACGTCCGCCTGCGCGGCACGGACGGCAACCGGTCCGCCGTCGGCGTCATGGGCGCGAAGGTCGACCCGGCGGGCCCCGCCCAGGACGTCTACGGCGACGCCGACCCGTGGCGCGACCTGTGGTTCTACTCGAACCCCGTGTGGGTGCTGCCGGAGTGACGGGGTGAGCGTGGGAGCCTCCCCGGCCCCACGCTCCCCTCGCCCCGTCAGCCGCCCAGCACCCCCCGCACGAACGCGTTCCCGAACACGCCCTCCGGGTCCAGCTCACGCACCAGCGCGCGGAAGTCGTGCAGGCGCGGGTAGCGGGCGTGCAGTTCCGCCGGCGGGGTGGTGAAGACCTTGCCCCAGTGGGGGCGCGGCGAGAACGGGGCGAGGGCCTCCTCCAGGCGCCCCACCACCGGCAGCACCGTCGGCGTGTCCTCGATCCAGGTGAAGTGCAGGGCCACCGTGTCACGGCCGTAGGACGGGCTCATCCACTGCTCGTCGGCGGCGACCGTGCGCACCTCGCAGGTCTGGAGCACGGGCGCGATCGTGTCCCGGATGCCGTCCAGCGCGTGCAGCGCGTCCACGGCGGTGCCCCGGGGCAGCAGGTACTCCGACTGGAGCTCCGCGCCGCTGCTCGGGGTGAACTCCGCCCGGAAGTGCGGCAGCCGCTCGTGCCAGGGGCCCGGCGCCCCGAACTGCTCGGTGCAGTTCACGCCGGGCATGCCCGGCACCGGATGCATCTTCTCCGTCGCGGGCGCCGCCCACGGGAAGCCGGCGCGCGGCCGGTCGGTGCGGTGCTTCACCCACACCTGCCGGAAGCCCGGCTCCCGCCAGTCGGTGAACAGGCTGACGCTGTACGCGGCCGACATCACCGCCTCGAACGTGTCCGCGTCCAGCACGTCGAGCGGCAGCTCGGTGTACACCCGCTGCTCCACCTCGTACGCCGGCTCCAGGTGCAGGGTGAGCGCCGTGACCACGCCGAGCGCGCCCAGCGCGGTGACCGCGCCGCCGAACCGCTCGTCGCCGCGCTCCAGGGTGAGCGCGGAGCCGTCCGCCGTGACCAGCTCCACCGCGCGCACCGACGAGGCGAGCGGGCCGTTGCCGACGCCCGAGCCGTGCGTGCCGGTGGCGACCGACCCGGCGACCGAGATGTGGGGGAGCGACGCCATGTTCGCCAGCGCCAGCCCGTGCCGGTGCACCTCGCGGGCCAGCTCCGCGTACCGCACCCCGCCGCCGACCCGTACCGTGCGCGCCTGAGCGTCCACCTCGATCACCGGGGGCAGCGCGGCCAGGGACAGCAGGACGCCGTCCTCGCCCGCGTCGGCGATGTCGTTGAAGGAGTGGCCGCTGCCCAGCACCCGTACCCGCGAGGCGTCGGCGACCAGGGCGCGCAGCGCGTCCGTCGTGTGCGGCCGGTGCAGCTCCTTGGCGGCGTACGTGATGTTGCCCGCCCAGTTGGTCACGCTCTCGGTCATCCCTCGTCCTTCCCGCCTGAGGGCCCGTGACATGGGCCACCTCGGAACCTACCTCGGGAGTGACCGGCGCCATGTGGGGGGACCCGCCGCCCCGGATGCCCGGCCGGGGGCATACCGTGAGGAGTCGTACGTCGGCACCGGGAGGAGAACACGCGATGGGCAGCCGTACCGCGCTGGTCGAGGATCTGATGGAGCGGTTCCCGCACGTTCCGCGCGAGGCCGTCTTCAAGGAGGACCTGCTGCGCGGCGGCGTGGCCTTCGACCCCTCAGCGCTCAGCGACAACGAGGGCGGCGAGGTCAAACCGAAGTCGTACTTCATCTTCTCCTTCGACCACGGCACCCTGCCGGAGCTGGGCGAGGCCGCGCTGCGCCGCCCGCCGGAGGAGATCATCCTCACCGGAGGACCGTACGACCTGCGCCGCACGGTCGTGTCCGTCCGGGTGAACCCGTCGTCCCCGTACCGGGTCGCCGCCGACGAGCACGGCATGCTCGGCCTCTACCTGGACGGCAAGCGGATCTCCGACGTCGGCGTGCCGCCGATGCCGGAGTACTACAAGCACAAGCTGTCCAACGGGAAGTCCGTGATGGAGGTCGCCCCCACCATCCAGTGGGGCTACCTGATCTACCTGACGGTCTTCCGGGTCTGCCAGTACTTCGGCGCCAAGGAGGAGTGCCAGTACTGCGACATCAACCACAACTGGCGCCAGCACAAGGCGGCCGGCCGGCCCTACACCGGCGTCAAGGACGTCGAGGAGGTCCTCGAGGCGCTGGAGATCATCGACAAGTACGACACGGCGAAGGCGTCCACCGCCTACACCCTCACCGGCGGCGCCATCACCAAGACCGTCTCCGGCCGCGACGAGGCCGACTTCTACGGCCACTACGCCAAGGCCATCGAGGAGCGCTTCCCCGGCCGCTGGATCGGCAAGGTCGTCGCCCAGGCGCTGCCCAAGGACGACGTGCAGCGCTTCAAGGACTACGGCGTGCAGATCTACCACCCCAACTACGAGGTGTGGGACGAGTACCTGTTCAAGATGTACTGCCCCGGCAAGGAGCGGTACGTCGGCCGGGACGAGTGGCACCGCCGCATCCTCGACTCCGCGGAGATCTTCGGCGCGCGCAACGTGATCCCCAACTTCGTGGCGGGCGTGGAGATGGCCGAGCCGTTCGGCTTCAAGACCGTCGACGAGGCGATCGCGTCCACCACGGAGGGCCTGCGCTTCTTCATGTCGAAGGGGATCACGCCCCGCTTCACCACCTGGTGCCCCGAGCCGACCACCCCGCTCGGCAAGGCCAACCCGCAGGGCGCGCCGCTGGAGTACCACATCCGGCTGCTTCAGGCGTACCGGCAGACGATGGAGGACTTCGGTCTCGCCTCGCCCCCCGGCTACGGCCCGCCCGGACCCGGCCGCGCGGTGTTCTCCGTCAGCTCCTTCATGGACAGCCTGTCGGCCACGGAGCCCGTCGAAGCCGTCTGAGCGGCCGCCGGGGGCGGTCCGGATGTGACAGAACTGCATACGAAAGGCCGGAACCGAGACGTTCCGGCCTTTCGTGCGTATGGTCCCTGCGAGGGGTCGCGGTATGGCCACACAAAGTGAAGAGAGCGCTTGTCAGTTGTGTCGGAGACGTGCAAAGCTCTCGTCCACTGCCGCGAGGTTCCCTTCAACTCCACCCGCCGGTATGGCGAGTTGACCTCGCTCGTGGATGCAGGAGTCTCATGCCCGACCTGCCGAGCCCTCAGGACGCCACCGAGGCGGCCCTGTTCTCCGAATGCTGGGACGCGGTGCTCTCCTACGCCGACCTGTGCACGGCGGGTTCGAGCGCCGCCGCGGAACTGGCCCGCGAGGCCTTCGCCGAGGGCATACGGGAACTGCGCGCCGCCGAGTCGGGAAGCATGCGCGGGACCGGCCGCCGCTCCTCCCGGCTGCCCCGCATCCCCCTGCTGCTGACGGCCGTGCGCACCACGGCCGCCGCCTGGGAGAAGGGCGGGCAGGGCCACAAGCTCGACCCCGAGCTGCGTCTGTGGCTCCACTCGGACGAGGCCGCCCGCTACACCGGGCCGCCCCTCGAACGCCCCATCGCCCTGCGGGGGTTGCGCGACCTCCAGCAGGCGGACGCCGAACTGCTGTGGCTGGCCGAGGCGGAGGCGCTCCCGCTGCCCCTGGTGGCCCGCCGCCTGGGCCTCGACCCCGCCACCACGGCCGACGAACTCGCCCAGGTCAGCCGCCTGTTCCGGGACCGCTGTCACCGCAACCACCTCGACTCCCCGATGGACGCCGAGTGCCGCAGCTACGCCCGCCTGCTCGACGCCGTCACCCGCTCGCCCGTCGCGGACACCCCCGAGGACCTGTCCCGGCACCTCGCCACCTGCCGCCAGTGCGCGGAGGCCGCCGCCTGCCTGCGGCTGAACACCGGCACCCTGCCCGGCGCGCTGGCCGGCGGCGTCATCGGCTGGGGCGGCCTCGCCTACCTGGAGCGCCGCCGCCGCGCCGCCGAGGCACGGCTGGGCGCGGGAAACCCGGACGGGCCCGACGCGGACCACGACGACCCGGCGGGCGCACGGAGCCGCAAGGCGCGGGTCGCCCGGCACGGGCCGATGGCCGCGGCGGTCGTCGTCTCGCTGCTGGCGCTCGCGGTGTCGCTGATGCCGTTCGGGGACACGGGGACGGCGGCGTCCGACAACGACCGCGGCGGCCCGGTCGCCGCGCCCGCGCCGTCGCTCCCGCCGGTGGGCACGGCGCCGTCCGGCTCCGCCGGCCCGGACCCGTCCTCGCCCTCGCCCCCCAGCGCCGCGCCGAGCCGCACCGCGCGGCCCTCCCGTACGGCGGACCCGGCCCCCGAGCCCGACCCGGAGCCCCAGGGCACGTCCTCGGGCGCCGCGGAGACCCCGGGCGCCGACTCGCCGGCCCCGTGCCGGGTCGACTACGACGTGCTCAACCAGTGGCCGGACGGCTACCAGGCCGCCGTCACGGTGACGACCCGCCACACCCTCGACGGCTGGCGCGTCGCCTTCACCGTCCCCGAGGACCACCGCGTCACCCACATGTGGGACGCGTCGGCGCACCAGACGGGGGGCCGGGTGACGGCCACGGCGGCCGACTACAACGCCCACGTCGAGGCGGGCGCCCGCCTCTCCTTCGGCTTCCTGACGGCCCGCCGGGGCACGGACACACGGGCGTACGACTTCACCCTGAACGGGCGGGCGTGCGAGGTGGCGTGAGGAGCCGCGTCCGCGGGCAGTCGTGCGGCTGGGGCGACGGGGCAGGGTGGGCGCGGGCGGCACCCTTGCGACGAGCCTCGGCTTCAGTGCCGTACCCGCGGCTCATGGGGTGCCTCGCACGGTCGTACGCCGGGTGCGGCCCGTCGGGGGCTGGCCGCGCAGTTCCCCGCGCCCCTGGAGGCGCGCAGCCTGCGGGTATCGCTCCCGCTGGGGCGGTGGGTCACCTCCCGCTCGGGCGAAGCCGAGAGTGGGGGAGGGCGGGCGCGGGCGGCGCCCCGTCGGCGTCGGGCCGCGCGAACACCCCCCGGGCTGCTGCGGCTCCCTGTCGGGTCAACGTTCGTGGTCCTCACGCTCGTCCCGGACCATTCGCAACCGCTCCTGCTCCCGCTTGGAGTACGCGGCCGCCCGGATCGCCTCGTCGCTCTCCAGACTCGACCCCAGCGCCCCGCCCACCGTGGCGACCGACGCGACGAACCAGGCCAGCGTCCAGTACTGGCCGCCGTCCAGCGGGGTCCGGGTCACGGACGTGTACACGCGGTCGTTGAGGATGAACAACGCCCACAGCAGGTTGACGACCACGAGGCCGGCGTAGCAGACCAGCACCCCGAGCCCCAGGGTCACGACCGTCGAGGCGTTGTACAGGGCGTCCCTCTGTCGCGCCTCCGGCGAGGCGTCAGCCGTCCTGTGCCACAGCCCCGCGTCCACGATCAGCCACCCGACCATGAGCGCGATGGACCCGACGGTCGCGATGACGAGCCGCGGCGTGCTCAGGGTCCCGGCGAGGCTCCAGACGGTGGCGTTCACGGTCGCGATGGCCCCCGTGGCGAGCGCGGTCGCCAGGGCTTTCGACAGGCCGGGCACCAGTCGCCACGGCCGGTTGGCGCGCACCATGCCGAGGAGGAGCCGCAGGTAGCCGCGCGGCCCGGTGACCACGTACCGGAGGTCGACCGCCTCGTCGTCGTCGGCCCGGCTCCGGCGGATGGGCGCGAGACGGCCGACGAACGTCAGCAGCGGCTCACGCCGAGGGGTTCCGCCCGCCCCGGCGACCTGCGCGTGCGTCAGGTTGAGCACGGCGTCCTCGACCGCGCGCCGGGCCCTCCGCTGGAAACCCAGCCCCCGAGGGAGGGGAGGGACAGCACCGCCATGCCGTGTTCATGGTCGAGATCCACGGCGAGCTTGCGCCCGTGCGCGTGCAGCGGAAGGTCGGTGAGGGCCACGACGACGTCCCAGTCCTCCTCACGCCCGCGCTCCAGGATCCGGCGCCGCAGGGTGGCCGGGTCCTCGGCCCCGGCGGTGAAGGGCTCACTGACCACGTGGACGTCGAACTCCCGCCCGTCGCCCGCCCTTTCGGAGAGCCGTTCGGGCAGTTTCCGGGCCACGCGGTGGGCGATCTCCGTCGGCGCGTCCGGATCCGCGAGGAGGGCTACGGTGGTGACGGCCTGGGACGACATCCGTATCACTGGCCCCTTCGCATGGGCTGGCCTGGCGCATTCCGTGCCCATCATGTGCCCCGGGGGCGATGCGCGCGCCCCGTGACACGCGGCCCGGACGCATACCCAGCCGCCCGGACGCCTCCCCGGTCAGACGACGGCCAGCCGCCCCGCCAGCAGTTCCACCCGCGCCTCCGCGTCCCCCGCCGGCAACCGCCCCGCCCGCGTCAGCGTGGCCAGCCCGTGCAGCGACGCCCAGAACACCTCCGTGAACAACCCCGGATCGACCCCCTCCCCGGCCACGTCCCGCAATGTCTCCAGCAACGCCGCGAACCCGTCCTTCAACGCCTCGGGCGTGTCCTCCGCCGCGAACGCCAGCCCGCCGTCCAACTGGAACATCGCGTCGTAGACGGCGGGATTCCGCTCGGCGAAGTCCAGATACGCCCGGGCCAGCGCGGTGACCCGTCCCCGCGCCCCCTCCGTCGACGCGGACGCGGCCCGCAGCTCCGCCGCCAGTTCGGCGGCCCCTTCCAGGGCCACCGCGCCGATGATCTCCCGCTTCCCCCGGAAATGGCTGTACAGCACGGGCTGGCTGTACTCGATCCGCTCGGCGAGCCGCCGGGTCGTGACCGCGTCCCACCCCTGCTCCTCGGCGAGTTCCCGCGCCGTGGCCACGATGAGCCGCTCCCGCTCCGCCCGCTCACGCTGCTTGCGTTCCTGTACCGACATGGCCAGATGCTAGCACTGCTAGACAATCGAGTGCCGACAGGTCTAGCGTTGACCCATCTGCTAGCAACGCTAGATTCAGGGATCCAGGGGGATCACATGCTCGGCACACTCGAAGTGGCCACCGTCGTCGTCGTCGGCCTGATGGTCGGCGTGGAGTTCTCGGTCGCCTTCGTCCTGAACCGCGTCATCGACGCACTCCCCGAGGACAGCGCCCAGCAGGCCCACGCCCACGGCGGCCGCATGCTCGGCGCGGTGATGCCGGTCTGGTACGTCGGCTCGCTCGTCCTCGTCGCCGTATGGGCCGTCGCGGGACGGAACGACTCCGACCCCGGCACCGGCCTCCTCGTCACCGCCGCCGCGCTGCTCGTCCTCAGCGTGATCATGTCGCTGCTGCTGCTCGTCCCGATCAACAACCGCAACAAGACCTGGACGCCCGGGAACCGCCCCGCCGACTGGCGCCAGCAGCTCGACCGCTGGGCCCGCTACCACTACGGCCGCCTCGCCCTGATCGCCGCGGCCTTCGCCCTGCTTGCCGTGGCCCGAGGCTGAACCGAGGCAAGCGGGGATTCAGCTCACGGTGAGCGCCTTGACCCGCCGCAGGGTCAGCACCGTCTCCACCGCCTGGACCCCGGCCAGCGCCCCCACCTGCTCGGTGAGGAACGCGTACAGCTGCTGCGGGTCCCGGCACAGCGCCGACAGCGCGAGGTTGGTCCGTCCGGTGACCGCCGCCGCGAACCGCACCTCCGGCCGTGCGGCGAGCGCCCGCCCCGCCTCGGCGAGCCCGCCGGGGGCGACCGTCAGCCACACCAGCGCCTCGACACTCTGCCCGAGAGGCTCGTGGTCGTACTCCACGGCGATGTGCAGCACCCCCGTGGCGCGCAGCCGCTCCAGCCGTTTGCGTACGGCGGCCTCCGAACGGCCGGTCGCCCGCTGCAGCTCGGCCGCCCCGGCTCGCCCGTCCACCCGCAGTAGCTCCAGCATCGCGAGGTCGGTGGCGTCCGGGACGTACGGGTCGTCGGTGAGGTCGGGGGAGGGCGCGGGGGGCCGCAGGGCGCGCTCCTGCTCCGGGTCGAGCGCGCTGATCTTGCGCAGCCAGCGCAGGGAGTTGCCGTAGTAGGTGTGCAGGACGCAGTGGGCGCTGACGGTGGTGAGGTGGGGTGTGCCACGGAGCCGTTCGAGGAGCAGGTCGTCGCGCTCCTGCCGGGAGCGGGGCGTGATGGCGCAGATGACCTCGGTGCCGCCGGCGGCGATGTCGACGTAGTGGGTGTCGGAGCGGCCGGCCAGGGTGGCGGCGAGGCGGGACGCCCGGCCGGGGCCGCAGCCCAGCCGGACGATCCAGCCGGCCCGGCCGAGCCGGCTGTCGTCCACCATGCCGGTGATGCGGAGGTTCGCGGCGCCGCGCAGCCTGCGCACCCGCCGCGCCACGGTCTGGTCGGACACCCCGAGCACCTGCGCGATCCGGCTGAACGGCGCCCGCCCGTCCAGCTCCAGGGCCTGCAGCAGCCGCAGATCGAGCTCGTCCAGGGCGGCGGGGGAGTGGGGGCCGCCGTGGCCGGCGGGTGTCACATGGTTCACGGCCCACTCCTGGCTGAGCGGCACCCCCGCGCCGGTACCGCGGGGAGGCGTCCGCGGATCATCGTACGGAGAGGGGTCAGCGTCCCGCCTGCTCGGCCGCCGTCGGCCGCTCGACGGGGCTGTCCTGCCGTGAGACGACCGTGCCGCCGGACCTCACCCCCGGACGCTGCCGCAGCAGCACGACCGCGGCCACGGCCGCCAGCACCAGCAACGCGGACGACACCGTCAGACAGAACCGCAGCCCCTCCAGGAACGCCTCCGAAACCGCGCTGTTCACCGGGCCGGCCACCGAGGCGAACTCCGGCCCGCTCGCCGCGCCCAACCCGCCCTCGCGCACGGCGGCGACGACCCGCTCCGCCACGCCGTCGGAGACCCCCGACTCGGCGAGCCGCCCGGGCAGGGCGTCCGTCGCGGTGGTGGTGTGCAGGGCGCCGAGCACGGCGGGGCCGAGCGCGCCGCCGACCTGGCGGAAGGCGTTGTTGCCGGCCGCCGCCATGCCCGCCTGCCGGGGCTCCACCGCCGCGACGGCCGTACTGGTGATGCAGGGGAACGCGATGCCCAGACCGAGCCCGAGCAGCATCAGCCGCCAGGCGAGTGACCAGAAGGGCGTGCCGGCGTCGAGGGTGGTCATCGACACCAGAGCGGCCGCGGCGATCAACAGCCCGGAGGTGATCAGCACGCGCGGTGAGACGCGCCCCATGACCCGGCCCATCACCACACCCAGGACCATCGACACGATGTTGACGAGGACGAGCCGCACGCCCGCGTCCCAGGTGTCCAGGCGCTGCACCATGCCGAGGTACAGGCTCAGGACGAAGAAGAAGCCGATCAGACAGAGGAAGCTGACCAGGGCGACCAGCGCGGCGGCGGTGAACGGGCGGCTGCGGAACAGCGACAGGTCCAGCATCGGCGTACCGCTGCGCCGCTCGACCAGCACGAACGCGACGCCGGCCACCAGGGCGACGGCGAGCGCGACGAGGGTGCGCGGCTCGGTGAAGGAGGCCGCGCCGCCCTCGATGACGCCGTACACCAGCGCGGTGATGGCCACGGCGGCGGTGACCTGCCCGGGCCGGTCGAGCCCGCGGCCGTGCGCGGCCCTCGACTCGGTGAGCAGCCGCGCCGCGAACACCATGGTCACCAGGGCGACCGGGATCGTCAGCAGGAAGATCCACCGCCAGCCGGTGTGCGCGACGACGGTGCCGGCCATCAGCGGCCCGACGACCATCGCGGCCATCATGCAGGTGGTCCAGTAGCCGATGTACTTGCCCCGCTCACGCGGGTCGGGCACGGCCTGGCTGATGAGCGCGAGGGTCACGGGCAGCAAGGCAGCGGCCCCGGCGCCGGCGAGCACCTGGCCGGCCCACACGACCTGAACCGAGTTGGCGCACAGCGACACCGACGCACCCACCGCGCACAGCGCCATACCGGCCTGGAACACCTACTTGCGCCCGAATACGTCACCGACCACACCGGCGGTCAGGATCAACGCGGCGACCGGCAGCACGAAGGCGTCCTGCACCCAGGACAACTGGGCGGTGGACGCGCCCAGTTCACGCTGCAGCACCGGCAGACTGACGGCGACGGTGGTCACCGGCAGATAAGCGACGAACACACCGGCACAAGCCAGGGCGACGACGGCAGTCCGACTCCGACCGCCCACGGCGGCCTGTTGCGAAGCACTCAAGGAAATGTCTCCCATGCGGTGCGAGGGCACCGAGGTGTACGAATGACCTCCGCAACGCTGAACGACGCTGCTCCGTCCGATCCAGCCGGCCCCCGCCGGGCAACGGAAATCCGACATCGGCGCCGGAGAAGCGCGGGATTTCTTCCACGGGGTCACGGGTGCGCTACCACCCCGCCTCCGAGTACGGGCGCCCGGCACGGATATGGGCGATGGCCTCACGCGTGTACGGGACGACCCGCTCGGGCAGGGCGTCCGGGTCCCACCACTGCCACGCGAGACACTTGTCCGGCTCCCGCACCTCCGGCACCCCCGTCCAGGCACGGGCCCGGAAGACCAGCTGAAGCCGTGGCCGCCGACCGGGCCCGGGGAGCTGGTGCAGTACGTGTACGAACTCCACGTCCCGCGGACCGATACACAGCCCGGCCTCCTCCTCGGCCTCACGTACCAGACAGAGCACCGCGCTCTCCTGCTCGCAGTGCCCGGCGAGGAAGTGCCATGTGTGCGGCGCGAAGGCGGAGTTGTGATGCCGCAGACCGAGCAGCACGCGCCCGGCCGGGTCCTCGAGGTAGAGATGCGCCCCGACGATGTGCGGCACGGCCCCGGCGCCGTGACGGACGGGGGTCAAGGGGGCGGATCGGTCCTCAGGTGCTTTCGACACGGACTTCCTCTCCGAAGTGGATGTGTGCGCCTCACCTGTGGGTGTAACAGCCGGCACTGACACGGGGCGGTTCGCCACCCGCGCGTTCCCCGAGCGGCGTGCCGGGAAAAGAGATGGCGGGGTGCCCCCGCGCCCTCTAATGTGTGCCGAGTCGGCAAGGCGCCCGTGCAGTGGTGCCGTTCGTGGCGAGGAATTCCGGGAGGTGTGACCGATGGCTGTCTCCGTGACGGGCCGTGCCCGCATCCAGTCGTTCGTCTCGTTCACCTCCGTGGTCTCCGGCTGACCTCGTCTCACTCCGCGCGTTCGTCAACACGCGCCGCCGGGGCCGCCCTTCGAAGGGTTTCCCTTGAATTCCTCCTCTTCTTCCGCCTCCGCCTCCTCGCACGCCCTCGCTCCTTACGGCTGGGACGAGGACTGGGCGGACGCCTTCGCCCCGTACGCCGCTCAGGGGCTCGTGCCCGGGCGCGTGGTCCGGGTCGACCGGGGGCTGTGTGACATGGCCACCCCGGACGGGGTGATCCGGGCCGACACCGAGTACGTCGTGCCCCGTGACCCCATGAAGGTCGTCTGCACGGGGGACTGGGCCGCCGTCGACCCCGAGGGCGCCCGCCCACGTTACGTGCGCACGCTGCTGCCGCGCCGTACCGCGTTCGTGCGGTCCACCTCCTCCAAGCGGTCCGAGGGGCAGATCCTCGCCGCCAACGTCGACCAGGCCGTCGTCGCCGTGTCCCTCGCCGCCGAGCTCGACCTCGCCCGGATCGAGCGGTTCCTCGCGCTGGCGTGGGAGTCAGGGGCGCAGCCGGTCGTGGTGCTCACCAAGGCCGACCTCGTACCGGACGAGGTGACCCGGTCGCACCTCGTGCAGGACGTCGAGACGACCGCCCCCGGCGTGCCCGTCCTCACCGTCAGCGCGCGGGACGGCGAGGGGACCGACGTGCTCGCCGCGATCGTCGCCGGCGGGACCTCGGTTCTGCTCGGGCAGTCCGGCGCCGGCAAGTCGACCCTGGCCAACGCCCTCCTCGGTGAGGACGTGATGGAGGTCCGGGCCACCCGGGACGTCGACGGCAAGGGCCGTCACACCACCACGACCCGCAACCTGCTCCTGCTGCCGGGCGGGGGAGTCCTCATCGACACCCCCGGTCTGCGGGGCGTCGGCCTGTGGGACGCCGGCACCGGTGTCGGCCAGGTCTTCTCCGAGATCCAGGACCTCGCCGAGAACTGCCGGTTCCACGACTGCGCCCACGAGAGCGAACCCGGCTGTGCCGTCCTCGACGCCCTCGAGGCGGGCGAGCTGCCGCAGCGCCGTCTGGACAGCTACCGCAAGCTGCTCCGGGAGAACCAGTACATCGTGGCCAAGACCGACGCCCGCGTCCGCGCCGAGCTCCGCAGGGAGTGGAAGCGCAAGGGCGCCCTCGGCAAGGCCGCCATGGAGGCCAAGCGGGGGCGCATCCGCTGACACCCCCGACACCAGAACCCCCTGCCGGGTGCCCTCCGCGGCGCCCGGTGGGGCGGTTCAGCCCTGTTCCCGCAGCTCCAGCACGTACCGCGCCGTCAGCGCCACCGCCCGGTCCCCGTCCCCGGTCAGCGCCTTCAGCGTGTCCGTGGCCGCCGGGCCCGGGATCTCGGCGAGGGCCTGCGTCAGACGGCGGCGCGCCGGCGGGTCCAGGGCGGCATCCCCCAGGTGGTCCGACAGCGCCGTCACGATCCGGTCCGCCACCTCCGCGTCCCCCGCCAGCGTCCCCAGCGCGTCCGCCGCGTCGACGTCGTTCGCCTCCTCGACGACCATGCAGACCAGCTCCGGCATCGCCTCCGCCACCCCGCGGGCCCCCAGCTCCAGCGCCGCCGTCCGGCGCACCGACGGGTCCGCGTCCCCGAGCGCCTCCCGCAGCAGCGCCGTGGCCCGCTCGCCCGGGATCTCCGCCAGGCACCGCACCGCCCGCCCCCGCACCTCCGGCAGCGCCGACCCCAGCCCCGCCGCCAGCAGCTCCGCGCCCCGTTCGCCCGCCTGGGCCAGCGCCCACCGCAGGGCGCCCGCCACATTCGGGTCCGTCTCGCTGAGCACCGCCTCCACCAGCGCCTCCACCGGCACCGGCGCCGTGTCCACCGACGACAGGGCCGCCCGCTGCCGCATCCCCGCGTCCCCCGACCGCAGGTTCCGCAGCAGCGCGACGACCTGGAGGACCTCCTGCCAGTCGGCCGGTTCCGCCGCGTCGATCCGCTGGAGCCGGGTCAGCAGCTCCGTCTCCCGCGCGATGCGCTCCCGCGTCCGCCGCGCCAGGTCCGCGACCAGACCGGACGGCGTGAAGCCGGGGTCGTCCAGGGCGCGGCCCACGTCCCGCAGCGAAAGACCCAGCGACCGCAGGCTCTCCACGTGGAAGATCCGCCGGATGTCCTCCTCCGTGTACGCGCGGTACCCGGCCGCCGTACGGCCCGTCGGCCGCACAAGCCCCAGCGACTCGTAGTGGCGCAGCATCCGGGGGCTCACCCCGGACCGCCGCGCCACCTCACCGATCAGCACCCCCGCCTCACTCCTCCTCACCGGGAGGCCCGTCCGGCCCCGGCGACACCACGCGCTTCGCCTCCTCCACCGCGTACGCGAACCCCGCCTCAGGGTCGCGCCGCAGCCGCTCCGTCGCGAGCGCGTGCGCCCGTACCCGAGGGTCCGGATGGTCCGCCGCCCCGGCCAGCACCGGCGGGACCGCGAGCTCGCCCAGCTCGATCAGCGCCCGGCTCAGACTCAGCTGCGTCTCCCGGCCACCCCGCCCGAGCTGCGACACCAGCACCCGGGCAAGCTCCGCCGCCTCGTCCTCCGGCGCCAGCAGCACCGCCGTACGCCAGGCGGTCCGCGCCACCTCGTCGTCCGGGTCGGTCAGCAGCGACCGGGAAAGCTCCGGCCACACACTGCGGTCCCCGATCTTCGACAGGGTGTGCAGCGCCTGGCTCCGCGCCCGGGCGTCCGGCGACCGCAGCTCGGCCAGGACCCGCGGCACCGTCACCGTCTGCGGGTGCCGGGTCAGGGCCCACGTCAGCATGTCCCGCACATGGAACACGGGTTCCACCCCGCACCGCTCCACCAGCGGCTCCACGAACCCCGGGTCCGGGTCCGACCCGGCAGCCAGCGCCGCGCGCAGCCGTACCGAGGAGTCGTCGTGCCGCAGTCCCGCGAGCACCCGTGATGTTGTCGTCGTCTCCGCCTTGGGCGTGGTCATCGGAGCACCTCCTGGCACGCCAGTGAAGACCTTCTCACCGTGTCAGGGTCAAACACGCGCACGCGGCGCCCCTCGGACTCCATGTCCGATTTCCGCCAGCCGGGCGCTCCCCGCCAGGGGACACTGGACCGTATGACGGACGAGGACAGCAGGTACGAGGCGGTGCGCAGCCGGGACGCGCGGTTCGACGGCGTGTTCTTCTTCGCCGTCGAGACCACCGGCATCTACTGCCGGCCCAGCTGCCCCGCCGTCACCCCCAAACGCGCCCACGTGCGCTTCTTCCCGACCGCCGCCGCGGCCCAGGGCGCCGGTTTCCGGGCCTGCCGGCGCTGCCGCCCCGACGCCGTGCCCGGCTCCGCCGAGTGGAACGTGCGGGCCGACGCCGTGGGCCGCGCCATGCGTCTCATCGCCGACGGCGTCGTCGACCGCGAGGGCGTCGTCGGGCTCGCCGCGCGCCTCGGCTACAGCGCCCGCCAGGTGCAGCGGCAGCTCACCGCGGAGCTGGGCGCCGGACCGGTCGCGCTCGCCCGCGCGCAGCGCGCCCACACCGCGCGCGTACTCCTCCAGACCACCGGCCTGCCGGTCACGGAGGTGGCCTGGGCGGCCGGTTTCGCCAGCGTGCGGCAGTTCAACGACACCGTCCGAGCCGTGTACGCCACCACGCCCACCGGACTGCGCGCCGCCGCGCCCCGCAAGGGCCGGCCCCGCCCCGGCGCCCCCACCGCCGGAGTGCCCCTGCGCCTCGCCCACCGGGGCCCCTACCAGGCGCGTCCCCTCTTCGACCTGCTGGAACGCGAGGCCGTCCCCGGCGTCGAGGAGATGACCGGGACGCCCGGCGCCCGCGTCTACCGGCGCACCCTGCGCCTCCCCTACGGGACCGGCATCGCCGCCGTCGAGGAGCGCGCGGACACGGGTGCCGGCGGCTGGCTCGACGCCCGCGTCCACCTCACCGACCTGCGCGACCTGACCACCGCCGTACAGCGGCTGCGCCGGCTGTTCGACCTGGACGCCGACCCGTACGCCGTCGACGAGCGCCTCGGCGCCGACGGCCGGCTCGCCCCGCTCGTCGCCGCCCGCCCCGGACTGCGCTCGCCCGGCGCCGCCGACCCCGACGAGGTCGCCGTACGGGCGCTCGTGGGCCGCGACACGGCCGCCGATCTGGTCCGCCGCTACGGCAAACGGCTCGACGCGCCCTGCGGCGGGCTGACCCACCTGTTCCCCGAGGCCGCCGTCCTCGCGGGCGCCGAACCCGACGGCACCCTGGGCGCGCTCACCGCCGCCCTCGCCGACGGCGCCGTACGGCTCGGACCCGGCGACGACCGGGACGCGGCGCGGGACGCCCTCGCCGCCGTCCCCGGCCTCGACGACCGCACGATCGCCGAGATCCGCACCCGTGCGCTCGGTGACCCCGACGTGGCCCCGCCCGGCCTCGACGCCCCCGACAGCTGGCGCCCCTGGCGCTCGTACGCCCTGAACCACCTGCGCGCCGCAGGGGAGTTGGAGTGACCCTCATGACGACGACGTACTGGACGCACGTGGACAGCCCGCTCGGGCCCCTGCTGCTGACCGCCGCCCCGACCGGCGAGCTGACCTCGCTCACCGTGCCCGGGCAGAGGAAGGCCACCGTGGTCCTGGACGACTGGACCCAGGACCCCGGGCCCTTCCGGGAGGCGGAACGGCAGCTCGCCGCGTACTTCGTGGGCGACCTCAAGGAGTTCCGGCTGCCCACGCGGGCCGTCGGCACCCCCTTCCGGGAGAAGGTGTGGGCCGCCCTCGACGACGTGCCGTACGGCGGGACCGTCACCTACGGGGAGATCGCCGCGCGCGTCGGGGCGCCCCGGGCCGCCGTGCGCGCGGTCGGCGGCGCCATCGGCGCGAACCCGCTGCTGATCGTGCGGCCGTGCCATCGCGTCATCGGCGCCGACGGCTCCCTCACGGGGTACGCGGGAGGGCTGGAGCGGAAAGTCGCGCTGCTGGCGCACGAGGGTGTGCTGCCGCGGCCTTGAGCGCCGGGCGCCCACCGCTGGGGGCTGCCTCAGCCGAAGAACACCGCGCCGATCCACGCCGCCGCGATCAGCTGGCAGGTGAACAGCTCCGTGAGCAGGCTCCACCCGCCCGACCGCATCACCGTGCGCACCGCCGCCCTCGCCTCCCCGCGGCGGCCGAGACGGATCCGCTCGTGGACGTACACCCCGGCGAGGAAGCCGGGGATCGCGCCGATCACCGGGAGCAGGACGAGTCCCGCGAACGAGCCGCCGCCCGCGTACGTCAGCAGTTCGGCGTCCACCCCGCCCTCCCGGAGTCTGCGGGGCGGCAGCGCCCAGCGGATCACCTGCGACAGGAACAGCACCACGGTCGCCCCCACCAGCACCCACCACGCGACCGCCTGCGGGTCCTTCAGCGCCCACCACAGGACCGCGGCCCACACCAGCCAGGACCCGGGCACACCGGGCACCAGCACTCCGCACAGACCGAACAGGAGCACCAGTCCGGTGAGCAGGAGGTCCCACGCTCCCATCTGTCCAGGGTGCAGGAGGGTGAGAGACGGCGCAGATCGGGAGCCGGGACCGCGCGGTGAGGGTCGCGCGGTGCGGCGATTTTCCCGATGCCCCGTTTTCATCCGGCCCGTCCGGTGGACAATTGGGGGCATGAGTCAGCAGGGGGGAAGGCCCGGCGGGCCCACCGGTCCCGGTCCCGAGGACGACTGGTGGGGTCAGCTGTACGACGACGCCGCCGACGACACGGGGCCGGCGCCGGCGGCCGACTCCCTGGAGGACCGGTTCGCCTCGGCGGCGGACGCGGTGGGGGGCGCCGGGGCGCCCGCACCGTCGACCCCGGACCCCGGGGGTGTCCCCGGGATTCCGGTGGTCCCGGGCCAGCGCAGGACGCCCCCGGCGTCCGCCGGGACGCCGTCTCGGGCGTGGTGGGAGCCGTCGCCGCCGACAGACGCCCGTCCGACGCCGTTACCTCCGGACGAGGCCGGTCCGACCGATGCGCCGCCGGTGGCGGAGCCTCCTGCGGGGGAGGCTGTTCCGGCGGGGCCCCCGTCGGCACCGAACGCCCCGGCCGACACGCCGCCCGTCCGGCCGGCCCCGGAGCCGCCGTCGCCCCAAGAGCCCCCGCCCACGAGACCCCCGGCACCCCCCAACGGCTCTCCCGCCACACCAAAGCCGCCTTCCGGCCCGTCGGCGCAGCCGGTGCCCGCAGCGCCCTCGTACCCGCCCGGATCGGGCCGCCCTGCCGACCCGCCGTCCGCGCCGGAGACACCGCAGGCGTCGGACGCCCCGCCCGCGCCCGAGGCGCCCCCGCACCCGGCAGTGCATCCGAGCCGCCCTGCCGACGCCCCGCCGGCGCCTGAGGCGTCCCCGCACCCGGCAGTGCATCCGAGCCGCCCTGCCGACGCCCCGCCGGCGCCTGAGGCGCCCCCGCACCCGAGCCGCCCCGCCGACGCCCCGCCGGCGCCTGAGGCGCCCCCGCACCCGGCAGTGCATCCGAGCCGCCCCGCCGACGCCCCCGCCGCGCCGGAGGCGAACGTCGCGCCCGAGGCGAACCCGACCCCCACCCTCGCCGACAGCGCACACCCCTCCGGCCCCACCGCCGCCCCCGTCTACGGCGACTGGACCCCCGCCGCGCCGGCCGACGGTGAGCCGGAGGACGGCGGCGAGTCCAGGCTCGGGCCGATCCCGTCCCCACCGCCCTCCCGCGCCTACGTCGGCGCCCGCCCTCCCACCTACGACGCCGAGCCCACCGCTCTCCCCGCCGCCGACCCCGACGATCTGGACGCGCTCGTCCCGGACACCGTGCTGGACGGGGCCCGGTACGGGGCCTGCACCCTGCGTGCCGTCTCCGTGCGCGGGGACTCCGCGCGGTACCGGGGCGAGCCCCGGCGTGACGCGTTGCTGACCGCGCGGTTCGGGGCGGGGGAGCGGGCGCTCGTGCTGGTGGCGCTGGCCACCGGCACCAGGACCGCTCCCGGCGCGCACCTCGCCGCCGCCGAGGTGTGCCGCTGGATCGGCGCGGCGGTCGGCCGCAGCCACGAGCGGCTCACCGCCGACATCCGGGCGGCCCGCCGCGCCGACCTCAAGGCCGGCCTGCACCGCCTCACCGACCGCAGCCTCGGCAAGCTGCGCGCCGCCGCGACCGAGCAGGGCCTCGACCCCGACGACTACGCCGCCACCCTGCGCTGCCTGCTGCTGTCCGCCGACCCCGAGTGCCGCACCCGGGTGTTCTTCGGGGTCGGCCCCGGGGGACTGTTCCGGCTGCGGGACCGCGAGTGGCAGGACATCGAGCCGGAGGTCGCGGAGGTGAAGGGCGAGCCGGTGCTCGGCTTCGTCTCCGCGCCGCACGAGACGCCGGACGAGACGCCGGACGGCGACCGTCTCACCATGGACCTCGGCATCCCCACGCCCCCGAGCCCGTACGAGCCGGCCCCCGGCCCGCCCCGCGAGCCCTTCCGTTTCCGTACCTCCGTAGCCCGCCCGGGTGATGTGCTGCTGATGTGCGCCACCGGGTTCGCCGAACCGCTGCGCGGCGAACCAGAACTCCGCGCCCACCTCGCCGACCGGTGGTCCGGTCCCGAGCCGCCGGGACTGACGGCGTATCTGGCCGACACCCAGGTACGGGTGAAGGGGTACGCCGACGACCGTACGGCCGTGGCCGTCTGGGAGGCGTGAGTCGGCCCGGTGTGAATTCATGGAAACCGTCAGGCATCTCCGGCACCCGAGGGGCAGACGGAAACCATGGCCAAACAGAACATCGCGGAACAGTTCGTCGACATCCTCGTCCGAGCGGGAGTCAAACGCCTGTACGGCGTGGTCGGTGACAGCCTCAACCCGGTCGTGGACGCCGTGCGCCGCAACTCCGCCATCGACTGGATCCATGTCCGGCACGAGGAGACCGCCGCGTTCGCGGCCGGCGCCGAGGCGCAGGTCACCGGCCGGCTCGCCGCCTGCGCCGGCTCCTGCGGCCCCGGCAACCTCCACCTCATCAACGGCCTCTACGACGCCCACCGCTCCATGGCGCCCGTCCTCGCTCTCGCCTCCCACATCCCGTCCAGCGAGATCGGCCTCGGCTACTTCCAGGAGACCCACCCGGACCGGCTGTTCCGGGAGTGCAGCCACTACTGCGAGCTGATCTCCAGCCCCCGCCAGATGCCCCGGCTGCTGGACACCGCCATCCAGCACGCGGTCGGCCGGTCCGGCGTCAGCGTCGTCTCGCTGCCCGGCGACCTCGCCGACGAACCCGCCCCCGACCAGGCGCCCGAGACCGCGCTGGTCACCTCACGGCCCACGGTCCGCCCCGGCGACGACGAGATCGACAAGCTCATCGACATGATCGACCGCGCCGAGAAGGTCACCCTGTTCTGCGGCGCCGGCACCAAGGGCGCGCACGCCGAGGTGATGGAGTTCGCCGGGAAGATCAAGGCGCCGGTGGGGCACGCCCTACGCGGCAAGGAGTGGATCCAGTACGACAATCCGTACGACGTCGGGATGAGCGGACTGCTCGGCTACGGCGCCGCGTACGAGGCGACGCACGAGTGCGACCTGCTGATCCTGCTCGGCACCGACTTCCCGTACAACGCCTTCCTGCCCGGCGACGACGTGAAGATCGTCCAGGTGGACGTGCGGCCCGAGATCATCGGCCGGCGCTCCAAGCTGGACCTCGCGGTATGGGGCGATGTGAAGGAGACGCTGCGCTGTCTCACGCCCCGGGTGCGCGCCAAGGACAACCGGAAGTTCCTCGACCGGATGCTGAAGAAGCACGCGGAGGCGCTGGAAGGGGTGGTGAAGGCGTACACCCGCAAGGTGGAGAAGCATGTGCCGATCCACCCCGAGTACGTGGCGTCCGTCCTGGACGACATGGCCGACGACGACGCCGTCTTCACCGTCGACACCGGCATGTGCAACGTCTGGGCCGCCCGCTACATCTCGCCCAACGGCCGCCGCAGGATCATCGGTTCGTTCTCCCACGGCTCGATGGCCAACGCGCTGCCGATGGCGATCGGGGCGCAGTTCACCGACCGGCACCGGCAGGTCGTGTCGATGTCCGGCGACGGCGGATTCACCATGATGATGGGCGACTTCCTCACCCTCGTGCAGTACGACCTGCCGGTGAAGGTGATCCTGTTCAACAACTCCTCCCTGAGCATGGTGGAGTTGGAGATGCTGGTCGCCGGACTCCCGTCGTACGGAACGGCGATGAAGAACCCCGACTTCGCCGCCGTGGCGCGCGCCTGCGGGGCGTACGGGGCGCGGGTGGAGAAGCCGAAGGAGCTGGCGGGCGCGCTGAAGGCGGCGTTCAAGCACAAGGGTCCCGCGCTGGTGGACGTCGTGACCGACCCCAACGCGCTGTCCATCCCGCCGAAGATCAGCAAGGAGATGGTGACCGGGTTCGCCCTGTCCGCGTCCAAGATCGTGCTGGACGGCGGGGTCGGCCGGATGGTCCAGATGGCCCGCTCCAACCTGCGCAACGTGCCCCGCCCGTAGGCGCGTTCAGCCGCTCCGGGCCCTCCAGGAGCGGTTCAGGGTGTCGTACTCGTAGTGCGGCAGGCCCGCGACGGCACTGGTGCGGAAGGGACGGCCCCGGTCGTCGATCCGCACCGTGCCGGTGCGGCCCTGCGAGGACCAGTCCAGCTCCAGGTGCCAGCGGCAGTCGCAGCCCTCGGTACGGGCCGTGATCATCAGCACCTCGGGGTCCGTCGCGGACACCCGGTACGGCATCCGCACCGCCGGGATCGGCGTCCCCGCGTCGTTCCCGGCGACCGCGCGGGCGATCGGCCGGTCCTTGTCCAGGTCCACGTCGAAGTAGCGCGGGGTCAGCGCGCCGCCGCAGCCCTGGTCCATCGCGTACGCGTTGCCGGGCGCGGGCGCCGAACGGCCTGCCACCCGCACGCGCAGCGCCGTGAGGACGACGGCCGTGTCGGACGTCCCCTGCACCGACAGCTCCACCAGCGTCTCCTTGCCGTGCACGGCACTCTGCGTGGCCGCCCACGTCCTGGCGTCCTGCGGGGCGGGCGGCGGAGGCACCTGGGCGGGCGGCTTCGCCACCACGTAGTCGTGCCCGCAGCCGTACGACCAGGCGTGGTCGTTCACCGACCAGGTGAGGGGCGGGGGCCCGGCGGGCGCGTCGTCCGGGGCGGTGGGGGAGCCGGCAGGGCGAGGTGCTTCGGACGCGGTGCCGTTGCCGCTGTGACGGGCGGAGGGGGAGGGGGAGGTCACCGTGGACGGGGAGGGGGAGCCGGTGGGCGCGACGGACCGGGCGGGGCCGGCACCGTTCCCGGCGCTGCTCTCCCGGGTTTCCTCAGCCGCCCCGACGGCCCCGCTTGCGGTCGCCTTCCGGTCGTCCGGGAGGAACGACAGACTCCCGACGGTGGCCAGCACGGCACACATGGCAGCGGCGGCGACGGCGACGCGCTTGCGCCGCCAACGCCGTGGGGCGGGGCCGTCGTCGTGCCCCAAGGGCCCGCTCACCGCGTGGGTGTGGTCCCCGTCCGGCTTCACGGAGTGACCGGAATCGATCGCTTCGGCGGAGAGGGCCGGCTGCTCACCGTATGACGGGGTGTCGGGGCGACCGCCCTGTGCCGTCCCGGGCGAGGCGTCCGGCCCGGAGCCGTGCCCCACGGCGGGCGGACGTCGATCCGCCTCACCGGACGCGTCCGAAGCCGCCGCGTCCGCCTCCTGAGGTGTCTCCGCGGCCGCCCCACCCCGCGGCCGTCTCCGCGCCTCCGCCGCGCGGAGCCACAGGCGGTGGAGTTCGAGGCGCTCCGCCTCCGGCGCACCGCACAGGGCGGCGAAGCGTTCGACCGGGGCGAAGTCGACCGGGACCGCGTCGCCGGCGCAGTAGCGGTGCAGGGTCGAGGTGTTCATGCCGAGTCGGCGGGCCAGCTGGCCGTAGCTGCGGTCCGTGCGGCCCTTCAGTTCCCGCAGGAGTGCCGCGAACCGATTCACCTCGTCGTGTGCCGACACCGGCTCCTTCTCCCCGTCACTCGTCCGAGTCGAGTCCGCCCGGTCCGGTCCGGGCGTCCCAGGGCATCCCAGGCACCCTGTATCACTGCACGTCGGACGGGCTGGGATGGTTCCATGCCGGGGAATCGGGCGGCGACGCTTGCGCCGGTCGTCCGCGACGGCGGATGCTCTGACCACGGCGAACCGCCCCGACGGCCCGGACAGACCTCCCGGCCGTCGCGGCGCACGTGTCGTCCATTCCACCACGCCATCCCACGGGGGTCACCCATGTCCGTCCGTACCCGTGTCGCGGCGCTCGCCGCGCTCACCGCCACCGCGCTCGCCGTGGGCGCGGCCGCCACCGCACAGGCCGGCGCCGCGCCGGGCGAGGCCGCACAGCAGAACGCGTCGGCACAGACGAAGGCCGCGCCCCGGTTCCTCGCGGCGTCCGAGCTGCCCCCGCACCCGACCGGCTGGACCGCCGGCCCGGTCACCGACGGCTTCCCGGAGCAGCTCGCGTACTGCCTGGGCGAGACGACTACCGGCACCGCCTCTTCCACACCGAGCTGGACACCAGCGCCGTGCAGGTCACCGTGGTGACCGGGTCCCCGGCGAAGGGCAAGGCCCTGGCCGACCGGCTGAACAAGGAGATCCGCGGCTGCGCGGCCCGGCTGGAGCGGCTGTACCCGGAGATCGAGGCCGAGGGCCGCTTCTTCGGCACGCTGCCCGTCGAGGAGGGGGCGACGGTGCACGGCCTGCACACCGAGACGTCGTACGGGGCCACGGACGTCAACCTGCTGTCCGTGGGGCGCGACGGCCGCACCGTGACCGTCGTCGGCTGGGGCCAGATGGGCGACTTCGACGACGCCCCGCTCGCCGCCTTCAAGAAGACCGCGAAGAAGGCGGTCACCAGGCTCTACTGAGGTTCCTGAGTTCCACGACCACCGTGTGACAGCCGGGGTCGTCCTCTCGCCACGGGGGTCGGGAGGACGGCCCCGCACACGATTGTGTGTCCGTTGCACTTCGGCCAACAACGCGTCACAGCCGCTCCGTATGACTGCCGTGTGAACGACCGGGCAAGCATTCCCGTGTAGGTGTTCGAGCAGGTGGGGGAATCGGCATCGGCACGCGGGCGGGGGTCATGAGACGTCAGGCTTCGGCGGATCGGCTGAGGCGCACGCTGGGGCGTGCGGATCTGCGGGCGGTGGCCGAGTCCCGCCGCGCCCTGCGCGAGCTGTTACGCCACCGCTGTGATCCGGAGCGGTCCGCGGTCGCGGAACTGCTCACCAGTGAACTCGTGACCAACGCCCTCGTCCACACCGACCGCGACGCGGTCCTCACCGCGGACGTCGGCCCCTGGGGACTGCGCGTGGAGGTACGGGACTTCACCGCCCGCGAGCCCCTGCCACGTCCGCGGACGGGCAACGAGACCACGAACGGGCGGGGTCTGGTGCTGGTGGAGTCGCTGGCAGACTCCTGGGGCGTCCGACGGCACGGCGTGGGCAAGTCCGTCTGGTTCGCCCTCGGCCCGGAGACGGAAGCGGAGACGGACACGGACGCCGACGCGGCGTGAGGGAGGCGGTTCACCACCGCGTCCCCCACGCCGCGCCGCGCCGTCGGTCCAGGCTGACGGATCAGCCGAACTGCTGCTCCAGGTCCTTGAGTTTGCGCTCCAGGCTGTCCAGACGCGGCAGCGCCTGGGTGTCGTCCTCGGCCGTGAGGTCGACCGTCCGCGCCTCACCGCCGGAGCGGCGGACCGGCTGCAGGGAGGGACGCGGGGCGGGGGCGGGCAGGGCCTCCGGCGCCGCTATGGCAGGCTCCGCGGCGACCACGTCGGAGTCCCGCTCGACCGTGGCCTCCAGCTCGCGCCCGCCGCCGCGGCCGCCGAACCCGCGGTGACCGCGGCTGATCGCCTTCAGACGGGCCCGCTCCATGCGCTCCTGGTCACGCCGGCGCCGCTTCTCCTGCTCCTTGCGGAGTTTGTCCTCGCGGACCTCCTCGACCGCCTCGTCGAGGCTGCGTACGCCCTCCAGCAGCATCAGCGACCAGGCGCGGTAGGTCTCCCGGGGAGCGCGCAGCCAGCGGACGATGCGGATCTGCGGCAGCGGCCGCGGCACCAGGCCCTGTTCCCGCAGCGCGGCGCGACGGGTCTGCTTCAGCGCGCGGTCGAAGAGGACCGCGGCGGACAGGGACATGCCCGCGAAGAAGTGCGGGGCGCCCGCGTGGCCGACGCCGCGCGGCGCGTGGACCCAGTTGAACCAGGCCGCGGCGAAGGCGAACGTCCACACGAGTATCCGCGAGCCGAGGGCCGCGTCACCGTGGCTGGCCTCGCGCACGGCGAGCACCGAGCAGAACATCGCCGCGCCGTCCAGGCCGAAGGGGACGAGGTACTGCCACCCGTCGGACAGGCCGAGGTTCTGCTCACCGAAGCCGACCAGGCCGTGGAAGGACAGGGCGGCGGCCACCGCCGCGCAGCAGAACAGCAGCACGTAGGAGACGGTGCCGTAGAGGGCCTCCTTGCGCCTGCGGCGCTCCTCGCTGCGCTCCCACGAGTCGTCGGCGCTCGTGTCCTTGACCGAGGAGCGCTTGCCGCGCGCCAGCACCGCCACCGCCGCCAGCATGCCCAGGAGCAGCACGGCGCCCGGAAGCAGCCAGTTCAGCGATATGTCGGTCAGTCTCATCTAGGGGTCCCTTGCATTGGGATAGGGCGTAACGCCCGCCATAGTGGCCCAATCCCGGCGGCCCTCAGGGGGTTTCGGGGCAAGAGGCCGCCATCGAAGTGCGAGGGGGGTGCCCTGGGCGGCTTTCTGCTCGAACTGCCGCATGAGGGGCGGGAGTTGAGTTCGAATAAGACTACCCGTACGGGTGGTTCCGCGGACACTTCCTGCGGGCGGTGAGGAAATTGTGAAGTGCTCGTGACCTGGACGGCCGGGCGCGGCCGGACGCCACGGCGGAGCGGCCGGACGATCTTACGCCGTCCGGCCGCTCCGTCTTGCTCTGACCCCTCGTCAACTGGCCTGCCCGACCAGCTCTTTCTCCCGCTCGGGGGCGCGCACCGCGGTCCGCTCCTTGGCGCAGGTGCGCGGGCAGGTGGCGCAGACGTCCGCCGGGCGCAGCGTGTAGAACATGCAGCAGCTCACCCGCTCCCGGGTGGCGGCGGCCGGCTCCCCGCCCGGCCCGGACGGCCTGCGGAACGTCGCCGCGCCGACGTACGGCTTCGTCGCGCCCGGCAGCAGCAGCTCCAGCTCGCGCAGGGCGCGCTCCTCCTCGCCGAGCAGCCCGGCGACGTACCAGAGGCTCTCGACGATCTCGTCGGTCGCCATGCCCCACAGGGCACGGCCGCGCCGGCGCATCCGGGGGCCGAATCCGGCCAGCACCGGTTCCAGGTGTTCGGCGACCGCCGCGCGCACCTCCGCCCGCAGCGCCTCCTCGCCGTGCACGACGCGCGCGCCGGGCAGGGCGGCGGCCGGGTCGTCCGGCAGACAGGCGAAGCCGGCGGGGCGTACGGCCATGCGGCCCACGGCGAGGCCGGGGGCGGTGCGGTCGAACGAGACGTGCGTCACGGGGTAGCGCGGGACCCGGCGGTGCAGGAACCATGGCACGGTGATCAGCAGACAGGCCGGCCAGGCGTACCGGTGCAGACCGAAGCTCGCGATGACGTCCGGGCGGCCCTGCTGTCCGTAGTCCCGCCGCACCTGCGTGTCGTCCCAGGCGAGGTAGGCGTCCAGCCCGTCCCCGCCTGCGGCGAGGTCGGTGGCGGCGACCCAGCCGCCGCCCCGGGGGGCCGCCTCTCCCGCGCCGAGCTCGGTGACGGCGAGGGCGGGGAAGGCCTCCGCCAGGCGGGCGTACGCGTCCGCGACGGCCGAACCGGGCACGGCCATGGGACCACCCCTTCACGTCTCGTGGAGCCGGGCAATACAAGGTAAGCCTCACCTTACCCAACATCGCGGAGATGTGAACTGGCGTCCGATGCGCCTATGGTGCTTGACGCGCGGGTGCCAACCCGCCGTAATGACCCCAAGTACCGACACGTCCGCCAGGAGGACCTTGTGAAGCAGGGCACGCAGGGCTCCGCCGGGACGACGACGGGCGAGGCGGCCGCGGTCGCCGAGGCCGCCGCCAGGACTGCGCGGAGCCGCTACCGGGTGCCCGCCCAGCCGGCCGCCGGGGACGCGGACCGGCGCCGCGACGCCGGCGCCGCCGTCGGGGGGTCCGCGCGCGGCGAGCACACCCACGGCGAGCCCGTCCTTCCCCGCCCCCGGCCCGCCGTCCAGCGGTCGTCCGTACGCGGCCAGATCCTCGCCGCCCTGCGCAGCGCGCTCGTCACCGGCGACCTGCGGCCCGGCGAGGTCTACTCGGGGCCCGCGCTGGCCGAGCGCTTCGGCGTCTCCGCCACGCCCGTCCGCGAGGCCATGCAGCAGCTCGCCCAGGAGGGCGCGGTCGAGGTCGTGCCCAACCGGGGCTTCCGGGTCGTCGAGCGCAGCGAGCGGGAACTGGCCGAGCTGGCGGAGGTGCGCGCGCTGATCGAGGTGCCGGTGATGCTGCGGCTGGCCCGTACGGTGCCGGCCGAGCGGTGGGCCGGACTGCGCCCGCTCGCCGAGGCCACCGTCCGCGCCGCGTCCTCCGGCTGCCGCGCCACGTACGCCGAGGCCGACCGCGCCTTCCACAGCGCGGTCCTCGCCCTCGCGGGCAACCAGCAACTGGTCGGCGTGGCCGAGGAGTTGCACCGCCGCGCCCAGTGGCCCCTGGTCGGCGGCAACGCCCCCGGCGGAGGCACCCGCGCCGAACTCATCGCGGACGCCCACGAACACACGGCCCTGCTGGACGCGTTGATCGCGGGCGACCTGGACGTGGTGCGGGCGCTGGTGGGGGAGCACTTCAACGGGGCGGAGTAGGAGGGGCCCCGTCCGACACCCCTCCCGACCCCCCTGAGCCGCACCCCGGGTTCACCCGAACGAGGCACCCGTCACGGGTCTCACGCCGTCGCCGCGTCCGCTTCCGGAGGAGACAGGCGGTCGGACAGCCAGGTGGGGACTCCGCCCAGGAGGCGGAAGAGGCGGCGGGCCTCCTCGCGGAGGCGGGAGGCCTCCGGTTCCGTCTCCGTGTCCGCCAGGGACACCAGCGCCGGCGCCGTGCCGACCAGGTACCCCAGCTCCTCCCGGATCCGCAGCGACTCGGCGAACCCGTGCCGGGCCTCCGTCAGCTCGCCCTCGCGCAGGGCGAGTCCGGCGAGGTGGCGCCAGGTGGCGGACAGCAGCAGCGGGTCGGCGTGGGCGGTGGCGCCCGCGTGGGCCCGCCGGTACGCGGCGCGGGCGGCCTGCGGGGAGCGGGTGAGGTTCTCCGCGATCAGCCCGCGCCGGAAGTCCAGCAGCGGCCGCCCCGGCGCGCCCGGCGCGATCAGCGCGGCGGCCCGGCCCAGCGCGGCACGCGCCTCGTCGGCCCGGTCCCGGACCTGGAACAGCGTGGCCGCGTAGGCCAAGTACCCGCGTTCACAAGCGGCCGCGCCCCGCTCGTCGTCGGTGTGCGCGAGCGCCTCCGCCGTACGGAGCGCGTCCTCCGCGTCCTCCCACCCCGCCTCGGTGTACAGACACCGCTCCACCAGCAGCGACGCCCGCTGCAGGGCGGGCTGGGGGGTGGCGGGGGTGAGCAGTGCGGCCGCGTCCACCCAGCAGGCGCGGGAGCGGAGCCGCCACACCGCCGTCTGGAGGGGATCGTCTTCGGCGGTCGTTCCGTCACCGGACATGGCGGTATGCGCCACGTTGCCCTCCCCGAGCACGCCATCGAGCTGTTGAGTGGTGGCCGCATCTCAGCACGAACCACCGGGCCCGGCCAAGAGGGCGGGTGAAGGATTTCACAAAGTCGTGGGGAGTGGGACGGAACCGCGGAGTCCGGCCCGTGGGCCGGATCGGGGAGGGCGGCGCCCCGGCGGGTGGAGCCGTCGTGTGCCGGGTGCGGGCCGGTCGTGGCTGGTCGCGCAGTTCCCCGCGCCCCTGAGGGCGTTGCGTGCCCCTGAGGGGCGTTGTGCCCGCGACCCGGTGATCAGCTCATCCGCAACGCCAGGAAGAAGTCCAGCTTGTCCTCCAGCCGCGACAGGTCACGCCCCGTCAACTGCTCGATGCGGCCGACGCGGTAGCGCAGCGTGTTGACGTGCAGGTGGAGGCGGGTGGCGCAGCGGGTCCAGGAGCCGTCGCAGTCGAGGAACGCCTCCAGCGTGGGGATCAGCTCGGCGCGGTGCCGGCGGTCGTACTCGCGCAGCGGGTCCAGCAGCCGGGCGGTGAACGCGCGCCGCACGTCGTCCGGCACGAACGGCAGCAGGAGTACGTGCGAGGCCAGTTCCTGGTGTCCGGCCGCGCAGACCCGGCCGGGGCGTGCCGCGGCGACCCGGCGCGCGTGCCGGGCCTCCTCCAGCGCGCCGCGCAGCCCCTCCGCCGAGTGCACCGCCGCGGACACGCCGACCGTGAGCCGTCCGTCGCCGTCGAGGCCCGCCGTCAGCGGCCCCCGTACGGACTCCAGCAGCGCGTCGGCCAGTACGCCGGGCCCCGCCTCGTCGTGCTCGTCGGTCACCGAGGGCAGCGGGACCAGCGCGACCGCCTCGTCGCCGGTGTGCGCCACCGCGATCCGGTCGGACGGCTCGGGTCCGGTCGACGCCGGGTCGACCAGGATCTCCTCGAGCAGCGCCTGCGTGACCGGCCCGGCGTCGCCGCGCCCGTCCTCCCACTCGACCCGGGCGACCACGACCTGCCAGTGCGGCGCGGTGCCGAGACCGGGCAGCAGCACCGGCGCGGCCACCCGCAGACGCGCGGCGATCTCCGCGGGCGCGGCGCCCGTCTGCACCAGTTCCAGCACCTCGTGCGCGAGCCGCCGCCGCACGGTGCGCGCCGCGTCCCGCCGGTCCCGCTCCACGGCGATCAGCTGGGTGACGCCCTGGAGCAGGTCCAGCCGCTCCTCGGCCCAGTCCCCGGCATCCGCCTCGACGGCCAGCAGCCAGTCCGCGAGCATCGTCTCGCGTGGGTCCGCCGGCTCCGAGGACGGACCGTGCCCGCTGCCCCGCACCGGGAAGAGGCTGTACGTCGTGCGGTCCAGCACCACCCGGTGCGGACCGCGCCGCCCGGTCCGCACGGCCGCCAGATGCTCCGCCGCGAGCCGCGCGCACGCCTCGGGGGCCAGCGCGGGCAGGGTGCCGCGCGCCCCCGCGGTCTCCTTGGGCGCCGCGATCAGCCGGCCGGTGGGGGAGAGCACCCAGGCGCGCAGGTCCAGGTCGGAGCCGAGCAGGTCGAGCACCACGTCGGGGCCGCCGCCCGCCGGGCCCGAGGTCATCATCCGCCGGTGCCGGTCCACCACGGCCGCCAGGTCCCCGGCGCGCTCGCCGGACACCTGCCGTACGACGTGCTCGGTGACGGTCGCGAAGGCCACCGACTCGTGCACCGCGAACAGCGGCAGCCGGTGCCGGGCGCACGCCACGACCAGGTCGTCGGGGACGTCCCCCAGCTCCGCCTCGCCCGCGGCCAGCGCGGCCACCCCGGCCTGCACGAGAATCCGTACGAACGGCTCGGAGTCGGCGGCGTCGCGGCGCCAGGCCAGTCCGGTCAGCACCAGCTCGCCGCCGGACAGATAGCGGCTGGGGTCGCGCAGGTCGGTGGTCATCACCCCGCGGACACTGCGGTCGAGCTCGTCCTCCCCGCCGAGCAGCTTCAGGCCCAGCGCGTCGGTGTCCAGCAGTGCGCGCAGCCGCATTCTCGTCGCCGCCGTTCCTTGTCTCGGTGCCCGTACGGGTGTCGGTACCCGTGGGGAGGGTGAAGGGTGGGTCGGGAGAGGCCCGCGGGACTGGCCTGCGGACATGCTCCGCCGGCCCCCGATCGCTCCCCGCGTTACTGGAGGAAGACCGGACGGTTACTGGGCCTCTCCGTTCATACGAATCTACAAGATGCCCGCGTTGGCCAGCCAACTCCTTCATGGTTTCCGTGACTGACCCGGGCGGAGTAGGCGGCGGTGTACTGAACGCACTCCACGTGAACACCGCAGGAAAGAGCCGGGCCCGCCGCACACGGATTGGCTCAATCTGTACGCCCCTCGAGACGAAGAAGAGAGCCGGTCATGGACTTCCTTCGCCCCGCCAGCTGGGAGGAGGCGCTCGCCGTGAAGGCCGAGCACCCCACCGCTGTGCCGATCGCGGGCGGCACCGACGTGATGGTCGAGATCAACTTCGACCACCGCCGTCCCGAGTACCTGATGGACCTCACCCGCATCGGTGATCTCTACGAATGGGAGGTGGGCGACGACACCGTACGGCTCGGCGCCTCCGTCCCCTACGCGCAGATCATGGAGCACCTCCGCCCCGAGCTGCCGGGCCTCGCCCTCGCCTCCCACACGGTCGCCTCCCCGCAGATCCGCAACCGCGGCGGCGTCGGCGGCAACCTCGGCACCGCCTCCCCGGCCGGAGACGCCCACCCCGCCCTGCTCGCGGCCGGCGCCGAGGTCGAGGTGGAGTCCGTACGCGGCTCCCGCCGCATCCCGATCGACGGCTTCTACACCGGCGTGAAGCGCAACGCGCTCGCGCCCGACGAGCTGATCCGCGCCGTCCACGTCAAGAAGGCGGACGGACCGCAGCAGTACTCCAAGGTCGGCACCCGCAACGCCATGGTGATCGCCGTGTGCGCCTTCGGCCTCGCCCTGCACCCGGAGACGCGCACGGTCCGCACCGGCATCGGCTCCGCCGCCCCGACCCCGATCCGCGCGAAGGCCGCCGAGGACTTCCTCAACGCAGCCCTGGAGGAGGGCGGCTTCTGGGACAACGGGAAGATCGTCACCCCGTCCGTGGCGAAGCAGTTCGCCGATCTGTGCGCCGCCGCCTGCAACCCCATCGACGACGTGCGCGGCACCGCGAGCTACCGCCGTCACGCGGTCGGCGTGATGGCCCGCCGCACCCTGACCTGGACCTGGGAGTCGTACCGCGGCGCCCACCGCACCACGGAGGGAGCCGCGTAATGCGTGTCCACTTCACCGTCAACGGACGCCCCCAGCAGGCCGACGACGTCTGGGAGGGCGAGTCCCTCCTCTACGTCCTGCGCGAGCGCCTCGGCCTGCCCGGCTCCAAGAACGCCTGCGAACAGGGCGAGTGCGGCTCCTGCACCGTACGGCTCGACGGGGTGCCCGTGTGCTCCTGTCTGGTCGCCGCCGGGCAGGCCGAGGGCCGCGAGGTCGTCACCGTGGAGGGCCTCGCCGACCACGCCCGGCAGCGCGCCCGCGGCTGCGGCGAGTCCGGCGGCTCCTGCGGCACCTCCCTCGACGAGGCCAAGGCGTGGAAGCCCGACGGCGCCGACTCGCAGACCGGCGAGGGCGGCGAACTCTCTCCCGTGCAGCAGGCGTTCATCGACGCCGGCGCCGTCCAGTGCGGCTTCTGCACGCCCGGACTGCTGGTCGCCGCCGACGAGACGCTGGAGCGCAACCCCAACCCGTCCGACGCGGACATCCGCGAGGCGCTCTCCGGCAACCTCTGCCGCTGCACCGGCTACGAGAAGATCATGGACGCGGTCCGCCTCGCGGCCGCCCGCCAGTCCGAGGGGGTCTGAGCATGCCCACGAACGGCGTTCCCACGAAGATCACACAAGGTTCCGGCACCAAGGGCGGCATCGGCGAGTCCACCCTCCGCCCCGACGGCACCCTCAAGGTCACCGGCGAGTTCGCGTACTCCTCCGACATGTGGCACGAGGACATGCTCTGGGGCCAGATCCTGCGCTCCACCGTCGCCCACGCCGAGATCGTCTCCATCGACACCGCGGAGGCCCTCGCCACCCCGGGCGTGTACGCCGTCATGACGTACGACGACCTGCCCGCCGAGGTGAAGCACTACGGTCTGGAGATCCGGGACACCCCGGTCCTCGCCCACGGCAAGGTCCGCCACCACGGCGAGCCCGTCGCGATCGTCGCCGCCGACCATCCCGAGACGGCCCGCCGCGCCGCCGCGAAGATCAGGGTCGAGTACCGCGAACTGCCCGTCATCACCGACGAGGCGTCCGCGACCGCCCCCGACGCGGTCCTCGTCCACGAGCACCGCGACGACCACCACGCCGGGCACGTCCCGCACCCCAACATCGTGCACCGCCAGCCCATCGTGCGCGGCGACGTCGCCGCCGCCCGCGGGCGCGCCGACGTGATCGTGGAGGGCGAGTACACCTTCGGCATGCAGGACCAGGCCTTCCTCGGCCCCGAGTCCGGGCTCGCCGTGCCCGAGGAGGACGGCGGCGTCCACCTCTACATCGCCACCCAGTGGCTCCACTCCGACCTGCGCCAGATCGCGCCCGTCCTGGGCCTTCCCGAGGACAAGGTGCGGATGACGCTGGCCGGCGTGGGCGGCGCGTTCGGCGGGCGCGAGGACCTGTCCATGCAGATCCACGCCTGCCTGCTCGCCCTGCGCACCGGCAAGCCCGTCAAGATCGTCTACAACCGCTTCGAGTCCTTCTTCGGCCACGTCCACCGCCACCCCGCCAAGCTGTACTACGAGCACGGCGCCACCGCCGACGGCAAGCTGACCCACGTCAAGGCGCGCATCGTCCTCGACGGCGGCGCGTACGCCTCCGCCTCCCCGGCCGTCGTCGGCAACGCCTCCTCGCTCGGGGTCGGGCCGTACGCCGTGGACGACGTCGACATCGAGGCGATCGCCCTCTACACCAACAACCCGCCCTGCGGCGCGATGCGCGGCTTCGGCGCGGTCCAGGCGTGCTTCGCCTACGAGGCGCAGATGGACAAGCTGGCGGCGCGGCTCGGCATGGACCCGGTGGAGCTGCGGCAGCGCAACGCCATGGAGCAGGGCACCCTCCTGCCCACCGGCCAGCCCGTCGACTCGCCGGCGCCGGTCGCCGAACTCCTGCGCCGCGTCAAGGCGATGCCCATGCCGCCCGAGCGCCAGTGGGAGTCCAGCGAGGGCGCGGACGTACGCCAGCTCCCCGGCGGACTGTCCAACACCACGCACGGCGAGGGCGTCGTCCGCGGTGTCGGCTACGCGGTCGGCATCAAGAACGTCGGCTTCTCCGAGGGCTTCGACGACTACTCCACCGCCCGCGTCCGCATGGAGGTCGTCGGCGGCGAACCCGTCGCCACCGTGCACACCGCGATGGCCGAGGTCGGGCAGGGCGGCGTCACCGTCCATGCCCAGATCGCCCGCACCGAGCTGGGCGTCACCCAGGTGACGATCCACCCGGCCGACACCCGGGTCGGCTCGGCCGGTTCGACGTCCGCGTCCCGCCAGACGTACGTCACCGGCGGCGCGATCAAGCACGCCTGCGAGCTGGTCCGCGAGAAGGTCCTAGAACTGGGCCGGCGCAAGCTGGGCTCCTACCACCCCGCCTGGGCGCACGCCGAACTCCTGCTGGAGGGCGGCAAGGTCGTCACCGACGGCGGCGAGGTCCTCGCGGACCTGGTGGACGTCCTCGGCGACGAGGCCGTCGAGGTCGAGGAGGAGTGGCGCCACCGCCCCACCGAGCCCTTCGACCTGCGCACCGGCCAGGGCAACGGCCACGTCCAGTACTCGTTCGCCGCGCACCGGGCGGTCGTCGAGGTCGACACGGAGCTGGGGCTGGTGAAGGTGATCGAGCTGGCCTGCGCGCAGGATGTCGGCAAGGCGCTGAACCCGTTGTCGGTGGTCGGCCAGATCCAGGGTGGCACCACCCAGGGGCTGGGTGTGGCGGTCATGGAGGAGATCCTGGTCGACCCGACGACGGCGAAGGTGCGGAATCCGTCCTTCACGGACTATCTGATTCCGACGATCCTCGACACGCCGACGATTCCGGTCGACGTCCTGGAACTCGCCGACGACCACGCGCCGTACGGGCTTCGCGGGATCGGTGAGGCTCCGACGTTGTCGTCGACACCGGCGGTGCTGGCGGCGATCCGGGCGGCGACGGGGTTGGAGCTCAACAGAACGCCGGTCCGGCCGGAGCACCTGACGGGCACGGCGTAACGCCGGGTGCGGCCAGTCCGTGGCTGGTCGCGCAGTTCCCCGCGCTCCTGGGGGAGCTGCCCTGCGGCCGCCCCGCCACCGCCCCGCCGCCGCTGCGGGCCGGCTGCCGCCGTAGCTGCGGGCGCAGCGGCGCCCTTGCAACGCCGGGTGCGGCCAGTCCGTGGCTGGTCGCGCAGTTCCCCGCGCCCCTGAAGGCGTGCGATCGCTCTGGTCTCTGAGAGCGCACCGTGCCGCCGCTGCGGGCAGTCGTGCCGCTTGGGGCGGCACGGGTGGGCGCAGCGGCACCCCCGCCGGGCAGGCAGGTACCCACTCACCCCCGCCCCGGCACCACCTCGTTCGTCTCGGGCCGTCCCCCGGGTCGTGCACCTCCCCAAATCCCGACGCCCCCCGCAGGGGGACCGGGTGCCCCTATGAACCTTGGGAGCAGGCCACCATGACCCAACAGTCACTCAACCCCACCACCCCCGAGAACCGGGATCCGGAAACCCCCGTTTCCGGCAACGCCCCCTGGCTCGACCGCTACTTCCACATCACCCTCAGAGGATCGACCCTCGCCCGCGAACTCCGGGGCGGCACCACCACCTTCATGGCGATGGCGTACATCCTCCTCCTCAACCCCCTGATCCTCTCGGGCAAGGACGCGGCGGGGAACACCCTCGCCCCCACCGCCCTCATCACCGCCACCGCCTTCGCCGCCGCCGTATCCACCCTCCTCATGGGCTTCTTCGGCAAGGTCCCCCTCGCCCTGGCCGCCGGCCTGTCCGTGTCGGGCGTCCTCGCCTCCCAGGTCGCCCCGGAGATGACCTGGCCTCAGGCGATGGGCATGTGCGTGATGTACGGGGTGGTCATCATGCTGCTGGTCGTCACCGGCCTCCGCGAGATGATCATGAACGCCATCCCGCTGGCCCTGAAGCACGCGATCACCATGGGCATCGGCCTGTTCATCGCCCTGATCGGCTTCTACAAGGCCGGGTTCGTCCACCAGGGCGAGTCCACCCCGGTCACCCTCGGCCCGTCGGGCGAACTGGCGGGCTGGCCGGTCCTGTTGTTCGCGATCACCCTGCTCGCCGTCTTCGTGCTGCAGGCCCGAGGGATCCCCGGCGCCATCCTCATCGGCATCGTCGGCGGCACCGTACTCGCCGTCGTGCTCAACGCGTTCGGCGTGATCGACCCCAAGCAGTGGGCGAGCGGCCCGCCCGAGCTGAAGGGCGGCGCGGTGTCGATGCCGGACTTCTCGCTCTTCGGGCACGTCGAGTTCGGCGGCTGGGGCGAGGTCGGCGCGATGACCGTCGGGATGATCGTGTTCACCCTGGTCCTGGCCGGGTTCTTCGACGCGATGGCGACCATCATCGGCGTCGGCACGGAGGCGAAGCTCGCCGACGACAAGGGCAGGATGCCGGGCCTGTCGAAGGCGCTGTTCATCGACGGCGCCGGCGGCGCGATCGGCGGAGTGGCGGGCGCGTCCGGCCAGACGGTGTTCGTCGAGTCCGCGACCGGCGTGGGCGAGGGCGCCCGTACCGGACTGTCCTCCGTCGTCACCGGGCTGTTCTTCGCCGCGTGTCTGTTCTTCACCCCGCTGACGGCGATCGTGCCGGGCGAGGTGGCCGCCGCGGCGCTGGTGGTGATCGGCGCGATGATGATGTCGAACGCCCGCCACGTCGACTGGGCCGACCGCGCCACCGCGATCCCGGTGTTCCTGACCGTGGTGGTCATGCCGTTCACCTACTCGATCACCGCGGGCGTGGCCGCCGGCGTCGTCTCGTACGTCGCCATCAAGGCGGGGCAGGGGAAGGCGCGGGAGGTCGGACCGTTCATGTGGGGACTGGCCCTGGTCTTCCTGGTGTTCTTCGCCCTCGCGCCGATCGAGGGCTGGCTCGGGGTGCGCTGAAAGGGCCACCCTGTCTTCCACGTCACCGCAGCCGTCACCGCAGTTGAGGAGAGCGAGACATGCTGGACATCGCCGAGGAGCTTCACCGGTGGGCCGCCGAGGGCCGTGACTTCGCCGTCGCCACCGTGGTGGCCGTCGGCGGCAGCGCGCCCCGCGGGGCCGGCGCCGCGCTGGCGGTCGACGCCGACGGCACGGCGGTCGGCTCGGTCTCCGGCGGGTGCGTGGAGGGCGCGGTGTACGAGCTGTGCGTACGGGCCCTCGAGGACGGCATGACCGTCCTCGAGCGGTTCGGCTACAGCGACGAGGACGCCTTCGCCGTCGGCCTCACCTGCGGCGGGATCATCGACGTGATGGTCACCCCCGTACGGGCGTCCGACCCCGCCCGCCCTGTGCTGGCCTCCGCGCTCGCCGCGGCGGCCGGCGGGCGGGCGGCGGCGCTCGCCCGCGTCGTCGAGGGCCCCGAGCACCTGCGCGGCCGCGCGCTCACCGTCCTCCCCGACGGCTCGTACGAGGGCGGATTCGGCGCGCACCCGGAGCTGGACCGCACGGTCGTCGCCGAGGCGCGAGCCTTCCTGGAGGCGGGCCGCACCGGCACGGTGGAGACAGGGGAGGAGGGCTCGCGCTGCGGGGAGCCGGTCACCGTGCTGGTCGAGTCGTCGGTGCCGCCGCCCCGGATGATCGTGTTCGGCGCGATCGACTTCGCGGCGGCGCTGGTGCGGGTCGGCAAGTTCCTCGGCCACCACGTGACCGTGTGCGACGCGCGGCCGGTGTTCGCGACCCGGGCGCGCTTCCCGGAGGCGGACGAGATCGTCGTGGAGTGGCCGCACGAGTACCTGGCCCGCACGGAGGTCGACGCCCGCACGGTGCTGTGCGTCCTCACCCACGACGCCAAGTTCGACGTACCGCTGCTGGAGCTGGCGCTGCGTCTGCCGGTGGCCTACGTGGGCGCGATGGGCTCCCGCCGCACCCACCTCGACCGCAACGCGCGCCTGCGCGAGGCCGGCGTGACCGAGCTGGAGCTGGCCCGCCTCAGGTCCCCGATCGGCCTCGACCTGGGCGCCCGTACCCCGGAGGAGACGGCGCTGTCCATCGCGGCGGAGATCGTCGCCGCCCGCAGAGGCGGCACGGGCGTCGCCCTCGCGGGCGCGCACACCCCCATCCACCACGACACCCCGGCCCCGGCCCGCACCATCGGCTCGGTGCCCTGAGCGGAAGCCCGTACGTCAGCGCCCCGACAGCGCGTGCCGGACCCGCCACAGGTCGCGCAGCAGCGCGATCTCCGCCATGTGGTGGACGAACTCCAGGTTGGCTCCCGCGATCACGCCGACGAACGGGTCGTCGGGGTCGGAACCGTAGGGGTACTGCGAGAAGCCCACCGTGTCGAGCTGCTCCTCGGTGACGCCGCCGATGGCGTCGCGCCACCGGTCGACGGTCTCCCAGAACCGCTCCAGCGCGACGGCGGCGGAGGGCGTGAAGTCGACCATCTGCTTCGGGTCCTGCCGCTTCTCCCCGAAGGCCCACTCCCAGCCGCCCGCGAACTCGTGGTGCAGATGCCCCAGCCGCCACGCGATCGTGGTGAGCGGGGTGTCGTCGGGCTCCGGTTCCCCGGTGTGGGCGAGGACCTCCTCGACCCGCGCCACGCTCACGCTCCAGTCCTCGGCGATCTTCTCGACGCTCATCCCGGAGGCCGCCTGCCGGGCCACTTCCGCGTACTCGGACGCGGGGATGTCCGGGTCGCCCAGGTCGAGCACCCACGCGCCGGGTCCGAAGGCCCTGGGCGTCACCGCCTCGCCGCGGGGCCGGATCGACCAGCAGCCGGGCACCGGCTCCCAGAGGTACTCCTCGTCGCCGAGCCCCGACAGGCGCGCACGGGCCATGTCCGTCGCCTTGTCGAACTGCTCCAGCAGCATGCTCAAGCGGTCGGTCCGTATGCCCTCGGTGCCCATGCCAGGCCTTCCCGTCGTCGGGTCGCTGTCCGGATTGCCACCGGGACCGTAGTGGCCCCGCGCCGGGGGACGCGACTGCTTTTACGGGGCACCCACGCTGCGGCGGAGGTCACCCCCGCCGCAGCAGCCGGTCCGTCGCCCGCCCGAACATCACGCGTCCCGCCCGCGCCAGCAGCCCGTCGCACGCGGCCGGGAGGAAACGCACGCGGACGTCCTCCCGCCACACCACCCGGCTGCGTCCGCCGGGACGCGCGTGCACCTCGATCTCCGCCCACCCCATGACCGTCCGCCCGCGCTTCTCCAGCCGGCAGAACCCTGGGGAGTCGCCCACCGGGGGCCGCCACACCGTGACCTCCATCGGGTCGTCGAAGCCGAGCGGGACCGTGCCCGTGCGGGCGGTGAACCGGGTGCCCTCGCCGGTGGGCGGGGGAGTGGTGACGGTGATCCGGGTCAGCGGGACCACCTCGCCGTGCCGGGGCCAGGTGGTGACCCGGCGCCAGGCCTCGGCGGCAGACAGGGGCACGGTGCGCTGGAGCTCGAAGGTGGCCACGGCCCGATCCTAGGAGCCCCTCCCCGCCCTCACCGGTACACCGCGCCCGGCTCCGCCTTCCCCGGCGCGAGCAGCTGCGGGACCGTCACGAAGACGTACCCCCGCTTCTTCAGCGCGTCGATGACGCCCGGCACGGCGGGCACGGTGCCGTCGTAGAGGTCGTGCAGCAGGATGATGCCGTCGCGGGAGGACTGGGCGAGGACCCGGCGCGTGATCAGGTCCGGGTCGGTCGTCGTGTAGTCCTTCGCCGTCACGCTCCACAGCACCTCCGACAGCCCCCAGCTCGCGGCTGATGTCGTGCACCGTGTCGTTCGTGCGGCCCTGCGGCGGGCGCATCAGGGTGGGGCGGCGGCCGGTGAGGCGCTCTATCGCGTCGTTGGTGCGCTCCAGCTCCTCGCGTATCTCGTCCGGCTCCAGCTCCGTGAGGATGCGGTGGGTCCAGGTGTGGCTCGCCACCTCGTGCCCCTCGTCGGCCATCCGCCGCACCAGCTCCGGGTACGTGTCGATGTGCCGCTTGCCGAGGAGGAAGAAGGTCGCCGGGACCCGCTCCTCCTCGAGGATGTCGAGCAGCCGCGCGGAGTGCTCGCTCGGCCCCGCGTCGAACGTCAGCGCTACGCACCTGGCCTCGCGGCAGTCCACGGCCCCGAACCGCGCCTGCACGTCGGTCGCGCGGACGGTGCTGGGTGCGGTCGACTGCACGCGGGTGCACCCGGTCAGCGCGAGCGCTGCCACCACGGCCCCGGCCGCAAGGGCGCGGAACGCGGCCCCTCTTCTCGTCGTCTTCCTGTTCGGAAAAGGCATGCGCGGACTGTACACACGGTCTATACGCCGGGTTTATAGTCCGCTGTCGCGTGCCTCCGTCCGGGTGATCCGGCCCTGTGAGAGTCGTCACCGGACGGCCGGGCGACCATCCGGCCCGTCCCGCCCTCCGACCTGCGCCCCTCTCCGTCTCGGTGCACGCTGGTGCAGAGCGCCGCATACGCGCACGGAGCGGGGCGAGCCGTGTCCAACCGTTTGACGCGGGTCGGGCGCGGCACCCGCTCCCCGCAGTACTCGCCCGACGCAGGGACGGAGCCCACTCCCCATGCACGACCCCGGTGACCACGCCCCGTACCCCGAGCGCCGCCCCACCCCCGCGGGCCCGCGCCCGCGCGGGCCGTACGCCGGGTGCGGAGGAAGGGCGCCGGGATGACGCCCTACGCCGTCGTGGTCCCCACCCTGGTGCGGGACTGCCTCCCCGACTGCCTCGCCGCGCTGGCCGCCGCGCGCGGGCCGCGCCCGGAGCGCATCGTCCTCGTCGACGACCGCCCCGCCACGCCCGTGCCCGACCCGGAGCCGCTGGAGCACGCGCTGAGCGTCCTCGGCGACCTCCGTGCCCGCACCACCGTGCTGCCGGGAGAGGCCCGCGGCCCCGCCGCCGCCCGCAACACCGGACTGCGCGCCGTCACCGAGCCCTGGGTGGTGTTCCTCGACGACGACGTCCAGGTCGGGCCGCACTGGTGCGCCCAGCTCCGGCGGGACCTCGACGAGGCGACGCCCGACACCGCGGGCGTGCCCGGCGTCATCACCGTGCCGCTGCCCGGCGGACGGCGCCCCACCGACTGGGAACGCGGCACCGCGGGACTGGCCCGCGCCCGCTGGATCAGCGCCGACATGGCCTACCGCACCGAGGTCCTCCGCCGGGCCGGAGGCTTCGACGAACGCTTCCCCCGCGCGCACCGCGAGGACGCCGACCTGGCGCTGCGGCTCCTCGACTCCGGCTGGCGCATCCGCCGCGGCCGCCGCACCACCCTGCACCCCGTGCGCCCCGCCTCCCGCTGGGCGTCGGTGGGCAAGCAGCGCGGCCACGCCGACGACGCCCTGATGCGCCGCCTGCACGGCCCCGACTGGTGGGAGCGGGCCGTCTCGCCGCGCGGCCGCATCCGCCGCCACGCCGCGATCACCGCCGCCGGCGCCGCCGCCTGCGCGCTCGCCGCCACCGGACACCGCAGAGCCGCCGCGGCCTGCGCGGCGGGATGGGCGGCCGGCACCGCCGAGTTCGCCCGCGCCCGTATCGCGCCCGGGCCGCGCACCCCCGAGGAGGTAGCGACCGTGCTCGCCACCAGCGTGGTCATCCCGCCGGCCGCGACCTGGCACCGCCTGGCCGGCGCCTGGCGCCACCGGAACGCCCCCGCCTGGCGGGAGGTGGCCCGATGAGCCCCGTGCGGGCGGTGCTGTTCGACCGCGACGGCACCCTGGTGCACGACGTCCCCTACAACGCCGCCCCGGAGCGCGTACGCCCCGTCGACGGGGCGCGCGAGGCACTCGACGCGCTGCGCGCCCGCGGTGTCCGCCTCGGTGTCGTCACCAACCAGTCCGGCGTCGCCCGCGGGCTGCTCACCGAGGCCGACGTCCGGCGCGTCAACAAGCGCGTCGAGGAACTCCTCGGCCCGTTCGACGTCCGGGCCTTCTGCCCGCACGGCCCCGACGACGGCTGCCCCTGCCGCAAGCCCCGGCCCGGCATGATCCTCGACGCCGCCCGGCAACTCGGCGTCGACCCGGCCGACTGCGTCGTCGTCGGCGACATCGGCTCCGACGTCGAGGCCGCCTGCCGGGCCGGCGCGCACGCCGTCCTCGTCCCCACGCCCGTCACCCGCCCCGAGGAGACCGCCGCCGCCCCGCACGTGGCGCGCGACCTGCCCGCCGCCGTACGGCTCATCCTCGACGGCCCGCCGTGGGAGACGCCCGACGGCCCGGCGCTGGGGCTGTACGCCGACGCCGAACACGCGCGGGTGGCCCCCGGGCGCCCGCCGGCCGGCCCCCACGCGGCGCCGCCCCGGACCCGGAGGTACCTGTGAGAGCCCTCGTCACCCGGCTCGACAGCTTCGGCGACGTCCTGCTCGCCGGGCCCGCCGTACGCGCCGTCGCCGCCCGCGCCGACCACGTCACCCTGCTGTGCGGACCGCACGGGGCGCCCGCGGCGCGGCTGCTGCCCGGCGTGGACCAGGTGATCGTCTGGGAGTCCCCCTGGACCGGGTTCCGGCCGCCGCCCGTGGACCGGGACGACATCGACAAGCTCGTCGCGTCCCTCGACGCCGACGCCGCGCTCGTCCTCACCTCGTTCCACCAGTCGCCGCTGCCCACCGCGCTGCTGCTGCGGCTGGCCGGCGTGCCCTTCGTCGCCGCCGACAGCGAGGACCACCCCGGCAGCCTCCTCGACGTACGCCACCACCGCGCCCCGCACGCCCACGAGGCCGAGGCCGCCCTCGATCTCGCGGAGGCGGCCGGCTTCCCCCGCGTCGACGACGGCCGGCTGCGGGTCCTCCCGCCGCCCGCCGTCGGCGCGCTCACCGGCGACGGACCGTACGTCGTCGTCCACCCCGGCGCCAGCGTGCCCGCCCGCGCCTGGAGCCCCGGACGCTGCGCCCAGGCGGTGCGGGAACTGACCGCCGCCGGACGGCGCGTCGTCGTCACCGGCGGCGCGGGAGAGCGCGACCTCACCGCGTACGTCGCCGGCGGCCGCGCCCTCGACCTGGGCGGCCGTACCGACGCCCCACGGCTCGCCGGGGTGCTCGCCGGGGCCGACTGCGTCGTCGCCGGCAACACCGGCCCAGCCCATCTCGCCGCCGCCGTCGGCACCCCCGTGGTGTCGCTGTTCGCGCCGGTCGTCCCCGCCGAGCGGTGGCGCCCCTACGGCGTGCCCCATCTGCTGCTCGGCGACCAGGACGCCCCGTGCGCCGGAAGCCGCGCCCGGCGCTGCCCCGTACCGGGCCATCCCTGCCTGGACACCGTGACCGCGCTCGACGTCGTCGCCGCGGTCGACAAGCTCGTGGAGGTGGCATGAGGATCCTGCTGTGGCATGTGCACGGGTCGTGGACCACGGCCTTCGTGCAGGGACCGCACACCTACGTCGTCCCCGTCACCCCGGACCGCGGACCCGACGGGCTCGGCCGCGCCCGCACCTTCGACTGGCCCGACACGGTCGTCGAGGTCCCGCCGGAACGCCTGGCCGAGCAGGACGTCGACGTGGTGGTGCTCCAACGCCCGCACGAGATCGGCCTGGTGGACCGCTGGCTGCGCCGCCGCCCGCCGCTGGTCTACCTGGAGCACAACGCCCCGCACGGCGACGTCCCCGACACCCGGCACCCCGCGGCGGACATCCCCGGCGCGACCCTCGTGCACGTCACCCACTTCAACCGGCTGATGTGGGACGCCGGTTCCACCCCCACGACGGTGATCGAGCACGGCATCGTCGACCCCGGCCCGCTGTGGACGGGCGAACTGCCGCACGCCGCCGTCGTCGTCAACGAGCCCGTGCGGCGCGGCCGTACGACCGGCACCGACCTGCTGCCGCAGTTCGCCGCCGCCGCGCCGCTCGACGTGTTCGGCATGGGCACCGAAGGCCTCGCCGCCCACCTCGGGCTGCCCGCCGACCGGTGCCGCTCCCACGAACTCACCCAGGCCCGCCTGCACGCCGAGATGGCCCGCCGCCGCGTCTACGTCCACCCGGTGCGCTGGACCTCCCTCGGCCTCTCCCTGCTGGAGGCCATGCACCTCGGCATGCCCGTCGTCGCCCTCGCCACCACCGAGGTCACCGAGGCGGTGCCGCCCGGCGCGGGCGTCGTCTCCAACCGGCTCGACGTCCTCACCGACGCCGTACGGGAGTTCGTCGCCGACCCGCTGGGCGCCCGCCGCACCGGCGACCTCGCCCGCGCCGCCGCCCTCGCCCGCTACGGCCTGCCCCGCTTCCTGGACGACTGGGAACGTCTCCTCAAAGAGGTCACGCGATGAGCTCCCCCCGGGTGCTCGTGCTGCGGGCGCTCGGGCTCGGGGACCTGCTCGCCGGGGTGCCCGCGCTGCGGGCGCTGCGACGCGGCTTCCCGGGCCACGAGATCGTGCTGGCCGCGCCCGCCGGCCTCGCCCCGGTCGCCGAGGCGACCGGGGCCGTCGACCGGCTGCTGCCCGCCTCCGCGCCCGGCCGGGCCGTCCCCCGCACCCTCGACTGGACCGGGCCGCCCCCGGCCGTCGCCGTCGACCTCCACGGCAACGGCCCGCCCAGCCACCGCCTCCTCCACGCCCTGCGCCCCGCCCGGCTGTTCGCCTTCGCGCACCCGGACACCCCCGACATCGAGGGCCCGCCCTGGCACCGCGACGAACACGAACGGGACCGCTGGTGCCGGCTGCTGACCTTCTACGGCCTCGACGCCGACCCCGCCGACCTGCGGCTGCCCCGCCCGCACACCCCCTCGCCCGCCCCCGGCGCGGTCGTCCTGCACCCCGGCGCAGGCGCGCCCGCGCGTTGCTGGCCCGTCGAGCGGTACGCCGCCGTCGCCGCCGACCTCCGCGACCGGGGGCTGCGCGTCGCGGTCACCGGGGGCGCGCACGAGGCCGACCTCGTGGCCCGGCTCGCCAAGGAGGCCCGGCTGCCCGACACGGACGTCTTCTCCGGCGGCCTGCCCTTCCACCGGCTGTCCGCCGTGATCGCCGGAGCCCGCGCGGTCGTCAGCGGCGACACCGGCGTCGCCCACCTCGCCGTCGCCCACGCCACGCCCACCGTCACCCTGTTCGGGCCCGTCCCGCCGAGCCACTGGGGCCCGCCCCCGCACCCCCGGCACATCGCCCTGTGGCACGGCCCCGAGGGCGACCCGCACGCCCGCCGCCCCGGCCCGGCGCTGCTGCGCATCACCCCCGACGAGGTGCTGGACGCCCTGCACCGCCTTCCCGCACCCGAGGAGCCCGCCCCATGACCCGCCCACACCGCGTCGGCGTCGTCATCGCCACCCGGAACCGCCGCGACCGCCTCGCGGTCACCCTGCGGCACCTCACCGACCTGCCGGAACGGCCCGAGATCCTCGTCGTCGACAACGCCTCCACCGACGGCACCCGAGCCATGGTCGCCCGGGACTTCCCCCACGTACGGGTCCTCGCCCTCACCCGCAACCACGGCGCCCTCGCCCGCAACCACGGCGCCCGCGCCCTGGACACCCCGTACATCGCGTTCGCCGACGACGACTCCTGGTGGGAGCCCGGCGCGCTCGCCCTCGCCGCAGGCCTGTTCGACGCCCATCCCCGGCTCGGACTGATCGCCGCCCACACCCTCGTCGGCCCCGAGAACGCCGAGGACCCGCTCAACGACCTCCTCGCCCGCTCCCCCCTCGGCCCCGCCACCGACCTCCCCGGCGTCCAGGTGCTCGGCTTCCTCGCCTGCGCCGCCGTCGTCCGCCGCGCCGCCTACCTCGACGCGGGCGGCTTCCACCGGGTGCTGTTCTTCGGCGGCGAGGAGACCTGCCTCGCCTACGACCTCGCCGCGCGCGGCTGGGGCGTCACCCACTGCCCCGACGTCGTCGCCCACCACCACCCGGCCACCTCCGGACGCCCCGGCCGGCCCGCCCAGCAGCGCCGCAACGAAGTGCTCACCGCGTGGCTGCGCCGCCCCGTCCGGCACGCCCTGGCCCGCACCGGCGCCCTCGCCGCCGAGGCCCGCGCCGACACGACCGCCCGGTGCGCCCTGCGCCAGACCTTCGCCCTGCTGCCCGCCGCCCTGCGCGCCCGCCGGCCGCTGCCCCCGCACGTGGAGCGCGCCGCCCGGCGGCTGGAAGCGGAAGGGGCCACCGCATGACCGACCTCCGCACCACCGTCGTCGTCATCACCCACAACCGCCGCCGTGAACTGCTGCGCACCCTCGACCGGCTCGCCGAACTCCCCGAACGGCCCGAGGTGATCGTCACCGACAACGCCTCCACCGACGGCACCGCCGACGCCGTCGCCCGCCACCACCCGGAGGCACGGCTGCTGCGCCCCGGCCGCAACCTCGGCGCGGTCGGCCGTAACCTCGCGGTCGGCGAGGTCACCACCCCGTACGTCGCCTTCTGCGACGACGACTCCTGGTGGGCGCCCGGCTCCCTCACCGGCGCCGCCGACCTCCTCGACCGCCACCCGGCCGTCGTCTCCGTCACCGCCCGCATCGTCGTCGAGCCGCACGGCACCGAGGACCCCATCGTGCGCGAGCTGCGCGAGTCGCCCGTGCCGGGACCGCCGTGGCTGCCAGGACCCGCCCTCGGCTCCTTCCTCGCCGCCGCGACCGTCCTGCGCACGGACGCCTTCCGTAAGGCGGGCGGCTTCCACCCCAAGCTGTGGCTCGGCGGGGAGGAGGAACTGCTCGCCGCCGACCTCGCCGCCGACGGCTGGTGGCTCGTCTACGCCGACCACCTCACCATCCACCACCACGCGTCGGAGGCCCGCGACGCGACCCTGCGCCGCCGCCACGGCATCCGCAACACCCTGTGGTTCACCTGGCTCCGCCGCCCGGTCGTCCCCGCCCTGCGCCGCACCCTCGACCTGGCCCGCACGGTCCCGCGCGACTCGACGTCGCTCCTCGCCTTCACGGAGGCGGCGGCGGCACTCCCCTGGATCCTCCGCGAACGCCGCGTCCTCCCCCCGGAGGTCGAGTCCCGCCTGCGCCTCCTGGAACCGGCCCAACGGGCGTCGAAGGCGCGGCGCTACCTGGGCTGAACGCGGGTGCCCGCGGAGCCCCGCCCGTGCCGCTCCGCGCCCGCGGCTCCTCAACGCCCGTCGGGCGGCCCCGCGTCGCCCGACCAGCGGGACAGCAGGCGGAAGCCCATGAAGACCACCACCGGCCACACCACCGCGAACGTCCAGATCGCCCACGGAGCCGCCGTGACGAGGCCCGTCACCATCAGGGCCACCGACAGCACGACCAGGAGGGCGACCGTCCGGCCGCGTGGGCCGCGGCGGGTCATGCGGGCCGCGAAGCGCTTCAGGTCGGGGCCGCGGCGGGCGCGCCGGCCCCGCAGCAGCCGGTTGAGGCGGCGGTCGCGCCGCAGCGACCGCTCGATCTCGTCGAGGATGTGCTGTTCGTGTTCAGGGAGCCGACCGAGGGACACCGTCTCTCCTCCAACGACCGCCAGGGTGGACGTGCGTTCCGGGTGCCCGGAGCCTCCGCGCCCTAACCGGCGCCCGCGCCCGACGTCAGCGCCTCCAGCAAGTGGTCCGCCCCGTCCTCCGGCCGCCCCTCGCGGAACGTCTCACGCGCCTGCCGCGCCGCCACCCGGCCCGAGGTCAGACACCAGTCCCACCACCGGTCCAGCCGCCGCTCGTCCACCTGCTCCGCCCGCAGCAGCGCCGGCCACCCGCAGGCCCGCGCCTGCGCCGTCACCTTCGCGCCGCCGGCCACCGGGTCGATCGCGATCACCGGCGTGCCGACCCGCAGGGCCAGCACGAGCCCGTGCAGCCGGTCGGTGACCACCAGGTCCAGCCGCGCCAGCACCGACTGCACCTGCGCCGGCGTCGCGTTCAGATGCCAGTCCCGGGTGTCCAGCCGCGTCTCCAGCTCCAGCCGCGCGCAGTCCTTCCCGGCCAGCCAGTGCGTCACCCGCTCCGCGACCTCCCCGTGCCGACGCTGCGCCCCGTACTCGTGCTGCCCGTGGGTGAGGATCACCCCCACCACCGGCCGCGGCGGCACGGCGGGCGCGCGGGCCGCCAGGTCCTCGGTGGGCGCACGGCCCGGCGCGTCCCGGGCCAGCACCCGGTGGAACCCGGTGACCGCCGGCTCCTCCGGGTCGATCACCGACGTCCCCACGGCGATCCGCACACAGTGCGCGAACCGCCGGTGCAGCTCCTCCACCTGCGGCCCGTGCAGCGGCCCGCACACGAACACGAGGTGCGTGTAGTCGTGGGGACGTACGTCGTCGAGGTGCAGCGCGTCCGGCCGGAAGCCGGGGCTCCAGGCGATGTCGTACGGCGTGCCGGACCCGCGCAGAACCGTCTCGACCCGGTGCAGGGCCAGGACGTCCCCGGCGGTGGCCTCCCCGTCGCGGAAGCTGAACCACCCGGTCAGCAGGACCCTGCGCGGTGCTGTCTGGCTTCGCTGGTGCACGGCGCACCGAGTGCCCCTCCCGGCGCGACGGCAATCGGCACGCGCGCGATCAGGGAGCGGAACCGGATACGGCGGGGTTCAGGGGTCAGCCGGCGTCGGGGCGCCGCTGCTCCTCGTGGCGCCCGGCGCCGCCGTCCTGCGGGCCGTCCCCGTCCTGCCGGGGCCCGTCCTCGTACGCACGCGGACCACCCCCCTGCGGACCGCCCCCCTGCGGACCGGGACCCTGCGGACCGGAACCCTGCGGGCCAGCACCCCCCTGCGGGCCGGGACCCTGCTGCTGTCCGGGACTCCGGGGAAGTTCGGACCCCTGCGGCGGCCGCTGACCCCCCTGCGGCTGTCCGGGTCCCTGGTCCTGCCCCTGCCCCTGAGGCGAGCCCTGCCCCTGCTGCTGCCGGGGTCCCCCTGCGGCTGGCGCGGGCCGCCCTGCGGGTGGCGGGGCCCGCCGGGACCCTGATGCTGGCGCGGGCCGTTCTGCGGCGGCCGGGGACGGACGGTGCCCGCCAGCGCCTGGCGGACCTCGAACTGGGTCCGCTCGGCCACCTCGCGGACCTCGGCCACGACGTCACCGCGCTCGCGCACGAGTCTGTCGTAGACCGGGAGGTCGTCGGGGGAGGGGGCGGAGGAAGTCATGGGGTCTTTCCTTCGTGGGGGATCTCGTGCAGCGGGGCCGGATTTCCGGCCCCGTAGGTTCAGCGCCGCCGGACGGTCACGGCGTTACACTCCGCCGCGTCTTGTCCAGGAAAGGGACGGCTGTCCGGGACGGCGAAAGAGGACGGAATCCGGCCTGGGTCCTCGCTAGCGTGACCGCATGACGAAGTCGAAGCGGACCACCGCCGCCCCGCCGTCGCCGCCCGTCCTCGGCCCCCGCGCGCTGAACCGGGCGACCCTGGCCCGGCAGCTCCTGCTGAGCCGCTCCCCGATGTCCGCGACGGCCGCCGTCGAGCACCTGGTCGGCCTCCAGGCGCAGAACGTCAAGCCGCCCTACCACGCCCTCGCCGCCCGCCTCGACGGCTTCACCCCGGACGACCTGTCCCGGCCCATGGCCGACCGCGAGATCGTCCGCATCGTCACCCTGCGCTCGACCATCCACACCCACACCGCCGAGGACTGCCTCACCCTGCGCCCCCTGGTGCAGCCCGCCCGCGACCGGGAACTGCACCAGTTCCGTGCCGGGCTCGCCGGGGTCGACCTGGACCGCCTCGCCGCCAAGGCGCGCGCCCTCGTCGAGGAGGAGCCGCGCACCATGAAGGAGCTGCGCGAGGCGCTCCTGGAGGACTGGCCGGACGCCGACCCGCAGGCCCTCTCCGTCGCCGCCCGCTGCAAACTCCCGCTCGTGCAGGTCACCCCGCGCGGGCTGTGGGGCCGCAGCGGCCAGGTCCGGCTGACCACCGCCGAGCACTGGCTGGGCCGGCCCGCCGAACCCGCGCCCGACCCGGACGGCACCGCGCTGCGCTACCTCGCCGCGTTCGGTCCCGCGTCCGTGAAGGACATGCAGACCTGGGCCGGGCTCACCCGCCTCCGTGACGCCTTCGAGCGCCTGCGGCCCCGGCTCGTCACCTTCCGGGACGAGAGCGGCGCCGAGCTCTTCGACCTCCCCGACGCGCCGCGCCCGGACCCCGGCACCCCGGCCCCGCCCCGCTTCCTGCCCGAGTTCGACAACCTGCTGCTCTCCCACGCCGACCGCACCCGCGTGGTGCCGCCCGAGCTGAAGGGCCGGCACTGGCAGGGGAACATCGCCTACCGCACCCTGCTGGTGGACGGGGTCCTGGCGGGACTGTGGCGGCCGGACGACGACGCCCTCGTGATCGAGCCGTTCGGCCGCCTCGACCGGGCACGGCGGGCGGAGATCACGGAGGAGGCGGAGCGGATGCTCGCGGTCCTGCACCCGGGGGAGGCGTACGACATCCGCTTCGGGACGGTACGGGACACCTGGGACGGCATTGGATAGGGGGCGCTGCGGGCTGCTCGTGGAAGCCCGCAACGCCCCCTGGTCGTGACCTGAGGGTTGCTCAGGAACTCATGGGGTCGGCCCCTGACGACGGCACGGCGTGACGCCGGGGCGGACAGAGGAGGCGGCGAAGGAGCCGGCGTCGGTCGCGGCGGCAGTGGCGCGTCCGGGGGCGGACCGTCTGGTGCGGGTGAGCCCTGTCATGGGTCTCCTCCAGTCGCCGGTGGGGGGTCGCTCTCGGGTGGGGGGCCGGGCGTCGGGGTGGGGCCCCGGTGCGCCCGGGCGATCGGCACGTGTCACACGCTAGAACCGGTCGCGGGGCCGCCCCAATGAGGGAACCCCCTAAGGGAGTTGGACAGGGAAAACCCTCGGTCGCCGGGGCCGGACCAGCCGGTTTCCGGTCACGTGGGCCGATTACGACACCCTCGGAAGCCCGTCACGGAGGGAACGGGGAACCCATCGTGGCACGCACCACGCTTCCCCCGTGATCCGGGTCACCTACGGCGCCCGCCGCCCCGCCGCCAGCCGCACGATGTCCACGCGGGAGCGTATGCCCAGTTTCCGGTAGACCCGGGTGAGCGTCGCCTCGACGGTCTTGACGCTGATGAAGAGCCGCCCGGCTATCTCCCGGTTGGTCGCCCCCTCCATGACCAGCGCCGCCACCTGACGCTCCATCGACGCCAGCCCGTCCAGCGCGGCCGGTGTCGCCGAGGGCACCGGGTCGGCCTCCGCCGGTCCGGCCGCCACGGCCGCGTCGACCTGCCGCAGCCACGGCAGCGCACGGCACCGCCGGAACAGCCGCGCCGCCTCGTCGTACCCGGCGGGACCGGGGGTCCGGGAGCGCAGCCGGGCCCGCGCGAAGGCGGCGCGCGCCTCCTCCAGGCCGTGGCCGAGCTTGGCCAGGCGTTCCTGCGCCGACGTCAACTGGGCGATGGCAGCCTGGTGTTCGCCCCGTGCCGCGCGCACCAGCGCCTCCGCGCGGTCGAGGACCGCCAGCACGCTCGCCCGGTTCAGCCGCAGCGCGTGCACCCGGGTGACGTTGATCAGCTCCTGGGCCTCGCCGGGTTCGCCGATCCGCACCAGCGCCTCGGCGAGGTCGCCCTGCCAGCGGCCGCGCGCCGGGTCGGTGATGCCCATGCCGTGCTCCAGCTCGCGCACCCGGCGCAGCGAGTGCACGGCGGCCTGCGCGTTCCCGGACACCAGCTGGGCGTAGCCGAGGGCGGCCAGGGCGAGGGACAGGTACAGCTGGTCGCCGTCCACCTCGGCGTGGTCGGCGGACTCGCGGGCCAGGGCGAGCGCCCGGTCCACGTCCCCGCCGGACGCCTCGGCGACGGAGGCGAGCATCGCGGACGCGCTCTCCCCGATGCCGGAGTCGCGGGCCAGGCGCAGGCTCTCCCCGGCCAGGTCGAGGGCGCGCCCGCAGTGCCCGAAGCGCAGCTCGGTGTCGGCGAGCAGCCGGGAGAAGTGCACCTCGCTCTCGACCATGCCGCGCCGCCGCGCCTCACGCAGCAGCGCCGTGATGGCCGTACGGGCCTCGGGGAGCTGGTCGCTCATCAGCAGCCAGCGGAACCGGGCCATCGCGGCGCCGTTGTGGTGGCTGGCGACGTCGGGGTCCTGGGGCTCCTGGAGCGCGCGCCGGATGGTGGCGGGGGCGTCCGGGTGGCCCATGAGGGTCTCGGTGGACGACTGGAAGGAGAGCGCCATCAGCTCGGTGCGCCGGTCCCCGGCGCGGGCCGCCAGCCGCGCCGCGTGCGCGGCCTCCTGACGGGACTTCGCGAAGTCGCCGTTGACGACGACCTCCCGCCAGGCGAGCTGGTAGTGCACCAGGGCGAGCAGCCGGGGGTCGTCCCCGGCGTCGGCGAGCACCTGCGGGAACACGGCGTCGACCTCGCCGAGCGCCTGCCCGGCCGCCTCGATGACCACCATCCACGCCCGGACCCGCTCGGCCGGCACGGTCGCGCGGGTCAGCACCTCGCGGGCGATGTCGCGGGCGAGGTCGACCTCGCCGGCGGTGATGGCGTCCTCGGCGGCCTGGAGCCGCCGTTCGTCGGGGGCGGGCGCGGAGTCGGCGGGTGTGTGCCGGGCGGCGAGCAGTCCGAGGGAGGCGGCGACGGAGGGGGCGCCCCGGTCGCGGGCCGTCGCGGCGGCCTCGGCGAGCCGGGCCGCGACCTCCGGGTCGGGTCCGGTGGAGGCGAGCGCCAGGTGCCGGGCGCGTTCGATCGGGTCGGAGGCGGCCGTGGACAGCGCGGTGTGCGCGGCGCGGCGCTCCCGCGCGGGGGCCTCCGCGTAGAGGGCGGCGGAGATCAGCGGGTGCGTGAAGCGCAGCGCCGGGTCCTCGGGGTCGGTGATGAGCAGCCCGAGGGAGGCCGCCTGGGCGGTCTCGGCCTCCGCGTTGTCCCGCCCGGCCGCGTGCAGCAGGGCGAGGGTGGGGCGGGCGCCGGCGCTGGCCACCAGCAGGGTGCGGCGGGCCTCGTCGGACAGCATCTCCAGGCGGCTGAGGACCAGCGCCCGCAGCGAGGTCGGCACCGGGAGCGGCTCGCCGGGCCGGGGCCGGGTGGGGCTCTCCGCCAGGGCGCGGCCCAGCTCCAGCGCGAACAGCGGGTTGCCGCCGCTGGTGCGGTGGATGTCACGGACGGTGGAGCGGGACAGGCTGGTGTAGCCGCGGTGGTCCAGCAGCGCGGACACCTCGGTGCGGGAGAACGGTCCGAGCCGCACGGCGAGCGTGTCCGGCGGACAGGCGCGCAGGTGGCGGTCGTACTCCTCGTCCTCCGTGCGGACCGCGCACAGCATCCGGACCGGGCTGTCGCCCAGGCGGCGGGCGGCGAAACCGAGCAGTTCGGCGCTGGCCGGGTCGAGCCACTGGAGATCGTCGGCGACGACGAGGACGGGGCCCTCGGCGGACAGCGCGCGCAGCGTGGACAGCACCGCGAGCCGCAGCGCCAGACCGTCCCGCTGAAGGGTGGACTCGCCGCGCCCGGTGAGCGCCGACTCCAGGGCGGTGCGCTGGGCGACGGGCAGCCGGGGGGCCACCTCGTCCAGCACCAGACCGAACAGGTCGGCCAGCGCGAGGAACGGCAGATGGGATTCGGACTCCGTGGCCGAGCAGCGCAACACGCGCGAGGTCGCCGCGGCGTTTTCCGCCGCAAGTGCCCGCAGCACGGTCGATTTACCTATTCCGGCCGGGCCGTGCAGGAGCACGCTGCCGCCGCGCGCGAGCTGCGCCCTGGCGTCGGCGAACAGCTCGTCCCGGCCGATGACCAGGTCGGGGCGGTACCTGGCAGGCTCCTTGTCGTCCCGTCGCACGGTCACCGCTCCCCTCCGTGTGGCGTGTCCTGGCCAATATTAGGCAACAGGGTCCTCAATTCCGGCGGACGGTGGAGTGAGGTAAATGACAACGTTCCGATCAACTGTTAATCAAAGGTGTACTCGTGCTATTGCCGTCCGTGGGAGAACACCGCAAATCTACGGCAACCACCCGGCCCTGCGGGCGGCGACCACCGCCTCGCCCCGGGTCCGTGCCCCCAGCTTGCGCATCGCGGACCGCAGATACGCCTTGACCGTTTCGGACGTCAGCCCCAGCCGGGCGGCCGCCGCCCCGTTCGTCGCCCCCGCCGCGACACAGGCCAGCACGTCCACCTCCCGCGGCGCGAGCCGCACCGCGCCGGCCGGTGTCTCCCGCGCGGTGAGCAGGGCGCACGCGTCCAGCAGCTCCGCCCGCAGCGCCGGGTCGGCGATCCTCGGGGCCAGCGCCCGCAGCGCCGCGTGCGCCTCCCGCACCCGCTCCCGCCGAGCGCCCGCGCCGGACTCCCGCCACGGGTCCGCGCCCGGCTCCGGCTCGGCGGCCGCCAGCAGTTCCGCCGCCTCCTCCCGCATCAGCAGGGTCTGCTCGACGTCCCGCGCGACCTGCACCGCCTCACCGAGGGTGCGGTCGCCGAGCGGCCGCGCGGTGCGCAGCGCCCCGTACAGCACCGCCCGCACCCGCCGCCGTACGACGACCGGCACGGCGACCACGGAGCGCAGGCCCTCGGCGGCGACCGGGACGTCGTACTCGTGGCTGATCTGCCGGGAGACGGAGTAGTCCGCCACCGCGCACGGCCGGGCCAGCGCGACCGCCTTGCCGCCGAGACCGTTGCCCGGGGTCACCGCGAGCGAGCTGAGCGCCGGGGTGGCCGTGCCGCTCAGCTCGCTGATGCGGACGTGCCGGCGCCCCGGCTCCACCAGCCCGCCGAACGCCACCGGCAGCCCCGTCGCGCGCCGCAGCCGGGCCAGCGCACCCCGGATCTCCACCGCCTCGCCCGTCCTCGTCGGGTCTGCTGTCACCTGTTCGCCCCTTCACCACGGCCCGTGTGCGGGCGCACACCCCCGTTCGGGGGTAGTGAGACCTGCATCACGGATTACACGATGGCGGTGAGCCGCCCGGCAAGGTCCGGCACCGAGGAGGACGCATGACGACGGCGACGGAGCAGTTCCGCAGGGCCCGGGACTTCCTGCTGGAACACCGTGAGGACTACGCCACCGCCTACCGGGACTTCGCCTGGCCCCGGCCCGAACGCTTCAACTGGGCCCTGGACTGGTTCGACGCGATCGCCGACGGCAACGACCGCACGGCCCTGCACCTCGTCGAGGAGGACGGCGGCGAGACCCGTCTGTCCTTCGCCGAGCTGTCGCGCCGCTCCGACCGGGTCGCGAACTGGCTGCGGGAGCGGGGCGTGGCCGCCGAGGACCGGGTGCTGGTGATGCTCGGCAACCAGGCCGAACTGTGGGAGACCGCCCTGGCCGCGATGAAGCTGCGCGCCGTGGTCATCCCCGCCACCCCGCTGCTCGGCCCCGCCGACCTGCGCGACCGCGTCGACCGCGGCGAGGTCCGCCATGTGATCGTGCGCTCCGCCGACACCGCGAAGTTCGACGAGGTGCCCGGCGACTACACCCGTATCGCGGTGGGGGAGGAGCCCGGCGGCGCCTGGCTTCCGTACGCCGACGCGTACGGGGCGTCCGACACCTTCACCGCCGACGGGCCGACCCTCGCCGACGACCCGCTGATGCTGTACTTCACCTCGGGCACCACCGCCCGCCCCAAGCTGGTCGAGCACACCCACACCTCGTACCCGGTCGGGCATCTGGCGACCATGTACTGGATCGGCCTGCGCCCCGGCGACGTGCACCTCAACATCTCCTCGCCCGGCTGGGCCAAGCACGCCTGGTCCAACCTCTTCGCCCCGTGGAACGCCGAGGCGACCGTCTTCCTGCACAACTACACCCGCTTCGACGCGCCCCGCCTGATGGCCGAGATGGACAAGGCGGGCGTCACCACCTTCTGCGCCCCGCCGACCGTGTGGCGCATGCTCATCCAGTCCGACCTGGGCCGGCTGCGCACCCCGCCCCGTGAGGTCGTCGCCGCGGGCGAGCCCCTCAACCCGGAGGTCATCGAACAGGTGCGGCGCGCCTGGGGCGTCACCATCCGGGACGGCTTCGGGCAGACCGAGACCGCCGTGCAGGTGTCCAACAGTCCCGGCCAGGTCCTCAAGACCGGCTCCATGGGCCGCCCCAGCCCCGGCTACCGCGTGGAGCTCCTCGACCCGGTGTCGGGCGCGCCCGGCGTCAGCGAGGGCGAGATCGCGCTGGACCTGTCCGAGCGGCCCGTCGGCCTGATGACGGGCTACCACGGCGACCCGGACCGCACGGCGGAGGCGATGGCCGGCGGCTACTACCGCACCGGCGACATCGGCTCCCGCGACGAGGACGGCTACATCACCTACGTGGGGCGCGCGGACGACGTGTTCAAGGCGTCCGACTACAAGATCAGCCCGTTCGAGCTGGAGAGCGCGCTGCTGGAGCACGAGGCGGTCGCCGAGGCGGCCGTGGTGCCCGCCCCTGACGAACTGCGGCTGGCCGTGCCGAAGGCGTACATCGTGCTCGCCGACGGCTGGGAGCCAGGACCCGACACGGCGAAGGTCCTCTTCGACCACTCCCGCCAGGTGCTCGCCCCCTACAAGCGCGTCCGCCGTATCGAGTTCGGCGAACTGCCCAAGACCGTCTCGGGCAAGATCCGCCGCATCGAACTGCGCGAGGCGACGGCGGCCGGCTCGACCGCCGAGTACCGCGAGGAGGACTTCCGGTGACCGACCTCTCCTACAGCCACGGCACCAGCGCCACGACCCTCCTTGGCGACACCGTCGGCGCCAACCTGGACCGCGCGGTCGCCGCCTGGCCCGACCGCGAGGCGCTGGTCGACGTGGAGTCCGGCCGGCGCTGGACCTACGCCGAATTCGCCGAGCGCGTCGACGAGTTGGCGTCCGCACTGCTCAACTCCGGTGTGACGAAGGGCGACCGGGTGGGCATCTGGGCGGTCAACTGTCCCGAGTGGGTGTTCACGCAGTACGCCACCGCCCGCATCGGCGCGATCATGGTGAACATCAACCCGGCGTACCGCACGCACGAGGTCGAGTACGTCCTCAGGCAGTCCGGCATCCGGCTGCTGGTCGCCTCCCTCAGCCACAAGACGAGCGACTACCGGGCCATGGCGGAGGAAGTCCGCGGAAGATGCCCGGAGCTGCGGGAGGTCGTGTACGTCGGCGACCCGAGCTGGGACGCCCTGGTCGCCCGCGCCACCCCGGACCCCGTCCGGCCGGAGCTGTCCTGCGACGACCCCATCAACATCCAGTACACCTCGGGCACCACCGGCTTCCCCAAGGGCGCCACCCTCTCCCACCACAACATCCTCAACAACGGCTACTTCGTGGGGGAGCTGATCGCCTACAGCGAGCAGGACCGGGTGTGCATCCCGGTGCCCTTCTACCACTGCTTCGGCATGGTCATGGGCAACCTGGCGGCCACCTCGCACGGCGCCTGCATGGTCATCCCCGCCGCGTCCTTCGACCCGGCTGCCACCCTGCGCGCGGTCGAGCAGGAGCGCTGCACCTCCCTGTACGGGGTGCCGACGATGTTCATCGCCGAGCTGAACCTGCCCGACTTCGCCTCCTACGACCTCACCTCGCTGCGCACCGGCATCATGGCGGGCTCGCCCTGCCCGGTGGAGGTGATGAAGCGGGTGGTCGCCGAGATGCACATGGAGCAGGTCTCCATCTGCTACGGCATGACGGAGACCTCCCCGGTGTCCCTCCAGACCCGCATGGAGGACGACCTGGAGCACCGCACCGGCACCGTCGGCCGCGTCCTTCCGCACATCGAGGTGAAGGTCGTCGACCCGGCGACCGGCGTCACCGTGCCGCGCGGCACGTCCGGCGAACTGTGCACGCGGGGCTACAGCGTGATGCTCGGCTACTGGGACGAGCCGGAGAAGACCGCCGAGGCGATCGACCGCGGCCGCTGGATGCACACCGGCGACCTCGCGATGATGCGCGACGACGGCTACGTGGAGATCGTCGGCCGCATCAAGGACATGATCATCCGGGGCGGCGAGAACATCTACCCGCGCGAGATCGAGGAGTTCCTCTACGGCCACCCGAAGGTCGCGGACGTCCAGGTCGTCGGCGTCCCGCACGAGCGCTACGGCGAGGAGGTCCTGGCCTGCGTCATCCCCCGCGACCCGGCCGACCCGCTCACCCTGGACGAACTGCGCACGTACTGCGACGGCCGCCTGGCCCACTACAAGGTGCCGAGCCGCCTGGAACTCCTGGAGACCTTCCCGATGACGGTCTCGGGGAAGGTGCGCAAGATCGAACTGAGGGAGAAGTACGCGACGGGCTGAGCGGTGCTCAGCCACCGGGCGCCGACGGACCGTCGGCGCCCGGTAGTTCCAGGCGCATGCAGACGCGCGGCCAGTGGTCGAGGCCGTGGGCGCTCTCCTCGGCGCGGATGCGGCGCAGACCCGGGGTGAGTTCGGGCTCGGGCAGGGTGCGGAAACCGAGGCGGGCGTAGTACGGGGCGTTCCACGGGACCTCGGCGAACGTGGTGAGGGTGAGGGCGGTCAGGTCCCGCTCGCGGGCGTGCTCGGCGGCGTGCGCGAGCAGGGTGCGGCCCACGCCCCGGCGGGCGGCGCGCGGATGGACGGAGACCTGTTCGACGTGGAGGGCGCCGTCGACCGGCTCGGCGGTCACGTACGCCACGGGGCGGTCCCGCTCGTCCACCGCGACCCAGCAGCGGCCGGCCTTCCGACAGCGCTCCAGCTCGTCCAGCGTGGGCGGGTCGTCGTCGGCGATCTCCGGCATGCCCACGTCGCGGAACGGCGCGCCGGCCGCCCGTTCGACGTCCTGGAGGGCGGGCAGGTCACCGGGGGCGGCGGGACGGATGCGCATCCGACGAGTATCGGACGCACCTGCCGCACGCGTCGCGGGAGTTTCAGGACGCGTCCGCGTCCAGTGCCACCGCGGCCGCGTTCTCGGGACGGGCGACGCCCGAGGGTTCGAGGACGAACAGCGGGACGTCCAGGGCGTCGGCGCGGCCGCGGGCCTCCGCGGTGTAGCCGGAGAGCGAGAAGTACAGACAGGCCGCGGACTCCGTCATGGCGGTCAGCCACAGGCACTCCACGTCCCGCGGGGTCGCCCGCCGCGCCGCCGGGTCGAGCTGGGCCAGCACGCCCCGGCCGGCCAGTCCGACTCCGGACGTCGGCCGCTGGTCCGCGCGCCGGATGTCGTCGTGGCCGAGGCGGCGCAGATACAGCACGGCGGCCGTGACCGCGTCGCGCGCGCTGCGGATCGGCACGGTGGGGCCGGCGGCCCGCCCCGGCCTCCCGGCGGCGGGCGCGTCCTCACGGTGGTCCGTGACCGGGATGCGCAGCACCGTGCCACAGGGGCAGCCCAGTTCGGGGTGCGGCCACTCGCCGCGCGTGCCGCAGCTGCCGCAGCGCACGGTCACCCATTCCTCGCGCCAGGAGCGGTGCCCGACGGCGGCCGGCACCCGGTCGGGGTCCAGCGGCGCGGCGACGGGCGCGCCACAGGCGCAGGGGTACGCCGGGGCCGTGTAGCGGTGCGAGCGCCGACAGGCGGGGCAGCGCACCGGGAGGCTCTCGGACATGGGTCCACTCCGTTGTTCTCGAGGCGCGTCCATCGTCCTCCTCCCGCCCGCCGATGTCCCGCACTTGCGGCCGCTCTTGACGGTCTCCGTCCGCTACTTCTACATTCATTCCAGATAGCAGAAAGAATATTCCGCAATACGGAATGAACGGAAGCGGCTCACCGCGGGGCGCGACGGGCGTGCGAATCCGAGAAGCCGAAGCAGGAGTACTCCATGGCTCGAATGACGGCTGCCCGCGCGGCGGTCGAGATCCTCAAGCGCGAGGGCGTCGACGTCGCGTTCGGTGTCCCCGGCGCGGCGATCAACCCGTTCTACGCGGCGCTCAAGGCGTCCGGCGGCATCGGCCACACCCTCGCCCGCCATGTGGAGGGCGCCTCCCACATGGCCGAGGGCTACACCCGCACCCACCCCGGCAACATCGGCGTGTGCATCGGCACGTCGGGTCCGGCCGGCACCGACATGATCACCGGCCTGTACTCGGCGTCCGGCGACTCCGTCCCGATCCTCTGCGTCACCGGCCAGGCGCCGACCGCGGTGATCCACAAGGAGGACTTCCAGGCCGTCGACATCGCCTCCATCGCCCGCCCGGTCACCAAGATGGCGGTGACCGTGCTGGAGGCCGCGCAGGTTCCCGGTGTCTTTCAGCAGGCCTTCCACCTGATGCGCTCCGGCCGGCCCGGGCCCGTGCTGATCGACCTGCCGATCGACGTGCAGCTCACGGAGATCGAGTTCGACCCCGACACCTACGAGCCGCTCCCCGTCTACAAGCCGGCCGCGACCCGCGCGCAGATCGAGAAGGCGCTCGGCATGCTGAACGCCGCCGAGCGGCCGCTGATCGTCGCGGGCGGCGGGGTCGTCAACGCCGACGCGGCGGACCTGCTGGTGCGGTTCGCGGAGCTGACCGGCACACCCGTCGTGCCGACGCTGATGGGCTGGGGTGTCATCCCCGACGACCACGAACTCAACGCCGGCATGGTCGGGTTGCAGACCTCCCACCGCTACGGCAACGCGACGTTCCTGGAGTCCGACTTCGTCCTCGGCATCGGCAACCGCTGGGCCAACCGGCACACCGGCCGCCTCGACGTCTACACCGCCGGCCGCACCTTCGTGCACGTCGACGTCGAACCCACCCAGATCGGCCGCATCTTCGCCCCCGACTACGGCATCGCCTCCGACGCGCGCGCCGCGCTGGAACTGTTCGTCGAGGTCGCGGAGGAGATGCGGGCGGCGGGCCGCCTCCCCGACCGCACGGCCTGGGCGGCCTCCGCGCAGGAACGGCGCGCCACGCTGCAACGCCGTACGCACTTCGACGACGTGCCGATGAAGCCGCAGCGGGTCTACGAGGAGATGAACAAGGCGTTCGGGCCCGAGACGCGGTACGTCACCACCATCGGCCTCTCCCAGATCGCGGGCGCGCAGATGCTGCACGTCTACCGGCCGCGCCACTGGATCAACTGCGGCCAGGCGGGCCCCCTCGGCTGGACCGTCCCGGCGGCGCTGGGCGTGGCGAAGGCCGACCCGGAGGCCCAGGTCGTCGCCCTCTCCGGCGACTACGACTTCCAGTTCATGATCGAGGAACTGGCCGTCGGCGCACAGCACCGCATCCCGTACGTCCACGTCCTCGTCAACAACGCCTACCTGGGCCTGATCCGCCAGGCCCAGCGCGCCTTCGACATCGACTTCCAGGTCAACCTGGAGTTCGAGAACATCAACACCCCCGAACTGGGCGTCTACGGCGTCGACCACGTCAAGGTCGCGGAGGGCCTGGGCTGCAAGGCGATCCGCGTCACCGACCCGAACGAACTGGGCGCGGCCTTCGAGCAGGCGAAGAAGCTCGCGGCGGAACACCGCGTCCCGGTCATCGTCGAGGCGATCCTGGAACGGGTCACGAACATCGCCATGTCGACGACGAACGACATCAGCAACGTGGTCGAGTTCGAACCGGTCGCCACGGAGCCGGGCCACGCCCCGACGGCGGTCAGGCCGCTGAAGGTCTGACGACAGCGGGGACAGGGGCTGGGTGGCAGGCGAAACCCCGCCCCTGCCACGTCGGTCCCTCGACTCGCTCCGTCCGGCGATGGTCACCCGGCGGACGGACCTCGGGCAACCGGGTTCGGTTCGGGCTCAGTCGCCCCCGCCCCCGCCGCAGCCCCCTCCGCCTCCGCAACCCCCTCCGCTTCCGCCCCCGCAGAACCCGCCGCCGCAGTAGTGGGGGCCCGTGTAGGCGCCGCTGGAGCCGCCGGAGGCGGGGATGAAGTGGCGCAGGGTGCGCTTGTGGCGGAGGCGGACGCGGGGGGTGAGGCCCGCGCGAAGGGCGAAACGGGGGACGACGACGCGGAGGGCCGCCTGGCCGTGCAGGGCGACGGCCAGGAGCTTCTCCTTGTCGGAGAGGCCGTCGCGGCTCGCCGGGACGGGATACGCGGTGCGCAGCACGTGCAGGCGGCGGCGTGCCGCCCGCGTCGCGCCCAGCAGCGGCGGCGGACTCACCAGGTCCGTGTCCACCAGTCCGGCCTTCAGCGTGTCCACCGCCCACCGGACGTCCGGGTCGCGGTGCAACTCCCGTATCGCGCACGGCCGTTGCAGTCGCTGGTGCACCGCGCTCTCCAGGTACGGCACCCGCAGCTCCGCCGGGACGTCGAGGTCCTCGTCCGGCGTCGGCAGCGTCGGCAGCGCGCGCCCCGCCTCGTTGTCGACCGCCACCAGCCTGCCCCGTGAGCCCGGCTCGACGGCGCCGCGCAGATGCAGGGCGACGACGGCCACCACGACGGCGGCGCGCGGGCCCCCGGCCAGCAGGGCGAGTTCGTGCGGCGCTTCCCGTACGCGCTCGGTGTCGGCCATGACAGGACACCCCCTCGGACAGGGGGCCCGCCGCCCCCGTGCCGGCGGGCCCCGTGTGCGGGGATGGTTCCGCGCGCGGGGCCCGCCGAAGCCTCGGGAGGCCGTGTTCAGAGGTTCATTTGAGGGTGCCGTAGCCGTCCTACGGACGATGCCGTACGGCGCCGCCCACGGACGCCGCCGTACGCCCGCGTCTCACGGCTCGTGGTGTTCGGACAGTCCCGGCCAGTCGTCCGGGCCGCCGCCCTGCCACTCGATGAAGTCCGCGTCCTCGACGTCGGTGACGTACAGGTCTGCCAGGCGCAGGATCTCGCCCACGTCGTCGGTGTGCGTGGCGACGCCCAGCGTCTCGTCGTCGGAGGTGACCCGCCGGGAGCCGTCCAGGGCGGGCGGATGGACCACGATGTGCGGATGCTCCGTCGGATGTGCCATGCCCCCAGGCTGCTGCGGACCGCGCGGATCCGCACGCCGGGACCGGACGCACGCCGGGACCGGACGCACGCCGGGACCGGACGCACGCCGGGAACGGATCCGCACGCCGGGGGACGGTGGGCTCGGGGCCGCGGCGGCGGCGACGGCCGCGGGGCGTCTCCCCTCAGGTCGAAGGAGACGCGCCGGGGCCTTGACCACCGCACTGGCTCGCACGCCGCCGCGGCGCCCTCGCCCCGCCCGCACCGCCCCGGTGCCGTACGGCCACCCCTCATCCGGGCCGTACGGCGTCGCGGTGCGGGCCGTGGGTTCCGGGCGGCGCCGCCGCCTTGGGCGCGACGGGACTGATGTCGGCGCCGGCGCCGCCCGGGGTCTTCAGGAGGACAGCGGGGTCAGACCTCCGCGCCGGACAGCCGCTCGACGGCCCGCAGCAGCGCGGAGTGGTCGAGCCCGCCGTCGCCCTGGGCGCGCAGGCTCGCCACCAGCTGGGCGACCACCGCGCCGACGGGCAGCGCGGCGCCCACGTTGCGGGCGGCGTCGGTGACGATGCCCATGTCCTTGTGGTGCAGGTCGATGCGGAAGCCCGGCTTGAAGTCCCGCTTCAGGAAGTTGTCCTTCTTGCGGGCCAGCACGGTCGAGCCGGCCAGACCGCCGCCCAGGACGTCCAGCGCGGCCGCGAGGTCGACGCCGGACTTCTCCAGGAAGACCACGGCCTCCGCGCACGCCTGGATGTTCACGGCGACGATCAGCTGGTTGGCGGCCTTCACCGTCTGCCCGGAGCCGTGCGGACCGCACCGCACGATCGTCTTCCCCAGCGCTTCGAACAGCGGCTTCGCCTCGTCGAAGTCGGCCTGCTCGCCGCCCGCCATGATGGACAGCACCGCCTCGATCGCCCCGGCCTCACCACCGGACACGGGCGCGTCGAGCACCCGGATGCCCTTCTCCTTCGCGGCGGCGGCCAGGTCCACGGAGGTCTGCGGGGTGATCGAGGACATGTCGATCAGCAGGGCGCCGCGCCGCGCGTTCTCCAGGATGCCGTCGGGGCCGTAGGCCACGGCCTCGACCTGCGGGGAGGCGGGGACCATCGTGACGATCACGTCCGCGTCCCGCACCGCCTCGGCGACGGAGGAGGCGGCGGTGCCGCCCGCGGCGGCCAGCCGGTCCAGCTTCTCCCGCTCCAGGGTGTAGCCGGTGACGTCGTAGCCCGCCTTGATGAGGTTCTCGGACATGGGGGAGCCCATGATGCCGAGACCGATCCAGGCGACCTTGGGAAGGGTGCTCATGAGGGTGCCTCTCGGTACGACTCGGTACGTCTCGAAATGGGGTGCGTCAGCGGGAAGCGCCTGAGCGCGCCTCCCGCGGCAGCCAGTCGAAGGCCTCCGCGCTCGGGCGGTCGCCCGGCTTGTACTCCAGACCGACCCGGCCGTCGTAACCGGCCTTCCGCAGCCGGTCCAGCAGTTCCTCCAGCGGGAGCGACCCGGTGCCGGGCGCGCCGCGCCCCGGGCTGTCGGCGATCTGCACATGCCCGGTCCGGTCCGCGTAGCGGTCGATCACCGCCGGCAGGTCCTCGCCGTTCATGGCCAGGTGGTACAGGTCCATCAGGAAGCGCGCGTTGTCCAGCCCGGTGGCCGCGTCGACCCGCTCGACGACGCCGACGGCGGCCGGCGCCGACACCAGCGGGTAGTGCGGCGACTCGGGCCGGTTGAGCGCCTCGATCAGCAGCACCGCGCCGATCCGGTGGGCGGCCCGCGCGGCGAGGACGAGGTTCTCCAGCGCGAGGGCGTCCTGCTCGGCCGGGTCCACGCCGTCCACCCGGTTGCCGTACAGCGCGTTCAGCGCACGGCAGCCGAGCGACTCGGCGAAACCGGCCGCGACCTCGACGTTCGCCCGGAACCGCTCCGACTCCTCGCCCGGCACGGACAGCGCGCCCCGGTCGGGGCCGGGCAGCCGCCCGGCGTAGAAGTTCAGGCCGGTGAGCCGCACCCCCGCGTCCTCGATCGCCGTGCGCAGCGCGTCCAGTTCGGACCGCGGCGGCACGGGTGAGTCCACCCACGGCCACCACAGCTCGACCGCGCCGAAACCGGCCTCGGCGGCGGCCGCAGGGCGCTCCAGGAGCGGCAGCTCGGTGAAGAGGATCGACAGGTTGACGGTGAAGCGCTGGTCTGCGAATCCCATCGGGCCGCGCTCCCTTCGCATCGTGTCCGATGATTTTCCGTATTACGGAATAAGCTTTCTGCTTACTGGAAGATTGCCTGTGCCGGTGAAGAGCTGTCAAGAGGTCGGTAGGTTGACCCCGTGCGATTGCGAGTGGAGTTCACGACCGAGCCCTTCGACCTCGACGAGGCGCCCGAGCACGCCGTCGTGGCGCGCGAGGTCATCGAGACGGCCGGCCTGGACGAGGTGGACGTCGGGCCGTTCGGCAACACCGCCGAGGGCGGCGCCGACGCGGTGCTCGCCGCCGTGGACACCCTGCTGCGCCGCACCCTGACCGCCGGCGCCACCCGCGTCTCCCTCCAGATCAACGTGGTCGAGGAGGGCGGCCGGTGAGCGGGACCGGTCGGAGCGCGTTCATCGCGGCCGTGAAGCCGCTGGTCGACGCGATGGGCGGGGAGATGATCCCGCCGGACGAGGCCGGCCCCGACGACGTGGTGCTCACCTGGGAGGACGCCGCCGCCGTCGCCGTACGGCTGCCGCAGCTCGCGGACTCCCTCGACCACATCCTGGCCGCGCTGGAGCGGCGCAAGGGCGTGCCGCTGGCGGAGCTGGACCGCAAGGCGAAGCAGGAGATCGTGCGCAGTCTCGAGGCGCGCGGGGCGTTCGCCGTACGGCACGGGGTGGAGACGGTCGCGAGCGCGCTCGGCGTCAGCCGCTTCACCGTCTACAACTACCTCAACCGCGAAAAGGGCGCGTGAACCGAGGCGCGGCCGCCCTCACACGGCGACCGTCAGGCGCCTCACCCAAACGTCACACGGATTTTTCAACAAACTGTTGACGGCCGCGACGTGACGGCGTTCACTGTCGGCACGCCCGTTCGCAGCACACGGCCGTTCGCGGCCACGGAGGCTCCCGTGACGTCGACAGCAACGCCCCCGGGCCTGGCCCGGTTCAACGCCCTGGAGGAGCACGCGGCGCGCACCGCGCTCCTCGAGGTCTGCGCCTCCACCGCCTGGGCCGGACGGCTGCTCGCCGCCCGCCCCTACGCGGACCCCGACGCCCTGTACGCCGAGAGCGACGCCGCCATGGCCGCGCTCACCGAGGCCGACCTGGCCGAGGCGACGGCCGGGCACCCCCCGATCGGCCGCCCGAAGCCGGGGGACCCCACCTCGGCGCGCGAGCAGCGCGGCATGGCCGGGGCGACGGACGAGCTGCGCGCCGAGATGCTGGAGCTGAACCTCGCCTACCAGGAGAGGTTCGGCCATGTGTTCCTGATCTGCGCCACCGGCCGCACCGCCGAGGAGATGCGGGACGCCGTGCGCGAGCGCCTCGGCAACCCGCCGGAGAAGGAACGCGAGATCGTCCGCACCGAACTGGGGAAGATCAACCGCATCCGGCTGACCCGTCTCGTCGAAGAGGACTGACGTCGCATGAGCACCGACACCACCGCCTCCGTGTCCACGCACATCCTGGACACCAGCGCGGGCCGCCCCGCCGAGGGCGTCGCCGTACGCCTGACCGCCCGCCCCGGCCCGCGGGCCGACTGGCAGGAGCTCGGCGGGTCCGCGACCGACGCGGACGGGCGGTGCAAGGACCTGCCGGCCCTGCCGGAGGGAACCACCCATGTACGGCTCGGCTTCGAGGTGGAGCCGTACTTCAAGAAGAAGGCCGAGGCTCAGCAGGACGCCCCCGCGCATCGGGACAGCGGTGCCGTGTTCTTCCCCGAGGTGACGGTCACGTTCGCCGTCACGCCCGGCGAGCACTACCACGTACCGCTGCTGCTCAACCCGTTCGGCTACTCCGTTTACCGAGGGAGCTGACACGCATGCCCACGATCCTGGGACAGAACCAGTACGGCAAGGCAGAGAACCGAGTCGTCACGATCACGCGGGACGGCGCCACCCACCACATCAAGGACCTCAACGTCTCCGTGGCCCTGTCCGGCGACATGGAGGACGTCCACTACAACGGCTCCAACGCCAACGTCCTGCCGACCGACACCACCAAGAACACGGTGTTCGCGTTCGCCAAGGAGCACGGCATCGAGTCCGCCGAGCAGTTCGGCATCCACCTCGCCCGCCACTTCGTCACCTCGCAGGAGCCCATCCACCGGGCGCGCATCCGTATCGAGGAGTACGCCTGGGAGCGCATCGAGACCCCCGGCGAGGCCAAGCACTCCTTCGTCCGCAAGGGCCAGGAGACCCGCCTCACCCAGCTCACCTACGACGGGGAGAGCTGGGAGGTCCTCTCCGGCCTGAAGGACCTCACCGTCCTGAACTCCACCGACTCGGAGTTCTGGGGCTACGTCAAGGACCGCTACACCACCCTCAAGGAGACCCACGACCGGATCCTCGCCACCTCGGTCTCCTCCCGCTGGCGCTTCAACTGGACCGACGACGCGCAGGAGATGCCCGACTGGGAGGCCTCGTACGCGCGGGTCAAGCAGCACATGCTGCGGGCCTTCGCCGAGACGTACTCCCTGTCGCTGCAGCAGACGCTGTACCAGATGGGCTCCCGCGTCATCGAGGAGTGCGCCGAGATCGACGAGATCCGCTTCTCCCTCCCCAACAGCCACCACTTCCTGGTCGACCTGGAGCCGTTCGGCCTGAAGAACGACAACGAGGTGTACTTCGCCTCCGACCGCCCCTACGGCCTGATCGAGGCGACGGTCCTCCGGGACGGCTGCGAGCCGCGCATCCCGGTGGACCTCACCAACCTCTGACCGCACCCCCACATCGGCACCCGTGGCCGGGTACCCGGGCCCCGCACCCCGCCCGGCCACGGCACTCAAACCCCCAGGGTCCTGCCGTGCCCACTCCCCGTACGCGAAAAGGACGCACCATGGCAGCAGACCGGCGCACCGTCATCGAGAACTGTGCGATCGCCACCGTCGACGCGCAGGACACCGAGCACGCCACCGGGCACCTCGTCCTCGCCGGCGACCGGATCGAGTCGCTCGGCCCCGGCCCGGCCCCCGAGGGCCTGGAGAACGTCGCCCGCCGGATCGACGCCACCGGGCATCTCGCGACCCCCGGCCTGGTCAACACCCACCACCACTTCTACCAGTGGCTCACCCGGGGCCTGGCCACCGACCACAACCTCTTCGACTGGCTCGTCGCCCTCTACCCGACCTGGGCGCGCATCGACGAGGCCATGGTCCACGCGGCGGCCCAGGGGTCCCTCGCGATGATGGCCCGCGGCGGCGTCACCACCGCCATGGACCACCACTACGTCTTCCCGCGCGGCTCCGGCGACCTGTCCGCCGCGATCATCACCGCCGCCCGCGACATGGGCGTCCGCTTCACCCTCGCCCGCGGCTCCATGGACCGCGGCGAGTCCGACGGCGGGCTGCCCCCGGACTTCGCGGTGGAGACCCTCGACGACGCGCTCGCCGCCACCGAGGAGACGGTGCGCCGCCACCACGACACCTCGCCCGGCGCGATGACCCAGGTCGCCGTCGCCCCCTGCTCCCCGTTCTCCGTCTCCACCGAACTCATGCGCCAGGGCGCGGAGTTGGCCCGCCGCCTCGGCGTACGGCTGCACACCCACGGGTCGGAGACCGTGGAGGAGGAGAAGTTCTGCCACGAGCTGTTCGGCATGGGCCCGACCGACTACTTCGAGTCCACCGGCTGGCTCGGCGACGACGTGTGGATGGCGCACTGCGTCCACATGAACGACTCCGACATCGCCGCGTTCGCCCGCACCGGCACCGGCGTCGCCCACTGCCCGTCCTCCAACGCCCGCCTCGCCGCCGGCATCGCCCGCGTCCCCGACATGCTCGCGGCCGGCGTCCCCGTCGGCCTCGGCGTGGACGGCACCGCCTCCAACGAGTCCGGCGAACTCCACACCGAACTGCGCAACGCCCTCCTGATCAACCGCCTCGGCGCCCACCGCGAGAAGGCCCTCACCGCACGCCAGGCCCTGCGCCTCGGCACCCACGGCGGCGCACGCGTCCTCGGCCGGGCGGACGAGATCGGCTCCCTGGAGCCGGGCAAGCTCGCCGACCTGGTGCTCTGGCGGATGGACACCCTCGCCCACGCCTCCATCGCCGACCCGGTCACCGCCCTGGTGTTCGGCGCCGCCGCCCCGGTCACCGCGTCCTTCGTGAACGGCCGTCAGATCGTCGAGAACGGCCGGCTGCTCACCGCGGACGAGGACGCGATCGCCCGCACGACCCGCGCCGAGGCGCGGCGCCTCGCCCGGATCGCCGGGCACGCCTGACCCCCGCTCGTCTCCGGGCCGTGAGGGACGGCTCCCGGCCCGGAGACCGCGGACCCCCGTACGCGGGAGTCCGCGGAGGCCGTCTCCGGGGCGCGCCCCGGCGCGCCCCGGGAACGGCACACACCCCCCGCTCCACCGGACGTCACCGTCCCTCCCCACGCTCGGCCGCACTCGAGCGGGAGGTACCCACGCCCGCCCGCACCTCCCTGACAACCACGCCGGCCCCGGCGTGCAACCGACCGGAGGAACACCGCAGTGGCCGACCACCCCGTAGACGAGAAACTCCCCGCGCCGAAAATGGCGACGACCGGCCTCCAGCACGTGGCCGCCATGTACGCGGGCGTCGTCGCCCCGCCCCTGATCGTCGGCGCGGCCGTCGGTCTCACCCCCGCCGAACTCACCTTCCTCACCGGCGCCTGCCTGTTCACCGCGGGTCTCGCCACGTTCCTGCAGACCGTCGGCATCTGGAAGATCGGCGCCCGGCTGCCGTTCGTCAACGGCGTCACCTTCGCCGGCGTCGCCCCCATGACCGCGATCGTCGCCTCCACCGACGACAAGAAGGACGCCCTGCCCATCATCTTCGGCGCGGTCATCGTCGCCGGACTGCTCGGCTTCCTCGCCGCGCCCTTCTTCAGCAAGGCGGTCCGCTTCTTCCCGCCCGTGGTCACCGGCACCGTGATCACCCTGATAGGCGTCTCCCTGCTGCCCGTCGCCTTCGGCTGGGCACAGGGAGGAAGCCCCGACGCCGACGACTACGGCTCGGCCACCAACCTCGGCCTCGCCGCGCTGACCCTGCTCATCGTGCTGCTGCTGCGCCGCTTCACCCGCGGCTTCGTCAAGCAGATCGCCGTGCTGCTCGGCATGGTCGCCGGCACCCTGATCGCGATCCCGTTCGGCGTCACCGACTTCTCCCCGGTCGCCGACGCGGACCTCATCGGCTTCCCCACGCCGTTCCACTTCGGCGCCCCGCAGTTCCAGCTCGCCGCGATCCTCTCGCTGTGCGTGGTGATGGTCGTGTCGATGACCGAGTCGACCGCCGACATGCTGGCCCTCGGCGAGATCGTCGAGCGCCCCGCCGACGAGAGGACCATCGCGGCCGGACTGCGCGCCGACACGCTCGGCTCGGCGATCGCCCCGCTGTTCAACGGCTTCATGTGCAGCGCGTTCGCCCAGAACATCGGGCTCGTCGCGATGACGCGGATCCGCAGCCGGTTCGTCGTCGCCACCGGCGGCGGCTTCCTCGTCCTCATGGGCCTGTGCCCGGTCGCCGCCTCGCTCATCGCCGTCGTGCCGCGCCCGGTGCTCGGCGGCGCGGGGGTGGTCCTCTTCGGGTCGGTCGCCGCCAGCGGCATCCAGACCCTCGCCAAGGCGGGCCTGGACAAGGACAACAACGTCCTCGTCGTCGCCGTGTCCCTCGCCGTCGGCGTCATCCCGATCAGCGCGCCCGAGTTCTACCACGCGTTCCCCGAGACGGCCCGCATCGTCCTGGACTCCGGCATCTCCACCGGCTGCGTGGTCGCGGTCCTGCTGAACCTCGTCTTCAACCACCTGGGCCGGGGCGGCCGAGAGGCCGCCGACGTCACCCATCCGATGGAGACGGGTGAGGACCTCGCCTCCCAGGGCAAGGCGCCGGCGGCCTCCTGACGGTCCGGCGGCCCGGTCAGGACCGGGCCGCCGCCACCTCCGCGCGCAGCTGCGGCAGCATGTCGTGGTAGACGCCCGGGCACTCGGTCGTGCCGTAGTCCTTGTGCCCGAAGATCTGCGTGGACGCGATCCCGTACTGGTCGCAGGCGTACGCGCACAGCGCCACCAGCACGTCCCACTGTGCCTTGGGCGGCTGGGCGCCCGCGTGGTACTGGCCCTCGCAGGCGATGCCGACGGCCTGCGTGTTCTGCCCGGAGGTGTGGGCGCCGAGCACGAACGTCCGCCCGCCGTTGAGTGCCGAAAGGCTGCCGGTGCGGCCCTCGGTGATCCAGCCGCCGCGGCTCACCAGGAAGTTGTAGCCGGTGTCCACCCAGCCGTTGTCGTCCATGTGCAGGTTCTGCACCCAGCGGGCGTGGGCGTGCGCCCGGGCACGGGAGTAGTCGGTGACGTTGGCGGACACGGTGTGGTGGACCACGAGCCGGCTGGGCCGGTACTGCAGGACGCTGACGGTCCCCTGCGGGGACCGGGCGCCCCAGACCTTCGTGCCGTCGATGTCGGGCTGCACGGCGTCCGCGCCGCGCGCGTGCGCGACACCGGACACGGCGCCGGCGGCGAGTCCGGCCGCGCCGGCGAGCAGGAGACGGCGCCGGAAGAGGTTGCTGGGCTGCACGATCACTCCTCGGGAGAGGGGGTGTGGGGGGAAAAACGGAGAGGGGCCGGCGTCCGAGGACGTCGGCCCCTCCGCGTGGCCGCGTGCGTGCGGGTCTGTCAGCCCGTCACGTGTTGTTGGCGAGCGCCAGGAGCCGGTCGCGGGAGCCGTTGAACTTGTTGCGGTCGACGTTGCCCGAGACGCCGGAGACCGAGCCGGTGGAGGTGTACTGCCACACGGTCCAGGTGGGGAAGCCGGCGGGGAGGGTGGGCGACGACGCGGAGGTCCAGTGCGCCACCCACAGCGGGCTCTTGGACGACATGCCGGTCCAGCTGCCGGTGCAGGTGTTCCACCAGCTCGCCGTCGTGTAGATGACGACGTCCCGGCTCGTGCGGGCCTTGTAGGTGGTGTAGAAGTCGTTGATCCACGTGCGCATCTGCGTGGTGGACAGGCCGTAGCACATGGCCCCGTACGGGTTGTGCTCGATGTCCAGCACGCCCGGCAGTGTCAGGTTGTCGCGCGACCAGGCGCCGCCGTTGCTCGCGAAGTAGCCCGCCTGGGTGGCCCCGCTGGAGGCGTTGGGGAGCGCGAAGTGGTACGCCCCGCGGATCACGCCCGCGGAGTGCGCGGCGGGGTAGTTGGTGTTGAAGCGGTCGTCCTTGTAGTTGGTTCCCTCGGTCGCCTTGATCCAGGCGAACTGGATGCCGGCGTTGCGCACGGAGGTCCAGTTGATGCTGCCCTGCCAGTGCGACACGTCGATGCCCTGCACGCCGTCCGTGGGGGCCAGCAGCCCGCGCGCCGGTTCCTCGGCGGCGGGGTTGCCCTCGTGGATGCGGGCGCCGACGCCCATGTACGCCTGGCCGGGCTTGACGGTGAGGGGCTGCGGGTCGGGCTGCGGTGCGGCGTTCGCTCCGGTGGCGGACGTGGCCGTGAGCGCGAGGGCGGCGCCGAGGACGCCGAGCGCGGTGGCCGTGCGTCTGCCGAGGCGGGAAACGTGGGGGAGTACCTGCATGGACTTGCCTCCTGACACATGTGGGGATGAGAAGGAGGTGACGTCGGCCGCTGCCACCTGGGCAGTTCCTTACTTCCTTGACGTGCGCGCGTCATTAGTTACGCACGTAGATTCACAGCGTGTAAAGAGTCTCCTTGCTTCTCTGGTGGTCTGGTCCACTGTAGGAGTGGATGGCCAGGAAACTTGGGAGCCGAACGGAGGAAACTTTCATCGGATGAAAGCAGGAACCGGGTCCCGGTGATCCGGAACCCGGCCTTCACCTCGCACTTCCAACCGTCGTGGTTCTTACGTCTTCTGACGAGGCGTCCGCAGCACGACCGCCGCCAGTCCCAGCGCGCCCGCGGCGATCACAGCCGCCACGCGGAACGCCAGCTGATACCCCTCCGCCGTCGCCGCCACCACTCCGGCGCCTTCGCCCAGCAGGGTGTCGGTCCGGCCGGCCGCGAGCACCGACAGCCCGGCCAGCCCCAGCGAACCGCCGACCACCTGCGTGGTGTTGAACAGCCCCGACGCGAGCCCCGCGTCCTCCTCCCGCGCCCCCGACATCGCCAGCCCGGTCAGCGCGGGCATCGCCGCCGCGAACCCGACGGCGAGCAGCAGCATCGGCGGCAGTACGTCCGTCATGTACACCCCGTTCTCGGGCGCACGGCTGAGCAGCGCCATCCCCACGGTGATCAGCACCAGCCCCGACAGCAGCACCCGATGCCCGCCGAACCGGCTCACGACGCGCGCCGACAGACCGACCATCAGCACCCCGATCACCACGGGCGCCGGCAGGAAGGCCAGCCCGGTGGTCAGCTCGTCGTGGCCGAGGACCCGCTGGAGGTACAGCGCGCCGATGAACTGGAAGCCGTACATCGTCGCGATCATCAGGATCTGCACGGCGTTCGCCCCGCTCAGCAGCCGCGACCGGAACAGCCCGAGCCGCAGCAGCGGACGCGCGGCCCGCGCCTGACGCACGACGAAGCCCGCGAGCAGCGCGAGGGCGAGCGCGGAGAGCGACAGGGTGCGCCCGGCGGCACGCTCGCCGGAGCCGACGATGACGTACACGGTGAGCGTCAGCGCGCCGGTGATCAGTGCGGCCCCGACGTGGTCGGCGTTCCGCGCGAACCCCGCACCCGGGTCCGGCCGGTCGTCGGCCAGGACGCGCACCGCCGCGACCAGCGCCACCACCCCGATCGGCAGGTTGATCAGGAAGATCCAGTGCCAGCCGAACGCCTGCGTCAGCGCCCCGCCGAGGAATGTGCCGAGCGCGCCGCCCGCCGCCCCCACGGCACTGAACACCGCGATCGCCGCCGCCTGTTCACGGCCCTGCGGGAACAGCGCCACCACCATGCCCAGCACCACGGCCGACGTCATGGCCCCGCCCACCCCCTGAAGGGCGCGCGCCGCGATCAGCACGGCCCGCTCGTCCGCCACCCCGCACAGCACGGACGCCGCGGTGAACACGGCGAGCCCGGAGGTGAACATCCGCCTCCGGCCCACCAGGTCCCCGAGCCGCCCGACGAGCAGCAGCAGCCCGCCGAACGGGATCAGATACGCGTTGACGACCCACGCCAGCCCCGGCGCGCTGAAACCCAGGTCGCTCTGGATCGCGGGCATGGCGACCGTGACGATGTTCCCGTCCAGGATCGTCATCAGCGTTCCCGCGCACAGCACGGCGAGAGCGGCCCAGCGGGAGAAGACGCGGCGCGGGGCCACGGAGACCGGTGACTCCGTAGAGGTGGACATGGGTACGACCTCCAAAGGTGCACGACTTGTAACGGGGTACATCGTCAGTGACCATGGAGGGCGCCGTAAGGAGGCAGTCGGATGTCACGGAGGAACACAGGTGTTACCCCGCAGGCAGTGAACGCGCACGCGTGCCCGGTGCGGGAAGTTCTTGACAGGGTCGCCGGCAAGTGGAGCGTGCAGATCCTGGTGGCGGCGGCCCAGGGGCCCATCCGCTTCACGGAACTGGAGCGCGGCATCGAGGGGATCAGCCGCCGCATGCTCACCCTGACGCTGCGGCAGCTGGAACGCGACGGACTGGTCAGCCGCACCGTCCATCCGACCGTGCCGCCCAAGGTGGAGTACGCCCTCACCCCGGCGGCGGAGGAACTGTACGAGACCCTGCTGCGCCTGACCGACTGGGCCGAACGCCACCGCGTCTACATCGCCGAGTCACGGGCGGCCTACGACGCCGCCCACGACCCCGGGTTGGTGGACGCCTAGTCCGGGGTCTGTCTGTCCGGCGGATCACTGATCCGGTGCCGGCAGGGCCCTTCGGCGCGAGGCCGAGACCGGGCGCAGCAGGCCGTTCCTGCTGCTCGCCGCCGCATTCACCTTGTCGGCCTTCGCGATGTACGCCGTCGTCGTCGCTCTGGTCCCCCTCCTCCTGGAACGCGGGTACACCGCCGGCCAAGCGGCCTGCGTCCTCGGCACCGGCGGCGCCGGACAGACCCTCGGCCGTACCTTGTACGCAGCTCTCGCCCGCCGCACCACGGCAACGGCCCGCACCACAGTCCTGATCGCGCTCGGGGGCCTGAGGACCGCCGCCTTCGCTGTCGTCCCCAGCCCCTACGCCCTGCTCATCGCCGTATCGGTCGCGGCCGGCATGGTGCGTGACAACCTCACTCTGCTGCAGGCGACTGCCGTCACCGACCGCTGGGGCGCCGCCCATTACGGCCGGCTCTCCGGGCTCCTCGCCGCACCGGCCACCGCAGCCGCAGCCCTCGCACCCTTCGCCGACGCCGCCCTCACCGCACCCCTGGGCGGCTACGGACCACTCTTCCTCCTCCTCGCTGCCGTCTCCATGGCGGCCGCCCTCACCGCGCCATGGACAAGCACCCCCGGACACCGCTGAGGGGCTCGCCCAAGCGGGCCGTGGAGCGGCGCCCAGGGCGGGACGTGCGTAGGACGAGCCGCCAGGCAGCTGATCCAGTCGTGGGCTGCTCCGCAAGTCCGCTGCGGTGCTGCGCCGATGCTGATGACGGGGTGTCGCCGAGCGCCGACGCGGCAAGGTCTGCGGCCGGGTTCCTGGACCTAGGTGTCGCCGTCCAGCCCGAAGAGGGCGGTGTCCTTCGTCAGCTCGCGGAACACGCCCTGTGGGTTGGGGACCAGCTTGCGCTTCTCCAGGTCCAGCAGGCCGCCGACGGCGCTGACCTCCGCCGCGACCGTGCCGTCCGTCTTCGTGATGGTCTGCCGGATGGTGAAGGTCTTGCCGCCGCCCCACTCGAAGACGCAGCTCACGTCGACCTCGTCACCGGCGAGCAGTTCCCGCCTGTAGCGGATCGTGGTCTCCAGCGCGACCGGCCCCACCCCGTGCGCCTGAAGACGCGACTGGGTGATCCCGGCCTCCTGGAGCAACGACCAGCGTGCGTGCTCCGCGTAGTTCAGATACACCGCCTGGTTCAGATGGCCCTGCACGTCGGTCTCGTATCCGCGCACGGTCACGCGGACGGCATACGGCTCGCTCACTGCGTCCCCTTCACACCGGTTCGGTTCGTCATCCGATCCACCGATCTTGGCACGCCCCTCAGACACGGCGCGGAGAGGCCAGGACGTAACGCCTCCGCGTTCTCGGCTCCGTGTACTCCCCGGCCTGCCAGCCCGCCCCCTCCAGCGTCTCCGCGCAACCCCGCAGCATGGCCGCGTCCGGCGCGTACACGGCGACGGCGTCCGGCTGCGGGGTCTCCCGCACCCGGTAGCCGTCGTCCCCGTCCGCCGCCCCCGCCGGCCGGTGCCCGGCCGCCTCCAGCGCCAGCGCGGCGGCCTGCACGAGGTGCGTGCGCTCCCAGGCGCAGGGGCGGTCGGTCGACGCGTCGGGGTTGGTCATGCGGCGCAGTTCCAGCATGCCCTGCCATGCGCTGCGGACCTCCCGTGCACGGGCGGCGCCCTCGGCGGCGGGGGGTGTGGGCTCGCCGCCGACGCGGGCGGTGAAGACGCCGCTGGTGGTGGCGGGTGCCTGCGGCTGTGGCTGCGGCTCGCTGGGATCGGATGGTTCGCCCGCGGCCTCGCGCGCCCGGTGTCCGGCGGGGGTGAGGAAGTGGTCGTGCGGGGGCCGCGGATGCCGGAAGGCGAGGCCGCGCTTCACCAGCGCGGTGAGCTGGGCCTCGGTCCCTTTGAGACGCCCGGTCTCGGGGTCCGCGGCCTCGATCAGCCGGCGCTGGGCGGCGGTGAGCGGTCGGGTCATCGGCGTCCGGACGCGTAGGGGAGGAAGGCGGACCATTGGGTGGGAGTGAAGGTGAGGTGGGGGCCCGGTATCCGCTTCGAGTCGCGTACGTGGACGGCGGCGGGGGCGAGTGCGACCTCCACGCACTCAGGCCCGTCGTTCGTGCTGTAGCTGCTCTTGAACCAGGTCAGTTCCGTGCGGGACTTGGCGGTCATGTCTCTCCCAGCACTTTCTCGATGAAGGCCAGCGACTCACGGGGTGTGAGGGCCTGCGCCCGGATGATGCCATGGCGGATCTCCAGGATCTGGATCTCCTTCGGGGTCGGAGATCCGCCGGTTGAACAGCTGAACCTCGACGCGCCCCACGGTGGGCCCCTCCTTGAGCCGCAGCAGTTGGAGCGCCCCCGCGAGGCCCGCGTGGTCCTCACGATTCGTGGGCAGCACCTGGATGTCCATGTTCCGCCGCCGACCCACCTCCAACAGATGTTCGAGCTGCTTGCGCATGACCATTTTGCCCCCGAGCGGCCTGCGCAGCGTGACCTCTTCCTGGACGAAGTCGAACATCGGGGCGGGCTGCTCGGCGGAGACGCGCTGGCGCGCCAGGCGGGCCTCGACGAGACCGTCGACCTGTTCATCGGAGCAGGCCGCCGCCTACGTCCACTCCTTCACGTAGATCTTCGAAGAGCCGCAACCTACGCGATCACGCTGACAGGACCGCTGCGTGTTCGACTGCTGCCCGCCACCCGCCACGGTCCCTGCGATGCGGTGACTTCGGCGGCAAGAAGCCCTCTTCTCCTCGAATCAATGTTCCAAGTAAGTTCACGCGTGCACATGAGTTGTTGATGCACCGACAGGTGTTGACGGGGGTTGCGCGATGGTGGGCCACAGGCCGAGTGACTGGCATGTTCTGGACCTGGACAAGGACCCGACCCCCGGAGATCCGCAGCGGGTGCGCACGCTCGCCAGGACGCTGCACGACTTCGCCGACGACGTGTCCGAGGCGTTGCGTCTGGTGAGGGGCATGGCGGGGGAGAGCACGCTCGCGGAGTGGGCGGGAAAGTCGGCCGCCGTCTTCAAGGAGGAGTTCTCCGGCGTACCGAAGAACCTGAAGAAGCTCGAGAAGTCCTACGGCATGTGCGGTGACGCGCTCGCCGACTTCTGGCCGAAACTGGAGCGGGCGCAGGCTCTGGCGGACAAGGCGCTGCGTCAGGCGCGGGAGGCACGGGAGAACCTGTCCTCGGCTCAGTCGAAGCTCGCCTCGGCGGAGTCGTGGGTGACGCGGGCGTCGAAGGAGGCCGACAAGTACAAGGACGACCCGACCGGCAGGAAGTCGGACGCCGACAAGCCGGACGAGGCGCAGGTCCGCGCGGCCACCCGGGACGTCCAGCAGGCCAAGACCGCGCAGAGCAACGCCCGGTCGGCCGTGGAGGACGCGCAGAGCGCGCTGGACGCGGCGAAGAAGATGGCCGAGGACGCGCGCAAGATGCGTGAGGACGCGGCCCGCGAGGCCAAGTCGAAAATCGACGAGGCGTCGGACGCCGGCATCCAGAACCGGTCGTGGTGGGAGGACATCGGGGACTGGTTCACCGACAACTGGGACTCGATCGTCGCCGTCTCCAAGGTCGTCGTCGCGGTCGTCGGCATCGTTGCGATGATCATCGGGGGGCCGATCCTCGCCGCGATCGTCGTCGTGGCCGCTCTTGTCGTCCTCGCCGACACTCTCAACAAATATCGCCAAGGGCAGGCGTCGCTGTGGGACGTGGGGCTGGCAGCCCTGGACTGCATACCCGGAGTCAAGGGCCTCACATCCCTTGGTGCGATCGCCAAAGGCATGAAGGGGATGGCCACCGCCGTCCGGGGCGGCCTGAAGACGTTGCGCTCCGGCACCAAGAACCTTCTCGCGAAAGCCAAGCCCTACAAGGGCCGGTGCCGGGGCGGCGACCCGATCGACATGGTGTCCGGCGAGATGCTCATGGAGCAGGTGGACCTGGAACTCGGCGGGCTCCTGCCGCTGATCGTCCGACGTACCCATGTCTCCACCTACCGCTGGGGTCGCTGCTTCGGAGCCAGTTGGACATCGACGCTGGACCAACGCCTGGAGATCGACGACCAGGGAGTGGTGTTCGCCAGTGAGGACGGCATGCTCCTGGCCTATCCGATCCCCGCGCCCGGCACCGCGACCTTGCCTCTTGAAGGGCCTCGACGGCCGTTGACGTGGAACGGTGACGGCGGAGGCACGATCGTCGTTCACGACGACGAGACCGGACGAGCGCATCACTTCGCCCCCGGCGCACGGCGCGACGGTGACACTGCCGCCTACATCCTGCCCCTCGCCGCGATCACCGATCGCAATGGGCACCGCATCGACTTCCTCTACGACGAGGCGGGCGACCTCGCCGAGCTGCGCCACTCGGGCGGCTACCGGGTGGCCGTCGCCACGGAACACGGCCGGGTCACGTCATTGAGCGTTCGCAGCTCCCCGGAAGACGGCTACGGCGCGGAAGCCCACGCACCGTGGGCGGTGGTGCGACGCTACCGCTACGACGCGGAGGGCAACCTCTGCGCCGTCTCCGACGGGCAGGGCCGGGACTTCCAGCTCACCTACGACGCCGAGTCCCGCATCACGAGCTGGACCGACCGCAACGGTGGCTGGTACCGCTACACCTATGACGAGCGGCACAGGGTCACGGCCGGCAGGGGAGCGGACGGCTTTCTGGACTGCTCCCTCACCTACGACGACGCGGCACGCGTCAACAGGTACCGCAACTCCCTTGGCCGGGTCACTGCGTACCGGTTCGACGAGCGTCTGCAACTCGTGCAGGTCACCGACCCCCTGGGAGCATCGATCCGCCGGGAGTGGGACCGGCACGGACGCCTGGTCTCCTGGACCGACCCGCTGGGCCGCACGACCCGTCAGGTCTTCGACGCGGCCGGTCACCTGACCGAGGTGGTCAGGCCCGACCTCAGCTCGACCCGGGCCGAGTACGACGAGGCAGGACGCACCCTCCGGCTCACGGAACCCGACGGTTCGTTCTGGAGCTACACCTATGACGAGCAAGGAAATCGTCTGACTGTCACCGACCCGTCCGGCGCAGCCACCCGCTACGGCTACGACGCCATGGGGCGGCCCGTCTCGGTCACCGACGCGCTCGGTCACACCCGGCACATCCAGACCGACCCGGCCGGCCTGCCGGTGGCCTTCACCGACCCGGAGGGCCGGACGACCCGAGCGCGGCGCGACTCCTTCGGACGCGTGACTGCGGTGACCGACGCCTCCGGTGCCACCGACCGATTCGGCTGGACCGTCGAAGGACTGGCCTCGTGGCGCTCATTCCCGGACGGCGCGACGGAGGCGTGGGGCTGGGACGGTGAAGGCAACCTCGTCTCCCACACGGCCCGCAACGGTGCGGTCACCTCGTACGAATTCACCCACTTCCACCAGCCCACCTCCCGCATCACACCGGACGGCCGCCGCTACACGTTCGCCTACGACACCGAACTGAACCTGACCGGTGTTCACAACGCGGACGGCCGTACCTGGCAGTACGCGTACGACGAGGCCAACCACCTGATCCGGGAGACGGACTTCAACGGCCGCACGCTCACCTACACACACGACGCGGCCGGGCAGCGTACCTCGTGGACCAACGGCGCAGGTCAGACCACCGACGTGACCGTGGACCTGCTCGGCAGGCCACGCCAGTACCGCACGGCGGACGAGGTCACCACCTACGAGTACGACAGCGCCGGCTCACTGCTCCGCGCGGCCAACCACGACACGGCGGTCGAACGTACCTACGACGCCATGGGCCGCACCCTGACCGAAACGGTCAACGGCCGGACCACCACGTACACCTACGATGCCCTCGGCCGCCGCATGAGCCGACGTACTCCCTCGGGCATCACCTCCACCTGGACCTACGAGGCGACGGGCCACCCGCACACCTTGACCGGCACCGGCAGCCAACTGCGCTTCGCATACGACGCCGCACATCGTGAGATCCGCAGAACCCTCGGTACGGAGGCGGTGCTCCACCAGAGCTGGGACGACTCCGACCGGCTGACCGGACAGTCTGTGACCACGCCCGGCCGCGGCAGGGGTGACGCGGGCGGTGAGCTGCTCCAGCACCGTACCTACGAGTACGACATCGACGGAGTGCTCAGGGAGATCGACGAACTGCTCGGCGAGCGCCGCCGGTTCGACGTGGATCCGGTCGGCCGGCTGACCGGCGTCAGGACCGCCGACCGCGAGGAGAGTTACGGGTACGATCGCGCGGGCAACCTCGTCGCCACTACCCGGCACGGCGGCACCGCGGAACCGCAGCCCCGAGAATTCGACGGTACGAGACTGCGTCGCGCCGGACGCACCGCCTACACCTACGACGGCCAAGGACGCCTGATCCGCAAGACCGTCCGTCTCCTCAGCGGCGGACGGCGCACCTCCCATTACGGGTGGAGCCCGGAGGACCGCCTGGTCCGGGCCGTCACACCGGACGGAGCCGAGTGGCGCTACACCTACGATCCGGACGGCCGACGGGTCGGCAAACAGCGCCTCGGCGCAGACGGGGACGTCCTGGAGGAGACGACATTCAGCTGGGACGGAACACGCCTCGCCGAACAGATCGAGACCGACGGCACCGTCACCACCTGGGACTACGCTCCGGGTTCCCACCGTCCCGTCGCCCAGACAGTGAGCGGTGGCCGCGAACGGCCGACGGCGGGCCGAGGCGGAAGCGACCCGAGCGATACCGACGCCCGCTTCTACGCCATCGTCACCGACCTCGTCGGAACGCCGACCGAACTCGTCTCGGCGGCCGGCCGAATAGTCTGGCACCGCAGATTCACGGCCTGGGGGCAGCCGACCGGCGCACCGCCCCCGGGCTCGGAAGCCGAGTGCCCCCTGCGCTTCCCCGGGCAGTACGCGGACGCCGAGACCGGCTGGAACTACAACTACTTCCGTTACTACGACCCGGAGACCGCGCGCTACCTCAGCGCCGATCCCCTGGGCCTGGCCCCGGACCCGAACGACTACGCCTACGTCACCAACCCGCTCCTGCTCCTCGACCCGCTGGGTCTCATCCGCGTCCGCGGCCAGCGCGGCCGGTGGGAGAGGGACCCGAACTCGCCCGTACAGACCCACAACCGGGACACCGAGTACCCCGGCAGCTATCGCCAGTCCACCCATGACGCCATGGCCGCCACGTGGACCGACGAGGGCATCGCACAGGGCGGCACACCGATGCGTCCCACCGGACAGCTCGACCCCCAGGGCCGTCAGATCATGGAACGCGTCCCCAGGTCCGAGCTGACCTGGCGCAACGCCGCAGGCGAGATCATCCCGTCCAACCAGCTCACGTACGAGCACCTGACGCCGGTGGTCGATCACTGGAACCAGACGGGCTACCGTTCCGACCGGGCAACCCGGAACGACTTCTACAACGATCCCGACAACATGGAGCCCATGACGAGAAGCGAGAACTCCCGTGGCGGTGCGCTCATGGACGCCACCTACCGTCAGGATGTCCACCCCACCCTTTACTCATGCACCTAGGGCCCCGTCCCCAGCACAGGAGCCAGCCTCATGAACCTTGAATCCGTCCTGTCCGCCATGCCCGGCGCCGCTCCCGTTCCCGGCCTGGTATCCGCGTGGCGGTGGTCGCCGAACCCTATGTTCACCTTCACCGCCGCACTGTCCACCGACGGCAGGCACAATCTGCAGGTCAACGTGCGGGGCCCCTACGACGAGGCGCTCGTCACGGCGCTGCTCACCCACGCGCGCGCTCATGACGGCACCTTCGTGGGGCAGGGGCGGCCCCTGGTGGCCGTCGGCGGCTTCCACCACGACGGGACACCCTTCGACACCGTGGGGGTGGCGGCAGCCGAGGTGCACGGCTACCACGCTGCCGAGAACGCCGAGCTGTCCGCCGTCACCTACGCCGTCTTCCCCGCCTACGCCAGTGAGATCTCGGGCAGGGAGAACGAGGAGGAGGCATGGGGCAGGTTCCGGAAGATGCTGCAGCCGAACAAGCTCGACCGTACCGAGGTGCCGTTCGTCAAGATGCGCTACCACAACACGCGCACCCGGAGCATGAGCAAGGGCGACGCCCGCGGCTTCGCTTCCCTGGACACGCTGGTGCGGGAACTGGGGCTGCTCGACGGCGCCCCCGGCAGCTTCGTCGAGTGGGAGGACCGGCACGGCGCCGTCCGGCGGGCGGACAGCACGGGCACCGGCCTCACACTGACGCACGACGCGACGCAGGAACCGGTGAACCCCGGACAACTGGAGGCCGTGGCCCGCACCAGCGTTCAGTGAGCCGCTGCGACGCGGCCACCGATCGACTCAGGTACGGGCGAACGGCGCCCACCGGGCCAGCCCGAACCCGCTTGCCTCACGCCGGATCTCGAACGCCCCCTGCCCCGGCAGATGAGCCGGGAACACCAGGGCGCGATGGTCGGCCGCGTACGCGAACATCCGTGCGCGGCTGGCGCGGGCGCCCTCCTCGTCCTCCTCGAAGCAGCTGTTCAGATGCGGCTCATGGATCTGGATCGCCCCGTGCAGCAAGTCCCCGGCGAACACAGCCCGTTCACCCCCGGACTCCAGGTGGACGACCGCCGACCCCGGGGTGTGGCCGGGGGCGGGCTCGAGCCGGAGGTTGCCGTCGATGACGTAGGACCCCTCCCACGTCGTGACGAGCCCCGCGTCGATCACCGGCTGCACGCTGTCCTCGTACACGTTCTGGTTGCCCCGCCCGAACTGGGTGCGGTGCAGGTTGTCGGGATGCCAGTACGTCACGTCGATCGCCGGCATCAGGTACGTCGCGTTGGGGAACGTCGGCACCCAGTCACGGCCGTCGAGGTAGGTGTTCCAGCCGACGTGGTCGTCGTGCAGGTGGGTGTTCACGACGAGGTCGACGTCCTCCGGGCGTACGCCGACGGCGGCCAGATCGGCCAGGTAGCCGGTGTCCAGGTACGACCAGATCGGCTGCAGCGGACGGTACTTGCCGTTCCCCGCCCCCGTGTCGATCACGATCACCCTGCCCTCGCTGCGCAGCACCCACGACTGGGTGGCGACACGGGTCAGGTCGGTACGGGCGTCCCAGTGGTCCGGGTCCAGCAGCGCGGCGTGCCGCTGCCACTCCTCCGGCTTGCTGCCGGGGAAGAAGACGTCGGTCGTCATCGGGGAGATGTCGGAGAACTCGATGACGCGGGTGATCTCGACGTCGCCCAGGCGGAGCGTGGTGACCTGGGGCGATGCGGTGCGGGCGGTGGGCATGGGTCTCCCTCACAAAGGGTTGGCCAAGGGGTGGCGGGCCGTCTCCGCAGTGGGCGGCGCGGCCGTACGACCGACTCTGCGGCCCCCGCTCGACCCGCCACCAGCCCCGCTCCTGCCTACCCCTGACAGGTGCAGGCTCCGCCCCACCGCCCCCGCGCATACTGGCCGCATGGACGACCGCACATCACCGCTCGGCGCGTTCCTGAAGGCGCGGCGGGCGCGGCTGAGCCCCGACGACGTCGGCCTGCCTCGGTACGGGGACCGACGGCGCGTCCCCGGGTTGCGCCGCGAGGAGGTCGCGCTGCTCGCGGGCGTCAGCGCCGGCTACTACACCCGGCTCGAACAGGGCCGGCAGGGCAACGCCTCATCGGAAGTCCTCGACGCGCTGGCCAGGGCGTTGCACCTGTCCCCGGCCGAACGGGACCACCTGCACGACCTGTCCTCGACGACCGCCCACCGCACCCGCCGCCCGACCGCACCGGGCGGCGCGGAAACCGTCTCCGTCGACCTGCGCACGCTCCTGACCACCATGGCCGCCCACGTCCCCGCCCTGGTCGTCGGCCGCCGCAACGACGTACTGGCCTGGAACCGCACCGGCCACGCCCTCCTCGCCCCCCACCTGGACTTCGCCGCACCCGACGACCCGGCCGCCCGCCCCAACCTCTCCCGCCTGGTCTTCCTGGACGCCCCCACCCGCGCCCTCTACCGCGACTGGCCCGCGAAGGCCCGGGCGGTGGTCGGCAACCTCCGCATCCTGACCGCGCGCAACCCGGGGGACGCCCACCTTGCCGCCCTGATCGCCGAACTGACGGCCCAGAGCGCGGTGTTCAGGAGCATGTGGGAAGCCCACACCGTCGCCCCGTGCGGCCGTGACGTACACGCCCTCGCGCACCCGGCCGTGGGCGAACTGACCGTGACCCAGCAGACGTTCGACGTCCCGAAGGAACCGGGCCAGTCCCTGGTCACCTTCACGGCGGAACCCGGCTCGCACTCGGCGGCGGCCCTGGAAGCTCTGAAATCCCGTGGACGAACCACAGCCGCCCCCGTAGCGTGTGCCCCCACGCCCTGACTCGGACGGAAGGAGGCGAGTGCCGTGCGGTTCACCCCATTCCAGCGCTCCCTTCCCCACCGTCCCGGCGTGCACGAGGAGTTCTGACCGGGAGCGCTTCAGAGAGCACCCCGGAGGAATCCATGACCGACCTGGTCATCCGCACGCTCTCCGCGAGCGACGCCCACCTGTTCGACGCACTTCCCGACCCGCTGGGCGCCCGTGAGACCCACCGGCGTACGCGATTCCGCCCCGACTGGAAGCGCGTCGCCCTGCGCGACGGAGAGGTCGTGGCGCGCGGCGCGTGGTGGGGCGGGCCCGACGACCCGGAGCCGCTCAACGTCAACTGGTTCGACGTGGCCGAGGGCGAGGAGGAGGCGGGAGCCGAACTCCTGCGCTCCGCGCCCCGGCAGGTCGAACTCGAGATCAACCTGCCCGGCGGCTGGCGCGACGACCCGGCCCTGGGCCGGGCCGCCGAGACCCGCTTCACCGCCGCACGCGCCGCCGGTTACGAACTCCTGGTGGAACGCTTCCGATACCGCTGGACGCCGGACCGGGGCCTCCCCGACCGGCCCGGCCGCCTGACCTTCCGCGCAGAACCCGACGACGCCGTCTTCTTCGACGCACTGCGCCGCATCCACTCGGCGACCCTGGACGCCCACGCGCTCAAGGCGATCGAGGAGGGTGGCCTCGACCGGGCGGCCCAGGAGGAACTCGACTTCTTCCACTGGTGCCCGTCCCCACGCGAGTGGTGGCAGACCGCCCACACCCCGGACGGCGAGCTGGCCGGCATCCACATCCCGGCGCACAACCCGTCGGGCCCGACGATCGGCTTCATCGGTGTGCTCCCGGACCACCGCGGCCACGGCTACGCCTTCGACCTGCTCGTGGAATGCACCCGCCTCCTGGCCTACCAGGGCGCGGAGTACGTCGGCGCGGCCACGGACCGCGGCAACATCCCGATGGCCGGGTGCTTCGCGAAGGCCGGCTTCCCGGTCGTCAGCGAACGCGTCAACTTCCACCCGGTGACGGGCCGGGACGCCTAGAGAGACAACTCCGGGCGGCGCCCGCAGGGTGATGTGGGCGCCGCCCGGAGTGACGTCGGTGGCAAGGAAAGCGAAAGAGCTTGTTTCAGAAAGGAGTTGAGAAGGAAGCCCTTTCATGGCCTTGCCGAAAACTACGCTAGCACTCAGTCCGGGACGAGGTCGCGCAGATTTTCGCGGGTGATCACGGCCGAGTCCGGGTGCAGCCCCTCGGGACGTTCCAGACCGATGTAGGTCACCGGCTCGTCCGGGACCGACGTGCCGTCCCACACCTCCACGGCCGTCCCACGGTCGGCCATCAGGCCGGTGAGGTACCGCACCGTCAGGTACTCCCGCTCCACCACCGCCCGCACCACCTTGGACACCGACACCTGGTTCTCCTCCACCCGGTTGGCCGAGGAGATGCCCCGCAGATACAGATGCAGCCACTTCGCGCGCCACCGGCCGTCGTCCTCCCGCCGGAACACCAAAGGCAGCGCCACCCGGCCCCCGCCGCGCAGATCCGACTTCATCCGCACCGTGCGCGGCTCGAACGGCCGGCCCTTCTGCTGGCCGTCCCGCAGCATGAAGCCGAAGAACGACTCCTCGACCTCGTCGAAGCCCTCGCCGGCGAAGATGTTGACCTGCGGGACGATGAACGTGCCGCGCACCCGGTCCAGGGACAGTTCGATGAACTCCGAGGCCCCGTTCGGCGCCTCGGTGACGTCCCCCGAGTGCACACCCGCGACCGTCTTGAGCGAGGTGTACGACAGCCACGAGTCGGAGGTGTAGTCGGCGCGGAGGAGCAGCGCCGAGAGGTCGTAGTCGGTCCGCCGCGCCGCCTCCTTCCAGTACACGAAGAACCGCAGCCGCTCCCCGTCCACCGCCGAGACCGAGCCGCGCGGCAGCACGCCGAGTCCTGCCCCGGCAGCCTTCCCGCTGAGGGGGAGCGCCACGTCGAGGACGTCGGGGTCGACCAGCAGCCGCCCGGGCGCCGGCAGCCTGCGTCGCATCTCCGCGTCGAGGGCGGCGACCAGGCGGTCGCGGTCGGCGGCCGGCACCGGACGCCGGGCGTCGGGAGCGGCCCAGCCACGGCCCCGGCGGTTGACGAAGATCCGGGGTTCGCCGGTCTGCCGTTCCCGGTTGTGGAAGTGCTCACGGACGGACAGCACGACCCGCCCGGAGACCCGCGGAGCGACCCGCACCGCCGCGTCCACCACGGCGTCCCCCTCCTCCTGACCGGAGGCGATACGCAGCAGCAGGTCCAGCGCGCGGAACAGCTTGCCGGGCGCGGCCTCCAGCAGCCGTACCGCACCGGGCACGTCGTACGCGTCGAGCAGCCGCTCGAGACGGCTGTCGAACGACCGTGCCTCCTTCTCCCCGCGGGCCACCGCGAACACCTCGGCCGCGTGCGGCCACCGCGGGTACTCGTGCGGGTGGAGCCGCTCACCGAGCCGCTTGAAGGGCTCGCGGTGGGCGTGCACGTCGGCCAGCTTGGCGGCGTTCGCCGCGACGACGGCGTCCAGGCCCGCGAGCAGGGCACGGCGCACCGGCCGGGGCAGGGACCGGAAGCGGGTGGGCTCCTGGAGCGTCACGTCGCCGCCCGACAGCGCGCAGGCCAGCCGCAGCACGTCGGTGACGGTGTCGAGCAGCAGGTCCGCGCCGGCCATGAGCCGGGCCTCGTTGACGACCGCCCGGTTCTCCCGGACGGGGATCGACTCCGGCTGTGGTCCGAGCGCGCAGTGCCGGGCAAGGGTCCTGAGGTCGTCCAGGTGCTCCTCGCCCAGCGGCGTCGTGCTGCCGGCCAGGGCCAGGTACAGGTCGGTGAGTTCGTCGTCCAGGTTCCGCCCGAGGTGCAGGACGGTCACCCGGTCGCCCGCCGAGGCGATCAGCTCATCCTGCGCCGCGAGCAGCTGCTCGTACGTGTGCTGGTAACGGCCGTACGTCGGGAGGGTGAGCAGGTTCAGCACCCCGCGCGACAGCTGTGTCAGCACGCTCCCGCGTGCGGCGTCGTCGGCGAGCGCCTTCCTCACGCACTCGGTCCAGAACTCTTCGGTGTCCGGCACGTTCGCCGGGAAGTCGATGAAGTACGCGTTGTGCCGGACATGGTCGCCCACCATCTCGCTCACCGCGCGCAGGGTCCGCCGGGCGGTGTGCACGACCGCGGCCTCCGACAGTCCGGACAGCCGCTCCAGCAGCTCCGCCGACAGCTTGAAGCCCACGGACATCAGTGCTGCGTCGAACTGCCGCGCGGCGGCGCCGCCTTGCCCGGCGGAACCTTCGGGGGCGGGGAGGCGGTGGGTGTGCCGGATGACCAGAGATGCGAGACCGTGCGCCATTCGTGGATGATCGCAGAGGGGTACGAACCGGCGCACGCGGGTTTTCACGCGGGGCGCGTGGGGGTGACACGGCTCGACGGAGTGGGTGAGGGGGCCTCCCGGAGGGGCCGGGGCGGGTACAACTCGTACCGCCCGAACGGCCCTGCCCATCCCTCGTCCGAGAGGAACCCCGTGCACGATCTCGCCGACTCCGTCGAGTCGGTGGAACAACTCGCCACCGTCTGGCGGACCGTCGTGCTGGACCGTGACCCGGCCGCCGACGTCCGTGACCTGCCCGGCATCGCCGTCCGCTGGGCCGACAGCCGGTTCGCCTTCTGGAACTGTGTCACGCTGACCGACGTAGGCGCGGACGCCAGCCTCCTGGAGCGGCGCCTGAAGGAAACCGCGGAGATCATGCGGACGAAGAGCCGCCCCGGTTTCCTCTGGCTCTTCGAGGACCTCCTCGACGACGAGGCGCGCGCCGCGCTGGACACGACCGCCGAGCAGGCCGGCCTCGCCTACGCCTTCCCCGGCACGGGCATGGCCGGCGACCTGCTGCCCCTCCCCGAACCGCACCACCCCGACCTGACGTTCGAGCGCGTGACGACCGAGGAGCACCTCCGCGCCTACGCGGACATCAATTCCCGTGCCTACGGCTTCCCGCTCGAGGACGGCCGCGACGGACTCGCCGGCTCCCCGCTGTGGAAGAACGGCATCCACGCCTGCCTGGGCCTGCGCGACGGCACCCCCGTGGCCTGCGCCGCCACCATGGAGGCGCGGGGCCGCCTCTTCGTCCTGCTCGTCGCCACCGACCCGGAACACCAGCGCCAGGGCTACGGCGAGGCGGTGACCCGCAAGGCCCTGTACGAGGGCGCCCGCGCCACAGGATCCACCCGCGCCACCCTGCACGCGACCGCGGCCGGTGCACCGGTCTACCCCCGCATCGGCTTCCGGCCCAACTCCCCGATGCGGTTCTACGGGCTCCGGGCCTGAGGAAGCGCCCCTGGCTTCCAGGACTGAGGGACCGCCCCCGGCCGTCCCTACTGCCGGTACCCGCTCAGGAACCGCCCGATCCGGCCGATCGCCGCCTCCAGGTCCTCCGCGTGGGGCAGCGTGAGGATGCGGAAGTGGTCGGGGGAGGGCCAGTTGAAGCCGGTGCCCTGGACCACCTGGATCTTCTCCCGGAGCAGCAGGTCCAGGACGAACTTCTCGTCGTCGTGGATCCTGTGCACCTTCGGGTCGAGACGCGGGAACGCGTACAGCGCCCCCTTCGGCTTCACACAGCTCACGCCCGGGATCTCGTTCAGCTTCTCCCAGGCCACGTCCCGCTGTTCGCGCAGCCTGCCGCCCGGGGCGGTGAGGTCGCGGATGGACTGGCGGCCGCCCAGCGCGGCCTGGATGGCGTACTGCGCGGGCGCGTTGGCGCACAGCCGCATCGACGCCAGCATGGTCAGACCCTCGAGGTAGTCCTTCGCGTGCTGCTTAGGACCGGTGACCACCAGCCAGCCCGAGCGGAAACCCGCCACGCGGTACGTCTTGGACAGGCCGCAGAAGGTCAGCACGACCAGGTCGGGGGCGAGCGCGGCGGCCGAGTGGTGCACGGCGTCGTCGTACAGGATCTGGTCGTAGATCTCGTCCGCGAAGACCATCAGGCCGTGCCGGCGGGCCAGGTCGAGGATGCCCTCGACGACCTCCTTCGGATACACCGCGCCCGTCGGGTTGTTGGGGTTGATGACGACGACGGCCTTGGTGCGGTCGGTGATCTTCGCGGCCATGTCGTCGAGGTCCGGGTACCAGTCGGCCCGCTCGTCGCACAGGTAGTGCACCGCCTTGCCGCCCGCGAGGTTGGTCACCGCGGTCCACAGAGGGAAGTCCGGTGCGGGGATGAGGACTTCGTCGCCGTCCTCCAGCAGCGCCTGCACCGCCATGGACACCAGCTCGGAGACGCCGTTGCCGAGGAAGACGTCGTCGACGTCGACCTCCAGGCCGAGCGTCTGGTAGCGCTGGGCCACCGCGCGGCGGGCGGAGAGGATGCCGCGCGAGTCCGTGTAGCCGTGCGCCTGGGGGAGCATCCGGATCATGTCCTGGAGGATCTCCTCCGGCGCCTCGAAACCGAACAGGGCCGGGTTGCCGGTGTTCAGGCGCAGCACGCTGTGCCCCGCCTCCTCCAGCGCGTTGGCGTGCTCGATCACCGGGCCGCGGATCTCGTAACAGACCTCGCTGAGCTTGCTCGACTGCCGGAACTCCATGCGCCCCTCCGGTTTCTGGTGTTACTTGGTTTTACCAAGTGGGTGCTTGGAAAGTCCAACGACATGTCTAGACTGCGAGGCATGCCACCTCGCCGAAGCTACGACCAGTACTGCTCCGCCGCCCGCGCGCTCGATGTCGTCGGCGACCGCTGGACCCTGCTGATCGTCCGAGAACTGCTGGCCGGGCCGCGCCGCTACACCGATCTGCACGCGGACCTGCCGGGCGTCAGCACGGACGTACTGGCCTCACGGCTGAAGGACATGGAACGCGACGGCCTCACCACCCGCCGCCGCCTTCCGCCTCCCGGCGCGGCCTACGTCTACGAACTCACGGCGCGCGGGCGGGAGTTGCTTCCCGTCCTCCAGGCGCTCGGCACCTGGGGCCAGGCGGAACTGGGCGAACGCCGCCCGACCGACGCGGTGCGCGCCCACTGGTTCGCGCTGCCGTTGCTGCGTGCGCTGGAGGGGGAAGGGCTTGTCGAAGTCCGCCTGGACGAGGGCTGCTTCCACGTCCACGCGGGCGCGGCCGAAGGCCCCGTCTACGGAGACGGCCCGGCCCCCGCCGGCCCGGACGCGGTCCTCACCCTCGACACCCCGACGTGCATCGCCCTCAGCCGGGGCGACCTGTCTCTCGCGGAGGCGATCCGGGACGGCAGGGTCGAGGTGACCGGAGACAGCCCGCTCGCCAAGCAGCTCAGGGAGGCGTGAACGCGGGGCGCGGCGCGTCAGGCTTCGGCGAACCGCGCCGCCAGCTCCCGATGCCGGGCGGCGGCCTCCCCGGCCTGCTCCGGCCCGACGGCGACCCCCGGCATCCCGGCCGGCCGCTCGACCCACGCGGCGAGACGCAGATGCCCGGTGCGGGCATGGTGGAGGACGGTCGCCACTGCGTCTACGACACGACGCCCCTCCACCGAGGACGGGCCGAGGTCCCGAGCAGCGCCTACGCGGACGTACTGCGGCAGGAGCGGCGCAGCTTGCTGCCCGCCTTCGGAGCGGTCCTCGCCGGCGTCGCCTACGTGGTGTTCACCGCCGGGGAAGTACGCCAGGCAGACGCCCGCTCCAAGCGCACCCACGCCGACTGAGCGCGCGGAAGGCCCGCACAGAGGCGGGCCTTCCTACCGGCGACAGGCGCGATCCTTACGCCCCCGGCGGCACATGCCGCGGACGTCCCGGTCCCCGCGTCAAGCGGTAGCCGAAGACACCCGCCAGGGCCGCCAGCGCGCCCCCCGCCGCCGTCCAGACCCAGCGGTCCGACCACCAGCCCGACGTCCAGCCGTCCTCCGGCTCCAGATCCGCCAGGACGGCGGACGGTGAGTCGTCGTCCGCGTCCTCCTCCGGGCGCGACGCGATGCCCGGTACCAGCGGCTCGGACAGCGAACCGTCCACCGCGGCCGCGCCGCCGATCTCCTTGGACTCGACGCGGAGTTCGGTCTCGACAGGCTGGCCCAGGTCGTCCGCCGACAACGTGAGGGCCGTCAGGCGCACGTAGTACGTGCCGGGGAGCGGGTCGTTGGCCCACGGTTCCGACCAGGCGCGTACCGTGCGCAGCACGCACGCCAGTTCCACGCTCGTCGTGCCCGCGCCCGCCGTGCGGGTCTGCGCGCCGTACTGGCAGGCCTGGCGGCGGCGCAGGCCGTCGTACACGTCGACCTGCCACGTCTCGGCGGCGTGGCTCTCCGGCAGCTTCACCGTCGCGCGGACCGTGGGCCGCTGCCCGGCGTCCGCGGGGAACGACCAGTACAGGTAGTCACCCGTGGAGGCCCGCGCCGTGGCGGTCTGCCCCTGCTCGACCTCCGTCGCGGTGCGGAACGACGTGCCCGCACGGGTGGGTCCGGCGGCGTTGTCGCCGGACGCCTCCGGGGACGGCGACGAGTCGGCCGCGGCGGGCGCGGCGGCCAGGCCCAGCGTCAGCAGGGCGGCGCTCAATATCCGTACGGCACGCATCAGTTGGTCCTCCAGACAGCGACCCGCCAGCGGGACAGCCAGCCCCAGACGAGACCGGCGAGGAAGCCGGTCACGACCAGCGCGCCAAGCAGCCACCAGCCCCGGCCGAGGCCGAAGGAGGCGACGTCGGACGCGTTGTCCGGGCCGTCGACGACGTCGACCGTCAGCTCCAGCGGCAGACCGGGCGTGGTCTTCACCCCGGCGTCCGCCGAGAAGGAGGTGGTCACCCCGATGCACACGGTCTCCGCCGCCGGCTTGCCGCTGTCGTCGTCCTCCAGCTCCGGCTTGGGGTAGCGCAGGCCCGTGGACACCACGTCCGTACGGCCGTTGCCTGTCGCCTCGCCCCGCACGATCTCCCGGCCGTGCACGGTCACCGCGCGCATCAGCACGCCGTAGTCGGGACGCACCGCGCGGTCCGCGGCGACGCTCACCGAGGCGCGCAGCTCCTGCCCGGCGAGCAGTTCCACGCGGTACCAGCGCTGCTGGCCGAACTCCTCACGGTCGGTGTAGAGACCGGACTGCAGCACGGGCGCCTTGTCGCAGGAGCCGGCGCCCTCGGTGGCCACCGGGGTCACCACCGGCTCGGCCGCGCGGTCCACCAACTCGTTTACCCGGTCGGTGAGTTCGTCCTGGTGCTCGATGGAGGTGTACGTGCCGCCGGTCGCCTCGGCGATGCAGCTGAGCTGCCGGCTCAGCTTGGCGTTCGGCACCAGGCCCAGCGTGTCGATGGTCAGGCCGATGCCCTTGGCCGCGATCTCGCGGGCCACCTCGCACGGGTCGAGCGGGGCGCAGGTGTCCTCGCCGTCGCTGATCAGCACGATCCGCTTCGAGCCGTCGCCGCCGTCGAGATCGTCGGCCGCCCGCAGCAGCGCCGGTCCGATCGGGGTCCAGCCGGTCGGGACGAGGGTCGCCACCGCCGTCTTCGCCTCGGTGCGGTCCAGCGGGCCGACCGGGTAGAGCTGCGCGGTGTCCTTGCAGCCCTCCTTGCGGTCGTCGCCGGCGTAGTCCGCGCCGAGGGTGCGGATGCCGAGCTGCACCTCCTCCGGCGTCGCGTCCAGCACCTCGTTGAACGCCTGCTTCGCCGCCGCCATCCGGGACTGGCCGTCGATGTCCCTCGCGCGCATCGAGCCGCTCACGTCGAGGACGAGGTCGACCTTGGGGGCGTCCTGGCCCGTGGGTTCACCGGCGGCCGCCCCGGCAGGGAAGGCGATCCCGGCCGTCAGGGCGGCGAGCAGGGCTATGGCGCCTGCCACCGGCCGTGTTCTTCTGATCATCGGCGGATCCTATTGATCAGGAGCGCCGCACTTCAAAACGGTCCGTCACCCGGACCCGAAGCGCAGGGGATTGGGCAGATCCGTCCACTGGTCGCCCGCCGTGCCCGGCGACAGCCGCATCAGCGTCAGCGCCTTCGCGGGCAGCGGCCCGTCGAGCAGCGCCGCCAGGTCCGGGGTGCGCGGCAGCCCCCGTACGGCGTCCTCCAGCGCCGCCCGCAGCGCCGCACCGGACCCCGCCGTCCCGGCCAGCGCGCCCGCCACCAGCGAGCCGAACAGCTTGCGGCGCAGCGCCACGGGATCGTCCGTGACCATACGGTCCGGCACGTCCGGCACCGGGATGCCGTGCCGCGCCAGGCGCTCCGGCGAGACGCGCAGATCGGCGAGGTCCCGGTAGACCAGCCGCACCGGCTCCCCGTCCGGCGACAGCACCACGAGCAGGTTCTGCCCGTGCGCCTCCAGCGCCACCCCCAGCTCCAGCAGCCGCAGACACGCCGTGAGCGCCAGCCGGGCGAGCCGGGCCAGCCACGCGGGGGAGCGGGGCAGGTCCGTGGCCGCCAGCGCCGCCACCGGCACCACCCGCTCGCCGGGGCCCGCGTACTCCTCCGGCGACTCCCGCAACTGCGCCGTCAGATCGGGCGAACCGGCCGCCACCGCGCCCAGCGTGCGGGTGATCCGCAGCAGCCCGTCCGTGCGCTCCGCCACCGCCTGCCCGAAGTCCGAGAGGACCGCCGACGCCGCCACCGACCCCAGCGAGATGTCCCGCACCGAGGACGTCAGCCGGGCGCTCAACGCCGTCTTCACATGCGGCCCGTCCGGCAGCGCGAGGGTGCGCAGCGTCATCAGCGGATGCGCCGCGAGCGCCCCCGCGCCCGTTCCCGGACGAGCCTCCGCCCCCTTCAGCACATGCGCCGCCTGCCACGGATGCACCGGCACCAGCACCCGCTCCCCGTCCCGCAGCCACTCCGGCCACGCCCCCGACACCAGGCACTCCCCGGCCGGCACGGGCAGCAGCCCCAGCTTCACCACCGGCCGGTGTTCGGGGCCGTACGCGAGCTGTTCGGCCACCGAGAAGCCGGGCCGGGAACGGCAGTTCGGATGGAACGGGTGCCCGTCCACCACCCGCTGCTCCCACTCCCAGTCCCGCACCGGCACCCCGTCGCCCGAGCCCGGCAGCAGGCCGTCGAACCCCCGCTGCCCCGCCCGCGACAGCGCCAGCGACGCCGCACTGTGTGCCAGCTCGGCCGCGAACGAGCCCGAGTGCGGCACCGCGAGGTCCGCCGTCAGCCGCGCCGGATCGTGGTACTCCGTCCCGTCCAGCCGTACGGCGGTCACGCGGTCGCCCGTCGCGTACGGGCCCGGCGCCGGCCCCTCCAGCCGCCGCCCGTCCGCCAGCCGCAGCACCACCCCCGACCGGGTGTCCTCCCGTCCGGTGACCCACGGCAGCGGGTCGTGCGTCAGCCCCCGCCACAGCCGCGTCAGCACCGCCGCCCGCGCGCCCGGCAGCGCCTCCGTGTACGCCGGGAGCAGGGCGGGCCGTACGACGGCCAACTCCTCGGCGATCTCGGCCTCGGCGGTGGCGGGACGCGGCACGGGCACACTCCTCGGATCGGCGGAAAGGTGGGACGTACGAGGGGACGATGCCAGAGATACTGATCGTCTCCGACGGACAGACGTAGGGAACCAGAACGCGTGGACCTCATGCCCCCGCCCGCAGACGACGACGCGGCGAGCCGCGCCGGACCGGCCGGGCGCGCCGACGCCCACGCGGCCGTGCCGCTGCTGAACTGCCTGCTGCGCGAAGTGGCCGAACCCCTGCCCGGGCGGCCCGCCCGCCCCGACGGCCCGCGGACCTACCGGCTGCCCCACAGCCGGCGGCTGCTGCGTGTGCGCGGCGCCCGCCGTCCCACCGCGCCCGAGGTGCACACCGCCGGGTCCTGGCGCCGCCTCACCCACACCGAACTGGTCAAACTCGTCGCCGAGGAGCTCCGCCGGCACACCGGCCGCTCCAACCACGAACTGCCCGCCGAGATGCTCGACAGCCGCGACGCCGTCGCCGCGCTGCTCGCCGCCCGCGACCGCGCCGTCCCGCCCGACGACCTCTATCTGCGCTCCGAGCAGTCCCTGCTCACCGGCCACACCCACCACCCCGCCCCCAAGGCCCGCGGCGGCGGTCCCGCGACCGCCTGGCTGCCGTACGCGCCCGAGGCGTACGCCCGGTTCCCGCTGACCCTGCTGGGCGTGCGCGAGGACACCCTGCTGGACGAGGGCGACACCGCCGCCCTGGACCACCTGGGCGCCGCCCCGCCCGGCTACCGGCTGCTGCCCGCCCACCCCTGGCAGCTCGACCTCGCCGCCGACGACCTCGCCCCCGCGTTCGCCGACGGCCGCCTGCTCCGGCTCGGGGGGACGCCCTGGGAGGTGTGGCCCACGGCCGCCGTCCGCACCGTCTACGCACCCGCCGAGGACCTCTTCCTCAAGTTCAGCCTCGACGTGCGCATCACCAACGACATCCGCCGGCTGTGGCGGCACGACCTGGAGCGTCTGCGCGTCACCGACACGGCCGTACGGGACGCCTTCGCCGGCGCGGGACCGGCGGGCGGGGCCTGGCTGAGCGACCGGGGGCACCGCACCGCGGACTTCGCCGTCGAACAGCTGGCGGTCGTCGTCCGGGACGGGTTCCGCGGCCGGCTGGTCCCGGGCGCCACCCCCGTGCTGGCCGCCGCCCTCGTGGAGGGCTTCGACGGCGACCCGCTCGCCGCCACCGACCGGCCCGCCGCCTGGTGGGAGGCGTACCTGTCCCATGTGGTGCCCCCGGCGCTCGCCGCCTTCCACCGGCACGGCGTCGTTCTGGAGGCGCATCTGCAGAACACACTGATCGCCGTCGACGCCGAGGGCATGCCGGTGCAGGCCCTCTTCCGCGACGCGGAGGGCGTGAAGCTGTTGGAGTCCATGGGCCGCCCTGACGGTCCGCCCACGGTGACACGGGAGGCCGGGTGGGAGCGGCTGGTGTACTGCCTGGTCGTCAACCACCTCATGGAGATCGCCGCCGCCCTCGCCGACCACCACCCCGGCCTCGACCCCTGGCCCGCGGTCCGCCGCGAACTGGCCCGCCACGACCTCCCCGAGATCCCCGCCCTGCTGACCGCGCCCACCCTCCCCGCCAAGACCAACCTCCTCCTGCGCTGGACCGCCGCCGACGGCGCCGACGCCCGCTACCGGCCGCTGCCCAACCCGCTCTCCGGCCGGTGAGCGACTCCCGGGCGGGTCACGACGGGAGGCGACGACCGCCAGGATGCCCCAGACTCGGGACAAGGGCGCCAGGCCCCGGGGGGACCGCCGTCCGACCGCGCCCAGAGGAGGCGGGCCCGTGCATGACGTGCCGTTCTGGCTGTGGGCCGTGTTCGTCGTCATCGTCGTCGTGTCCCTCGCCGTCGACCTGTTCGCGCACCGCTCCGCCCACGCCATCGGCTTCCGTGAGGCCACCGCGTGGAGCGTCGCGTGGATCTCCCTGGCCATCCTCTTCGGCGGGGTGGTCTTCCTCGTCGTCGGCACCGACGCGGGCGTGGAGTACACCACCGCGTGGCTGCTGGAGAAGAGCCTGTCCGTCGACAACCTCTTCGTCTTCGCGCTGATCTTCAGCTACTTCCAGGTGCCACGCGCCTACCAGCACCGTGTGCTGTTCCTCGGCGTCCTGGGCGCCCTGGTCTTCCGCGGCCTGTTCCTCGCCGCCGGCGTGGCCGTGGTCAGCCGCTTCACCGCCGTGCTGTTCGTCTTCGCGGCGATCCTCTTCTGGAGCACGTACAAGATCCTCAAGGGGGAGGACGAGAGCTTCGACCCGGGCAAGAGCCTGGCGGTCCGGCTGCTGCGCAAGGTGATCCCGGTCCGGGACGAGTACGCGGGCGCGCACTTCTTCGTCAAGGAGGCGGGCAAACGGGTGGCGACCCCGCTGCTCGCGGTCGTCGCCGCCATCGAGGCCGCCGACCTGGTCTTCGCCGTCGACAGCGTGCCCGCCGTCCTCGCCGTCAGCAGCGACGTCTTCATCGTCTACACCAGCAACGCCTTCGCCATCCTCGGCCTGCGCGCCCTGTACTTCATGCTGGCCGGCCTCCTCGACCGCTTCCACTACCTCAGTGTCGGCCTCGCGGTGATCCTCGGCTTCATCGGCGTCAAGCTGGTGCTCCAGGCGACCCACGAGACGATCACCACCGCCGTCCCGGAGATCCCGTCCCTGGTCAGCCTGGCCGTGATCGTCGTCGTCCTGGCCGTGTCGATCACGGTGAGCGTGCTGCGGCCACCGGCCGCCGAACAGGACAAAACCGTGTAAAGCGGGAGTAAAGTGGAAGTATGAGCAGCGACCGCGAGCGAGACGGGACCCGGCCCACCGAGCTGCAGTGCGCCGCGTGCGGCCGGCCGGTGGAGACCGTCGTCACCCGGCACAAGACCTTCGGCATCAACGTCCCCCAGTGGCGGGCGGGCCCCTGCCACAACCCCGACTGCCCGGACTACGTCCCCGAGCTGGTCCCGGCGGACGCCCTCCGCCACAGGGCGGGGGAGGAGCAGGCGGAGCGGCGACAGGAGGAACGCGAGAAGGAGACCGGCCCGCCCGCCTGACCGGCCCGGTGGTGAGCGTCCGACGCGGCTCACCACGCCTGGGGACCGGTGCTCAGCCGGCGACGGTCCAGGTGTCGCCGCCGGCGAGGAGTGCGGCGAGGTCGCCCTTGCCGTGCTGGTCGACGGCGGTGTCGAGCTGGTCGGCCATGAGGGTGTCGTAGACGGGCCGGTCGACGGAGCGGAACACGCCGATGGGGGTGTGGTGCAGGGTGTCGGGGTCGGCGAGCCGGGACAGGGCGAACGCGGTCGTCGGGGACGGGTTGTGGGCGTCGTGGACGAGGATGTCCGCCTCGTTGCCGGCTGTGACGGCGACGGCCTTCAGGTCACCGGTGGCCGGGTCGCGGACCACGCCCTTGGAGGCGTCGGAGCCGAAGCGGATCGGCTGCCCGTGCTCCAGCCGGATCACCGCCTCCTCGGCCTGCTGACGGTCCTTGAGGACCTCGAAGGCGCCGTCGTTGAAGATGTTGCAGTTCTGGTAGATCTCCACCAGCGCCGTGCCCGGGTGGCCGGCGGCCTGGCGCAGCACCTCG
>BNBH01000007.1 GCA_014655195.1 Streptomyces cellulosae | reverse complement strand
TTGCCGAAGGACGCGGTCTCCGAGGTGAAACGGTCACCGGTGAGCTGCATCCCGTCACCCGAGTCCCCCGCGAACCTGATGATCACTCGGTCGAGCCGGCGGACGCCCTTCGTTCCCGCCGCTGTGCGCTGCTCTCCTACGACTGTTCCGTCGGCCTGCTCCGCTGGGCTGCTGACCTGGCTGGTCACTGAACTGGACCTCCTCGAGGCGGCTGTCCGGGACGGCCTTCCCGCAGGCCTTCCCCGCATAAACCCTACGACCGAGAGGGGTGCTTACCCTGAAGGATTCGAGTGAACGATCCAGATGGTGGACATGGAGCCGAGACGCCCGCCCCCGGACCCTCAGGAGTTCCCGCCGTCCCCTCAGGACTTCAAGTACGTCAGCACCGCCAGGACCCGCCGGTGGTCGCCGTCGCTCGGGGACAGCCCCAGCTTCAGGAAGATGTTGCTGACGTGCTTCTCCACCGCGCCGTCGCTCACCACCAGCTGCCGCGCGATCGCCGAGTTCGTCCGCCCCTCCGCCATCAGCCCCAGCACCTCGCGCTCGCGCGGGGTGAGCCCCGCCAGGACGTCCTGCTTACGGCTGCGGCCCAGCAGCTGCGCCACCACCTCCGGGTCCAGGGCCGTGCCGCCCTGGGCCACCCGGACCACCGCGTCCACGAACTCGCGCACCTCGGCCACCCGGTCCTTCAGCAGATAGCCGACGCCCCGGCTGGACCCGGCGAGCAGCTCGGTGGCGTACCGCTCCTCCACGTACTGCGACAGCACCAGCACCCCGACACCCGGATGGCTCTTGCGCAGCTGCACCGCGGCCCGTACGCCCTCGTCGGTGTGCGTCGGCGGCATCCGCACGTCGGCGACCACCACGTCCGGCAGCTGGTCCTGCCGCGCCAGGTCGTCCACCGTCCTGATCAACGCGTCCCCGTCGCCGACCCCGGCCACCACCTCGTGCCCCCGGTCGGTGAGCAGCCGGGTCAGGCCCTCCCGCAGCAGCACCGAATCCTCGGCGATGACCACCCGCACCTTGTCCTCCACGTCCTCGTCCCCCCAAAGCACTGCTCCGGGCCCGCCCTTGTGGCGGGCCCGGCCGTCGGGTCCAGCATTTCAGCATCCGGGGGAGGACGGGCCGGGGCGACGCGATCGGGGGGCGTCGTCATCGCGTGCGCCGGCCGGCCCGGGTCTGCCCGGGTCCGCCCGGGTCCGCCCGGGTCCGCCCGGGTCCGCCCCGGGTCCGCCCTCCGGGCGTTCGGCGGGCGATCCGCCGGCTGCAGCCCGTGGTCCCGCCCGGACCCGCCCCCGGCCCGCCCTGGCCCGGTCCGGCGGATCACGCCGCGGCTCCGGGCCGCGGGGCCCGGCACCGGCGCGCGTCACCGGGCGGGTGCGCACCCCTCGGGGGCCCGCACCCGCCCGTACGTCCGTCCGCCGCACCGCTCCTCACCCCGCGGTCATCGCGCCCGCTCCGCACGCCACGGCAGCTCCGCCGTCACCCTCGTCGGACCGCCCTCCGGCGAGTCCACCACGAGGATCCCGTCCACCGCGTCCAGCCGCTCCGCCAGACCCGCCAGCCCGGAACCGCGCGACAGGTCCGCGCCGCCCACGCCGTTGTCCACCACCTGGAGCATCAGCCGGTCCTCCGACCGCCACACCTCCACGGCCGCCCAGGTCGCACGGCTGTGCTTACTGACGTTCTGCAGCAGCTCCGAGACCGTGAAGTAGGCGATGCCCTCGATCGCCGGCGCCGGCCGCTCCGACAGGTCCACCTCCACCTGCACCGGCACCGTGCACCGCGAGGCGACCGACGAGAGCGCCGCGTCCAGACCGCGGTCGGTGAGGACCGCCGGGTGGATGCCCCTGGCCAGGTCCCGCAGTTCCTGCAGGGCCGTCTTCACCTCGCCGTGCGCCTCGTCCACCATCCGCGCCGCGGCCCGCGGGTCCTCCCGCAGCTTCTCCTTCGCCAGGCCCAGGTCCATCGCCAGGTTCACCAGCCGTGCCTGCGCCCCGTCGTGCAGGTCCCGCTCGATGCGCCGCAGGTCCGCCGCCGCCGTGTCCACCACGACCCCGCGGTCCGACTCCAGCTCCACGACCCGGGTCGCCAGCCGCGACGGGCCCAGCAGCCCGTGCACCATCCCCCGGTCCACCGTCGTCAGCGCCCGCACGAGCCACGGCGTGGCCAGCGTGAACAGCAGACCCACGCCCGCCGTCACCGCGATCTCGAACGGGTTGTCCAGGTAGATCGCGTGCTGCTCGTCGCCGTACAGCTGTATGCCGTCCTGGCCCGCGTACATCGGGAGCACCCAGAACCACAGCGGGTATGTCACCAGCGTCCAGCCCACCGACCAGAAGGTGACGGTCACCGCGAAGGACAGCACCGCCCACGGCAGCTGCAGCACCGAGTACAGCAGCGCCCGCCATGAGGCGCCGCTCTTCAGCACGGCCCCGATCCATCCCATGAACCCCTGCCGCTTCAGCCGCAGCGGCTCCGGCTCGCCCACGTCGAGGCCGAGCAGCCCGCGCGCCCGCGCCCGCTCCACCGCCCCGATGCCCCGGCACCCGGCGAGCGCCGCCGCCAGCACCGGCACCCCGAGGAACGTCACCAGCAGACCCGCGCCCAGCGACACCATGGTGACCGCGTAGGTGAACAGCAGGATGCTCATCGGCAGGCTCAGCAGCACATAGGCCAGCTCCCGCCAGGCGCGCCCCTCGACCGGCGCCCGCAGCGCCGCAGGCATCCGGTGCCGCCGTCCCCCCACGCCTTGCGCGTGTCCGGGCCCGGTGGGGAGCCCGTAGCCCTGTCCGTACTCCGTGGCCATCGGCGTCGTCCTTCTCCTCGTCCGGCGGCTGTGCTGTCGTACCACCAGAGTGCTGCGCCGCAGGTCGGCGGGGAATGAAGGCCGTCGCAGTCTTCGGAGGGGGGTTTTCCCTACCTGCGGCCGCGGGCGGACGCCCCCTTCCCCGGCGCCTTACCGGCCGGCGTGCCGGAGCGGTCCCGCCACGGCAGCTCCGCCGTCACCGTCGTCGGACCGCCCTCGGGGGAGTCCACGACGAACAGCCCGTCCACCGCGCCCAGCCGCTCGGCCAGCCCCTTCATGCCCGTACCGCCGTCGAGGCTCGCCCCGCCCACGCCGTCGTCCCGCACCTGGAGGAACAGCCGGTTCTCCGACCGCCACGCCTCCACCGACGCCGACCGGGCCCGGCTGTGCTTGCTGACGTTCTGCAGCAGCTCCGAGACCGTGAAGTAGGCGATGCCCTCGATCGCGGGCGCCGGCCGTTCCTCCAGGTCGACGGTGACCGCCACCGGCACCGTGCAGCGCGCGGCGACCGACGACAGGGCCGCGTCCAGGCCCCGGTCGGTGAGGACCGCCGGGTGGATGCCACGCGCCAGGTCCCGCAGCTCCTGCAGCGCCAGCTTCACCTCGCCGTGCGCCTCCTCGACCATCGACGCCGCCGCGTCCGGGTCCTCCAGCAGCTTCTCCCTGGCCAGGCCCAGCCCCATCGCCAGGTTCACCAGCCGGGCCTGCGCCCCGTCGTGCAGGTCCCGCTCGATGCGGCGCAGGTCCGCGGCCGCCGTGTCCACCACGACACCGCGGTCCGACTCCAGCTCCGCGATGCGCTTCTCCAGCTCGTCCGACGGCGAGAGCAGGCCCCGCACCATCGCCCGGTCCACGTCCGCCATCACCCGCACCACGAACGCCAGCACCGGCCACAGCACGAACAGCCCGGTCAGCGAGACGGTGAAGGTGACGACGCCCCACGGCATCCGTATCAGCGTGTACAGGCACGTCCGCCAGCCCACCGGGTCCTTGACCGCCTGCCACAGCCCCGGCCAGAACCCGCCGGACCTCCGCCACGGCAGCGGGCTCGGCTCGTCCACCCGCACCCCGAGCATCGCCCTCGCGCGCGCCCGCTCGAACCGGCCGAACTGCCGCGCCCCCGCCAGGCCGAGCGCGAGCAGCGGCAGACCGATCACCGTGACGGTCAGGCCCACACCGACGGACAGCGCGGTCACCGTGTAGACGAAGCCGACGAGCGACACCGGGAGGTTCGTCAGGAGATGCGCGATCTCCTTCCAGGTGTGCGCGTCGTAGGCGAAGCGGGCCGGCGGCGGGCGGTCGCCCGGTCCGGCCGGCTGCGGGATCGGTTCGGTCATGGGCCTAGCCTGCCGGGCGCCGGGGGGCCCACGCCATGAGGCGGACCGCCAACCTGAACTGAGGAAAACCCCACCCCCGGGTGCCAAGCCCCGACGGGCCTGCTTACCGTGCCTTTATCAGGGCCTAGACTCCCGTGCGTACGGATCGTCGGACCGTGGCGTTCGGCGTTCACCGGCACGGATCAAGGGCAGGGCACAGGCAGGAGCCTGGTCGCCGATCTGAGGAGTGAGGGGCGGACGTGCGGGAAACGACCGTCGTCGCGGCGGACTACTTCCAGTCCTACTCGGTGGTCGGACTGCTCGCCGTCGTCGGCCTGCTGTTCGTCGCCGTCGCCTTCGGCGCGGGCCGCCTGCTGCGGCCGGTGGTGCCCACGCCGGAGAAACTGCTGACGTACGAGTGCGGCGTCGACCCCGTCGGCGAGGGCTGGGCCCACACCCAGGTCCGTTACTACGTCTACGCCTTCCTGTACGTGATCTTCGCCGTCGACTCGATCTTCCTCTTCCCCTGGGCGACCGTCTTCGCCGCCGACGGCTACGGCGCGACCACCCTCGTGGAGATGTTCGTCTTCCTCGGCTTCCTCGCCGTGGGCCTGCTCTACGCATACAAGAAGGGCGTCCTGACATGGACGTGACCCCGGAGCCCGTACCGCTGCCCGAGCCGAAGCGGCTGGGCGCCCTCGCGCGCCTGGCCCCCGAGCCGATGAAGGTGGTCCTCAACTGGGGCCGCCGCTACTCGCTCTGGGTCTTCAACTTCGGCCTCGCCTGCTGCGCCATCGAGTTCATCGCCGCGTCGATGGCCCGGCACGACTTCATCCGCCTGGGCGTGATCCCCTTCGCGCCGGGCCCGCGCCAGGCCGACCTGATGGTCGTCTCCGGCACGGTCACCGACAAGATGGCGCCTGCGGTCAAGCGCTTGTACGAACAGATGCCCGAGCCGAAGTACGTCATCTCCTTCGGCGCGTGCAGCAACTGCGGCGGCCCCTACTGGGACTCCTACTCCGTCACCAAGGGCGTCGACCAGATCATCCCCGTCGACGTCTACGTCCCCGGCTGCCCGCCCCGGCCCGAGGCGCTCCTCCAGGGCATCCTCAAGCTCCAGGAGAAGATCACCCGGGAGTCCCTGGGCGAGCGCTACGGCACCGGCTCCGCCGGGAGTCCCTCGACCGGGCGTCCCTCGGCGGCGGCGCTGCAGAGTGGGCTGGTGCAGCCGCCCGCGCCCAAGGACGGAACCAACGGAACCAAGGGTGAGGTCCGGCCGTCCGCGCCGGAGGACGGCACGAAGGGTGAGGTCCGGCCGTCCGCGCCGAAGGACGGCACGAAGGGTGAGGGGGAGATCCGATGACCGCCGTCGGCTGGCTCCCCGCGGACGTCGAGGACCTGTTCGGCGCGCAGGCCACGGCGGAGGAGGCGTACGACGTCCTCACCGTCGACGTGCCGTCCGACGCCTGGATCCCCGCCCTCGAAGCCGCCCGCGACCGCCTCGGCTGCACCTTCTTCGACTGGCTGAGCGCGGTCGACGAACCCGGCACCGGCTTCCGCGTGACCGCCCACGTCGCCGCCCTCGCCCCGGTACGGCGGCTGCTGCTGCGCACCACCGTGCCGCACGAGGCGCCCGTCCTGCCGTCCGCCGTGGACGTCTACGCGGGCGCGGCCTGGCACGAGCGCGAGACCCACGAGATGTTCGGCGTCGACTTCACCGGACACCCCGGACTCGACCACCTGCTGCTGCCCGACACCTTCGAGGGCCACCCGCTGCGCAAGGACTTCGTCCTCGCGGCCCGGGTCGCCAAGGCGTGGCCCGGCGCCAAGGAGCCGGGCGAGTCGGAGCACGGCGGACCCAAGCGGCGCCAGATGCTGCCGCCGGGCGTGCCCGACCCGAACGAGTGGGGCCCGCTCAAGGGCCAGCTCCCGCCCGCCCCGGCCCGCCCCGCCCGCCGCACGGCCACCGCGTCGGCCCGCACCCCGGGCGAACGCCCGCCCCGCCGCACCCGCTCCGTCTCCGAGGGCTCGGCGAGCCAGGTTGCTGGGGCGGACGTGGGTGCGGCCGAGCCGCCGGTCACCCCGCGCAGGGCGCGGTCGGTGTCGGAAGGGTCGGCCAGTCAGCGGGGTGCCGGTGAGGGCGCTGCGCCTCGTCGGGCGCGGTCGGCGTCCGAGGGCTCCGCGAGCCAGCGGCCGGACGCCCCCGCGCGCCGGGCCCGCAGCGCGAGCGAGGGCTCGGCGTCGCAGCGAGAGGGCGGCCCGGGCACGGGCGGCCCACGCCGGGCGCGGTCCGCGTCCGAGGGATCGGCGTCGCAGCGTGGGGCGCAGGACCAGGCGCCGGCCGCCGACGACACGGCAGCGGCGCCCGCCGGGGAACCCCGCGACCGCAAGCCGCCCGTTGCTCCCCGTAGCCCGGACGCTCCGTGGCACCACGCCCGGCCGGCGTTCGAGGAGCGGGAGCGGGAGTCGGAGTCCGCGCCTCGCCCCGAACCGAGCGCCGAGGCGCGTCCCGAGCCGCACCCCGAACCGCGTCCGGAGCCGAGCACCGAGCCTGAGCCCGAACCGAGCGCCGAGGCGCGTCCGGAGCCGAGCACCGGGCCGGAGACTGCCCCGCGACCTGAGCCCGGACGCGGGTCGGTGCCCGGGCCGGAGACTGCCCCGCGACCCGAGCCCGAACCGGAGTCGGCCTCCGAACCGGGGTCGGCCTCCGAGCCGGGGTCGGCCTCCGAGCCGGAGTCGGCCTCCGAGCCGGGGTCGGCCTCCGAACCGGAGTCGGCGCCCGAGCCGGACGAGGGCCCGCGCCCCGACACGACCACCCCCGACGACCCCTCAGGAGGCACGCGGTGACCGACGTTCTCGACGTCGCTCTGCGACTCCTCGTCGTGTTCGTCGTCTTCCTGACCTTCCCCCTGCTCGTGGGCCAGACCGAGCACAAGGTGATGGCGCACATGCAGGGCCGCCTCGGCCCCATGTACGCGGGCGGCTTCCACGGCTGGGCCCAGCTCATCGCCGACGGTGTGAAGTTCGCGCAGAAGGAGGACGTCGTCCCGGCCGGCGCGGACCGCCGTATCTTCCAGCTCGCCCCGGCCGTGGCGCTGCTGCCGTACCTCCTCGTGCTGCTCGCGATCCCGATCGGGCCGGGTGAGGGCGCGGTCGGCCAGGTGCTGGACGCGGGCGTGTTCTTCGTCCTGGCCGTGATGGGCGTCGGCGTCCTCGGTTCGCTCATGGCCGGCTGGGCGTCCGCCAACAAGTTCTCCCTCCTCGGCGGCCTGCGCACCGCCGCCCAGCTCCTCGCGTACGAACTGCCGATGCTGCTCACCGCCGCCTCCGTGGCGATGGCCGCCGGGACCGTCTCCCTCGTCGGCATCCTCGACGCGTTCGAGTGGTGGTGGCTGCCGTGGCAGATCACCGGCGCGCTGGTCTTCTTCATCGCGGGCCTCGCCGAACTCCAGCGACCTCCCTTCGACATGCCGGTCGCCGACTCGGAGATCATCTTCGGCGCGTACACCGAGTACACCGGCCTGCGCTTCGCCCTGTTCCTCCTCGCCGAGTACGCCGGGATCGTCGTGCTGTGCGGCCTGACCACCGTGCTGTTCCTCGGCGGGTGGCACGGCCCCTGGGGCGCCGACGGGCTCGGCTGGGTGTGGACCCTGCTGAAGACCGCCGTCCTCGCCTTCGTCGTCATCTGGCTGCGCGTCAGCTACCCGCGCCTGCGCGAGGACCAGCTGCAGAAGTTCGCCTGGACCCTCCTCGTCCCTCTCGCCCTCGCCCAGATCGCCCTCACCGGCGTCGTCAAGGTGGTGTTCCTGTAATGGCCCCGATCCCCGGCTCCGGCCTGGCCAAGGGCCTGGCCGTCACGCTGCGGACGATGACGCGGAAGTCCGTCACCGCCCAGTACCCGGACACCCAGCCCGAACTGCCGCCCCGCAGCCGCGGGGTGATCGGCCTGTTCGAGGAGAACTGCACGGTCTGCATGCTGTGCGCCCGCGAGTGCCCCGACTGGTGCATCTACATCGACTCGCACAAGGAGACCGTCCCGCCCGCCGCCCCCGGCGGCCGCGAGCGCAGCCGCAACGTCCTCGACCGGTTCGCCATCGACTTCTCCCTGTGCATGTACTGCGGTATCTGCATCGAGGTCTGTCCTTTCGACGCGCTGTTCTGGTCCCCGGAGTTCGAGTACGCGGAGACCGACATCCGTGACCTCACCCACGAGCGGGACAAGCTCCGCGAGTGGATGTGGACCGTCCCGGCCCCGCCCGCCCTCGACCCGGGCGCGGAGGAACCCAAGGAAGTCGCCGCCGCCCGCAAGACCGCCGACAAACTGGCGGCCGCCCAGGACGGCGTACCGGGTCAGGAGGGCCGCGCATGAGCACCGCAGCGACCGCCGGCGCGCTCGCGGCCGGCACCGCGCACCGGGCGGCCGAGTCGCCCGGTTTCCTCTCCCCGACCGGCGTGGAGATCACCTTCCTCCTGGTCGGCCTGGTCACCCTCGGGGCCGCCGTCGTCACCGTCACCACCCGGCAACTGGTGCACGCCGCCCTGTGGCTGGTGGTGGCCCTCGGCGGGCTCGCCGTCGAATACCTGCTGCTCACCGCCGAGTTCATCGCCTGGGTGCAGGTCCTCATCTACGTGGGCTCCGTCGTCGTCCTCCTCCTGTTCGGGCTGATGCTCACCCGCGCCCCCATCGGCCGCTCCCCGGACGCCGACTCCGGCAACCGCTGGGTCGCGTTCACCGTCGCCGTCGCCGCGGCGGCCGCCCTGGTCTGGGTGGTCGTCGACGCCTTCCGCACCACCTGGATCGACCTGGACGGCGCCCCTTCCGGCACCACCGAGGTGACCGGCGCCGGCCTCTTCCAGCACTGGGTCCTCCCCTTCGAGGCCCTCTCCGTCCTCCTCCTCGCCGCGCTCGTCGGCGCGATCGTCCTGTCCCGCAAGGCCAACGGCGACTCCGCGCCCGGCGCGAAGGACGCGGCCGGGTCCGGCCCGGCGGCCGGCGCGACCCGCGCCCGGCGCGACCAGGAAGGGGCCCGCTGATGCACCTCGCCTATCCCGCCGTCCTCGCCGCCCTCCTCTTCTGCACCGGCCTCTACGGCGTCCTCGCCCGCCGCAACGCGATCCTGGTGCTGATGTCGGTCGAGCTGATGCTCAACGCCGTCAACCTCAACCTCGTCGCCTTCGACGCCTGGCTCAGCCGGGCCGCCGAGGACACCCTCCACTCCGGCCAGGCCCTGGCGCTGTTCACCATCGCCATCGCGGCCGCCGAGATCGGCATCGGCCTCGCGATCGTCCTCGCCGTGTACCGCAACCGCGGCACCTCGGACATCGACCGGCTCCGCGACACCGCCGAGGGACACGACCCCGACGACCCCGACAGCGACGCCTCCGGCCGTGCCATCCCCGCCCCGGCCGCCGGCGAGAAGGCCGAGGCCACCGCGTGACCACGACCACCCTCGCCGTCCTCGTCCCCCTTCTTCCGTTCCTCGGCGCGCTCGCCGGACTGCTGCTGGGCCGCACCGCGCCCGGCTTCGCCCGCCCGCTCGCCGTCCTGCCGACGCTCGCCTCCCTCGCGCTCGCCGCCACCGTCGCCGCGCGCCAGGGCGGCGGCGCCCCGGTCGACGCCGCGACCGAACTCACCCCCACCGGCTCGGTCCCCATCGAACTCGCCCTGCACATCGACGGCTTCGCCGCCCTCACCGCCCTGGTCGTCGCCACCGTGGCGACCTGCGTGCAGATCTACTCCACCGGCTATCTGCGCGACGACCCGCGCTACCCGTCGTACGCCGCTCTCGTCTCGCTGTTCACCTCCGCGATGCTCCTGGTCGTCTACACCGGCGACCTGATGGTGCTGCTGGTCGGCTGGGAAGTGATGGGCATCTGCTCCTACTTCCTCGTCGGCCACTACTGGGAGACCCCCGAGGCGCGCGCCGCCTCCCTGAAGGCCTTCCTGGTCACCAAGCTCGGCGACGTCCCCTTCCTCATCGGTCTGTTCGCGCTCGCCGCCGACGCCGGGTCCTTCCGCCTCACCCGGATCCTCGGCGCCGTCGCGCACGGCGGCATCGACCACCCGACGCTGATCTCCCTGCTGCTCCTCGCGGGCGTGGCCGGCAAGTCGGCGCAGTTCCCGCTGCACACCTGGCTGCCGGACGCGATGGCGGGCCCCACCCCCGTCTCCGCGCTGATCCACGCCGCGACGATGGTCGCCGCCGGCGTCTACTTCGTCGCCCGTCTCCTTCCGCTCTTCGAGGCCTCGCAGGCCGCCATGACCGTCCTCGCCGTCATGGCCGCCGTGACGATGACCGGCTCGGCGCTGGCCGCCCTCGCCCAGGACGACATCAAACGCGTCCTCGCCTACTCGACGATCGGCCAGCTCGGCTACATGACCGGCGCCCTCGCCGTCGCCGACCGGGGCGCCGCCGTCTTCCACCTCCTGTCCCACGGCGCCTTCAAGGCGCTGCTGTTCCTCGCCGCCGGCGTGATCATCCACGCCGCAGGCACCAACTCCCTCGCCGCCATGTCCCGCATGAGCCGTCTGCGCGACCGCGTCCCCGACGCCTACTGGACGATGACCGTGGCGCTGCTCGCGCTCGCCGCGATCCCGCCGTTCAGCGGTTTCTTCTCCAAGGAGGCCGTCCTCGGCGTCGCCGAACACGTCGTCACCGGCCACACCGAGCACGCCCCCGCCGCCGCGGGCTGGATCGTCCTCCTCGCCGGACTGATCACCGCCCTCCTCACCGCCGCGTACGCGACACGGCTGTGGCTGCTCGCCTTCCGCGGCAGCGGCCCCGAGGCGCCCGACCACGGCCGGGAGCCGCTCACCATGACCACCGTGCTGTGGGTGCTCGCCGTGCCGTCGCTGGCGTTCGGCGGCTTCGCCTTCCGGGTCCTGCCCGACTGGTTCGACGGGCACGACCTCACCCCGACCCTCACCACCTCCGTGCTCGGCACGGGCGTGGCCCTGGTCGGCGGCATCGTCACCTACGCCACCTGGCGGCACACCACCGCGCACGCCGCCCGCGTCCCCCTCGGCGCCGTCGCCGCCCACCCCGAGGCAGACGCCGCACAGGTCGAGGCGGAGGCCATCGCCAGCCATGAACCGGCCTACGGGGACGTCGCCTACGCGGCCGACCCGTCGGACCCCGGGCGGCTGCTGCTCGGCCGGCTGCACCGGCACGCCGCCGTCGGCTTCCACCTGGACGCCGTGTACTCGGCGCTCTTCGTCCGCCCGGTGAGGGCCGGCGCGAGCCTCGTGCGGTTCCTCGACCGGGAGGTGGTCGACACCTACGTACGCGGCGCGGGCGCCCTGCCCCGCTGGCTCGGCGCCGCCGTACGACGCGCCCAGACCGGCAATCTGCAGACCTATGTGAGCGCGCTGCTCGCCGGCACCGTCGTCCTCGCGGTCGCCGCCGTCCTCGTCGCCACGGGAGCGTGAGCAGGCGTGATCGATATCAACGAGTCCGTGATGCAGTTCCTTCTGGCATTGACCGTCGTCGGCCCGCTCCTCGGCGCGGCCGCCGCTCTGCTGCCCGCCCCGCCCGGGCTGAAGGGGACGTCGCCCGAGCAGGCCGTGCTCCGCCACGGCGTCACCGTCACCGGCGTGATCCTCATCGCCGCGATCGTCCTGGCGCTCGGCTTCGACCACGACCACCCGTCGACGATGCAGGCCACGACCGACATCAGCTGGATCCCCGCACTCGACGTGCGGATCCACCTCGGCATCGACGGCATCTCGCTCCCCCTTCTGGTCCTGACCGCCCTGCTGACCTTCCTCAGCGCCCTCTACTCGTACTTCAAGCCGCCCGCGGGACCGTCCCCGAAGGCCTTCGTCGCCCTGCTGCTCGTCCTCGAGTCCGGCACGCTGGCGACCTTCGCCGTCCTCGACCTCGTCCTGTTCTTCCTCGCCTTCGAGACCGTCCTGATCCCCATGTACTTCCTCATCGCCCGGTGGGGCGGCGAGGGCCGGGCCGAGGGCGCCTGGAAGTTCATCCTGTACACGCTCCTCGGCTCGGTGGTCATGCTGCTCGGCCTGCTCCTGATCGGAATCAAGGCGGGCACGTTCGACATGGTGGCACTCGCCACTGACAACGGCCGGTCACTCTCCGTGTCCGTGCAGGTCATCGCCGTTCTGGCGATCGGGATCGGGCTCGCCGTGAAGACGCCGATGTGGCCGCTGCACAGCTGGCTGCCCGACGCCCACACCGCCGCCCCGACGGTCGGCTCGGTCCTGCTCGCCGGCGTCCTGCTGAAGATGGGCACGTACGGCTTCGTCCGCATCCTGCTCCCGGCCGCGCCCGACGGCTTCCGCACCTTCGCGCCGTACCTCGCCGCGTTCGCCGTCGTCGGCATCGTCTACGGGTCCCTGGCCTGCCTCGCCCTGGCCCGGAAGGGCGCGAAGGGCGACCTCAAGCGCCTGATCGCCTACTCCTCCGTCGGCCACATGGGCTTCGTCCTGCTCGGCATCGCGACCATGACCCCGACCGGCGTCAACGGCGCCCTGTTCGCCAACATCGCCCACGGCCTCATCACCGGCCTGCTGTTCTTCCTGGTCGGCGGCCTGAAGGAACGCACCGGCAGCACCGACCTCGACGCCCTCGCCCAGGAGACCGGGGCCGCCCTCTACGGCAGGGCGCCCCGCCTCGGCGGCCTGCTGGCCTTCGCCGCCGTCGCCTCCCTCGGCCTGCCCGGCCTCGCCGGGTTCTGGGGCGAGATGCTGGCGCTGTTCGGCGCCTTCGACCCCGCCGAGGGGCTGAACCGTCCGGCCTTCCTCACCTTCATGTCGATCGGCGCGTTCGGCACCCTGCTCACCGCCGCCTACCTGCTGATCGTGGTCCGCCGCGTCTGCATGGGGGGCGCGCCGAAGGACACGCCGGCCTACACCGACGTGCGCTCCTACGAGTTCGCGGCCTGGACCCCGCTGGTCGTCCTCACCGTCGTCGCCGGCCTGTGGCCCAAGGCTCTCCTCGGGCTGACCGACCCGGCCGTGCAGCAGCTCCTCGCAGGAGGCACCCGATGAGCTCCCTCGTCCAGTCCGTCGACTGGCTGGCCGTCGCACCGCCCACCGTCGCGGCGGTCGCCGGACTCGTCGTACTGGTCGCCGACCTGTTCCTCGCGGAGTCCAGGAAGCCGCTGCTCGGCTGGATCTCCGTGGCCGGACTCGCGGCCGCCGCGCTCATGCTGCTGCCGCTCCTCGACGCCGGCCGCTCCACCTTCTGCCTGGTCGGCGACACCGAGGTGTGCAGCTACACCGCGGACCGCTTCACCCTCGTCATCCAGTTCCTGGTGCTCGGCGGCGCCCTGCTGTCCGCCCTGCTGTCGGTGACCGCGCTGAAGGACTCCGGCAAGCGGCTCCCCGAGGGCGAGTACTGGTTCCTGTTCCTGTCCTCCGCCGCCGGCGCGGCCCTGCTGCCCGCCTCCCGGGACCTCGCGACCCTCGTCGTCGCCCTGGAGGTCGCCTCGCTGCCCGCGTTCGCCCTGGTCGGCCTGCGCCACGGCGACCGGCGGTCCTCCGAGGCGGCCCTGAAGTTCTTCCTGTCCTCGGTCACCGCCACCGCGGTCAGCCTGCTCGGCATCAGCTTCGTCTACGCCGCCACCGGCACCCTCCACCTCACCCGGGTCGCCGAACGCATCCAGGACGTCGACGGGCAGCTCGCCACCCTCGCCCAGACCGGCGTCGTCCTCACCCTCGTCGGCTTCGCCTTCAAGACGGCCGCCGTCCCCTTCCACTTCTGGGTCCCCGACACCTACGTCGGCGCCCCCCTGCCGATCGCCGCCTACCTGTCCGTCATCGGCAAGGCGGTCGGCTTCTCCGGCCTCATCCTCGTCACCGTCCTCGCCCTCCCCTCGTACGCCGACGCCTGGGCCCCCGCCCTGGCCGTGCTGGCCGCGCTCACCATGACCGTCGGCAATGTCGGCGCCCTGCGCCAGCAGTCCACGCGCGCGTACAGCGCCGTACGCCTGCTCGCCTGGTCGTCCGTGGGACAGGCCGGCTACCTGCTCGTACCGATCGCCGCCGCCGGGTACTCCGACGACCCCGAGAAGTCGATCGGCTCCACCCTCGCCTACGCCCTCATGTACGGCGCCGTGAACCTGGGCGCCTTCGCGGTCGCCGCCCTCGTCGGCCGCGCGCACCGGCTCAACCGGGTCGCCGACTACCGCGGCCTGTACGCCGCGAGCCCGCTCACCGCGCTGCTCATGGGCTTCTTCCTGCTGTGCCTCGCCGGCCTCCCACCGGGCGTCATCGGCCTCTTCGCCAAGGTCACCGTGTTCGCGGCGGCCGTCGACGCGGGGCTGGGCTGGCTGGCCGTCGTCATGGCCGTCAACGTCGTCATCGCGCTGGTGTACTACCTGCGCTGGACGGCGCTGCTGTTCCGCGCGCCGGAGACGGCCCCCGAGGGCGAGGCAGTGGCTCACCGCCTCCCCGCCCCGCTCACCGCGGCACTCGCCCTGACCGGCGTCCTCGGCATCGCCCTGTCCGGCGCCCCGCAACTGGTGCTGCGCTTCACGGAGACCGGGCTCTTCTAGGCGTCCCGCGCTCCACGCGCGCGTAGCCGCCCGTCCTGCCTCGCGGGACCGTTCACCCGGACGGTTGACACGCGCCACCACGCGCACAAGGGAACTAGTGCCCTTCGCCTGGCGTTGACCGGTACGGGAGGGTCCACTGGACGTGACACCACGGCATCAGTGGGCAGCGCAGGTCAGACGGAAGATCAGCAAGCAAGGGTTCCCCTGCCGCACGACTTGGAGGGCGTACCGTGCACCGCCGGCACAACGGGATCAGGACCGCGGTCCTCCTCGGGGGACTGTCCGCGCTCATCATCGTCATCGGCAGCTTCTTCGGCCGCATGGGGCTCGTCATCGCCGTCGTCGTCGCCCTGGGCACCAACGCCTACGCGTACTGGAACAGCGACAAGCTGGCCCTGCGCGCGATGCGGGCGCGCCCGGTGAGCGAGTTCGAGGCCCCCGGGCTGTACCGAATGGTCCGTGAACTGTCCACGCAGGCCCGCCAGCCCATGCCCCGCCTCTACATCTCGCCGACGGAGGCCCCCAACGCCTTCGCCACCGGCCGCAATCCGCGCAACGCGGCGGTGTGCTGCACGGAAGGCATCCTGCGCCTCCTCGACGAGCGGGAGCTGCGCGGCGTCATCGGCCACGAGCTCAGCCATGTCTACAACCGCGACATCCTGATCTCCTCGGTCGCAGGCGCCCTCGCCTCCGTGATCATGTTCCTGGTCAACTTCGCCTGGCTGATCCCGATCGGCCGCTCGGACGACGACGACGGCCCGGGCCTGCTCGGCATGCTGCTGATCCTGATCCTGGGCCCGCTGGCCGCGTCCCTCATCCAGCTGGCCATCAGCCGCTCCCGCGAGTACGAGGCGGACGCCTCGGGCGCTCAGCTCACCGGCGACCCTCTGGCCCTGGCGAGCGCCCTGCGCAAGCTGGAACTGGGCACCAAGCAGCTCCCGCTGCCCCCTGAGCCGCGGATCGAGACGGCCAGCCACATGATGATCGCGAACCCCTTCCGCCCGGGGCAGGGCCTCACGAAGATGTTCTCCACCCACCCGCCGATGCCGGAACGCATCGCCCGGCTCGAGAAGATGGCAGGCCACCTGTGAAGACCATCCTGAATCTCATCTGGCTCGTCTTCAGCGGCTTCTGGCTGTTCCTCGGCTACATGGTGGCCGGCCTGCTGCTGTGCGTCACGATCATCGGCATACCCTTCGGCGTGGCCGCCTTCCGCATCGGCGTCTACGCCCTGTGGCCGTTCGGGTACACGACGGTCGAGCGCCGCGACGCCGGCGCCCCGTCGTTCATCGTCAACGTGCTGTGGCTGATCCTCGCGGGCTGGTGGCTGGCCCTCGGCCATATCGTCACGGGCTTCCTCCTGTGCGTCACGATCATCGGCATCCCGCTCGGCGTCGCCAACTTCAAGCTGATCCCGGTCTCGCTGTTCCCGCTGGGCCGCGAGATCGTCCGCACGGACCGGGCGTTCACGGACCGCTGGTGAGGTGAGGAAGCCCCTGCCGGTGGCTGGGCTGGACCTGCCGGGGCGGGCCTTGGGCCGAAGGGCGGGGGAGTTGTCCACAACCGCCGGGTTGTCCACAGCCCCGCACACGTCCCGCGATCGCCGCGCATCATGAATGCACGGACGGGTCACCGCCCGCCCGGATCCGGATCATCACCCTGTTCACGCCCCCACGCCTTCCGCACCCCGTACGCCACCACACCCGCACAGAGCACCGCCGCGCCCGCGGCCACCGAGGTCCAGGGCAGGGAGAACGCCAGCGCCAGGCACCCGGCGAACCCCACCGCCGGCGCCACCCGGGCCGCGACATCCCGACGCAGTGTCCAGGCCGAGGCGTTCGCCACGGCGTAGTACGTCAGCACACCGAAGGAGGAGAACCCGACAGCGCCCCGCACGTCGACGGTGGCGGCCAGGACGGCGACGACACCGCCCACGGCCAGCGTCGCCCGGTGCGGTACGTGGAACCGCGGATGGACGGCGGCCAGTCGGCCCGGGAGGTGCCGGTCCCGGGCCATGGCAAGCGTCGTCCGCGACACCCCGAGCAGCAGGGCGAGCAGCGACCCCAGCGCGGCGACCGCCGCACCCACCCGCACCACCGGTGCGAGCCCGGGCACCCCGGCCGCCCGCACCGCGTCGGCCAGCGGCGCGACGGACGCACCCAACGACTCCGCACCCAGCACGGAAAGGACAGCGACGGCGACACCCGCGTACGCGGCGAGCGCGATGCCCAGCGCCACCCGGACGGCCCGCGGGATCGTGCGCGCAGGATCCCGTACCTCCTCTCCGAGGGTCGCGATCCGCGCGTACCCGGCGAACGCGAAGAACAGCAGACCGGCAGCCTGGAGCACCCCGCCGGCCCCGCCCGACGCGCCCTCGTCCAGCCGGCCCGGGTCGGCGTCACCGGACGTCAGGCACACGACCACCACGGAAGCGAGGACCGCCAGGACCACACCCACGATCGCCCGCGTCACCCACGCGGACTTCTGCACCCCGCCGTAGTCGACCGCCGTGACCAGCACCACGGCGCCGACCGCCACGGCGTGCGCCTGCCCCGGCCAGACGTACGCGCCGACGGTGAGCGCCATCGCCGCGCAGGACGCCGTCTTGCCGACGACGAAGGCCCACCCGGCGAGGTAGCCCCAGAACTCCCCGAGCCGCTCGCGGCCGTACACGTACGTGCCGCCCGAGGCCGGGTACAGGGCGGCCAGGCGGGCCGACGAACCGGCGTTGCAGTAGGCGACGACGGCGGCGACGGCCAGCCCGAGGAGCAGCGCCGAACCGGCGGCCCGCGCGGCGGGCGCGAGCGCGGCGAAGATGCCCGCGCCGAGCATCGCGCCCAGGCCGACGACGACGGCGTCGCCCGTACCGAGGGTGCGGCGCAGTCCGGAAGTGCCGGGACCGGCGGGGGCGTTCGTCATGGGCCGCACCCTACTGATCAACGGCAACCGGAAGGTGTACTCGTGACGTCCTTCATGGTGCAAAGGCCGGCGTGAAAGGGCAGGTACTCGGCATGACGATCATCAGCTGGATCATTCTGGGCCTGCTGGCCGGAGCCATCGCGAAGTTCCTGCTGCCCGGCCGCGACCCGGGCGGCCTCGTCGGCACGACCCTGATCGGCGTCGCCGGCGCCTTCATCGGCGGCTGGATCTCGTCCCGCTGGCTGGACCACCCGATCAGCAAGGACTTCTACGACGGCACCACGTGGGTGGCCGCGATCGGTGGTTCGCTGGTCCTGCTGATCGCGTACCGCATCCTGTTCGGCCACTCGCGCGACTGACGCACAAAGGGTGGGCGCCCAGCCGGCACCCACCCTTCCCCGTCCATCCGTCCGGCGCGACCGCCGTCCCTACCGGTAGTTCACGAACTGCAGGGCGAAGTCGAAGTCCTTGCCCTTGAGCAGCGCGATGACGGCCTGGAGGTCGTCGCGGCTCTTGGAGCTGACGCGCAGCTCGTCGCCCTGCACCTGGGCCTTCACGCCCTTGGGGCCCTCGTCGCGGATGATCTTCGCGACCTTCTTCGCGTTGTCCTGGGAGATGCCCTCCTGGATCGTCGCGAAGATCTTGTACTCCTTGCCCGAGAGCTGCGGCTCACCCGCGTCCAGGGCCTTCAGGGAGATGCCCCGCTTGATCAGCTTGGACTGGAAGACGTCGAGGACTGCCTTCACCCGGTCCTCGGAGTTCGCCTCCATGAGGATCTTCTCCCCGGACCACGAGATCGAGGCGCCCACGCCCTTGAAGTCGTAGCGCTGCGAGATCTCCTTGGCGGTCTGGTTGAGGGCGTTGTCGACCTCCTGCCGCTCGACCTTCGAGACGATGTCGAAACTGGAGTCGGCCATGTCCTGTGGCTCCTTGATTCGGGGTGCGTATCGGGCTGCGCACCGGTGCGTACCGGCGTACTCGAGGCGGCCACCGAGCCCGGCATCGGCCCCGGACCGCATCCGGACCAGCCTAGTCACCCCCCGGCCCCGGGGTGGCGATCAATCGGGTGGCGGAGCACCCCGGTCCATCGGGTATTGTTTACGTCGTTGCCAGCGAGCACCGCCGGAAGGCGAGGTTCAGTGCAGCAACCCCGGCGGTGTGCCCGAGCGGCCAAAGGGAGCAGACTGTAAATCTGCCGGCTCAGCCTTCCCAGGTTCGAATCCTGGCGCCGCCACACGGGAACGACAGGGCCCGTGACCTGCTTACGCAGCAGGTCACGGGCCCTTCGTCATGTGGTGGTGAGCCGTCTTGGTCACCACGGAGCCTCGGGATGCCCCCGAATACCCCCGAGGCCGCCTGACGCTCCGGCACCCGGCTGCCACGCACGGGCACACTGGACCCATGTCGCCCCGCCGTCGCCCCTGTCCCGAGTGTCGTCGTGAGATCGCCGTCGTCGCCGGGCGGTACGCGCGGCACGATCCGCCCGGTGCCCGTGGCAGCGGGGAGCTGACCTCCTGCCCGGGGTCCCGGCGGCTCGCCCAACCGGGTCCCGAGCAGCCGTCGTTGGACGGTTACGTCGTACCGCCGTTCCCCGGGCAGATGCCCCTCTTCTGAACACCCCGGGTCCCCGAACAGGCCCAGGTGTGCCCGCTCAGTTGCCCGCGACCGACCTCACCGCCACCGACACGGGCACGGAGCCGCTGATCAGTTCCAGGGTCAGGCCCGCCGTCGCGGGCGTGTCCACCAGTTCCGCCAGGACCGCCGCCACGTCGTCGCGGGGGATGGAGCCGCGGCCCGTACGGGCCTCCAGGCGGACCAGGCCCGTGCCCGGCTCGTCCGTCAGCTGACCCGGCCGCAGAATCGTCCAGTCCAGGGCGTCCAGGCTCCGCACATACGCGTCCGCCTCGCCCTTGGCGCGCAGGTACACGTCGAAGACCTCGTCGCCCTGGTGCTCCGGGTCCGCGCCCATCGACGACACGATCACGAACCGGCGTACGCCCGCCCGTACGGCCGCGTCCGCGAACAGGATCGCCGCCGCCTTGTCCACCGTCTCCTTACGGTCCACGCCGCTGCCCGGACCCGCACCCGCGGCGAACACCGCCGCGTCCGCGCCCTCCAGGGCCCGCGCGACCTCCTCCACGGACGCCGACTCCAGGTCGAGGACGATCGGCTCCGCACCCAGCTCCCGCAGGTCGTCCGCCTGTTCGGGTTTGCGGATGATGCCCGCCGCCTCGTCCCCGCGTGCGACGAGCAACCGCTCCAGCCGCAGCGCGATCTGACCATGACCACCAGCGATGACAATGCGCATGCCTTCGACCGTACGTCGTACCCGGCCGGTCCGCCGCGCGACCCACCCGGCCTCCGGGAACCGCCTACGCCGGCCCCCGCCCCTGCCGCGGCAGCCCAGGGACCGTGCCAGACGCCGCCGAGTCGCAGTACTCCCGCACCGCGCTCGTGCGGGCCACCACCCGCCCCCCGTGCACCACGATCCGGCTGTACGCCAACGACAGCGCCGCCGGCAGGCCGTCGCCCCGGACCGCCAGCAGGTCGGCGGGGAAACCCGCCTCCACCCGCACCTCCGGCAGCCCCATCGCCGCCCGCGCCCGCGCGCTCACCGCCGCGTACGCGTCCTCCGGGGACAGTCCCTGACAGGAGGCCAACAGGTACGCCGCCTCCAGCGGGTCTCCCCGGCCCACCGGGTTCGACACGTCCCGCAGCGAGCCGCTGCCCGCCGCCACCCGTACGCCCGCCGTCCGGAGCAGTCGTACCGGCGCCGTGTCCCGGCCCTCCGCCGCGCCGCAGCCGCCCTGGGGCAGGCACACCACCGTCACCCCGGCCGCCGCGAGCCGCTCCGCCGTACGGGCCGCGACGTCCGCCGGGAGGGCGGACAGGCCCCCGCACGGCCCGAGCGTCACCCCGGGGCGCAGGCCGCCCGCCATCGCCGCGAGGCGGGCAAGGCGGGCCGGGTCGGACGCGTCGGTGTGCAGATCGACCGGCAGTCCGTGCTCGGAGGCCGTCTCCAGCACCGCTTCCACATAGCCCGTGGGGTCGGGGTCGAGGTCCGGGCAGCCGCCCACCACGGACGCGCCCATCTTCACCGCGTCCCGCAGCATCGCGAGCCCGTCCGCCCCGGCCACCCCGGTCAGCACCCGGGGCATCGCCACCGTGGTCAGTTCGGCCAGCCCGCGCAGCGAGCGCGCCGCGCGCAGCACGGCCCGCAACGCGCCGAGCCCCGCCATGTCCCCCACGCGCACGTGCGCGCGCAGGGCCGTCGCCCCGTGCCCCAGCTGGAGCAGCGCCGCCTCCGTCGCCCGGCGCTGCACGTCCTGGGGGTCCTGGGAGACGGGGCCGGGACCGTCGGCGGAGAGGGCGGTGTCCGCGTGGGCGTGCGGTTCGGCCGGCGCCGGCAGCAGCAGGTAGCCGGTGAGGTCGAGCCGCGGCACGCACGCGCGCGTGGCGTCCGCCGTGAGGATGCCCGCCGTGCCGACGGCCTCGATGCGCCCGCCGCCGAGCCGTACGTCCACGGTCCGCCCGTCGGTGAGACGGGCGCCGCACAGGAGGAGCGGGGGAGGGTCGGCAGGGCCGGAACCGGAGGGCGAGGACCACGGCTGGGAGGGTGGCTGCGGCCGGTTGTCGGGCATCGCGCTCCTGGGGCTCGGGCTGCGCACGAGGACGCACGTCACGCTGAGACAAGATCACGCAGAGTGAGTCGAGCGTAGGACGGCCCTCCGTCCAGCGCCGGGAGGAGCGCAATAGTCGTACCGGTGTGGCCCGTCCGCCCGGCAGGGGGACAGGGACCGGAAACGGATTTGGGCGAACGGCGGCGGACCGTGTAATGTCTTCATCGCTCGCCCCAATAGCTCAGTCGGCAGAGCGTCTCCATGGTAAGGAGAAGGTCAACGGTTCGATTCCGTTTTGGGGCTCTGGTGTGAGAGGTTCCCGCCGTGAGGCGGGGCCCGATCGCATCAAAGCGGTGTAGCTCAGTCGGTAGAGCAAGCGGCTCATAATCGCTGTGTCACCGGTTCAAGTCCGGTCACCGCTACTGTCAGTAGCCGATTGCGGGGTCGGTCCTTCGATCGGCTACTCTTCTTGCGTTAATCAAGTCCATCCGTTCGTCAAGGAGCACTCACGTGGCTGCCACCGACGTCCGCCCGAAGATCACGCTGGCCTGCGTGGAGTGCAAGGAGCGGAACTACATCACCAAGAAGAACCGGCGTAACAACCCGGATCGCCTGGAGATGAAGAAGCACTGCCCGCGTTGCAATGCGCACACCGCGCACCGCGAGACGCGATAAAACAGGCTCGTACACGAGGCCGTCCCCCCATTCGGGGGGCGGCCTCGTGTCGTTTCCCCACCGACACCACACATCGTGAGACACGTCGGTCCTGGACCGACACAGGAGGTGCCACGCGCATGGCGCTCGACCAGTCCTTCGTGGGGCGGACCTACCCGCCCACCGAGCCCTACGAGGTGGGCCGGGAGAAGATCCGCGAGTTCGCCGAGGCCGTGGGGGACGCCAACCCGGCGTACACGGACGCGGAGGCGGCCCAGGCGCTCGGCCACCCCGATGTGATCGCCCCGCCGACCTTTGTGTTCGCCATCACGTTCAAGGCAGCCGGCCAGGTCGTCGCCGACCCGCAGCTCGGCCTGGACTACAGCCGGGTGGTGCACGGCGACCAGAAGTTCGCCTACAACCGGCCCGTGCGCGCCGGCGACCGGCTGACCGTCACCTCCACCATCGAGACCGTCCGGACGATGGCGGGCAACGACATACTGGACATCCGCGGCGAGGTGCACGACCAGAACGGCGAGCACGTCGTGACCGCCTGGACCAAGCTGGTGGCCCGCGCGGCCGAGGAGGCGTGAACCACACCATGACGGCGAAGATCTCCTACGCCGACGTCGAGGTCGGCACCGAGCTGCCCGCGCGGACGTTCCCCGTGACGCGCGCCACCCTCGTCCAGTACGCGGGAGCCTCCGGCGACTTCAACCCCATCCACTGGAACGAGCGGTTCGCCAAGGAGGTCGGGCTGCCCGACGTCATCGCGCACGGCATGTTCACCATGGCCGAGGCGATCCGCGTCGTGACCGACTGGGTGGGCGACCCCGGAGCGGTCGTCGAGTACGGCGTCCGCTTCACCCGCCCGGTCGTCGTGCCCGACGACGACAAGGGCGCCGTCATCGAGGTCAGCGGCAAGGTCGCCGCCAAGCTCGACGACAACACCGTTCGCGTCGACCTCACCGCGACCAGCGCCGGTCAGAAGGTCCTCGGCGCCTCGCGCGCGGTCGTACGGCTGGCCTGAGCTGGGCCCGACGCGGAGCAGCGGCGGCGGGGGAGCGGGGGCGGCGGCGCCGTCTCGTAGTCTTGAGCCCGTGCAGGAACTCCACGACGCCCCCCTCGCCCCGCTGACCACCTTCCGGCTGGGCGGCCCCGCCGCCCGGCTGGTCACCGCGACCACCGACGACGAGGTGATCGCCGCCGTCCGCGAGGCCGACGCCGCGGGCACCCCGCTGCTGGTCATCGGCGGCGGCTCCAACCTGGTCATCGGCGACAAGGGCTTCGACGGCACGGCGCTCGTCGTCGCCACCAAGGGCGTCACCCTCGACGGCACGCGCCTGGAGCTGGCCGCCGGCGAGGTGTGGACCGACGCCGTCGCCGCCGGTGTCGATGCCGGACTCGCCGGCATCGAGTGCCTGGCCGGCATCCCCGGCTCCGCGGGCGCCACCCCCATCCAGAACGTCGGCGCGTACGGCCAGGAGGTCGCCTCGACGATCACCGAGGTCGTCGCCTACGACCGGCGCTCCGGCGAGACCGTCACCCTCTCCAACGAGGAGTGCGCCTTCTCCTACCGGCACAGCCGCTTCAAGGCCGACCCCGAGCGGTACGTGGTGCTGCGCGTGCGGTTCCGGCTCGAGGACGCCGACGGGATGTCCGGGCCGGTCAAGTACGCCGAGACCGCCCGCGTGCTGGGCGTCGCGCCCGGTGAGCGGGTGCCGCTGGCCACCGCCCGCGACACGGTGCTGAAGCTCCGGGCCGGCAAGGGCATGGTGCTGGACCCGGAGGACCACGACACCTGGTCGGCCGGCTCCTTCTTCACCAACCCGATCCTCGACGACGAGACGTTCGCCGCATTCCGTACGCGCGTGCGGGAGCGGTTGGGGGACGGCGTCGAGCCGCCCGCCTACCCCGCCGGGGACGGGCTCACCAAGACCTCCGCGGCCTGGCTGATCGACAAGGCCGGCTTCACCAAGGGGTACGGCAGCGGGCCCGCCCGCATCTCCACCAAGCACACCCTCGCGCTGACCAACCGAGGTGAGGCCACCACGGAGGATCTGCTGGCGCTGGCCCGGGAGGTCGTGACGGGGGTCCGCGAGGCGTTCGGAATCACGCTCGTGAACGAGCCGGTCATGGTGGGCGTCAGCCTGTAGCCGCAAACTCCGTTGCCGAGGGGCTCACCCGGCCGTGACCATGGGCCGGTGAGGCTCCCCGCATGCAGCTGAGACTGCTCCAGTACCGGCCCCGCACAGGGCCGCACGAACACCGTGTCGTCCAGCCGCACCGGCCGCTGCGCCACACGTCGCTGTTCGCCCCCGCGCCCATCGGCCTGCTCCTCGGCGACCACGACGGGCTGAACCGCCTCGCCGGCCTGTTCTCCTTCGCCGCGTACTCCCGCCACACCGTCGTCCATGTGCCGCTGCGCGACACGGTGCCGCCCGACGAGGGCCAGGGGGAGCGTGTGGACCTCGTCCTCGCCCACCACTCCTACGGACTGCGCCCGAGCCGGTGGCCGCGGCTGCGCCGCGCGCTGGGACAGGGCACGCCCCTGACCGTGCGGACCGACGAGGCGCGTACCGCGCGTGACGCGTCCGCCTGGCGCGAGCGCGCGCTGCCCGGCTGCCGTGACGAACTGCGGCACACCCTGCACGCCCGCACCTTCTTCCTCTTCGGCAGCCGGGACGTCTTCGCCGAGGCGGCCATGTCCTTCGCCTGCGCGGCCGGCTGGGGGCCACGTCAGAAGGGCGTCACGCAGGGGCGGCTCGCGATGGTGTCGAACCTTCCGGGCCTCGTCCAGCAGCCGGGCGGAGGACACCCGCACGAGGTCCTGATCTGCTTCAAGCCGTATCCGCCCCTCACCCACTTCACCCCACCGGGGCGGTCAGCCAGGCGTCGACGTCCGACAGCAGCTTCTCCTTGACGTCCCCCGGCGCCGCCGAACCCCGGACGGACTGCCGGGCCAGCTCGGCGAGCTCCGCGTCGGTGAAGTCGTGGTACTTCCGTGCGATCTCGTACTGCGCCGCCAGCCGGGAGCCGAACAGCAGGGGGTCGTCCGCGCCCAGCGCCATCGGCACGCCTGCCTCGAACAGCGTGCGCAGCGGCACGTCCTCCAGCTTGTCGTAGACGCCGAGGGCGACGTTCGACGCCGGGCACACCTCGCAGGTGACGCCACGGTCCGCGAGCCGCTTCATCAGCCGCGGGTCGTCCGCCGCCCGCACGCCGTGGCCGATGCGGTGCGCCTCCAGGTCGTCCAGGCAGTCCCGCACCGACGAGGGGCCCGCCAGCTCGCCGCCGTGCGGGGCCGACAGCAGGCCGCCGCCGCGCGCGATGGCGAACGCCCGGTCGAAGTCGCGGGCCATGCCGCGCCGCTCGTCGTTGGAGAGGCCGAAGCCGACGATCCCACGGTCGGCGTAGCGCACGGCGAGACGGGCCAGCGTGCGGGCGTCCAGGGGGTGCTTCATCCGGTTGGCGGCCACCAGCACCCGCATCCCGAGCCCGGTGTCGCGGGACGCCGAGTCCACCGCGTCCAGGATGACCTCCAGCGCCGGGATCAGCCCGCCCAGCCGGGGCGCGTACGAGGTGGGGTCGACCTGGATCTCCAGCCAGCCGGAGCCGTCCCGGATGTCCTCCTCGGCCGCCTCCCGCACCAGGCGCTGGATGTCCTCGGGCGATCTGATGCACGAGCGTGCCGCGTCGTACAGGCGCTGGAAGCGGAACCAGCCGCGTTCGTCCGTGGCGCGCAGCCGCGGCGGCTCCCCGCCGGTCAGGGCGTCGGTCAGCGCCTCGGGCAGGCGCACCCCGTACTTGTCGGCCAGCTCCAGCAGGGTGCTGGGCCGCATCGACCCGGTGAAGTGCAGATGCAGATGGGCCTTCGGCAGCTCAGAGACATCACGTACACGCTCCATTCGCCGATCCTGCCGTACGTCACCGCCGTCCCGGTAGCGCTTTCCCCGGACGTGGTCTTGCTCGCACAGACGAACGGGGGCGCCCAGGACAGTCCTGGGCGCCCCCGGGGCGATGCGGAAGGACGTCAGTCCCGCGCCTCCGCCAGCAGCTTCTGGATGCGGCTCACGCCCTCGACGAGGTCCTCGTCGCCCAGCGCGTAGGACAGCCGCAGGTAGCCCGGCGTGCCGAACGCCTCACCGGGGACCACCGCGACCTCGGCCTCCTCCAGGATCAGCGCGGCCAGCTCGACCGTGTTCTGCGGGCGCTTGCCGCGGATCTCCTTGCCGACCAGCTCCTTCACCGACGGGTACGCGTAGAACGCGCCCTCCGGCTCCGGGCAGACCACACCGTCGATCTCGTTGAGCATCCGCACGATGGTCTTGCGCCGGCGGTCGAACGCCTCGCGCATCGTCGCGACCGCGTCCAGGTCGCCGGAGACGGCGGCGAGGGCGGCGGCCTGCGCGACGTTGGACACGTTCGACGTGGCGTGCGACTGGAGGTTGGTCGCGGCCTTCACGACGTCCTTCGGGCCGATGACCCACCCGACGCGCCAGCCGGTCATGGCGTACGTCTTGGCGACGCCGTTGACGACGACGCACTTGTCGGCCAGCTCCGGCACGACCACGGGCAGGGAGTGGAACTCGGCGTCCCCGTAGACGAGGTGCTCGTAGATCTCGTCCGTGAGGACCCACAGGCCCTTCTCGGCGGCCCAGCGGCCGATCTCCTCGATCTGCTCGCGGGTGTAGACGGCGCCGGTCGGGTTGGAGGGCGAGACGAACAGGAGAACCTTGGTGTTCTCCGTGCGGGTCGCCTCCAGCTGCTCCACGCTCACCCGGTATCCGGTGGTCTCGTCGGCGACGACCTCCACCGGGACGCCGCCCGCCAGCCGGATCGACTCGGGGTACGTCGTCCAGTACGGCGCCGGGACGATGACCTCGTCGCCCGGGTCGAGGATCGCGGCGAAGGCCTCGTAGATGGCCTGCTTGCCGCCGTTGGTGACCAGGATCTGCGCCGGGTCGACCTCGTAGCCGGAGTCGCGCAGCGTCTTGGCGGCGATGGCCTGCTTCAGCTCGGGCAGGCCGCCGGCCGGGGTGTACCGGTGGTACTTCGGGTTCTTGCAGGCCTCGATCGCGGCCTCGACGATGTAGTCCGGTGTCGGGAAGTCGGGCTCACCGGCGCCGAAGCCGATCACCGGTCGCCCGGCGGCCTTGAGGGCCTTGGCCTTGGCGTCCACGGCGAGGGTGGCGGACTCGGAGATCGCGCCGACTCGGGCGGAGACCCGGCGCTCGGTGGGAGGGGTTGCAGCGCTCATGAGGCCCATCGTTCCAGACACGAAACACACTCGGCACAGCGGTTTCACGGACTGAACAACACCGGGCAAAGGGTGGAACACCAGTCCGCATCGCGCGTCCGCGGGCGGTGTGGCCAGGACGATCACCGGCCGTTGCGTGGCCGGTGCGTCCCCTCCCAGGCACTTTCTGTTCGACGCCCGGCCCAGGAACACGTACACTCTCACCTCGTTGGCCTTCAGCGGTCCGCGCTCAGCCGGTGCACACCAAGCATCCGGCCGGATGCGGTACGTTGGGGGACGCACAAAGGGTCGTAGCTCAATTGGTAGAGCACTGGTCTCCAAAACCAGCGGTTGGGGGTTCAAGTCCCTCCGGCCCTGCTACACACACCTTCGCCAGGATGTGTGCGCATGTACGTACAGCAATGCACCGCCGTGCGGCTCAGACCGGGCGCGGCACGGCCACGACCCGGAATCAGGTGAGGACGAGTGACGGACGCCGTGGGCTCCATCGACATGCCTGATGCCCAGGAGCAGAAGCCCCGCAAGGGCGGCAAGCGTGCCAAGAAGGGCCCCCTGAAGCGTCTCGCGCTCTTCTACCGCCAGATCATCGCGGAACTCCGCAAGGTCGTCTGGCCGACGCGCAACCAGCTGACGTCGTACACGACCGCGGTCATCGTCTTCGTGGTCCTGATGATCGGCCTGATCACCCTGATCGACTATGGCCTCAGTAACGCCGCCAAGTACGTCTTCGGCTGATCCCCGAGCGAAGAGCGCCGAGGTACCCGGCGCTCCTTTCGCATGTTCCACCCCTATGTATCCAGGAAGAAGCAGCCACCGTGTCTGACCCGAACGTGAACGACGCCGTCGAGCCTTACGGCGAAGGGGCCGAGTCCGCCGAGGACGCGCTCGCCGCCGTCGAGGGCGCGGACGTCGAGGACACCGAGGCCTCCGAGGCCGAGGCTGCCGACACCACCGACGCCGAGGCCGCGGACGACGAGTCCGCCGAGGCCTCCGAGGAAGAGGCCGAGGCCGAGCCGGAGGACGACCGCGACCCGGTCGAGAAGCTCCGCGAGGAACTGCGGTCCCTGCCCGGCGAGTGGTACGTCATCCACACCTACGCGGGCTACGAGAACCGCGTGAAGACCAACCTCGAGCAGCGCGCCGTCTCGCTCAACGTCGAGGACTACATCTTCCAGGCCGAGGTGCCGCAGGAAGAGGTCGTCCAGATCAAGAACGGCGACCGCAAGACGATCAAGCAGAACAAGCTCCCGGGCTACGTCCTGGTCCGCATGGACCTGACGAACGAGTCCTGGGGCGTCGTCCGCAACACCCCGGGTGTCACCGGCTTCGTGGGCAACGCCTACGACCCGTACCCGCTGACGCTGGACGAGATCGTCAAGATGCTCGCCCCGGAGGCCGAGGAGAAGGCTGCCCGCGAGGCCGCCGAGGCCGAGGGCAAGCCGGCTCCGCAGCGCAAGGTCGAGGTCCAGGTGCTGGACTTCGAGGTCGGCGACTCGGTCACCGTCACCGACGGCCCGTTCGCCACGCTGCAGGCGACCATCAACGAGATCAACCCCGACTCCAAGAAGGTCAAGGGCCTGGTGGAGATCTTCGGCCGCGAGACGCCGGTCGAGCTCTCCTTCGACCAGATCCAGAAGAACTAGCCTTCTGGACCGGCTGATTCACAGCTTCCGCGCAGGTCAGGCGAACGCTCGCGCGTTTGTCTGACCTGCTCGGTTTTTGGCCGCGCATCCATACCCGTTATCGTTGTGCGGTATGCCTGCGTCCTGGAGCTTTCCGGGACCCGGGCAGGACCCGAATTCGAAAGGACCCGGAGAGCCATGCCTCCCAAGAAGAAGAAGGTCACGGGGCTCATCAAGCTCCAGATCCAGGCCGGTGCCGCGAACCCGGCCCCGCCGGTCGGCCCCGCGCTGGGTCAGCACGGCGTGAACATCATGGAGTTCTGCAAGGCCTACAACGCCGCGACCGAGTCGCAGCGCGGTTGGGTCATCCCGGTGGAGATCACGGTCTACGAGGACCGTTCCTTCACCTTCATCACGAAGACCCCGCCGGCCGCGAAGATGATCCTCAAGGCCGCGGGCGTGGAGAAGGGCTCCGGCGAGCCGCACAAGACCAAGGTCGCGAAGATCACCCGCGAGCAGGTCCGTGAGATCGCCACCACCAAGATGCCCGACCTCAACGCCAACGACCTGGACGCCGCCGAGAAGATCATCGCCGGCACCGCCCGTTCCATGGGCGTCACGGTCGAGGGCTGACCTCCACCCCCCGTAAGCCAACGCAGTAGTGGCAGGGCCTGCTCGGCCCGGACCACGACTCCTCGAACGCACAGGAGCTTTCAGTGAGCAAGCGCAGCAAGTCTCTCCGCGCTGCGGACGCCAAGATCGACCGGGAGAAGCTGTACGCCCCGCTCGAGGCCGTCCGTCTCGCCAAGGAGACGTCCACGACCAAGTTCGACGGCACCGTCGAGGTCGCCTTCCGTCTGGGTGTCGACCCGCGCAAGGCCGACCAGATGGTCCGTGGCACCGTGAACCTCCCGCACGGCACCGGTAAGACCGCCCGGGTCCTGGTCTTCGCGACCGGTGACCGTGCCGAGGCCGCGCGTGCCGCGGGCGCCGACATCGTCGGCGCCGACGAGCTGATCGACGAGGTGTCGAAGGGCCGTCTGGACTTCGACGCCGTCGTCGCCACCCCGGACCTCATGGGCAAGGTCGGCCGCCTCGGCCGCGTGCTCGGTCCCCGTGGTCTGATGCCGAACCCGAAGACCGGCACCGTGACCCCGGACGTCGCCAAGGCTGTCAACGACATCAAGGGCGGCAAGATCGAGTTCCGTGTCGACAAGCACGCGAACCTGCACTTCATCATCGGCAAGACGTCGTTCGACGACACCAAGCTGGTGGAGAACTACGGCGCGGCCCTGGAGGAGATCCTCCGTCTGAAGCCGTCCGCCGCCAAGGGCCGCTACATCAAGAAGGCCGCCCTCAGCACCACGATGGGCCCGGGCATCCCGCTCGACCCGAACCGCACCCGCAACCTCCTCGTCGAGGAGGACCCGGCCGCCGTCTGAGCTGGGTGATCCGGCCGACGGGCCGGCTCCGCGCGTACGCGTCGAAGAACCCGTCCTCACGCCCCTCGGGGCGCGGGGGCGGGTTTTTTCGTACGCCTGTGTCGGTGGTGTCGGCTACGGTTCACAGGAATCACACAAGGAGCGCGAGAGACACAGGGGTGGGGATCTGATGGTCATGGCCGCATGGAAGCGCGCGGGTGTCTGTCTGACGGCCGCGGCGGTCGTCGTGGGCCTCGCGGGATGCCAGGACGGCGACGGCGGGGGCGACAAGGGCGGCAAGAAGGCCGGCGCCTCCTCCGGGGCGCAGTCGCGGACCGAGGCCGCCGAGGTGCTCCAGGCCGCGTTCAAGAAGACCTCGGAGGCGAAGTCGTCCAAGATCCGGATGACCGTCGAGACCTCCGGGGCGGCCGCGGAGGCCGGCACCGTGGAGATGTCCGGGGTCCAGGGGTGGGACCCGGCGGTCATGGACGTCACGATGAAGGGCGGCGCGTTCGCCGCCGGCGGCGCCGGAGGGCCCGAGCAGATACGCATGATCATGCTCGACGGCGTCATGTACGTGGACCTGGGCGCCGAGCAGGCCGCCGGGATGGACGGCAAGCGCTGGATGAAGATGGACTTCAAGGCCGTCGCCGACGCGTCCGGCGACCCGGAGGTCCGCAAGCAGGTGACCGGCGGCCTGGAGAACATGAACCAGGACCCGGCGCAGCAGCTCGCCCTGCTGCTGGGCTCGCCGAGCCTGAAGCACGTGGGCCCCGAGAAGGTCGACGGCGTGGAGGCGCAGCACTACAAGGGCACGCTCAGCTTCAAGGAGATGGTCGACGCCAACACGTCCTTCGACCTGCTCTCGAAGAAGGAGCGGGACGAGCTCGTCGCCATGGCCGAGAAGTCGGGGATGAAGGGCTACGACACCGAGATCTGGGTCAACGAGGACGACCTCCCGGTGAAGATGGTCGTCGGCATGACCATGGCCCAGGGCACGATGACGATGACCTCGCACTTCTCGGACTACGGCGCCAAGGCCGACGTCCAGGCCCCGCCGGCCGGGGAGACCGTCGACTTCATGGAGATGCTGAAGGAGCTGGAGTCGCTGGGCGCGGGCTCGGCGGCCTGACAGGTCCCGGCGAGGCTCTCCGGCACGCACCACGCGCGCGCCGGAGAGCCCCCGATCGGCCGATTTGCCTGACGGCGACGCGGTCACGTACTCTTCCGAGGAAGCCAAAGACCGCTGGTCGTTGCCGTGCGCTCGTAAGAGGGCGCGGTGGCCGAAGGATCCGCTGAACTGCGGACGACCCGCGCAGGTGACATTGGAAGAGTTCCCGGAAGGCCGCCGTCGCGAGGCGCGGAGATCCGGTTGAGCTTCGCCCCGTGCGCCTGCGCCCGGGGCGTTTCGTTTTCCCCAGTCCTCCTTCGGGTCCGCGCGGTCCGAATCACCCGGAAGGAGGCCGAGGCTCTATGGCGAGGCCCGACAAGGCTGCCGCGGTTGCCGAGCTGACGGACAAGTTCCGCAGCTCCAACGCCGCCGTGCTGACCGAGTACCGCGGTCTCACCGTGGCGCAGCTCAAGACGCTGCGTCGTTCGCTCGGTGAGAACGCCCAGTACGCCGTGGTGAAGAACACGCTGACCAAGATTGCGGCCAACGAGGCCGGGATCACGCTGGACGACCAGCTCTTCGCTGGCCCGACGGCGGTCGCCTTCGTCACCGGTGACCCGGTGGAGTCGGCGAAGGGTCTTCGTGACTTCGCCAAGGACAACCCGAATCTCGTCATCAAGGGCGGTGTCCTTGACGGCAAGGCGATGTCCGCCGACGAGATCAAGAAGCTCGCGGACCTCGAGTCCCGCGAGGTGCTGCTCTCCAAGCTGGCCGGTGCCTTCAAGGCGAAGCAGTCCCAGGCTGCCTCCGTCTTCCAGGCGCTGCCGTCGAAGCTCGTCCGCACCGTGGACGCGCTCCGTGCCAAGCAGGACGAGCAGGGCGGTGCCGAGTAATTCGGCTCGCTTTCCGGCCCTCACCGCATGAGGTGAGGACCGATGCGGGCCCGAGTAACGCCCGCCTCACCCAGTACACCCGGCACCTGCCGATTTAGTGGAAGGACCGCCATCATGGCGAAGCTCACCCAGGACGAGCTGCTGGCCCAGTTCGAGGAGATGACCCTCATCGAGCTCTCCGAGTTCGTGAAGGCCTTCGAGGAGAAGTTCGACGTCACCGCCGCCGCGGCCGCCCCGGTCGTCGTCGCCGGTGGTGCCGGTGCCGGCGCCGCCGCCGAGCAGGCCGAGGAGAAGGACGAGTTCGACGTCGTCCTCACCGGCGCCGGCGACAAGAAGATCCAGGTCATCAAGGTCGTGCGCGAGCTGACCTCCCTGGGTCTGAAGGAGGCCAAGGACCTCGTCGACGGCACCCCGAAGCCGGTCCTCGAGAAGGTCAACAAGGAAGCCGCCGACAAGGCCAAGGAGGCCCTCGAGGGCGCCGGCGCCTCCGTCGAGGTCAAGTAAGACCTTCCGGGTCCGCAAGGGTCCGTCACGCGCCCCTGAGGGCGTGTAACGCTCAAGCGCCGAGGAGCGATCATCCATCCGGGTGGTCGCTCCTCGGCGTTCCGGGGGGTCGGCGGCGACTGCCTTGCACCCGGGACGGCGGGGGGTATGGTGATCTTCGTTGTGCCTCCGAGGGGCCGCGGAGATGAGCCGGACGGCGGCGGTTCGGACAAGGGGGGCCCTTGACGAACCGCACGCAGCGCGCAATTCTCAGGACGCGTCGTCACAAGGATCCGAATCCGAGGCATGGATCGACGGCAAAGAGGGCAGTATCACCGTGCGTTGAGGGCAGCGCCTTGCCGCAGGAGTTGATGACAACGAGGGCCTCCAACCGGTCTCGTACACCGCACTGGACATCAGTGTGCCAAGTGGCTACACTGACCCTTTGCGCTGCCTGTTAGCTGTCCCCTGCCCGTCACCAGGGGCATGCCCTCACTCGAGCATGGACGACCGGATCACTTCCGACCTGGAATGTCCGTCTCTGCGCCCAGTGGGGGGCCGGTACGCGCGTAGTGAGTCCGAGCCCTCGGAAGGACCCCCTCTTGGCCGCCTCGCGCAACGCCTCGACCGCGAATACGAACAACGGCGCCAGCACCGCCCCGCTGCGCATCTCCTTTGCAAAGATCAAGGAGCCCCTCGAGGTTCCGAACCTTCTCGCGCTGCAGACCGAGAGCTTTGACTGGCTGCTCGGCAACGACGCGTGGAAGGCTCGCGTCGAGGAGGCTCTCGAGAACGGGCACGACGTCCCCACCAAGTCCGGTCTGGAGGAGATCTTCGAAGAGATCTCCCCGATCGAGGACTTCTCCGGGTCGATGTCGCTGACCTTCCGCGACCACCGCTTCGAGCCGCCGAAGAACTCCATCGACGAGTGCAAGGAGCGCGACTTCACGTACGCCGCCCCGCTCTTCGTCACGGCCGAGTTCACCAACAACGAGACCGGCGAGATCAAGTCCCAGACCGTCTTCATGGGCGACTTCCCGCTCATGACGAACAAGGGCACCTTCGTCATCAACGGCACCGAGCGTGTCGTGGTGTCCCAACTGGTGCGCTCGCCCGGCGTCTACTTCGACTCCTCCATCGACAAGACGTCCGACAAGGACATCTTCTCCGCCAAGATCATCCCCTCCCGGGGCGCCTGGCTGGAGATGGAGATCGACAAGCGCGACATGGTCGGTGTGCGCATCGACCGCAAGCGCAAGCAGTCCGTCACCGTCCTCCTGAAGGCGCTCGGCTGGACCACCGAGCAGATCCTCGAGGAGTTCGGCGAGTACGAGTCCATGCGCGCCACCCTGGAGAAGGACCACACCCAGGGCCAGGACGACGCGCTGCTCGACATCTACCGCAAGCTGCGTCCGGGCGAGCCCCCCACGCGTGAGGCCGCGCAGACGCTGCTCGAGAACCTCTACTTCAACCCCAAGCGCTACGACCTGGCCAAGGTCGGCCGCTACAAGGTGAACAAGAAGCTCGGCGGCGACCAGCCGCTCGACGCCGGCGTGCTCACCACCGACGACATCATCGCCACGATCAAGTACCTGGTGAAGCTGCACGCCGGTGAGACCGAGACGGTCGGCGAGTCGGGCCGGACGATCATCGTCGAGACCGACGACATCGACCACTTCGGCAACCGCCGCATCCGCAACGTCGGCGAGCTGATCCAGAACCAGGTCCGTACGGGTCTCGCCCGTATGGAGCGCGTCGTGCGCGAGCGCATGACCACCCAGGACGTCGAGGCGATCACGCCGCAGACCCTGATCAACATCCGGCCGGTCGTCGCCTCCATCAAGGAGTTCTTCGGCACCAGCCAGCTGTCCCAGTTCATGGACCAGAACAACCCGCTGTCGGGGCTGACGCACAAGCGTCGTCTGAACGCCCTCGGCCCGGGTGGTCTCTCCCGTGAGCGGGCCGGCTTCGAGGTCCGTGACGTGCACCCCTCGCACTACGGCCGCATGTGCCCGATCGAGACGCCCGAAGGCCCGAACATCGGTCTGATCGGTTCGCTCGCCTCCTACGGGCGGATCAACCCGTTCGGCTTCATCGAGACGCCGTACCGCAAGGTCGTCGACGGCCAGGTCACCGACGAGGTGGACTACCTGACCGCCGACGAGGAGGACCGCTTCGTCATCGCGCAGGCCAACGCGCCGCTCAACGACGAGATGCGCTTCGTCGAGAACCGCATCCTGGTCCGCCGCCGCGGCGGCGAGGTCGACTACGTCCCCGGCGACGAGGTCGACTACATGGACGTCTCGCCGCGCCAGATGGTGTCGGTCGCGACCGCCATGATCCCGTTCCTCGAGCACGACGACGCCAACCGTGCCCTCATGGGCGCGAACATGATGCGCCAGGCCGTGCCGCTGATTAAGTCCGAGGCCCCGCTCGTCGGCACCGGCATGGAGTACCGCTCCGCCGTCGACGCCGGTGACGTGGTCAAGGCGGAGAAGGCGGGCGTGGTCCAGGAGGTCTCCGCGGACTACATCACCACGGCCAACGACGACGGCACGTACATCACGTACCGCCTGGCCAAGTTCTCCCGCTCCAACCAGGGCACCTCGGTCAACCAGAAGGTCATCGTCTCCGAGGGCGACCGCGTCATCGAGGGCCAGGTCCTCGCCGACGGTCCGGCCACCCAGAACGGCGAGATGGCGCTGGGCAAGAACCTGCTCGTGGCGTTCATGCCGTGGGAGGGTCACAACTACGAGGACGCGATCATCCTGTCGCAGCGCCTCGTGCAGGACGACGTCCTCTCCTCGATCCACATCGAGGAGCACGAGGTCGACGCCCGTGACACCAAGCTCGGCCCCGAGGAGATCACCCGGGACATCCCGAACGTCTCCGAGGAGGTCCTCGCCGACCTCGACGAGCGGGGCATCATCCGCATCGGCGCCGAGGTCATCGCCGGTGACATCCTCGTCGGCAAGGTGACCCCGAAGGGTGAGACCGAGCTGACCCCGGAGGAGCGCCTGCTGCGCGCGATCTTCGGTGAGAAGGCCCGTGAGGTCCGTGACACCTCGCTGAAGGTGCCGCACGGCGAGACCGGGAAGGTCATCGGCGTCCGCGTCTTCGACCGTGAGGAGGGCGACGAGCTTCCCCCCGGTGTCAACCAGCTGGTGCGCGTCTACGTCGCGCAGAAGCGCAAGATCACCGACGGTGACAAGCTCGCCGGCCGTCACGGCAACAAGGGCGTCATCTCCAAGATCCTGCCCATCGAGGACATGCCGTTCCTCGAGGACGGGACCCCGGTCGACATCATCCTCAACCCGCTGGGTGTGCCGTCCCGAATGAACCCGGGACAGGTGCTGGAGATCCACCTCGGCTGGCTCGCCAGCCAGGGCTGGGACGTCTCCGGCCTCGCCGACGAGTGGGCGCAGCGCCTGCAGGCGATCGGCGCGGACCGCGTGGAGCCCCGTACCAACGTGGCCACCCCGGTCTTCGACGGCGCCCGCGAGGACGAGCTCGCCGGTCTGCTGGAGCACACCGTCCCGAACCGCGACGGCGACCGCATGGTCCTGCCGTCCGGCAAGGCGCGGCTGTTCGACGGCCGCTCGGGTGAGCCGTTCCCGGACCCGATCTCGGTCGGCTACATGTACATCCTGAAGCTGCACCACCTGGTCGACGACAAGCTGCACGCCCGCTCGACCGGTCCGTACTCCATGATCACCCAGCAGCCGCTGGGCGGTAAGGCTCAGTTCGGTGGCCAGCGGTTCGGCGAGATGGAGGTGTGGGCACTCGAGGCGTACGGCGCCGCCTACGCGCTCCAGGAGCTGCTGACCATCAAGTCCGACGACGTCACCGGCCGCGTGAAGGTCTACGAGGCCATCGTCAAGGGCGAGAACATCCCCGAGCCCGGCATCCCCGAGTCCTTCAAGGTGCTCATCAAGGAGATGCAGTCCCTGTGCCTGAACGTGGAGGTGCTGTCCTCGGACGGCATGTCCATCGAGATGCGCGACACCGACGAGGACGTCTTCCGCGCTGCGGAGGAGCTCGGCATCGACCTGTCCCGGCGCGAGCCGAGCAGCGTCGAAGAGGTCTGACGGGAGTGGGGCGGCCCGGTGAACCCCTGGCTGCCCGCCCCAGGACCCCCGTATCAGACCCCAAGACTTACGACCCTGAGAGGGATTGACGCATAGTGCTCGACGTCAACTTCTTCGACGAGCTCCGGATCGGCCTGGCCACCGCTGACGACATCCGTCAGTGGAGCCACGGCGAGGTCAAGAAGCCCGAGACGATCAACTACCGCACGCTCAAGCCGGAAAAGGACGGGCTCTTCTGCGAGAAGATCTTCGGCCCCACCCGGGACTGGGAGTGCTACTGCGGCAAGTACAAGCGTGTTCGCTTCAAGGGCATCATCTGCGAGCGCTGCGGCGTCGAGGTCACCCGTGCCAAGGTGCGCCGTGAGCGGATGGGCCACATCGAGCTCGCCGCGCCCGTCACGCACATCTGGTACTTCAAGGGTGTCCCGAGCCGGCTGGGCTACCTGCTCGACCTGGCCCCGAAGGACCTCGAGAAGGTCATCTACTTCGCCGCGTACATGATCACGTACGTGGACGAGGAGCGCCGTACCCGCGACCTGCCGTCGCTGGAGGCCCACGTCTCCGTCGAGCGTCAGCAGATCGAGAACCGCCGGGACGCCGACCTGGAGGCCCGCGCCAAGAAGCTCGAGACCGACCTGGCCGAGCTCGAGGCCGAGGGCGCCAAGGCCGACGTGCGCCGCAAGGTGCGCGAGGGCGCCGAGCGTGAGATGAAGCAGCTGCGTGACCGTGCGCAGCGCGAGATCGACCGCCTCGACGAGGTGTGGAACCGGTTCAAGAACCTCAAGGTCCAGGACCTCGAGGGCGACGAGCTGCTCTACCGCGAGCTGCGTGACCGCTTCGGTACGTACTTCGACGGCTCGATGGGCGCCGCGGCGCTGCAGAAGCGCCTGGAGTCCTTCGACCTCGAGGAGGAGGCCGAGAAGCTTCGCGAGATCATCCGCACCGGCAAGGGCCAGAAGAAGACCCGCGCCCTGAAGCGGCTGAAGGTCGTGTCCGCGTTCCTGCAGACCTCCAACAGCCCCAAGGGCATGGTCCTGGACTGCGTCCCGGTCATCCCGCCGGACCTGCGTCCGATGGTGCAGCTGGACGGTGGCCGTTTCGCGACCTCCGACCTGAACGACCTGTACCGCCGTGTCATCAACCGCAACAACCGCCTGAAGCGGCTTCTCGACCTCGGCGCGCCCGAGATCATCGTGAACAACGAGAAGCGCATGCTCCAGGAGGCCGTGGACGCGCTGTTCGACAACGGCCGGCGTGGCCGTCCGGTCACCGGCCCGGGCAACCGTCCGCTGAAGTCGCTGTCCGACATGCTCAAGGGCAAGCAGGGCCGCTTCCGTCAGAACCTGCTCGGCAAGCGTGTGGACTACTCCGCGCGTTCCGTGATCGTCGTCGGCCCGCAGCTGAAGCTGCACCAGTGCGGTCTGCCCAAGGCCATGGCGCTGGAGCTCTTCAAGCCGTTCGTGATGAAGCGCCTGGTCGACCTGAACCACGCGCAGAACATCAAGTCGGCCAAGCGCATGGTCGAGCGCGGCCGCACGGTCGTGTACGACGTGCTGGAAGAGGTCATCGCGGAGCACCCGGTTCTGCTGAACCGTGCGCCCACGCTGCACCGCCTCGGCATCCAGGCCTTCGAGCCGCAGCTGGTCGAGGGCAAGGCCATCCAGATCCACCCGCTCGTCTGCACCGCGTTCAACGCGGACTTCGACGGTGACCAGATGGCCGTCCACCTGCCGCTCTCCGCGGAGGCGCAGGCCGAGGCCCGCATCCTGATGCTGTCCTCGAACAACATCCTCAAGCCGGCCGACGGCCGTCCGGTGACGATGCCGACCCAGGACATGGTCCTCGGTCTGTTCTTCCTCACCACCGACGGCGAGATGCGCGACCTCAAGGGCGAGGGCCGTTCCTTCGCCTCGGTCGCGGAGGCGATCATGGCCTTCGACGCGGGCGAGCTGTCGCTCCAGTCGAAGATCGACGTGCGCTTCCCGGTCGGCACCATCCCGCCGCGCGGCTGGACCCCGCCGGTGAACGAGGACGGCGAGACCGAGGGTGGCTCGGAGTGGCAGCAGGGGGACCCGTTCCGCCTGACCACCACCCTGGGCCGGGCGCTCTTCAACGAGCTGCTGCCCGAGGACTACCCGTTCGTCGACTACGAGGTCGGCAAGAAGCAGCTCTCCGAGATCGTCAACGACCTCGCCGAGCGCTACCCGAAGGTCATCGTGGCGGCGACGCTCGACAACCTGAAGGCGGCCGGCTTCTACTGGGCGACCCGTTCCGGCGTCACCGTGGCCATCTCCGACGTCGTCGTCCCCGAGGCGAAGAAGGAAATCGTCAAGGGCTACGAGGCGCAGGACGAGAAGGTCCAGAAGCAGTACGAGCGCGGTCTGATCACCAAGGACGAGCGCACGCAGGAGCTCATCGCGATCTGGACCAAGGCGACCAACGAGGTCGCCGAGGCGATGAACGACAACTTCCCGAAGACCAACCCGATCTTCATGATGGTGAACTCGGGTGCACGAGGCAACATGATGCAGATGCGTCAGATCGCCGGTATGCGTGGTCTGGTGTCGAACGCGAAGAACGAGACGATCCCGCGTCCGATCAAGGCGTCGTTCCGTGAGGGCCTGTCCGTGCTGGAGTACTTCATCTCCACGCACGGTGCCCGTAAGGGTCTGGCGGACACCGCTCTGCGTACCGCCGACTCGGGTTACCTCACCCGTCGTCTGGTCGACGTCTCCCAGGACGTCATCATCCGCGAGGAGGACTGCGGCACCGACCGCGGTCTGCGCCTCAAGATCGCGAACCGTGACGCGGACGGCGTGCTGCGCAAGGCGGACGACGTCGAGACGTCCGTGTACGCGCGCTGCCTCGCCGAGGACATCGTGGTCGACGGCCAGGTGCTGGCCCCGGCCGGCACCGACCTGGGCGACGTCCTCATCGAGGAGCTCGTCTCCCGCGGCGTCGAGGAGGTCAAGACCCGCTCGGTCCTGACCTGCGAGTCCGCCGTCGGCACCTGCGCGATGTGCTACGGCCGTTCGCTGGCCACCGGCAAGCTGGTCGACATCGGTGAGGCGGTCGGCATCATCGCCGCCCAGTCCATCGGTGAGCCCGGCACCCAGCTGACGATGCGTACCTTCCACACCGGTGGTGTGGCCGGTGACGACATCACCCAGGGTCTGCCGCGTGTCGTCGAGCTCTTCGAGGCCCGTACCCCGAAGGGTGTCGCCCCGATCTCCGAGGCCTCCGGCCGCGTGCGGATCGAGGAGACGGAGAAGACGAAGAAGATCGTCGTCACCCCGGACGACGGCAGTGACGAGACGGCGTACCCGATCTCGAAGCGCGCCAAGGTCCTGGTCTCCGAGGGCGACCACGTCGAGGTGGGCCAGCAGCTCACCGTGGGTGCCACCAACCCGCACGACGTGCTGCGCATCCTGGGTCAGCGTGCCGTCCAGGTCCACCTGGTCGGCGAGGTCCAGAAGGTCTACAACTCGCAGGGCGTGTCGATCCACGACAAGCACATCGAGATCATCATCCGGCAGATGCTGCGCCGTGTGACGATCATCGAGTCCGGCGACGCCGAGCTGCTGCCCGGCGAGCTGGTCGAGCGGTCGAAGTTCGAGACCGAGAACCGTCGTGTGGTCCAGGAGGGCGGTCACCCGGCCTCCGGCCGGCCGCAGCTCATGGGTATCACCAAGGCCTCGCTGGCCACGGAGTCCTGGCTGTCGGCGGCGTCCTTCCAGGAGACGACGCGAGTCCTCACGGACGCGGCGATCAACGCCAAGTCCGACTCGCTCATCGGCCTCAAGGAGAACGTCATCATCGGTAAGCTCATCCCGGCCGGTACGGGTCTGTCCCGCTACCGCAACATCCGGGTCGAGCCGACCGAGGAGGCCAAGGCCGCGATGTACTCGGCCGTCGGCTACGACGACATCGACTACTCGCCGTTCGGCACGGGCTCCGGCCAGGCCGTTCCGCTGGAGGACTACGACTACGGTCCGTACAACCAGTAAGCGGGTCGTCTGAACCGAAGGGCGGTCACTCCGTACGGGGTGGCCGCCCTTCGGCGTGTGCGCGCATGGAACCGCACGCCCGTGCGCTGCGTTCCAGTGGGTGAAGCGCACATACTGGGACTGTCCGTCCCGGCCCTGGGGAGGCAGCCGTGTCGTATCCGACTCCGTGGCAAGGTCCTCCGCTGCCGGGCTCCGGCGCCCCGTCGATGCTGGCCTCCCACGCGGACCGCGAGCGCGCGGTGGACGTGCTGCGCGCCGGGTACGGGGAGGGCCGCCTGGACCACCCTGAGTTCGAGAAGCGGGTGGCGCGCGCCTACTCGGCGCGCACGGTGGGGGAGCTGTCCCTCCTGGTGGCCGACCTGCCGCAGGGCCCGATGCCGCAGCCGATGACGCCCCACGGCCCGGTCCCGCCGGTCTTCCTGCCACGCCCTCAGGCCCGCACGAACGGCAAGGCGCTGGCGTCCATGGTGTGCGGGGTGCTGTGCGTCGCCACGGCGGGCGTCACGGGGCTTCCCGCGGTGATCCTGGGGCACATGGCCCAGTCCGAGATACGCCGCACCGGCGAGGCGGGCGACGGCATGGCCCTGACGGGCCTGGTCCTGGGCTGGCTGTCGGTGGCGGGCTGGCTGGTCTTCCTGGGGCTGTTCGGTTTGCTGGCGGTGGTGGCGACGTCGGGATGACACCCTCAAGCGGAGCGGGGAACTGCGCGGTCGACCCACACGGACCGTACGCCGCACGGCGGGCCACCACGCGCCCTTGGAAAGGGTGTTGAGCGCCCTGGAAGAACCCCAAGAAGTCGGGCGTGTCGCGTCCCACTCCATTTGTTTTGACCGGAGTCCATGAGCTAGGTACGCTCAGACCTTGTGCCTGGGGTGTGCCCTGGCCTTCGTGCGTGCCATCACACCGCACCGGGGGCTGTGAAACGGCCACCGCAATTCAGCGCTTCCTTCTGCCTTGCGGTGGGAGTCCGCCGGATTCGACACACCCGACCGCGTGGGTCGGAGATGTTCCAGGTTAGCTGTACCCATCGGCACACAGAAACCGGAGAAGTAGTGCCTACGATCCAGCAGCTGGTCCGAAAGGGCCGGCAGGACAAGGTCGAGAAGAACAAGACGCCCGCACTCGAGGGTTCCCCTCAGCGCCGTGGCGTCTGCACGCGTGTGTTCACGACCACCCCGAAGAAGCCGAACTCGGCCCTGCGTAAGGTCGCGCGTGTGCGTCTGACCAGCGGGATCGAGGTCACCGCCTACATTCCGGGTGAGGGACACAACCTGCAGGAGCACTCGATCGTGCTCGTGCGCGGCGGCCGTGTGAAGGACCTGCCGGGTGTTCGCTACAAGATCATCCGCGGTTCCCTCGACACCCAGGGTGTCAAGAACCGCAAGCAGGCTCGCAGCCGTTACGGCGCCAAGAAGGAGAAGTAAGAATGCCTCGTAAGGGCCCCGCCCCGAAGCGCCCGGTCATCATCGACCCGGTTTACGGCTCCCCCCTGGTGACCTCCCTGATCAACAAGGTGCTGCTGAACGGCAAGCGCTCCACCGCCGAGCGCATCGTCTACGGCGCCATGGAGGGCCTGCGCGAGAAGACCGGCAACGACCCGGTCATCACGCTGAAGCGCGCTCTCGAGAACATCAAGCCGACCCTCGAGGTCAAGTCCCGCCGTGTCGGTGGTGCCACCTACCAGGTCCCGGTCGAGGTCAAGCCCGGCCGTGCCAACACGCTGGCGCTGCGCTGGCTGGTCGGTTACTCCCGCGCCCGTCGCGAGAAGACCATGACCGAGCGTCTGCTCAACGAGCTCCTCGACGCCAGCAACGGCCTCGGTGCCGCTGTGAAGAAGCGTGAGGACACGCACAAGATGGCCGAGTCCAACAAGGCCTTCGCGCACTACCGCTGGTAGTCGCAGACCCCATCGAGACCGAGAGAAGACTGAAGCCTTATGGCTACCACTTCGCTTGACCTGGCCAGGGTCCGCAACATCGGGATCATGGCCCACATCGACGCGGGCAAGACGACGACCACCGAGCGGATCCTGTTCTACACCGGCGTTTCCTACAAGATCGGTGAGGTCCACGACGGCGCTGCCACCATGGACTGGATGGAGCAGGAGCAGGAGCGTGGCATCACGATCACCTCTGCTGCCACCACCTGCCACTGGCCGCTGGAAGACGTCGACCACACCATCAACATCATCGACACCCCGGGCCACGTCGACTTCACCGTCGAGGTGGAGCGTTCCCTGCGCGTGCTCGACGGTGCCGTGACGGTGTTCGACGGCGTCGCCGGCGTCGAGCCCCAGTCCGAGACCGTGTGGCGTCAGGCGGACCGCTACGGCGTTCCGCGCATCTGCTTCGTCAACAAGCTCGACCGCACCGGTGCCGAGTTCCACCGCTGCGTCGACATGATCTCCGACCGTCTGGGTGCGCAGCCGCTGGTCATGCAGCTGCCCATCGGCGCGGAGGCCGACTTCAAGGGCGTCGTGGACCTGGTCCGCATGAAGGCGCTTGTGTGGTCCGCCGAGGCCGCCAAGGGCGAGATGTACGACACCGTCGACATCCCGGACACCCACACCGAGGCTGCCGAGGAGTGGCGCGGCAAGCTGCTCGAGGCCGTCGCGGAGAACGACGAAGAGCTGATGGAGCTGTACCTCGAGGGCACCGAGCCCACCGAGGAGCAGTTGTACGCGGCGATCCGTCGTATCACCATCGCCTCCGGCAAGGGTGAGGGCACCACCGTCACCCCCGTGTTCTGCGGCACCGCGTTCAAGAACAAGGGCGTTCAGCCCCTGCTCGACGCCGTCGTGCGCTACCTGCCCTCCCCCCTGGACGTCGAGGCCATCGAGGGCCACGACCCCAAGGACGCGGAGAAGGTCGTCGCCCGCAAGCCGTCGGACGAGGAGCCCCTCGCCGCGCTCGCGTTCAAGATCATGAGCGACCCGCACCTCGGCAAGCTCACCTTCGTCCGCGTGTACTCCGGCCGTCTGGAGTCCGGCACCCAGGTGCTGAACTCCGTGAAGGGCAAGAAGGAGCGCATCGGCAAGATCTACCGCATGCACGCGAACAAGCGTGAGGAGATCGAGTCGGTGGGCGCCGGCGACATCGTCGCCGTCATGGGCCTGAAGCAGACCACCACCGGTGAGACGCTGTCCGACGACAAGAGCCCGGTCATCCTGGAGTCCATGGACTTCCCGGCCCCGGTCATCCAGGTCGCCATCGAGCCCAAGTCGAAGGGCGACCAGGAGAAGCTCGGCGTCGCGATCCAGCGGCTCGCCGAGGAGGACCCGTCGTTCCAGGTCCACTCGGACGAGGAGACCGGCCAGACCATCATCGGTGGTATGGGCGAGCTGCACCTCGAGGTGCTGGTCGACCGTATGCGCCGTGAGTTCAAGGTCGAGGCCAACGTCGGCAAGCCTCAGGTCGCGTACCGTGAGACGATCCGCAAGTCGGTCGAGAAGGTCGAGTACACCCACAAGAAGCAGACGGGTGGTACCGGCCAGTTCGCTCGCGTGATCATCGCGATCGAGCCGATCGAGGGCGGCGACGCCTCGTACGAGTTCGTCAACAAGGTGACCGGTGGCCGTGTGCCGAAGGAGTACATCCCTTCGGTGGACGCCGGTGCGCAGGAGGCCATGCAGTTCGGCATCCTCGCCGGCTACGAGATGACCGGCGTCCGCGTGACGCTCCTCGACGGCGCGTACCACGAGGTCGACTCGTCCGAGCTCGCGTTCAAGATCGCCGGCTCGCAGGCCTTCAAGGAGGCCGCGCGCAAGGCGTCCCCCGTGCTCCTCGAGCCGATGATGGCCGTCGAGGTCACCACGCCCGAGGACTACATGGGTGACGTCATCGGCGACATCAACTCCCGCCGTGGCCAGATCCAGGCCATGGAGGAGCGGGCCGGTGCCCGCGTCGTGAAGGGTCTCGTGCCCCTCTCGGAGATGTTCGGCTACGTCGGCGACCTGCGCAGCAAGACGTCCGGCCGTGCCAGCTACTCCATGCAGTTCGACTCCTACGCCGAGGTTCCGCGGAACGTCGCCGAGGAGATCATCGCGAAGGCCAAGGGCGAGTAAGGGGCTCCGTTCAACGGACTCCGTAACAACGCTTTAGGCTTGACCCCGGAGCCTGCAAGTGGTCATTCCACCGTCACCCGGTGGAATGACCCGGGCCCGGGTTTCCCAGCAAAGATCACCTGGCGCCGATGAAGTAAGGCGTACAGAACCACTCCACAGGAGGACCCCAGTGGCGAAGGCGAAGTTCGAGCGGACTAAGCCGCACGTCAACATCGGCACCATCGGTCACATCGACCACGGTAAGACGACCCTCACGGCCGCCATTACCAAGGTGCTGCACGACGCGTACCCGGACCTGAACGAGGCCTCGGCCTTCGACCAGATCGACAAGGCTCCCGAAGAGCGCCAGCGCGGTATCACCATCTCCATCGCGCACGTCGAGTACCAGACGGAGACGCGTCACTACGCCCACGTCGACTGCCCCGGTCACGCGGACTACATCAAGAACATGATCACGGGTGCGGCGCAGATGGACGGCGCCATCCTCGTGGTCGCCGCCACGGACGGCCCGATGCCGCAGACCAAGGAGCACGTGCTCCTGGCCCGCCAGGTCGGCGTTCCCTACATCGTCGTCGCCCTGAACAAGGCCGACATGGTCGACGACGAGGAGATCCTGGAGCTCGTCGAGCTCGAGGTGCGTGAGCTCCTCTCCGAGTACGAGTTCCCGGGCGACGACGTTCCCGTCGTCAAGGTCTCCGCTCTGAAGGCCCTCGAGGGCGACAAGGAGTGGGGCAACTCCGTCCTCGAGCTCATGAACGCCGTCGACACCGCGATTCCGGAGCCGGAGCGCGACGTCGACAAGCCGTTCCTCATGCCGATCGAGGACGTCTTCACGATCACCGGTCGCGGTACGGTCGTCACCGGCCGTATCGAGCGTGGTGTCCTGAAGGTCAACGAGACCGTCGAGATCATCGGCATCAAGCCGGAGAAGACCACCACCACGGTCACCGGCATCGAGATGTTCCGCAAGCTGCTCGACGAGGGCCAGGCCGGTGAGAACGTCGGTCTGCTGCTCCGCGGCATCAAGCGCGAGGACGTCGAGCGCGGCCAGGTCATCATCAAGCCCGGTTCGGTCACGCCGCACACCGAGTTCGAGGCCCAGGCCTACATCCTGTCGAAGGACGAGGGTGGCCGTCACACCCCGTTCTTCAACAACTACCGCCCGCAGTTCTACTTCCGTACGACGGACGTGACCGGCGTCGTGACCCTCCCCGAGGGCACCGAGATGGTCATGCCGGGTGACAACACCGAGATGAAGGTGGAGCTCATCCAGCCCGTCGCCATGGAGGAGGGCCTGAAGTTCGCCATCCGTGAGGGTGGCCGGACCGTGGGCGCCGGCCAGGTCACCAAGATCGTCAAGTGACGTTCTGACCTGGTAGCTCCTGCTGCGAGCACCTGAAGGGGCCCGCACGACTTCGGTCGTGCGGGCCCTTTCGCTTGTCGCGGGAGCTCTGAGCGTCAACGCGAGGCCGGTCAGTTCGCGCGGTCGCGTGAACGCCGCCTCATATCCGCTCGGCGTATGCCAACGCGTCCGTAGCTTCGCCCCATGGTCAGCTCGTCCCATGGCCCTGCACCGGATCTTCCAGCAGGACCCGGGGCTCTTCGCCCGCGCGGCCGGACACCTCGGCGTCGCCTTCCCGCCACCCGTCTCCACCACCGCTCTCCGCGGACCTCACGGAGACGCAGCCCCGACGAGAACACCGCAATCACCGTCATCGAACTGCCGTCGACGTCGCGGTGAGGGCCCTCCTGAATCACAGGCCCAGCACGTCGGGATCGCCGCAGTCGACAATGCGCTCCCGGTCCTCCTCGGAGACCGCGGCACCCCGGTGTCCCAGCAAGAGCAGCAGGTCCTTCGCCCGGCCCTCCGCCCGAAGCTCTGAGGTCTTCGCATCGGACGGGGAGCCCGGGGCGGACGCCGGCTGACAGGTCTCCAGGGCGGGTCTCGAGGCCGGGTTTCCTGGCGGCGGGAACCGGTGCCGCCGCCAGTCACCGTGTTGTTCGGCTGGTACGGGCCCGACACCACGGCTCCGTGAAGAGGCGGGGCTGTGTCTCGCCGGTCGTCAGTTCTGGCGGCGGAGGCCGTCGACCAGGACTGCGGCGAGGCGGCGGGCGTCGTAGTCCGGGTCGTTCTCCGCGCCGATGCAGAGGTTGCCCACGCCGCGCATGAGGGTGAGGGCGGTGACGTCCTCGCGGATCTCGCCGGCTGCCGTCGCGGCGTCGAGCAGTTGCGTGCAGACGGGGACGAGGCGGTCGAGGAAGTACGCGTGCAGGCCCTCGAAGCCCGACTGGTCGGAGCGGAGGACGGCGGCGAGGCCGTGCTTGGTGACCAGGAAGTCGACGAACAGGTCGATCCACTGCCGCAGGGCGTCGTGCGGGGTCGGGGCGGACTCCAGGAGGGCCGGGCCGGCCTCGGCGCAGGCCTCCACCTGGTGCCGGTAGACGGCGATGATCAGGTCCGCGCGGGTGGGGAAGTGCCGGTAGAGGGTGCCCAGGCCGACGCCGGCCCGGGAGGCGATGTCGCGCACCGGGGCCTCCACGCCGGACGTCACGAAGACCGCGGCGGCCGCCTCCAGCAGCGTCTCCTTGTTACGCCGGGCGTCCTTGCGCCGTGACGCGGTGTCGCCCGTGTCGCCGTCCTTCTGGTTCACCGTGCCTTTTCCTCCGTCTTCCGCAAGCCTCCGCATGGTCTCACGCACGCCCAAGGAGGCTCCCGCACGGCCGAGTTTTCCTCCACCGCTAGCAAAACGGAACGTTGTTCCGTATCGTTGAGGGCGTAGCGGAACACTGTTCCGTTTCTCTCTGCCCCTGAGGAGACCAAGGCATGCAGTACCGCACTCTCGGCCGCACCGGCGTCCAGGTCAGCACGCTCGCGCTGGGCGCGATGAACTTCGGCGCCATCGGGCGCACCACGCAGGAGGAGGCCACCGCCATCGTCGACGCGGCCCTGGAGGCCGGCGTCAACGTCATCGACACCGCGGACTGGTACGGCGAGGGCGAGTCGGAGGAGATCGTCGGCAAGGCCGTCGCCGGCCGCCGCGACGACATCGTGCTGGCCACCAAGGCGACCATGCCGATGGGCGAGCGCAACCGGCAGGGCGGCTCGCGCCGCTGGATCTGCACCGCCCTCGACGACAGTCTGCGCCGCCTCGGCGTCGACCACGTCGACCTCTACCAGATGCACCGGTGGGACCCGACGGCCAGCGACGAGGAGACCCTGTCGGCGCTCACCGACCTCCAGCGCGCGGGCAAGATCCGCTACTTCGGCTCCTCGACGTTCCCCGCGTACCGCATCGTGCAGGCGCAGTGGGCCGCCCGCGAGCACCGGCTGAGCCGCTACGTGACCGAGCAGCCCAGCTACTCGATGCTGCAGCGCGGGATCGAGGCCCATGTCCTGCCGGTGACGGAGGAGTACGGCATGGGCGTGCTGGTGTGGTCCCCGCTGGCCTCGGGGTGGCTGTCGGGCGCGGTGCGCAAGGGCCGGGACGTCACCACCCATCGCTCGGGGGTCCTGCCGGAGCGCTTCGACCCCTCGCTGCCGCACAACCAGGCCCGGTACGACGCGGTGGAGCGGCTGATCGAGGTGGCCGACGAGGCCGGGCTCACCCTGATCCAGCTGGCGCTCGGCTTCGTCAACGCGCACCCCGCGGTGACGGCCGCGCTGATCGGCCCGCGCACGGTGGAGCACCTCCGGTCGCAGCTCGCCGCCGCGGACACCGTGCTGTCGGCCGACGTCCTCGACGCGATCGACGAGATCGTCGCCCCGGGCACCGACCTGGCCCCCGGCGAGAAGTTCGACGCCCCGCCCGCGCTGCTCGACGCCTCGCTGCGCCGCCGCCGCTGACCATCGCCACCCGAGCTCCGGGCCGTGCGGCCACCCCATGCCGGTCCGGGGCCCGCCGACGGGGTGAGGGTGGCGCGAAAAGACCGTGCGTGCACGGGTATTGACGCGCCGCTCGGCAGGGCCGTACCGTCCGCCCATCCCTAATGTTTCGGCATTGCCTTCGAAACATTCGAGAACGACGACGGGAATGAGAGCCCCCGCATGAGACCCCTTCGTTTCGCCACCGTGGCCCTCGCCACCGCAGCACTGGCCCTGCCGCTCCTGGGCGGTTCGGCGTCCGCCGCCTCCTCGGCCGGGCCCAAGGCCCCGCAGCACTCCCACGCCTCGCCCGACCGGCTGCGGGCGGCCGCGCCCGAAGGTTTCGCGATCGGCACCGCCGTGGCAGGCGGCGGCCACCACCTGGAGCAGGACTACCCGGACCCCTTCACGTACGACAAGGAGTACCGGAAGGTCCTGGGGCGGGAGTTCAGCTCGGTCTCGCCCGAGAACCAGATGAAGTGGGACCACATCCACCCCGAGCGCGACCGCTACGACTTCGGGCAGGCGGACGCGATCGTGGAGTTCGCCCGCAAGAACCGCCAAGTGGTGCGCGGACACACGCTGTTGTGGCACAGCCAGAACCCGGCGTGGCTGGAGGACGGCGACTTCACCAAGGAGGAGCTGCGCGGCATCCTGCGCGAGCACATCACCACGGTGGTCGGCCGGTACAAGGGCAAGATCCAGCAGTGGGACGTGGCGAACGAGATCTTCGACGACCAGGGCAACCTGCGCACGCAGGACAACATCTGGATCCGTGAGCTCGGCCCGGGCATCGTCGCGGACGCGTTCCGCTGGGCGCACAAGGCGGACCCGAAGGCGAAGCTGTTCTTCAACGACTACAACGTCGAGAGCGTCAACGCGAAGAGCGACGCGTACTACGCGCTGGTGAAGGACCTGCGCGCTCAGCGGGTGCCGGTGCACGGCTTCTCCGTCCAGGGCCACCTGAGCACGCGCTACGGCTTCCCCGGCGACCTCGCCGACAACCTGCGCCGCTTCGACGCGCTGGGCCTGGAGACGGCGGTCACCGAGCTGGACGTCCGCATGGACGTGCCGGAGGGGTCCCGGCCGACCCCGGCCCAGGAGAAGCAGCAGGCGGAGTACTACCAGCGGATGCTGCAGGCGTGCCTGGAGGTCGACGGCTGCAACTCGTTCACCATCTGGGGCTTCACCGACAAGTACTCGTGGGTCCCGGTGTTCTTCCAGGGCGAGGGATTCGCGACGGTCATGACGGAGGACTTCGGCCGCAAGCCGGCGTACTACGCGCTGCGCGACACCCTGAAGGACGCCCGCGAGGACGACTGCGGGAAGGGCGGCCCGAAGGGGCCGAAGCACCGTAAGCACTGAGCAGTCCGAAACCCCGCCCCGGCCCGGTCGCCCGTCACCGGTCCGGGGCGGCGGTGTTCCCTAGGCGCCCGGGGACTCGGTGCACACCTGTGTGCGGCAGTCGCGGCAGTGTGTTTCCGTTTCCGGGGCTCGGAAGGCGCGGTCGCAGGATTCGCAGGTGCGGAGTTTGTCGCGGACGGGGGGTGGGGTGGACCGGGTGCGGTACGGGGGTGGGAGCTGGGTGACGAGGCGGTGGGCGAGGAGGGCCGCGGGGCGGCGGAGCGCGTCGGCCGGGAGGTCGGAGGTGAGGGCGTGCCGTACGGCGGTGGGGGTGACCTCGCGTTCCAGCCAGGCGATGACGCCCGGGGCGAGGTGTGCGGTGTCCGTGGCGGAGAGCAGCAGGCGCGGGTCGTGGCGGCGGAGCGTGCTGAGCAGGTCGGTGGCCTGCTGGTGAAGGGCGGTGGCGGCGGCCTGGGTGGGCTGCGGGACCGCCGGGAGGGCCTTCCGGGGGCGCGGCTGGGGCCGGTGTGCGGAGGCGGGCCGGGGCTGCGGCGGCGCGGGGCAGTCGGTGTCGGCGGGCTGACGGCGGTGGCCGGGCTGGTTGCAGGAGATGGTGCGGGTGATGATCCGGCCGGTGGCGGTGCGGATCCGCTCGCGGCGGAGGTAGCCGTGCGCCTCCAACTCCCGCAGCGCGGCGGCGATACGGGTGGCGCCCTCCTTGAAGCGGGCGGTGAGCGACTTGATGTCGGTCGGGGTGCCGGTGGGGAGGGACTGGATGTGGCAGCCGAGGCCGATCGCCAGCAGGGAGAGTTCCTTGTGCTGGGTCAGGTGGTTGCCGATCACCGTGAAGCGGGCGGTGTGGTGGGTGTTCTCGTGGATGACACCGGCGGTGTGGTGACGCGGACGGGTGGGATTGCCGCCGGCGGCTGACTGGGCGCGCGAGGGCGCGCTAGTGTTTTGGGTATCCATCGGGAAGGTCGGTTTCCTAGGTGGTCAGGCCCTCGCACTGGGATGGCAGTCCCGGCGGGGGCCGAAGTCTTTTTCGGGTTGTGTTGCGCTGAGCGTAGAGGTGCTGAGGGCTCGAAAAACCAGCTGAGCAGTGAATGTTCACTCGCCCGAGTGATCACGCCCTGCGGGCGGGAGGGGTGGGGCTTGGTGGGGTGCTTTCCCCCCAAGTTCTTGCATGGGGGACCGCTGGGGGCACCGGAGCATCACGTTTCGCGTGTCGGTCGGTTTCGACTGAGACAGGCAGTGCACCGTGATGCGGAGTTCGCCCTTCGGTTCCATCCCCGAAGATCGGTTGTCTGTCGTGATCGTCCACGACTTGTCCAGTGCTGTCCAAGCTGTCCGGCTCGTTGGCAGAGGGAGGCGCCGGAGTGTGGGGGCGCTGCGGACGACACGGAGGGGTGGTGCGGGATGGCGGTGGACGGTGAGGTCGTGCGGGCCGTGGGGGAGGCGGACGAACCCGGGTGGGAGGTCGATCCGGACGACGAGTGGGGTGTCGCCGTCATCACCACCGTGGGACGGCAGTTGAGGCTGCGGCGCGAGGCCGTGGGAATGCGGGTGTGCGACTTCGCCCGTGCCGTGGGCTATGGGGAGGACCTCGTCTACAAGGTCGAGGCGGGCAAGCGGATTCCCCGGCGGGAGTATCTGGAGCGGGCCGACGAGGTGTTGGGGGCGGGCGGACTGCTCGCGGCGGCTTGGGAGGACGTCAAGCGGGTGCGGTATCCGCGCCGCGTACGGGAGTTGGCCAAGCTGGAGGCGCAGGCCGTCGAGATCGGCGTGTACGAGAGCATCAGCGTCAACGGCCTGTTGCAGACCCCGGAACACGCGCGGGCGTTGTTCGAGGCGTGGCAGCCCGCCTACTCGGAGGAGGACCTGGAGCGGGTGCTGGCGGCGCGCATGGCACGGCAGTCCGTCTTCGACCGTTCACCCGCGCCCGCGCTCAGCTTTGTCCTGGAAGAGGCGGCCCTGCGCCGCCGGGTCGGCGACACAATGGTGTGCCGCCGACAACTCGAACGCCTGCTGGAGGTGGGCCGGTTGCGCAACGTCACCCTCCAGGTCATGCCGACGAGCAGCGGGGCCCACCCCGGGCTGAGCGGGCGGATCGAGATCCTGAAGTTCGCCGACGGCACGGCGATGGGCCGGTCCGACGGCGCGTACAACGGCCGCCCCACCTCCGACCCGAAACAGCTCCGCATCCTCGAACTGCGGTATGGGACCATCCGGGCCCAGGCGCTCCCGCCCGCGGAGACGCTCACCTTCATCGAGCACGTGCTGGGAGAGACATGATGCGCAAGGCCTCCGCCGGAGACATCTCCGAACCGAAGTGGTTCAAGAGCAGCTACAGCAGCGGCCCCGACGGCGATTCCTGCGTCGAGGTCGCCATAGCCCCCCGCACCGTCCAGGTACGCGACTCCAAGACCCCCGCCGGCCCCCGCCTCGCCCTCACGCCGGCCGCGTGGACCCGCTTCCTCACGTACGCCGCCGGCCGCTGACGCGACCTGCATCACGTCCACACTCCGTACGCGACGTCCAGATAGCGGACATTCCGGGGGGCCCTCTTGGTATCCGAGAAACACAGGAGTAACACTGGAAGGGTCGGGCGACCTGTCGTATACGGAACTGGCGTACGAACGGTGCGGCCGACGTCCCGCGCGCGGCAACGGCGCCGAGCGCTCCCCTCCGGTTGCCCGTGCATGGCGTCACGGTGTCCATGTGCCCGCGACCGGGTGCCCGCCGTGCCCAGAAAGGGACCCCGTGACCCCCGTGTCCTCACGCCCCGACCCCAAGATGTCGCTCGACCAGATCCGCGCCGAGATCGAGCGCCGCAACCCGGCCGAGCCGGAGTTCCACCAGGCCGCGCGTGAGGTGCTGGAGACGCTCGCACCCGTACTGGCCGCCCGGCCGGAGTACGCCGACCCGGGTCTCGTGGAGCGGCTGATCGAGCCCGAGCGGCAGATCATCTTCCGGGTGCCGTGGACGGACGACAACGGCCGCGTCCACGTCAACCGTGGCTTCCGTATCGAGTTCAACAGCGCCCTCGGCCCGTACAAGGGCGGCCTGCGCTTCCACCCCTCGGTGAACCTCGGGATCATCAAGTTCCTCGGCTTCGAGCAGATCTTCAAGAACGCGCTCACCGGGCTCGGCATCGGCGGCGGCAAGGGCGGCAGCGACTTCGACCCGCAGGGCCGCAGCGACGCCGAGGTCATGCGCTTCTGCCAGTCGTTCATGACGGAGCTGTACCGGCACATCGGCGAGTACACGGACATCCCCGCCGGTGACATCGGCGTCGGCGCCCGCGAGATCGGCTACCTCTTCGGCCAGTACCGGCGCATCACCAACCGCTGGGAGGGCGGCGTCCTCACCGGCAAGGCCGCCGGCTGGGGCGGCTCGCTGATCCGCCCGGAGGCGACCGGCTACGGCAACGTGCTGTTCGCCGAGGCCATGCTGCGCGCCCGCGGCGAGGAGCTGGCGGGGCAGACGGCCGTCGTCTCCGGCTCCGGCAACGTCGCGATCTACACGATCCAGAAGCTCACCGCCCTCGGCGCCACCCCCGTGACCTGCTCCGACTCCGGCGGCTACGTCGTCGACGAGAAGGGCATCGACCTGGAGCTGCTGCGCCAGATCAAGGAGGTCGAGCGGGGCCGGGTGAGCACGTACGCCGAGCGCCGCGGCGGCTCCGCGCGGTACGTGCCCGGCGGGCGCGTCTGGGAGGTCCCCGCGGACGTCGCCCTGCCGTCGGCCACGCAGAACGAGCTGAACGCCGACGACGCCGCCACGCTGATCCGCAACGGCGTGAAGGCGGTCTCCGAGGGCGCGAACATGCCCACCACCCCCGACGCCGTCGACCTGCTCCAGCAGGCCGGCGTCGCCTTCGGCCCCGGCAAGGCGGCCAACGCGGGCGGCGTCGCGGTCAGCGCGCTGGAGATGACGCAGAACGCGTCCCGCATGGCCTGGAAGGCCGACCACGTCGAGGCCGAGCTGGCCCGCATCATGACCGACATCCACACCACCTGCGCGGAGACCGCCGAGCGGTACGGGGTCCCGGGTGACTACGTCGCCGGCGCGAACATCGCCGGGTTCGAGCGGGTCGCGGACGCGATGCTGGCGCAGGGCATCATCTGACACGCACGGCTCGTGGGGCCGGGGGCAACGCGCCCTCGGCCCCCTCCGCGTTCAGGGCGTGGGGATGCCCGCCGGGCGGGCCGGGCGGCCGAAGCGGGCGGGGACGCCCGGCGAGTACAGCACGCTGACCGGCTCACCGGCCGGCGCGGGCAGTCCCGCCGCCGCGACCAGGTCCTCCTCGCACTTCAGCAACTCCGCCCGGTACAGCGGCCAGCGCGGATGTGCGTTCGGCAGGTACATCGGCCGGCCGAAGAACACGCCGTGCATACCCCAGCGGGCGGTGAGGAAGTGCTCCAGCTCCGTCGGCTCCTCGACCGCCTCGCCCCGCCGCACGGTGAGCCGCGTCCCCGCGCCGCGCGGGCCCGGCCAGCGGCGGGACGCGGTGTACGTGACGGTGCGCTCGTCGTCGTGCCGTACGCGCATCCGGGACCAGACGTACGGCATTCCGAAGCCGAGGCGGCCGACCAGCACCGGGATCAGCCGGGAGGCGTCCAGGGACAGGAACACCACCCCGCGCCGGCCGTGCTCGTCCACGGAGTACAGGCGGACGTTGGTCTCCGGGAAGTTCCCCAGGTACGGCACACCCGGCAGCCGCAGCCAGCCCACCCGGTGCATCCGGAACGCGACGAGACCGACGTACGTCACGCCGTCGAGTGTGTCGGGCACGGCGCCCGGCGGCAGCAGCCCCGCCACGTCGGCCGGGTCCACCGCCCAGTGCACGAACGTCAGGTCCAGCCAGGACTGCGTGAGCAGCGGACGCGCGATCGCGTCCGGCGGGTCGGGCGTCACGGGCTGCGGGGTGGACGGCACGGTGCCAGTATCGCGGAGTGCGCGTACCCCATATGGCCCTGGTCGGGTCCCGGGGCGCTCGGCGACGCTGGACGCATGGAGAAGCTCTCGCTCGACGCCCTCGTCCGCACCCACCTGGAGCAGGCCGCCGCCGCCTCCAGCGGCCGCAGCGCGACCACCGTCCACGGCGGCCACGAGCACACCCTGCGCCAGACCCTGCTCGCGCTGACCGCCGGCACGGAACTCGCCGAGCACGACAGCCCGGGGGAGGCCACCCTCCTCGTCCTGCGCGGCCGCGTCCGCCTGACCAGTGGCGACGTCGGCTGGGAGGGCCGCACCGGCGACCTCCTCGCCATCCCGGCCGCCCGGCACGGGCTGGAGGCGCTGGAGGACGCGGCGGTGCTGCTGACGGTGGCGAAGAAGGGCTGACGTCGGTGACCTTCGGCGACTGACGGGCCCGCGTCCGACGCGATGACGGCGCGATGGCACGATGTCGGCACGTCATCGACCGAAGGGGGACGCCGGCGACATGGCCCGTTACATGGAAGCGCTGACCGTCGAGCGGGGCGGTTTCCGGATCAAGGTGCCGGAGAGCTGGTGGGAGTTCGACGTACGGCCGGAGTCGCGGGACGACTCGATCCACCACATGGTGACCGAACGTCTGCGCGCCCACCCCGAACTGGCCCCGCACCGCGACACGTACATCTCCTTCCTGCGCAAGGCGGCGGCGGATGCCTGGAAGTCGGGCGCGCTGTACTGCGGTTGCATGGCGGAGACCTTCGGGGGCGACACCCCGATCACCGGCTCGGTCACGGTGTCCCTGGTCGGCGGCCGCACCAGCAAGGGCGACCCGCTCCCCACCGATCCGGAGGCAGTCACCGCCCAGCTCGCGGTCAAGGAGGCGAAGCGGGAGGGCGACTCCTGGCGCAAGGTGACCACCGTCGACATCCTGGGCGTGGGCCCGGCGGCCCGGACGTACGGCATCGAGGACGTCCCGGTACCGGGTGACGAGCTGGGCCGCACGATCCGGGCGGTGCTGATGCAGACGTTCATCCCGGTGCCGGGGCAGGAGGGCAAGGTCGCCCTGGTCGCGGGCAGCAGCCAGGTCCTGGACCTCGCGGAGTCCTTCTTCGACATCTTCGACGCGATCACGTCGACGTTCCGGTTCGCGGACTGAGCGGGAGTGACGCGGGCGTGACGCGGTCGTGGGACTGGGCGACGGGGGAGGGCCTGCTGGGTCTCGACGACCTGGGGGAGTGGGACGCGGCGTTCGAGCGGGGTGAGCGGAACCTGGGCACGGCGGCGATCGGCCTCGCCTTCAACTGCCCCTTGGAGGACGCCTCCCCGCGCATCGTCCGCGCGACGCAGCTTCCGGACACCGACCAGCGGGGCTTCGCCTTCACGGCGGTGGGCACGGCGGCGCGGCTGAACGGGGCACTGACGCCAGAGCTGTACGAGGTGCTGCGGGCGGCGGGCCCGGGCCGCAGGAGCATCGCGGTGAACGCGGTCGGCGACACGATGACCTTCGTGCCCTTCCGGGATCTACCGCCGTGGTTGAAGCGGTGGAAGGCCGTGTCGGCGGTGCTGAACAAACTGGAGGCCTGGCGCCTGAGGATTGCCTACGCGGCGGAGGACGCCTGGCAGGCCCTGCGCGGCCGGCGTTCATGAACCAGCTGAACTGGGGAACCAGCTGAACCGGCTGTGACGCGACGGCCCGGCCTTCCCGTCGAACTGCTGTGCCCGGTAAGTTCGCGTGTGCATACGGGTGTTGGCGATGTGCGCGTGACGGGGGTTGCGGGATGGTGGGGCACCGGCCGAGTGACTGGCATGTTCTCGACCTGGACAAGGACCCGACGCCCGGTGACCCGGAGCGGGTGCGCCAGTTGGCGAGGTTTCTGCACGACTTCGCCGATGACGTCTCCGAGGCGTTGCGTCTGGTGAAGGGGATGGCCGGTGAGGGGACGCTGGCGGAGTGGGCCGGCAAGTCGGCGAAGGTGTTCAAGGAGGAGTTCTCCGGCGTTCCGAAGAATCTGAGGAAGCTGGAGAAGTCGTACGCGATGTGCGGGGACGCGCTCGCGGACTACTGGCCGAGGCTGGAGCGGGCGCAGGCGCTGGCGGACAAGGCGCTGGCGAAGGCGCGGGAGGCGCAGGCGGATCTGTCGTCGGCGCAGTCGAGGCTGGCGTCGGCTCAGTCGTGGGTGGGGCGGGCGACGAAGGAGGCCGACAAGTACAAGGACGACCCGACGGGGTCGAAGTCGGACGCGGACAAGCCCGACGAGGCGAAGGTGCGGGCCGCGACCCGGGACGTGCAGAGCGCCAAGTCGGCGCACACGAAGGCGCAGTCGGACGTCACGTCCGCGCAGAGTGCGCTGGACGCGGCGAAGAAGATGGCCGCGGACGCGCGGAAGATGCGCGAGGAGGCGGCGCGGGACGCGAAGTCGAAGATCGACGAGGCGTCCGACGCGGGGATCCAGAACCGCTCGTGGTGGGAGGAGATCGGCGACTGGTTCACCGACAACTGGGACAACATCGTCGCAGCCTGCAAGATCGTGGTGGCGGTCGTCGGCATCGTCGCGATGATCATCGGCGGGCCCATCCTCGGCGCGATCGTCCTCATCGCGGCCCTCGTCGTGCTCGCCGACACCCTCCACAAATACTCCAAAGGCCAGGCGTCCCTGTGGGACGTGGGGTTGGCCGCGCTGGACTGCATACCCGGCATGAAGGGCCTCACCACCCTCGGCGGACTCGCCAAGGGTCTCAAGGGCGGCATGGCAGCCATGAAGGGGATCAGGGGCGGCCTCAAGGGAATGGGCCTTGCCTTGCGCGGCCTGGGCAAGAACGCCCGCGCCATGGTCACCGACGGCGCAAAAGGGGCGTATAACCGCGCCAAGTCCGTCGTACGGTCCAAGGGCAGCGACCCCATCGACATGGCCACCGGCACGATGTTCTTCCCTGAGAACGACGCCACTCTGCCCGGTAGCCTGCCGCTGCTCTTCACTCGCCGCGCTGCCTCCGACTACCGCTGCGGCTGGTGGTTCGGACCATCGTGGGCGTCCACCGTCGACCAGCGTCTCGAAGTCGACGACGACGGCATCGTGTTCGTCACCGAGGACGGCATGCTCCTCGTCTATCCCCACCCGACCGGCCCGCGGCACCCGGTGCTGCCCGAGGCAGGTCCCCGGTGCGGACTGACGCGACTCGACGACGGCGGATACACGATCGACGATCCGCTCACGGGTGTAGTCCGTCGTTTCAGCCCGCCGAGTGAAGGAATCGCCCTGCTGGAACGGGTGTCCGACCGCAATGGCGACGCGATCGAGTTCGAGTACACCGACGACGGAGCTCCGTCCGCCATCCGGCACTCCGGCGGCCACCACATCCGAGTGACCGTCGAAGAAGGACGCGTCGCGGCACTGCACCTGGTCGGAGCGGCCGAGGACGGGGCGGACGTCACTCTGCGCAGGTACGCGTACTCGGACGGCTGTCTCACGAGTGTCACCAACGCAACCGGCCACGTGATGAGACTGACGTACGACGACAGGTACCGCATCACGTCCTGGACCGACCGCAATGGCCGCGGGTACTCCTATGCGTACGACGCCATGGACCGTTGTGTGGCCGAGGGCGGAGAGGCCGGACACCTCACCCTCACATTGGATTACGACGGCACCAACCTCGCCTGGCCCGGGATGAGAACCACTGCCGTCACCACGGCCGAAGGTGCCGTCACCACGTATGTGGTCAACGACAATTGTCAGATCGTTGCCGAAGTCGACCCATTGGGCGGATTGACCCGCAGCACCTGGGACGAGCATCACCACCTGACATCACGGACCGACGAACTGGGCAATACCACGCATCGGACCTACGACGATCTAGGTCGGCTGCTGAGCGTTGTGAGACCCGATGGCACGACGTTCCGGATCGCATACGACGCCCAGGGCAACCCGATCGTCGTGACTCGCCCGGACGGGCACGTGCATCGGCGCGAGTACGATGCGCGGGGCAACTGCGTGACCATCGTCAAGCCCGGGGGCGCCACGACCCGCTACACCTACGACGAGGCCGGTCACCTGGCGTCAGTGACCGACCCCACCGGGCACGTGACCCGTGTGCGGTGCGACGACGCCGGACGGGCGGAGTGGGTCTGCGACCCTTCCGGCGGTGTCACACGCTACGACCATGACGCCTTCGGTCGTGTCACGCGGATGACCGATCCGCTGGGCCGCGTGACGCGGATGGACTGGAGTGCGGACGGCGAGTTGCTGCGCCGGACCGCCCCTGATGGGGCGGTGGAGGAATGGTCGTACGACGCCGAAGGAAACCGGATCAGCCACAGAGATCCCCTGGGGGAGGTGACGCGGTTCGAGTACACCCACTTCAACCTGCTGGCGGCGCGGATCTCGCCCGGCGGTGTCCGGCACGAGTTCTCCTACGACCCCTCGTTGCGACTCGTGGGAGTGAGCCGTCCCGACGGGCTTCGCTGGGTCTACCAGTACGACACCGCCGGACGCCTCGTCGCTGAATCCGACTTCGACGGCCGCACCCGGACGTACCGCCACGATGCGGCCGGCCGGGTCGTCGAGCGAATCAACGCCCTGGGACAATCCGTCCGCATGACCCGGGACGTCTTCGGGCGCATGGTGGGCAAGGACGTGGACGGTGCGGTCAGCACGTACCGCTACGACCTCAACGACCGTCTGGTCGGAGCCGAGGGACCGGGCGCGTCCGTAACGCTGCTCCGGGATCCGGAAGGACGCCTGGCCGCGGAGACGGTGAACGGCAGGACCGGTACCTTCACCTACGACGCAGCCGGTCGGCAACTCAGCCGGACCACCCCTAGCGGGGCGAACAGCGAATGGGGTCATGACGCCCGGGGCGACCGTTCCTGGACTCGCACGGCGGGCCGTGCCCTCACTGGCGGCCGGGACGCAGCAGGACAACTGTTGTCCCTCGGCGTGGATGACTCCCTGCTGCTGACGCACGCCTACGACGACGCCGGAAGACTGGCGACGCAGACCGTCGGCACAGCTTCAGGCCACGTGGTGCTTGACCGCTCGTACCGTTATCGCGCCGACGGGCACCTGATCGGGGTGGACGGCCCGTCCGGCGAGCACCGAGCGTTCGATCTCGACGAGTCCGGCCGTACGACCGCTGTCCGGGCAGAAGGATGGGTCGAGTCGTACACGTACGGCACCGACGGAGGGCAAACCACCGCTGCCTGGCCGAGTCGGCACCCGGGGCATTCCGCCACAGGTCCGAGGGAGAACGCGGGCACGAGGGTGCTCCGAGCCGGCCGCACGCGCTACCACTACGACAAGCAGGGCCGAATGGTGCGGCGGCAGCGCGCCCGCCTTTCCCGCAAGCCCGAGACGTGGACGTACACATGGGACGCGGAGGACCGACTGGTTTCCGTCCGTACGCCCGACGGTGTTCTCTGGCGCTACGAATACGACCCCATGGGCCGCCGCATCGCCAAGCAACGGCTGGGTGCGGACGACGCCACTGTGGTGGAGCAGACCGACTTCACCTGGGACGGCACCACTCTCATCGAACAGGTGACGTCTGGCTCCGCGTACCCACACTGCGTCGCGGTGACGTGGGACTACGACGGGGAGCGTCCCCTCACTCAGACGGAACGCCTCATCACCGCGTCCCAAGAGGAGATCGACACTCGCTTCTTCGCCATCGTCACCGACCTGGCGGGTACGCCCACCGAGTTGGTCGCCGAGGACGGCAGCCTGGCCTGGCAGGCGAGAAGCACTTTGTGGGGGGTCACCGCTTGGACGCGCCGGAGCAGCGCGTACACGCCACTGCGGTTCCCCGGTCAGTACTACGACCACGAGAGCGGCCTGCACTACAACTTCCACCGCTATTACGACCCCGAGACGGCCCGTTACCTCACCCCCGACCCGCTCGGCCTGAGCCCGTCGCCCAACCCCTACCTCTACTTCCTCGACCCGCTGCTTTCGGCGGACCCGCTCGGCCTCTACGAGATCGGCAAGCCGGACGCCGCGAGCCAGGCCGGCAATCTGCCGATGATCGCAGACAAGATCGCCGCTCACGGTGACATCAAGAAGCGCGGCATCCCGGGTGTCGACGACCTGGACGTGGCGGAGCATCTGGAAGACCTGATGACCGGTTCGCCGGGTATACGTATGCGCAGCACACCGTCCGGCATCCCCCGCTTCGCGTGGTGGGACGACGCCACCGGGACGATGCTGATCCGTGAAGGCGACAACGGCACCTTTATGCAGCCCGATGGTGGCTACGAGTACTTCCTGAAACAGTTGAAGGAGTGAGCGGTTTGACAGGCGCAGCCGAACCCGGTCCGACCCGACGGGGCCGCGAGCGACGGGCGCATGACGTGTTCTGGGCCGCCCCGTGCAGCAGGTCCGTGTGGGACGTTTTGTCGCCGTCCGTTCTGGAAGCGATCGCCCGGTGCGACGCGGAACGGCTGCAGGTGGAGAGGTCGCGAGTCGCGCCGCACATAAGGGAGAAGATGACGGTGCCGGTGTACTCGGTGGCGGACCGGTTCGCATCCTGGGAGCGTCTGATCCGCCGACTGGAGCCCGGCTGGGACGGCGACGACTTCTACCCCATCAGCGCTTATGACAACGACCTCGATTCCAGGGACGCGCTGGACCAGGTGATGCGTGCGTTGCCCGAGGAGGCCAACGAGGGCCCACTGGGACAACTGCTTGCCCGGCTCGACACACGCTTCAGAGCCGCCACCGTCCCGGACCCGGAGCGTTCGCTCCGCCCGTGGGTACGCCCGACGATGGAGAGGCCGGAAGAGGAACTCGGCGAGTGGTGGAAGCGCAAGCCGGTCCGCGTCCCCTGGCCTGAATGACCGCCAAAACCGCACGTGCACGGTGGGTGGAGGGGGCGAGCGGTGCCCTGAAGGCCGGTCTTGTACGCCGTGTCGGCACGCGCTGAGCGGCATCGCCGGCCACCGGGGCGGGACGAGGGCCGTGGTTCGGTCGGTTCTTCGCCGGAGCGATGGTGACCGCCGCCGACCCGGCAGGGCAGGTCGCGGAGGCGCTGGACACCGCTCTGCTGCCGGCGAACCGGAGCAGGCCCGGGGAAGAACAACGACGTTCCGGCTGTCCTGCACTTCCGGGTGCCCAAGAGTGAGCTGGACAAGCTGAACAGTAAAATCTTCGACGGTCCGAGTGATGAACTTTCCGACTTCATCCGGCGGCACCGTCTGGACCGTACCGGTGCCGACATGCACAGCTACGAGATGGTCGAAGGGCCCATGCTCCGGAACGTGGGGCCCTTCAAGAAGGGGGCGGACGGCGTTTTCAACGGACACCAGATAGCGATCTATTCCGATCATGCTGCCCAACTGTTCGACAATTCCCTACTGCGGAGTCTGGGTCCATGACGAGGACGGAAGAGTTCCTCACGGAACTCGACGAAGGAATGCTTCAGTATTTTCGGGAGATCGCCGACGAATTGGTCGGTCGATTCGGTATGTCCCGGGCCGAGGCGGTTGCGCGTATCAACGCGGCATACGAAGGGGCGGACATCGAGCCGTATCCGGACCTCATGTGCCATGAAGAGCCGGACTGCTGGGCGTACGGCCTCTACTTCCTGCCAAAGGACGGGAGAAGCCCGCACAGCGGGTCCGTCGGGGGCCTCGAGGAGTGGGAAACGCGGCCGGCCCCGCCGAGGGACTCACACGTCTGGACGCTCGCCGAGTGAACGCGCCGGGGTCGGAGTCCTCGGTCCGGACAGTGTCTGCTCCGGTCGGCGGCATCGCGGAGGCCGGCGTCCTTCACGATGCCCGGGTCCGGGCGCTGGTGTTTGACGCCGGTCACCACGGGGGTACTCTCTTCCGCCCGATTGGCCAGCGCGCCGCCCTCTGTGGCAGACTGTCCGAGTTGCTCGGTCGAGTGTTGATGCTGCGCGCCTCCCGCCGGGAGGACCGGAAGCGAGTCCCACAGTACTCGTCGTCCCTGATCAGGGGCGGACGTACGGGAATCTTCCGGGAAGTGCGGTGCGGCGCCGGCCAGGCGCCCGGTGGGCCTTTCGCCCCCGGTCCGCGGTTCTGGTAGGGCCGTGTCAATCCCGCGGGGATGTCCGAACAAGGGACATCTGTGTCAGCGGGAGTGCGACACGCCCGACCGCGTGGGTCGGAGGTGAAGGGAAGCCGCTCCGGGTTCCAGAGCGTAATGAGAGACAGGACTACGAAGTAGCCATGGCGGGACAGAAGATCCGCATCCGGCTCAAGGCCTACGACCACGAGGTCATCGACTCTTCGGCGAAGAAGATCGTCGAGACGGTGACGCGCACTGGTGCGTCGGTCGCGGGCCCGGTGCCGCTGCCCACTGAGAAGAACGTGTACTGCGTCATCAAGTCGCCGCACAAGTACAAGGACTCGCGCGAGCACTTCGAGATGCGCACGCACAAGCGCCTGATCGACATCCTCGACCCGACCCCCAAGACCGTTGACTCTCTGATGCGACTCGACCTCCCGGCCGGTGTCGACATCGAGATCAAGCTCTGAGGCCGGTGATCTGAAGAGATGGCAAAGCAGATCAAGGGCATCCTGGGCGAGAAGCTCGGCATGACGCAGGTGTGGGACGCGAACAACCGCGTCGTCCCGGTCACCGTCGTCAAGGCCGGCCCCAATGTCGTCACCCAGGTCCGCACGAACGACGTCGACGGCTACGAGTCCGTCCAGATCGCCTTCGGCGAGATCGACCCGCGCAAGGTGAACAAGCCCCTCAAGGGTCACTTCGCCAAGGCCGACGTCACCCCCCGTCGTCACCTCGTCGAGATCCGCACGTCGGACGCCTCCGAGTACACGCTGGGCCAGGAGATCACCGCTGAGGTGTTCGAGGCCGGCGTGAAGGTCGACGTGACCGGCAAGAGCAAGGGCAAGGGCTTCGCCGGTGTCATGAAGCGCCACAACTTCCGTGGCCTCGGCGCCGGACACGGCACCCAGCGCAAGCACCGCTCGCCCGGTTCCATCGGTGGCTGCGCCACGCCGGGTCGTGTGTTCAAGGGCCTCCGCATGGCGGGTCGCATGGGCAACGAGCGGGTCACCACCCAGAACCTGACCGTCCACGCCGTTGACGCGGAGAAGGGTCTGCTGCTCATCAAGGGCGCGGTTCCCGGTCCGAACGGCGGCCTCGTCCTGGTCCGCACCGCGGCCAAGGGGGCCTGAGGTAACCGATGAGCACTGTTGACATCCTTTCGCCGGCGGGCGACAAGGCCGGTACCGTCGAGCTCCCCGCGGAGATCTTCGACGTCGAGAAGGTCAGCGTTCCGCTGATCCACCAGGTCGTCGTCGCACAGCTGGCCGCTGCCCGCCAGGGCACGCACAAGACGAAGACCCGTGGCGAGGTCCGTGGTGGCGGCAAGAAGCCGTACCGCCAGAAGGGCACCGGCCGCGCCCGTCAGGGCTCGACCCGCGCGCCGCAGTTCGCCGGTGGTGGCGTCGTGCACGGTCCCGTGCCGCGCGACTACTCGCAGCGCACGCCCAAGAAGATGAAGGCTGCCGCCCTGCGTCACGCCCTCACCGACCGGGCGCGCCACAACCGCATCCACGTCGTCACCGGCGTGGTCGAGGGTGAGACCCCGTCCACCAAGGCCGCCAAGTCGCTGTTCGGCAAGATCTCGGAGCGCAAGAACCTGCTCCTGGTCGTCGACCGCGCCGACGAGGCCGCGTGGCTGTCCGCCCGCAACCTGCCCCAGGTCCACATCCTGGAGCCGGGCCAGCTGAACACGTACGACGTTCTCGTCTCGGACGACGTGGTCTTCACCAAGGCCGCTTTCGAGTCCTTCGTCGCCGGCCCGAACAAGGCCAACGACAACGAAGGGAGCGAGGTCTGATGGCTGCCCGTCACCCCTCGATCGCCTCGAAGGCCGCCAAGGCGGCCAAGGCTGCGCGCGTCGCCAAGGCGCGTCGTCACGCCTCCGAGGGCAAGAACACCGTCGTCACCCCGGCGAGCAAGGCGTACACGGACCCCCGTGACGTCCTGCTGAAGCCGGTCGTGTCCGAGAAGAGCTACGCGCTCATCGACGAGAACAAGTACACGTTCCTCGTCGACCCGCGTGCCAACAAGACCCAGATCAAGGAGGCCGTCCAGGCGGTCTTCGAGGTCAAGGTCACCGGGGTCAACACGATCAACCGCGCCGGCAAGCGCAAGCGCACCCGCACCGGCTTCGGCCAGCGTGCCGCCACCAAGCGCGCGATCGTGACCCTCGCCGAGGGCGACCGTATCGACATCTTCGGCGGTCCGACCGCGTAAGCGGTCAGGATCGTTCGATATCGGACGAGGACTGAGAAATGGGTATCCGCAAGTACAAGCCGACGACTCCGGGCCGTCGTGGCTCCAGCGTCGCCGACTTCGTCGAGGTCACGCGGTCCACGCCGGAGAAGTCGCTGGTCCGTCCCCTGCACAGCAAGGGCGGCCGTAACAATTCCGGTCGTGTGACCGTCCGCCACCAGGGCGGTGGCCACAAGCGCGCCTACCGAGTGATCGACTTCCGTCGTCACGACAAGGACGGCGTGCCGGCGAAGGTCGCGCACATCGAGTACGACCCCAACCGCACCGCGCGCATCGCGCTGCTTCACTACGCGGACGGCGAGAAGCGCTACATCCTCGCGCCGCGTGGCCTGAACCAGGGCGACCGCATCGAGAACGGTCCCGGGGCCGACATCAAGCCGGGCAACAACCTTGCCCTGCGCAACATCCCCGTGGGTACGACGCTGCACGCCATCGAGCTGCGTCCCGGCGGCGGCGCCAAGTTCGCCCGCTCCGCCGGCGCCTCGGTGCAGCTGCTCGCGAAGGAGGGCACCATGGCCCACCTCCGCATGCCCTCCGGCGAGATCCGCCTGGTCGACCAGCGCTGCCGCGCCACGGTCGGCGAGGTCGGCAACGCCGAGCAGAGCAACATCAACTGGGGCAAGGCGGGCCGCAAGCGGTGGCTGGGCGTCCGCCCGACCGTCCGCGGTGTCGTCATGAACCCGGTGGACCACCCGCACGGTGGTGGTGAGGGCCGGACCTCCGGTGGCCGTCACCCCGTGTCCCCCTGGGGCAAGAAGGAAGGCCGTACTCGTTCGCCCAAGAAGGCGTCGAACAAGTACATCGTCCGCCGCCGCAAGACGAACAAGAAGCGCTAAGGACGGGTTGAGATGCCTCGTAGCTTGAAGAAGGGACCCTTCGTCGACGACCACCTGATCAAGAAGGTGGACGCGCAGAACGAAGCCGGTACCAAGAACGTCATCAAGACCTGGTCCCGTCGCTCCATGATCGTCCCGGCGATGCTCGGCCACACGATCGCGGTGCATAACGGCAAGACCCACATCCCGGTGTTCGTCACCGAGTCGATGGTCGGTCACAAGCTCGGTGAGTTCTCGCCGACGCGGACCTTCCGGGGTCACGTCAAGGAAGACCGGAAGTCGAAGCGCCGCTAGGGCGCGGATCGCAACAGACACGTAAGTAACTGGAAGGACAACCATGGAAGCCAGGGCCCAGGCGCGGTACATCCGCGTCACGCCCATGAAGGCCCGCCGCGTGGTGGACCTCATCCGTGGCATGGACGCCACGGAGGCCCAGGCCGTCCTGCGATTCGCTCCGCAGGCAGCCTCGGTTCCGGTGGGCAAGGTGCTGGACAGCGCCATTGCCAACGCCGCGCACAACTACGACCACACCGACGTCGACAGCCTCTTCATTTCCGAGGCCTACGTCGACGAGGGCCCGACCCTGAAGCGGTTCCGTCCGCGCGCCCAGGGCCGCGCCTACCGGATCCGCAAGCGGACCAGCCACATCACCGTGGTCGTCAGCAGCAAGGAAGGAACCCGGTAATGGGCCAGAAGGTAAACCCGCACGGGTTCCGGCTCGGTGTCACGACCGACTTCAAGTCGCGTTGGTACGCCGACAAGCTGTACAAGGACTACGTCAAGGAAGACGTCGCCATCCGTCGGATGATGACGTCCGGCATGGAGCGCGCCGGCATCTCCAAGGTCGAGATCGAGCGCACCCGTGACCGTGTGCGTGTGGACATCCACACCGCGCGTCCGGGCATCGTGATCGGCCGCCGTGGCGCCGAGGCCGACCGCATCCGCGGTGACCTCGAGAAGCTCACCGGCAAGCAGGTCCAGCTGAACATCCTCGAGGTCAAGAACCCCGAGACGGACGCTCAGCTGGTCGCGCAGGCCGTCGCCGAGCAGCTCTCCTCCCGCGTCTCCTTCCGCCGCGCCATGCGCAAGAGCATGCAGTCGGCGATGAAGGCGGGCGCCAAGGGCATCAAGATCCAGTGCGGTGGCCGCCTCGGCGGCGCCGAGATGTCCCGCTCGGAGTTCTACCGCGAGGGCCGTGTGCCCCTGCACACGCTCCGCGCGAACGTGGACTACGGCTTCTTCGAGGCCAAGACGACCTTCGGCCGCATCGGCGTGAAGGTCTGGATCTACAAGGGCGACGTCAAGAACATCGCCGAGGTCCGCGCCGAGAACGCCGCTGCCCGCGCCGGCAACCGCCCGGCCCGTGGTGGTGCAGACCGCCCGGCCCGTGGTGGCCGCGGTGGCGAGCGTGGCGGTCGCGGTCGCAAGCCGCAGCAGGCTCCCGCTGCCGAGGCCCCCAAGGCCGAGGCTCCGGCGGCCGCTCCGGCTGAGAGCACCGGAACGGAGGCCTGACCACCATGCTGATCCCCCGTAGGGTCAAGCACCGCAAGCAGCACCACCCGAAGCGCAACGGCATGTCGAAGGGTGGCACGCAGGTTGCGTTCGGCGAGTACGGCATCCAGGCGCTCACCCCGGCGTACGTGACGAACCGCCAGATCGAAGCGGCTCGTATCGCCATGACCCGCCACATCAAGCGTGGCGGCAAGGTCTGGATCAACATCTACCCGGACCGCCCCCTCACCAAGAAGCCGGCCGAGACCCGCATGGGTTCCGGTAAGGGTTCCCCGGAGTGGTGGGTGGCCAACGTCAAGCCCGGACGCGTCATGTTCGAGCTGTCGTACCCCAACGAGAAGATCGCGCGCGAGGCCCTGACCCGTGCGGCTCACAAGCTGCCGATGAAGTGCAAGATCGTCAAGCGCGAGGCAGGTGAAGCGTGATGTCGGCCGGTACCAAGGCGTCAGAGCTGCGCGAGCTGGGCAACGAGGAGCTTCTGGCGAAGCTCCGCGAGGCCAAGGAAGAGCTGTTCAACCTCCGCTTCCAGGCGGCCACGGGTCAGCTCGAGAACCACGGTCGGCTCAAGGCCGTCCGCAAGGACATCGCGCGGATCTACACCCTGATGCGTGAGCGCGAGCTGGGCATCGAGACGGTGGAGAGCGCATGAGCGAGAACAACGTGACTGAAGAGACGAAGGCCGCCCGCGGTTTCCGCAAGACCCGTGAGGGTCTGGTCGTCAGCGACAAGATGGACAAGACCGTCGTCGTCGCTGTCGAGGACCGCGTGAAGCACGCGCTGTACGGCAAGGTCATCCGCCGTACGAACAAGCTCAAGGCGCACGACGAGCAGAACGCCGCGGGTGTCGGCGACCGCGTCCTCCTCATGGAGACCCGGCCGCTGTCCGCGACGAAGCGCTGGCGCGTCGTCGAGATCCTCGAGAAGGCCAAGTAATTCCTGCGGGGCAAACCCCGCAGGACAGTTCCGCCAGGCTCCGGGAGCCGCTCCGCTGAGCGGCTCCCGGGGAACCGGCAGACATTCAGGAGATAGACGTGATCCAGCAGGAGTCGCGACTGCGTGTCGCCGACAACACGGGTGCGAAGGAGATCCTCTGCATCCGTGTGCTCGGTGGCTCCGGTCGCCGCTACGCGGGTATCGGTGACGTCATCGTCGCCACCGTCAAGGACGCGATCCCCGGTGGCAACGTGAAGAAGGGTGACGTCGTCAAGGCGGTCATCGTTCGCACCGTCAAGGAGCGCCGCCGTCCGGACGGCTCGTACATCCGCTTCGACGAGAACGCCGCCGTCATTCTCAAGAACGACGGCGACCCTCGTGGCACCCGTATCTTCGGCCCCGTGGGCCGTGAGCTGCGCGAGAAGAAGTTCATGAAGATCATCTCCCTCGCGCCGGAGGTGCTGTGAGCATGAAGATCAAGAAGGGCGACCTGGTCCAGGTCATCACCGGCAAGGACAAGGGCAAGCAGGGCAAGGTCATTGCCGCTTTCCCGCGCGAGCAGCGTGTCCTGGTCGAGGGTGTCAACCGGGTCAAGAAGCACACCAAGGCCGGTCCGACGGCTCGCGGTTCCCAGGCCGGCGGCATCGTCACCACCGAGGCCCCGATCCACGTCTCCAACGTCCAGCTGGTCGTGGAGAAGGACGGCAAGAAGGTCGTGACCCGCGTCGGCTACCGCTTCGACGAAGAGGGCAACAAGATCCGCGTTGCCAAGCGGACGGGTGAGGACATCTGATGACGACCACCACCACTCCGCGTCTCAAGACGAAGTACCGCGAGGAGATCGCGGGCAAGCTGCGTGAGGAGTTCTCGTACGAGAACGTCATGCAGGTTCCCGGCCTCGTCAAGATCGTGGTCAACATGGGTGTGGGCGACGCCGCCCGCGACTCGAAGCTGATCGAGGGCGCCATCCGCGACCTCACCACGATCACCGGTCAGAAGCCGGCCGTCACCAAGGCCCGCAAGTCCATCGCGCAGTTCAAGCTGCGTGAGGGTCAGCCGATCGGTGCCCACGTCACGCTCCGTGGCGACCGCATGTGGGAGTTCCTGGACCGCACCCTGTCGCTCGCGCTGCCGCGCATCCGCGACTTCCGCGGCCTGTCCCCCAAGCAGTTCGACGGCCGTGGCAACTACACCTTCGGTCTCACGGAGCAGGTCATGTTCCACGAGATCGACCAGGACAAGATCGACCGCGTCCGGGGTATGGACATCACCGTGGTGACCACGGCGACCAACGACGAAGAGGGCCGTGCCCTTCTCCGTCACCTCGGCTTCCCGTTCAAGGAGGCGTGAGCGAGATGGCGAAGAAGGCTCTCATCGCGAAGGCTGCTCGCAAGCCCAAGTTCGGTGTGCGTGGCTACACCCGCTGCCAGCGCTGCGGCCGTCCCCACTCCGTGTACCGCAAGTTCGGCCTGTGCCGCGTGTGCCTTCGTGAGATGGCTCACCGTGGCGAGCTGCCGGGCGTGACCAAGAGCTCCTGGTAATCCGGTAGTTCCGGACTCCCAGGGCTCTCGGTAAGCAATGGGAACGGCAGGAGCCCCGCTCCGCATGGCTTAGGCTTGTGGGGTTGGGCACCTGCCGTGCCCGTACGACTTACTACGCCGTAGGTCCACCGCGCCGCACCCGTCCCGTCTCGGATCGGGGAGAGGGATGGCGCACCAGGAAACCCCGGCGAGAGAGGCCGAAGGCCAATTCATGACCATGACTGATCCGATCGCAGACATGCTTACGCGTCTGCGGAACGCGAACTCGGCATACCACGACACCGTGTCGATGCCGCACTCGAAGATCAAGTCGCACATCGCGGAGATCCTCCAGCAGGAGGGCTTCATCACGGGCTGGAAGGTCGAGGACGCCGAGGTCGGCAAGAACCTCGTCCTGGAGCTGAAGTTCGGCCCCAACCGTGAGCGCTCCATCGCGGGCATCAAGCGGATCTCCAAGCCCGGTCTCCGGGTGTACGCGAAGTCCACCAACCTGCCGAAGGTGCTCGGCGGCCTCGGCGTGGCGATCATCTCCACGTCGCACGGGCTCCTCACCGACAAGCAGGCCGGCAAGAAGGGCGTGGGTGGGGAAGTCCTCGCCTACGTCTGGTAGCAGAAGGGAACGGAGGAAACAGCTATGTCGCGCATCGGCAAGCTCCCCATCGCGGTTCCCGCCGGCGTGGACGTCACCATCGACGGCCGCACGGTCGCGGTCAAGGGCCCCAAGGGCACGCTGACCCACACCGTCGTGGCGCCGATCGAGATCGCCAAGGGTGAGGACGGCGTCCTGAACGTCACCCGCCCCAACGACGAGCGTCAGAACAAGGCCCTGCACGGCCTGTCCCGCACGCTGGTGGCGAACATGATCACCGGCGTGACCCAGGGTTACGTGAAGAAGCTCGAGATCAGCGGTGTCGGTTACCGCGTTGTCGCCAAGGGTTCGAACCTGGAGTTCTCCCTCGGCTACAGCCACCCGATCACGGTCGAGGCCCCCGAGGGCATCACCTTCAAGGTGGAGTCCCCGACCCGGTTCTCGGTCGAGGGCATCGACAAGCAGAAGGTCGGCGAGGTTGCGGCCAACATCCGCAAGCTGCGCAAGCCCGACCCGTACAAGGCCAAGGGCGTCAAGTACGAGGGCGAAGTCATCCGCCGCAAGGTCGGAAAGGCGGGTAAGTAAGCCATGGCATACGGGCAGAAGATCCTCAAGGGCGACGCGTACAAGCGTGCTGCTATCAAGCGCCGTCACATCCGGATCCGCAAGAAGGTCGCCGGCACCGCCGAGCGTCCTCGCCTGGTCGTGACCCGTTCCAACCGCCACATCGTGGCGCAGGTGATCGACGACCTGAAGGGTCACACCCTGGCGTCGGCGTCCACCCTGGACGCGTCGGTCCGCGGCGGCGAGGGCGACAAGTCCGCGCAGGCCAAGCAGGTCGGCGCCCTGGTCGCCGAGCGTGCCAAGGCCGCCGGTGTCGAGGCCGTCGTGTTCGACCGTGGTGGCAACCAGTACGCCGGGCGCATCGCCGCCCTGGCGGACGCCGCCCGCGAAGCCGGGCTCAAGTTCTGAGCCGCTTGTAGCTAGCGGAAAGAGAGAGGTAATCCAATGGCTGGACCCCAGCGCCGCGGTGGCGGCGCCGGTGGCGGCGAGCGGCGGGACCGGAAGGGCCGTGACGGCGGCGCTGCTGCCGCCGAGAAGACCGCGTACGTCGAGCGCGTCGTCGCGATCAACCGTGTCGCCAAGGTTGTGAAGGGTGGTCGTCGCTTCAGCTTCACCGCGCTGGTCGTGGTGGGCGACGGTGACGGCACCGTGGGTGTCGGATACGGCAAGGCCAAGGAGGTGCCGGCCGCCATCGCCAAGGGCGTTGAGGAGGCCAAGAAGCACTTCTTCAAGGTCCCCCGCATCCAGGGCACCATCCCGCACCCCATCCAGGGTGAGAAGGCTGCCGGCGTCGTGCTGCTCAAGCCCGCGTCCCCCGGTACCGGTGTGATCGCCGGTGGTCCGGTGCGCGCCGTGCTCGAGTGCGCCGGTATCCACGACGTGCTGTCGAAGTCGCTCGGCTCCGACAACGCCATCAACATCGTGCACGCGACCGTGGAGGCCCTGAAGGGCCTGCAGCGTCCCGAGGAGATCGCGGCCCGCCGTGGTCTGCCGCTCGAGGACGTCGCTCCCGCGGCTCTGCTGCGCGCTCGTGCCGGGGCAGGTGTGTGATCATGGCGCAGCTCAAGATCACGCAGGTGAAGTCCTACATCGGCAGCAAGCAGAACCACCGTGACACCCTGCGCACCCTTGGTCTCAAGGGCATCAACACGCAGGTCGTCAAGGAGGATCGTCCCGAGTTCCGCGGCATGGTGCACACCGTCCGCCACCTCGTGACGGTCGAGGAGGTCGACTGATCATGGCGGAGAACAACCCGCTCAAGATCCACAACCTCCGTCCGGCCCCGGGCGCCAAGACCGCCAAGACCCGTGTGGGTCGTGGTGAGGCGTCGAAGGGTAAGACGGCCGGTCGTGGTACGAAGGGCACCAAGGCCCGTTACCAGGTTCCGGAGCGCTTCGAGGGTGGCCAGATGCCCCTCCACATGCGTCTCCCGAAGCTCAAGGGCTTCAAGAACCCGTTCAAGACCGAGTACCAGGTCGTGAACCTGGACAAGCTCGCCTCCCTCTACCCCGAGGGCGGAGAGGTCACGGTCGAGGACCTGGTCGCCAAGGGCGCCGTGCGCAAGAACAGCCTCGTCAAGGTCCTGGGCCAGGGCGAGATCTCCGTGGCGCTGCAGGTGACGGTCGACGCCGTCTCCGGCTCCGCCAAGGAGAAGATCACCGCCGCCGGCGGTACGGTCACCGAGCTCGTCTGACCCCGTCAGGTGTCTCGATGACGTAGAGCGATCCCGACCGGGGATACCCCACAAATGGGGTATCCCCGGTTGGTCGTTCCTAGGGCGGTGGTGTCGCCGGTAAGGTGGCCTGCGCTGCCCATTCACCCCGGGGGCCCTACGCGGGGCACTCAGGGCGGCAGTTGACCGTTAAGAATTCGTCCTCAGTCGGAATCTCAGACCATCACCCTTGACGCAGTTGCGCGGGGGGTCGCAGGAGGCACCGTGCTCACCGCGTTCGCCCGGGCGTTCAAGACGCCCGACCTGCGCAAGAAGCTGCTCTTCACGCTCGGCATCATCGTGGTGTACCGCGTCGGTACGCACATCCCCATCCCGGGTGTCGACTACCGGAACGTCCAGACCTGTATCGACGCCGCCCAGGCGAACCAGGGCCTGTTCGGTCTGGTGAACATGTTCAGCGGCGGCGCGCTGCTCCAGATCACGGTCTTCGCGCTCGGGATCATGCCGTACATCACGGCGAGCATCATTCTGCAGCTGCTGACCGTGGTGATCCCGCGCCTGGAAGCCCTGAAGAAGGAGGGGCAGGCCGGCACGGCGAAGATCACGCAGTACACCCGTTACCTGACGGTCGCGCTCGCCATCCTCCAGGGCACCGGCCTGGTGGCCACCGCCCGCAGCGGCGCCCTCTTCCAGGGCTGCCCGGTCGCGAGCCAGATCGTCCCCGACCAGTCGATCTTCGTGACCATCACCATGGTCATCACCATGACCGCCGGCACGGCCGTGGTCATGTGGCTCGGTGAGCTGATCACCGACCGCGGCATCGGCAACGGCATGTCGATCCTGATGTTCATCTCGATCGCCGCGACCTTCCCCTCCGCCCTCTGGGCCATCAAGGAGCAGGGCAGCCTGGCGGACGGCTGGATCGAGTTCGGCACCGTCATCGCCGTCGGCCTGGTCATGGTCGGCCTGGTCGTCTTCGTCGAACAGGCCCAGCGCCGGATCCCCGTGCAGTACGCGAAGCGCATGATCGGCCGCCGGTCCTACGGCGGCACGTCGACCTACATCCCGCTGAAGGTCAACCAGGCCGGTGTGATCCCGGTCATCTTCGCCTCGTCGCTGCTGTACATCCCGGCGCTGATCGCGCAGTTCTCCAGCGGCACCTCGGGCTGGAAGACCTGGATCGAGGCCCACCTCGTCCGCGGTGACCACCCGATCTACGTGACGCTGTACTTCTTGCTCATCGTCTTCTTCGCGTTCTTCTACGTGGCCATCTCGTTCAACCCCGAGGAAGTCGCGGACAACATGAAGAAGTATGGTGGCTTCATCCCGGGCATCCGGGCTGGCCGACCGACCGCTGAGTACCTGAGCTACGTACTCAACCGGATCACCTGGCCGGGTTCGCTGTACTTGGGTCTGATCGCTCTCGTACCGACGATGGCGTTGGTTGGTTTCGGGGCAAACCAGAACTTCCCGTTCGGCGGGACGAGCATCCTGATCATCGTGGGTGTCGGTCTCGAGACGGTGAAGCAGATCGAGAGCCAGCTCCAGCAGCGCAATTACGAAGGGTTCCTCCGCTGATGCGAATCGTCCTCGTCGGGCCGCCGGGTGCTGGGAAGGGCACACAGGCCACCCGCCTTGCCGAGAAACTGCGCATCCCGCACATCTCCACGGGCGACCTGTTCCGCGCCAACATCAGCCGGCAGACCGAGCTGGGAAAGCTCGCGAAGTCCTACATGGACGCCGGTAACCTCGTCCCCGACGAGGTCACCATCGCCATGGCCAAGGACCGCATGTCGCAGCCGGACGCCGAGAACGGCTTCCTGCTCGACGGCTTCCCGCGCAACGTGTCGCAGGCCGAGGCGCTGGACGAGCTGCTGAAGGCCGAGGGCATCAAGCTGGACGCGGTGCTGGACCTCGAGGCCCCCGAGGACGAGGTCGTGAAGCGGATCGCCGGGCGGCGCGTCTGCCGCAAGGACTCCGCGCACGTCTTCCACGTCACCTACAGCCCACCCAAGCAGGACGGCGTCTGCGACTACTGCGGCGGCGAGCTGTACCAGCGCGACGACGACTCCGAGGAGACCGTCCGCACGCGCCTGGAGGTCTACCACACGCAGACCGAGCCGATCATCGACTACTACCGGGCCCAGGGCCTGGTGGTGACCATCTCCGCGATGGGTCCCGTCGACGAGGTCACCAGCCGGGCGCTGGAGGCGCTGAAGAGCGGCCAGTAGTCCGTCCCGCCGCATGCACAGCCGCGGTTCCCCCCGAGGGGCCGCGGCTGTGGCGTGGGCGGGGTCCGTGCCGCCGCCCGCGCGGCATCCGGGCGGACCGCGCCCGTATCGTTGGAAGCGTTCGTACTCGACCACTGGTCCAGAAAGGCCGTCGTCCCCATGGTGCAGATCAAGAGCCCTGAGCAGATCGCCAAGATGCGCGAGGCGGGGCTGGTCGTCGCCGCCATCCACGCGGCCACCCGCGAGGCCGCGGTGCCCGGGGCGTCCACCAAGGACCTGGACCAGGTCGCCCGCAAGGTGCTCGCCGAGCACAACGCCAAGCCGAACTTCCTCGGCTACGGCGGCTTCCCCGCCACCATCTGCACCTCGGTGAACGAGGTCGTGGTCCACGGCATCCCGTCCGACGACGTGATCCTCAAGGACGGCGACATCATCTCCGTCGACTGCGGCGCCATCGTCGACGGCTGGCACGGCGACGCCGCCTACACCGCCTTCGTCGGCTCCGGTCACTCCCCGGAGCTGGTCGAGCTCTCCCGGGTCACCGAGGAGTCGATGTGGGCCGGCATCGCGGCCATGAAGCAGGGCAGCCGGCTGGTCGACATCTCCCGCGCGATCGAGACGTACATCCGCCGCCAGCCGAAGCCCGGCGGCGGCAAGTACGGGATCATCGAGGACTACGGCGGCCACGGCATCGGCACCGAGATGCACATGGACCCGCACCTGCTGAACTACGTCGACCGCAAGCGCGGCAAGGGCCCGAAGCTGGTGCCCGGCTTCTGCCTGGCGATCGAGCCGATGGTCTCCCTCGGCACCCCGCGCACCGAGGTCCTCTCCGACGACTGGACGGTCGTCACGACCGACGGCACCTGGTCCTCCCACTGGGAGCACTCGGTCGCCCTCACCGAGCAGGGCCCCCTGGTCCTGACCGCCCCCGACGGCGGCAAGGCGAAGCTCGCGGAGATGGGTGTCACGGCGGCGCCGGACCCGTTGGGTTAGGGATCTCCCCGGAAGGGGAGGATCTCTCGATTCGTGTTTCCGGGTGCGCTGACGTAGACTGACTCGTCGGCTCTGGTGCACCCGCATGTCCGCATGTGGTCACGGTGTACCAATGAGTCGATCAAGGTAGTCGATTCGAAGGGCGAAGCGTGGCCAAGAAGCAAGGTGCCATCGAGATCGAGGGCACTGTCGTCGAGTCTCTGCCGAACGCCATGTTCAGGGTCGAGCTCCAGAACGGCCACCAGGTCCTGGCACACATCAGCGGCAAGATGCGCATGCACTACATCCGCATCCTCCCTGACGACCGGGTCGTGGTGGAGCTGTCTCCGTACGACCTCACGCGTGGCCGGATCGTCTACCGGTACAAGTAGATCTTGCCCGCTCCCCGGCCCGCCGGGGTGATGGCACTGACCCGGAGAACCTCACACCCATGAAGGTCAAGCCGAGCGTCAAGAAGATCTGCGACAAGTGCAGGGTGATCCGCCGTCACGGTCGGGTCATGGTCATCTGCGACAACCCGCGCCACAAGCAGCGCCAGGGCTGACCGCAGCACTGAACCACCCTCTGCGCCTCCCGCAGACTTCGCGCGACGCGAGCAACACACGTTCATACGCAGGACCCGAGCCGCACGGCTCGACACCCCCGGCTCGGAGGCCGGGGACCCGGCCCGTACCTGGTACGGCGGGCGGGGAGCCGGTTCTGTGGAAGACCTCCGACAACCAACTGGAGCCATTGAATGGCACGCGTTTCCGGTGTTGACATCCCGCGCGAAAAGCGCGTGGAGATCGCCCTCACCTACGTGTTCGGCATCGGCCGGACCCTTTCGCAGCAGACGCTGGCCGCGACCGGCGTCGACCCGAACACCCGCGTCCGCGACCTGACCGAAGAGCAGCTGGTCGCGATCCGCGAGTACGTGGACAACAACATCAAGACCGAGGGTGACCTCCGTCGCGAGATCCAGGCCGACATCCGCCGCAAGGTCGAGATCGGCACCTACCAGGGTCTGCGTCACCGTCGCGGTCTGCCCGTCCGCGGTCAGCGCACCAGCACCAACGCGCGTACCCGCAAGGGCCCGCGTCGCGCCATCGCCGGCAAGAAGAAGCCGGGCAAGAAGTAGTCCTCAGCGGACTTCGCCGTCCAGCGGTCTTCGCTGTAGGACCGACCACCTCCCGTAGGAGTACAGATGCCCCCCAAGGGTCGTCAGGGCGCTGCCAAGAAGGTGCGCCGCAAGGAAAAGAAGAACGTCGCTCACGGCCACGCGCACATCAAGAGCACGTTCAACAACACGATCGTCTCGATCACGGACCCGTCCGGCAACGTGATCTCCTGGGCGTCCGCCGGCCATGTCGGCTTCAAGGGCTCCCGGAAGTCCACGCCGTTCGCCGCGCAGATGGCCGCCGAGTCGGCCGCCCGCCGCGCCCAGGAGCACGGCATGCGCAAGGTCGACGTGTTCGTCAAGGGCCCGGGTTCCGGTCGTGAGACCGCCATCCGCTCCCTGCAGGCCACGGGCCTCGAGGTCGGCTCCATCCAGGACGTCACCCCGACCCCGCACAACGGCTGCCGCCCGCCGAAGCGCCGCCGCGTCTGAGGCACCGGCCGCGCTGGACGGCCCCCTGCCGGGGGTGCGGGGGTCGCTCCCCGCAGTGTCGCAGCACGGCTGCCGCCCGCCGAAGCGCCGCCGCGTCTGAGGCACCGGCTTCCCGTGGTTCCGGGCGGTACGGCTCGCAAGGGCCGTATCGCCCGTACCCTTGCAGTACCCGCACTCTTCACCGGGTGCGGTTTCCGTCGGACGTCAAATAGCGGGCGTCCACGAAAGAAGGATCTGATCCACTCATGCTGATCGCTCAGCGTCCCTCGTTGACCGAAGAGGTCGTCGACGAATTCCGCTCCCGGTTCGTGATCGAGCCGCTGGAGCCGGGCTTCGGCTACACCCTCGGCAACTCCCTCCGCCGCACCCTCCTGTCGTCGATCCCCGGTGCCGCTGTCACCAGCATCCGCATCGACGGCGTCCTGCACGAGTTCACCACCGTGCCGGGCGTCAAGGAGGACGTCACCGACCTGATCCTCAACATCAAGCAGCTGGTCGTCTCCTCGGAGCACGACGAGCCGGTCGTGATGTACCTGCGCAAGCAGGGCCCGGGTCTGGTCACCGCCGCCGACATCGCGCCTCCGGCCGGTGTCGAGGTGCACAACCCGGACCTCGTCCTCGCCACGCTCAACGGCAAGGGCAAGCTGGAGATGGAGCTGACCGTCGAGCGCGGTCGCGGCTACGTCTCCGCCGTGCAGAACAAGCAGGTCGGCCAGGAGATCGGCCGGATCCCGGTCGACTCGATCTACAGCCCCGTGCTGAAGGTCACCTACAAGGTCGAGGCGACCCGAGTCGAGCAGCGCACCGACTTCGACAAGCTGATCGTCGACGTCGAGACCAAGCAGGCCATGCGGCCGCGTGACGCCATGGCGTCGGCCGGCAAGACCCTGGTCGAGCTGTTCGGGCTCGCCCGCGAGCTGAACATCGACGCCGAGGGCATCGACATGGGTCCGTCCCCGACGGACGCCGCCCTCGCCGCCGACCTGGCGCTGCCGATCGAGGAGCTGGAGCTCACGGTCCGGTCGTACAACTGCCTCAAGCGTGAGGGCATCCACTCCGTGGGTGAGCTCGTCGCGCGGTCCGAGGCGGACCTGCTCGACATCCGTAACTTCGGTGCGAAGTCCATCGACGAGGTCAAGGCCAAGCTCGCCGGCATGGGCCTCGCGCTCAAGGACTCGCCTCCCAGGTTCGACCCGACCGCCGCCGCGGACGCCTTCGGCGCCGACGACGACGCGGACGCCGGGTTCGTGGAGACCGAGCAGTACTGAGCTCGGGACCTGCGGTCCGTTACTGACTGCCGGCCGGTTCCGGCTGGTCGCGCAGTTCCCCGCGCCCCTTCGGGGGCGCGGGTCCTCCGGGACGTCTGTGAAGACGGCCCGGATCTCCGACAGGCGACCGCCTGCTCGGATACTGACTCCGGTACCTGATACGGCCGGGGCAGACACACAGGAGAGTCACTATGCCGAGGCCCACCAAGGGTGCCCGTCTGGGCGGCAGCGCCGCGCACGAGAAGCTTCTCCTCGCGAACCTCGCGAAGGCGCTTTTCGAGCACGGCCGCATCACCACCACCGAGGCGAAGGCGCGCAAGCTGCGTCCCTACGCCGAGCGTCTGGTCACCAAGGCGAAGAAGGGCGACCTTCACAACCGCCGTCAGGTGCTCCAGGTGATCACGGACAAGAGCGTCGTCCACACGCTCTTCACCGAGATCGGCCCGCGGTACGAGAACCGTCCCGGTGGCTACACCCGCATCACCAAGATCGGTAACCGCCGTGGCGACAACGCGCCCATGGCCGTCATCGAGCTGGTCGAGGCGCTGACGGTGCAGCAGGCCGCGGTCGGCGAGGCCGAGGCCGCGACCAAGCGGTCCGCCAAGGACGCCGAGGCGGAGGCCGTGGAGACCAAGGTCGACACGGCCAAGGGCGACGACGAGGCCGCGGCCGAGGAGTCGAAGGACGCGTAAGCGTTCCGGCGGGGACTGGGTGGTCGCTCGGCTGCGGCTTTCGTCGTGGCTGGTCGCGCCCACGCGGCGGAGCCGCGAATCGAGCACAGCCCCGCGCCCCTGAGGGGCATTGTTGCGGGCCCGCTTCTTTCAGGAGCGGGCCCGCTTCGTTTTGGGAGAGGGAGTCGTTCGGTGAGTGGTGTGGTGCGGGTCCGGCTGGACCTTTCCTATGACGGGACCGAGTTCTCCGGGTGGGCCAAGCAGGCCGGGGGCCGGCGGACCGTGCAGGGGGAGATCGAGGACGCCCTGCGGACCGTGACGCGGTCCGCGACGACGTACGAGCTGACCGTGGCGGGGCGGACCGACGCCGGTGTGCACGCGCGGGGTCAGGTCGCGCACGTGGACCTGCCGCGCGAGGTGTGGGCCGAGCACCGGCCGAAGCTGCTGAAGCGGCTCGCCGGGCGGCTGCCGAAGGACGTGCGGGTGTGGGCGCTCAGGGAGGCGCCGGCGGGCTTCGACGCCCGGTTCTCGGCGATCTGGCGGCGCTACGCCTACCGCGTCACCGACAACCCCGGCGGCGTCGACCCGCTGCTGCGCAACCACGTGCTGTGGCACGACTGGCCGCTCGACGTGGACGCCATGAACGAGGCCGCCCGCGGACTGCTCGGCGAGCACGACTTCGCCGCCTACTGCAAGCGGCGCGAGGGCGCGACGACCATCCGCACGCTCCAGGAGCTGAGCCTCGTACGCGGCGACGACGGGATCATCACCGCCACCGTCCGCGCCGACGCCTTCTGCCACAACATGGTGCGCTCGCTGATCGGCGCGCTGCTGTTCGTCGGCGACGGGCACCGCACCCCGGACTGGCCCGCGAAGGTCCTGGCGGCGGGCGTACGGGACTCGGCGGTCCATGTCGTACGCCCGCACGGCCTGACCCTGGAGGAGGTCGGCTACCCGGCCGACGAGCTCCTCGCGGCCCGCAGCGTCGAGGCGCGCAACAAGCGGTCGCTGCCGTCGGCCGGCTGCTGCTGACGCGCCCCGGGCGGCGGGGTCAGCCGGCCGCCGCCGCGGACGCCTGGGCCTCGCCCCTGCGGCGGATCTGACGGTACGTGAACTCCTGGAGGTCGTCGCCGGTCCTGAAGACGGCCTTGTCCTTCTCCGTCACGTCCTTGCCGCTGGTGAAGCCGGACAGTGTGAAGTAGGCGTAGCGGCCGTAGGCGTTGGTGGTGGAGCGGCAGACCGCGCCGACGCAGAAGTCCTTCACCCCGCCGCCGGACAGCGACTTGACGATGCTCTTCGCGTCCGCCTGCTGCTTGGCCTTCGTCGCCTGCGCCTCGGTCGCGAAGACCGCCACGCCGACCGTCACCGCCACGCCGTCCCGGCTGTAGGTGACGCGGATCAGCCGCGTGCACCTGTTGTCCGTGAGGACCTTCGGGAGCGTGGCCTTGGCCGCGGACGCGCAGTTCTTGGTGTCCGCCGTCGGGCCCTTCTTGTAGACCGTGTCGCCCATGGTCAGCTGCGTGCCCGGGAACAGGATGTCGGGGCTCAGCGGCGCCTTGTCCTTCTGGGCGCTGGCGACGAAGTCCTTCGGGTCCAGCGGGGGCGGCGCGCTCGTCGGCTCGAACGACGGGACCGTGCCCGTGGCGCTCGGGAGGTCGGAGACGCCGGGCAGCTGGGACTCGGTGCCCGGGCCGGCCTGGTTCGAGCTCCCCGCCGACACGACGGCGACCGCCACCGCGGTCCCTATCGCCACGGCGGCGAGTGCGCCGCCGCCTATGAACAGCAGCCGGCGCCGCTTGGCGCGCGCCTCGGACGCGTCGGCGAGCGCCGCCCAGTCGGGTGACCCGCCGGCGCTGCCGCCGTTCCACGGCTGCTGCGAATTCGGTTTCCAGGGATCCCACTGCTGGGAGGACCCCCCCTGCCCAAAGCTCATGGGGCGCATCTTAGACGGGGCAAGGGGTGTGCTGGTCCGCCTCAACGGGCCCGTGAGGCCCTAGCGTTGCGCCCATGGCGACGGGCAAAAGCGACATCTCCGGGTGGTTGGTGCGCCCCGCGGGCATCGGCTGGTGGGCCGGACTCACGGCGGTCCTGGCCGCGCTGACGACCCATACGGTGCTGGTGACCTCGGACGGAGGCATGGACAACGGCATCGTCGTGGACGCGGCGCGCACCTGGCTGGACGGCGGATCGCCGTACGACGACGCGCACTTCCTCTATTTCCCGAGCGCGGTCGTCGCGGCCGCCCCGCAGGCGCTGCTGCCGCGGTCCGTGCTGGACGTGCTGGTGCCGGTGCTGGTGGTCCTCGCGCTCACGGCGGGCTGGGTGTGCGCGCTGCTGCTGCACCGGGTGCCGCTGCGCAGCAGGCTCGCCGTGCTCGGGCTGTTCGGGCTGGCGGTGGGTTTCGCGCCGTTCGCGCAGCTGGTGCGGCTGGGCAACTGGACGGTGACGGCGGTGCTGGCGCTGCCGCTGTGCCTGCTGCTGGCGAGCCGGGGGCGGTGGGTCGCGGCGGGCGCGGTGATCGGGGTGGCGGTGGCGCTGAAGCCGCTGCTCGCGCCGATGGCGCTGCTGTTCCTCTTCGCCCGCCGCTGGGGCGCGCTCGCGCTGGTGGTGCTGGTGCCGGCGGTGTCGTCGGTGGTGGCCGCCTTCTTCCTGCCCGACCCCACCGGCTTCCTCACCCAGACGCTCCCCTTCCTCTTCACCGCCGACGACGCCTTCCTCCGGCTCTACGAGGCGGGCCCGGCTGCCGTGCTGCCCCGGCTCGGCGTGCCGCAGGCCCTGGCCCAGGCGCTGGCGGTGGCCGCCGCCGCGGTCGGGGTGGCCTGCGCGTACCGGCGATGGCGGGGGCCGGGGCCCGAGGCGCTGCGGCTGGCGGAGACGTCCGCCGGGCTGATGCTGTCCGCGTTCCTGGTGTCGCGGCCCTCCTACAACCACTACCTGCTCGTCGTGCTGCCCCTGCTGCTCGCCGGGATGCCGTACGCGGGGTCGGTGACCCGGCGGCCGTGGTTCTGGCTGGCGCTGGTGCCACAGCTCCCGGGGGTGACCTGGCCGTGGCTGGAGTCGGGGAAGCGGCGGGCGTTCCGGGACTTCGTCACGCTGTGTGTGCTGGCGGGTGCGGTGGCGTACCACGCGGTCCGGGGTGCGCGGAGTGTGCGGGGTGCTGAGGGTGCCGAGGGCGCTTCGGACGAGGAAGGGGCTGGTCGAGGGGAGGGCGGGTGGCGTGCGGCCACGGGGGGCGCCGTACGGCCGTAAAATGGGGCGCGCCCACGGGCGGCGGGCTCGTTTTGACCCGTCCGGCCGAGCACGGGTATTCTGCGTCTCTGTTGTGTGTAGTGGCTTACTCATTCTCACGTGAGGGGCCCTTACACCGGTCCACCGGGCCGATGACCAGCGACCAGCACGCGGTTTGCGTCACCGCTGTGCGGTCAGGGCTGTCGTGATCGTCTTCGGTGACCTTGTCAGGACCATTCACTGAAGAAGCGAAGGCTACGAACCGTGCGTACGTACAGCCCCAAGCCCGGCGATGTGACGCGCCAGTGGCACGTCATCGACGCTCAGGACGTCGTCCTGGGCCGTCTGGCCTCCACTGCCGCCTCCATCCTGCGTGGCAAGCACAAGCCGATCTACGCGCCCCACGTCGACACCGGTGACTTCGTCATCATCATCAACGCCGACAAGGTGCACCTCTCCGGCAACAAGCGGACCCAGAAGATGGCGTACCGCCACTCGGGCTACCCGGGTGGTCTGCGCTCCGTCCGCTACGACGAGCTGCTTGCCAAGAACCCCGAGAAGGCCATCGAGAAGGCCGTCAAGGGCATGCTCCCCAAGAACACCCTGGGCCGTCAGATGCTCTCGAAGCTGAAGGTCTACTCGGGCGACCAGCACCCGCACGCCGCTCAGCAGCCGGTGCCGTTCGAGATCACCCAGGTCGCGCAGTAAGTCCGGCCACCCCCTAAGACCGAAGAGAATCTGAGGAGAATCGTGGCCGAGACCACTGCCGAGCAGCCGCTCGAAGAGCTTGACATCGACAGCTACACCACCGAGTCCGAGGCGCCCGTCGAGGGCGAGTACACCTCGGAGTCCATGGCGTCCCGCTTCGGTGAGCCCCAGCCGGCCGCCGGCCTGGGCCGTCGCAAGAACGCCATCGCCCGCGTCCGGATCGTCCCGGGCACCGGCAAGTGGAAGATCAACGGTCGCACCCTCGAGGACTACTTCCCGAACAAGGTGCACCAGCAGGAAGTGAACGAGCCCTTCAAGGTGCTCGAGCTCGAGGGCCGCTACGACGTCATCGCCCGCATCGCGGGTGGCGGTGTCTCCGGTCAGGCCGGTGCGCTCCGACTCGGTGTCGCCCGTGCGCTGAACGAGGCGGACGTCGACAACAACCGCGGTCCGCTGAAGAAGGCCGGCTTCCTGCGCCGCGACGACCGTGCGGTCGAGCGGAAGAAGGCCGGTCTGAAGAAGGCCCGCAAGGCTCCGCAGTACAGCAAGCGCTAATCGCAGGGCGCTCGCGCGTACTCCGAACGCCCCGGCGGCACGCCATCGTGCTGCCGGGGCGTTCGTTTATTCACTGGCGTGGGCGTATAACGGCACAAGGCGCTCAAACGCTAATGTGATCGGATGGTCGGGCGGTGGCGCCGTGGTGCACGCCCGGCGACGTCACGGTGCGCGTCCCCGCGGCTCGGGAGCCGCGGGCGGTCCGTGACCGTCGAACATCAGAAGCATCGACGAACAGCAGAAGCTCAGCTTTGTCAGTGGCACAGCCGTCGGCCGTACGGGCCGGTCCATCGCCTCGGCGGGACCTTGGTGGCGGGGCCCTGGAGGGCTGCCGATACTGACGCATCCTCAGGAGGACAAGTGGGACGACTCTTCGGCACGGACGGCGTGCGCGGTGTCGCCAACGCGGATCTGACGGCGGAGATGGCGCTCGGCCTGTCCGTCGCCGCCGCGCACGTACTGGCCGAGGCGGGCACGTTCGAAGGGCACCGGCCCACCGCCGTCGTCGGGCGTGACCCGCGCGCGTCCGGGGAGTTCCTGGAGGCCGCCGTGGTCGCCGGGCTCGCCAGCGCGGGCGTGGACGTCCTGCGGGTCGGCGTGCTGCCGACGCCGGCGGTCGCCCACCTCACCGGTGCGCTGGGCGCCGACCTCGGCGTGATGCTCTCCGCCAGCCACAACGCCATGCCCGACAACGGCATCAAGTTCTTCGCCCGCGGCGGGCACAAGCTCGCCGACGAGCTGGAGGACCGGATCGAGGCGATCTACGAGGAGCACCGCACCGGTGCGCCGTGGGACCGGCCCACCGGGGCCGGGGTCGGGCGCGTGCGGGACTACGAGGAGGGCTTCGACACGTATGTCGCCCACCTCGTGGGCGTTCTGCCGAACCGGCTCGACGGGCTGAAGATCGTGCTGGACGAGGCGCACGGGGCGGCGTCGCAGGTGTCGCCGGAGGCGTTCCGTCGGGCCGGCGCCGAGGTTGTGACCATTGGTGCTGAGCCTGATGGGCTGAACATCAATGACGGGTGCGGGTCGACTCACCTTGCGCAGCTGAAGGCCGCTGTTGTCGAGCACGGGGCCGCGCTGGGTATCGCGCATGACGGGGACGCCGATCGGTGTCTCGCCGTCGACCACACCGGGGCGGAGGTCGACGGGGACCAGATCCTCGCGGTGCTGGCGCTGGCCATGCGGGAGCGGGGGGCGCTGCGGTCCGACACGGTGGTCGCCACTGTGATGTCGAACCTCGGGTTCAAGCTCGCCATGGAGCGGGAGGGGATCCGGCTCGTCCAGACGGCGGTGGGGGACCGGTACGTGCTGGAGGAGATGAAGCAGCACGGGTTCGCCTTGGGCGGCGAGCAGTCGGGGCACGTGATCATCCTGGACCACGCGACGACGGGGGACGGGACGCTGACGGGGCTGCTGCTGGCGGCTCGGGTGGCAGAGAGTGGGCGGTCGCTGCGGGAGCTGGCGTCTGTGATGGAGCGGCTGCCGCAGGTGCTGATCAACGTGCCTGATGTGGACAAGTCCCGGGTGAAGACGTCGGCGGAGCTGGCGACGGCGGTGTCGGAGGCGGAGCGGGAGCTGGGCGGGACGGGGCGTGTGCTGCTTCGTCCGTCGGGCACGGAGCCGCTGGTCCGCGTCATGGTGGAAGCGGCCGACATCGACCAGGCGCGGTCGGTGGCTGGGCGGCTCGCGGATGCGGTGAAGTCCGCGCTGGGCTGAGGCCGTGTGCCTGCGGCGCGGGATTCTGCCCGGTCAGGGTTGAGGTAGCGCCCACGGTGGGGTGGTGGTGCGGGGCCGCCGTGGGCGGCTCGACCACCGCCGGGCAGTCTCAGGCGGCCGCGCGCCTTCGCAGACGTGCGTGCTGCTTCCGCCACAGCTGCTTCTGTGTCAGCAGCGTCAGTGTTCCCGCCAGCGTGATCCCGAGCAGGTTGAGCAGCAGCTGCTCGGTGGAACCCCAGGTCTGGACGGTGTCCCCGTAGCTCAGGGCCACCGCCGCGTTCGCCGCGGCCGGCACCGTCGTCACCGAGATGGCGACTCCTACCAGGGCTCCGGACTTCGCGGACGTGAGCGACAGCGTGCCGGCCGCCCCGGCCAGCACCGCCACCACGAAGGAGAACCAGTCGGGGGCGTACACGAAGCCGGTCTGCGGCCGTTCCGCCTCCAACTGCTCCTTGGTGAACAGCCCCACCGCGTCCATGCACAGGCTGAACCCCACCGTCAGCACCATCGCCACCGCGAAGCCCACCAGCAGGGCGATCAGCGAACGCATCGCGAGGCGCGGCCGACGCTGCACCGTCGCCGTGGAGATGCCGGCCAGCGGGCCGAACTCCGGGCCCACCGCCATCGCCCCCACGATCAGGGCCGCGTTGTCCAGCACCACACCGCACGCCGCGATCATGGTCGCCAGCGTGAGGAACGAGAGGTAGGTCACCGAGAGGGTCGACTCCTCGTGGGTCGCCTCCGTGAGGTGCTCCCACAGCACCGCGTCCGCGCCCTCCCCGGGCGCCTCCTTCTCGGCCCGGTCCGCGCGCTCCGACAGCGACAGGTCGACGTTCTCCACGGAGATGGACCCGGTCGTGTCCAGCCCCAGCCGCTGCAAGCCGCTGAGCAGGTCGTCGGCGGCCTCCCGGGCCACGTCGCACAGCACGACGTCCCCGGCGGGGTCGCGGGCGGCACCTGCCAGCACACACAGATGCGTGGTCCCTCTCGTCCCCTCGATGAGGCGGACCGCTTCCTCGGTCTGCCCGGCGGGTGTGATCAGACGCAGATGCAGCATGGCGGCAGGGTAGCCGCCGGTGACGGGCGGGCCGGGGGGTTCACAGTTTGCGGAGGCTCAGGCGCTGGACCGTGTGGTCGGGGCCCTTCCGGAGGACCAGGGTCGCCCGGCCCCGCGTAGGGGCGATGTTCTCGACGAGGTTCGGCTTGTTGATGGTCCGCCACATCGTGCGGGCGTAGTCCAACGCCTCCTCTTCGGACACCTGCGTGTACTTCCGGAAGTACGACGACGGGTCCTGGAACGCCGTCTGCCGCAGCTTCCGGAACCGGTTCAGGTACCACTGCTCGATGTCCTCGGCACGAGCATCCACGTACACACTGAAGTCGAAGTAGTCGGCGAGGCCCACCCGCGTCCGCCCGTCCTTGCCCGGAAGCGCCGGCTGCAGGACGTTGAGGCCCTCCACGATCAGGATGTCCGGCCGCCGCACCGTGAGCTTCTCGCCCGGGACGATGTCGTAGATCAGATGGGAGTAGACGGGGGCGGTCACTTCGGACTTGCCGGCCTTGATGTCCGCCACGAAGCGCGTCAGCGCCCGGCGGTCGTAGGACTCGGGGAAACCTTTCCGCGACATCAGCCCGCGTGACTGGAGCTCTTCGGTGGGGAGCAGGAAGCCGTCCGTCGTGACCAGCTCCACGCGGGGATGCTCGGGCCAGCGGGAGAGCAGGGCCTGCAGGAGGCGCGCCACCGTCGACTTGCCTACGGCCACGGAGCCCGCGACCCCTATGACGAAGGGCGTGCCCGACTGGGAGCCCTTCTCGCCGAGGAAGGTGTTGAGGGCGCCGCGCAGCCCGTCGGTGGCGCGGACGTAGAGGTTGAGCAGCCGGGACAGCGGGAGGTAGATGTCCCGCACCTCGTCGAGGTCGATGACGTCGCCGAGGCCGCGCAGCTGTTCCACCTCCTCCGCCGTCAGCGGCAACGGCGTCTTGTCGCGCAGCGCGCTCCACTCGGAACGGGTGAGGTCGACGTAGGGAGTCGCCTCCGGCCGCTGCCGGTGGGCGCTCCGGGGCATCGAGGAGACCGGAGAGATCACAGTCCATTGTTAACGGAGTTTGAACGCGGCGACAGGTGGGCTGTGTCACGCCGGGATTCCGTGGGGGCCCCGATGATCAACTGTGAAGCGCCTGTGTCTACAGTGCGCGCACGTGATGCGGATCATCCCTCCGCACCTTCGAGAAAGAGTTTCCGCGTGAGAACCAGTTCCGTCCGTCGTACCGCGCTCGCCGCCTCCGCCGCCGCGCTGGCCCTGCTCGTCAGCGCCTGCGGCGGCTCCGGCGACGACCAGGACAAGGCCGACGAAGGCAAGGGCAAGGCCGCGCCCAGCACCTCCGCCGCCGCGCCGGCGAAGACGCTCACCGCCGCCGAGCTGGAGAAGGCCGCCCTCGCGCAGTCGGACGTCAAGGGCGGCAAGGTCGCCACCAAGCTTCCCGCGACCGACGACATCGCCGCGGATCAGGTGACGACGGAGGACGCCGCCTGCCTGCCGCTCGCGCACGCCCAGGCCGGTGTGGCGCAGGGGGAGCCTGCCGCGACCGTGAAGCGGTCCTTCACGGGCGACCCGGTGAAGCCGGGCGCGGACACCAAGCCCGAGGACGCCCTCCTGGCCGCGCTGGACACGGAGAAGGTGCTGATCAACCTCGCCTCGTACGAGGGTGACGGCGCCGCGCAGGCCGTGAAGGGTGTCGTCGCGGCCGCCGAGAAGTGCGCGGGCGGGTTCAAGGCCACCCTCGTCGGTGAGCCGTTGGACGTGGAGAAGGTCGCCACCGGAGACGCGCCCGAGGGCGGCGACGAGGGCGCCGCCGTCACGCTGACCGTCGCCGCGGAGGAGGGCGTCAAGGCGCCCGCCAAGATCGTCCTGGTGCGCAAGGGCTCGACCGTGGTCACCTTCAGCGCCGTGAACCTGGCGTCCATGGCCACCGGCAAGGACTTCGAGGTCCCGGCCGACGTCGTCGCCGCCCAGGTCGCCAAGCTCGGCTGACCCGGAATCTCACCCACCGGCGCCTCGTGCACCGGTGGGAATTTCCGAATTCGGGCACGCGGAGGCCGTTTTCGACGGCTGACGGACCGTAGGCTGCCGGGCATGTGCGGAATCGTGGGTTACGTGGGGCCGCAGTCGGCGCTTGACGTCGTGACGGCCGGACTGAAGCGACTGGAGTACCGGGGCTACGACTCGGCGGGCGTCGCCGTGCAGGCCGACGGCGGACTGGCCACGGCGAAGAGGGCCGGAAAGCTGGTCAACCTGGAGAAGGAGCTGGGCGAACGGCCCCTGCCGGCCGGGACGACCGCGATCGGGCACACCCGGTGGGCCACCCACGGCGCGCCCACCGACGCCAACGCCCACCCGCACCTGGACAACGCGGGCCGGGTCGCCGTCGTCCACAACGGCATCATCGAGAACTTCGCCGCGCTGCGCGAGGAGTTGACCGAACGCGGGCACGCACTGACCTCCGAGACCGACACCGAGGTCGTCGCCCATCTGCTCGCCGAGGAGTACTCCGCCTGCGCCGACCTCGCGGAAGCGATGCGGCTGGTGTGCCGGCGGCTGGAGGGCGCGTTCACGCTGGTGGCCGTGCACGCCGATGAGCCCGATGTGGTGGTGGGCGCACGCCGTAACTCGCCGCTGGTGGTGGGTGTCGGTGCGGGTGAGTCCTTTCTCGCTTCGGATGTCGCCGCGTTCATCGCGCACACCCGTGAGGCCATCGAACTGGGGCAGGACCAGGTCGTCGAGCTGCGCCGGGACGCGGTGACGGTGACCGACTTCGACGGGGCTCCGGCCGACGTCCGCGAGTACCACGTCGACTGGGACGCCTCCGCCGCCGAGAAGGGCGGCTACGACTACTTCATGCTCAAGGAGATCGCCGAGCAGCCGAAGGCCGTCGCCGACACGCTCCTGGGCCGTGTCGACGGGTCGGGTTCGCTGACGCTGGACGAGGTGCGCATCCCGGCGAACGTGCTGCGCGAGGTCGACAAGGTCGTCATCGTCGCCTGCGGCACCGCCTTCCACGCCGGGCTCATCGCCAAGTACGCCATCGAGCACTGGACGCGCGTGCCGTGCGAGGTGGAGCTGGCCAGCGAGTTCCGCTACCGCGACCCGATCCTGGACCAGCAGACGCTCGTGGTCGCCATCTCCCAGTCCGGCGAGACCATGGACACGCTGATGGCGCTGCGGCACGCGCGGGAGCAGGGCGCCAAGGTGCTCGCCATCTGCAACACCAACGGGTCGACCATCCCGCGGGAGTCGGACGCCGTGCTGTACACGCACGCGGGGCCGGAGGTCGCGGTCGCGTCGACGAAGGCGTTCCTGACGCAGTTGGTCGCGTGTTATCTCGTTGCGCTGTATCTGGGGCAGGTGCGCGGGACCAAGTACGCCGACGAGATCCGGGCGGTGGTACGTGATCTCGGCTCCATTTCTGGGGCGGTCGAACGGGTCCTGGAGACCATGGAGCCTGTGCGGGAGCTCGCCCGGTCGTTGGCGGAGAAGAACACGGTTCTCTTCCTGGGGCGGCACGTCGGTTATCCGGTGGCGCTGGAGGGCGCGCTGAAGCTGAAGGAGCTCGCCTACATGCACGCGGAGGGCTTCGCGGCGGGGGAGCTGAAGCACGGGCCCATCGCGTTGATCGAGGACGACCTGCCCGTTGTGGTCGTCGTGCCTTCGCCGCGTGGGCGGTCCGTGTTGCACGACAAGATCGTGTCCAACATCCAGGAGATCCGCGCGCGCGGCGCCCGGACCATCGTGGTCGCGGAGGAGGGGGACGACGCGGTCGTCCCGTACGCCGACCATCTGATCCGTGTCCCGGTCACACCGACGCTGCTCCAGCCGCTGGTCGCGACCGTGCCGCTGCAGGTGTTCGCCTGCGAGCTGGCCACCGCCCGCGGCAACGAGGTGGACCAGCCGCGCAACCTCGCCAAGTCCGTGACCGTGGAGTGAGGCCACGTCGATCTAGGCTGCCCGCATGAGCATCATCGGAGTCGGCATCGACGTCGCCGAGATCGAGCGGTTCGCCGCGTCCCTGGAACGGACGCCCGGACTGGCGCAGCGGCTCTTCGTGGAGAGCGAGCTGCTGCTGCCCAGCGGGGAACGGCGCGGCATCGCCTCCCTGGCGGCGCGGTTCGCCGCCAAGGAAGCACTCGCCAAGGCGCTCGGGGCGCCCGCCGGGCTGTACTGGACCGACGCCGAGGTGTGGTGCGAGGACAGCGGGCAGCCGCGGCTCCGGGTCAAGGGAACCGTCGCCGCGCGTGCCGCTGAGCTGGGCGTCCGCTCCTGGCACGTCTCGCTCAGCCACGACGCCGGAGTGGCCTCCGCGGTCGTGGTCGCGGAGGGGTGACCCACGTCTCCGCCGAAATTCTTTAGGCCAAGTGCGTGTAACCCGGAAGTGGGGGTACAGGCAGGGAGCCGGTATCGGAGCGGGGGCACCAATGAGGGAGGGCTTTACTGTGACGTCGACAATGGCACGGACGGACCAGGCGCAGAGCGAGACCGAGCTGCCGGAGGTCGCGAATCCCGGCCAGGTCGCGCCGCAGGACGCGCGTGAACTGTCCCGGCAGTTCTTCCGGCGGCTGACGGAGCTGGAGGAAGGTACTCACGAGTACCAGTACGCGCGCAACACGCTGATCGAGATGAACATGTCCCTGGTCCGCTACGCGGCCGGCCGGTTCCGCAGCCGCGGCCCGGAGGAGATGGAGGACATCGTCCAGGTCGGCATGATCGGTCTGATCAAGGCCATCGACCGGTTCGAGCTCTCCCGCGAGGTCGAGTTCACCTCCTTCGCGATCCCCTACATCGTCGGCGAGATCAAGCGTTTCTTCCGTGACACCTCGTGGTCCGTGCACGTGCCGCGCCGGCTCCAGGAGGCCCGGGTGCAGCTCGCCCGCGCCACCGAGGAACTGCGCAGCCGCCTCGGCCGTACGCCCACGACCGCCGAGCTGGCCACGCTCATGAGCCTCACCGAGGCCGAGGTCAACGAGGCCCGGCTCGCCGCCAACGGCTACAACTCCGCCTCCCTCGACGCCGCCATCGGCAGCGAGCCGGACGGCGAGTCCGTCCTCGCCGACTTCATCGGCACCGAGGACGCGGCGCTGGGCCTGGTCGAGGACTTCCACGCCCTCGCGCCGATGATCGCCGAGCTCGACGAGCGTGAGCGGAAGATCGTCCACTGGCGGTTCGTGGAGGAGCTGACCCAGGCTGAGATCGGTGAGCGGCTGGGGTGCTCGCAGATGCACGTGTCGCGACTGCTGTCGCGGACTCTCAAGCGGCTGCGGGCGGGGATGCTCTGCACCAACTGAGGTGCGGGCCGGTTGTGCTCTGACAGCGCGCCAAGCGCGTTGAGCGGGGTGCGGTGCCTTCGGGTGCCGCACCCCGCTTTTTCTTGCGGGTCGCCTAGCAGATCGACTGCGAGCTGTTCACCAGGCGGTTGTTGCGGAAGGTGATGTTCTCGCCGCACGGGCTCTCGCGGATCGACGAGTTCGCCACCGTCAGGTTCTGGACCGTGATGTCCCTGTTGTTCGGGAACTCCGAGCGGGCCGCCAGGCGGATCTCGCCGCCGCCCGTGACCGTGCCGCTCTGCGCCGCGAGGTTCACGTTGTAGCAGTTCTCGATCAGGATCGCGTTGTTGCCGGTGTTCGAGAGCGTGATCCTGTCGATCGTCGCCCCGCCGCTCTCCGACACGCAGAACACGCCCCGTCCGCCGCCGCGCGCGATCACCTCGCCGACGCGGATGTTCGTCGCGTAACTGCTGCCGATCCGGCCGTTGCGGTTGGCCATGCGGAACGCCGCGTAGCCGGTGCCCGTGCCGGCGTTCTCCGCGTCCACCTTCGTCACCGTCGCGTTGACGGTCTGGTTGAGCAGGAGACCGGACTCACCCACGTTCCGGGCGGTGACCGTGCCGACGGTCAGGCCGTCCACGCCGTACGTCTCCACCGCGTGGCTCGACGCGCCGGACACGTACACGTCGTCGATACGGACGTTGCGCGTCCACTGGCTGGTGTCGCCGCGGTTGTCGATACGGACGCCGAGGCCGCGGGTCAGGCGCATGTCGATCTGGCCCAGGACCACGTTCTGCACGTTGCGCAGGAAGATGCCGTAGAGCGGGGCGCCGGTGACGTTGAGGTGCTGCACCTCGATGTCGTGGGTGCCGCGTGAGTAGACCGGCGCCTGGTCGCCCGAGCCGGAACCGGTGACGTCGATCGTGCCGCAGACGTCCAGGACCGTGTAGCTCGGCAGCGAGATGCGGGAGCCGGCCGAGATGGAGCCGGAGCCGCGGACCACGACGCGTTCCTTGCCGGTGCGGTTCGCCGTGAGGGCGCCGATCGCCGCCTGGACGGCGGCGCGCATGTCCGTGCCCGTGTACACCGTGCCGCTGCCCCGGCGGGCGGTCCAGGTGGAGCCGCTCTGGACGGCTTCGGCGTGGTAGGTGCCGTCGCCGCAGGCCGCTGCGCGGGCGTGGGCGGGGGTGGCGGGGGTGGAGACGGTGGCCAGCGCCGTGAGGAGGGCGGTGGCTGCTGCTGAGGCGAGTAAAGCGGCTCTGCGTCGCATGGGGGGTCCTTGCAGTTGTCGGTTGGGGGTGTCGGTTGTCGAACCGGTTCGAGTGAATCGATTCATCGGGTGGGGGCGGGAGTGTGGCAACGGTGGCGGGTGGAGTCAAGGGGGCGGTGAGGGGACGGGCGAGGGAGGGGTGAGGGGACGGGCGAGGGAGGGGCCGGTGGACGGGCGAGGGAGGGGCCGGTGGACGGGCGAGGGAGGGGCGAGGGGGTGGGGCTTGCGGGAAACTCGGAGGTATGCGGACTGCTTACAGCGTGGAGACGGTCAGGGCGGCGGAGCGGGAACTGATGGCGCGGTTGCCGGAGGGGGCGCTGATGCAGCGTGCCGCCGCCGGGCTGGCTGTGGTGTGCGCCGATGTGCTGGAGCGGGTGTACGGCAGCCGGGTGGTGCTGCTGGTGGGGAGCGGGGACAACGGGGGCGACGCCTTGTACGCCGGGGCGCGGCTGGCTCGGCGGGGGGCCGGGGTGCGGGCCGTTCTGCTGGCGCCGGGGCGGGCTCATGCGGGTGGGCTGGCCGCGTTGCGGCGGGTCGGGGGTTCCGTGGTGGAGGCGGGGGACGAGGGGGCGGTCGCGCTTGTCGAGCGCGCTGATCTCGTGGTGGACGGGATCGTGGGGATCGGGGGGAAGGGCGGGCTGCGGGAGGCGGCTGTGCCGTTGGCGGAGGCGGCTCGGCGGGGGCGGGGGGCCGTTGTCGCCGTTGATCTGCCGAGTGGGGTCGACGCGGATACGGGGGAGGTGCGGGGGGCCGCTGTTCGGGCGGATGTGACGGTGACGTTCGGGGCGTACAAGCCGGGGCTGCTGATCGATCCTGGGCGTGAGTACGCGGGGGTGGTGCGGTTCGTCGACATCGGGTTGTCGATGCGGGGTTCGGGTTCTGGGGCCGGGGAGGCGGCTGCGGAGGCGTTGCAGCACGTGGACGTGGCGCGGTTGCTGCCGGTGCCGGGGGCGGAGAGTGACAAGTACCGGCGGGGGGTGGTCGGGGTTGCGGCCGGGTCCGCCCGGTATCCGGGGGCCGCTGTGCTGGCGGTGGGGGGTGCCTTGCGGGGTGGGGCCGGGGCCGTGCGGTACGTGGGGCCGGCGGGCGGGGCGGTTCTGGCTCGGTATCCCGAGACGCTGGTGTCCGAGCGGGGGCCTTCGCGGGCGGGGCGGGTGCAGGCGTGGGTCGTCGGGCCGGGGGCCGGGGACGACGCGGCGACGGTGGGGGAGGTGCTGGCCGCTGATGTGCCTGTGCTGATCGACGCGGACGGGTTGCGGTTGGCGGAGGTCGGGGATGTGCGGGGGCGGGGTGCGAGGGGCGTGCCGACGTTGATGACTCCGCATGCGGGGGAGGCGGCGGCGTTGCTGGGGGTCGAGCGGGAGGAAGTGGAGTCGGGGCGGCTCGCGGCTGCGCGGGAGCTGGCGGCGCGGTATGGGGCGGCTGTGCTGCTGAAGGGGTCGACGACGGTGGTGGCTGAGGCGGGGGGCGGGGGTGTGGTGCGGGTGAACCCGACGGGGACGCCGTGGCTGGCGACGGCGGGGAGCGGGGATGTGCTGTCGGGGCTCGGGGGGTCGCTGTTGGCGGCGGGGTTGTCGGCGCTGGACGCGGGGAGTGTGGGGGCGTATCTGCACGGGCTGGCGGGGCGGTTCGCGGCGGAGGGGGCGCCGGTGAGTGCGGAGGATGTGGCCGGGCGGATTCCGGAGGCTTGGCGGAGTGTGGTGAGGGGGTGAGGTCGGGTGCCTGCGGAAACCCGCACGGAGTGCAAAGGGTCCGCACCCCCGGTGCCAAGGCCCCGCGCGCCCCCTCTGAGACACTGTCCGGGATGAACGAGACAGCTGACCCGCACGGCGCGCAGCTCCGCGCCCGCGCTGTGATCGACCTCGCCGCCGTGCGGGCCAACGTGCGCACCCTGCGCGAGCGTGCCCCCCACGCCGCCCTGATGGCCGTGGTCAAGGCCGACGGATACGGGCACGGCGCAGCCGAATGCGCCCGCGCGGCCGTGCAGGCCGGCGCGACCTGGCTGGGGGCCGCCACCCCGCAGGAGGCGCTCGCTCTGAGGGCGCCGGAGTCGGGCGTGCCGGACGACGTCCGGGTCATGTGCTGGCTGTGGACCCCCGGAGGGCCCTGGCGGGAGGCCGTCGAGGCGGACATCGACGTCTCCGTGAGCGGCTTCTGGGCGCTGGACGAGGTCGTCGCGGCGGCTCGGGCGGCCGACAAGCCCGCGCGCGTGCAGCTCAAGGCGGACACCGGCCTCGGGCGCGGCGGGTGCCAGCCCGGCGACTGGCCCGAGCTGGTCGCGGGCGCGCTGCGCGCGGAGGCCGAGGGGCTGCTGAAGGTCACCGGACTCTGGTCGCACTTCGCCTGCGCCGACGAGCCCGGCCACCCGTCCATCGCCGCCCAGCTCCTCACCTTCCGCGAGATGGTCGCGTACGCCGAGTCGCAGGGCGTCGAGCCCGAGGTGCGGCACATCGCCAACTCGCCCGCGACGCTGACGTTGCCCGACAGCCACTTCGACCTGGTGCGGCCCGGTATCGCGATGTACGGCGTCTCGCCCAGCCCCGAGATCGGCACGCCGATGGAGCTGGGGCTGCGGCCCGCGATGACCCTCACGGCGTCGCTGGCGCTGGTGAAGAACGTCCCGGGCGGGCACGGCGTCAGCTATGGGCACCATTACGTGACCGCCGGGGCCACGACCTTGGGACTCGTGCCTCTTGGGTACGCCGACGGGATTCCGCGCCATGCCTCCGGTGGCGGGCCTGTGCTGGTGGAGGGGAAGTGGCGGACCGTTGCCGGGCGGGTTGCCATGGATCAGTTCGTGGTGGATCTGGGCGGTGACGAGCCCGGGCCCGGTGCCGAGGCCGTGCTGTTCGGGCCCGGCGATCGTGGTGAGCCCACCGCCGAGGACTGGGCGCAGGCGTCCGGGACCATCGCGTACGAGATCGTGACCCGGATCGGCAGCCGTGTCCCGCGTGTTTATGTGAACGGGGAACAGAGCGGGTAAGCGCCCTGCGTGGGGTCCGGGGAAGAGGAGCGGTACGTGAGCGAGAGCAGTGCGCCTGGATGGCGTCGGGCGACCGGTGTCGCGGGCCTCGCGATAGGCGTGCTGGCCACCGGCGCCGCCGCCGGCGTGGCCGTGGAGCGGATGACCGTCGGCCGGGGCATGCGCCGCAAGGCCCGGCTGGTGCTCGACTCGGCGGGGCCGTACGGCTCCCTGCGGGGGACGCCCGGCAAGGCGTACGCCGACGACGGGACCGAGCTGTACTACGAGGTCGACGAGGTCGAGGCGCAGGCGGAGAACGGTAAGCGGCGGCGGTTGTTCGGGCGGCGGACGCCCGCGCCCGTGACCGTGGTGTTCAGTCACGGGTACTGCCTGAACCAGGACTCCTGGCATTTCCAGCGGGCCGCCCTGCGGGGGGTCGTGCGGACCGTGCACTGGGACCAGCGCAGTCATGGGCGTTCCGCCCGAGGGGCCGCCCAGGTGGAGCGTGGGGAGCCCGTCAGTATCGAGCAGCTCGGGAGGGATCTGAAGGCCGTCATCGATGCCGCCGCTCCCGAAGGGCCGCTTGTGCTTGTCGGGCATTCCATGGGTGGGATGACCGTCATGGCGCTCGCCGATCAGTTCCCGGAGATCATTCGGGAGCGGTGTGTCGGGGTCGCCCTGGTGGGGACGTCTTCGGGGCGGCTGGGGGAGGTCAACTTCGGGCTGCCGGTCGCCGGCGTCAACGCCGTGCGGCGCGTGCTGCCCGGGGTGCTGAAAGCGCTGGGGCAGCGGGCCGAGCTGGTGGAGAAGGGGCGGCGGGCCACCGCCGATCTGTTCGCCGGGGTCATCAAGCGGTATTCGTTCGCCTCGAGGGACGTCGATCCCGCCGTCGCGCGGTTCGCCGAGCGGATGATCGAGTCGACGCCGATCGATGTCGTTGCCGAGTACTACCCGGCTTTTGACGGGCATGACAAGGCTGAGGCGCTGGCGCACTTCGGTGAGCTGCCTGTGCTGGTGCTGGCGGGCGTGGGGGACCTCGTCACGCCCAGTGAGCACAGTGAGGCCATCGCCGATCTGCTGCCCGGGGCCGAGCTGGTGCTGGTGCCCGACGCCGGGCACCTGGTGATGCTGGAGCACCCCGAGCAGGTGACCGACCGCCTCGCCGACCTGCTCGTCCGCGCGGGCGCGGTGCCCGCAGGGGCTACCGTGGGTGGCTATGGAAGCAGCAGCACCCCACAGCCTCGCTGAACTGACCGTCACCTCCCCCGAGCAGATGCGCGACCTCGGCCGGCGTCTCGCCAAGCTGCTGCGCGCGGGCGACCTCGTACTGCTCTCCGGTGAGCTGGGAGCCGGCAAGACGACCCTGACGCGTGGGCTCGGCGAAGGGCTCGGAGTGCGGGGCGCGGTGACCTCGCCGACGTTCGTCATCGCCCGCGTGCACCCCTCGCTGGGGGACGGTCCGCCGCTGGTGCACGTCGACGCCTACCGGCTGGCGGGAGGCCTCGACGAGATGGAGGACCTGGACCTCGACGTCTCGCTCCCCGAGTCGGTGGTCGTCGTCGAGTGGGGCGAGGGCAAGGTCGAGGAGCTGGCCGAGGACCGCATGCACGTCGACATCCACCGGGCCGTCGGTGACACCACCGACGAGGTGCGGCACGTCACCGTGCGCGGAATGGGCGCGCGCTGGGCCGGGGCCGAACTGGGGTCGCTGTCCGCCTGAACGTTTCCGACAAGGTGTCGGCAAGGTGTTGCGTACGCGGTGTGCCGCGTGGTCACATGGTATCCAGCTCGCGGTTAGGTAAACCTAACCGCGTCCCGCCCCCGACGTACAGGAGGCGTCATGCCGGCCGTCCCGAGCAGGCGTGAGTCCACGCCGCGACCGGTGCCCATGAGTGACCTGCTCGCCGCGTGCGCCGCGGCCGCCGCCGTCTCCACCCCGCCGCGCGCACCCGAGCCGCCGCGGCAGGAGAAGGCGGTGGAGGGGCGGCGGAAGGCCGCGTAGTCCTACGGGGCCACGACGACCGTGCGGCCGATCGTCGCGAACTTCCACATCGCCGCGCCGTCCGCCCGTGTCTCCCGGATGCCGCCCGTGCGTTCCGTGGGGTCGAGGACGGGCGCCGAGCCGTCGACCGCCGCGCTGAAGCCGATCACCGTGCCGTCCACGCTGGCGAAGCGCACCACGTGTTCCACCGGGACGCCGTCCGAGCCGGTGACCTTCCCCGAGCGGGACGTCACCCGGTAGGTGCCCGGGGCCGGGTCGACCGTGCTGGGGCTGACGTCGAAGGTGCGGCGCACCTTGTCGCCCTTGTCCACCAGCCACACCCGGTCGCGGCCCAGCGAGTACACGACCCGCTGTCCCACGCCCGTGTGCGCCGGGAGGGTTGCCGCGTGGTCGCTGCGGGGCGCCTTCGGCGCGGGGGCCGGGGAGCCGGACGCCTGGCGGCGCAGGTCCGGAGGGGCCGTCTCCGCCGCGCGGTGGCCGAGGTAGCCGACCGTCGCGAGGGCCGCCGCCGTCAGTCCCGCCACGATCGCCGCACTGGTCCCCGCCATCACCGTCACCCCTGTCCCGCTTTGTCCCGCCGTGTACGGATGTGACGCGACCGTAGCAGTCCGTGACCGTCCGGCCCGTGCGGCCGTGGCCGGGGCGCGGGAGCCGTAGGCTGTTTGCGTGCTCTTGCTCGCTCTGGATACCGCCACCCCCGCCGTCACCGTCGCGCTGCACGACGGCGACGACGTCATCGCCTCGTCGAGCCAGGTGGACGCCCGGCGCCACGGTGAACTGCTGCTCCCGGCCGTCGACCGGGTGCTCGCCGAGGCCGGTCTGCGGCTCGACGCCGTCACCGGGATCGTGGCCGGCATCGGCCCCGGCCCCTACACCGGCCTGCGCGTCGGCCTGATGACCGCCGACACCTTCGGGCTCGCGCTCGGCGTGCCCGTCCACGGTGTGTGCACGCTGGACGGCCTGGCCTACGCGGCCGACCTGGACGGCCCCTTCGTCGTGGCGACCGACGCCCGCCGCAAGGAGGTCTACTGGGCGCGGTACGCCGACTCGCGCACCCGCCTCACCGAGCCGGCCGTCGACCGGCCCGCCGACATCGCCGACCAGGTCGCGGGGCTGCCCGCCGTCGGCGCGGGCGCGCTGCTCTACCCGGACACCTTCCCGCAGGCGCGCGAGCCGGAGCACGTGAGCGCCGCCGCCCTCGCCCGGCTGGCCGTGGAGAGGCTGAAGGCGGGCGAGGAACTGCCCGCGCCCCGGCCGCTGTACCTGCGGCGGCCCGATGCCCAGGTCCCCAAGAACTACAAGGTGGTCACCCCCAAGTGACGGGAACCGAGACGGTCGTCCTGCGTGAGATGCGCTGGTGGGACATCGACCCCGTGCTGGAGCTGGAGCGCGACCTCTTCCCCGAGGACGCGTGGTCGCGCGGCATGTTCTGGTCCGAGCTGGCCCACTCCCGCGGGCCCGGGGCGACCCGGCGCTACGTCGTCGCCGAGGAAGGCGGCCGGATCGTCGGCTACGCCGGCCTCACCACCTCCGGCGCGGAGGGCGACGACGGCGCCGCCCCGGCGGCCGACATCCAGACCATCGCGGTCTCCCGCGACCACTGGGGCACCGGACTCGGGTCGCGGCTGCTGACCGAGCTGCTGCGCGCGGCCACGGCGTTCGAGTGCGCCGAGGTCATGCTGGAGTGCCGCGTCGACAACGTCCGCGCCCAGAAGCTCTACGAGCGCTTCGGCTTCGAGGTCATCGGAGTCAGGCGCGGCTACTACCAGCCGGGCAACGTGGACGCGCTGGTCATGCGCTTGACCGACCCGTCCTCCTCCGTGACCCCGGGCCACCCCGTGAACGGCGTACAAGGAACCGAGATCCATGGCTGACGAACCCCTGGTACTGGGGATCGAGACCTCCTGCGACGAGACCGGCGTCGGCATCGTCCGCGGCACCACCCTGCTCGCGGACGCCGTCGCCTCCAGCGTCGACGAGCACGCCCGCTTCGGCGGCGTCGTCCCCGAGGTGGCGAGCCGCGCCCACCTGGAGGCGATGGTCCCCACCATCGAACGGGCGCTGAAGGAGGCGGGGGTGAGCGCGCGCGACCTCGACGGCGTCGCCGTCACCGCGGGGCCCGGCCTCGCGGGCGCTCTGCTGGTCGGCGTCTCGGCGGCGAAGGCGTACGCCTACGCCCTCGGCAAGCCGCTCTACGGCGTCAACCACCTCGCGTCGCACATCTGCGTCGACCAGCTGGAGCACGGGCCGCTGCCCGAGCCGACGATGGCGCTGCTGGTTTCCGGCGGCCACTCCTCGCTGCTGCTGTCCGCCGACATCACCTCCGACGTGCGCCCGCTCGGCGCGACCATCGACGACGCGGCGGGCGAGGCCTTCGACAAGATCGCCCGGGTGCTGAACCTCGGCTTCCCCGGTGGCCCCGTCATCGACCGGTACGCCCGCGAGGGCGACCCCGAAGCGATCGCCTTCCCGCGCGGCCTGACCGGGCCCCGCGACCCGGCGTACGACTTCTCCTTCTCCGGGCTGAAGACGGCCGTGGCGCGCTGGATCGAGGCCAAGCGGGCGGCGGGCGAGGAGGTGCCGGTGCGGGACGTGTCGGCGTCCTTCCAGGAGGCCGTCGTGGACGTGCTCACCCGCAAGGCAGTGAGGGCCTGCAAGGACGAGGGCGTCGACCATCTGATGATCGGCGGCGGCGTGGCGGCCAACTCCCGGCTGCGCGCCCTCGCCCAGGAGCGCTGCGAGGCCGCCGGCATCCGGCTGCGGATGCCGCGCCCCAAGCTGTGCACGGACAACGGTGCGATGGTGGCCGCCCTCGGCGCGGAGATGGTCGCCCGCAACCGCGCGGCCTCCGACTGGGACCTCTCCGCGGACTCGTCGCTTCCGGTCACCGACCCGCACGTGCCGGGCGCCGCCCACACGCACGACCACGTCCACGAGACCGCCCGGGAGAACCTCTACACATGACCGTCGCGCTGATGTGGGAGGCCCGCGCGGTGCCGGGCCGCGGCCCCGACCTGCTGGCCTGGGCCGAGGAGCGGGCCCGCGTCCTGCCCCGCCGCCCGGTCCGCCGGGAGGTCTTCCGCGCGCCGCAGGACCGCGTCCTCGTCATCACCTGGTGGAACGCCCCTCTCGACGCAGACCTCCCCGAGCTCCCGGAGCCGGAGAGCACGCTGGTCACGCGGGCGGTGCACCGGTGGCGGTTCGAGTCGCTGGGGAGTGTCTGAGGGGGCGAGGGGGCGTCGTGTCGCGGGCGCGTGGCACCCGTGTGACACGAATGTTTCGTCATACGTTTCGAATGTTCCGGGCGGTCGAAGGTCTTCGCCCGCGCGGCCCACGGAGATACGATCGCCGCCATGACTTCCCCGCAGCCCGCTGACACCCGGACCCACGGGCGCAGCACGCAGACCGCGACGCTCGCCGAGATCGCCCGCGAGGCGGGTGTGTCCGCGCCGACTGTTTCGAAGGTGCTCAACGGCCGCGCCGACGTCGCCCCCGGCACCCGGTCCCGGGTCGAGGAGCTGCTGCGCACCCACGGCTACCGGCGCCGCCGCGCCGAGGCCAGCCGCTCGCCCCTGATCGACCTGGTCTTCCACGAACTGGAGAGCGCCTGGGCGATGGAGGTCATCCGGGGCGTGGAGAACGTCGCCCGGGACGCGGGACTGAGCGTCGTGCTGTCCGAGAGCGCGGGGCGGCTCACGCCCGGCCGCACCTGGGCCGACCAGGTCGCCGCCCGCCGCCCGCACGGCGTGATCCTCGTGCTGTCCGGCCTCGACGAGTCCGGGCGCGCGCTGCTGACCAGCCGTTCCATCCCCTTCGTGGTGATGGACCCGGCCGGCGACCCGGGCACCGACGTGCCCTCCATCGGCGCGACCAACTGGCAGGGCGGGCTCGCCGCGACCCGGCACCTCATCGAGCTGGGGCACACCCGGATCGGCGCGATCAGCGGACCCTCACGGATGATGTGCAGCCGCGCCCGCGTCGACGGCTACCGGGCCGCCCTGGAGACCGCCGGGCTGCCGGTGGACCCGTCCCTGATCGTGTCCGGCGACTTCCACCACGACGCCGGCTACCGGCAGGGGCTCGCCCTGCTGCGCCGCGAGGACCGGCCCACCGCCGTGTTCGCCGGCAACGACCTCCAGGCGCTCGGGCTGTACGAGGCCGCGCGCGAGCTGGGGCTGCGGATCCCGGAGGACCTGAGCGTGGTCGGCTTCGACGACCTGCCGGTGGCCCGCTGGGTCGGCCCGCCGCTGACGACCGTACGGCAGCCGCTGACGGAGATGGCGGAGGCGGCGGCCAAGCTGGTGCTCGACCTGGGCAAGGGGGAGGACTCGGCCGCGGCGACACGCGTGGAGCTGGCGACCAGCCTGGTGGTGCGGAGCAGTACGGCGGCGCCGGCGGGGCGCTGAGCCGTCCGGCGGCGGTCGGTCGCGACCCCGGGACGCGGTGGGTCGCGGCGACGGGAGTCCGGCTGGTCGCGCATCTGAGAATTTCGCGAGAAAGACGTCCGGGGGACGTCGTCCGTCATGATTCGGACGTAAGTTCCCGTCTGTGACGGGACATCAGGGGACAAGCGGGGACAGCGGCACGGGGGACGCCGAGAGCGGGGACATACCGCCCGGCCGGCGAAGGAGACGGACGCTGAAGGCCGTCGGGGGTGTGCTGGCCGGCCTGCTGGTGTTCGGCGCGGGCGCGGCGGCCTGGGCGTATCTGCGGCTGGACGGGAACATCCGCGGTGTGGACATCGACCAGGCCCTGGGCGACGACCGCCCCGCACGGGCCTCGGCCACGCCGGCCCCGTCGACGTACGGGGACGCCTCGCCGCTGCCGGCCGGGGCGCTGAACGTGCTGGTGCTCGGCTCCGACTCGCGCACCGGCGCGGAGAACCGGGAGCTGGGCGGCGGGCCGGAGGGCGGTGCCCGGTCCGACACCGCGATGGTGGTCCACCTCGACGCCGGGCGGACCTCCGCGACCGTGGTCAGCATCCCCCGCGACACCCTCGTCGACCGGCCGTCCTGCCCCCTGGAGGACGGGGACGCGGCCTCGGCGGCGTCCGGGGTCATGTTCAACACGGCGTACGAGGTGGGCGGTCCGGTGTGCGCGGTGAAGACCGTCGAGGCGCTCACCGGTGTGCGCATGGACCACTACGTCGAGATCGACTTCGCCGGGTTCGCCCGCCTGGTCGACGCGCTCGGCGGGGTCACCGTCACCACCCGCGAGGACATCGACGACGACCGCAGCCACCTCGCGCTCGACGCCGGCACCCACCACCTGGACGGCGAACAGGCGCTCGCGCTCGCCCGCACCCGGTACGACGTCGGCGACGGCAGCGACCTGAACCGGATCACGCTCCAGCAGGACCTGGTGAAGGCGCTGGTCCGGCAGATCGGCGAGCGGGACCTGCTGACGAACCCGGCCGCGCTGTTCGGGGTCGCCGACGCCGTCACCGAAAGCCTCACCACCGACATGGGTCTGGACTCCCTCGGCGAACTGGCGTCCTTCGCGGGCAGCCTGGACGGACTGACCGCCGGCCGGATCACCACCGTGACCATGCCGGTGCTGCCGGCCCCCTCCGACCCCAACCGGGTGGTGCCGGACGAGCCGGAGGCGGGGAAGCTGTGGGCCTCGCTGAAGTGAGGCGAGAATTTTCTCTTCCGGGTGTCGATTTCCGTCCGCGCCGTTCGACGCAGAGGTGAGAGGCCGGGAAGGACCCGGCCCGCACACCACGAGGAGCCGACATGCCGCGCTATCTCTCCCTCATCCGGATCGACGAGAACAACGCCCCCGAGGGCGGACCCAGCCCCGAGCTGATGCAGCGGATGGGCGAGCTGATCGAGGAGATGACCAAGAACGGCGTCCTGCTGGACACGGCCGGACTGACCCCGACCGCCCAGGGATCCAGGGTCCACTACGAGGGCGGACAACTGTCCGTGACGGACGGGCCGTTCACCGAGACCAAGGAGGTCATCGGCGGGTACGCCCTCCTCCAGGCCAAGGACAAGGCCGAGGCGATCGAGTGGACCAAGCGGTTCCTGAAGGTGCACGAGCCGCACTGGACGGTGACCTGCGAGGTCCGGGAGATCGAGGAGGGCTGACCGGGCCGGCCCCAAGGGCCGCACTTGGCCTGGCCGCCGTACGGGTGTCTGATGGTGGGCTGTGACACCACAGCCCACCGCCGGACCGGACGGGGCCGTCGAGACCGTCTTCCGCCTGGAGTTCCCGCGGGTGGTCGCCGCGGTGGCCCGTCTCGTCCGGGACGTCGGCATCGCGGAGGAACTCGCGCAGGACGCCCTGGTCGCGGCCCTGGAGCAGTGGCCGCGGGACGGGGTGCCCGACAACCCGGGCGCCTGGCTCACGGCCACCGCACGCCACCGCGCCGTCGACCTGGTGCGCCGCCGGGAGACGTACGCCCGCAAGCTCGCCGAGATCGGCCGGGACGCCGACCTGGTGACGGCCCCGCCCGAGCCGCCCGCCGACCCGGACGACATCGACGACGACCTGCTGCGGCTCGTCTTCACCGCCTGCCATCCCGCCCTGTCCGCCGAGGCGCGCACCGCCCTCACCCTGCGGCTGCTCGGCGGGCTGACCACGGCCGAGATCGCCCGCGCCTTCCTCGTGCCCGAGGCGACCGTGGCGCAGCGGATCGTCCGCGCCAAGCGCACGCTGGCCAGGAAGAACGTCGCCTTCGAGGTGCCGTACGGGCCCGACCGCGAGGCCCGCCTCGGCTCGGTCCTCGACGTCATCTACCTGATCTTCAACGAGGGCTACGCGGCCACCGCCGGCGACGACTGGCTGCGGCCCGCGCTGTGCGAGGACGCGCTGCGGCTGGCCCGCGTGCTGTCGGGGCTGATGCCGAAGGAGCCCGAGGTGCACGGGCTGACGGCCCTGCTGGAGTTCCAGGCGTCCCGGACCGCCGCCCGCACCGGCCCCGACGGCGAGCCGGTGCTGCTCGCCGACCAGAACCGCGCCCGCTGGAACCGCCTGCTCATCACCCGCGGCGCCACCGCCCTCGCCCGCGCCGACGCGGTCGCCTCCGGCCCCCCGGGCCCGTACGTCCTCCAGGCGGCCATCGCCGCGTGCCACGCCCGCGCGTACCGCTACGAGGAGACGGACTGGCACCGCATCGCCGCCCTCTACGCCCTGCTCGCCGCCCGCACCCCGTCCCCGGTGATCGAACTCAACCGCGCGGTCGCCGTCTCCATGGCGGAGGGCCCGGAAGCGGCCCTGCCCCTGGTGGACGCGTTGTCGACGGAACCGGCGCTGCGTGAGTACCACTTGCTGCCGAGTGTCCGGGGCGACCTGCTGGCCCGGCTGGGGCGTCGGGAAGAGGCGCGGGAGGAGTTCCTGAGGGCGGCGGAGCTGGCGGGGAACGCACGGGAGCGGGAGATGTTGCGGGGGCGGGCGGAGGGGGTGGGGGGGTGAGGGGGCGCGGCCCGGCTTTTTGGGGGAGGGGCTGATCAGCGCACCGGATGCCCCAGCAGCATCGTCGGAGCACCAGCCGCCCGGGTCAGGAAGACCGTGACCGATGCCGTGCCGTGCGGCTTCGGGAGGGCCTTGCGGCGGAGTTCCTCCGGTTCTACCGCCGAACCCCGCTTCTTGACCGTCAGGACGCCCACCTCGCGCTCCCGGAGGAGGGCCTTCAGCTTCTTGACGTTGAAGGGGAGCCGGTCCGTGATCTCGTAGGCCGTGGCGTACGGGGTCGGGGTCAGGGTGTCCGCGGTGATGTAGGCGATGGTCGGGTCGATCAGGCCGCCGGCGAGGGGTTCGGCGGCCTCGGCCACCAGGTGGGAGCGGATGACGGCGCCGTCGGGCTCGTACAGGTAGCGGCCGACGGGGCGGACCTCGGGGTCGGGGAGGCCGCGGGAGACCAGGGTGCGCGGGCCCGGGAGCAGGGTCGCGCGGACCGTGCCGGGCGCGGTGCCGAACCACAGGACCGCCTCCTTCACGTCCCCGCCGTCGGAGATCCACTCAGCCTCGGCCTCGGCCGGAATCGCCTCGTGCGGGACGCCGGGGGCGATCTTCAGCGCGGCGGCCACGGGCGCCTTCAGCGCCGCCTCCACCGCCCACGACAGGGGAGGCGAGTACGCCTCCGGGTCGAAGATCCGGCCGCGCTTCGACGAGCGCCGGGCCGGGTCCACGAACACCGCGTCGTAGCCGGACGTGTCGACCTCCGTCACGTCCGCCTCCCGCACCTCGATCAGGCCGGAGAGGCCCAGCGCCTCCGCGTTGGCGCGGGCGGCCGCGGCCGTCTGCGGGTCCCGGTCGACGGCCAGGACCCGGATTCCGGCCCGCGCCAGCGCGATCGCGTCACCGCCGATCCCGCAGCACAGGTCGGCGACCGACCGTACGCCCGCCTCCCGCAGCCGCTCCGCCCGGTACGCGGCGACGCTGCGGCGGGTCGACTGCTCCACACCGTTCGGCGTGAAGAACATCCGCGCCGCGTCCTCCGCCCCGAACTTCGCCACCGCCCGCTGCCGCAGCCGCGCCTGGCCGAGCGCCGCCGAGACCAGTTCGGCGGGGTGGTCGCGGCGCAGCCGGGTCGCGACGGCGAGTTCCTGTGCGGGGTCGGTGTCGCGCACCTCGTCGAGGAGGGCGCGGCCTTCGGGGGTGAGGAGCGGGGCGAGGTCGTTCACCGGGTCATTGTGGGCCAGTCGGAGGACCGTGCGCCTCCGGCCGCGGTGTCGGCCCTGACGCGGGCCGGGCGGCTGCGAGGATCCGGCTCCATGCGAGTAGTGGGACAAAACGATAAGAAGCGGATGCGGCGGCCGAGGGTGCGGACCGGTCTCGCCGCCCTCGCGCTCGCCGTCCTCGCCTCGGGCTGCGGCGCGGACGGCGACACGGTCGAACCGGCCGGCGGCCAGCCCCTCCAGGCGCCCCCGGCGCGCGCCCTCGACTCCTACGCCGACAAACTGCGCGCCGCACAGGCCGCACGCGCCGCCGCGGCCGAACGCTGGGGCCTGAAGAAGGTCCCGCTGGCCGCCCCGCCGCCCCCGGAGAAGAAGCCGCACATCACCACCCGCGACGGTTTCGAGGTCGACGGTCACGAACGCCTCGACCTGCCACCCGTCTTCACCACCGTCCCGGTGAAGGAGAAGGTCGTCTTCCTCACCATCGACGACGGCGCCGAGAAGGACCCCGAGTTCCTGCGGATGATGACCGAACTGCAGGTGCCGTACAGCGCCTTCCTCAGCGACTACCTCGTCGAGGAGGACTACGGCTACTTCAAGGACATGCAGAAACGCGGGGTGGCCCTGCACAACCACACGCTCCACCACCCGTACCTGCCGGGCCTCTCGCGCGCCGAGCAGAAGCGCGAGATCTGCGGCATGCAGGACGTCATCCAGAAGCGCTACGGCACCCGCCCGGTCCTCTTCCGGCCGCCCTACGGAAACTACGACAAGTCGACCCTGCGCGCCGCCAGGAGCTGCGGCATCACCCACGTCCCGCTGTGGAACGAGGAGGTCTTCGCCGACCACTGGGAGTACCGTGAGTGGGACCGGAAGATCCACCCCGGCGACATCGTGCTGTCCCACTTCCGGGGCCGCGAGGACTGGGACGGCACGATGCGGGACATGATCCGCCGCTTCCTCGACAAGGTGACGGCCGAGGGGTACGCCGTGGCCAGGCTGGAGGACTACCTGTGAGGCGCCGGCGCGGGACCCCGGGGCCCCTTCCGGCGGCCCTCGCCCTGCTGCTCGCCGCGACCGCCGGATGCGCGGCCCCGTCCGGCGCGGGACACCTCTCCTCCCGCGCCGGCGGCCCGGTCACCGCCGTCGCCCCGGCGCCGCTCCCGCCGGTCGTCGACCACGTCACCACCGACGACCCGGTCGTCTTCCTCACCTACGACGACGGCGCCGAACGCGACCCCCGCTTCATCGACCTGGTGCGCGAGCGCAGGCTGCCGGTCAGCATGTTCCTCACCGACAGCGTGGTCGGCCCCGGCTACGGCCACTTCGCCCGCCTGCGCGCGGTCGGCGCCAACCTCCAGAACCACACCCTCGACCACCCGGCCCTGCCCGGCCTGCCCCTCGCCGCCCAGCGCGCCCAGATCTGCGGCCAGCAACGCAAACTCGCCGCCCGCTTCGGCGTCCGCCCCCGCCTCTTCCGCCCGCCCTACGGCCGCCACGACACCGCGACCCTCCGCGCCGCCGCCGAGTGCGGCATCGCCGCGGTGGTCCTCTGGCGCGTCACCCTGGAGCCCGACGGCCACCTCACGTACGCCCACGGCCCCCACCACCTGCGCCCCGGCGACATCATCTCCGTGCCGTCGGGCGAGGCCCCGCCTTTGTCCCTGGCGGAACGGACGTCCAGGCTCCTCGCGGAACTGGAGGAGCGGGACTTGAGGGTGGGCAGGCTGGAGGAGTACCTCCCTGGCCGTACGCGCCCGGCCGTGGCCACTCCCAGCCCGGGCGAGGCCATTCCGAGCCCGTCCGGCGCTTGAGGACGAGGGCGTCAGGCCGACAGCGGGGGGCCGGGGCGCAGCGCCCCCGGGCGTTCACACCAACACCGCCCACCGGACGACCGCGCCCGAAAAACACTCCCACCCCCCGACGCGCCGCACGGCAATTGGCACTCCGCTTGACCGAGTGCTAATCGCGGTCATAGTCTCGGGTCTGGCACTCCCCCCTGGAGAGTGCCAAAAAAGCGACGGGCAGGTCCGGCACCCGCGACGACGGATCGACCTGGTCGCCACCTCAGACAGTTAACCCCGTGAGATCTCCGAAGGGGGAGGTCGGATCGTGACGACCGCCAGCTCCAAGGTTGCCATCAAGCCGCTCGAGGACCGCATCGTGGTCCAGCCGCTCGACGCCGAGCAGACCACGGCTTCGGGCCTGGTCATTCCGGACACTGCGAAGGAGAAGCCCCAGGAGGGCGTCGTCCTGGCCATCGGTCCGGGCCGCTTCGAGGACGGCAAGCGCGTCGAGCTCGACGTGAAGGTCGGCGACGTCGTTCTGTACAGCAAGTACGGCGGCACCGAGGTCAAGTACAACGGCGAGGAGTACCTCGTCCTCTCGGCCCGCGACGTCCTCGCGATCGTCGAGAAGTAAATCGTCGAGAAGTAGTCGAGACGTAAGGGGACCCCGGGGCCTGCCCCCGGAGAACTCGACCTCGTAGCAAGTACTTCTGCTCGAACACTGCGCCCCTGGCCCCAGCATCCGACAAGGAGCCGGGCGGCCCAGGGGCGCAGTGATTTCATCTAGATTTCCGAGAGGGCTCCCGCTGCCATGGCGAAGATCCTGAAGTTCGACGAGGACGCCCGTCGCGCCCTCGAGCGCGGCGTCAACAAGCTTGCCGACACGGTCAAGGTGACGATCGGCCCCAAGGGCCGCAACGTCGTCATCGACAAGAAGTTCGGCGCCCCCACCATCACCAACGACGGTGTCACGATCGCCCGCGAGGTGGAGATCGAGGACCCGTACGAGAACCTCGGCGCGCAGCTGGTGAAGGAGGTGGCGACCAAGACCAACGACATCGCGGGTGACGGCACCACCACCGCCACCGTGCTGGCCCAGGCGCTGGTCCGCGAGGGCCTGAAGAACGTCGCCGCCGGCGCCTCCCCGGCCGCCCTGAAGAAGGGCATCGACGCCGCGGTCGCCGCCGTGTCCGAGGACCTCCTCGCCACCGCGCGTCCGATCGACGAGAAGTCCGACATCGCCGCCGTCGCCGCGCTGTCCGCCCAGGACCAGCAGGTCGGCGAGCTCATCGCCGAGGCGATGGACAAGGTCGGCAAGGACGGTGTCATCACCGTCGAGGAGTCCAACACCTTCGGTCTGGAGCTGGACTTCACCGAGGGCATGGCCTTCGACAAGGGCTACCTGTCGCCGTACTTCGTGACGGACCAGGAGCGCATGGAGGCCGTCCTCGACGAGCCGCAGATCCTCATCACGCAGGGCAAGATCTCCGCCATCGCGGACCTGCTGCCGCTGCTGGAGAAGATCATCCAGGCCAACGCCTCCAAGCCGCTGCTGATCATCGCCGAGGACGTCGAGGGCGAGGCCCTGTCGACCCTGGTGGTCAACAAGATCCGCGGCACCTTCAACGCCGTCGCCGTCAAGGCGCCCGGCTTCGGTGACCGCCGCAAGGCGATGCTGCAGGACATGGCGGTCCTCACCGGCGCCACGGTCGTCTCCGAGGAGGTCGGACTCAAGCTCGACCAGGTCGGCCTGGACGTGCTCGGCTCCGCCCGCCGCGTCACCGTCACCAAGGACGACACCACGATCGTCGACGGCGCCGGCAAGAAGGAGGACGTGGAGGGCCGCGTCGCGCAGATCAAGGCCGAGATCGAGGCCACGGACTCCGACTGGGACCGCGAGAAGCTCCAGGAGCGCCTCGCGAAGCTGGCCGGCGGCGTGTGCGTGATCAAGGTCGGCGCCGCCACCGAGGTGGAGCTGAAGGAGAAGAAGCACCGTCTGGAGGACGCCATCTCCGCGACCCGCGCCGCGGTCGAGGAGGGCATCGTCTCCGGTGGTGGCTCCGCGCTGGTCCACGCCGTCAAGGTCCTCGAGGGCAACCTCGGCAAGACCGGCGACGAGGCCACCGGTGTCTCCGTGGTCCGCAAGGCCGCCGTCGAGCCGCTGCGCTGGATCGCCGAGAACGCCGGCCTCGAGGGCTACGTCATCACCTCGAAGGTCGCCGAGCTCGAGAAGGGCCAGGGCTTCAACGCCGCCACCGGCGAGTACGGCGACCTGATCAAGGCCGGCGTCATCGACCCGGTCAAGGTCACCCGCTCCGCCCTGGAGAACGCCGCCTCCATCGCCTCCCTCCTGCTGACGACCGAGACCCTGGTCGTCGAGAAGAAGGAAGAGGAAGAGCCGGCCGCCGCCGGCCACGGCCACGGGCACGCCCACTGACGACCTGAGGTCGCCAGAGCCTGAACGAAGGCCCGGCGCCCCGTCCACGAGGACGGAGGCGCCGGGCCTTCGCCGTACCTCACCAGGACCACGGAACCGCACCCCGACGGTCCGCAGTCCCAGCAGACGACGGCCGAAGCGGGAGGGGACGGCGATGGACCAGGTGCTGTACGGGGAACGCTCCCGCAATCCGCTCGCGCGGACCGTGCACCTCAGCGAGGCCGGACTGCGCAGGGGCGGCCGGACGACCCCGCTGGAGGAGCTGAACCTCGCCGCCATGGCGGAAGCGTTCCTGCGGGGCGCCTGGCTGGGCGGCGGAGGCGCCGAACGCCCATTGGCGTCCCTTCCGCAAGGTGCCGGTCCGGTCCCGGTCACCCGGGCCACGGGCTCCTGCGTCCCGCTGAAGGTGCGTCAGGCGTCCGCCTTCGCCCACGCGCTGGGCGAGCTCGCGGTACGCCGCTGCGGCGGCCCGGAGCAGGTCGCCGCCCTCGCCACGCGGGCACAGCAGGAGGGCGTCCCGCTGTGGATCGCCCGCCGCTACGCGCACGGCCCCGCCGGTCCGATAGCCGTCGCCGTGGACCGCCGCCAGGCCCGCGTCGACGCCTGGGGCCCGCACGCCCCCGCCGTACGCCTGCGCGCGCCGTACGGATTCCTCGACCACGGCGACGGAGGCACCGGCCTGGTGCTGACCGTCGGGGACGCCGCGGCCCGTCTGGTCCTGCGCAAGAAGTTCCGCAAGTCGAGGAGCACGGTGGAGATCGGGATCCCCGACCGGCAGTGGACGCTGCGCCGCGCGGACCCGGAGGCATCCCGGCTGTTCCGCGGCGACACCCCGGTCGCCCTGCTGATCCGCCCGCCGCGAAGGGCCGAACCGGCCCCCGGCACCCTGCTGCTGCCACTGGCCGAGGTCCGCCACGAGAGCCCCGACCCGCTGGACGCGGTCATGGCCCACGCGGTCGCGGTCTCCTTCGGCCTCGGCGACGCCACAGGCCTGGCCCGCTTCCGCCCGGCCCGCCACCACCGCGACACCGACGACGGCTGGGACCAGCCCTGGTTCAGCAACCTCGGCCGAGGCCGCGACGACAACGAACCCGGCGGCAACGACGGCTGGGGCAGCGACGGAGGCGACGCCGGAGACGGGGGCGGCGGCGGGGACGGCGGGGACGGCGGCGGGGGAGACGGGGGCGGGGGCGGCGGGGGAGGCGACTAGCCCGGCCGCCGGCGGGAGCCGGGGCGGCCTCAGCCCGCCCAGACCTCCGCGTCGTCGGCCGGGACCGTGGTGGCGAGGCCCAGCTCCTCGCGGGCGGGGACCGTCCTGTTCGGGTCGATGAGGGTGAACGCCTGGTCGTAGGCGAGGTAGAAGGCGTCGGCGTCGGGGGCGTTCGCGGCCTTCTCCCACTGCTCGGCCGCCTTGGTGAGCGTCGCCCGGAGCCTGCCGACCTCGGTGCCGTCGATGCCGGCGAGTCCCTCGACGTGCGTGCCGAGAGCACCCGCGACGGCCTTGGCCTGCGCCTTGTAGTCCGTCAGCGCGGCCTCGACGTCGTCCGTCACGGGCTGGTGGGCCCACATCGCCTCGTAGACGGCGTTCGACCCCTTCAGGAACGTGAGCTGGTCGGGCTCGAAGGACTTCGCGGTGTTCAGCGAGCCCTTGAAGGTGCCCTTCTCCACGGTGTACGTGCAGCTCACGGCGCGGTCGCCGGTCGTCCAGCTCTCCCGGGTCGGGGTGTAGTGCGACAGGCCGACGCCCTTGGGGAGCGCCCAGGTGTCAGGGGCGTACTTCTGCGCCTCGACGGCGCAGCGCCCGTCGGCTATCTCGACGACCTTCTCGTCCCCGGGGTACTTGGGACCGCCGTCGAGGGCGAACTCGCCCACGACCTCCCCCTGGTGCGCCTCGTCGCACGGCACGACCTCGGCGAGATACGCCTCGCCCTCGACCTTGCCGCCGTTCGGGTTGTAGCAGTCCCCCACGTCGAGCGAGAACACCGACCGCTGCCGGGCGGCCTTCTTCGCCCCGTCCTTGGCGTCGTCGACGACCTCGGACGCCTCGGAACAGCCGACGGCCGCGAGCGCGAGCAGCGCGGTGACGGCGGCCAGGCCGCGCAGCGAACGGTACGGGGCACGGTTCATCATTGTCTTGCCCCTCTTTTCTGTGAGCTGTGACCTGTGAGCAGGGGAGAAGGTTGCAAGGGGTGCGTACGGGTGCGTGCCGTCGGCGGACCTAGGATGCGTGCATGCCGGACCCGAGACGGAGGAAGCACCGCACCTGGTTCATCGCGTGGGCGGTGCTGTGCGCGGCGGGCCTCGTCGCCACGGAGGCCCTGACCGACTCCCCGCCGGCCGACGACAAGCCGGCCGCCGTCAGTCCGGAATGCGCCGACCTCATCACGGAGATCGAGGCACGCATCGCGGACCAGCGCGACGAGAACGCGAGCGACACCGCGCTGGTCTGGACACGCGGCACGTCCGGCCCGGACGACGATTGCCTCGACGAACTGCGCGAACACCTCGACGCCGACTGAGCTGCGCAGGCGCCGCCCGCAGCCAACGACTCCCACACCCCCACCCACACCCGGTGATCTTTGGGCGGCCTGGTGCGGACCGTGTGGGGTGCTGATCCCTCAGGGAACCTGGCGGTGGATCTCGCGGCGGTCGCCCACGGTCAGCACCCACACGACGAGCCGACCGTCCTCGATGGTGTAGACGACCCGGTAGTCACCGACCCTGAGTCGCCACCGGGCGTCGTGTCCTCAGAGGGCCTTCACGTCGAACGCCGTCGTGTCCCCCGTGTCCATCGCCTTCCGGAGTTCGGTCAGGCGGTACAGGCTGCGCAGGGCGTCGGGACGCGGGATCTTGAGCATGCCCCGCTGGGCGTGCGGGGTGAAGCGCGTGACGTACCCCGTGCGCGTCATTCCTGCTGGTCGCGGAGCAGGGCGGCCATGTCTTCGAGCGAGACCGACCCGTCGGTCCTTTCGGACTCGGCTTCGTCGGCCAGCCGGTTGAGCCATGCCTCTTCGGCGTCCTCGGCGAGTTGGCGCAGCCGCTGGCACTCCTGGATGTCGATCACGACGGCTTCCTGCTTGCCGCGCCGCGTGATGGGAGTCGGAGCGACCTGCGGTGACGCGTCGGCGGAGGGCGCGTGGACGGGCATCCCGCTCTGCTCCTGCCTACGCCGACGCCCGCTCGGACGCCGTCCATCCGCTCACCGACACGGCGCCGCTTTCACACGCCAGGATCCGCCAGGCGTCGGGGGTCCATGCGAACACCGCGTCCTGGCCGAAGCGGCGCCCCAGGTCACGCGCCGCCGCATCGCCCAGGCCGGCGACGGCGACGCTCTCCTCCTGGTGCGTGCCGCCCGGATCGCCTCCCACCGCCGGCCACGGAGTGAGGCCACGGTGCCGGACCTCGTCGAGCAGTACGCGATGGGCACGGGCGTTGGCGTCGTCCGACGCGGTACGGCCACGGGGATTCCAGGCGGTGATCACATGGAGGGAGGCGTCACTGCTGTCCGGTACCGGGGAGACCCCTTCGACCGTGCCTTGAGGGCGTGGTGCGATCCGTACGGTCCGGTCCTCGAACCGGACGTCGACGACAGCCGTCCGGTAGAGCTCCCAGTTTCGTGGCGTGCCAGATGCGCCGATGCTCTGCACCAGGGCCTCCTGTGGAACGAGACCCCCTTACAGCTCGTGCAGGGAGATCGATGCTTGCCTCCGCGGGATCACGGAGGCGTGGGCCGCAAGATCTCACTGTCCGGGCCCCTAAGCAAGAGGGTTGTGAAGGTGTTGTGGGAGCGGTCGTCGACGAATGTAGCCAAAGTCCTCCCCCAGCAACGGTTTCCTACGCGAGGGTCCTCCCTATGCCAGGATGTGGGCCGGGAAGGATCCGCGGGATATCAGCGGCAACTGGCCTTTCGGCCCGGAAACCCGGAGCTGCCTACCTTGGTGAGCCGCCACCTTGACGGTCGAGGAGGCGGCAGTGGTGAGAGGAATGAGCTGTGACAACTCGTCCCGCGCGATCCCCGTGACCACCTCGTTGCCGCAAACCAGGACGGCGAAGACCAAGGGCGCCGGTTCGGACGTGACTCTCTTCTTGTCCTCAGCGGAGAAAGTGAAGGAGTAATTCCCCGGGCCCTTGCCGTCGTTGTACTTGATGAACAGGTGGCGATCGTGGTTGACGACGTAGTGTCCGTAGCTGACGCTGGCACGGTTGAGCGCGGTGAACTTCTCCGAGTCGGCTATCGCCACCAGCGCGGCGCCGTGCATGAAGTCCTTGTAATCAATCATTGTCGTCCCCTCCGGTCGGCCAAGGATCGATGAACGATCACCAGGACAGACGCGTCCGTGTGTCAATCAGTTCTGCAGATGCGCCGGGACGATCTCCCGGACTAAGTCGCCACATCCCGCTCGACGGGTTCCGCTTGTGTTCCTCACTCGGCTTCGCCAGTGTCCGCGCTCGTTCCACGGCCTGCGGCCACGTCTCCCGGTAGAGGTCAAAGGCGAACCTGTTCGCAGCCTTGCTGTAACCGCTGTGGTGAAGGAGGAGGTTCCGCTCGGCTTGCCGGAAGCCGTCGATTGGGGCGCGGTGGTCGCGGAAGTGCAGCAGCAACCACAGTTCGAAGCACGGGTTCGACAGGGCGACGTCGATGCGTTCGGCGCGAGCCAGCCGCAGTGCCTCGTCCAGGTGCGCGAAATCGTCCACGTCGAGAACACACCACGTGCGTTCGTAATGATCGCGGGCCCGTGTACGCTCACCGGCCGCGTGCCGGACCACGGACACCGGGTCCTGCGGGCAGACCTTGACCCGCACATCGACGGCGCGGTTGTTCACCGCTCTCAGCAGGCCTTTGATGTACATCGGTTCGGTATTTTTCGCTCCGCACACCACCAAGATCGTCGGTAATGCGTTCCTGTACGCCGGCCTGCGGCGCAGCGTGGACTCACGCCGTGGATTCCTCCGACCGCCCTGTTGCGGATCCCTCGCCATCCGTCTCTCCCCGTCTGGCGACAGCCAGCGTGAACGTGTCGTCGACCATGGGCACTGCGCCGTAGCTTCCATTGAGGTATCGCCGCTCGCGGTTTTCTTCCTGGCGCGGCCGGAAGTCGGACAGCGGATACAGCGAGCTCTCCCCGAACTCGTTCTTCGTCACGAACCAGATTTGGTCCCGCTTCAGAATGTCCTCGCCGGCCCTGCGGCCCAGCAGACTCACGTCATGACTGGTGAACAGCAACTGGGCACCTTGCGGATTGCGCTTCGGGTCCTGGAAGAGGCCGACGAGAAAGGCGCTGAGCCGCGGGTGAAGGCTGCTGCCCAACTCGTCCACGACCAGAGTGCCCCCGCGGCGAGCCAAACCCTCCAGCGTGAACGCGTAATCCACCAGTGCTTGCGTACCCGCGGATTCCGCGTTCAGCGGCACATCGAACGGGCCGTTCCTGCCGGTGTGCCGCAGTAGCAGTTCGTGGCGTGTCCGTCGGTACGTCCTCGGCATGTCGAAGAGCGCCTCCGTCTCGGCGCCCCGGGAGATGGATCGTGGAGGGTACAGCTCCTCCTCGACCGTCTCCACGCGGAAGTCCTCGATGCCAAGGTCCGCGACGCGCAGCAGCTCCCGCAGATGGGTCGGCTCTCCACGCTGTTCCAGTCGACGTGCGAGATTCCTGAGCATCAGCGCGCGGTTCATCGGACCGTTCGTCAGAGGGCCGCCGAACACCAGGTCGCTCCGGAACCACCGGTACACCGGCGTGACCACGTCGGTGGCCGTCTTCGACCGAGCGGCCATGGACAGGAACAGCGCGTTGGGAGCCGTCACGTCGGCAACCGTGTGCAGTTCTTTGGGACGGTCCTGCGAACTGCCGACCCGGAAGTCGTCTCCGTTCCGCTCGAAGATCACCCGCTTGCGCCCTTCCGGGTAGGCGTACAGCCATTCGCCGACGACGTGTTCGTCGTCCACCTCGAAGCCGTAGACGTACCTGACTCCGCGCACGAGGAGGTCGGCGACGTACCAGGAGGAGTCCGACTCCCGAATGTCGGAGAGGAAAGGCTGTCTGCTTACGCCCTCGCCGTCCTCCGCCAGGAGATGTGATCGGGTCACCATCTCCGCCATGTAGCGCAGTGCGTCGACGACGTTCGACTTGCCGGCCGCGTTCGAACCGAAGACTCCCGCGACCGGTACCGCCTCCCAGGTGGTGCCCGGCGGTCGGTCCCCCTCGTACACCGGTTGAAGCTGCCACTCCAGCTCGTCGCGGATCGAGCGGTGGTTGGCCGCCCTGAAGTTCAAGAGCATGAGTACCCCCCTCACAGACTAGCTTCACCCGGTTTCGTGCAAGTGAATCGCCGATAGGCCGGAGTAGCAAGCGAAACCTGAAAGTCAGGTGCCAGTTAGAGCCGTACGGGTGTACGCCGGTGCCACCAGTCCTCAACGGCCGCGGACCGAAGGTCGTTGAAGATAGCCCGTCCAGTACCTTCACTCGTTGGCCCGGTCCAGCACCTCTCCGTCCGGCCGTCCAGGGTAGGCGTAGCACGTGGTCCCTCACTGGCAGCCGCACGCATACCAGTAGCGGGCGATCAAACCGGCCTCGTGCAGCACGACCAACACGAGCGCGAGCCCGCGGCCTCCGCGATGTCTCCACGACCCGCTGCCGTACTCGCTCCGCCGCCAGCCGCGTGTACGAGGTGAGCGCCGGGCTCAGCGTGCCTGTAGCCGTAAACTTTGCGTCCGCCTTCGGCAGCGGGCCCCCGCCCGTTACTCCTTCTTGCTCCCAGCGGAAGCCGGAGCGCCTGGGGGCTGAAAACAACGCTTATGGAAGGGGAATAACAGCCGGTTTGGGAGCAGCGGGCACCGAGCAGGTGGAAACACTGATCTCTTGTGAGGACACCGACGCCTGCGTCACGAGCGACCCGACCGAACTCACAACTCCGGCGCCTCCAGCACCCCCAGCTGCCCCAGCAACCCCAGCCGGTCGTACTCCCACCACCCCTCCGCGATCTTCCCGGCAGGGCTGAAGCGGAGGACTGTCATTCCGGTCATCGTGGCCCGCTGGCCCGTGGCCGGGACGCCGAGGAAGTCGCCCTTGTGGATGCCCTCCCAGCTCCAGCGGGTGCACACCCGGTCGCCCTGCGCCACGCGGTCCTCCACGCGGAACCTGAAGTCGAAACCGGCGCGCCACGTGTCCAGCTCGCGGGTCAGCGCCTTCAGGCCGACGACGTCCTCCTCGTTCTTCGGGTCGTGGTCGTGGTAGTCCTCCTCGACCAGGCCCTCCAGCGGGGACAGGTCGTAGGAGGCGGTCACGACCTCGAAGAAGCGGCGGGCCGTGTCCGCGTTCAGCCGCGCGTCGCGCACCACGTCCAGGTCGGTGAAGGTCGGCGTCCCCTCGCACAGGGCGCTCATCTCCCGGAAGATCCGGTCGGTCTCCGGCAGCTTCGAGTTCCGCATCGCCTCCTCGTACGAGGGGAACTCCACGATCTCCACCAGGTGCGACGTGTCGCCGCGGTCCCTGCCGACCACGGCGTGCGTCGCCGTCCGCCTCCCCCTGGTCTGCTCCACCCACTGGTCCATGAGCCGGTCCAGTTCCTCGAACCGGGTGGTCCTGCAGTCGATGAGCTGTACGAAGGTCATCACGTCACCTCCGGCACCTGGCCAGGGCTGGCTGGTCGTGTCACGCCCCATTGTCCTCCGGGGCGCGGCCCGCGTCCCGGCGTGTCAGCGGGGCCCGTACTTGCGGCCGGTCCTGGAGGAGATGCCGCCCAGCAGGTTCCGCGGGACCAGCTTCGACGCGCCCATCAGCACCTTGTACCGCGGGTCCGGGACGGACAGCGACTTGCCCCGGGCCAGGTCCGCCAGAGCCGTCGCGGCGACCTTGTCCGCGTCCAGCCACATCCACCGCGGGATGTTGTCCGTGCCCATGCCGGCCCGCTCGTGGAACTCGGTGCGCACGAAGCCGGGGCACAGCGCCATCAGCCGTACGCCGTGACCGGCCAGGTCCTGCGCCGCGCCCTGCGTGAACTGCACGACCCACGCCTTCGACGCCCCGTACGTCCCGCGCGGCACGAACGCCGCGGTCGAGGCGACGTTCACGACTCCGCCGCGCCCGCGCTCCCGCATCGCCTCCACGGCCGCCGACGTCAGCCGCAGCACGGCCTCGCAGTGGACCTTGAGCATCGTCAGCTCGTCGGACATGGGGACCTCGAGGTAGCGGCCCTTGTGCCCGAACCCGGCGTTGTTGATCAGCAGGTCGACCGGGTTGCGGCGGTCGGCGAGCCGGCGCTCCACCGCCTCGATGCCCTTGTCCTCGGACAGGTCGGCGGTCAGCACCTCCGCCTCGATGCCGTGGCGGTCGTGCAGCTCGGTCGCCTGTTCCCGCAGCCGGGCGGTGTCCCGGGCCACGAGCACCAGGTCGTGGCCGTCGGCCGCCAGCCGCCGCGCGAACGCGGCACCGATCCCCGCCGTCGATCCCGTAATCAGAGCCGTTGTCATGGCGCAAGAGTAGTGACACGGAGCGGAGCCGTCCGCTCTGCGGTCCGGGCCGCCACCGGTCCTCCAGGACACACGCCGACGTACGGTCAGACCTCCACGCCCGCGCCCGACTTCTCCACATGCTCCCGCGCCTTCCGCAGGGCCTCCGGGTGCAGCGCGTCCCCCGCCGCCAGCAGCCGGGGAAGCAGTTCCCGCTCCGTCGTCACCGCCCGGAACTGGAGGGCCACCGTCACGTCGTGGTCCGGCCGGTGCACGACGCGTACGGCGTCCCCCGCGCGCACCTCGCCCGGCGTGATCACCCGCAGGTACGCCCCCGGCGCCGCCCGCTCCGTGAACCGCCTGACCCAGCCGTCCTCACCCAGATGGCCCTGGAAGGTGCGGCAGGGGATACGCCCGGACGTGACCTCCAGGACCACCTCGGGTCCCACGGCCCAGCGCTCGCCGATCAGCGCGCCGGAGACGTCGACGCCCAGGGTGGTGAGGTTCTCGCCGAACGAACCGGCGGGCAGCGTGCGCCCCAGCACGCGTTGCCACTCGTCGAGGTCCTCGCGGGCCACCGCGTACACCGCCTGGTCGTCCCCGCCGTGGTGCCGCGTCTCGCACACCGCGTCCCCCGCCAGTCCGCTCCCGCCGATGCCCTTCGCGCCGGGCGCCGACACCCGCACCGGCCCCTCCACCGGACGCTTGTCGATACCGGTCAGGCCGTCGCGCTGACTGGTGTAGGGGACGGGCTTGGGGCGGCCCAGGTTCACAGACAGAAGCTTCATGCGGTGCACGGTAAGGCATGCACATCAAAGCGTCGACGTAATAATCCGCGGTTGATCAAAGGCGAGCTTATTCCTGTGCGTATCCTGGCGGGGTGATCGAAGCCCGCCACCTCCGCGTGCTGCGTGCCGTGGCCTCCACCGGTTCCTTCTCCGCCGCCGCCCGCGAACTGGGGTGCACCCAGCCCGCCGTCAGCCAGCAGATGAAGGCCCTGGAGGCGTCCGTCGGCACGCCGCTGCTCATCCGCACCGGCCGCGAGATGCGGCTGACGCAGGCCGGCGAGGCGCTGGTGCGGCACGCGGCGGGCATCCTCGCCGGGCTCACCGCCGCCGAGGAGGAGGTCGCGGCCATCGCGGGCCTGCGCGCGGGACGGGTGCGGCTGGTGTCGTTCCCCAGCGGCAGCTCCACGCTCGTGCCGACCGCCCTCGCCGCCCTGCGCGACGCCCACCCCGGCACCCGCGTCTCCCTGGAGGAGGCCGAGCCGCCCCGCTCCGTGCGGATGCTCCGCGACGGCGACTGCGACGTGGCCCTCGCCTTCCGCTACGAGGGCGCCGCCGGCGCGGAGGAGTGGGAGGACCTGGTGGTGCGGCCGCTGCTGTCGGACCGGCTGGTCGGGCTCGTGCCGGAACGACACCGGCTGGCCCGCGCGGGGTCCGTCGCCATCGGTGACCTCGCGCGGGAGCCGTGGATCGCGGGCTGCCCGCGCTGCCGGGGCCAGCTCGTCGAGGTGTGCGAGACGGCGGGTTTCACCCCGCGCATCGACTTCGCGACCGACGACTACCCGGCGGTCGCCGGTCTGGTCGGCGCGGGACTCGGGGTCGCGGTCCTGCCGCAGCTCGCGCTGGAGTCGCTGCGGCCGCGCGGCGTACGCACCGTGGACCTGGTGCCCGCCGTACGGCGGGAGATCGTCGCGCTCACCCTGCCGGACCTCGCCCAGGTCCCCGCGGTCACCGCGACGCTGGAGAAGCTGACGGCGGCCGCCGCCAGGTGAGGTAAGCCGCCTGATCCGTCCCGGCCGCCTGACGGCGCCGAGTGGTCAGCGGGCGGCTGACTGGGCGAGGGCACGCGTGCGTGCCCTGGGGTTCCTTTCCGGAGAAACGTTCCTTCAGGTGTTCGAGGCGGTGGCGTGTCCGCCGGCGCCCGACGCCGACACCAGCCGGTTGCGCGCCCGCCCCATCAGTTCTTCGCGCTCGTCCTCGGTCAGGCCGCCCCACACGCCGTACGGCTCGCGCACCGCCAGCGCGTGCGCGGCGCACTCGGCGCGTACCGGGCACCTCATGCAGACCTCCTTGGCCGAGTTCTCACGTGCGCTGCGGGCGGCGCCCCGTTCACCCTCCGGGTGGAAGAAGAGCGAGCTGTCCACCCCGCGGCAGGCAGCCAGGAGCTGCCAGTCCCACAGGTCCGCGTTCGGTCCGGGAAGGCGGGAGAAATCTGCCATTGCGTGACCCCTTGTAGCCGTTACTGGGCGGATCCGGTGTCCACGACCGTACAACTACGATCAAAGGAGATGAAAATATGACTCATTGCGAATCTAGCTCCGGACACCATCAAAGGGGAAGAAAAGGGGCTGAATGGGGCATGGGTTGTGATGAAAGTTCGGCGGTACGTCGCGCATGTCTCCACCGTGAACGCCTCCTCACGTAGAGTGCCGAAGATGGCAGACGGCCCCGTAACTCTTTCGAGTGACCGTCGTTGAGAGTGCGAGGCGGTTGAAGGAACAAGCGCTCGGGCGGGCGTCCGAGACGGTCGACCGCAAGGTGACGATTTCGTACCAGCCTGGAGGCTCAAGGTGACGCGCATCAGCTGCGGAGGGCGGCCATGACTTCCGTCCTCGTCTGCGACGACTCCCCGCTTGCCCGAGAGGCGCTCCGCCGCGCGGTCGCGACCGTGCCCGGCGTCGAGCGCGTGACGACGGCGGCCAACGGCGAGGAAGTCCTCCGCCGCTGGGGCGCCGACCGCTCGGACTTGATCCTGATGGACGTGCGCATGCCCGGTCTGGGCGGCGTCGAGACAGTACGGCGGCTGCTCTCCGCCGACCCCGGGGCACGCATCATCATGCTCACGGTCGCCGAGGACCTCGACGGCGTCGCCCTCGCGGTGGCCGCCGGCGCCCGCGGCTATCTGCACAAGGACGCCTCCCGCGCGGAGCTGCGCGCCACGGTCACGCAGGCGCTCGCCGACCCGACCTGGCGGCTCGCCCCGCGCCGGCTGCGCTCGGCCGAGATGGGCGCGGCGCCCACGCTCACCGCGCGTGAGATCCAGGTGCTGGAGGGGATGAGCCACGGCCGCTCCAACGCGGAGATCGGCCGCGAGCTGTTCCTCTCCGAGGACACGGTGAAGACCCACGCGCGCCGTCTCTTCAAGAAGCTCGGCGCCTCGGACCGGGCTCACGCGGTGGCGCTCGGGTTCCGGTGGGGCCTGGTGCGGTAGGCCGCCCTGTCCTCAGGACCGGGCCGGCCGGGGCACGGGGCGCCGTAGCGGCGCGGGGTCCGGGTGCGTGCCCGGGCCCGGGTCCGGCAGGCGTCGGCCTGACGGGACGCGGTGGTCGGTTCCCTTCAGCGCTGAGGCGTCGGCCGTGCGTATTTTTCGTACGGACATCCGTGTCTCCTTCGGACGGCCGCGGCCCCGGTCCTCGTGACGTTCCGCATGGCCGCACGCCGTGCCGGCGTCGGCGAACCCCGGGCGCGGGCCCCGTACACGCGGGCCCGCCAAGGACTGCCCGCGTGGGCCGGCGCACAGGCGGGACGTGGTGTTCGCCGCCGTCGGGAGGGACCCACTGCTCGTTTCGCGGCGGATGCCGCATCCTTGAGGTGTGGAGTTCCTCGGGGACGAGTCGGTCGAGCGGAAGGGGAGGGCGCAAGGGATGACTTCCGGCGCACCTGCTCATAACGCTTCGGTGCACAACCAAGGACACGGTGCTACGGACCCCGCGTCCGCAGGGCACCATGGACCGATGCGCGACGACGAGGCGGGCACGGCCCAGGGGGCGATCGGTGCGCTCGTCCACCGCGCGGTCGACGGAGACGAGCAGGCCACGCACGACCTGCTCGCCCATGTCCACCCCCTCGCCCTGCGCTACTGCCGCACCCGTCTCTCCCGCCTGCCGGGCGACGCCCGGCACTTCGTCGAGGACCTCGCCCAGGAAGTCTGCGTGGCGGTGCTGCTCGCGCTGCCCCGCTACAAGGACACCGGCCGGCCCTTCGAGGCGTTCATCTTCGCGATCGCCTCCCACAAGGTCGCCGACCTCCAGCGCGCCGCCATGCGGCACCCCGGTTCGACCGCCGTGCCGTCCGACGAGATGCCGGAGCGGCCCGACGACTCGCTCGGCCCGGAGGAGCGCGCCCTGCTCAGCAGCGACGCGGAGTGGGCCAAGAAACTGCTGGCCAGCCTGCCCGAGAACCAGCGCGAGCTGATCCTTCTGCGTATCGCCGTGGGGCTCACCGCCGAGGAGACCGGTCAGATGTTGGGAATGTCACCCGGCGCGGTCCGGGTGGCCCAGCACCGCGCGCTGAGCCGGCTGCGGGCCCTGGCGGAGCAGTAACGCCCGTCCCCGCACCGCCTCTTCGCACGCGCGCGGGCGCATCAGTCACACATGAACGGACGATCAGCCGTTCCCGTACGAACATACGAAGCCGGGGACCGTGCGGAACCGTGGAATGAGACACCCACGCTTCCCGTTAGCATGGACATCCGCACCGATCAAGGCCATTTGGGGAAGGTGTCATGACTGCCAACGTCGACGGAGTGCCCGGAAAATTCGCGACACTCGGGCTGACCTACGACGACGTGCTGCTGCTGCCGGGCCCGTCGGACATGGCACCCGACGAGATCGACACCGCCTCGTACGTCTCCAAGAACGTGCGGGTGAACATCCCGCTGCTGTCCGCCGCCATGGACAAGGTGACCGAGTCCCGCATGGCCATCGCGATGGCCCGCCAGGGCGGCGTCGGCGTGCTGCACCGCAACCTGTCCATCGAGGACCAGGCCAACCAGGTCGACCTGGTGAAGCGGTCCGAGTCGGGCATGGTCACCGACCCCATCACGATCCACCCGGACGCCACGCTCGCCGAGGCCGACGCGCTCTGCGCGAAGTTCCGCATCAGCGGCGTCCCGGTGACCGACGGCAACAAGAAGCTGCTGGGCATCGTCACCAACCGTGACATGGCCTTCGAGACCGACCGCTCCCGTCAGGTGCGCGAGGTCATGACGCCGATGCCGCTGGTGACCGGCAAGGTCGGCATCTCCGGCCCGGACGCCGTGGAGCTGCTGCGCCGTCACAAGATCGAGAAGCTTCCGCTGGTCGACGACGCCGGCGTCCTCAAGGGCCTCATCACGGTCAAGGACTTCGTCAAGGCCGAGAAGTACCCGAACGCCGCCAAGGACGGCGAGGGCCGTCTGCTGGTCGGTGCCGCGGTCGGCGTCGCCGGTGACGCGTTCGAGCGCGCCCAGGCGCTGATCGAGGCGGGCGTCGACTTCATCGTCGTCGACACCGCGCACGGCCACTCCCGGCTGGTCGGCGACATGGTCGCCAAGATCAAGTCGAACTCCTCCGGCGTGGACGTGATCGGCGGCAACATCGCCACCCGTGACGGCGCCAAGGCGCTCGTCGACGCGGGCTGCGACGGCATCAAGGTCGGCGTCGGCCCCGGCTCCATCTGCACCACGCGTGTCGTCGCCGGCGTGGGCGTCCCGCAGGTCACGGCGATCTACGAGGCCGCGCTGGCCGCCAAGGAGGCCGGCGTGCCGGTCATCGGCGACGGCGGTCTGCAGTACTCCGGCGACATCGCCAAGGCGCTCGTCGCGGGTGCCGACACGGTGATGCTCGGCTCGCTGCTCGCGGGCTGCGAGGAGTCGCCGGGCGAGCTGCTGTTCATCAACGGCAAGCAGTTCAAGTCGTACCGCGGCATGGGCTCGCTGGGCGCCATGCAGACCCGCGGCGACCGCAAGTCCTTCTCCAAGGACCGCTATTTCCAGGAGGGCGTCGCCTCCGACGAGCAGCTGGTGCCCGAGGGCATCGAGGGTCAGGTGCCCTACCGCGGCCCGCTGTCGTCCGTCGTCCACCAGCTCGTCGGCGGTCTGCGCCAGTCGATGTTCTACGTCGGCGGCCGCACCGTCCCCGAGCTCCAGGCCAACGGCCGCTTCGTCCGGATCACCTCGGCGGGCCTCAAGGAGAGCCACCCGCACGACATCCAGATGACGGTCGAGGCACCGAACTACAGCCGCCAGTAGCGGCGGGCTTCCCGAGGGCGGCTCCGGACCACCGGGGCCGCCCTCGCCCCGCGTCCGGGGCGGTGGGCGCCGCGGCCGTCGGGGATACTGGAAGGCGCTGCAACGCAACAGGGAAAGGCCACAGACGTGACTGAGATCGAGATCGGGCGCGGCAAGCGCGGCCGCCGGGCGTACGCCTTCGACGACATCGCGGTCGTCCCCAGCCGCCGTACGCGGGACCCGAAGGAGGTCTCGATCGCCTGGCAGATCGACGCCTACCGCTTCGAGCTGCCGTTCCTGGCCGCTCCCATGGACTCGGTCGTTTCCCCGGCCACCGCGATCCGCATCGGCGAGCTCGGCGGCCTCGGCGTGCTGAACCTCGAGGGCCTGTGGACCCGCTACGAGGACCCGCAGCCGCTGCTCGACGAGATCGTGGGCCTGCCCGACGAGGCGGCCACCCGCCGCCTCCAGGAGATCTACGCCGCTCCGATCAAGGAGGAGCTGATCGGGCAGCGCATCAAGGAGGTGCGGGACTCCGGCGTCGTCACCGCCGCCGCGCTCTCCCCGCAGCGCACCGCCCAGTTCTCCAAGGCCGTCGTCGACGCGGGCGTGGACATCTTCGTCATCCGCGGCACCACGGTGTCCGCGGAGCACGTCTCCGGCTCGCACGAGCCGCTGAACCTGAAGCAGTTCATCTACGAGCTGGACGTCCCGGTGATCGTCGGCGGCTGTGCCACCTACACCGCCGCGCTGCACCTGATGCGCACCGGTGCGGCCGGTGTGCTGGTCGGCTTCGGCGGCGGCGCCGCGCACACCACGCGCAACGTGCTGGGCATCCAGGTGCCGATGGCCACCGCGGTCGCCGACGTGGCCGCCGCCCGCCGCGACTACATGGACGAGTCCGGCGGCCGCTACGTGCACGTCATCGCGGACGGCGGCGTCGGCTGGTCCGGTGACCTGCCCAAGGCGATCGCCTGCGGCGCGGACTCCGTGATGATGGGCTCCCCGCTGGCCCGTGCCACCGACGCGCCGGGCCGCGGCCACCACTGGGGCATGGAGGCCGTCAACGAGGAGCTGCCGCGCGGCAAGAAGGTCGACCTCGGCACGGTGGGCACGCTGGAGGAGATCCTCACCGGCCCGTCCCACACCCCCGACGGCTCCATGAACCTCTTCGGCGCCCTCCGCCGCGCGATGGCCACCACGGGCTACAGCGAGCTGAAGGAGTTCCAGCGGGTCGAGGTGACGGTGGCGGACTCGCAGCACCGCCGGTAGCCGGTGGGCGGTTTTCGTACTGCACGGAAAGGGGTCGGTCACCTGAACGGGTGACCGGCCCCTTTCGTGTGTCCAACGGCGCGCTTCCAACGGACCTGGTCCGTACCCCGCCCTCGGGCCCGGCCCGATTCCGACGGACCGTCCACCGGGCTACCGGGCGGTGTCGTGCAAGGGGGCGCCCATGGGACGCCACCGCAGGCGCACCCGCTGGGACCGGATCCGTCTGTGGACGGTGAAGTGCCGGAGGAGGTGGATCTTGCGGCTTTCGGATGGTGAGCGGCCGCCCCCACGAGAACTAGGGGCGGACACCCGTGAATCATCCCGGAGCCTGCCGCAGTAGCCGCTGCGGTGGGCTCCACCTGTGTGCCACCGTAGCCGCGCGACGTCCCGCCCACCAGCAGCCTCCGTGACACGGAAGCCCGCCGCGCGCCCCCTCTCACAACCGGTGCGCCGCCCCCGTAGGCGTCGCGCCTCGGGTGTCAAGGAGGAGCTGGGCCTTCACCGAGAGGCCCTGGAGGTCGTACGTGCGGTGTTGCTGGAGGAGGATCGTGAGGTCGGCGTCGGCGGCGGCCTCGTAGAGGGAGTCGGCGCGGGGGACGGGGCGGTCCAGGACGTTCCAGGACGGGACGTGCGGGTCGTGGTAGCTGACCGAGGCGCCCAGTTCCATCAGGCGGACCGCGATCTCCTGCGCGGGGCTGCCCTGAAGGTCGGCGAGGTCGGCCTTGTAGGTGACCCCGAGGAGCAGCACGCGCGCGCCCCGTGCCGATTTTCCGTGCTCGTTGAGCAGGGCGGCGGCGCGCTGCACGACGTAGCGGGGCATGCGGCCGTTGACCTCCTGGGCCAGTTCCGCCATGCGCAGGGTGCGGCCGGCGTGCGCGGTGAGGTCCTGGGGGACGGTGTGGCCGCCGACGCCGGGTCCGGGGCGGAAGGCGAGGAAGCCGAAGGGCTTGGTCTCGGCGCAGCGCAGCACGTCCCACAGGTCGATGCCCAGGTCGTGGCAGAGGGCGGCCATCTCGTTGACCAGGGCGATGTTGACGTGCCGGAAGTTGGTCTCCAGCAGCTGCACCGTCTCGGCCTCGCGGGGGCCGCGGGCGCGGACCACCTTGTCGGTGATGCGGCCGTAGAAGGCCGCCGCCGACTCGGTGCAGGCGGGGGTGAGGCCGCCGATGACCTTCGGGGTGTTGGCGGGGGTGAAGTCGCGGTTGCCGGGGTCGACGCGGCTGGGGCAGTGGGCGAGGTGGAAGTCGCGGCCCGCGCGCAGACCGGACCCTGACTCCAGCAGCCGCAGCAGCGGGCCCTCCGTGGTGCCGGGCGGCACGGGGGACTCAAGGATCACGGTGGTGTGCGGGCGGAGCTGCGCGGCGAGGGTGCGGGCGGCCGCCTCGACCTGGCCGAGGTCGAGCCCTCCGTCGGCGGCGGGCGCGGTGGGGGCGCAGATCACGGCGGTACGCACCCGGCCCAGCTCGGCCGCGCTGGTGGTGACCCGGAAGCCCTGCGCGAGCATGCGCCGCTGCTCGGCGGGGCTGAGGGAACCGGGCTCGGGGCCGGTCCGGTATCCGACGGTGGGGATGCCGGCGGCGACGGCGGCCTGGGCCAGGGGCAGTCCGAACGGGCCGAGTCCGATGACGGCGAGATCTGCGGGCATGGCGTGGACCGTCCTTCCCAATAGCCGGAGTGCGACAGGTGCGCAAGCGCTGAGGACTGGACAGGCGAGCGCAATGTCAGACTAGGAGTAAATATGACCGATATGTGGGATTGATCCGCTGGTTTTCGGTGAGTCGTCCTGCGGGTCGCCCAGTGGTGTCCGAGGCGCGGTGTCCGGCGGTGTCCGCGGCGGGGTGCCTGGCGGTGTCCGCGGCGGGGTGCCTGGTGGTGTCCGCGGCGCGGTGTCCGGTGCGGGTACGGGCGCGAGGTTGTCCACGGCCTGTGACCCGTGGTTGTCCACAGGCTGAGGCCGCGTGTGGCTGAAGTCGGGCAACCCGGTCAGAATCTGGGCATGAGGGTGGGAGACCGGGCTTCGCCCGACGGGTGTGGCCGATGCGACCGACGAGCGGGAGGCAGCGGTGAGGACAGCGACACTGGGGCCGGCGCGGCGCGCCGAATCACTGGCGTCCATGGCGGAGCGCGAGCTGGACGTGCTGGTGCTGGGCGGCGGAGTGGTCGGCGCGGGCACGGCGCTCGACGCGGTGACACGCGGCCTGTCCACCGGACTGGTCGAGGCGCGTGACTGGGCGTCGGGCACCTCCAGCCGCTCCAGCAAGCTGATCCACGGCGGCCTGCGCTATCTCGAGATGCTGGACTTCGACCTCGTCCGCGAGGCGTTGAAGGAACGAGGGCTGCTCCTGGAGAAGCTCGCCCCGCACCTCGTGCGTCCGGTGCCGTTCCTCTACCCGCTGCAGCACAAGGGCTGGGAGCGGCTCTACGCCGGGACGGGCGTCGCGCTCTACGACGCCATGGCGATGACCCACGGCCACGGACGGGGCCTCCCCGTGCACCGCCACCTGAGCCGCCGTCACGCCCTGCGTGTCGCGCCCTGCTTGAAGAAGGACGCGCTGGTCGGCGCCCTGCAGTACTACGACGCCCAGGTGGACGACGCACGGTTCGTCCTCAACCTCGTGCGCACGGCGGCGGCGTACGGCGCCTTGACGGCCAACGGCACCCGCGTCACCGGCTTCCTGCGCGAGGGCGAGCGGGTCGTCGGCGCCCGCGTGCAGGACGTGGAGGGCGGCGGCGAGTACGAGATCCGCGCCAAGCAGGTGGTCAACGCGACCGGGGTGTGGACCGACGACACCCAGGCGATGGTCGGCGAGCGCGGCCAGATCCACGTGCGGGCCTCCAAGGGCATCCACCTGGTCGTGCCCAAGGACCGCATCCACTCGAGCACCGGGCTGATCCTGCGCACGGAGAGGTCCGTGCTGTTCGTCATCCCCTGGGGCCGGCACTGGATCGTCGGCACCACCGACACGGCATGGGATCTCGACAAGGCGCACCCGGCCGCGTCCAGCGCCGACATCGACTACCTGCTGGAGCACGTGAACTCCGTCCTCGCGGTGCCGCTCACCCGGGACGACGTGGAGGGGGTGTACGCGGGCCTGCGCCCGCTGCTCGCCGGCGAGTCGGACGCCACGAGCAAGCTGTCCCGTGAGCACACGGTCGCCCACCCGGTCCCCGGCCTGGTCGTGGTCGCGGGCGGCAAGTTCACGACGTACCGGGTGATGGCCAAGGACGCCGTGGACGCCGCGGTGCACGGGCTCGACCTGCGCGTGGCGGACTGCGTCACCGAGGAGACTCCCCTGGTGGGCGCCGAGGGCTACCACGCCCTGTGGAACGGCCGGGCCCGCACGGCCGCTCGCACCGGCCTCCACCCGGTCCGGGTGGAGCACCTGCTCCAGCGGTACGGGTCGCTCTCCGAGGAGGTGCTGGACCTCGTCGCCTCCGACCCGTCCCTGGGCGAACCGCTGCGGGCCGCAGACGACTATCTGCGCGCCGAGGTCGTCTACGCCGCCTCGCACGAGGACGCGCGCCACCTGGAGGACGTCCTCACCCGGCGCACCCGCATATCCATCGAGACGTTCGACCGGGGCACGCGCAGCGCCCGCGAGGCCGCCGAGCTGATGGCGCCCGTGCTGGGCTGGGACAGCGACCAGATCGACCGCGAGGTGCAGTACTACGAGAAGCGGGTGGAGGCCGAGCGGGAGTCGCAGCGGCAGCCCGACGACCTGACGGCGGACGCGGCGCGGCTGGGGGCGCCGGACATCGTGCCGTTGTAACCCGTCCGGCGGCCCCCGGCCCGCCCGGTGGCCCCAGCGCGCCCGGTGGCCCCAGCCCGCCTGGCGGGTGCAACTCGGCCATGTGTGCGGCCGGTTCCGGGGTGGAGGCGGGCGGGGTCCGGCGCCCCCGTACTCCCTCCGACCTGGGCGACGGCGCGTCAGGGCCGCCCACTCCTGACCGAATCCGCACGCTTCGGATACCGGCTTTGTCGGGACCCGTCCGGCAGAGTGGAGCAACGCTTCGTCCCCCCGCCTCTCCGCCCGCCGTGTCCGGTGGGCGGACAGGGGCACCCTGGGCGTCGGGCGGTTGCCGGGTGAGGGACAATGAAGGCTCTGTCAGGGCGGGTTGCATGAGGGGACGCATGTCGGAGGCGGAGCGGGCGGGGACATCCCGTCAGGACAAGAGCGCACGTCTCCTCGCCGGGCGGTACCGGCTGGGAGATGTGCTCGGCCGCGGCGGCATGGGGACGGTGTGGCGGGCCGAGGACGAGACCCTCGGCCGTACGGTCGCCGTCAAGGAGCTCCGCTTCCCGGCGAACATCGACGAGGAGGAGAAGCGGCGGCTGATCACCCGGACGCTGCGCGAGGCCAAGGCGATCGCGCGGATCCGCAACACCAGTGCCGTGACCGTGTTCGACGTGGTCCAGGAGGACGACCGTCCCTGGATCGTCATGGAGCTCGTCGAGGGCAAGTCGCTCGCCGAGGTCATCCGGGAGGACGGCCTCCTCGAGCCGCGCCGCGCCGCCGAGGTCGGGCTCGCCGTCCTCGACGTGCTGCGGTCCGCGCACCGCGAGGGCATCCTGCACCGCGACGTGAAGCCGTCCAACGTGCTGATCGCCGACGACGGCCGTGTCGTCCTCACCGACTTCGGCATCGCCCAGGTCGAGGGCGACCCCTCCATCACCTCGACCGGCATGCTCGTCGGCGCCCCCTCGTACATCTCCCCGGAGCGCGCCCGCGGGCACAAGCCCGGTCCCGCCGCCGACCTGTGGTCGCTCGGCGGCCTGCTGTACGCGGCGGTCGAGGGCACCCCGCCGTACGACAAGGGCTCCGCGATCGCGACGCTCACGGCGGTGATGACCGAGCCGCTGGAGGAGCCGAAGAACGCCGGACCCCTGCGGGACGTCATCCACGGCCTGCTCAACAAGGATCCGGCCCAGCGGCTCGACGACCGTGCCGCGCGGGCCATGCTGACCGCCGTTCTCAGCGCGCCCGACACCAAGGCCGCCCACGGACAGCCGGCCGACGCCACCCGCGTCGTGCCGCTGCCCGAGCAGCCCGGCGGCACGCGGGACAGCGGCGCCAAGCGGGGTGAGGAGGCCGCGGAGAAGCTGCGCGGCGCGCTGCGCTCCGTGCGCAAGGCCGCCGTGGCGGCCGGTGCGGCCGGCACCGCCCGCGCCAAGTCGGGCACGTCCGCGTCCGCCTCGGCGACCCGCACCCCGGCCGCAGCGCGGTCCGCGACCACCGCGAGCCCCGCAGCCGGGGCGCCCGCAAGGACGCGTGACGCCAACGCGACCACCGGCGGCCGCAGTTCGGGCTGGCCCGTGATGACCCCGCCGGACCTGCCCGCCCGGCCCGCGCCGCGCGCGTCCATCACCGACGTGGTGCCGCGCCGCACGCTGGTCGTCATCGCGCTGGTCGTGGTGCTCGCCGTGATCGGCGTCGTCCTCGCCCTCACCCTCGGCGGCGACGAGGACGGCAAGGGCGCCCAGGGCGCCGGCGGCGGCTCGACCGTGGCGGAGAGCACCCCCAGCGCCGAGACCAGGAAGGACGACGAGGACGGCACCGGCACCGACGGCTCCGCCACCGCGTCCACCGGGACGGACGCGGGCACCGGATCCACCCCCAGCTCCACCGGCGGCACCGCGCCCGGCAGCTCCGCGGACGCCGGTGACGGCGGAGCGGGCAAGGCCCGGGCGGCCACGACGCACCGGGGCCGGCAGGGGTACTCGATCGGCCTGCCCGCCGGCTGGAAGTTCAAGTCGTCGGACGCGGCCGGCGACCGCTTCACCGGACCGAACGGCCAGAAGCTGCTCATCGGCTGGACCACCACGCCCAAGGACGACCCGGTCGCCGACTGGACGAACCAGGAGCGCTCCATGGTGCGTCCCCAGTACAAGCGCATACGGATCGCGGCGGTGGAGTACCGCGGCTGGAAGACGGCCGACTGGGAGTTCACCTACGTCGACGGCGGCGTCACGTACCGCTCGGTGGACCGGGGCACCGTCGTCAACGACGGTCTGGGGTACGGGCTGATGTACACGGCCAAGGCCGACGCGTGGGACGGCGCGCAGCGCAAGAACACGTGGCGGACGCTGACGGAGACGTTCCGCCCGAAGTCCTGATCCGCCCGGCCCGCGGATCGGGACTCCAGATGTGGCATCCCCTCTCTGCGGGTTGCCTCCGGCACGTATCGTGAGTGGTTGCGGACCGTACGGAGCGGGAACGGGCCGTCCGGGGAACGGAACTGACCGACCGTAGTGCCGGGGGAGGCAACGTGGACGACTATGCGGGACGGGTTCTCGCCGACCGCTACCGCCTGCCCCTGCCCCCCTCCGACGAGTACGAGCTGACCGAGAGCCGCGCCTTCGACACCTACAGCGGCCAGGAGGTGCTGGTCCGGCAGGTGCCGCTGCCGGAGGTCGTCGAGGCCGAGGTGCTGGACGCCGAGGGGCTGCCCGAGGGGTTCACCTCCCGGGACGGCGCGCGGCGCGGAAGGGGCGTGCCCGGCGGTGGCCGGGGCGCGGTGCGCCGGCCCGCCGACCCGGTCGTGCGGCGCGCGGTCGAGGCCGCGCAGGCCGCGGCGGCCCTGCCCGACCATCCGCGCCTGGACCAGGTCTTCGACGTGTTCGCGGAGGGCGGTTCGCTGTGGATCGTCAGCGAGTACGTCGCCGCGCGCCCGCTGGCCGCGCTGCTCGCCGAGAAGCCGCTGTCCCCGTACCGGGCCGCCGAGGTCGCCTCCGACGTGCTCACCGCGCTGCGGGTGCTGCACTCCCACGGCTGGGTCCACCGCAACGTCACCGCGCGCACGGTACTGGTCTGCGACGACGGCCGGGTGATGCTCACCGGCCTCGCGGTCGGCGCGGCCGAGGAGGCGCTGTGCGGCTACGACCCGGTGCCGCCCGCCGACGACGACGATGAACCGGAGCCGGGCGCGGCGCTCGAGGCGCTCGGCCCGGGCGCCGGAGTGGGGGGCGGACGCGGACCCGCCTGGCCGCCCGGGTTCACAGCCGACCCCGACCCGGACGCGGCCCGCCGCGCGGCCATCGAGGCCCGCGCCAAACGGCTCCCGGGCGGCGGCGGGACCGGCGGACCCGGCGACCTCTCACCCGTGGTGGCGCCCCGCGCCCTGGACAGCGCGGGCGACGTGAGGGCGGCGCGGGCCGGGGCCATCGCCGCCTACCGTGCCGGCGCCCGGGCCGCCGCCCGCGTCCAGGAGGCCCAGCAGGGCTCCCGCGCGCTGCCCGGCGCGCGGCCCGCCCCCGAGGAGGGCGCCGAGCAGCCGCCGCCGTCGCCCCCGGGGCAGATAGCCGACCCGTACGGGGTGGCCGCCTCCGGCTGGCACGGGGCCACGCCCCGCATCGGCGCCCAGGCGAGCGGCACACCCGAAACGGCCGCCCTCGAATCAGCGGCAACCCCCGCCGGCCGCTGGGACGAGCCCGCCCCGCACGCCCCCGCACGCCGGGGCCCCGCCACCGCGCTGGCCGCCGAGCGCGCCCGGCAGGCGCGGATGGCCGTCGTCGGGCCCGTCACCGAGCGCTGGGCGCCCGAGCAGGCAGGCCCCGTCCACGAGAACTGGCAGCTCGCGCCGCCCATCGGGCCCGTCACCGACCTGTGGGCGCTGGGAGCGCTCCTGTTCCGCGCCGTGCAGGGGCACGCCCCCTACCCGGAGGAGTCGACGGCCGAGCTGGTGCAGATGGTGTGCGCCGAGCCGCCCGCCTTCGCCGAGGAGTGCGGCCCGCTGCGGCCCGTCGTGGAGTCGCTGCTGCGCCAGGACCCCACCGAGCGACCCGACTTCGAGGAGCTGCGCGGCTGGCTGCGGTCCCTGGTGCGTTCCGCGCCCGAGCCCGAGGCGGGCCTGAACGTCATAGCGGCCCCGCCGGTCGACGCGGGACGTCTGCCGGTCATACGGCGCCGGGGCGAACTCGTGCGCAGGCGCCGGGCCGGACTGCCCGCGCGGCACGGACGGCACAAGAAGGCCGCGCCGCGCGCCGGTTCACCGCGCCGCCTCGGCCGCACCCTGCTTCTGCTGGTGCTGCTCGCCATGGCGGCGGCGATCGCGTACGCGGTGCTGTTCATGCCGAAGGCGGATGAGAAGGCCACCGGGTCGCCCACCGCCGACCGTACGAGCGCCGCCGGAGGAGCCGCGCCGAGCCCTTCGGGGGACGCGCGCCCGGACAGCAACAGCTCCCCGAGCGGCGGCGACGGGCAGCAGAGCACGCCTGAGGAGTCGGCCGGCTCCACGGAGACGCAGACGACCGGTCCCGAGGTCGCCGACGGCTTCACGCTGCGCAAGGACCCCGAGGGCTTCGAGGTCGCCGTCGCCGAGGGCTGGCAGCGCACCGGCAAGAACGGCAGCGGCCAGGTCGTCTACTCCCAGGGCGACTTCGAGCTCATCGTGGTGCCCGGCCGCGACAGCGCCCAGCAGTTCGGCGGCGACCCGATGGCCTACCAGCGGGACGCCGAGCGTGAGCTGCAGCCGTACCGCGACTCCAGCTGGGCCACCTCCACCGGTCTGAAGACCATCGAGGTCGGCGGACGGGTCATGGCCGAGGGCCAGTTCACCTGGACCGGCGACCAGGGCGAGCTGTACGTGCGCAACCTCGCCGCGCTGATCGACGGCCGCTACCACGTGGTGCAGGTGCGCGGCCCGGCCGGCGAACGGGACGAGGTGACACGGCTCTACGAGCAGGCTGCCGCCACGTACCGGCACACCGGCTGACCACCGGCGCGGCCGTGAGGGGAGACGCGACGCGGGGGGCGCGACAAACCATCACAGTGCGGTCTCTCTGGCACCCCCTCGGTTCCCAGGACGGGCCGGGGTACCTACCCTGACCCTGTCAAGACCATTGCGGGGCAACGTGAATCAGATGCAGGGCTCGCTCGTCGCGGGCCGCTACCGGCTCGGTGAATCCATCGGGAGCGGTGGCATGGGCCGGGTGTGGCGCGCGCACGACGAGGTGCTGCACCGTTCCGTCGCCATCAAGGAACTCACCGCCGCGCTCTACGTCTCCGACAGCGAACAGGCCACCCTGCTGGCCCGCACCCGCGCGGAGGCGAGGGCCGCCGCGCGGATCAACCACTCGGCCGTCGTCACCGTGCACGACGTGCTGGAGCACGACGGCCGGCCGTGGATCGTCATGGAGCTGGTCGAGGGACGCTCGCTGGCCGACGCCGTCAAGGAGCAGGAGCGCGTCGAGCCCCGCGAGGCCGCCCGTATCGGCCTGTGGGTGCTGCGCGCCCTGCGCGCCGCGCACGCCGCCGGTGTCCTGCACCGCGACGTCAAGCCCGGCAACGTGCTGCTCGGCGGGGACGGGCGGGTGCTGCTCACCGACTTCGGCATCGCGCAGATAGACGGCGACGCGGCCATCACCCGCACCGGCGAGGTCGTCGGCTCCGTCGACTACCTGGCGCCCGAGCGGGTCCGCGGCCACGACCCCGGCCCCGCGTCCGACCTGTGGGCGCTCGGCGCCACCCTCTACACGGCGGTGGAGGGCATGTCGCCGTTCCGCCGTACCTCTCCGCTCACCACCATGCAGGCCGTCGTCGAGGAGGAGGCCGAGCCGCTCCGGCACGCCGGCCCGCTCGCGCCCGTCATCGGCGCGTTCCTCCGGAAGGATCCGGCCACCCGGCCCGACACCGCGACCGCCGAGCAGATGCTCGCCGAGGCCGCGGAGGGACGCCGGCCCCGCGCGGCGCAGGAGTACGTGCCCACCCAGGCCGTCGGCGCCCACGTCCCGCTGCCCCGCCAGGCAGGACCGCACCCCGGCGCGGGCGCACAGCCGTACCCGACCGGCACGCCGTCCCGCCCGCACAGCGGCTCCACGTCCGTGCAGTACGGGGCGCCGACCGTGCAGCGCCGCAGCTCGCGCCGGCGGACGGTCGCCCTGGTCGTCGCGCTGGCCGCGATCATCGGCGGGGGCACTGCGGTGGTGCTCCAGCAGCAGGACGACCGCGGCGGCGTCACGGCGACACCGACCAGGACCACCGAGCCCACGGGGACGCCCGGCGTGCCGGACGCGGAGGGGACCGACGACGGCGGCCTGCCCGAGGGGTGGGTGCGCCGCAGCGACCCCTTCGGCTTCACCGTCGTACTGCCCGGCGAGGACTGGGAGCGGGTGGTGTTCGACGAGGAGACCCAGCAGGTCGACTACACCCCCGACGACGGCAAGCACTTCCTGCGCATCGCCGCCGACGAAGCCCCGGACTACGACGACCCGTTCGACCACCTCAGCGACCTCGACCAGCAGGTCGGCGGGCGTCTCGTCGACTACGAGCAGATCGAGCTGAGACGCCTGACCTACCGCGACCGCGAGGCCGCGCGCCTGGAGTACAGCTGGACCGCGCTCGCCAAGGACACCGAGTTCCCCGGGCCGTACCGGGCGGTGGACCACATGTATCTCACGCGCGACGGCGTGGAGTACGCCCTCTACATGGCCGGGCCCGCCGAGGACTGGGACACGACCATGCAGCAGTTCGAGACGATCCTCAGAGGCTGGCGCGAGCCCTGACCGCCCCCGGCGTGCGCGGATGTGCGCCCGTTGGCCGAATCGCCGTACCGGAGCGGACACATCCGGTGGGGCATGATGGGCGCATGGTGACCGAGGGGGAGCCGGACAACGGGACCGACGGGGCCAACGCCCGCGTCGTGGCGGGACGTTACCGCCTGGAGGCACTGCTCGGGCGCGGCGGCATGGGCGTGGTGTGGCGGGCCACGGACCAACTGCTCGGCCGGGGCGTCGCGGTGAAGGAACTGCCCTACGACGACACGCTCACCGCCGCCGACGGCCCGGCGGCAGCGCGAACGCACCCTGCGCGAGGCACGCGCCCTGGCCCAGCTCAGCCACCCGAACATCATCGTCGTGCACGACGTCGTCGAGGACGACGAACGCCCGTACATCGTCCTGGAGCTGATCGACGGTCCGTCCCTCGCCGACCGGCTAGCGTCCGACGGCCCCGTGGACGCGGCGGAGGCCGCGCGGATCGGCGTCGACCTGCTGGGCGCGCTGCGCGCCGCGCACGCGGCCGGGGTGCTGCACCGCGATCTCAAGCCCGCCAACGTGCTGCTGGAGAACGGCACCGACCGGGTGCTGCTCACCGACTTCGGCATCGCGCAGATGCCCGGTTCGACCACGCTCACCGAGAGCGGGTCGTTCGTCGGCTCGCCCGAGTACACCGCGCCCGAGCGGATGTCGGGCGCGCGGACCGGGCCCGAGTCGGACCTGTGGTCGCTGGGCGCGCTGCTGTGCGAGGCGCTCAGCGGCGAGTCGCCGTTCCGCCGCGACTCGCTGAGCGGGATCCTGCACGCGGTGGTGGTCGACGAGATCCGGCCGCCCGCGCAGGCCGCTCCGATCCTGCCCGTGGTGCGCGGCCTGCTGGAACGCGACCCGGACCGCCGGCTGGACGCCGACCGGGCCGAACGGATGCTGCGCGTCTTCCTCGCGACCGGCCGGACGCCCGAGACGGCCCCGCTCGACCTGCTCCCGGACCGCGAACCGCCGCGCCGCCGCAACCCGGTGTGGCGTGAGGTGCCGGAGACCGCCCCGCAGACCACGCCGGACGGCCGGTCCGTACGGCGACAGCCCACCCGGGGCGCGCTGGTGGCGGCGCTGGTGATCGCCGCGCTGGCCGGGGCGGGAGTGTCGGCGGGGGCGCTGCTGCTCCAGGACCGGGGCGGCGACGGGGGCGGCGGCACACCGAGCACGACGGCGCCCGAGACGCCGGTGACCGGGTCGACGCCCGGGCCGGTGCCGCCCGCGACCACCCCTCGGCGGCCGGCGCCCTCGCCGACGGGGGCCGGCGCCACCTCGCCCTCAGAAACCGATGACCCGACCACGCCCGTGGAAACCGGCAGTTCGGCCTCACCGGAGACCTCCGCCTCCTTCTCGGCCGCATAACCGTATGAAAACCGCATAAGTCCCGGCGTCGGTCACGGGTCTGTGACCGGTGGCCACCCGCTGTGGAACGGCGGCGGCCCGGCACGATATGCATGGACCCATGAGCAGTGACGGGGGAGCCCGCAACGGGGCCGACGAGCCGACCAGTTTTGGTCTGCAACCGCCCAGCCCGAACCCGCCGGCGGCCGTGCCGCACCCCGGCAATCCGTACGCGGCGCCGACCGTCGTGGTGCCGCCGCAGGGGGACGACCAGGCGCAAGCGCACGGCCGGGCGCCGCACCCCGCGCCGGACGGCGCACGCGGACGGGACGGCGCACAGGGGAGCGGTTCTCCGCAGGCCGCGCCGACGGGCGGCCCGGCGCAGGCCGCTGCGTCCGCGCCCGACCCCGGAGCGGGACGCGTGATCGCCGGCCGCTACCGGCTGCTCGCCAAGCTCGGCCACGGCGGCATGGGCACCGTGTGGCGGGCCAAGGACGAGACGGTGGACCGCGAGGTCGCTGTCAAGGAGCCCAGGGTCTCCGACCACCTTCCCGAGCGTGAACGGGCCAACGTCTTCGAGCGGATGCGCCGCGAGGCCCGCGCCGCCGCCCGGCTCGACCACCCCGCCGTGGTCAACGTCCACGACGTCGCCGTGGTCGAGGGCCGGCCGTGGATCGTGATGGAGCTGGTCCAGGGCCGTTCGCTCGGCGCGGTGCTCCAGGAGGAGGGCACGCTCTCCGCCCGTGAGGCCGCCCGCGTCGGTCTGGAGGTGCTCGGCGCGCTGGAGGCCGCGCACGCGGCGGGCGTCCTGCACCGGGACGTCAAGCCGGACAACGTGCTGCTGGGGCGTCACGACCGGGTCGTGCTCACCGACTTCGGCATCGCCCAGATCGAGGGCGAGACCAACCTGACCGACACCGGCGGCTTCGTGGGCTCGCCCGAGTACATCGCCCCGGAGCGGGTGCTGGGCCGGCGTCCCGGCCCCGCCTCCGACCTGTGGTCGCTCGGCGTGGTGCTCTACACGGCGACGGAGGGCGTGTCGCCGTTCCGCCGCAGCAACACGCCCGCCACCCTCCAGTCCGTGCTCAACGCCACGCCGGCGCCGCCCGCCTCGGCGCAGGGCCCGCTGGCCGAGATCATCACCGCGCTGCTCCAGAAGGACCCGGCGCGCCGCCCGAACGCCGCCCAGGTCCGTGCCGCCCTGGAGGCCGCCGCGAACCCGCCGGTGCCGCAGCCCACCCAGATGGCCGCGCTGCCCGTGCCGGGGAGCGAGGGCGGTGTCCGCGTCGGCCGCAGGACGCTGCTGGGGCTGGGCGCGGCGGTGGTCGCGGCCGCCGTGGTGGTGGGCCTGGTGATCGCGGACCCGTTCGCGGGGCCGCTGCCCGACGGGTGGAAGACGCACGACCTCGGCGACCGGGTGGGCGTGTCCCTCGCGGTGCCGGAGGGCTTCGTGAAGGACAAGCCGGCCGAGGACTCCGACGGCACCGTCGCCTCCTTCACCGACCCGAGCGGCATGGTGCGGATCGAGACCGACCGCGACCTGAAGGCCGACGACAAGGACGACGAGATCCCGGCGTCCGCGTCCGAGCAGGCGTTCGCCCACTGGAACGAGCTGAAGGACGGCGAGTTCTCCTGGGGGATCGCCGACACCCCGGCGCCGAAGGGGCGGCCGAGGGAGACGACGTACAAGGAGCAGGACGCGGCGACGAACACGATCGTCTTCACGACGACCACCACGCCGCCGCTGGAGCGCGAGGCGCAGGTCCTGTACTACCGGAACAAGGACGGCGACATGTACCGGCTGTGGGTCGTCTACCCCGCGAAGGGCTACTTCGCCGAGGACGGCCGCGAGATCGCCCGCACGGTCTTCGACGCCTACGACGTCCACAAGCGCTGACGCCCGCCCGCCCGGTCGCCGGCGCGTGGAACGCCGGTGACCGCAACGCGCTGATCAGCGGCTTCGTTGCCAGCGTTCACTGGCAATGTGTGAGCCCTGGGTGAATCTGTTACCGACGGGTACACAAAGCGTGCGCCCCGGCATACTCTGCGCCTCATGACGGACGCGCAGACCCGGGAAACGACCGGCACCAACCCCTTGGCCCCCGCCCCCCAGGGCGTACGCACCGCCGCCGACGTGGTGACGCCGGAACTGGTCGCCCAGCTCACCAAGGGCGTGGCGGGATCCGGGCGTACCGCCAACCACACGCCGTTCACCGGCGAGAAGCTGGCCGACCTGCCCGAGTCGACGCCCGAGGACGTGGCGAAGGCGTTCGAGGCGGCCCGTGCCGCGCAGGCCGTGTGGGCGCGGGTGCCGGTCCGGGAGCGCGCCGCCGTGCTGCTGCGCTTCCACGACCTGGTGCTCAGCCGCCAGGCCGAGGTGCTGGACCTGGTCCAGCTGGAGACCGGCAAGGCCCGGCTGCACGCCCACGAGGAGGTCCAGGCGGTCGCCGTCGCCGCCCGCCACTACGGCCGCCGCGCCACCGCCTATCTGCGGCCCAAGCGGCACACGGGCGCCGTGCCCGTACTGACGAAGGTCACCGAACTCCGCCACCCGCGGGGCGTGATCGGCCAGATCGCGCCCTGGAACTACCCGCTCGAACTGTCCGTCGGCGACGCGCTCCCGGCGTTCGTCGCGGGCAACGCGGTCGTGATGAAGCCCGACACGGAGACCTGCCTCACCGCCCTGTGGGCCCGCGACCTGCTGATCGAGGCGGGACTGCCCGCCGACGTCTTCCAGGTCGTCCTCGGCGAGGGCCCGGTCGTCGGCCCCGAGGTCGTCCGGCACGCCGACTACGTCTCCTTCACCGGCTCCACCCGCACCGGCCGCGAGGTCGCCCAGGGCGCCGCCGCCCGCCTGGTCGGCGTCTCCCTCGAACTCGGCGGCAAGAACGCCATGCTCGTGCTGGAGGACGCCGACCTCGACAAGGCCGCCGCCGGCGCCGTCCGCGCCTGCTTCTCCTCCGCCGGCCAGCTCTGCATCTCCATCGAGCGGCTCTTCGTCCACGAGTCGGTCGCCGACGCCTTTCTGGAGCGGTTCGCCGCCCGCACCAAGGCGCTGCGCCTGGGCACCGCCCTCGCCTACGGCGCCGACATGGGCTCCCTGGTGGGCCAGCGCCAGCTGGACGCGGTGACCCGGCACGTCGAGGACGCCGTCGCCAAGGGCGCCAAGGTGGTCGCCGGCGGCACCGCCCGCCCGGACATCGGGCCCTACTTCTACGAGCCGACCATCCTCGACGGCGTCGAGGCCCCGATGAGCGTGTGCACGGAGGAGACCTTCGGCCCGGTCGTCTCCGTATACCGCTTCTCCTCCGAGGACGAGGCGGTCGAGCGCGCCAACGGGACGCCGTACGGGCTCAACTCGTCGGTGTGGACGAGGAACGCCCGCCGCGGCCGGGAGATCGCCGCCCGCCTGCGCACCGGCACGGTCAACGTCAACGAGGGCTACGCGCCCGCGTACGGCAGCGTGCAGTCCCCGATGGGCGGCATGAAGGACTCCGGTCTCGGCCGCCGGCACGGCTCGGAGGGGATCCTCAAGTACACCGAGGCCCAGACCGTCGCCCAGCAGCGGCTGCTGCCGATGGCGCCGTCGCTCGGCATGGACGACGAGAAGTACGCGGCCTTCATGAGCCGCAGCCTGCGCCTGATGAAGGCGTTCCGTTTCCGCTAGTCCCTCCGCTTCCGCCAGGTCCCCCCGCCGGGTCCCCGTTCCGGCGGCCGTGGCAATGAACGAGAGCTTTCGACGAGGAGAGCACGTGTCACAGGAGAACTCCGCCCCCGCCCCGGACGACGACGGCTACGACTACGACGTCCTCGTCGTCGGCTCCGGCTTCGGCGGTTCCGTCTCGGCGCTCCGGCTGACCGAGAAGGGCTACCGCGTCGGCGTGCTGGAAGCCGGCCGCCGCTGGACCCGCGAGTCGCTGCCGAAGAACTCCTGGGACCTGAAGAACTACCTCTGGGCGCCCAAGCTCGGCATGTACGGCATCCAGCGCATCCATCTGCTGGGCAACGTGATGGTGCTGGCCGGCGCGGGCGTCGGCGGCGGCTCGCTGAACTACGCCAACACCCTGTACGTGCCGCCGAAGCCGTTCTTCGAGGACCCCCAGTGGGGGAACATCACCGACTGGCAGGAGGAGCTGGCGCCGTACTACGACCAGGCGCGGCGCATGCTCGGTGTGCGGCTCAACCCGACGATGACCCCCTCGGACGTGCACCTGAAGGCGGCGGCCGAGCGGATGGGCTGCGGCGACACCTTCCACATGGCGCCCGTCGGGGTCTTCTTCGGCGACGGCGAGGACGCCGACGGCAAGGTCAAGGCCACGCCGGGGCAGGAGGTGCCCGACCCGTACTTCGGCGGGGCGGGGCCCTCGCGGCGGGCCTGCTCCGAGTGCGGCGAGTGCATGACGGGCTGCCGGCACGGCGCGAAGAACACCCTCAACGAGAACTACCTGTACCTCGCCGAGAAGGCGGGCGCGGTCGTCCACCCGATGACCACGGCCGTGTCGGTCACGGAGGACGCGCGCGGCGGGTTCGCCGTCGCCACCCTGCCCACGAACGACCGGCGCAAGGGCAAGGGCCGTATGTTCACCGCCCGCCGGGTGGTGCTGGCCGCCGGCACCTACGGCACGCAGACGCTGCTGCACCGGATGCGCGCGGGCGGGCAGCTCCCGCACCTCTCGGACCGGCTGGGCGAGCGGACCCGCACCAACTCCGAGGCCCTGGTGGGCGCGCAGACCGACGACCGGCGCTACCGCAAGGCCACCGGCGAGCCGAAGGCCGACTTCACCCGTGGCGTGGCCATCACGTCCTCCATCCACCCGGACGAGAACACCCACATAGAGCCCGTCCGCTACGGCAAGGGCTCCAACTCGATGGGCTCCCTGTCGATCCTTCAGGTGCCCTACACGTCCCGCGACTCCGGAACCGCCCGGGTGCTGGGCTGGCTCGGCAACGCGGCGCGCCACCCGTGGCTGATGCTGCGCTCGCTGTCCAACCGGCACTGGTCGGAGCGGACCATCATCGGCCTGGTGATGCAGTCGCTGGACAACTCCCTGACGACGTACCTCAAGCCGTCCGGGCCGGGCCGCGGGCTGCTCACCGCGCGCCAGGGGCACGGCGCCCCCAACCCCAAGCAGATCAAGGCGGCGACCGACGGCGCGTCCGCGCTGGCCGAGGAGATCAACGGCTTCCCCGGCTCCAACGTCGGCGAGCTGACGGGCATGCCGCTCACCGCCCACTTCCTCGGCGGCTGCGCGATCGGCGACTCCCCGGAGACCGGCGTGATCGACCCGTACCACCGGCTGTACGGGCACCCCGGGATCACGGTCGTCGACGGTTCGGCGGTCTCCGCGAACCTCGGGGTGAACCCGTCGCTGACCATCACCGCGCAGGCGGAGCGGGCGATGTCGTTCTGGCCCAACAAGGGCGAGGAGGACCCGCGTCCCGCGCAGGGCGAGGAGTACCGGCGGCTGAAGCCGGTGGAGCCGAAGGCCCCGGCCGTCCCGGCGGACGCGTTCGGCGCGCTGAAGCTGCCGTTCCTGGGGATGCCGGCGGTGCCGCCGAAGAAGTAGCGCCCACGCGGCGCACGACTCAAGGGGAAAGGACCTGTGCCCCCCTCCGAGCTCAGGTCCTTTCCCCTTGTCACGGGGGCCGCCGCGAACGGGCGGCCCGGGTCACGCCTCGGCGCCGGCCTTGCGGCGGCGGACGACGAACAGCGCACCCGCGCCGGCCACGACGGCGGCGCCGCCGACCAGGCCGATCACCGGCAGGGCGGAGTTCGAGCCGGTCTCGGCGAGGCTGCCGGTGACCTTCACCTCGCTGACCTTGTCGAGCTCCTTGACGCCGCCGGTCTGCGGCTTGGCGTCGTCGGGGTCACCGGCGTCGGAGCCGGCGGCGAGGATGTCGAAGAAGTAGATCCAGCCGTTCGGGTCGTCGGCGATCCAGCAGCCCTCGGTGTCCGAGTACTCGGCGAAACCGCCGGTGAGGCCCAGCGCGTCCGGCACCTTGCCGCTGACGGACATCCGCAGCTGGTACGAGACGGACTGGCCGGCGCCGAGCGAGAACGCGGCGAACGTGGCGCCCTCGCCCGCGGCGCCCGCGAGCGTGTTCCACTCGCCGGCGCCCTTGTCGTACACCTGGACCGTGATCTGGCCGGAGTAGTCGCGGATGTCCTCCCAGCCGACCGCGGCGACGCCGATCAGCGGCTTGATGTTCTCGATCTCCTCGTCGCCGCGGTTGGAGACGTCGAAGGAGAACGTGGTCCAGCCGCTGCCCGCGACGATCGTCTCGGGCAGGCCCGACAGACCGCTGCGCAGGTCGTCGCTGAGCTCGGCGGTGCTCTCTCCGTCCTCGTCGACGCAGAGCTCCGGGTCCTCCTCGGCCGGGGTGCTCTCGCCGGCGCTCGGCGAGGGGGAGGCGGTCACCGAGGGCGAGGCGGTGGAGGACGGGGAGGACGAGGCGGAGTCGTCGGCGCCGTCCTCGGCGCCGTTCCCCTCCTCGCCGGTGCCGCTCTCGCCGTCGTTCCCGGTCCCGTCGCCGTCCTCGGTCCCGTCGGTGTCCTGCCCCGGCTGTCCGTCCTGCGGGCCGGTGCCGGACCCCGTGGACTCCGTCTCGGCGGGGGCGGTCGTCGGGGCGGTCGTGTCCGTCTCCGTCGACTGGGACGCGGAGGCGGCGGACGCGGGGTCGGTCGCGTGAGCGGCCGGGGCCGCGAGGAGGGCGGCCGGGACTATCGCTGCCGTCGCGGCCGCTGTGGCCAGGGCGCGGCGAAGCTTCATGAAGACCTCGGTGAGTCCGGCGTGCCGCATGGTCGCGGCACGAGTCGAAGAGCGCCTCCGTGTGGGGCGCACGGGTCTGATCCCTGTTGTCGGTGAGTTCGATCACCGAGGGCCCCGGATGGTTGTCCCCGAACTCACACAATCTTTACGTGACGTGGATCACGCGTGAATGGGGTGACCGCTGGACTAGGCTCGCCGCCCACCAAGATCACGTAGATCGCGATTCCCCGCCGAGAGAAGGACCGCCGTCCCGTGCCCGAGAAGCCGTCCGAAGAGTCCCGACCGGCGTCCGCCGCCCCGACGGACGACGTGTGGGAGCAGTTCCTGCGGGAGAGCGAGGCCGGCGTCCCCGCCTCCGCGCCCAAGGAGCCCTCCGCCCGGGCCCGGATGGTGACCGAGCGGCTGCGCGCCATGGACGAGGCCCGGGCCGCGGCGGCCGGCCGGAAGGGCCGCCGGTTCGGGAAGCGGAAGCCTGTGGCGCCCGCCCAGCCGGAAGGCTGGCGTACGGGTCCCGCCTGGCAGGAGATGAACGGCCGGGCCTCGCGCCGCCGCACGGTGTGGAGCGTGGCCGGCGTGCTGACCGCCGCCGCCCTGGCCGCCGTCGCCGTCAACCCGTCGGCCGCGCTGTCCTGGCTGCCCGGCGGACTCGGCGGCGGGGAAGGCACGGAGGCGGCCGGCGCGGAGGCGTCGCCGCTCGCGCCCGAGACCGCCCGCCCCACCGGCGCGCCCGGCGAGGCCGAGGGCATCCCCACCCGGGAGCGGCCGTTCGCCGGGTCCCCGGCCGCGCGCTGGGAGGCGGGGGCGGACGCCATCCGGCTGCCCGAGGCCAAGGCGGTGAACGGTGTGCCGGCCGCCCGGGTCGAGGAGGCGCTGCGCGGCGCCAAGGAGTTCCTGGTCGCCGCCAACCTCGACCCGGCCGTGCTGAAGGGCGCCGAGCCGGTGAAGGCGCTGGCACTGGTGGACCCGCTGGAGGCCGGCCACCTCGCGGATCTGCGGTCCGCGCTGCGCAGCCCCACCGAGGACAACGACCCCGTGTCGACGTTCACCCGCTTCGACCCCCGGAAGGTCGACCTGGTGGGCGAGGTGCGGGTGGGCGGCCGGATGACGGTGGCGCCCGACAAGGAGGCCGAGGGGCGGGCCGTGATCACCGCCGACTACACCTTCGTCTACGGGGTGGCCCGGGCCGGCGGCGACGAGACGACCCGGGTGATCGTCCGCCGGGTGCTCCGGGTGGACGCCGCGGACCTCGGCCGCTACCAGGGCACCGAGGGACGCCTGTGGATCCGGGACCACGCGAGTGAGATAGGCAACGACGACTGCCGGTGGGGCGACGGACTGATCAACCCGTCCTTCTTCAGCGAGCTCAGGACCGCGTCCCCGCAGGCCGGCCAGACGCGCGACCCGTACGACCGCAGCACAGAGGTGTCCCGCGACGGCGACCCGGACGAGTGCGGGGTCGTCACCCGGACCTGATCCGCACGACGGAGACACGCGTCGGCCGGCCCCGGGCGTCCCCGGGACCGGCCGATCTCTCGCGTGACCGGGGCGGCTGTCCCCTGCCTCCCGGTCACCGGTACCGGAACGAGGTCCCACGACGCACGGCACGAGCCGTCCGTCTCATCGCTCCGGCGAGCCACGCGTGGTGCTGCTGCGGTCCGCCCCTGGCTGACGCGGACACCGGGACCAACGACCGGCCCGGCCCGCCGGTCACGCACCGGACGGGTGAGAGACGATCCGTACGCCCGTGCCGCGGTCCGTACGCCCCGCCGTGGTCCGTACGCCCGTGCCGTGGTCCGTACGCCCGTGCCCGGGAGGCGGGCTCAGATCTTGCCCCGGCACAGCTCCAGCAGGGTCATGGCGAGCGCGGTGCCCGGCTTGCCCAGGGCGTTCCTGTACGTGGCGAGGATCTCCATCTCGCGGGAGAGATTCACACGGCGGCCGCCGGAGGCGATCCGTTCCTTCTGGATCACGGCGGACACCGCCATCCGTTCCTGCACCAGACCGATGATCCGGTCGTCCAGCGCATCGATCCGCTCACGGGCGTCGCTGATCAGCTCGGCGGCCTCGGGGGTGCGGGCGCCGGTCTTCTCGGTGGGCTCGGTGGTGGCGGCGGTCATGTCGGGGCTCCTCGGTGGACGGGGCCCCGGAGCGACACGGTCCGGTGAAACGCCAGGCGCCCCGGACCTGTCGGCCCGGGGCGCCTGGGAAGTCGCTTGTCAGTTGCTCAAGCAGCACGACCATGGCAGCCGGCGGGCCGGGTGCCATAGGTAAAGAGGAAGGTCGGGTGCGTGAGCATGGGGACATTATGCCCGGTCGGCCCGGTCCGTCCAACGCCCGGCCCGCATGGTGAGACGTGGCAGGGGAGGCCGGCCGTCGGCCGGGCCGGGACGGACCTTCTCGTCGTCTCGGTAGAATCGGGAGGCACAAGACCCCCTCCCCACCGCCGGAAGGCACCTCGTGTCATCAGCGACTCCCGCTGCCAACGCGCCCGACACCGTCCTGGTCGTCGACTTCGGCGCGCAGTACGCCCAGCTCATCGCCCGTCGCGTCCGCGAGGCGCGGGTCTACAGCGAGATCGTGCCGAGCACCATGCCGGTCGCGGACATCCTCGCCAAGAACCCCGCGGCGATCATCCTCTCCGGCGGCCCCTCGTCCGTGTACGAGGAGGGCGCCCCCCGCCTCGACCGCGAGCTCTTCGAGGCCGGCGTCCCCGTCTTCGGCATGTGCTACGGCTTCCAGCTCATGGCGCAGACCCTGGGCGGCCAGGTGGACAACACCGGCGCCCGTGAGTACGGCCGCACCGACCTGCACGTCGCCAAGAACTCCTCCACCCTCTTCGAGGGCACCCCCGAGGAGCAGGCGGTCTGGATGTCGCACGGCGACGCCTGCTCCGCCGCCCCCGAGGGCTTCACCGTCACCGCGTCCACCGACGTCGTGCCGGTCGCCGCCTTCGAGAACGACGAGAAGAAGCTCTACGGCGTCCAGTACCACCCCGAGGTGATGCACTCCACGCACGGGCAGCAGGTGCTGGAGCACTTCCTGTACCGCGGCGCGGGCCTCAAGCCGAACTGGACCACCGGCAACGTCATCGACGAGCAGGTGGCCGCCATCCGCGAGATGGTCGGCGACAGGCGCGCCATCTGCGGCCTGTCCGGCGGTGTCGACTCCGCCGTGGCCGCCGCCCTCGTCCAGAAGGCCATCGGCTCGCAGCTGACCTGCGTTTACGTCGACCACGGCCTGATGCGCAAGGGCGAGACCGAGCAGGTCGAGAAGGACTTCGTCGCCGCGACCGGCGTCCAGCTCAAGGTCGTCGACGCCGAGGAGCGCTTCCTCAAGGCGCTGGCCGGGGTCTCCGACCCCGAGCAGAAGCGCAAGATCATCGGCCGTGAGTTCATCCGGGTCTTCGAGCAGGCCCAGGCCGAGATCATCGCCGACGAGGGCCCCGCGGTGGAGTTCCTGGTGCAGGGCACCCTCTACCCGGACGTCGTCGAGTCCGGCGGCGGCACCGGCACCGCCAACATCAAGTCCCACCACAACGTGGGCGGCCTCCCCGAGGACCTCGAGTTCAAGCTCATCGAGCCGCTGCGCAAGCTGTTCAAGGACGAGGTCCGGATGGTCGGCCAGGAGCTCGGCCTGCCCGAGGAGATCGTCCACCGGCAGCCCTTCCCCGGCCCCGGCCTGGGCATCCGCATCGTCGGCGAGGTCACCAAGGAGCGGCTCGACCTGCTCCGCGAGGCCGACGCGATCGCCCGCGAGGAGCTGACCGCGGCCGGCCTCGACCGCGACATCTGGCAGTGCCCCGTGGTGCTGCTCGCCGACGTCCGCTCGGTCGGCGTCCAGGGCGACGGCCGCACCTACGGTCATCCGATCGTGCTGCGCCCGGTGTCCTCCGAGGACGCCATGACCGCCGACTGGTCGCGGCTGCCGTACGACGTCCTCGCGAAGATCTCCACGCGGATCACCAACGAGGTCCGGGACGTCAACCGGGTCGTGCTGGACGTCACGTCCAAGCCGCCGGGCACCATCGAGTGGGAGTAGTCCTCCCCGAGGTCTGAGGTCATGTCCGCTGGAGCGTGCGCACCGGCGCTCCGGGCTTCCAGACCTGCACGACGAGATACTTCTCGTCCTCCACGGAGGTCCGCACGACCTCCGTGACCTCGGTGCGGAAGAGGTGGAACGGCTGAGGCGGTTCCACCTCTTCGGCGTACCGGGCCCGGGTCTCCGTGTCGTCCTCCGGCACCTCGACCGCCCGCCCGGCGATCCGTACGTCGCCGCCGCCCATGGTGGTGCCCTCGCCAGGGTTGGCCTGGAGCGAGAAGCGGGGGTCGCGGCGCAGGTCCAGCGCCTTCATCGACCCGGGCATCATCCCGAACCACAGCTCGCCGTTCAGGAAGCGCACCTCCAGGCCCGAGGTGCGCGGCGAACCGTCCTTGCGGAGGGTCGCCAGGACGTGGTGCGTGTAGGCGGCGAAGCGCTCCTCGACCGTCCGCGCCAGGCCGGGTTCGGCCGCGGCGAATTCACCCCAGGCGACGCCGGCGTCCTTCCGGCCGTCCGTGTCCGTGGTCGTGTCCGTGTTCATGTTCGTGCCCGTGCGCGTGCTCATGAAGCGAGTGTGACCCCGAAACCCGACACCCTCTGTCGGGTATCCGGGTGGTCCGCCGGGTATCCGGCGGATGTCCGGTGTTACGGAACAGAGCTGTCGTACGGCGCGCCCCACGGGTAACTTCCGCCCCGTACGCGAACCCCCCGCGGGAGGACTCATGCACGGGCCCACTCCGCCCCTGCCGGTGCCCACCGACAAACTGCAGTTCGCCATGCCGCCCAGGCACGAGTCCCTCGAGGACGAGCGCAGGCACCGCAAGGAGCGGCTGGCGGGCGCGCTGCGGCTGTTCGGCCGGCTCGGCTACGAGGACGGCGTCTCCGGGCACATCACCGCACGCGACCCCGAGTTCAGCGAGTGCTTCTGGGTCAACCCGTTCGGCATACCGTTCCGGCACGTCACGGTGAGCGACCTGGTGCTCGCCAACCGGGACGGCCAGGTCGTCGAGGGCGGACACCACGTCAACCAGGCCGCCTTCGCCGTCCACGCCCAGGTGCACGCGGCCCGGCCCGACGTCGTCGCCGTCGCCCACTGCCACTCCGTGCACGGCCGCGCCCTCGCCGCCCTCGGCGAGCTGCTCGACCCGATCACCCAGGAGAGCTGCGCCTTCTACGAGGACCACGCCCTCTACGACGCCTACACCTCCGTCACCGTCGACCCCGAGGAGGGCCGCCGCGTCGCCGCCGCCCTCGGCACCCGCAAGGCGCTGGTGCTGCGCAACCACGGGCTGCTGACCGTGGGCGACTCGGTGGACGCGGCGGCCTGGTGGTTCATGACCATGGAACGCTCCTGCCAGGTGCAGCTCACCGCGCGGGCGGCCGGCCGTCCCGTGCTGATCGAGCACCGCCAGGCGGTGGCCACGAGGGAGCAGCTGGGCGGGGACCTGGTGGCGTGGATCAACTACCAGCCGATGTGGCGGGAGATCACGCGGAGCGAGCCGGATCTGCTGGACTGAGCGCGCGTCGTTCCTGCTGGTGGCAGCGCGCGTCAACCTGACGCCTCGAGGTTCACCCGCGGCAACCGGGCCCGGCGGACGGGACGGGCGTGGTGTAGGGCACAATTCGCTCTCGATGCGGGGGAGTTGTCCGGTGGCCGCCGACGGCGGTCGTGGTGTGTCGAGATGTGTCGGGTAGTGCGGGAAGGCGGCTTCGGGCGTGGCGGTGCAGGAGGCGAGACAGGGCGGAGCGGACCCGGCTGCCCACGAGGGCGGCTGCACCTGCGGGGACTGTCCGCACGGGGCGCGTGAGGGGCACAGGCGCGCGGTCGCCGCGTTCCTGGTGAAGCGGGACGAGTACGCCACCGGCCAGGGTCTCCCGGCCGCCGTGGCCCACTCCGCCTCCGCCTCCCGGCAATGGGTGTCCGAGGAACTCGCCCAGGCCGCCGAGGCGGTGGCCGAACGCGGCCGGGCCGAGGGCGCCGCCTGGCTGTCCCGCCTGTGGCGGCGGACGGCGGCCGTCGTCTGGGCCGGGGTCCTCGCGCTGCTGCTGGTGCAGGCGCTCACCGCGATCGGCACGGGCTGGACCTCCGCGCGCACCGCCGGGCTGCTGGCCGCCGTGCTGGTGGCGGGGGCGCTCACCGCGGCGTCCTGGTTCCACCGGGCGCGCGGCGGCGCGCTCGCCCCGGTCATCGGCGAGGACAACCGGCTCTCCACGTCCCGCGCGGTGGCCGGCTCCTGGGTGCTGCTCGTCGCGTTCGCCGTGCTCGTGCTGGTGGGGCGGCTCGCGGCCGCCTCCGACCACCGGGAGCGGGACGCGCTGATCGACGGCCTGGAACTCGCCCGCGGCGCCGGTGTGGTGACCGTGCTCGCCGTGGTCTGCGGGATCGCCGTGCTGGTGCGCCGGGTGGTGGGGCTGCGGGTGCAGGGGCAGCGGCTGCAGAAGGTGCGCGCCCACCGGCCCAGGGCGGCCGACCTGCTCACCGACGACTCCGGACGCGGCAGCTTCGCCGACATCCAGTACGTCGTCATCAACGCCGTCGCCCTCGCCTTCGCCGCCGTACGCCTGGCCCGCCGCCCCGACCAGCTGCCCGACCTGCCCTGGGGTCTCGCCGTGGTGGTGCTGGTGTCGGCGGGCACCTATCTCGCGGGCAAGTACGCCGAGGGCGGCCGTCCGGTGATCCTGTCCGTGGTGCGGGCCCGGGAGGCCGGCGACCTGGACGCTCCCATCCGCACCGGCGACGACATCGAGATCCGCGGCACCGGTTTCGTCCCGGCCGGGGCGCAGGGCGCGGACCGGCTGGCGCGCATGGTGGTGCGGGTCGGCCCGGTGAACGTCCACGTGCCGCTGGTGCCCGTGGTGGGCGGCTTCGACAACCCGGCCGACGACCTGCTGACCGTGCCGGTCCCCGCGGACGTGGAGCCCGGCCGGGTCGACGTGCAGGTGGTCACCGCGGCCGGCGTGGAGACCAACCGGTACACCATCGACGTCACGGAGTGACCTCAGGAGCGGACGTCCTGGCGGGTCGCTGTCGCTTCCCTGAGAAAACGCTGTCGACCGGGTGCATCCGGCGCCGATTGCCGTACGTTCGGTCTGTCCAGGTGGGCCCGGAGTCGAGAGGCAGCGGCGACATGACGCACGGCATGCGCGCAGACAGTTACACCCCACGTCCCGACGGCGACGGCGGGCTGCGGGACAGGGCCGCCCGCTTCGCCCTGCTGCCGCTGCGGATCTTCCTCGGCGTCACCTTCATCTACGCGGGCCTGGACAAGCTCACCGACAGCGCCTTCCTCAAGGACTCCGGGGCCGGGTCGATCGGCGACATGATGCGCGCCGTCCGCGACTCCTCCGCCATCCCCGCGCTGGTCGACATGGCGCTGGAGAGCCCCGTCGGCTTCGGCTACGCCATCGCCTTCGGCGAGCTGGCCGTCGGCATCGGCACCCTGCTCGGGCTGCTCACCCGGATCGCCGCCCTCGGCGGGGCGCTGATCTCGCTCAGCCTGTGGCTGACCGTCAGCTGGGCCGCCGAGCCGTACTACTACGGCAACGACCTGCCGTACCTCATGGCCTGGACCCCGCTGATCCTGGCCGGGGCGCCGCTGCTGTCGGTGGACGCCGCTCTCCGCGCACGGCGCCGACGCGGGACGTTCTAGGACCTGTCGTCCGGCGGGGCCTGGCCTCCCGGCGTCCGCGCGTGGCCGGCCGCGTCCGCCCCCTCCGGGGCCGGACGGCCGAGGCGGCGGCGCACCTGGCCGGTCACCACGCCCACCGCGCCGGCCAGGCACAGGCCGCCCACGACGAGCGGGATCACCACGAACCACGGCGTCTCCCAGGCCCCTCCCGCGTCCCCGCCGTAGATCACCGCGGCCGCGACGAGGGCGGTGCCGGCGACCAGCCGGCCGGGCTGGAACTCATGACGCAGCACGGCTCACCTCCGCCTGGCCCGCGCCGACCCTGAGGTCGAGCCGCAGCGTGCCCGCCTTCCCCGCTCCGGCGGGCGGACGCAGGGTCATCTCCTCGTACTTGCCCGGCGCCACGTCCACGTCCTTCCGTCCGTCGCCCGGCACCTGGATGTCACCGAGCCCCACCTCGACACGCAGCCGCACGGTCACGTCCCGGGGGACGATCACATGGATGCGGCCCAGCCCCACCTCGACCTCGGTGGAGACCGTGTCGCCCGCCGGCACCCGGACCGCCGACAGGTCCAGCCCGCCCTCGCCGGCGCCCAGGTCGTACACCGGGCGTATCTGCGCGACGGAGGCGGGCCGCCAGTCCGTGCGGGTCCAGTCCGTGCCGATGTCGTGGGGCACGGCGGCCGACCCGGCGAGCAGGCCCGCCGTGAGGATCGCGAGGACGATCGACCCGGCTCCCGTGCGGCCCAGGAAGGCGCTGACCGCGATCCCCAGGCCGATGACGCCGAGGGCGCACGCCAGACCCGTCTGCAGGCTGGTGCCCAGCGGCTGTGTCTCCCACGTGAGACCCGTGCCCAGCCCGGCCGCGAGCAGCGCGAACAGGAAGACCCAGCCGCCGATCGCGCGCGGTCCTCTCGGCCTGGGCGGGCGCGCCCGCGGCGGACGCCACACGTCCTTCGCGCCGCCGCCGCTGCCGGAGCGGACGCCGACGCCGACCGCGGTGGCGATGTCCAGGTCCCGCGAGTCCTCGGGGCCCCACAGATAGCCCGTGCCCCCGACGTACGTGCCGTCCTTGACGATGGGCTCGCGCCACCACGACGGGTACGCGGCCGGGACCGGCGGTGCCTGCGGCTCCGGCGGGGCGTCGGCGGCGGCCTGCGCGGCGATCGGGTCCGGGCTCGGCGTGCCGCGCCGCCGCGACCAGTAGGCGGCGCCCGCGAGCAGCAGGGACAGTATGACGGCGAAGCTCAGCACCCCGTCGTTGCTCAGCATCGACAGGAAGACGCCGCAGCCGACCAGCGCGAACAGCACCGCCGCCAGCGTGTGGCCGTCGACCCGGCCGGTGAGCAGCCGGCGGACCTGGTTCTCGTCCTCGTCGTCGTACGGGACGAACAGCCAGGCGAAGCCGTAGAAGATGAGGCCGAGGCCGCCGGTCGCGGACAGCACGGCGAGCGTGATCCGGAAGATCACGGGGTCCATGTCGTACTGCCGGCCGAGACCGGCGCAGACCCCGCCGAACATCTGGTGCCGCCGGTCGCGCCGGAAGGGCCGGCCGGGGTCGACGGCCCCCGCCGGTGCGCCGGCCGTCCCCTCCTTCCCCGCGCCCGCACGGGAGGGGCCCGGGGCGGGCGCGCCCGACTCGGGCCCGGGACGCGGTCCCGGACCCGACGCGGCGTGCTGGTGATCCGTCATGGGTCCATGGTGACGGGCGAGCCGCGCCGACGGCAGTCGGGACGACCCTGGCCGGACCCTGATATCCGCCCCTGATCCCGATGTCAGGGGGCCGACCCCGAGATCCGGATCAGGGGAGTCTCCGGGGCCGACCCTGATGCCCCCGGACTGCTCGGCGTGTGACCATCGTTGGCATGTCGGAAGCCGCAGCAGCGCCCCTCGCCGAGCCGCGGCCGCCGCGCAAGCTCTACCGCAGCAGTGACGGACGCTGGCTCGGGGGAGTGGCGCGGGGGCTCGCCGGACACCTCGGTCTGCCCGTGATCTGGGTGCGCCTCGCGTTCGTCGCCCTGTTCATGGCCGACGGTCTCGGGGCCCTGCTGTACGCCGCGTTCTGGTTCTTCGTGCCGCTCGGTGTGGGCGGCGTCGACGCGCAGAAGCCGCCCTCGCCGGTCACCACCGAGACCACCCCGGACGGCCGCCGCAGACTCGTCACGCGGAAACCGGACAAGGGACAGATCGTCGCCCTGCTCCTCATGGTCGTGGTGGCCATGATCTTCGTGGGCAGCGTGGACCTCACCAACGGCGCCCGGGCCTACCTGTGGCCGACCGTCCTGGTCGGCGCGGGCGTGGCCCTGGTGTGGCGGCAGGCGGACAACGCCCGCCGGGCCCGCTGGATGGAGGTCGGCCGCCGCAGGCGGACGGTCACACTGCTGCGGGCCGTGGCGGGTGTGCTGCTGGTGACGGCGGGCGCCTCCGGCATCTTCGTCCTGCGCGGCTCCGGCAGCCACCTCGGCGCAGTGCTGCAGGCCGCCCTCGCGGTCCTCGTCGGCATCACCCTGCTCGCGGGCCCGTACCTCGTTCGTATGACGCAGGACCTCTCCGAGGAGCGCCTGATGCGCATCCGCGCCCAGGAGCGCGCCGAGGTCGCCGCCCACGTCCACGACTCCGTGCTGCACACCCTCACCCTGATCCAGCGCAACGCGGACAACCCCGGTGAGGTGCGCCGCCTGGCCCGGGCCCAGGAGCGCGACCTGCGCGCCTGGCTCTACAAGCCGGAGGGCAACGGCAAGGACGAGGACGAGGAGCCCACCACCCTCGCCGAGGCGGTCAAACGCAACGCCGCCGAGGTCGAGGACAAGCACGGCGTCCCCCTGGAGGTCGTCGTCGTGGGCGACTGCCCCCTGGACGAGAGGATCGGCGCACAGATGCAGGCCGCGAGGGAAGCGATGGTCAACGCCGCCAAGTACGGTGGCGAAGGAGGCGCGGTCCAGGTCTACGCGGAGGTCGAGGGCAGGACGGTGTTCGTGTCCGTCCGGGACCGCGGTCCCGGGTTCGACCTCGACTCGATACCCGCCGACCGCATGGGCGTCAGAGAATCGATCATCGGCCGTATGGAACGCAACGGCGGCACGGCGCGGCTGCGCGCGGTGCCGGACGGGGGAACCGAGGTCGAGCTGGAAATGGAGAGGGCGGAGAAGACGTCATGAGCGAGCCGACCGAGGCGAACGCAGCGGCGGAAGCGGCACCCGCGGACGGGACCGCGCAGCCGGCCGGCGGCGCCGGGCGGCGCCATGTGCGCGTGGTCCTCGTCGACGACCACCGCATGTTCCGTACGGGGGTCCAGGCGGAGATCGGGCAGACCGAGCAGACCGGTGTCGAGGTGGTCGGCGAGGCCGCCGACGTGGACCAGGCGGTCACGGTCATCACCGCGACCCGGCCCGAGGTGGTGCTGCTCGACGTGCACCTTCCCGGGGGCGGCGGCATCGAAGTGCTGCGGCGCTGCACGTCGTTGATGGGGGACCCGGAGCGGCCGGTGCGTTTCCTCGCGCTGTCCGTGTCGGACGCGGCGGAGGACGTCATCGGCGTCATCCGGGCCGGCGCGCGCGGCTACGTCACCAAGACGATCACGGGAGCCGACCTGGTCGACTCGATCTTCCGGGTGCAGGAGAACGACGCGGTGTTCTCACCGCGGCTGGCCGGGTTCGTGCTCGACGCCTTCGCGTCGACGGACGCCCCGCCGGTGGACGAGGACCTCGACCGTCTCACCCAGCGCGAGCGGGAGGTGCTGCGGCTGATCGCCCGCGGATACGCGTACAAGGAGATCGCGAAGCAGTTGTTCATCTCGGTGAAGACGGTGGAGTCGCACGTCTCCGCGGTGCTGCGCAAGCTGCAGCTGTCCAACCGGCACGAGCTGACCCGCTGGGCGACGGCCCGCCGCCTCGTCTGAGCAGCGCGGCCGAGCCCGGTCACACCACGCGTGTCGCCCCCGCGAACGGCATCTGGTCGACGGGGGCCACGCGGACCGGGGCCGAGGGGTTCGGGGCGTGGATCATCTGCCCGTTGCCGATGTAGAGGCCGACGTGGCTGATGCCGGAGTAGAAGAACACCAGGTCGCCCGGGAGGAGTCCGGACCGGGAGACGCGCCGGCCCGCGTCGATCTGCGCGTACGTCGTGCGCGGCAGGGAGACGCCCGCGGAGCGGTACGCGGCCAGCACGAGCCCCGAGCAGTCGAAGGCGTCCGGGCCGGTCGCGCCCCACACATAGGGGCTGCCGAGCTTCTGGTGGGCATAGGCGACGGCCTGCGCGGCGCGCGCGTTCGGCGCCTGCGTCGGGGCGGCGTCCCGGGCCGTGCCGCCGGCCGAGCGGGTGGCGCGGTCGGAGCCGCCGGTGATCCGGGCGCGCTCCTCGGGCGACATCCGGGACAGCGCCTCGCGGGCGGCGGACAGCTTCTCGGCGATCGTCCGTTTGTGGCGGCCGAGTTCGGCCCGGCGGGCGGTGAGCGTCTTCACCTCGACGCGGGCCGCGCCGCGCAGCTTCTCGATCTCGCGGAGCTGGGCGCGCACCCGGCCCAGTTCGGCGTGGTGGCGGCTGCCCGCGCGCTCGGCGAGGGCCGCGCCGTCGAGGTAGGCGTCGGGGTCGTCGGACAGCATCAGCCGCAGGGCGGGGTCGAGGCCGCCGGCACGGTACTGGGCCGCCGCGACCGTCCCCAGGGTTTCCCGGGCCTTGTTGAGCCGCGACTGGGCGCGGGCCGTCTCGTCCTGGAGGTCGCGCAGCCGCTGCCGCGCCGTGTCGGCCTTCTCCTTGGCGCCGTTGTACTTCTCGGTGGCGACCTCGGCCTCGCGGTACAGGCGGTCCACGTCGGCGCCGGAGGGTGTCGGCCGCGGTGCCGCGTGTCCCGCTCCGTCGAAGCCGGCCGCGGTGGCCGCTCCGGCGAGGACGACGGTGGCGGCCGCGCGGGCCGTGGTGCCGCCCACCGGGCGCTGCCGTGTCCTGCGGTGCGCTGCCACCCTCGGTGCCGTCCTTCCCGCTGACGCCCGCCGGCGCCGGAAGTCCCTCCGGTGGTCCGGCGGCGGGGTGACAGGGGAGCCGTCCGCCGCCGGACCCTTTCTTCGGCGGTGGTGTCCGGCCGCCGCTCCTGGCCCGAGCGGCGATGCAGAGCCGGTCACCTGGGGCAGGACGCTAGGCCCGGCCGCGCGGCGCGGGATGCGGGTTGTGCGGAAGTGTTGCCCATGGACCGCCGGGTGACCGTAAGTGACCGTCGAATCGTGTACGGCGCTTCGTTCTCACTCAGGGTGATGACCGATGTGGTGAAGGCGGGAAGGGCGAGGGCGGCGGAATGCTATGGGACGCCCCTGGCTAGGCTCCGGCCTCATGGACGTACTCATCCACCTCTTCGTCGGCCTGCACATCATCGGCATCGCGTCGCTGCTCGGCGGCTTCCTCACCCAGATGAAGGCGATGGGCGCGGGCACCGCCCGCTTCGCCCCCGCGATGCTGCACGGTGCGCTGACGATGCTGGTCACCGGCGTGATCCTGGTGGGCCTCAACCAGGCCCAGGACTACTCCGTGGACAACATCAAGATCGGCGTGAAGCTGGCGCTGCTGATCGTGATCCTCGGCCTGGTCTATGTGAAGCGGGACGAGGAGAAGGTGGACAAGGGCGTCTTCGGCCTGGTCGGCCTGCTGACCGTGGCGAACATCTTCATCGCGGTCCTCTGGACCTGAGCCGCGTCCCCGGAACGCCGGGGCCCGCCCTCGACACGGAACCGCCGACCGAGCCTCTCCGGCCCGGTCGGCGGTTTTCGTATGTGCGCCCTCTGCGTCCTCTGCGTCCTCTGCGTCCTGTGCGCCCGTGCCGTCAGGCCGGCCGGACGATGCTGTGGATCGCGGAGTCGCCGTCGTAGAAGATCGACTCCTCGCGGACGTACGTGCCCGGCTTCGGGGCGTGGATCATCATGCCGTTGCCGATGTAGAGACCCACGTGGGTGACGTCGTCGTAGAAGAAGACCAGGTCACCGGGCTGCGCCTGGGACACCGGGACGGTGGTGCCGGCGTTCACCTGGTCGTAGGTGGTGCGCGGGAGGGAGACGCCGGCGGCCTTCCAGGCGGCCTGGGTCAGCCCCGAGCAGTCGTAGGAGCCGGGACCGGTCGCGCCCCAGACGTACGGCTTGCCGATCTGCGCGCGGGCGAAGGCGAGGGCCTTCTCGGCCTTGGTGCCGTACGACGAGTCGGCGGGCGGGGTCTCGGTCGAGCCGGACCCGGATCCGGACCCGGTGCCCTCCGAGGTGCCGCCGCCCTGCTGCGCGGCCTCCTCGCGGGCCTGCTCCTTCTCCGCCTGCTGCCGGGCCAGCTCCGCGGCCTTGCGGGCGGCCGCCTCCTGCTTGCGCTTCTCGATCGCGGCGAGCCGCGCCTTCTCCTCGGCGGTCAGCTTCGACAGCAGTTCGCGCGCGTCGGCGAGCTTCTTCTGGACGGTGGCCTTCGCCGTCTTCAGGTCGCCCTGCGTCTCGGTGAGCGTTTGGAGGCTCTCGGTGGCCTCCTGCCGCTTCTTCATCGTCTCGGTCTGCTGGGTGACGTAGTCGTCGACCGCCGCCTTCTGGCGGCCGGTCATCCGGTCCAGCACCTGACGCTGGTCGAAGATGTCCTGCGGGGTCTCCGCGAGCAGGAACGTCGCGGTGTCGGGCATGCCCGCGCCGGTGCGGTACTGGGCAGCCGCGTAGGAGCCCAGCTCGGCGCGCGCCTCGTTCAGCTTCTGCGTGCGCTGCGCCACGTCGTCGAGGAGGGTGTCGACGCGCTTGCGCTGCTTGGTGGTCTTCTCCTTGGCCGCGTTGTACTTCTCGGTCGCCGACTCGGCCTGCCGGTAGAGGTCGCCGACCTTCTTCTCCACCTCCTCCAGGCTCGGCCGGTCCTCGCCGGGAGAGGCGTTGGCCGTCTGGGAGAGCAGGGCCACAGAGGTGAGCGCGGCCGTGGCGAGGGCCGGGGTGCGTATGCCTGCCACGCGCGTGCCGGGGGTGCGCGACTTGCGGTGCGACGCCAAGGGAGGCGACTCCTTCCGGTGCTCCGCCTACCGGGTTAGCTGTCGGGTTCGGGCGGGTGGAAGGGTTGCCCTACGGCCTCTCCGAAGAGTGGGCCGATTCACCCCAAGTCTCGGTGGGTCCCCGGCTCCGGCTGCCCTGGCGGACAGTGACGGACTCGGCGGGGGCCGCGCGGCCCGGCGAGGTTCGCCGGCGGGGGACGAGCGGCCCGGACGGCACGGTAGCCAACTGGTGTGGTCCTTGTGAAGGTTGATGGGTGATATGCCCGATACATTTTCGTGACCTTCTTGTGGATGTCACGCACGGTGAGGCGCTGACCGTGGAGGGTGCCCGCCGGGGCGCCCCCGCGAGGGGCCGGGGGATGTTCCAGGGGCGGGCCCGGGTTGTCGGTGGAGCGCCCTAGACTCGGAGAGCGATGAGCAGCCTCTTTGACGACAGCTTCCTGGCGGACCTCCAGGCCCAGCGCGGCCCGGCGGACGAGCCCCCGCCGCCGCCCGAGGACGAGCACGCCCCGGAGCCCCTGCCGGACGACCTGTTCGGCGGGAAGTTCGACGTGCCCCCGGAGCGGGACTCCTACTACCGGGACGGCGCCCCGCGGCCGGTGATCGACTCCGCCGCGCTGCTCGAGGGGCTGAACGACAACCAGCGCGCCGCGGTCGTGCACTCCGGCTCCCCGCTGCTCATCGTCGCCGGTGCCGGGTCCGGCAAGACCCGTGTGCTCACCCACCGCATCGCCTACCTGCTCGCCGAGCGGGACGTCCACCCGGGCCAGATCCTCGCGATCACCTTCACCAACAAGGCCGCGGGCGAGATGAAGGAGCGCGTCGAGCAGCTCGTCGGGCCCCGGGCGAACGCGATGTGGGTCATGACGTTCCACAGCGCGTGCGTGCGCATCCTGCGCCGCGAGTCCAAGAGGCTCGGCTTCACGTCGTCCTTCTCGATCTACGACGCCGCCGACTCCAAGCGTCTGATGGCCCTGGTCTGCCGCGACCTGGACCTCGACCCCAAGCGCTTCCCGCCGAAGTCCTTCAGCGCCAAGATCAGCAACCTGAAGAACGAGCTGATCGACGAGCAGGACTTCGCCGCGCAGGCCACGGACGGGTTCGAGAAGACCCTCGCCCAGGCCTACGCGCTCTACCAGTCGCGCCTGCGCGAGGCGAACGCGCTGGACTTCGACGACCTGATCATGACGACGGTCAACCTGCTCCGTGCCTTCCCGGACGTCGCCGAGCACTACCGCCGCCGCTTCCGGCACGTCCTGGTCGACGAGTACCAGGACACCAACCACGCCCAGTACGCCCTGGTGCGCGAGCTGGTCGGGGGCGCCTCCGAGCACCCCGTCGACGTGCCGCCGGAGGCCGAGGTGCCGCCCGCCGAGCTGTGCGTGGTGGGCGACGCCGACCAGTCCATCTACGCCTTCCGCGGCGCGACCATCCGCAACATCCTCCAGTTCGAGGAGGACTACCCGGACGCGACGACGATCCTGCTCGAGCAGAACTACCGCTCCACGCAGACGATCCTCTCCGCCGCCAACGCCGTCATCGAGCGCAACGAGTCCCGCCGCCCGAAGAACCTGTGGACCAACGCCGGCACCGGCGCGCTCATCACCGGCTACGTCGCCGACACGGAGCACGACGAGGCGCAGTTCGTCGCCGACGAGATAGACCGCCTCACGGACGCGGGCGAGGCCAAGGCCGGCGACGTCGCCGTCTTCTACCGGACCAACGCGCAGTCCCGTGTGTTCGAGGAGATCTTCATCCGCGTCGGCCTGCCCTACAAGGTCGTCGGCGGCGTGCGCTTCTACGAGCGCAAGGAGGTCCGGGACGTCCTGGCCTACCTGCGGGTGCTGGCCAACCCCGAGGACTCGGTGCCGCTGCGCCGCATCCTCAACGTCCCCAAGCGCGGCATCGGCGACCGCGCCGAGGCCATGATCGACGCGCTCGCCCAGCGGGAGAAGATCAGCTTCCCGCAGGCGCTGCGCCGCGTCGACGAGGCGTACGGCATGGCCGCCCGGTCGGCGAATGCGGTCAAGCGGTTCAACACGCTGATGGAGGACCTCCGGACGGTCGTCGAGTCGGGTGCCGGACCGGCGACGGTGCTGGAGGCCATCCTCGAACGCACCGGCTACCTCGCCGAGTTGCAGGCCTCCACCGACCCGCAGGACGAGACCCGCATCGAGAACCTCCAGGAACTCGCGGCCGTCGCCCTGGAGTTCGAGCAGGAGCGCGGCGAGGGCGAGACCGGCACGCTGGCCGACTTCCTCGAGCAGGTCGCCCTGGTCGCCGACTCCGACCAGATCCCCGACGAGGAGGACGGCGACGGCGTCATCACGCTGATGACGCTGCACACCGCCAAGGGCCTGGAGTTCCCGGTCGTCTTCCTCACCGGCATGGAGGACGGCGTCTTCCCGCACATGCGCGCCCTCGGCCAGACCAAAGAACTGGAGGAGGAGCGCCGCCTGGCCTACGTCGGCATCACGCGTGCCCGGGAGCGGCTCTACCTCACCCGGTCGGTGATGCGCAGCGCCTGGGGCCAGCCGTCGTACAACCCGCCGTCGCGGTTCCTGGAGGAGATCCCGGCCACGCACCTGGAGTGGAAGCGGACCGGCGCGAGCGGTCCCGTGGCCTCCGGCGCGGTGTCCGGGGTGGCGGCGTCGCTGTCGTCGTCCCGCTCCCGCTCGTCCGCGTCGGGCGCGTCCGGCTTCGCGACGCGGCGCACCTCGGAGAAGCCCGTGGTGTCGCTGGCGGTCGGGGACCGGGTCACGCACGACCAGTTCGGCCTGGGCACGGTCGTCGCGGTGAAGGGCACGGGGGCGAACGCGGAGGCGACGATCGACTTCGGCGACGAGAAGCCCAAGCGGCTGCTGCTGCGGTACGCGCCGGTGGAGAAGCTCTAGCGGTCCGCGGACCGAGCGGCCCGTCGTGGGGCCGGGGTTCGCCCCGGTGCCGCGACGGGCACCGGATCAGGGTCGGCCTACGTGGGTTCGTTTACGTGGGTTCCAGGCCGTGGCTGCGGAACCAGGCCAGCGGGTCGATCGCCGAGCCGCCGCCGGGGCGGACCTCGAAGTGCAGGTGCGGGCCGGTCGAGTTGCCGGAGTTCCCGGAGAACGCGATCTGGTCGCCGGCCTTGACGGTCGCGCCGGAGGGCACCTGGTAGCTGGAGAGGTGGCAGTACCAGGTCTCCGTGCCGTCCATCGCGGTCACGATCAGCATGTTGCCGTAGGCGGAGTTGTACTGCGTGCGCACCGTGCCGTCGGTCGCCGCCAGCACGGGCGTGCCGTACGAGACGGGGAAGTCGATGCCGGTGTGGAGGGACATCCAGTTGATGCCGGACTGGCCGTAGTAGGCGCTGAGTCCGTGCTGCGCCACCGGGAGCGCGAACTTCGGGCGGAGCCGCTCCTTGCGGGCCGCCTCCTCGGCCGCCCGCCTGCGCTCCAGCTCCTGCTGGGCCTTGAGGTCGATGCGGCCCTGGGCGCGGCTGGCCCGGTCGGCGAAGTCGTCGGCGCCGGCGGCGAGGCTCTCGAGCTGGGTGTCCAGCTTGACGTTGGCGACGGAGGGCTGGACGGGCTGGGCGTCCGCGGCGGTCGTCCGCGCGTCCTGGCCGCCTTCTTCGGACAGATCGCCGACCGAGGCGGCCGCGATGCCGGCGACACCCATCACGCAGGCCGAGGGCACGGCCACGGTCAGCAGCGCGGAGCGCTTGGGCGGGGTGCGGCGGCGGGAGCGGGACCCGGAACGGGAGGCGGCGCGCGGTGCGGGGGTGACCTCCTCCTGCTCGTCGAGGAGGGAGACGGCGGGCAGTTCGCCGGTGTCGGCCGGTTCACCGGCCCCGGGTTCGTCCGGACCGGGCTCCCCGCGGTAGGCGTCCTCCGCGTAGGGCTGGTCGGGCGCGTCCTGCTCGTAGGACTCCTGGGAGAAGCTCTCCTGGGTGAAGTCCTCCTGCGCCGCGACGTTCTCGTGCCCCGCGAAGTTCTCCTGGTTCCCGAAGTTCTCCTGCTCGTACGGCTCGCCGCCGTACTGCGCGTCCGGTGCGGGTGTCTCGCCGCCGTCGGTGTTCCACTGGGTGGCGTCGTAGACGCCGCTGTCGAAGGTCTGCGTGCCCCAGTCCCACTGCTGGGTCGGGTCCGCGGGCTGCTCGGCCGGGAGCCACGCGTTCGCGTCCCACTGGCCGGTCTCGGTGGACCCGCCCTGCTGGGGGATCACCGCCATCGGCTGCTCGCCGGTGGTCCAGGCGGTCGCGTCATGACCGCCGGTCTCGTACACGGCCTGCTGGAAGGCGTAGGCGTCGTAGTGCCCGGTGTCCTGCGCGCCGGCCGTCCACTGGCCGGTGGTCCAGGCGGCCTGCGCGGGGTCCTCGCCCGGCATGCTCCCGAAGAGGGGGTCGGCGGCGAAGGTGCCGGCGGCGTGCTCGCCGGTGCCGTAGTAGGTGGCGTCGTAGCCGCCGTAGGAGGTGACGTCCCCGTACGGGACCTCCTGGCTGCCGTACGACGCGTAGGGCGCCGAGGCGGCATCGGAGGCCGGAGCCGGGGTCATGGTCCCCGACGGGTGACGGTCGTTCACCAACTTCTCTTTCGCCTCGACAACAGGGGCTGCCAGAGCAGTGCGGCGACTGTACCCGGCGGTATGCGGGCGCGACAATCTTCCCCAGGTTTCGCGGCCGCAGGAAACGGGCATTCGGTCGGGTTTTGGCGGTCGACGGGCGCGGTCTTGGCTCTTTGTTCGACGAGTGTTCGAGATTGTGAGGCGCGGGCGTCGGCAAGTCGGCCGTCCCTGACCGATGTTGTTCGCTTGTGGACGCGAAAGATCGCTCGGTCCGGGGTGAGGGGTGCGGGCGTGTCGTGAGCCCCCGTGTCTCAGGCGACCGTGAGGCCGTTCGCCCGTCCGCCGGACGGTTCACCCGGATGCGCCGTGTCCAGCGCCTCCCGGATGCCCGTCGCCACCGCCGGGTGCACCGGCAGCGCCAGGTGCCCCACACCGCTCACCCGCACGTTGACCGCCTTGAGGTCCGGGTGCTCGATGCACGCGTTCTCCAGCGGATCCATGATGTGGTCGAGGTCGCTCCAGAACGCCACGAAGTGCGTACGGCACCCGGGCGCGGGCCGCGCCAGCTCCTCCAGCACCGGGGACCCCGGACGCATCTGCCGCACGATCGGATGGGCGTTGGCCAACGGCGCCACCCGCGTGCCGGAGTGCGGGGTGCCCAGCGTGACCAGCGTCCGCACCCTGCGGTCACCGCCCAGCCGCTGCACGTAGTACCGCGCGATCAGCCCGCCGAGGCTGTGCCCCACCACGTCCACCTGCTCGCTCCCCGTGCGCTCGCAGACCTGCTCGACATGGCGTCCGAGCAGCTCGGCCGCCGTGCGGATGTCGCACGTCAGCGGGGAGTAGTTGAGCGACTCGATCTGCTGCCGGCCGTGCTGGGCCAGGCTGCGGCGCAGCAGGACGAAGACCGAGCGGTTGTCGATGAAGCCGTGCAGCAGCACGACCGGGGGCTTGGCCTCCGTCGGCAGCTGCGCCGTCCCCTCCGGGGCGGTCAGCGCGGAACGGTCGGGGCCGCGCCGCTCCTGGATGATTCCGGCGGGATAGAGGAGGACATGGCCCGCCAGGATCGCCAGCTCCAGGGCGGTCGCCTTCAGCAGGCTCACGGAGAGATCCGCCAGCCGGGCCGGCAGAAGGCGCCGGCAGAGGGGCAGGAACGGAAGAGCTGCCTGGGTGACCTTCATGGCCGACCTCCTGTCGGCACGCGAGGGGACAGCCTCGTCCCCCGTGTGCCCTCGTGGAATGGCGCTCCGAGTGCGGTCGACGGTGCGCGCCGGTGAAGCGCGGACGGTGCGCGGTGGTGGGTCGACCTCGAGGCGCATCCCTTATGCGCATGTTCCCACTGTTGTCCGTGTGTCGCATGAGCACTCGGCTGCGGGGCCGGGCCCGGGAACGCTGCGCGACGGACGTGTCCCACCGTGTGATTTCCCCCTCCCTGTGCACCGTGAAACTGCCGGTTGCGGGATGCTGGAGATAACGTTCGTTCACTTCTGCGGCCGGTTCGGGCCGGGGAATCCGTGCGATGTGTGCGGTACTGGTCGATACGGATGGATGTAGTCGCTTCATGGAGGCAGTGATGGGTGTGGCAGCCGGTCCGATCCGCGTGGTGGTGGCCAAGCCGGGGCTCGACGGCCACGATCGCGGGGCCAAGGTCATCGCGCGGGCCCTGCGCGACGCCGGTATGGAGGTGATCTACACCGGGCTCCACCAGACCCCCGAGCAGATCGTCGACACCGCGATCCAGGAGGACGCCGACGCGATCGGCCTGTCCATCCTCTCGGGCGCGCACAACACGCTGTTCGCGAAGGTCATCGACCTGCTGAAGGAGCGGGACGCGGAGGACATCCTCGTCTTCGGCGGCGGCATCATCCCCGAGGCGGACATCCCCCCGCTGAAGGAGAAGGGCGTCGCGGAGATCTTCACGCCGGGTGCGACCACGGCGTCCATCGTGGACTGGGTACGGGCGAACGTGCGGCAGCCTGCGGGGGCGTAGGAGCAGGCGCGGGGGCGCTGCGGTGGGCGTTCCCGCCGGGCAGTCCCAGGCGGGCGCGATGAGGGCGTGCGGTGCCGGTGCGGCGAAGGCCGCGGGGCCTGGTGCTTGCGGTGTCCGCCGGGCGGGAGCCGTTGGCGCCCGGGTGACGACGGGCGGCGGGATGCCGGTCTCCGGGCGTCGGCGCCGAGGACGTCCACCGTCGGCGTATGGGCCGTCGCCCCGTCCGGGTCGGGCGGTGAGCCGGGAGGTGACCGGACCGGTCAGGGAGCCGGCTCCTCCGGAGCCAGTTCCGCCAGCATCGCGCCGCGCAGCCGCAATGTGGTCACCAGGCGCTGGAACGCCTCCGACCAGTAGCTCGCGGCGCCGGGCGCCGCGTCCTCCGGCTCGTCCGGTATCGCCAGCAGCGCGTCCAGACGGCTCGCCTCGGACGGGTCGAGGCAGCGCTCGGCCAGGCCCATGACTCCGCTGAAACTCCATGGATAACTCCCTGCGTCCCGCGCGATGTTGAGCGCGTCGACCACGGCCCGCCCGAGCGGCGGGGCCCAGGGCACCGCACACACCCCGAGCAGTTGGAACGCCTCGGACAGGCCGTGCGTCTCGATGAACCCGGCCACCCACGCCGCCCGTTCACCGGCGTCCAGGGTGGCCAGCAGCCGGGCGCGCTCGGCCAGGGACACCGCCCCCGGGCCGCCCGCCTCCGGCGCGGACGGCTCCCCGAGCAGCGCCCGCGACCATGCCGCGTCCCGCTGCCGCACCGCCGCCCGGCACCAGGCCGCGTGCAGTTCGCCCTGCCAGCCGTCGGCGACCGGCAGCGCCACGATCTCCTCGGGCGTACGCCCGCCGAGCCGCCCCGGCCAGGTCCCAAGGGGCGCCGCCTCCACCAACTGGCCGAGCCACCATGACCGTTCCCCGCGACCGGCCGGCGCCGTGGCCGCCACACCGTCCCGCTCCATCGCCGCGTCGCACTCGTGCGGCGCCTCCACGACGATCGTCGGCACGTCCCGCGTACGGTCCACCGCCACGCACGCGGCGGCCCGCACCGCCATCCGCCCGGCCAGCGCCGACGCGGGCAGCGCCGACAGCAACTCGGCGGCCGTCGCCCGGACGTTGCGGCTGCGGTCGGCCAGCGCCCGCTCCAGGAAGGGCTCGTCGTCCGGGCCCAGTCCGGCGCGCAGGGAGTCCAGGAACATCAGCCGGTCCTCGGCCCGCTCCGTCGCCCACGTCTCCTCCAGCAGGGCGCGCGCGGCGGCCGCGTCACGGGAGCGCAGGGCGGTGAGCAGCGTGACCCGCTCGGCGAAGAGACCCTCCTGCCAGAGCCGCCGTATGCCCAGCGGGTCGCGGAGGTCGGGCGCCGAGGGGCCGCCGCCGGGGGCCGCGCGCAGGGCGAACCGCCAGTCCGGGTTGAGCCTCGCCAGCCACAGCGCGCGCGGGCCCGCGAACCGCAGCGCCGCCGGACGCAGGTCGGTACGGCCCCGCGCGGCGTCGAGCAGGGCGGGGAGTGCTTGCGGGGGCGCCGCGTAGCCACGGGCGTTCGCCGCCTGGAGCCACTGCGGGAGCAGTTCCATCAGGTCCGGCGCCGCGCCCCGGCGGCCGCCGCCGGACGCGCCGGGACGGTCGGCGAGCAGCACCGCGAGCCGTCGTGCGGCGGCGGGTGGGAGTGAAGGGCGCGGGTCCTCGGGGGCCGGTCGCAGCCGCTCGGCCGGCCGCGCGGGGCGGAGCCCGGCCCGTCGCCGTACGGTCACCGCGGCGGCCGCGTCGAGCAGGTCCGACGGCGCCTTTGCTCCGGGCGCCGTGCCCGGCGGGGTGCGCCGGTCGGTGCCCAGCAGAGCCGTGGTCACCAGATCCTCCCAGTGGTCCGGGAGGGACGCGGCCACGGTGGCGGTCGTCCTGCTCATGAGCTTCCTTTCCGACGGGGGTCCCGGTGCGGTCGAAGACTCACGCGCACCGAGTGTCCAGTGATGTCCGAAAGATGCATGGGGGTGGCGGGGCCGGAGAGGGCTGAGGGGGAAAAGTGGCTGGTCAGCACAGGGGCACCGCCTCTCCCGGACCCGGCGGCCAGGCCGCCAGAGGAGTGAACCCCCAGGGTCCGCACTCGCCGAAGACCCGGACCGGGGCGCCTCCGGACAGGGCGACCAGCCGCCACAGCCCCGGGCGGGACCGCGCCGCAGCGGTGACCGGCAGGGCGTGGTCCTCGTCGGCGTCGGCCAGCTGCCAGCCGTCACCGTCCGGGACCGGCATGACCCGGTCCAGCGTCACCGGGACCGACTCCCGCCACGGGTCGTCGCGCAGCGCGGCGCCGTAGCGGGCGAGCGCCCCGGACGTCGTCGTGCCCGGCGGGCGCACCGCCGTCGGCGCGGGCGCCCCGAACCGCTCGGCCAGCGCCATCCGAGGCTGCCCGGCCCCGGGGTAAGGGGTCAGCTCCGCGTCGACGGCCAGCCCGACCGGGAGCGTCAGGTCGGGGGCGCGGCCGGCCGCCCCGTAGGAGAGGAGCAGCGCGGTACGGCCGGACGCCCTGCCGTGCAGCCAAGTACGACGAGTGGTCAGGCGGCTGTCGGAGATGTCGTACCGGGCGAGGACGAGCCAGTCGTCGCGGATCGCGGGTCCGTCCGGCGACGCGGTGAGCCCGACCCGTGAGCGGACGGTCGCGGCGAGCGGCTCGGGCAGCCGGTCGCGCCGCAGCCAGGCCTGCGCCAGGAGATGGAGCAGGGCGCACTCCTCCAGCAGACGCACGGGGGCGTCGGCCCCGGCGCTCGCGAGCGATCCCAACTCCCGGACCTTGTTGGCCAGTCCCGGGGCCTGAGCGTCGACCATGCGGGCGGCGGTCTCCTCCCAGAGGGAGGCACCGGCCTGCTCGGCGGAGATCAGCCCGCCACGCAGGAGGTCGGCCAGGCGCTGCTCCAGCTCGGTCGCCCCTGCCGTGATCCGCTCGGCGCGGCGCCGGGCCCGCCGTAGGGCGGCGGGGGACACGGGCGGTGCGGGGGTGGGAGCTTCACCCCCAGCCGTGTCGGACACGGGCTCGCGCAGCTCGTCGGACGTGGCGTCAAGTGCCCGCTCCGGCACCTGGGTCGCGGTCCTGCATCCCCCCTGATCAGTCATGTCCTCGACGGTAGGTCCCGGCACTGACAGTCGGCGTCGCGAGGGCATGTGTGCAGGTCGGGGGCGATTGTCAGTGGGGTGGTGCACGGTGGGTGACAGATCCGAACCGGCCGAGCTGGAGGGGGGACCCAGCCATGTCTGTGTCCGCAGAACCGACGTCCGTCGACCCGCGGCGGAACGGCAACGGGCCCGCGGACACCCTGCGTCCGCACGCCGAGCACGCCTTCGCGGACGAACTGGCCGCGCTGGCGACCCAGGACGACCGCCCGCGCCCGGCCCGCTGGCGTCTGTCGCCATGGGCCGTCGCCACCTACCTGCTCGGCGGGACGCTGCCGGACGGCACGGTCATCACCCCCAAGTACGTAGGCCCGCGCCGGGTCGTGGAGGTCGCGGTGACCACCCTCGCCACCGACCGCGCCCTCCTGCTGCTCGGCGTGCCCGGCACCGCCAAGACCTGGGTCTCCGAGCATCTCGCCGCCGCCGTCAGCGGGGACTCGACGCTGCTCGTGCAGGGCACGGCCGGCACCCCGGAGGAGGCCATCCGCTACGGCTGGAACTACGCCCGGCTGCTCGCCCACGGCCCCAGCCGTGACGCCCTCGTCCCCAGTCCCGTGATGCGGGCGATGGCGGAGGGCAGGACGGCCCGCGTCGAGGAGCTGACCCGGATCCCGGCCGACGTCCAGGACTCCCTGATCACGATCCTGTCCGAGAAGACCCTGCCGATACCGGAGCTCGGGCAGGAGGTGCAGGCCGTCCGCGGCTTCAATCTGATCGCCACGGCCAACGACCGGGACCGCGGCGTCAACGAGCTGTCCAGCGCCCTGCGACGCCGTTTCAACACGGTGGTGCTGCCACTGCCGGAGACACCGGAGGCGGAGGTCGACATCGTCACGCGGCGTGTGGCGCAGATCGGGCGGTCGCTGGACCTGCCGGCGGTGCCGGACGGCGTCGACGAGATCCGCCGGGTCGTCACCGTCTTCCGCGAGCTGCGCGACGGCGTGACCGCCGACGGCCGGACCAGGCTGAAGTCGCCCAGCGGCACGCTGTCGACGGCCGAGGCGATCTCCGTCGTCACGGGCGGGCTGGCCCTCGCCGCCCACTTCGGCGACGGCGTGCTGCGGGCCGGCGACGTCGCCGCGGGCGTGCTCGGGGCGGTCGTCCGCGACCCGGCGGCGGACCGGGTCGTCTGGCAGGAGTACCTGGAGACCGTCGTCCGGGAGCGCGACGGCTGGTCGGACTTCTACCGGGCCTGCCGCGAGGCCGGCGTATGAACGGAGTCCAGGCACAGGGTGCCGGGGAGCCGCTGCTGCTCGGTGTGCGGCACCACGGGCCGGGGTCGGCGCGGGCCGTGCGGGACGCGCTGGAGGCATCCCGGCCGAGCGTCGTGCTCATCGAGGGCCCGCCCGAGGCCGACCCGTTGATCCCGCTGGCCGCGGCGGAGGACATGCGCCCGCCGGTCGCCCTGCTCGCCCATGCCGTGGACGAGCCCGGCCGGTCGGCGTTCTGGCCGCTCGCCGCGTTCTCCCCGGAGTGGGTCGCGCTCCGCTGGGCGCTGGAGCACGGGGTGCCCGCCCGTTTCATCGACCTGCCGGCCGCCCACACGCTCGCCTGGGAGCGGGACGAGGAGGACGAGGAGAAGCCAGGGGAGGACGCCCCGGACGAGGACGTGCGGATCGATCCGCTGGGGGTGCTCGCCGACACCGCCGGGTACGACGACGCCGAGCGCTGGTGGGAGGACGTCGTCGAACACCGGGGCGCGGGAAAGGGGGACGCGCTCGCGCCGTTCACGGCCCTGGAGGAGGCCATGACGGCGCTGCGGGAGACGTACGGCAGCGGCGGGCACGGGCGGGACCGGATCCGTGAGGCCCATATGCGGCTGCGGATACGGGACGCGCGGCGGGAGTTCGGCGGCGGCGTGGCCGTGGTCTGCGGGGCGTGGCACGTGCCGGCGCTGCGGCGGCGTACGGGAGTGACGGCCGACCGCGCGCTGCTCAAGGGGCTGCCGAGGGTGAAGACGGATGTGACGTGGGTGCCGTGGACGCACCGCAGGCTGTCCCGCGCCGGCGGGTACGGCGCGGGCATCGCCTCGCCCGGGTGGTACGCGCATCTGTTCGCCGCCCCGGACCGGCCGGTCGAGCGGTGGCTGACCAAGGTGGCGGGACTGCTCCGGGCCGAGGACCAGCCTGTGTCGCCCGGGCACGTCATCGAGGCGGTGCGGCTCGCGGAAACCCTCGCCGCGCTGCGGGGCAGGCCGTTGCCCGGCCTGGGCGAGGCCACCGATGCCGTGCGGGCGGTGATGTGCGAGGGCTCCGACGTGCCGCTGGCGCTGGTGCGCGACCGGCTGGTCGTCGGTGACGTGCTGGGGGAGGTGCCGGACACGGTGCCCGCGGTGCCCTTGCAGCGGGACCTGGAGCGGACCCAGCGCCGGCTGCGGCTCGGACCCGAGGCGGACGAGCGGGAACTGGACCTCGACCTGCGCGAGGAGACCGGCGCGGAGCGCAGCCGGCTGCTGCACCGGCTGCGGCTGCTCGGCATCGACTGGGGACGCCCGGCCGCCCCGCGCTCCGGCACCGGCACCTTCCGGGAGACCTGGCGGCTGCGCTGGGAGCCCGAACTGGCCGTGCGCACCGCCGAGGCGGGGGTGTGGGGGACGACCGTGCCGGCCGCCGCGACCGCCAAGGCGGAGGCGGACGCGGTCGCCGCGCGCGGCCTCGCCGACGTCACCGCTCTCGCGGAGCACTGCCTGCTGGCCGCCCTGCCCGACGCCCTGCCGGTGGTGATGCGCGTCCTCGCCGACCGTGCCGCCCTCGACACCGACGTCGCCCACCTCGCGCAGGCGCTGCCCGCCCTGGTCCGCTCGCTGCGCTACGGCGACGTCCGCGGCACCGGCACGGCCGCCCTCGCCGAGGTCGCCGCAGGCCTCGCCGAGCGGGTCTTCGTCGGACTGCCCCCGGCCTGCGCAGGGCTGGACGCCGACGCGGCCGAGGAGATGCGGGGCCATGTCGACGCGGTGCACGGCGCGCTGGGCCTGCTGGGCGACGTTCCCGCGGCGCGCGACGGGAGACTGCGCGCCCGCTGGCGGGCCGTGCTGCGGACGCTGTCCGCACGGGGCACCGTACCGGGGGTGTTGCGCGGGCGGGCCGTGCGGCTGCTGCTCGACGAGGGCGAGCTGGCGCAGGACGAGGCAGCGCGGCTCATGGGGCTCGTGCTGTCGCCCGGAACGCCCCCGGCGGACGCGGCCGCGTGGATCGAGGGGTTCGTCGGAGGCTCCGGCGGCGGGCTGCTGCTGGTCCACGACGAGCGGCTGTTCGGCCTGGTCGACCGGTGGCTGACGGCGGTCCCGGCGGAGGCGTTCACCGACGTGCTGCCGCTGCTGCGGAGGACGTTCTCGGCGTACGAGCCCGGGGTGCGGCGCACGCTCGGCGAACTGGTCCGCCGGGGGCCGGGACGGCACGACCGCACGGACACCGTCGCGGCCGGGGCGCCCGGCTTCGGGCCGGGCGTGGACGAGTCGCGGGCGGACGCCGTCCTGCCGGTGCTGCGGCTGCTGCTGGGGCCGGACGGCGACGAGGAGACGCACGGGGAGCGAATGGAGGTGCGGCGATGACGGACGACGCGGCGGGGGAGCGGCTGCGCCGGTGGCGGCTCGTGCTCGGCGGCGACACGGCCGACGGCACCGGACACGCGCTGTCCGGACAGGACGCGGCGATCGACGACGCCCTCACCGCCCTCTACGGCAAGGACGACACCCCCACGACGGGGCGTGAACGGGCGGGCGGACTCGGGGCGTCGGCGCCGTCGGTGGCGCGCTGGCTCGGCGACATCCGCACGTACTTCCCCACCTCCGTCGTCCAGGTCATGCAGCGCGACGCCATCGACCGGCTCGGCCTCGGCACGCTGCTGCTGGAGCCGGAGATGCTGGAGGCGGTCGAGGCGGACGTGCACCTCGTCGGCACGCTGCTCTCCCTCACCAAGGCGATGCCCGAGACGACGAGGGAGACGGCACGCCAGGTCGTCCGCAAGGTCGTCGAGGACCTGGAACGGCGGCTCGCCACCCGCACCCGGGCCACCCTCACCGGCGCCCTCGACCGCAGCGCCCGCGTCCGCCGGCCCCGCCACCACGACATCGACTGGAACCGCACCGTCGCCGCCAACCTCCGGCACTACCTGCCCGAGCACGGCACGGTCGTGCCCGAGCGGCTCGTCGGCCACGGACGCGCCTCGCGGTCGGTGAAGAAAGAGGTCGTGCTCTGCGTGGACCAGTCCGGGTCGATGGCGTCGTCGGTCGTGTACGCCTCGGTGTTCGGGGCGGTCCTCGCGTCCATGCGGGCGGTCGCCACCCGGCTCGTCGTCTTCGACACGGAGGTCGTCGACCTGACCGAGCGTCTGGACGACCCGGTCGACGTCCTCTTCGCCACCCGGCTCGGCGGCGGCACGGACATCAACCGGGCCCTCGCGTACTGCCAGTCGCGCGTCACCCGGCCCGCCGACACGGTCGTCGTGCTGATCAGCGACCTCTACGAAGGAGGGATACGCGACGAGATGCTCAAGCGGGTGGCGGCGATCAAGGCGTCCGGCGCGCAGTTCGTGTCGCTGCTCGCCCTCTCCGACGAGGGCGCGCCCGCGTACGACAGGGAGCACGCGGCGGCCCTCGCGGCGCTGGGCGCGCCGGCGTTCGCCTGCACGCCCGACCTGTTCCCGGAGGTGATGGCGGCGGCGATCGAGAAACGGCCGCTGCCGGCACCCGACGCGGGGGCCGCCGGACCGGACTCCCCGCGCTGAAAACGGACATGAGTGCGCATCGGTGACACGGGGGTTGCGGAACTGAGGGCATCGCGTGCAAGGATCGGGGGCGTTCGATCGAGGACCCGTGAAGGTGTCCGGTGGTCCCCGCAGTCCTGAGAGGGAACGCCCTGTCGACCTGGTCAGCAACAGCCGTGCCCGAGGCCGCCGCGCGCGTGGTGCGCGCCGCGGCCCGCAGGCGTGCGGCTCGGCTGGCGCTGGTGGCGGGGGCGGTGTTCGCCCTGGGAGTGCTGTTCGGGGAACAGGCCGAGGCCGCGGACGGCCGGCCGTCCCCCGTTGAAGAGGTGGTGCGGGTCGACGCCGGGGGCGTCGGGTCCGTGCTGGACGGCCTCACGGCGGCGGGTGACGCGCCTGCGGTCCGGAAGCCGGCCGGTGGTGCGGGGCGCCTGGCGGATGACCGAGGTCCACGATCGGCCGCGCGGCCCGCGGCTGAGACGCGGTCCGGTCGGCAGGCCGTGGCCCGGTCGGGCACACCTTCCCTGGCCACGCCGGGCGGCCAGGTCGCGCCACCCCGGGCCGAGTCCGGTGCGCGGTCGGGGAAGCGGCCGGGCTCGCTGTCCCTCGGCGAAGTGGTGCGCGGCGCGGACGAGCGTGTGGTGCGACCTGTCGTCGAGCGGGTCGTGCAACCTGTGGTGGAGCACCCGGCCCCCGTGGAGACGCCTCTCGAGCGCGTCGTCCGGCCCGTCGGACAGGTGGTCCGTGGCGTGACCCGGGAACTGGGCGCCGTGACCTCCGCCCTGCCCGCCGTACCGCTCCCCGTGCCGGAGCAGCCCGCCGTGGTGCCGCCTCCGGTGTTGCCGGGGCTTCCCACCCTGCCGGCGACCCTCCCCGGGCTCGTGGAACCCCCCGCACAGCTCCTCCCCGCTCCCGTCGCCCCCGCCGGTCAGGCGCCCACGCCCCCGTCGGCCGCGGCGGACACCCCCGCCGTACCCGTACCGGCTGCCCACGGCCCCCGGCCCTCCGCGGCCACCCCCGCGACCGCCTCCCAAGCGACCCCCACCACCCCCCGGCCCGCTCATCAGGCGACCCCCGCCCCGCCCCAGGCGCCCCCCGCCCCCGCCCCCACCGGCGACGGAAGGAGCGACGGCCCCCTGGGCAGCCGGACTGCCGCCGATCAGGGCGCCGCCCGGCACGCCGACGCCGGCGCCGTGCCCGCCGCCCACCGGCCCGTGCCCCGGCTCGTGCCGGGTGCCGCCGCGCCCGCGGAGACGCCCCGCACGCGCGAGCACAGCCGGGACGTGCACGTCCCGCCCGCCTAGGCCGTACGGCGAGCCCTCCCGCGCAGGCGCGCGCAGCCGTCCGTACGGACAGAATCCCCGTCCCGGCCCGAACCCGCCGTGGACCGGCCGTCCCGGCGTTCTCCGGTGCGCACCCGCCTGTCACCCGTTACTGACTCACGGGTAACAAAGGACTCCGCGGGGCATCAGGACCCGGACTGCCGAAAGCCGTCGGTTCGTCCGGCCGCGACCTCGCGGAGGGGAGGCCGGCCCTCATTGGGGAATGGGGGCGGGCCGCCCCGCAATCCCGGACCACGGGCGTCACGGCCCCGTCCGGGTTGTTCGGCAGGGCCTCACCGGGCCAACCCCAGCCCGGTGAGGCCCCTCACGCGCGGCACGCGGTGCCGGAGAAGCCGACATCATGTGACAGGTATCACCGCTCACGTGTGACTCGCGATTTAGAGGCTCCCCCCAAGCGGCGATAACCTGCGAGACGGACATGCCGCGCGCTCGGACACCGTGTGCGCCTCCCTTGTGACAGAGCGGACGTCACGTTGCCCTTCGCGGCACGCCCACGCATCCAACGAACCGCGAGATCACTGATAGGGACGGAAGCGCGTGGACCTGTTCGAGTACCAGGCGAGGGACCTCTTCGCCAAGCACGATGTACCGGTGCTGGCCGGTGAAGTCATCGACACGCCTGAGGCGGCCCGCGCAGCCACTGAGCGTCTCGGTGGCAAGTCCGTCGTCAAGGCCCAGGTGAAGGTCGGCGGCCGCGGCAAGGCCGGCGGCGTGAAGCTCGCCGCCACCCCCGACGAGGCCGTCGCCCGCGCGACGGACATCCTCGGCATGGACATCAAGGGCCACACGGTCCACAAGGTGATGATCGCCGAGACGGCCCCGGAGATCCTGGAGGAGTACTACGTCTCCTTCCTCCTCGACCGTGCCAACCGCACCTTCCTCTCCATCGCGTCCGTCGAGGGCGGCATGGAGATCGAGGAGGTGGCGGCCACCCGTCCGGAGGCCGTCGCCAAGATCGCGATCGACGCCATCGACGGCGTGGACGAGGCCAAGGCCCGCGAGATCGTCGAGGCCGCCAAGTTCCCGGCCGAGGTCGCGGACAAGGTCGCCAACGTCCTGATCAAGCTGTGGGACACCTTCATCAAGTCGGACGCCCTCCTCGTCGAGGTCAACCCGCTGGCGAAGGTCGCCTCCGGCGAGGTCATCGCCCTGGACGGCAAGGTGTCGCTCGACGACAACGCCGAGTTCCGTCACCCCGAGTACGAGGAGCTCCAGGACAAGGCCGCGGCGAACCCGCTCGAGGCCGCCGCCAAGGAGAAGAACCTCAACTACGTCAAGCTCGACGGCGAGGTCGGCATCATCGGCAACGGCGCGGGTCTCGTCATGAGCACCCTGGACGTGGTCGCGTACGCCGGTGAGAAGCACGGCAACGTCAAGCCGGCGAACTTCCTGGACATCGGCGGTGGCGCCTCCGCCCAGGTCATGGCCAACGGTCTCGAGATCATCCTCGGCGACCCGGACGTCAAGTCCGTCTTCGTCAACGTCTTCGGCGGCATCACCGCCTGCGACGAGGTCGCCAACGGCATCGTCCAGGCCCTGAAGCTGCTGGAGGACCGCGGCGAGAAGGTCGAGAAGCCGCTCGTCGTGCGCCTCGACGGCAACAACGCCGAGCTCGGCCGGCAGATCCTCACCGACGCCGACCACCCGCTGGTGCAGCGCGTCGACACCATGGACGGCGCGGCCGACAAGGCCGCCGAGCTGGCCCACGCCGCCAAGTAAGCACTCAGGACGAGGACACAACACACCATGGCTATCTGGCTCAACAAGGACAGCAAGGTCATCGTCCAGGGCATGACCGGCGCCACGGGCATGAAGCACACCAAGCTCATGCTCGGTGACGGCACCAACGTCGTGGGCGGCGTCAACCCGCGCAAGGCGGGTCAGACCGTGGACTTCGACGGCACCGAGGTACCCGTCTTCGGCAGCGTCAAGGAGGCCGTCGAGAAGACCGGCGCCAACGTCTCCGTCATCTTCGTGCCGGAGAAGTTCACCAAGGACGCGGTCGTCGAGGCCATCGACGCCGAGATCCCGCTGGCCGTCGTGATCACCGAGGGCATCGCCGTGCACGACACGGCCGCGTTCTGGGCGTACGCCGGCAAGAAGGGCAACAAGACCCGGATCATCGGCCCGAACTGCCCCGGCATCATCACCCCGGGCGGCTCGAACGTCGGCATCATCCCCGGCGACATCACCAAGCCGGGCCGCATCGGCCTGGTCTCGAAGTCCGGCACGCTGACGTACCAGATGATGTACGAGCTGCGTGACATCGGCTTCTCGACCGCCGTCGGCATCGGTGGCGACCCGATCATCGGCACCACGCACATCGACGCGCTCGCCGCGTTCGAGGCCGACCCCGACACCGACCTCATCGTGATGATCGGTGAGATCGGCGGCGACGCCGAGGAGCGGGCCGCGGCCTTCATCAAGGAGAACGTGACCAAGCCGGTCGTCGGCTACGTCGCGGGCTTCACCGCGCCGGAGGGCAAGACCATGGGTCACGCCGGCGCCATCGTCTCCGGTTCCTCCGGCACCGCGCAGGCGAAGAAGGAGGCCCTCGAGGCCGCCGGCGTCAAGGTCGGCAAGACGCCGACCGAGACCGCCAAGCTGGCGCGCGCGATCCTCGCCGGCTGAACCGCCGGCGCGACAGCGCATCGTACGGGTGGGCCCGTTCCCCTGGTGGGGGACGGGCCCACCCGTCGTTTGCCGTACGTACGTGGCGGTGGCTCAGCGGGCCTGGGGAGTGAGGCGTTCCGGGCCGTCGAGCAGGGCCTTGCGCAGCTGGTCGCGCAGCTCCCGCTGCTCGGCCGAGAGCGGGCCCGGCGCCACCCGCGGCGGCACGCCCCGCACCGTCTCGCCCGGCGGCACGGGCGGCTCGTAGTGCGTGGGCGCCGTGTGCAGGGTCATCGCAGTGCTGCCGATGAGGACGACGGTCACGGCCGCCGCCGTCCGCGTCCACAGGCGCGCCCGGCGCTCGCTGCCGACGCGTACGGCCGCCGGCTCCGCCGCCCGTGTCCGCCCGGTGGACGCCAGTTCCGCGAGCCGGTCGTGCAGCTCACCTGGATCGGCCAGTTCCGGCATCCGCTCCGCGAGGGCCTCCCTCGCGTACATCAGCCGCCCGGCCGCGGCCCGCGTGCTGGCCTCCGTCTCCGCCGCCGTGTCGGGCAGGTCCAGGCCGACGCCGTCGTACAGGACGAGCGTGCGGCGGTACGGCGGCGGGAGGCTCAGCAGGGCGTCCAGCAGGGCGCGGTCGGCCTCGTCGGGCGGTGGGGGCTCGGGGTGACGGTAGCGGCGGCGGAAGCGGTGCCAGGGGGAGAGGGCCCAGTTGTGCGAGGCAGCCCGCACCCACCCGGCCGGGTCCGGGTCGCGTGCCACCTCCGGCCAGTGGTCCCACGCCCGCTGGAAGGCCCTCTCCACGGACTCGTGCGCGAGGTCGCGGCGCCCGGTGAGGAGGTACGCCTGCCGGACGAGGGCGGGGGCGCAGTACGCGTACAGCGCGTCGAAGGCCTGGGCGGGCGTCAGATACGGTCCCGCGTCCCGGCCGACGGGAACGGACCCTGATGCGCGCTCCCGCCCGGACGGGCGCAGATGCCGAGCCCAGGAGGGGCGCGGGCGCTCACGCCGCCGAGGCACGGGTTGCTGCTCCGAGGCGGCGCTGCTCCCCGGGTCCTCTTCTGACGGCGTGTCCGCTCCCGTCGGGGTCAGGACGAACTCCGTGGGGTCCGAGGCGGCCGTCTCTTGGAACGTCACCCCCTCTGCGCCCTCCGGTGTCTGACGGGCGGTGTCCTCCGCCCACGTGGACAGAAGTTCGGCGTACGCGACCCTGTTGCGCCCCCGAGGTGTGCTGCGGCCCGACTCCCAGGCGCGCACCGTGTCGGGGCGTACCCCGAGCCGCTCCGCGAGCTGAGCGCGTGTCAGTGCGTGGGCCTCCCGCAGGCGTCGGCGTTCGTTCGGCGGGGGCAGCGGAGGGGCAGGGCTTCGCGTCACTGGGCGTCCCTCAGTACAGAAAAGTACATAAACGTATATTGAGCGACACAGCCGAGCTTCGCCCGTTACGCCCGTGAAGCGCGTGTCGTTGGGAGCATGGCGGGCGTGATCCAGACGACCGTACGCCGATCGATGCCGGCCTCCCTTCTCATCCGCGTGCGTCACCGTTCGCCCGGGCTGGCCTCCGGCCTTGCCGGCGGCGCCCTCGCGGCCGGGCTGGGCCTGGCGGCGTTCACCGTGCTCGTGATGCTGCTGTGGGTCAGTTCGCCCTACCCGGACAGCGGACCCGGTGGCGCCCTGCATGTCGCGGCGGCCCTGTGGCTGCTCGCGCACGGCGCCGAACTGGTCCGTGTCGACACCCTCTCGGGCGTCCCCGCCCCGATGGGCGTGCCCCCGCTGCTGCTCGCCGTGGTGCCGGTGTGGCTGCTGCACCGGGCGGCGCGGGACACCGCCGAGGGAGGCGTCCGCGACAACGCCCCGCTGGTGCCGGGCCGTATCGCCTGGGCGGGCGTCGTCCTCGGCTACCTCGCCGTCGCCGCGCCCGCCGCCCTCTACGCGGCCGGCGGCGCCCTGCGGCCCTCGTGGACGTCGACGCTGGTGGGCGTGCCGCTGGTCGCGGTGGTGGCCGCCGGGACGGGGGTGTGGACCGCGTACGGGCGTCCCAGCGGGCCGCTGGAGCAGGTGCTGGGCGCGGTGCTGCCCCGGGGCGTACGGCACCTGGTGCTGGGCCCGGACGGCCGTCCCGGTGTCGCGGCGCGCGCGGCGGCGGCCGGAGCGACGGTGCTGGTGGCGGGCGGTGCGGTGCTGCTGACGGTGTCGCTGGGATGGCACCTCGGCGAGACACGGGGGGCGTTCGGACGGCTGACCGAGGGATGGTCGGGGTGGCTGGCGGTGCTGCTGCTCTGCGTCACGCTGCTGCCGAACGCGGCGGTGTGGGCGGCGGCGTACGCCCTCGGCCCCGGTTTCCTGCTCGGCGCCGGTGTCGTGGTGACGCCGCTGGGTGCGCGGGCCGCGCCGCTGCTGCCGCCGTTCCCGCTGCTGGCGGCGGTACCGGACCCGGGCGCGGGCACCGCCCTGCACGGGACGGTGGCGGCGCTGCCGCTGACGGCGGGGGTCGTGGTGGGGTGGTTCGTCGGGCGGGGGTCCGTGACGGGCGGGGGGCGCCACGGCATCTGGACGACCGGGCGGACCGCCGGCGCGGCGGCGTTCGCGGCGGGGCTGTGCGGGGTGCTGCTGGCGGTGCTCGCCGGTCTTGCGGGCGGCCCGCTGGGCACGGCCGCACTGGCCCGCTTCGGCCCGGTGTGGTGGCAGGTGGGCCTGGCAACGGCGGCCTGGCTCGGCCTCACGGCCACGATGACAGCCCTGACGGTACGGGCATGGCGCCTCCGGCGGTCGTACGGCCGGGGCGTACGCGAGCGCCGCGCCGCCCGCGCGGCCGCACCGAGGCGCCGCCCGCCCCTGCGCACACGGCTGCCGCGAGCCACCTGGCTCAAGCGGAAGCCGAAGCGAAGCACCCCGGCCCCCGCCGCGGACGACGAGCCCTATCTGCTCCTCGACGCCGACGAGGACGACCTCGGTGTCGCCCCAGCCCCCCTCGGCCTCCCTCCGCGCCCGGACCCCCCGGGCGACCTCCCGGCCCCCGAGAGCACCGAACCCCGCCCACCCGCCTGAGCGGGCGAACGGGGTTCGGCGGAAACCCGAAGAGCGAGGGTCCGACGGACGCCCCCCTCAGCCTTCCTCGTCCAGCAGTCCCCGCAGCTGCTCCGGCAGATGGTCCCCGCAGGACTGCCGCGCCTGCTGCGTAAGTGCGTCGCTCGTGCACTCGTAGTAGTCGCTGTAGACCAGGCGGGCGCCGAAGACGCCGGCGACCAGGAGCAGGGCCAGGCCCGCCGTGACCAGGCCGCTCACCGCCGCCGTGGTCTGCGGGCGGCCCTTCTGCTCGGACGCGGGGACGTCCGGGTCCTGCCCGCGCGGCTTGGCGCGCAGGGCGCTGATGCCCCAGTACAGCGCGAGCGCGCCCAGGAGCAGCGCCAGGTAGGGCCAGTTGAAGAGGGCGAAGAAGAAGGCCCACATGCCGCCCAGCAGGGCGTACCGCGCGCGACGCTGGGCCGGGTCCGTGGGGTCCCAGCGCATGCCCGGCCCCTGCGGGCCGCCGCCCTGGCTCTCGGGGCCGCGCGGGCGCTCGCCGAAGCCGCCGGGGGAGCGGCCGGGCTGCCGGTCGCTCCAGTTGCGGCCCCACGGGGAGCGGCCGCCGCCCTGGCCCTCGCCGCCCGAGGGGTGGCGGGGCTGCCAGGGGCGGTCGGGCGTGCCCTCCGGCGGGGGCGCGAACGGGTTGTCGTCCTGGCCGTCGCGGCGGTCGTCGCCGCCCTCGCCGCCCTCACCGCGGGAGGAGTCGGGGGGTGAGGAGCGGCGCTCCCGCAGCAGCACGGCGCCACGCTCCCCTCCCTGGGCCGACTGCTGGGGGAACGTGAGGAGTCGCAGGCTGCGGTCCGGCATCAAGTGAGCGTCTTCCCCTTTGTGAAGCACGGCGTGGGTGCGGTGTGACCGCCTCGCACGACGTATCGACTACGAGTGAGCGGTGAGCTGGTGCGTTCCCGTCAGCTCCGCGCGGCCCGGGTCCGTCGCCCTGTGAACGAACGGTGCGCGGTCGGCGTTCCCGTGCGCCCCGGTGTCCAGGACCTGCGTACCCCGGCCGGCTCCTGTCAGACGCTACCTTCCGGCCACGCCCCCGTCCCGTGGGGGCCCGTCCGGAGTGCCGGTATCGTTGCTGCCGGTCGGCCGCTTCGTAGGCTTCCCCGTATCAGGGGGCGCGAAGCATTCGTAGGAATGTACAAAGCGCTGTGCCGCCGGCCGTGCAGACGCTCCCCGAGAAAGGGCCCCACCGTGGCCGCCAAGCCCGTGGCCGAGCGCGCCAGGCGTCGTCTCGTCGTGCTGGTCTCCGGATCCGGCACCAATCTGCAGGCGCTCCTCGACGAGATCGCCGCCGTCGGACCCGACGCCTACGGGGCCGAGGTCGTCGCCGTCGGCGCGGACCGCGAGGGCATCGAGGGCCTGGCCCGGGCCGAGCGCGCCGGGCTGCCGGCCTTCGTGTGCAAGGTCAAGGACCATCCGACCCGCGAGGAATGGGACGCGGCGCTCGCCGAGGCCGTCGCCGCGTACGAGCCCGACCTCGTGGTGTCCGCCGGGTTCATGAAGATCGTGGGGAAGGAGTTCCTCGCGCGCTTCGGCGGGCGGTTCGTGAACACCCACCCCGCCCTGCTGCCCAGTTTCCCGGGAGCCCACGGCGTGCGGGACGCGCTCGCGTACGGCGCCAAGGTCACCGGCTGCACCGTCCACTTCGTCGACGACGGCGTCGACACCGGTCCGATCATCGCGCAGGGCGTGGTGGAGGTCCGGGACGAGGACGACGAGAGCGCTCTGCACGAGCGCATCAAGGAAGTCGAGCGAAAGCTGCTCGTCGAGGTCGTGGGGCGCCTCGCCCGCAACGGCTATCGCATCGAGGGACGAAAGGTAGTTATCCAGTGACCGCCGAGAGCAACAAGCGGGCCATCCGACGGGCGCTCGTCAGCGTCTACGACAAGACCGGCCTCGAGGATCTCGCGCGCGGCCTGCACGAGGCCGGGGTGGAGCTGGTCTCCACCGGGTCCACCGCCGCGAAGATCGCCGCCGCGGGCGTCCCCGTGACCAAGGTCGAGGAGCTGACCGGCTTCCCCGAGTGCCTGGACGGCCGCGTCAAGACGCTGCACCCCAAGGTGCACGCCGGCATCCTCGCCGACCTGCGTCTCGCCGACCACGAGCAGCAGCTCAAGGACCTCGGCGTGGAGCCGTTCGACCTGGTCGTCGTGAACCTCTACCCGTTCCGCGAGACCGTCGCCTCCGGTGCCACACCCGACGAGTGCGTGGAGCAGATCGACATCGGCGGCCCCTCGATGGTCCGCGCCGCCGCCAAGAACCACCCGTCGGTCGCCGTCGTCACCAGCCCCGCCCGCTACGGCGACGTCCTCGCCGCGGTCCAGGGCGGCGGCTTCGACCTCGCCACCCGCAAGCGGCTCGCCGCGGAGGCCTTCCAGCACACGGCCGCGTACGACGTGGCCGTGGCGAGCTGGTTCGCGTCCGAGTACGCGCCCGTCGACGACTCCCGATTCCCCGACTTCCTCGGCGCCACCTGGGAGCGCAAGAACACCCTCCGCTACGGCGAGAACCCGCACCAGCCGGCCGCGCTGTACGTCTCCGGCACCGGCGGTCTCGCCGAGGCCGAGCAGCTGCACGGCAAGGAGATGTCGTACAACAACTACACGGACACGGACGCCGCGCTCCGTGCCGCGTACGACCACGACGCCCCGGCCGTCGCGATCATCAAGCACGCCAACCCGTGCGGCATCGCGACCGGCGCGGACGTCGCCGAGGCGCACCGCAAGGCGCACGCCTGCGACCCGCTGTCCGCGTTCGGCGGCGTGATCGCCGTCAACCGCCCGGTGTCCAAGGAGATGGCCGAGCAGGTCGCGGAGATCTTCACCGAGGTCATCGTCGCCCCGGACTACGAGGACGGCGCGCTCGAGGCGCTCACCAAGAAGAAGAACATCCGCGTGCTGCGCGCCCCGCAGGCGCCGTCCGCCCCGGTCGAGGTCAAGCCGATCGACGGCGGCGCGCTGCTCCAGGTCACCGACCGCCTCCAGGCCGAGGGCGACGACCCGTCCACCTGGACGCTGGCCACCGGCGAGGCCCTGTCCGAGGCCGAGCTGGCCGACCTGGCCTTCGCCTGGAGGGCCTGCCGCGCGGTGAAGTCCAACGCGATCCTGCTCGCCAAGGACGGCGCCTCGGTCGGCGTCGGCATGGGCCAGGTCAACCGCGTCGACTCCGCGAAGCTGGCGGTCGAGCGGGCCGGCGCCGAGCGTGCCCGCGGCTCCTTCGCCGCCTCCGACGCGTTCTTCCCCTTCCCCGACGGCCTGGAGATCCTCACCGAGGCCGGTGTGAAGGCGGTCGTCCAGCCGGGCGGCTCGGTCCGCGACGAGCAGGTCGTGGAGGCCGCGAAGAAGGCGGGCGTGACGATGTACTTCACGGGGACGCGGCACTTCTTCCACTGATCCCCTAGCCGGCCGAACGGCGGTGGTCCCGGTCCTTCCCGGACCGGGGCCACCGCCGTCCCGCGTGCCCGCGTCAGCAGGGGCGCAGGGACCAGATCGGGTCCCAGGTGGCCGTGCCGGACTCGTAGGCCGTGGACGTCCAGCGGACGCTGCCGTCCTTGTTGTAGAAGCGGGCGACGGTGCCCGGGGTCTGGTTGTTGGTGAAGGGGCCGTCGCCGGTCCAGTTGCTCAGCTCCCACGTCTGGCACTTGTAGAAGTCGAACTTGGTGCCGTTGACGATCATGCACAGGTGGCCGTAACCGCAGGACAGGGCCTTGGTGTTCGCCTTGCCCTTCGGGGCCTCGGTGACGGTCAGGCCGTCGTAGCGGACCGCGTCGGCGGTCACCCGCACGGGCTTGGCGTCGCCGCCCAGCACCCGCTCGGCCGTCTGCTGCAGCGAGGTGACCCGGGTGCCGTCCGGGTCCGGGGCGGCGGTGGCCGCGACCGAGCTGCCGGCGACGAGGGCCGTGGCCGCGACGAGCAGCGCGGCGGATTTGAAGGTGTTCACTGTTTCCCCCAGGAACGTACCGGTCGGTGCACCGCGGAGGCGGCGCGTTCACACCGTGCCGGGGGAGCGGGCCGTCCGGTACCTCGCACCTGTGAGGGTCACCTCCGGCCGGGCGGGGTGTACTCCTTCAGGTAACGGGTGACACGGTCGGCGTACGGGCGGTACTCGGCGGGGACGCCCCTCGCCTGGTTCACCCTGCGCCACGACGTGCGGTAGGCGGTGGCGATCAGCACCCGCCGGTCCTCCCGCAGCGCGTCGTCGAGGCGGGGCGCGATCCAGCACAGGTAGCGGCCCATCGCGGGCACCGACTCGGCGGGCGGGAAGGGCGGTGCGGGCACGGTCTCGCCCGGTGTGCCGTCCTCGTTCATCCACCAGCGCAGCACCTTCGGCGTCCAGCGCGCGATGCCGTACTCGTCCTTGGCCGGGTCGGACAGGTCGGGGTCGAAGTCGCTCTCCACCTTCAGCATGGCCGCGATCAGCGGCGCGCTGACGTCCTCGCTGCGGCAGTCGCGCGCGGTCTCCACGATCAGCAGCCGGTACGCGGCCGGTACGCCCCGGCCGGTACGCAGCACGTCGGCGCCGTACGTCGCGGAGGCGTCGGTGCTCGCGCCCGGCTCCCCGTCGGACAGGGCCCACCGGTCGACGCCGTACCCGAGGACGGCCACCGCGGCGGTCGCCAGGGCCGCCGAGACGGCGACCGCCCGCCGGGAGCGGCGCCGCGCGGGCAGCAGCCGGGGCAGCCGGAACGGGCGTCCCGCGCCGGCCGCGTCCCGCACCCGCCGCAGCAGCTCCTCCACGCCGATCCGCTCCGCGTGCGTACGGGACAGACAGGCGCGGACGATCTCCCGCCAGGCGTCCGGGAGTTCGGGGGAGAGCCGCAGCTCGTCGGTGCCGGAGGCGTAGGCGGCGGCGGCCGTGCGGCGGGCCGCCGGGGTGGCGCCGGGCAGCGGGAACACCCCGGTGAGCACGAGATGGGCGAGCACGCCGAACGCCCACACGTCGGCCGACCCGCGGATCTGCCGGCCCCGCTCGCCGATCTCCGACCACAGCAGTTCGGGCGGGGTGTAGTCGGGCGTGGAGAACGCGGACGTGTAGGCGTGCGTGCCCTCCAGCTCGGCGGCCATGTTGAAATCGGCGAGGCGGACCGAACCGTCCGTCATCAGCAGCACGTTGGCCGGTTTCAGGTCGCCGTGCACCCAGCCCGCCCGGTGCAGCTGCGCAAGCCCCTCGCAGATCTGGGTCAGCAGGCGGGGACCCGCGCCGGGCCGGGGCGAGGCGTCCAGCAGCGCGGCCAGCGAGCCCTCCGCCTTCTCCAGCACCAGCACGGTGGCGCCGTCCAGCTCCGGATGGCCGGGGTCGTCGACGGTCAGCGTCTCGAACATCCGGACGAGGTGCGGCTGCTTCAGCCGGCGCAGCACGTCCACCTCCCGCTCGGCCAGCTCGCGCAGGTGGTGCAGCTGGCGCGGGGTGCGGGTGCCGGTGGGCAGGAACTTCAGCGCGACGTCCCGCGGCCCGTCCCCGCCGCCCCCGGTACGGCGGCCGGCGTACACGCTGCCGAACGCGCCCGTCGCGATCGGCTCGCGCACCTCCCACGCGCCCACCCGGTACCCCTTCGGCACCGGCACGGCGTACGTCTCCGTCACCGGACCCCCTGGCGGAGCGGGGCCGCCAGGACCGTCAGGTCGTCCTCGCGGACCAGGTCGAAACGGAGCGCCAGGGAGACCAGCGACTCCTTCTTGCCGTTCAGCCGCGGACCCGGCTCCGCGGTGTCGGGGCCGGGCTTGAGGCGCAGCTTCACCGCCAGGTAGTCGATGTTCCACTGCACCGCCGTGCGGGACGCGGCCGGCCACAGCGGGCGCAGGCGCTCCACCGCCTGCTCCACCGTGGGCAGCGGCGCGTGCGGCGCCCCCCGCAGCCGCGGCTCGCACAGCGCGGCCAGCACGGCGAAGTACCGCTTGGAGCGGTCCAGGGAGAAGGCGGGCGCGGTGGCGGTCCCGTCGTCGCAGGCCTCGAAGCGGACGTGCTCGTGGCAGGGCGCCCACACCTCCAGCGGCAGCAGGTCGCCGCAGGCCGGCAGCACGATCCGGGAGAACTCGAACGGTACCGGCGCGTCCAGCCGGCCCGGCCCGACCTTGATGTGCTCGCCCGCGCCCTCCGGGTTCTCCACGACGTACGTCTGCTCCCGGCTGAGGTTGCTCAGCAGCCAGAAGGCGCCCTGCGCGGTGATCTCGCCCGCTCTGCGGGACACCCCTTCATGCGCGATGCGCAGGCCGTCGCCCTGCGGGGAGCGGCCGAAGGAGAGGCGCTCGCCGGGCGCCAGACGGAGCCGGTCACGGCGTCCCGGGTCCTCCGGCACGGTCGCCGGAGGTACGACGATGAGGCTGTACACGATGCATCCCCCCATGCCTGACAGCTACTCGGCCAGGGTAGGGGGCCGCCCCGCCGCCGGACCTCCCCCGATCGGGTGCGGCGGGGGTGCGGGGCGGGATTGGCGTGAAAGGCACGGTCCGCCCCGGGACGCGCCAAGGCCGCGTCCCCCGTACGGGGCGGACACGGCCTTGAGGTGGAACGTCGGACGGCTCCCCGGTGGTCAGTACCTCGGGCGCCGGAACCACTCGGCGCTCGCGCGCTTCGCGCAGAACACGATCACCAGGATCGACACGACCCAGAGGACCAGGCCCAGCAGGTAGATGGCCAGCGCGAAGAGGCCGCTGACTATCGCGAAGGAGGCGTACACGATCGAGCAGACGCGGACCGAGGGGCCGCCCTTGGCGTACTGCAGCAGGAGGACCAGGCCGAGGATGGCGAAGACGGCGGCCAGACCGGCGAAGAAGACGATGACACCCTTGCCCAGGTCGGCGTACCGCTCGACCTCGGCGTCGCCCGTGATGCCGGCCTCGCGCATCGACTCGTCCCACTTCGCCAGCGCCACGCCGTACACGGCCGCGATGATCACGTGTGCGAGCGCGATCACTCCGACCAGGATCTGCGCGGCGCGCGTGATGCCGGGCATCTGGGCCGGGACGTGACCGCCGCCGTAGGGCTGGCCCACCGGGGGCGCCGACGGGTAGCCGTAACCGGGCTGCGCGGGCTGGCCGGGCTGCTGGGGGTAGCCGTAGCCGGGGCCGGCCGGGGGCTGCTGGGGCGGCTGCCCGTAGGGGTTGTTCGGGTCGCCGAAACTCATGGCGGTTCTTCCTCCGTTGCGCTTCTGGTGCGGGGACGACGCGAGGCACGGCGCGGAGGAAGTACTACAGATGCGGTCCGTCCCCCCGGTTCTGCCCGCGGCACTGTGCGTTCATCGTTCTTGACCGTTCCTTTCCTTGTCCAGCGGTACGACATATGTGTTGTGCAAGTGCAACATCGCGATCTTGCTCGTATTGCACCCGATGGTGGTCGAATGCCCTGCTACGGCGCCGTGCCCGCCCGGAATGCGGGCTGATTGGAACAGGGGGCCCGTCATCCGCGAGGATGGGGCCATGACCGCCCAGATTCTCGATGGCAAGGCCACCGCAGCCGAGATCAAGTCCGATCTGACCGCCCGCGTGGCGGCGCTGAAGGAGAAGGGCGTCACGCCCGGCCTCGGCACGATCCTCGTGGGGGACGACCCCGGCAGCCAGAAGTACGTCGCCGGCAAGCACCGCGACTGCGCCCAGGTGGGCATCGCCTCCATCCAGCGCGAACTGCCCGCCACCGCCACGCAGGAGGAGATCGAGGCGGTCGTCCGCGAGCTGAACGAGGACCCGGCCTGCACCGGCTACATCGTCCAGCTGCCGCTCCCCAAGGGCATCGACGAGAACCGCATCCTCGAGCTGATGGACCCGGAGAAGGACGCCGACGGCCTCCACCCGATGAACCTCGGCCGTCTCGTGCTCAACGAGCCCGCCCCGCTGCCCTGCACCCCGAACGGCATCATCACCCTGCTGCGCCGCCACGGCGTGGAGATCAAGGGCGCCGAGGTCGTGGTCGTCGGGCGCGGCGTCACCATCGGCCGTCCGACGCCGCTGCTGCTGACCCGGCGCAGCGAGAACGCCACCGTGACCCAGTGCCACACCGGCACCCGTGACCTGTCCTCCCACCTGAAGCGCGCGGACATCATCATCGCCGCGGCCGGCAGCGCCCACCTGATCCGCCCCGAGGACGTCAAGCCGGGCGCGGCCGTCCTGGACGTCGGCGTCTCCCGCAGCGCCGAGGGCAAGATCGTCGGTGACGTCCACCCGGGCGTGGCCGAGGTGGCCGGCTGGGTCGCGCCCAACCCCGGCGGCGTCGGCCCGATGACCCGGGCGCAGCTGCTCGTCAACGTGGTCGAGGCGGCGGAGCGCAGTGTCGGCTGAGCGGAAGGCACCGGACGCCCCCGAGGCCCCCGCGGCGGCGGAGGAGTCCCCCGAGGACGTCACCGTGCGCGACGCGGTCAGCGCGCCCGACGCCGAGGGCGCCCCGCGCCGCGCCACCCGTAGGTTCCCGCTGTTCACCCGGGACACCGCGCGCCCCGAGGGCGGCGGCCGCGCGGCCCCCGGCGACGCCCCCGCGCCCGCCCGGCAGTGGCCGATCCTGGCCGTGCTGCTCACCGTGGGCCTGGGGCTGCTGCTGACCGCGCTGGACGTGTTCCGGGTCGGGCTGCTGATCATCGGCGCCGCGCTGCTGGCCGGGGCGGTCCTGCGCTGGGTGGTGCCGGACGTCGGCATGCTCGCCGTGCGCTCCCGCTTCACCGACATCGTCACCTACGGCGGCCTGGGCCTGGTGATCGTGCTGCTGGCGCTGATGATGCAGCCGGACCCGCTGCTGCGGTTCCCGTGGCTGCAGGACATGCTGCACTTCACCGTCGACGGCTGAGCTGCCCGTACGGCGGTGACGGCGGCCCGTCCACACCCCCGTGAGAGGACGGGCCGCCGCCGCGCACCACGTTGCTGCACGGCGGACGGTCCGATCAACGGCGGTCCGGCCGCTGTGGCACGGAAGTGACCGTTCCGGTACGCGCCCCGGAATCCCCGTACGCCCTTGCGATGACTCCGGGGCCTGTTCGCGACACGGGTGTCCGCGCAGGGAGGATGTGGCCGCGGACGCCTCCGCGAGGGGCGTCGGGGTGGTAGGACAGGAAGACGGTGGGACGGTCATATCGGTCCGGTGCGTCCGGTGTTCAGGTTCCGGGGTTCCGTTCGGCCGGGGGGCCGACCGGTGGGACACTGGAGCGCAAGCGACTGGGCGTGCAACGCCGCACGCGCCCTGTTGCTCCCGTGCGCCCCCACCCCGGGAACTGAGACCCGTCCCGGCGGCATCCCTGTGGGTAGCCAGACGGGACGTGGCAAGGGGCACCATGCGCGAGGGAAACACCAGCACGAACCGGGGGACAGAGGGGGAGAGCAATGCCTCGTTGGAAGGCCTTGCCGGATGAACTCGATCCGCAGATCAGGGAGTTCACCAGTCAGCTCAGGCGGCTGGTGGACCGCAGCGGTCTGAGCGTCGCGTCGGTCGCCGACCGCACGGGTTACAGCAAGACGTCCTGGGAGCGCTATCTGAACGGCCGGCTCCTCGCGCCCAAGGGCGCGATCGTGGCGCTGGCGGAGGTCACCGGGACCAACCCGGTGCACCTGACCACCATGTGGGAGCTCGCCGAGCGCGCGTGGAGCCGCTCGGAGATGCGGCACGACATGACCATGGAGGCGATCCGGATCTCGCAGGCGCGCGCCGCGCTGAGCGAGCTGGCCGCGCCGCCGTCGGGCGGCGGACGCTCCAGCGGAGGCGGCGCCCGTACGGGGGTCGCCGGGCCTGCCGGGGTGTCGCCGAGCGTGCCGCCCCAGCCGACCGCCACCGACGTGCGTGACGCGTCGGGCAGCGGCAACTCCTGGGGGGTCGTGAACCCGGAGGCGGGTTACCCGGGGGCGTACGGTCCCGGGGCGCCCGCGGCCGGGGGGTACGGCCCGCCGCCCGCGGAGCCGTCGGGTCGGGGCGGCGGTTCGGGCCGCCCCGCGGGCAGGCGGCGCACGGCGACGTTCCTCGTCGGGGCGCTCGGCGCGCTCGTCGTGGTCGCCGCCGGGCTGTACGTCACCCAGACCCAGGGCGACAAGAAGGAGGCCACGCCCTCCCCGTCGCCCACCGTCACCAAGGAGGCGCCGCTGCCTCCCGGCGTGAAGTGCAGCGGGAAGAGCTGCGCGGGCAAGGACGCCGAGGTCATGGGGTGCAGCGGCGACCTGGTCACCACGGCCGGCACCGCGGTCGTCGGCGCCACCACCGTCGAGGTCCGCTACAGCGAGGTCTGCGCGGCGGCGTGGGGACGCATCACCCAGGCCACGCAAGGGGACACGGTCGAGATCACCTCGGGCACGTCCCAGCAGACCGACTCCGTCGACGCCCCGGGTGACACGGTCGCCTACACGATGATGGTCCCGGTCACCTCGGCGACGGAGGCGAAGGCTTGCGCGGTGCTGGCGGCGACGGGGGAGAAGGGCTGCACGGACTGACGGTCTCTCCGCCCTGACGGCAGGGGCGGCCGAGCCCCGGGGCCGCCGCAGCCCTCTCGCCCGGCCACAACGGCGTTCGTCAGCCCGGCCGTCCGGTTGCCCGGCGCCCGGTCGCCCGGTAGTCGGGTCGGCGGGACTTGGCGCAGGGGCCGGTTTCCGGGGCGCCGGGGCCGGCGGGGCTTTCCGGCCGGCGTAGCCGGTTCCCTCGTTCGCGTAGGCCGTACGGGGCATGACATGTGAGGGAACCGTGGGGACGTGAATGCGGACGTCAGGGGCGGGCACGCGAGAAGTACCCCCATGGGATACCGGCATGTTCGGTCCCCGACGGCGGCCGCCCCGCCCCTACCTCTCCCGGACGGAGCGGCCGCCCTTTTCCCTCACCTCTCCGCCAGCCCGGCCGGCTGCTTCTCACCTCTCCGCGCGTCCGGCCGGGTTCCCCTCACTTCTGCGCCAGCCCGGTCGGCTGCTCCCGGCCACTCTGCCGAGCCCGGCCAGGTGCTCCTCACCTCTCCGTCAGCCCGGCCGGGTTCCCCTCGCCTCTCTGCCAGCCCGGCCGGGTTCCCCTCACTTCTGCGCCAGCCCGGTCGGCTGCTCCCCGCCACTCTGCCGAGCCCGGCCAAGTGCTCCGCACCTCATCCGGCGCCCGGCCGGGATTTCCGCACCTCTCCGCCGAGCCCGGCCGGGCTTCTCACCTCCGCCGCCCGGCCGGGCGTGTGCGACGTGCGCGTGGCCGGGCCGTCACTCTGTGGGGCGGGCCACAGGGAGCCCGGCCGTGCGGGGCGGTGGATGCGCGATAGCCTGACCGCTGGATCTCTCTTGACGCCAAGAGATCGATCATTCGAACCGGTGATCGATCATCGTGGCGGGCACCGGTCACGAGCCGGAGCGGGGATCCCGCACCAGGGGGCAGGGACCGCCCCACCGCCAGCTGTCATACGGAGAACGCCATGACCCGCACTCCCGTGAACGTCACCGTCACCGGCGCGGCCGGCCAGATCGGTTACGCCCTCCTCTTCCGCATCGCCTCCGGCCAGCTGCTCGGCGCGGACGTGCCGGTCAAGCTGCGCCTGCTGGAGATCACCCCGGCGCTCAAGGCCGCCGAGGGCACCGCCATGGAGCTGGACGACTGCGCGTTCCCGCTGCTGCAGGGCATCGAGATCACGGACGACCCGAACGTGGCCTTCGACGGCGCCAACGTCGCCCTCCTCGTCGGCGCCCGCCCCCGCACCAAGGGCATGGAGCGCGGTGACCTCCTCGAGGCCAACGGCGGCATCTTCAAGCCGCAGGGCCAGGCCATCAACGCCCACGCCGCGGACGACATCCGCGTCCTGGTCGTCGGCAACCCGGCCAACACCAACGCCCTGATCGCCCAGGCCGCCGCCCCGGACGTCCCGGCCGAGCGCTTCACCGCCATGACCCGCCTGGACCACAACCGTGCGCTGACCCAGCTCGCGAAGAAGACGGGCTCGACGGTCTCCGACATCAAGCGCCTGACCATCTGGGGCAACCACTCCGCCACCCAGTACCCGGACATCTTCCACGCCACGATCGCCGGCAAGAACGCCGCCGAGGTCGTCAACGACGAGAAGTGGCTGGCCGAGGAGTTCATCCCGACCGTAGCCAAGCGCGGCGCCGCCATCATCGAGGCCCGCGGCGCCTCGTCGGCCGCCTCCGCCGCCAACGCCGCCATCGACCACGTCTACTCCTGGGTCAACGGCACCCCGGAGGGCGACTGGGTCTCCATGGGCATCCCGTCCGACGGCTCCTACGGCGTCCCCGAGGGCCTCATCTCCTCCTTCCCGGTCACCGTGAAGGACGGCAAGTACGAGATCGTCCAGGGTCTGGAGATCAACGAGTTCTCCCGCACCCGCATCGACGCCTCCGTCAAGGAGCTCGAGGAGGAGCGCGAGGCGGTCCGCTCCCTCGGCCTCATCTGAGCCCGGCCCCCACGGCCTTCGCGGGGCCCCGTACCGGTTCGTCCGGTGCGGGGCCCCGCTCGCGTCGTCGCCCCATCGGTCCCTGTGGTCAATCCGGTTCGCACCTGACCGCCGTTGCTCTATTCTGATGCCCCGTCACTCCACGTGGTCGTGACGTCGATTCGCGTATCGGGGGATCCGCGTGAGCACTGCCTTCGTGCCCCAGCAGCAGCCGCAGCACCCGGACGGGACGCCGGACGGCCCGCCGCCCGTGCCCCCGTACGCCAGCGAGGCGTCCCGGCTGCTGTGCGCGGGGACCTACCTGGACCCCGGCTACCGCGACCGGGTCATCGAGGAGCTTTACCTCCACGAACAGCGCGTCGTCGCGCCCTCCCTCGGCTTCGACGCCGCCCGCGTCCTCGCCCACGCGCTGCGCGCCCGGCGCCTGGAGATGCTGTGGGCGGCCGCCGTCGTAGGACTGTGGATCGTCGGCGCCCTGATCAGCGGCAACCTGCTCCTCTACTTCGTCTGGCCCAGCCTGATGCTCGCCGCCGCGCCCCTGCTGCGCGGCCGTGACGCCCGGCCGCCGTGGTACCGCTCGCTCGTCGCGTTCGTCGCCCGCTGGGGCGGCCGCGTGGTGACCGTGTTCGCGTTCGTCACCCTGTTCTCCGTGGCGCTGGGCGAGGGCGGTGGCGAGCCCTCGTACTCCTCCTCCTCGTCGTCGTACGGGTACTCCGGCGACGAGGACGTGCTGGGGGCGCTCACCAGAGGGTTCTCCGGGGACGCCAAGCCCTGGCAGGGGTGGTTCGGGATCGGCGTGCTCGTGGTCATCGGCCTGTGCGTCGCGGGGCGCCGTACGCAGTTCGCGCGGGTGCTCGCCGCCGAGCTGTCCCCTGCCCGGTTCCCGGACGCGGCCGGCGACCCCGCCGAGCGGCACGAGGGGACCCGCTTCCGGCGGCTGTCCCAGCGGATCCGGCTGGAGCAGCACACCCCGCTCGTCATGTACCACGAGGCCCGTCCGTTCTGCGGGGCCGGCACCGCGTACGACACCTGGGTGCTCGCCGTGGAACTGCGGCCCGACGAGGACGCCGACCAGCAGCCGCTCAGCAACCGCGCCATCCTCGACCGGGTCCGCCCCCTCATCGAACAGCTGCGGCTGCCCGCCGAGCACGCGGGCCCCGGCGTACGGGACCGGCTGCGGCGGCTGGAGATCGACGAGTGCGTGTTCCTGCCCGTCGAGGGGCTGCTGCGCCGCGACCAGGCGCCGTACGGGCCCGCCGACTTCGAGCAGCACCGGACGCGGGCCGTCGAGGAGGGCGGCGAGAAGCGGAGGCACTTCCTGCGCGTCCGGGTCGCCGGCTGGGAGGAGGAGCTGGTCGTCACCGTCTTCGTCCGCGTCCACACCCAGGGCCGGATGCTGATGCTGGAGATCGCGCCGCACGTGCTGCTGCCGGTCCGCGCGGACTTCAAGGACGCCGACCGCACGGCGCACCAGTTCCTGCACGACCTGACGGGCCGCATCGCCGGCTCCGCCGTCCTGGTGCCCCGCTCCGCCGGCGACTCGCTCATCACCCTCGGCCGGGGCGCGGCCTACCTGTGGCGGCTGCTCACCGGCGGCCACGCGCACGCGCTGCCCGACGGGCCCGCGCTGTCCGTGCGGGAGCTGGCCGCGGCGCCCGCCGGGTCCACGTTCCAGGACATGGACGTCGCCCGGTACCTGCGCAGCGTGCAGGACCGCATCAGCCGCGGGGTGCGGCTGGCGCTGGGCGAAGCGGGCTACGAGACCGGTGAGTTCGTGCAGAAGATCGTCAACATCAGCAGCGGCGCCGTGCACATCGGGCGCGCCGACAACTCGTCCTTCGCCTTCGGTGACCACGCGCGCGCCGAGACCACGACCGGCGGCCCCGGGCTGCGGAAGGGATCCGACTGACATGGCATCCGACGAACCGAACGTGAGCATCGGCCGTGCCGACAACTCCTCCTTCGCGTTCGGCGCCCACGCCCGCGCGGAGACGCACAACACGGCGGCTCCGGCGCGCGACGAAACCGCCGAGCAGCTGCTGGCCGCCGTTCAGGAACTGCGCGCGGACCTCGCACGGCTGCGGGAGAACGAGCAGGTCGCGCGGCTGGACTCCACGCTGGCCGACACCGAGGAGGAGATCACGCGTACCGGGACGGCCGGTGAGGGGCGGATACAGCGGCTGCGGGAGGCGCTGACCGATGCGCAGAGCATTCTGACGCTGTTCTCGTCGGCGGGGGCCGTCGCCGGGCTGCTGGGGATGTGAGGCGCCGTGACCGGGGGAGAGCGGTACTGGAACGAGGACGCGCAGCGGTGGGAGGGCGGCGTCGGCGGCGGTACCCCCTCGGTGACTCCGCCGCCGCCTCCTCCGCCGTCCTTCCAGCCGGCCGTGCCGGCGGGTGCTCCGGGCGGGGTGACCGACCCCGATGCCCCGCGGGGTGAGGGGTGGTCCGTTCCGGAGCCGCCGAGGCCGGGTGAGCCGGGGGAGTTCGGCGCCGGGCGGCGGCGGGTGGTGTGGGGTGTGCTGGGCGGGGCCGCGGTCGTGGGGGTCGCGGTGGCGCTGGTGCTGAGTCTGGTCGTGGGGGACGACCGTGCGGGCGGTGCGGCGGACGATCGCGCGGGGGGTACGAGTACGAGCGCCCCGCAGGAGTCGCCGTCGCCCACGCCGGTGGAGGAGTCGGAGGCGGTGCCCACGGAGTCCTCCGGGTCGCCCTCTGCCGACCCGTCGGCGCTGCCCGAGGGGTTCGAACTGCATCACGACGCGGAGGGGTTCACCATCGCGCGGCCCACGGGGTGGGAGCGGGAGACGGTGCCTTCGCAGCACGGGTTCGACGTGGTGAACTACCGGAGTCCGGACGGGTTCCGGCGGCTTCAGGTGTACGAGGTCGCGGAGTCCTCGCCGGAGGAGTCCTTCGAGTTGTACCTGTCGGACGAGACGCCCAAGCCGGACGGGTTTCAGCGGGTCGAACTGGTGAGGCTGGACGCGGGGGCCGAGGGGTTGCGCCTGGAATACCTCGCCGATTCGCTGCGGGGCGAGCCGGAGGTCGGCAGCTGGCACGTCCAGGACGTCCGCTTCCGGTCGCCGGAGGACGGGAAGGTGTACGCGGTGGCCGCGTACGGGGCGCCTACGGATGGGGTGGACCCGGAGTTGGAGCTGGCGCTCCTGGCGTCGGAGTACTTCTGTCCTCCGTCGGCGACGTGCGGCTGACCTGACGTCCCGTCGGTTGCGGCGGGCCGGGGGTGTCGGCGCGACTCGGCGCCAACGAGGCGCCGCCGCGCCCACCCGTGCCGCCCTGAGGGTACGTCCCAGGCCCATAAGGCACTGGGGGAGGCACGACTGCCCGTAGTCGTGGAGGCGCCCCGAAGGGGCGCGGGGAACTGCGAGGCCAGCCATGGACTGGCCGCACCCGGCGTTGAAGGGTTGCCGCTGCCGACCCGTGCGGCGGCGTGCCGGCGGCGGAGGCGTCCTTCAGGGGCGCGGGGAACTGCGCGACCAGCCATGGACGCCCCGCACCCGGCGTGGAAAGGCTCCACAGGCCCCTGCGTGACGAAGCGCACTCCGTGCAGAGATTCCGCATGACTTCCGCCCGGCAGGGCAGGCGCACCCGGTCTCGGGGGTAGCAGGCATGTGACCCACGGGCGCGGAGAAGAACGGAAGGCAGTAACCGATCATGGCGGACAGCACAGTTTTGCGGGCGCGCGACACCATTTACGCGGGAGGCGAGTGGCGGGCCGCCGTCTCCGGGGCCACCCGGGAGATCCTCGACCCGGCGGACGCCCGGCCGTTCGCCCTGGTCGCGGAGGGCGACGAGAAGGACACCGACCTCGCGGTGGCGGCGGCGCGCCAGGCCTTCGACGAGGGGCCCTGGCCGCACACCCCCGTCGCCGAGCGGGCCGCGCTGCTGCGCCGCGTCGCCGACCTCCTGGTCCGGGACCGCGAGGAACTGGGTCTCCTGGAGGCCAGGGACGCCGGCAAGACCGTCGAGGAGGGCCGCGTCGACATCGACTGCGTGGCCGACGCCTTCCGTTACTTCGCCGACCTGGTCGCCGCCGAGGCGCCCGGCCGGGTCGTGGACGCGGGCTCGCCCGACGTCCACAGCGTCGTCGTGCACGAGCCGGTCGGCGTCTGTGCCCTGATCACCCCCTGGAACTACCCCCTGCTGCAGGCAAGTTGGAAGATCGCCCCCGCGCTCGCCGCGGGCAACACCTTCGTGGTCAAGCCCAGCGAGATCACCCCGCTGACCACCGTCGCCCTGATCGGCCTCCTCACCGAGGCGGGACTGCCCGCCGGCGTCGCCAACATCGTCACCGGCCCCGGTCACACCGTCGGCGCGCGGATGGCCGAGCACCCCGACGTCGACCTGGTCTCCTTCACCGGCGGGCTGGTCAGCGGCACCAAGGTCGCCCAGGCCGCCGCGCCGACCGTGAAGAAGGTCGCCCTCGAACTCGGCGGCAAGAACCCCAACGTGGTCTTCGCCGACGCCTGCGCCACCGAGGAGGGCTTCGACACCGCCGTCGACCAGGCCCTCAACGCGGCCTTCATCCACAGCGGCCAGGTCTGCTCCGCCGGCGCGCGCCTCATCGTCGAGGAGTCCGTACGGGACCGCTTCGTCGCCGAACTCGCCCGCCGCGCCGAGAAGATCCGGCTCGGCCGGGGCACCGAGGACGGCGTGGAGTGCGGCCCGCTCGTCTCCGCGCAGCAGCGCGAGAAGGTCGAGGCGTTCGTCGAGTCCGCGCTCAAGGAGGGCGCGGTGCTGAGGTGCGGCGGCAAGCGGCCGGAGCCGGCTCCCGAGCGCCCCGCGTCCGGCTACTTCTACGAGCCGACCGTCCTCGACCGCTGCCACCGCGAGATGCGCGTCGTACGCGAGGAGGTCTTCGGACCGGTCCTCACCGTCGAGACGTTCCGCACCGAGGACGAGGCCGTCGCCCTCGCCAACGACACCGAGTACGGCCTGGCCGGCGGCGTGTGGACGTCCGACCCGGGCCGCGCCCGCCGCGTGGCCGGACGGCTCCGCCACGGCACCGTGTGGATCAACGACTTCCACCCCTACCTCCCGCAGGCCGAGTGGGGCGGCTTCGGCAAGAGCGGGACGGGGCGCGAGCTGGGCCCGGCCGGACTCGCGGAGTACCGGGAGACCAAGCACGTGTATCAGAACCTGGCGCCGGCGCCGGTTCGGTGGTTCCGCGGCTGACAGCTTGCACCGCCGGTGTCGTGCACGCCGTGGGGCGTGGGCGGCGCCGGCGTGGCTGGTCGCGCAGTTTCCCGCGCCCCTTCGGGGCGCTTCAGCCATTGGAGTATCTCCATGACCCAGGACACACCTGTCTACGACTACGTCGTCATAGGCGGCGGGACCGCAGGTTCCGTCATCGCCTCCCGACTCACCGAGAACCCCGACGTCACCATCGCCGTCATCGAGGGCGGTCCCAGCGACGTCGGACGGGACGACGTGCTGACGCTGCGCCGCTGGATGGGCCTGCTCGGAGGTGAGCTCGACTACGACTACCCCACCACCGAGCAGCCACGCGGCAACTCGCACATCCGGCACAGCCGCGCCCGCGTCCTCGGCGGCTGTTCCTCGCACAACACGCTCATCGCGTTCAAGCCGCTGCCGTCCGACTGGGACGAGTGGGAGCAGGCGGGAGCCAAGGGCTGGGGCGCCGTGCAGATGGAGGCGTACTACGCCCGGCTGAAGAACAACATCGTCCCGGTCGACGAGAAGGACCGGAACGCCATCGCCCGCGACTTCGTCGACGCCGCCCGGAACGCGCTCGAGGTGCCCCGCGTCGAGGGCTTCAACAAGAAGCCGTTCAACGACGGCGTCGGCTTCTTCGACCTGGCGTACCACCCGGAGAACAACAAGCGGTCGTCCGCGTCCGTGGCGTATCTGCACCCGGTGATGGACGAGCGCTCCAACCTGACGCTGTGGCTGGAGACCTGGGCGTACAAGCTGGAGCTGAACGGCACCCGCGCCGAGGGCGTCCATGTGCGGACCAAGGACGGCGAGGAGGTGCTGATCCGCGCCCGCAACGAGGTGGTGCTGTGCGCCGGGGCCGTCGACTCGCCGCGGCTGCTGCTGCACTCCGGCATCGGGCCGCGTGAGGACCTGGAGGCGCTCGGCATCCCCGTGGTCCACCATCTGCCGGGCGTCGGCGAGAACCTGCTCGACCACCCCGAGTCGGTGATCGTGTGGGAGACGAACGGGCCCATCCCGGAGAACTCGGCGATGGACTCCGACGCCGGTCTGTTCGTGCGCCGCGACCCCGAACACGCGGGCCCCGACCTGATGTTCCACTTCTACCAGATCCCGTTCACGGACAATCCGGAGCGACTGGGCTACCAGCGGCCGGAGTTCGGGGTCTCCATGACGCCGAACATCCCCAAGCCGAAGAGCCGCGGCCGGCTGTACCTGACCAGCGCCGACCCCGAGGTCAAGCCGGCGCTGGACTTCCGGTACTTCACCGACGAGGACGACTACGACGGCCGCACCCTCGTAGACGGCATCCGCATCGCCCGCGAGATCGCCAGGACCGAGCCGCTCGCGCACTGGCTCAAGCGGGAGGTGGCGCCCGGTCCGCACGTCACCGGTGACGAGGAGCTGAGCGAGTACGCCCGTAAGGTCGCGCACACCGTCTACCACCCGGCCGGCACCTGCAAGATGGGCGCCGCCGACGACGAGACCGCGGTCGTCGACCCCGAGCTGCGCATCCGGGGGCTGCAGGGCATCCGTATCGCCGACGCCTCCGTGTTCCCGACCATGACCGCCGTGAACCCGATGATCGGCGTGCTGATGGTCGGCGAGCGTGCCGTCGATCTGCTCGGCGGTGATGCCCGATGAGCGCGGCGACCGCGGCCGTTCCCGCCGCCGAATCCGCCCCCGCGTCCGATGCGGGGGCCCCGCCCGTCTTCTCCGTCGAGGGACTGTGGAAGGTCTTCGGGCCCCGCGCCGACAGGGTGCCCGCCGACCCCGGGCTCGCCTCCCTCGACGCGGCCGAGCTGCGCGCGCGGACCGGCTGCACGGCCGCCGTGCGGGACGTCTCCTTCGACGTCCGCAAGGGCGAGGTCTTCGTCGTCATGGGCCTGTCCGGCTCAGGCAAGTCCACGCTGGTGCGCTGTCTGACCCGGCTGATCGAGCCGACCGCGGGCCGGATCGGCATCGACGGCGAGGACGTCCGCGCGATGGACCGGACGCGGCTGCGGGAACTGCGGCGCCATCGCGCCGCCATGGTCTTCCAGCACTTCGGCCTGCTGCCGCACCGCACCGTCCTCGACAACGTCGCCTACGGCCTGGAGATCCAGGGCATGGGCCGCGCCGCGCGACGCGAGAAGGCCGCCGAGGTCGTCGCGAAGGTGGGCCTCGCCGGCATGGAGCAGCGGCGGCCGGCTCAGCTCTCCGGTGGTCAGCGGCAGCGGGTCGGGCTGGCCCGCGCGCTCGCCGTCGACCCCGAAGTGCTGCTGTTCGACGAGCCGTTCAGCGCGCTCGACCCGCTGATCCGGCGGGACATGCAGGACGAGGTGGTGCGACTACACCGTGAGGAGGGCCGCACGATGGTCTTCATCACGCACGACCTCCAGGAGGCGCTGAAGCTGGGTGACCGCATCGCGCTGATGCGCGACGGCCGCGTGGTGCAGTTGGGCACGCCCGAGGAGATCGTGGGCGCGCCGGCCGACGACTACGTGCGGGCGTTCGTCCAGGACGTGCCGCGTGAACAGGTCCTGACCGTCCGCACGGCCATGCGTCCCGCCTCGCCGGCGGAGCAGTCGGCCACGGGCCCGGTGGTCGCCCCCGGCACGACGGTATCGGAGGCCATAGAAACGGTCGCCACGGCCGGCGCGCCTGTCCGCGTCGTGGACGCGGGCGCGTGCGTGGGCGTGGTGGACGCGGAGTCCCTCCTCAACGTGGTGGCAGGCCACCCGGCCCCTGCGACGCCCGGCGCGGCCGCGGACACGCGTGCGGACACACCCGCCGCTGCGGACCCCGTCGCCGCCTCGCCGGTGGCGGACGAGCCCGCCGAGGCCGCGGACCGCACCGCCGCCGACCCGGACACGGACCGTCCGGCCGACGGGGCGACGGGAAGCCCGGCCGCCTCCGGAGACGGCGCGACCGCCTCCGCTGCCTCGGGCGCTTCAGCGGCAGCCCCTGGCGCCTCGTCGCCGGAGGCGGACGGCCGCGCCGCCGGAGGGACCGGTCGGCCGGCCGCTCCCGGCACGGACGCTGCCGCCGGTGGCGCGACCGTGTCCGCCGCCCCGGACGGTTCGGCCGCGGACTCCGGCGCCTCCTCGCCGAAGGCGGACGCCCCCGCCGACGCAGCGGCCGGCCGGCCGTCCGGTCCCGGCGCAGGCGCGGACACTCCCGCCGACGCCGCGACCGCCTCCACCACCCCGGACGCTCCGGCCGTCGCCGGAGGCGAGAAGGCGTCCGCCGGCCGAGGCGCGGCCCCGTCCGCCTCCGCTGTCGGCGAGGCACCCGCCCCCGCCGACGGTGCGACCACCTCCGCCACATCGGGCAGTTCAGCCGTCGCCGGAGGCGAGAAGGCGTCCGCCGGCCGAGGCGCGGCCCCGTCCGCCCCCGCCGCCGGCGAGGCACCCGCCCCCGCCGCCGACAAGGCCCCGGCCCCCGCCGCCGGTGCCGGTGAGGAGTCCGTCTGATGGCGGCTCTCACCGCTGCCGTGGGTGACACCCCGGCGCCCGGCGTGTTCCGGAAGCCCGCCGTGCGGAAGCTCGGCGTGTTGCTGCTGATCGCCGCCGTTCTCGTGCCGTTGGCGGCGGGGCGGTGGGGGAGCGGGGCGTGGCCCGGGGCGTTGACCGTCGATCTGTCCGGGCCGCTCGGGACCGCCAGTGACTGGATCGTCGACAACCGCGACTCCCACCCCCTGTTCCTCCACTTCCTCGGCCACGTCAGCAACGTCGTCGTCATCGCCGTACGCGCCGTCTATCTCGCCCTCCTCGCCGTCGGCTGGGCGGGAGTGACGGCCGTGGCCGCGCTGACCGCCTGGCGGGTCGCGGGGATCCGGCTCGCGTTCGGGACCGCCGCCGCGTTCCTCGCCTGCGGGCTGCTGGGCATGTGGGTGCCCACCATGCAGACGCTCGCGCTCATGGTGGTCGCGGTCGCCGCGTCCGTCGTGGTCGGCGCGCTGCTCGGGCTCGCGGCCGGGCTGTCCGACCGTATGCACCGGGCCCTGCGCCCGGTCCTCGACACCATGCAGGTCCTGCCCGCCTTCGCCTACCTCCTGCCGGTCGTGCTGGTCTTCGGCATCGGCGTCCCCGCGGCCGTGCTCGCCACCGTCGTCTACGCCGCCCCGCCGATGGCCCGGCTCACCGCGCTGGGGCTGCGCGGCGCGGACAAGGAGGTGCTGGAGGCCGTCGAGTCGCTCGGGACGACCGCGCGCCAGCGCCTGCTGACCGCCCGTATCCCGCTGGCCCGTAAGGAACTCCTGCTCGGCCTCAACCAGACGATCATGATGGCCCTCTCCATGGCCGTCATCGCGTCCGTGATCGGAGCGGGCGGCCTCGGCGACCGCGTCTACCAGGCGCTCGCCTCGGTCGACGTGGGCGCCGCGCTCGCCGCGGGCATCCCGATCGTGCTGCTGGCGGTCGTCCTCGACCGGGTGACCGGCGCGGCCGGCGCCCGCCTCGGCGACGCGCCCGCCCCGCACGCCCGCCTGCTCGGCGTGTGCGCCCTGGCCGCCGCGGTCGTCGTCGCGGCCGCCGGACGGTTCGCGGGCCGGCTGGAGTGGCCGGAGAGCTGGGTCGTCGGCATCGCGGAGCCCGTCAACCGGGCCGTCGACTGGATGACCGCGCACCTGTACTCGGGCGTGCCCGTGGTCGGCGGCACCGCCGACTGGGCGGGCCGTTTCACCACCTGGGTGCTCGACCCGCTCCGCGACGGACTCCAGTGGCTGCCCTGGTGGAGCGTGCTGCTGATCGTCGCCGCGCTGGCGTGGCTGATCGGCACCTGGCGCACCGCGCTCACCGCCGTGCTAGCGATGGCCGCCATCGGGGTGCTCGGCGTGTGGGGGCCGTCGCTGGACACTCTGTCGCAGGTCCTCGCCGCCGTCGCCGTGACCCTCGTCATCGGCTTCGCCCTGGGCATCGCCGCCGCGCGCAGCGACCGCGTGGAGCGGATGCTGCGCCCGGTCCTGGACGTGTTCCAGACGATGCCGCAGTTCGTGTACCTGATCCCGGTGGTCGCCCTGTTCGGGGTGGGCCGCGCCCCCGCGGTCGCCGCCGCGGTCGTCTACGCGCTGCCCGCCGTCGTCCGCATCACCGCGCAGGGCCTGCGCCAGGTCGACCCGGCCGCCCTGGAGTCGGCGCGCTCGCTCGGCGCGACCGGCGCCCAGCAGCTGCGGCAGGTGCAGCTCCCGCTGGCCCGCCCGGCGCTGCTGCTCGCCGTCAACCAGGGCGTCGTCCTGGTCCTGGCCGTGGTCATCATCGGCGGCCTGGTCGGCGGCGGCGCCCTCGGCTACGACGTCGTCTTCGGTCTCGCGCAGGGCGACCTGGCGACCGGTCTGGTGGCCGGCGCCGCGATCGTCTGCCTGGGCCTGATGCTCGACCGGGTCACCCAGCCCACCGGACGCCGTACGACGAAGGGAGCGTGACATGCGGATCCGTACGACGCCCGCCGTGGCGGCGGGCTGCGCGCTCCTGCTGCTGACCGGCTGCGGGGCCGCCGACATGACCAAGCAGTCCTCGCCGTTCGCCAACGCGCGCGGGGCGAGGACGGTCACCCTGTCGGTGCAGTCCTGGGTCGGCGCCCAGGCCAACGTGGCCGTCGCCCAGTACCTGCTGGAACACGAGCTGGGCTACCGCGTCGACACCGTGCAGGTCGACGAGGTGCCCGCCTGGGACGCCCTCAGCCAGGGCCGTGTGGACGCGATCCTGGAGGACTGGGGCCACCCCGAGCAGGAACAGCGGTACGTCGAGGACAAGAAGACCATCGTGGGCGGCGGCGACCTGGGCGTCACCGGGCACATCGGCTGGTTCGTGCCGACGTACTTCGCGAAGCAGCACCCGGACGTCACCGACTGGAAGAACCTCGACAAGTACGCGGATCAGTTCCGCACCGCGGAGAGCGGCGGCAAGGGCCAGCTCCTCGACGGCTCCCCCTCCTACGTCACCAACGACAAGGCGCTGGTGAAGAACCTGAAGCTGGACTACTCGGTGGTGTTCGCCGGCTCCGAGGCCGCGCAGATCACCCAGATCCAGCAGTTCGCCAAGGAGAAGAAGCCGTTCCTCACCTACTGGTACACGCCCCAGTGGCTGTCCGAGCAGGTGCCGATGACGGAGGTGAAGCTGCCCCCGTACAAGGAGGGCTGTGACGCGGACCCGGAGAAGGTCGCCTGCGCCTACCCGCACACCCCGCTGCAGAAGTACCTCAACGCGGACTTCGCGCGCGACGGCGGCAAGGCGGCGGAGCTGCTGCGGAACTTCCGGTGGACGACCGAGGACCAGAACGAGGTCTCCCTGCTGATCGCCGAGGAGAAGCTGTCGCCGCGCGAGGCGGCCGAGAAATGGGTGGACAGCCACCGTTCCGTCTGGGAGAAGTGGCTGCCCTGAGACGCGGCTGGGGCCCGTCCGGCGGATCAAGTCGGGGGAAAGGCGCGGCGCCTTGCAACCCCGCGTCCCCGGCGAGATCCGCCGGACAGACCCTAGTGGTGCTGTCCCGGCTGGTAGTGGCCGGGCGTCATCCGGCAGGTCACGCCGAACCGGTTCCAGGCGTTGATCACCGCGATGGCGGCGATCAGCTGGGACAGCTCCGCCTCGTCGAAGTGGTTCGCGGCCCGCTCGTACACCTCGTCCGGCACGAAGCCGTCCGTGAGCACGGTGACCGCGTCGGTCAGCTCGATCGCGGCGATCTCCTTCTCCGTGTAGAAGTGCGGGGACTCCTGCCACGCGGAGAGCTGGATGATCCGCTCGACGCTCTCGCCCGCCGCGAGGGCGTCCTTGGAGTGCATGTCCAGGCAGAACGCGCAGTGGTTGAGCTGCGAGGCGCGGATCTTGACCAGCTCGGCCAGCTTCGGGTCAAGACCCTTCCGGGCCGCGACGTCCAGCCGGACCATCGCCTTGTAGACCTCGGGGGCGTGCTTCGCCCACTCCATGCGGGCGGGCTCCTCCGCCGCGTAGGGGACCGTCCCGGCCGTGTCGGTGTTCGTCATGCCGTCGACCCTAGGAGCCGGGCAGCCCAGGAGTATGGTCCAGTTCCATGGCGGAACGCTGGGCCACTTTCGGCATCGACCTCCATCTGGACCCGAGCGGGCCCGGGCTGCGGCGCGGACTCACCGACGCCCTGCGCGAGGCCGTCCGCGGGGGCCGGCTCACCCCCGGCACCCGGCTGCCCTCGTCCCGCGCCCTCGCCGCCGACCTGGGCGTCGCCCGCAACACCGTCGCCGACGCCTACGCCGACCTGATCGCCGAGGGCTGGCTCACCGCCCGCCAGGGCTCCGGCACCCGCGTCGCCCCGCGCGCCGTCCCCGAACGCCCGGCCGCCCCCGCCCCGCCCCGCACCCCCGGCAGGCTCGCGTACAGCCTGATGCCCGGCACCCCCGACCTCGCCTCCTTCCCCCGCGCCGCATGGCTCAAGGCGACCCGCCGCGCCCTCGCCGCCGCACCCCACGACGCCTTCGGCTACGGCGACCCGCGCGGACGCCCGGAACTCCGCGACGCCCTCGCCGGCTACCTCTCCCGGGTGCGGGGCGTACGCGCCGACCCCGGGCACGTCGTCGTCTGCTCCGGCTTCGCCCACGGCCTCCAGTTGCTGTCCCGGGTGCTGCGCGCCCGCGGCGCCCGCACCCTCGCCGTCGAGCCGTACGGCCTCGACGCCCACTGGGACCTCGTCCACCGCGCCCGCCTGGAGACCGCGCCGCTCGGCCGGGACGCCCTCGGCACCCGCGCCCAGGACCCCGGCGACGCCGACGCGGTGCTGCTCAACCCGGCCCACCAGTTCCCGCTCGGCGGGGCGCTCCTCCCGGAGCGCCGGGCCGCCGTGGTCGAGTGGGCGCGCCGCACCGGCGGCCTGATCCTGGAGGACGACTACGACGGTGAGTTCCGCTACGACCGCCAGCCCGTCGGCGCCCTCCAGGACCTCGATCCCGGCCGGGTCGTCCACCTCGGCACCGTCAGCAAGTCCCTCGCCCCCGGACTGCGGCTGGGCTGGATGGTGGTGCCGCCCTGGCTGCTGCCGGACGTCGTCGACCACGGCGGCGGCATGACGGTGAGCGTGGTGGAACAGCTCGCCCTCGCCGAGTTCCTCACCTCCGGCGCCTACGACCGCCAGGTCCGCGCAGCCCGCCTGCGCTACCGGCGCCGCCGCGACGCCCTCGTGAAGGCCCTCGCCGCCGGGGCGCCCCACGTCCGCGTCACCGGCATCGCGGCCGGACTGCACGCCGTGCTCGAACTGCCTCCCGGGACCGAGGAGTCGGTCCGGCGGTCGGCCACCTGGCAAGGCCTCGCCGTGAAGGGCCTGGCCTCCTTCCGCCACCCCGACGTCACCGACCCCGCCGGCGACGCCCTCGTCGTCGGCTACGCCACCCCACCGGACCACGCCTGGACCGGCACGTTGGACGCGCTGCTGCGCTCCCTGCCGTGAGGGCGGCCCCGCGGCCTCTCGCGACCGGGGCCCGCGGCCTCTCGCGACCGGGGCCCGCGCCCTCTCGCGACCGGGGCCCGCGGCCTCCCGCGACCCGTACCTGTGGATCTTCCGTGAGCACCGACCGGGCATACCACGCCGCACGGTGACAAACCGTCAGCGGAACAGCGGGCCGGACCGGGGGCTCCCGTGCGGCCCGGGTGAACGGTCTCTAGGCTGTCCGCCGCGAGCCGGGCGGCACGGGAACGGTCCGGCGCGACACGAGGGGGAGCGAAAGGCATGGCGCAGACACGGCGACGGCTGCGGTCCAGCACGGTGGTGCTGGGCGGCATGGGTGTGCTCGCGGCGGCACTGTCGGCCTGCGGGTCCGATCCGGACCGGCGGTGCGTGGACCGCGACAGCTACACCATCGACGACGGGTACAAGGTCGTCTCCGACAAGCACTGCTCCGGCGGCTCCTCCGGCTCCCTCGGCAAGAGCAGGTCCCGCACCGCCGACGCCGACTGGTACTACGACGCCGACGTCAGCAACGGCTACGCCGACTACGGCACCTTCAGCCGCAGCGAGGCCGTCGACCGGGGCGGCTTCGGCTGCTCCGGCAGCGGCGGGGGCTGAGCCGCCGTGGAGCGGCGCACCATCGAGCCCCGCCCCGGCTGGCAGCAGACCGTCGAGGAGCAGGGGCTCATCTACCCGCTGACCCGCTACCCCGACGACTCCCTGCGCCCCTACTGGGACGAGAGCGCCTACTACGTCTTCGAACTGGACGAGGTCGAGGCGCTCGAGGAGACCGTCGAGGAACTGCACGCGATGAGCCTGGCCGCGGCCGAGTTCATCGTCGCCGAGGACCGCTTCGCCGACCTCGGCATCACCGACCCGCGGGTCGTCGACGCCGTCACCGAGTCCTGGCGCCGCAGGGACGAACTGCCGTCCCTGTACGGCCGCTTCGACCTCCGCTACGACGGCACCGGCCCGGCGAAGCTCCTCGAGTACAACGCGGACACCCCCACCTCCCTGGTGGAGGCGGCCTCCCCGCAGTGGTTCTGGATGGAGGAGCGCTTCCCCGGCGCCGACCAGTGGAACTCCCTGCACGAACGGCTCGTCGACGCCTGGAAGAAGCAGTCCGCGCTGCTCCCGCCCGGCAGCCCGCTGTACTTCGCCCACACCGCGGGCGACGAGTGCGGCGAGGACCTGATGACCGTCGCCTACCTCAAGGAGACCGCCGAACAGGCGGGCCTGGAGACCGACTGGCTGTCCATGGAGGAGATCGGCTGGGACCGCCTCTCCGGCCGCTTCGTCGACAACCGCCTGCGGTTCATCCGCAGCATCTTCAAGCTGTACCCGTGGGAGTGGCTCACCACCGACCGCTTCGCCGACCACGTGCTCGACACCCTGGACCACGGCGGCGGCACCGGCTCCACCCTGTGGATCGAACCCGCCTGGAAGATGCTCCTCAGCAACAAGGCCCTGCTGGCGATCCTCTGGGAACTCCACCCCGGCCACCCCAACCTCCTCCCCGCCTACGTCGACGGCCCCCGCGAGCTCGCCGGCACCACCGGCTGGGTCGCCAAGCCGCTGCTGGGCCGCGAGGGCGCCGGCGTCACCGTGCACGAGCCCGGCGCCGCGCCGGAACTCCGCGACGAACCCTGCTGCTACCAGCAGCTCGCCCCGCTGCCCGACTTCGACGGCAACCGCGTCGTCCTCGGCACCTGGGTGGTGGAGGGCGAGGCCGCGGGACTCGGCATCCGCGAGTCGTCCGGCCTGGTCACCGACGGGTACGCCCGCTTCCTGCCGCACGTCATCCTCTGACCGGCGGCCCCCCCGGCCGGCAGGGCGCCGGCCGGGGCGCCGGTCACTCCCGCATCGCGGACACCCGCCGCGCCGCTCCGGCCCACCCGGTAACCTGGCCCGCGGGCCGTGACTGGCGCGCTGGGATGGGACCAACCATCGGGGAGCGGCCCGCGAGAAACGTGCCGTGCGCCTGGGCCATCCGTACCGTGAACGCTGAACGCTACGTCCGGAGGTCCCCATGTCTGCCGAGCATTCGCTCACCCCCGAGTCCACCGCCTTCCGCTCCGCCCTCGACGTGATCCGCGCCGTCGAGCCGCGCGTCGCCGACGCGATCGGGCAGGAGGTCGCCGACCAGCGCGAGATGCTCAAGCTGATCGCCTCCGAGAACTACGCCTCCCCGGCCACCCTGCTGGCGATGGGCAACTGGTTCAGCGACAAGTACGCCGAGGGCACCGTCGGCCGCCGCTTCTACGCCGGCTGCCGCAACGTGGACACCGTCGAGTCGCTCGCCGCCGAGCACGCCAAGGAGCTCTTCGGCGCCCGTCACGCCTACGTCCAGCCGCACTCCGGCATCGACGCCAACCTGGTCGCCTTCTGGGCCGTCCTGGCCGACCGCGTCGAGGCGCCCTTCCTGGAGAAGACCGGCGTCCGCCAGATCAACGACCTCTCCGACGCCGACTGGGCCGAGCTGCGCCAGGCCTTCGGCAACCAGCGCATGCTCGGCATGTCCCTGGACGCCGGCGGTCACCTCACCCACGGCTTCCGGCCCAACATCTCCGGCAAGATGTTCGACCAGCGCTCCTACGGCACCGACCCGGCCACGGGCCTGATCGACTACGAGGCCCTGCGCGCCACCGCCCGCGAGTTCAAGCCGCTGATCATCGTCGCCGGCTACTCCGCCTACCCCCGTCTCGTGAACTTCCGGATCATGCGCGAGATCGCCGACGAGGTCGGCGCCACGCTCATGGTCGACATGGCGCACTTCGCTGGTCTCGTCGCCGGCAAGGTCCTCACCGGCGACTTCGACCCCGTGCCGCACGCCCAGATCGTCACCACGACCACCCACAAGTCGCTGCGCGGCCCGCGCGGCGGCATGGTGCTGTGCGACGACTCCCTCAAGGACCAGGTCGACCGAGGCTGCCCGATGGTCCTCGGCGGGCCGCTGCCGCACGTCATGGCCGCGAAGGCCGTCGCCCTCGCCGAGGCGCGCCGGCCGTCCTTCCAGGACTACGCCCGGCGGATCGTGGACAACTCCCGCGCTCTCGCCGAGGGCCTGATGCGCCGCGGCGCCACCCTGGTCACCGGCGGCACCGACAACCACCTCAACCTGATCGACGTCGCCACCTCCTACGGCCTCACCGGCCGGCAGGCCGAGGCGGCGCTGCTCGACTCCGGCATCGTCACCAACCGCAACGCCATCCCGGCCGACCCCAACGGCGCCTGGTACACCTCCGGCATCCGCATCGGCACCCCGGCGCTGACCACGCGCGGGCTCGGCACGGCGGAGATGGACGAGGTCGCCGGTCTCATCGACCGCGTCCTCACCACCGCCGAGCCCGGCACCACCAAGTCCGGTGCGCCGTCGAAGGCGTCCCACGTGCTCGACGAGAAGGTCGCCGACGAGATCGCGCGCCGGGCGACCGATCTGGTCGCGGGCTTCCCGCTGTACCCGGAGGTCGACCTCGGCTGAGGTCGCCTGCCGGCTCCGTCACACGTCCAGGAGTTCCTGGCGGGGGCCGTCGCTCCCTCGGTTCCCGCGGTCGCGTACGGCGGCCGCGCCCCGGAGCGCGTACGGGCGCAGTACCAGGGCCAGGACGGCTCCCGTCGCCAGGCCCGGTACCGCCCACCACCAGAGCGCTCCGCCGGTGTCGTCGTCCGTGGCGGAGGCCGCCGCCGGCGTGGGGGCTGTGTGCAGGTCCTCACGCGGGGTCGGCTGCGCCGCGGGCGCGGAGGCGCCGGTGGCCGTCACGCCCAACTGGGCGAGCAGGGCGCGGAGCTTCGCCGGCTGCTTGGCGCGGTGCCAGGCGCCGTCGTTGCCGTCCGTGATGCGGGTGGACGTGTGTATCCAGGCGTCCTGACTGCCGTCGGGGAGGGCGATCTGGTCCACCCGCCACGGGGTCACGTCATGGACCATCCACGTCACGTTGATGTGCTGGCCGGAGGCCGTGGCGAGGTGGGGCGGCCTGGTGCGGGTGCCCTGGTGCAGGGGGCCGAGCAGGCGCTCGAGTTCTGTGTAGCGCTTGTCGGCGTAGTACAGGCTGGCGGTTTTGCCGGTGGTCGCCGAGACGATGAGGACGCTGGTGGGGCCTCCGGCGGTGGCGGGTGGGGTGGTCCAGGTGAGCAGGGCGAGGGTGGCGATCAGGATCGCCGTCAGGTGCCGTCTGGTGCCGTCCTTCCAGGTGTGCATGGCGGTCCCCCCATAGGGATGTCGAACCTCGTGCGGCTCTTTCCGTGAGCCGCCTGTCACTTTTGATACACCGGTCGGTCCGTCGGGGTTCCCATGGGGTTTCCCGCCCCCGCCGCCCCTTCCCTTCCCGTCCCTGGGGCTGCGCCCCAGGCCCCCTCATCGGCCCTGGCCGGCCTCGTCCTCAAACGCCGGACGGGCTGGAATCGCCGGTCCGGGACGGACCCCCGGGGCGTGGGGGAAGAGGGCGGTCACCTGCCGGACTCGGGGGTGATGGACGTCGCTATCTCTCGCGCCCGCACGCGGGACTCCACCCCCTCCAGGCGGAGGGTGACCCGGCCCGCCGGGCTCCACAGCAACGTCGGCCCCGCCGTCCGTTCCTCCCGCGTGAACCTGCGCCCCGCCCCGTCCACCATCCAGAACGTCAGCACATGCGCCCGTGGGAACCACAACCCCTGGCCCCCCACGTCCAGCCACTCCGGCTGCTCCCGGACCGTCTTCGTGAACGTGAAGTCCAGTCGGCCCGGGAACTGGTCCAGGCGGATCGTCCGGCCGGTGGTGTCCCTCCAGCACAGGCTGATCAAGGTCCGCCCGTGCGGCAGCGCGGCCACCGAGACCGTGTCCGGCGGGCCCAGCGCCTCCGGGACCACGGGCGAGAAGCCCGCCCGCCGGGCCGCCTCCTCCAGCCGTACCGGAGCGGTGCAGTCCGGCACCCGGGCGTCCGGGGACGGGACCGCCGACGGGTCGTGCCGTACCTGGACGCCGTGGAAGCCGAACCAGTCGCTCACCGTCGCCCGCACCGGGGGCGTCAGCACCAGCACCGTCAGCAGACCGCACAGGGCGGCCAGCAGGGAGCGCCAGCGGGTGCGCGACCAGTGGCGGACCGCACGCACGCGGGACCGGGAGGGCGGCTCCGGGACGGGGAGCTGCTCCGCGAGTATCCGGGCGACCACCCGCTCGGCCATCGTCTCCCCGCCGGCCGTCCCGTCCAGCGAGCGGCCGTAGGCCCGCAGCTCCTCGCGCAGGCGCCGCAGCTCCTCCTCCTGCCGTCCGCTCACGCCGGCGCACCCCCTTCCGGGAGCAGCCGCTGGAGCCTGCGCAGGGCGCGGTTCAGCCGGGACTTCACCGTGCCGCGGGGCCAGCCCAGGGCCTCGGCGGTCTCCCGCTCGTCCATCTCCAGCAGATAGCGGTAGGTGACGACCAGCCGGTGCTCCTCGCTCAGCTTCTCCAGGGCGGTCAGCAGGGCCGCGCGGCGCTCGGTCTCCAGCGTGGCGACGGCGGGGTCGGCCGACTCCGGTATCACCGGCTCCGCCCCGACGAGGGCCGCCTCCCGGCCGGCCAGGGTCGTCCTGCGTGCCGCCGCGCGCACTGTGTTCCTCGTCTCATTGGCCACGATGGACAGCAGCCACGGCCGGAAGGCCGCGCCGTCCCGGAACCGCCCCAGCGCGCAGTACGCCTTGACGAAGGCCTGCTGCACCACGTCCTCCGCGTCCGGCCCCGCCCCGAGCGCGGCGGCCGCCCTGAGCGCGATGCCCGTATGGGCGCGCACCAGCTCCGCGTACGCCTCCGGCTGCCCGGCGCGTACGCGTGCGATCACCGCGGCCTCATCGACGATGCGGCCCCCCTCCCGCGTCCTCACTCTCTTGTTACACCGCGCGGAACGGATGGGTTCCCGCCTGTTCCGGACTCGTTCCGGACCGCCCCGCGGAACCTGAGAGAATGGGCAGCATGGCGACTGACCGACCCCGTGTGCTCTCCGGAATTCAGCCCACAGCAGGCTCCTTCCACCTCGGCAACTACCTCGGTGCCGTCCGCCAGTGGGTGGCGCTCCAGGAGACCCACGACGCCTTCTACATGGTCGTCGACCTGCACGCGATCACGGTGCCGCAGGACCCCGAGGAGCTGCGGGCCAACACCCGGCTCGCCACGGCGCAGCTGCTGGCCGCCGGCCTCGACCCGGACCGCTGCACGCTCTTCGTGCAGAGCCATGTGCCGGAGCACGCCCAGCTCGCGTGGGTGATGAACTGCCTCACCGGCTTCGGCGAGGCCTCCCGCATGACCCAGTTCAAGGACAAGTCCGCCAAGCAGGGCGCCGACCGCGCCTCCGTCGGCCTGTTCACGTACCCGATCCTGCAGGTCGCGGACATCCTGCTCTACCAGGCGAACGAGGTGCCGGTGGGTGAGGACCAGCGCCAGCACATCGAGCTGACCCGCGACCTCGCCACGCGCTTCAACGGCCGGTTCGGCGACACGTTCACGCTTCCGAAGCCGTACATCCTCAAGGAGACGGCGAAGATCTACGACCTCCAGGACCCGGCGGTCAAGATGAGCAAGTCGGCGTCGACGCCCAAGGGCCTGATCAACCTGCTCGACGAGCCGAAGACCACCGCGAAGAAGGTCAAGAGCGCCGTCACCGACACCGACACGGTGATCCGCTACGACGTGGCGGAGAAGCCGGGTGTCAGCAACCTGCTCACGATCTACTCGACCCTCACCGGCACCGGCATCCCGGAGCTGGAGGCGAAGTACGAGGGCAAGGGCTACGGCGCGCTCAAGACTGACCTGGCCGAGGTCATGGTCGAGTTCGTGACCCCGTTCCGGGAGCGCACGCAGCAGTACCTGGACGACCCGGAGACGCTCGACTCGATCCTCGCCAAGGGGGCCGAGAAGGCGCGCGCCGTCGCCGCCGAGACCCTCGCGCAGGCGTACGAGCGGGTCGGCTTCCTGCCCGCCAAGCACTGACAGCACCGCGCCGGGCACGGCACCGGCGCGCTGAACGGGCCCACGGGCCCCGTCCGTACCACCGCACAGCGCTGTACATCACTCCGTCTGCGCCTGCCCGCATCCGGGTCGTGGTCGTACAGTCGAGGACGGGTGACCGCTCCGGCGGTCACCCGGACGCGCACCCGCTCCACCACCGCGCTTCACCACCACAACGACAGGAGACGACGTGGGGACCGTAACGATCGGCGTGTCGATCGCGGTCCCGGAGCCTCACGGCAGCCGGCTTCAGCAGCTGCGCGCGGGCTTCGGCGACGCCGCCGCCTACGGCATCCCCACGCACGTCACCCTGCTGCCGCCGACAGAGGTGGCCGACACGGCCGTCCCGGCCGTCGAGGCGCACCTCGCGGAGGTCGCCGCGGCGGGCAGGCCGTTCCCGATGAGGCTGTCGGGCACGGGCACCTTCCGGCCGCTGTCGCCGGTGGTGTACGTCCGGGTCGTCGAGGGCGCCGAGGCCTGCACGCGGCTGCAGCAGCAGGTCCGCGACCCCGCCGGACCGGTCGCCCGCGAGCTGCAGTTCCCGTACCACCCGCACGTCACCGTGGCGCACGGCATCGACGAGGCCGCCATGGACCGCGCCTACGAGGACCTCGCCGGGTACGAGGCCGAGTGGCCCTGCACCGGCTTCGCGCTCTACGAGCAGGGCGCCGACGCGGTGTGGCGCAAGCTGCGCGACTTCCCCTTCGGGACCGTCGTGGTGCCCCCGCAGGCCGGACACGTCGACCGGGGCTCGGTCTCCGCGCGTTGACCCGGGCTGCCGGGTCTCACACCGGCAGCCGGCGGAACACGCCGCGCGGCAGATGCCGCAGCGCCGACATCACCACGCGCAGCGCGCCCGGCACCCACACCGTCTCCGAGCGGCGCCGCAGCCCCAGCTCCACGGCCGTCGCCACCGCCTCCGGGGTGGTCGCCAGGGGCGCCTCGGGCAGCCCCGCCGTCATCCGCGTGCGCACGAACCCGGGGCGCACCACCATCACATGCACGCCCGTGCCGTACAGGGCGTCGCCGAGGCCCTGCGCGAACGCGTCCAGACCGGCCTTGCTGGAGCCGTAGATGAAGTTGGCGCGGCGGGCCCGCTCGCCCGCGACGGACGACAGCACCACCAGCGAGCCGTGCCCCTGCGCCTGGAGCGCGCCCGCGCAGACCAGGCCCGCGGAGACCGCGCCGGTGTAGTTGGTCTGCGCGACCCGCACCGCGGCCTGAGGGTCCCGCTCGTCGCGGGCCTGGTCGCCGAGCGTGCCGAAGGCGAGCAGCACCATGTCGACGTCGCCCTCGGCGAACACCTTGCCGAGCGCGTCCTCGTGCCCGGCCGGGTCGAGCGCGTCGAAGTCCACGGTGTGCACCTCGGCGCCGAGCGCGCGCAGCTGTCCGGCCGCCTCGTCGAGGCCGGGGGAGGGGCGGCCGGCCAGCCACACCGTGCGGGTGCGGCGGGCGATCAGCCGCCGCGTGACCGCCAGCGCGATCTCGGACGTACCGCCGAGCACGAGCAGGGACTGGGGGAGGCCGAAGGCGTCCTTCACGACAGCTCCTCAGGGGGCCGGGAGAGGGGAGGGGGTCACAGACACAGGCGGCGGGACAGGTCCGAGGTGAACACCCCGCGCGGGTCCAGCTCGGCGCGCAGGGCGCGGAAGTCGTCCAGCCGGGGGTACATGGCCGCGAGCAGGTCGGGGCGCAGCCGGGAGTCCTTGGCGAGGTAGACGCGACCGCCCGCCGCGGCGACCTCCTCGTCGAGCTCGTCGAGGAAGGCACCGAGGCCGGGCAGCGACGCGGGGATGTCCAGCGCCAGGGTCCAGCCCGGCACCGGGAACGACAGCCAGCCCGGGTCGGCGTCCCCGAACCGCTTGAGGACGGCGAGGAACGACGGGCAGCGGCGCTGCGAAATGCGGCGCACGATCCGGCGCAGGGTGTCCTCCCGGCCGTGCCCGACGACGAACTGGTACTGCACGAACCCGCCCCGCCCGTAGATCCGGTTCCAGTGCGGCACCCCGTCCAGGGGGTGGAAGAACGCGGGGATGCGCTGAAGCTCCCCGGTCCGGGCGCGGGGCGCCTTGCGGAACCACAGATCGTTGAACAGCCCCACGGTCGTCCGGCTCAGCAGCCCCTCCGGCACGAAGGAGGGCGCGGCGGGCAGGCGCGAGGTGCGGAACGACAGCGGCTCATGGCGGGCGGCGCGCGGCAGGGCCTCCAGCGGGGCGTGGTCGCCGCGGGTGAGGACGGCGCGGCCGGTGGCCCTGCCGCGCGCCAGCAGGTCGATCCAGGCGACCGAGTAGCGGTAGCGGTGGTCGGTGTCGGCGAGACGGGCCATCAGATCGTCGAGGTCGGAGGCGCGTTCGGTGTCGACGGACATCCAGGTGGTGCGCACGGGCTGGAGGCGGACCGTCGCGGTGAGGATCACCCCGGTCAGGCCCATGCCGCCCGCGGTCGCCTCGAACAGCGGCGTGCCCGGCACCACCGTGCGCACCTGCCCGTCGGCGGTGAGCAGTTCGAACGACAGCACATGGCGCGAGAAGGACCCGCTGACGTGGTGGTTCTTGCCGTGGATGTCGGCGCCGATCGCCCCGCCGACCGTCACGTACCGGGTGCCGGGCGTCACCGGCACGAACCAGCCGAGCGGCAGCAGCACCTCCATCAGCCGGTGCAGGGACACGCCCGCGTCGCACAGCACGGTGCCGCCGTCGGCGTCGATCGCGTGGATCCGGTCCAGGCCGGTCATGTCGAAGACCTCGCCGCCCGCGTTCTGCGCGGCGTCCCCGTACGCCCGGCCGAGGCCGCGCGCGATGCCGCCGCGCGCCCCGCACCCCCGGACGGCGAGGGCGGCCTCCTCGAACGTCCGCGGACGGACCAGCCGGGCGGAGGACGGAGCGGTGCGGCCCCACCCCGTGACGGAAACGGTGTCGGCAGGCATGACGGCGACCGTATCGCCCCTCTGTGAGCTGTTGGTTTTGAAACGTCAATCCCGTCCCCGAAACGGGTGATTAATGGGATGTCGTCCCGAAGCGATGGAATTCCGGTGCGCCGGGGGTGAACAGTGAGCCACATGGACGACCAGCACGACCTCTTCCGGCCCCGCGGTCTCCACGGGGTGGACCACCGGATCGTCTCCGCGCTCAGGGCGTGCGGCTCCGACCCGCGCGTCGCCGGCGCCGCGCGCGCCCTGTCCTGGGCGGGGGAGCACGGCGCCGTGTGGGTCGCGGCGGGCCTCGCGGGCGCCGTCGTGGACCGTCCCCGGCGCGGCGCCTGGCTGCGCGCCACCGCGCTCACCGCGGCCGCGCACGCGACGAGTTCGGTGGTGAAGCGGGTCGTGCGCCGCCCCCGCCCGGCGCACGTCGAACCGCTCGTCGGCACCGTCGGACGCCACTCCTTCCCCAGCTCCCACGCCACCTCCGCCGCGGCCGCCGCCGTCGCCTTCGGCGCGCTCGGCTCCCGCGCGGTGCCGCCGCTGGCCGCCGCCGTGTGCGTGTCCCGGCTGGTGGCCGGCGTCCACTACCCGTCGGACGTCGCCGCCGGCGCCGCCCTCGGCGCGCTCACCGCCCGGCTCGGCGCCCGCTGGATGACGGGAGGCACGGCGTGACGCTGCTGCGCGAGCGCTCCGACCGCGGACAGGCCGCGCCGTCCTCCCGGGGCGGGCTCCTCATCGGTCTGCTGCGCACCGCGCGCCCCAAGCAGTGGGTCAAGAACGTCCTCGTGGCCGCCGCCCCGGCCGCCGCGGGCGTCCTCTTCACCGCGCACGCCCTGACCCGGCTCGCCCTGGTGTTCGTGCTGTTCACCGCCTGCGCCGCCGCCGTCTACCTGGTCAACGACGCGCGCGACGCCGAGGCCGACCGCGCCCACCCCGTCAAGTGCCGCCGCCCCGTCGCCGCCGGACAGGTCCCGGTGCCCGTCGCCTACGCCGCCGGGATCACCCTCGGCGTGCTCGCCCCGGCCGCCGCCGCGCTGCTGTGCCCGCCCGAGCTGGCCGCGCTGCTCGCCGGCTACCTCGTGATGCAACTCGCCTACTGCGTCAGCCTCAAGCACGTCCTGGTCGTCGACCTCGCCGTCGTCACCGCCGGGTTCGTGATGCGCGCGACGGCAGGCGGGCTCGCCCTCGGCATCCCGCTGTCCCGCTGGTTCCTCATCACCACCGGCTTCGGCGCGCTGTTCATGGTCGCCGCCAAGCGCTACTCCGAGGCCGTGCAGCTCGCCGGGAACGGGGGCGCGACGCGCGCGCTGCTCACCGAGTACACCACCGGCTACCTGCGGTTCGTGTGGCAGCTCGCGGCCGGGGTCGCCGTCCTCGGCTACTGCCTGTGGGCCCTGGAGGAGGGCGGCGTGCCGCACACCAGCGTGCTGCCCTGGCGCCAGCTGTCCGTCGTCGCCTTCGTCCTCGCCGTGCTGCGCTACGCCGTCTTCGCCGACCGGGGCACCGCGGGCGAACCGGAGGACGTGGTGCTCGGCGACCGCGCCCTCGCCCTCATCGGCCTGGTGTGGGCGGCGATGTACGCCGCGGCGGTGGCCGACTGGTGAGGGACCGCCTGCGCAGGCACCGGCGGGAGCTCCTCGGCTTCGCGACCGCGGGACTCCTCGCCTACGCCGTCGACCTCGCCCTCTTCACGTATCTGCGCGGCCCCGGCGGACTCGGGCCGCTCACAGCGAAGGCGCTGTCCTTCGTCGCCGGCTGCACCGTCGCCTACACGGCCAACGCCCACGGCACCTACCGCGACCGGCGCGTGCGCGGCGCCCGCCCCTACGCCCTGTTCTTCGCCGTCAACCTCGCAGGCGCCGCCGTACAGCTCCTCTGCCTCGCCGTCAGCCACTACGGGCTCGGCTACACCTCGCAGCGCGCGGACACCGTGTCCGGGGCGGTCGTGGGCATGGCGCTCGCCACAGTCGTCCGTTTCTGGGGAACCAGGACATTGGTCTTCCGTGACGCGGGCAGAGTCGGTTCGTGGACTGGCTGAAAAAGCTCCCGGTGGTGGGGCCGTGGGTGACCCGGCTGTCGCTCACGCACGCGTGGAGGTCGTTCGAGCGGCTGGACCGGGTGCACTGGACGCGGCTCGCCGCGGCGATGACGTTCCGCAGCTTCGTCGCGCTGTTCCCGCTGCTGACCGTGGCCGCCGCGATCGGCGCGGCGACCCTCGGCAAGGAGCGCCAGGACGCCCTTCAGAACACCATCACCGACCAGGTGCCCGGCATCTCCGACCAGCTCGACGTCGGGGAGCTGGCGGACAACGCGGGCACCGTCGGCCTGATCGCCGGCGCCGCCCTGGTGTTCACCGGGATCAGCTGGGCCGGCCTCATGCGGGAGTGCCTGCGCGTGGTGTGGGAACTGCCCGACGACGACGAGAACGTCCTCCTGCGCAAGGGCAAGGACGCGGGCATCCTCGTCGGCCTCGGCGGGGCGGTCCTCGTCACGCTGGCCGCCTCCGCCGTCGCCACCGCCCTGGTCGGCCGGATCAGCGACGCCGCCGGGCTGGAGAAGGGCGGCTGGGGCGGGGTCGTCCTGCAGATCGCCGCGTTCGCCGTCGCCGCCGGCACCGACTTCCTGCTCCTGCTCTACGTCCTGACCCTGCTGCCCGGCGTCCATCCGTTCCGGCGCCGGGTGACCGTGGCCGCGCTCACCGGCGCCGTCGGCTTCGAACTGCTGAAGCTGCTGCTCAGCGGCTACATCCAGGGCGTCGCCGCGAAGAGCATGTACGGCGCGTTCGGCGTCCCCGTGGCGCTGCTGCTGTGGATCAACCTCACCACGAAACTCGTCCTGTTCTGCGCGGCCTGGACGGCCACGCCGGGCAAGGAGGACGAGGCCGACGAGATCACGGACGAGGACGGCGGCGCACCAGGTCCGGCAGCGGCCAGCGCCGGTTGACCAGGAACGCGCCGCCCGCGAGCAGCACCACCACACCGCCCGCGATGCCGAGTGCCACACCCATGCCGTCGGCGCCGCCGCCCGTGTCCGCGCTCGCCACCGGCTTCGACCCGGCGCCCGTGCCGCCGCCCGCCTGGCCGGGCGACGCGGACGGACCGGCCGCGGCGTTCGCCTCCTCGACGCTCTTCGGCGGCACCAGCTCGCCCACCGGCTCGACCTTGCCGGCCGCGGCGAAGCCCCAGTCGAAGAGGCGCGCGGTCTCCTTGTAGACCCCGTTCGACCCCTTCTTCTGCGGGTTCATCACGGTGACCAGCAGCACCTTGCCGTCGCGTTCGGCGACGCCGGTGAAGGTGGCGCCGGCGTTGGTGGTGTTGCCGTTCTTCACCCCGGCTATGCCCTGGTAGACGGGCACGTCGAAGTCGCCGCTGAGCAGCCGGTTGGTGTTCTGGATCTCGAAGGACCCGCGGACCCGCTTGCCCTTCTTGTTCTTCTTCGTCTCCCCGGGGAACTGCGCCCGCACGGTCGAGCAGTACTCCCGGAAGTCCTTCTTCTGCAGCCCGGAGCGGGCGATCAGGGTCAGGTCGTACGCGGAGGACACCTGGCCCGGGGCGTCGTAGCCGTCGGGGCTGACGGCGTGCGTGTCGAGTGCCTGCAGCTCCTTGGCGTGCTCGTTCATCTCCTGGACGGTCTTGTCCACGCCGCCGTTCATCGCGGACAGCACGTGCACGGCGTCGTTGCCGGAGCGCAGGAACACGCCCAGCCACAGGTCGTGGACGGAGTACGTCTCGTCCTCCTTGACGCCCACCATGCTGGACCCGGCGCCGACACCCGCCAGGTCCGACGGCTCCACCCGATGCGTGGTGGTCCGCGGCCACTTCGGCAGCAGCGTGTCGGCGAACAGCATCTTCAGGGTGCTCGCCGGGGCCAGCCGCCAGTGCGCGTTGTGCGCGGCGAGCACCTCACCGCTCTCGGCGTCCGCGACGATCCACGACCGCGCGGACAGCTCCTTGGGCAGCACCGGCACCCCGGCGGCCAGGTTCACCTGGGTCCCGGGCTTCGCCAGCCGCTCGCCGCCCACGATCGACGTGTGCGCCGGGGGAGTGGCGGACGGCTTCGGGCCGGGCGCCGCGAGGGCGGCGGGCGCTGTCAGCGCGGTGGACAGCAGGACGGCGGAGGCGACCAGCGCGGAGCGCCGGACGGTCTTCTCGGTAGCGGGCACGGTCCGCAAGGTACATGCCATCTTCACGGACGTCCCGGCCCGGTCCCCACCCCGCGAAGGGAACCGGACACCGCGCGGCGATACTGGACGTATGAAGCTCAGCCGCCCCGTCTCCTGGTTCCTGCTCGCCTTCGGGGTGTGGAGCTGGGTCATCTGGATCACTTTCGTCAAGAACCTGGTCAAGGACAGCAGTGGGCTCGCCTTCGACGACGGGCACCCCACGGCGTACTTCTTCGTTCACCTGACGCTCGCCGTCGTCTCCTTCGTACTGGGGACGGTCGTCGGGGGCATCGGGTTGCGCGGCCTGCGCGCATTGAGCCGGACGTCACGGACCTCGTGACGCCGTAACGGGAAACAGGGGAAGTCCGCCTCGTGGCCATCGTCTTCGTACTTGTCGCACTGCTGGTCCTCGCCGTCCTGGTGACGGGCAACTGGTACGTGTGGCGCCGGCTGTTCCGGGACACCACGGCGGGGCCCGGCCCCGTGCGCCGTATCGGCGCGGCGGTGATCGTCGGAGGGTGGCTGCTGTTCATCGGCGCGATGGTCACCTCCCGCACAGAGGCGCCGTTCGCCCTCACGCGCGTGCTGGCCTGGCCGGGCTACCTGTGGCTGGCCCTCACCCTGTACCTGCTGCTGGCCCTGCTGGTCGGTGAGTTGGTCCGTCCCGTGCTGCGGAGGGTGCTGGAGCGGCGGGCCCGGGCGTCCGTGTCGGCCCCGGCGCCGGCCCGCGAGCCGATACCGGCGGGCCGGGCGGAGAGCGAGGCCGCGGAGCCGGCGGAGGAACCGGCGACCACGGACATCACCTCCGCCGGTGCCGGTGACGGTCCCTCGCGCCGGCTGTTCGTCTCCCGGGTCGTCGGCGGAGCCGCCGCCGCGGCCGCCGTCGGGACCGTCGGGTACGGGACGTACGGCGTCCTGCGCGGGCCGAAGGTCAAGCGGGTCACCGTGCCGCTGGCCAAGCTGCCGCGCGCCGCGCACGGTTACCGGATCGCCGTGGTCAGCGACATCCACCTGGGCCCGGTGCTGGGTCGCGGCTTCGCGCAGAAGGTCGTCGACACGATCAACTCGACGCAGCCCGACCTGATCGCGGTCGTCGGCGACCTGGTGGACGGCAGCGTGAAGGACCTCGGCCCGGCGGCCGCCCCGCTGGCCCAGCTGAGGGCGCGTGACGGGTCGTTCTTCGTCACCGGCAACCACGAGTACTTCTCCGGCGCCGGGCAGTGGGTCGAGGAGGTCCGCCGGCTCGGCCTGAACCCGCTGGAGAACGCCCGCACGGAGCTGCCCCACTTCGACCTCGCGGGCGTGAACGACGTCGCCGGCGAGGACGAGGGCCAGGGCCCCGACTTCGCCCGCGCCCTCGGCGACCGGGACCGCGCGAGGGCCTGCGTGCTGCTCGCGCACCAGCCGGTGCAGATCCACGACGCCGTGGACCACGGCGTGGACCTCCAGCTCTCCGGCCACACCCACGGCGGCCAGCTCTGGCCGGGCAACCTGATCGCCCGCAGCGCCAACCCGACCGTGGCGGGCCTCGACCGCTACGGCGACACCCAGCTCTACGTCAGCCGAGGCGCCGGCGCCTGGGGCCCGCCCACCCGGGTGGGCGCCCCCTCGGACATCACGGTGATCGAACTGGCCTCCCGCCAGGCGTAGAAGCGGGCCGGAGGCGGGTCACCCCGCGTCGGTCGCCGCCTCCCCGCACGCCGGCAGCGTCACCGTGACCGTCAGCCCCTCACCGGGTGCCGTGTCCACGGTGACCTCGCCGCCGTGCGCCCGCACCACACCCTGCACGATCGCCATGCCGAGCCCGCTGCCCGCGCCGCCGCCCGCGCGGAAGAAGCGGTCGAAGACGCGGGACGCGTCCTCCGGGGTGAGGCCCGGGCCCTCGTCCGTGACCCACAGCCGCACCTCGCCCTCCGTGCGGGACACGCCGAGCCGTACCGGCACGTCCGCCGGGGTGTGGGTGCGGACGTTGCCGACGAGGTTGCCCAGGACCTGGCGCAGGCCCGCCTCGTCGGCGTGGACCAGGACCGTGCCGTCCGCGTCCACGCGTACCGGGCGGTCCGGCTGCTGCACCCGCAGGTCCTGGGCCGCGTCCCGGGCCAGCCGGCACACGTCGACGTTCCGCTTCCGCAGTTCCGGGCGCTGGTCGAGGCGGGCCAGCACCAGGAGTTCGTCGACCAGGCGTCCCATCCGGTCGGACTCGGCCGTCATCCGGTCCCAGGCCCGCTCGCGTTCCGTGGGGTCGCGCAGCATGCCCCGTTCGTAGAGCTGGAGGTAGCCGCGGATCGCGGCGAGCGGGGTGCGCAGCTCGTGGGAGGCGTCGGCGACGAACCGCCGCAGCTGTGCCGCGCTGCGCTCCCGGGTGCGGTACGCCGACTCCACCTGCTGGAGCATCGAGTTGAGCGCCAGCCGCAGCTGCTCCACCTCCAGGGACGTGTCGCAGCTGGAGGGCACCCGCCGGGTCAGGTCGCCCTCGGCGATCGCCGACGACGTCTCCACCATGTCCTCCAGCGGCCGCATCCGCCGCCGTACCGCCATCATGGTGAGGCAGGCCAGCACGAGCAGCAGCAGTGTGCCGATGGCCAGGTCGAACCTGACCGCCTTGGCGACGCCCGCGTGCAGCGGCTCGGTGGAGCCGGCGATGAGGACGCCGGTGCCGTCGGCGAGGCGGGTGCCGGTGACCCGGTACTCGTGGCCCCGCACGGTGAGGTCCCGCGGCTCGGGGTCCCGGATCAGCGCGTCCGGGTCGTCCACGGCGTCCGCCAGGTCGCGCTGGGCGCGGGACGGGGAGAAGCCGAACACGGGAACCGGCTCGCCCTGACGGTCGACGGCGGCGAAGACGGAGTCCGGGGCGTCGTCGTCCTGGTTCCACTCCGGGTCCACCCGGTCGCGGAGGAAACGCAGCGCGCTCAGCGAGTCGATCTGCCGCAGCGTCAGCTCCGAGCCGCCGATGGAGTCACGGGTGCGGACCAGCTCCGTGTCGATCTGGTCGAGCAGGTAGTACCGCATCCCGAACACGCTCACCGCGGTCGCGGCGACGATGCCCAGCGCCAGCAGCGCCACGTTCGCCAGCGTGAGCTGCGCCCGCAGCGACCGCACCCGGGGGCGGCCGGGGCGCGGCGGGCGTATGCGGGGTGTCACGTCAGCCCGTACCCGACGCCGCGCCGGGTGGTGATGACCGGCGGGCCGAGGGTGTCCAGCTTGCGCCGCAGATAGCTGATGTAGGTCTCCACGACGGTCGACTCCTGCGGGACGTGCTCGTACTGCCAGACGTGCCGCAGCAGTTGCTCCTTGGGCACGATCCGGCCGGCGTTGCGCACGAGGAAGCGCAGCAGCGCGTACTCGGTCGGGGTGAGCTCGACGCTGCGGCCCGCGCGGCGCACCGAGTACGTCGTATCGTCGAGCTCCAGGTCGCCGTGGCGCAGCGGCGCCCGCTGCGGGAGGACGTCGGCGGGGCGGGTGCGGCGCAGCACGGCCGTGATGCGGGCGACGACCTCGTCGATGTGGAACGGCTTGGTGATGTAGTCGTCGCCGAACCCGAGCGCCCCGACGATCTCCGCGGGGGCGTCCCGCGCGGTGAGGAACACGAGCGCCGTCTCGGGCCTGCGCTCGCGCAGTTCGCGGCCGAGGGCGCGGCCGTCGCCGTCCGGCAGCATCACGTCGAGGAGGGCGCAGTCGGGCCGGGTGTGCTCGGTGAGGGCGAGCGCCTCGCGGACCGTGCCCGCGGTCATGACCTCGAAGCGGTGGTAGCGCAGCGCGATCGCGAGGACGTCCGCGATGCTCTCCTCGTCCTCCACGACCAGCACGGTGCCGGGAGCTGTCGTCATGTCCCCAGTATCGGCGTGACCGTCCGCCGAAGTACGGGTTGTCGCTTTGGAGTTCCTTGAGAGTCCCGGGCGAGCCGTGTCCCCGGGCGGGTGGCGCCGCCGATTCTGTCGCCAGGACCCGGGGGACCGACCGAGCGACAAGGAGCGGACACGTGGCGGTATTGGCACGCTGGTGCTATCGGCATCGGCTGGTGGTCCTGGTGCTGTGGGCGGGGGCGCTGTTCGGACTGGGCGTGACGGCGAGCAGCGCGGGCACGAACTACGCGGAGGTCTTCTCCCTCCCGGACACGGACTCCAAGCGCGCCCACGACCTGATGCGCCAGGCGTTCCCGGAGCGCGCCGGGGACACGGACACCGTGGTGTGGAAGACCGACGAGGGCACCGTGCGCGACGCGGCGGTGCGCTCCCGGATGGAGGAGGCGCTCGCGGAGATCGGGCGCATGGAGGGCGTCGGCGCGGTCGCCGGGCCCTACGACGGGCGGGGCGCGGCGCAGATCAGCGAGGACGGGCGGATCGCCTACGCACAGGTGACGTTCGCCGAGCAGGCGGACGCGGTGCCGAAGGAACTGGTGCGGGACGTCGTCGACACGGCTCAGGCGGCGGCCGGCGACGGGCTCCAGGTGGAGCTGGGCGGCCAGGCCGTCACCCGCGTCCAGGAGCCGCCGACGGGCACGGCCGAACTGGTCGGCATCCTCGCGGCGGCCGTGGTGCTGTTCGTCGCGTTCGGCTCGCTGTTCGCGATGCTGCTGCCGATCGTGGTCGCCGTATTCGGCGTCGCGGGCGGCATGTTCGGCACGCAGCTGATCAGCCATGTCACCGACGTCCCCGAACTGGCGTCACTGCTGGCCACGTTGATCGGCCTGGGCGTCGGCATCGACTACGCCCTGTTCATCGTCACCCGGCACCGCAAGGGCGTCCTGAACGGCAAGGACCCGGAGGAGGCCGCGGTCGCCGCGCTCAACACCTCCGGCCGGGCGGTGCTGTTCGCGGGCGGCACGGTGTGCATCGCGCTCGCCGGGATGCTGGTGACGAACCTGCGGTTCCTGGACGGCGTGGTCATCGGCACGTCCCTGACGGTGGTGCTCAGCGTGCTCGCCGCGATCACCCTGCTGCCGGCGCTGCTCGGTGTGCTCGGGCACCGGGTGCTCAGCCGCCGTCAGCGCCGCAAGCTCGCGGCTTCAGAGACGAAGGGCGAGCAGGTGAGCGGTCTCGCCGCGCGCTGGTCGGCGACCGTGCAGCGCAGGCCGCGCGCGGTGGCCGCCGTCGCGGTGGTGCTGATGGCCGCGCTCGCGGTGCCGCTGCTGTCGCTGCGCCTGGGCACCGTGGACCAGGGCAACGACGACGCCTCGACCACCACCCGTAAGGCGTACGACCTGCTCGCCGAAGGCTTCGGACCCGGCTTCAACGGACCGCTCCAGGTGGTCGTGGACGGCGAGGCGCCCACCGCGCTGATCCGGGCGGTGGAGGACACCGAGGGCGTCGCCCAGGTGGCGGCGGCCCCGCCCGCGAACGGCGTCAGCGTCATCCAGGTGGTGCCGACCACCTCCCCGCAGGACGTGGAGACGGACCGGCTGATCGACACCCTGCGGGAGGACGTCATCCCGGCCGCGGGCGTCGACGCCCATGTCGGCGGCGTGACCGCGGTGTCCAAGGACTTCGCCTCGGTGACCGGCGACCGGCTCCCGCTGTTCGTCGGCACGATCATCGGCCTCGGCTTCCTGCTCCTGCTCCTCGCGTTCCGCTCCCTGGTGGTGCCGCTGACGGCCGCCGCTATGAACCTGCTCGCGGCGGCGGCCTCGTTCGGCGTGCTGGTGACGGTGTTCCAGTGGGGTGTCGGCCTGGACGTGCTGGGCCTCGGCAAGGAAGGCCCGATCGCGTCGTTCCTGCCGATCATCATGCTGTCGCTGCTGTTCGGGCTCTCCATGGACTACCAGGTGTTCCTGGTGAGCCGGATGCACGAGGAGTGGGTGCACACCCGGGACAACGCCCGCGCCGTGCGGGTCGGCCTCGCGGAGACCAGCCGGGTCATCAACTCCGCCGCCCTCATCATGGTCTGCGTCTTCCTCGCCTTCGTGCTCAGCGGCGACTACGGCGCCGCCATGGCCGGGGTGGGACTGGCCGCAGCGGTCGCGCTGGACGCGTTCGTGCTGCGCACCGCGCTGGTCCCGGCGGTGATGCATCTGCTGGGGCGGTCCAACTGGTGGCTCCCGGCCGGGCTGGAGAAGCGGCTGCCGCACCTCGCGGTCGAGCCGAAGGAGGAGGGCGATGCGGCGCCTGTGCCCGCGCCGGAGGAGAAGGCGGTGGACGGAGCCGCCTCGGTGGTGCACGGCTTCGTCCGCACCCTGGAGGGCGAGCCGGTGCGGGGCGCGTCCGTCACGCTGCTCACGCCCGGCGGACGGCAGCTGGACCGGGTGGCGTCCCTCGCCGACGGGGCGTACGTCGTGGCGGTCCCGTCGCCCGGCACCTATCTGCTGGCGGTGTCGGCCTCCCCGTACGGAGCGCGGGCGGCGCATGTGACCGTGGGGGAGGGGCCACACGTCCACGACGTGGAGCTGACCCCCGGCGGGGTCGACGTCGTCAACTGACGGAGACGACCGACGGCGACGGCCGACGGAGACCGCCGACGGCGACGGCCGACGGAGACCGCCGACGGAGACGACCGACGGCGACGTCAGTCTTCGCAGCCGGGGCGCTCCTCCCCGTCGTCCCCCGGGCCCTTGCCCCGCCGGCCGGAGTTCTTCCGGCCGGCGGGGTCGGGCAGCGCCCGGGTCATCCCGGGCAGGAACTCCGTGAACAGCTCGTGCACGTCCCGCACCAGCGGCCGCAGCACCCGGAACCGGGCCAGGGCGACACCCCGCGCGGTGAGCCGGGCGCCCCGCTCGGCGAGCCGGTAGCTGCGCTCCCGGCCCTCGGTGCGGTCGAAGATCCAGTACAGGCACAGCCCCATCTGGGACAGCCACATCAACTCGGGAAGGACGTCCCGCAGTTCCTCGGGAACCTTGGTCTTCGTCCCGGCCAGCACGGCCCGGTGCACGCTGATCGCCTCCTCGCGCGCGTGCTCCGACTCGGGCGAGAACGGGCTGAGCGGGCTGTCCGGGTCGGCGGCGTTCTTGAAGAACTGCACCGCGAACTCGTGGTACGGCGTGGCGATGTCCAGCCAGGCCTTCAGCACGCCGGCGAGGCGGGCCTCCAGGTCGGTCTCCCGGGCCAGGATCTCCCGGACCGCCGCCTGGTGCTCGGCGGCGATCCGGTCGTAGAACCCCTGGATCAGGTGTTCCTTGCCCTCGAAGTAGTAGTACGCGTTGCCGACGGAGACCCCGGCCTCCTTGGCGATCGCCCGCATGGTGGTCCGGTCGTAGCCGCGCTCCTGGAACAGCCGCATGGCCGTCTCCAGGATCAGGGCGCGGGTCTGCTCGGACTTGCTGAGGTGGGCGCCGGGGTCGGGGCGGTCGTTCTTCTCGGGCACGGGAACAGAGCCTAACGTCCGCCGCGCGCGGGCTACGGGGCGGCGCAGGCGTCGGAGCCGCAGCCCGGCGGGGTGTAGTGCCAGCCGTCGCGCGGGTCGTACGTCCAGCCCTCGCCGGACCGGTGGACGCGGCCGCCCCTCGCGGTCGTCGCCCCACGCCACTTGGCGGCGGCCAGCACCGCGCCCTTGGCGAACCGCATCCCGGACGGGGTGCTCAGCCGGTGCGCGACCCGGCGGTGGTCGCGCAGCGCCCACAGGGTGACGATCCAGGCGGCGGCGCCCCGGTACACCTGGCCGCCGCCCCCGACCACGGTGATCTCGTCGAGGGTGGTTCGGTGGTCGAGGCCGGGGAAGCGGGCCTGGGCGGCGGGCGACCCCGCCGGGACGAACTCCAGGGGGACGAGCTGGGGCCGCCGCGCGAGCCAGTCGCGGACGTGGGTGCAGAGTGGGCAGCCCGCGTCGTACAGCACGGTCAGACGGCGGACCGGGACGCGGCCGGCGTCGTACCCGCGGCCGAGAGGGTGCCTCGCAGTGTCGTACGCCGGGTGCGGGCCGCCGGGGGCTTGTCGCGCAGTTCCCCGCGCCCCTGAGGGGGTCGACCCGCCGGGGGCTTGTCGCGCAGTCCCCCGGGGTCCTGGGGGTGTCGGCCCGTCGGTGACCGCGTTCATGCCTGGGCCGCCGGGGTGGTCCAGGCCTGCGGGGGGACCGGCGGGTTCTGCTCGCGCTCCATCACCCCGCGCCGCCGGATCCTGTTCAGCACGTACACGTTGGCCAGGTGCATCACGCCCAGGACCAGCAGCACCACGCCCAGCTTGGCGGAGAGCGCCTCGAAGACGCCACGGGTGTCGGTGACGGTGTCGTCGTCCCTCAGGTAGAGGGCGACGAAGCCGAGGTTCACCAGGTAGAAGCCGACCACCAGGAGGTGGTTGACGGCGTCCGCGAGCTTCTCGTTGCCGTGCAGCACGTCGGCGAGGAAGACCCGCCCGTTGCGGCTGAGCGTGCGGGCCACCCAGACGGTCAGTCCGATGCTGACGACCAGGTAGATGACGTAGGCGATGACGGTGCGGTCCATGCCCCACCCCTTCTTGAACGCGTTCAAAACGCTGACGGGGGTGACTGTAGCGCCTTCTTTTGAACATGTTCAACTCGCTTGGCGATGACGGCTCCTGTCGTGTCCCGGCACCAGGGCCGCGCCTCAACTGGTGCGTACGCACCAGGCGAAGACGGTGACGGGCGACGATGCCCGCGAGGGGTGCCGGGCGGAACCGTGGGACGTGCTCACCGACCCCTACGAGAAAGCGGGACGTCCATGTCCGACACCCTCCTTCCGCCGCCGCCGCGGCTGCGGCGGCCCGCGATCGCCGCCCTCGGGGTGCTGGCGCTCGCCCTGGGCGCGCTCCAGTCCGTGGTGGAGCCCGCCCTCCCGCTGCTCCAGCGCGAACTGGGGCTCGGCCCCTCCGAGGGCGCGCTGGTCGCCAACACCCTGCTCGTCACCGGCGCGGTCCTCACCCCCGTCGCCGGGAAGCTCGGCGACCGCTACGGCGGCAAACGCGTCCTGCTGCGGCTGATGGCCGTGGTCGCCGCCGGCGGACTGCTGGCCGGGCTGGCCCCCGGACTGCCGCTGCTGCTGCTCGGCCAGGTCCTCCAGGGGGCCATGGTCGGCGTGCTGCCGCTGTCCTTCATCCTGGTCCGCGCCCATCTCCCGGCCGGGCGCACCCAGGCGGCGATCGGCGTGGTGGTCGCCCTCTTCACCGGCGGTGGCATGGTCGGCATGCTCGGCGCGGGACTGATCGCCGAGCATCTGTCCTGGCACTGGATGTTCGTGCTGCCCACCCTCGTCGTCGTCGCGGCGACCCTGTTCGTGGCGCGGCTGATGCCGTCCGACGCACCGGTCCGGCGGGGTGAGCGGATCGACTGGCCCGGCGTGGTCCTGCTGAGCGCCACTCTGCTCGCCTTCATGCTCGGCCTGGTCCTGCTGACCGGGGGCGGTCTTCCGCCGCTCGCCGCGGGAGCGCTGCTGGTGCTCGTGGCCGTGCTCGCCACCGTCTGGGTGCGCGTCGAGCGCCGGGCCGTCTCCCCGATGGTCGACCTGCGGATGCTCGCCCGGCCCGCGATGTGGCAGGCATGCCTGCTCACCCTGCTCGTCACCGTCACCCTCGGCATGGTCACCCTGCTGCTGCCGCAGCTCCTCGCCGTCTCGGGCGACGGCTACGGTTTCGACGCCGACACCTCGGAGATCGGGCTGTACCTGTTGCCCGGCGCGGTCGTCGGGGCCATGAGCGACGCGGTCGGCGGGGTCGCCTCCCGGCGGTTCGGCGCCCGTGTCGTGGTCGCCGCGGCCGCCCTCGCCACCGCCGCCACCATGTTCGCGCTGGCCGCCCAGCACGACTCCGCCTGGCAACTCGTCCTCGCCAAGACGCTCACCGCGTTCGCCGCGGGCCTCGCCACCACCGCCCTGCTGGCCGGCACCGCCACCGCCGTCGACCCCGGGGACACCGGCATCGCCACCAGCCTGCTCGTGGTCACCCGGGTGATCGGCGTGGTCGTGGGCGCCCAGATCGCGGGCGCGCTGCTCGCCGCGGGCACCGACGCCGGTACGGACGTGCCCGCCGAGGCGGCCTTCACCACCGGCTTCGCCGTCACCGGCGTCACCGCCGCGCTCGGCCTGCTCCTCGTCCGCGCCACACGCGCCTCCCGTTCCCCGCAGCCCGCAGAGCCCGCCCCCGCCCCCGTGAAGGAAGGGACCCGTCCATGACCACCCCGCGCACCGTCCTGATTTCCGGAGCCGGCGTCTCCGGACCCGCCCTCGCGTACTGGCTCCACCGGGCCGGGTTCGCGGTCACCGTCGTGGAGAAGGCCGGCGCCCCGCGCGGCGGCGGCTACCCCGTCGACATCCGCGGCACCGCGGCCGAGGTGGTCCGCCGGATGGGCCTGTGGCGGCGGCTGCGCCAGGCGCACGTCGCTCCCCGGCGCGCCACCTTCCTGGACGCCGCCGGCCGCACCGTCGCCTCCCTCCGAGCCTCCGCTTACGAGGGCGAGCCCCGCGACCTGGAGATCCGGCGCGGTGACCTCGCCGACGCCCTGTACGGGCTGGTCCGCGACGACGTGGAGTTCCTCTTCGGCGACTCCGTCACCCGCTTCGACCCGGCCGCGCACGGCGTCGACGTCACCTTCCGCAGCGGGCGGCAGAGCACGTACGACCTGGTGATCGGCGCCGACGGCATGCACTCGGCCACCCGGGCCGCCCTCTTCGGGCCCGAGGACCGCTACCACCGGTACCTCGCCCACTGCTTCGCCCTCTTCACCCTGCCGAACCCCGCGCGCCTCGCCCGCGAACTGGTCCTCTGGAACACCCCGGGCAAGGCCGCCGCCCTCTACGCCACCGGCGACGGACCCGAGGTGCACGGTTTCCTCACCTTCCACCGCCCCGAACCCCCGCGCGACGCCCTCCGCGACCCGGACGCCCGACGCGCGCTCGTGGCCGAGGTGTTCGCGGGCGAGGGCTGGGAGATTCCGCGCATGGTGGCGGCCGTGCGCGACACCGACGACCTGTTCTTCGACACGGCCGGGCAGATCCGCATGCCCCGCTGGACGCGGGGGCGCGCCGCCCTCGTCGGCGACGCCGCGTACGCCCCGTCCTTCCTCACCGGGCAGGGCACCAGCCTCGCGCTGTCCGGCGCCTACGTCCTCGCCCACGCCCTGGCCGCCCACCGGGACCACACGGCGGCCTTCGCCGCGTACGAGGACCGGATGCGCCCGTACGTGACGGCCAACCAGGCGCTCGTCGACGAGGGCGGCGCCACGCTCTTCCCCGTCACGGCCGCGGCCCTGGAGCAGCGCGACGCCCGGCTGCGGACGTTGCACGCGCTGCCCTCCTCCCGGCCCCGCCCGGCCCACACCGCCCTGACCCTGCCGGACTACGAGGAGCGTCCGGCCCCGTCCTCCGGGGTGACCCGCGCCAGGCCGGTCCGGTAGGCGATGACGACGAGCTGCGCGCGGTCGCGGGCCTCCAGCTTCGTCATCGCGCGCTGCACATGGGCGCGGACGGTGAACGGGCTGAGGACCATCCGCTCGGCGATCTCCTGGTTGGACAGGCCGGTCGCCACCAGCGCCACCATCTCGCGCTCGCGCGGGGTGAGGACGTCCAGCCGGCCGGCGTCCCACGGAGGGGCGCCGGCCGGCGCGGCGAGGAACCGGGCGACCAGGGAGCGGGTCGCGGCCGGCGACAGCAGCGTCTCGCCCTCCGCGACCGTCCGCACGGCGTCCGCCAGGTCCTCGGCGCCGATGCCCTTCCCGACGAACCCGGCGGCCCCCGCGCGCAGCGCCTGGGCCACGTTCTCGTCGGTCTCGTACGTGGTGAGGATCAGCACGCGGGTGTCCCGCAGGTCCGGGTCCGCGCAGATCTCGGTGGTGGCGGCGAGACCGTCCACCTCCGGCATCCGGATGTCCATCACCACGACATCCGGCCGCAGTTCGCGTGCCAGCCGCACGGCCTCCCGCCCGTCCCCGGCCTCACCGACGACGCCGATGCCGTCGGCGCTCTCCAGCAACAGCCGGAAGGCGCCACGCAGAAGCGCCTGGTCGTCGGCGAGCAGCACGTTCAGCGTCATGGGGTCCGTCCTCCGTCCGTGACCGTCTCCTCGGCGTCAGTGTTCCGCACGGGCAGGAGGCGTCCGTGCGGGCGCAGTTCACGGGTCAGCCGCGCAGCCGCCCGGTGGTCCGGGAGCAGCACCGTCAGCGTCATTCCGTCCGCCCCTCGTCCGTCGGCTCCGGACATTCGCCCCGCCTCCTCAGCGTCCGCCGCGTCCCACGGTGCGGCAGGAGGCGTCCGTCCGGCCGCAGGTCGCGGGGGAGACGCGCCGCCTCATGGTTATCGGCAAGCAGCATCCGCAGTGTCATGCCGGCCGCCCCTCGTCCGTCGCTTCCGGCATGTCCCCGTCCCGTACGGGCGGCAATGGCAGCCGCGCCGTCACCAGGAAGCCCCCCTCCGGGCGCGGGCCCGCCGTAAGCTCCCCGCCCACCGCCGCGGCGCGCTCCCGCATGCCGATCAGCCCGTACCCGGGCGGCCGGTCCGACAGGGCCGGCGGGCCTGCCGGGGCGCCCCCGTCGTCGGACACGGTGACGGTCAGCCGCCCGCCGCCCCAGTCGAGCCCCACCCGGACACCACGGCCCGCCGCGTGCTTGGTCACGTTGGTCAAAGCCTCCTGCACGATCCGGTACGCCGTGAGATCCACGCCCGGCGGCAGCGCCCGCGCCCGGCCCTCCTCCCGCACGGCCACCTCCAGCCCCGCCCGCCGGAACGACTCCAGGAGGTCCGGCAGCCGCGCAAGACCGGGCGCCGGGCCCTCGGGGGCCATCGCGTCCCCGGCATCCCCGGTCTGCCGCAACAGCCCTACCGTGGCCCGCAGTTCGTCCAGGGCGTGCCCGGTGGTCTCGACGAGTTCGCGGAGGCTGACGCGGGTCTGCTCGGGGCGGCTGTCGAAGAAGTGGGCGGCGACCGTGGCCTGGGCGTTGGCCAGGGTGATCTGATGCGCCACCAGATCGTGCAGCTCCCGGGCGATCCGCACCCGCTCCTCCGCGACCCGCCGCCGCGCCTCCAGCTCCCTGCTCTCCTCGGCCCGTCGCGCCCGCTCCTCCACGGCCGCGAGATACGCCCGCCGGGTCCGTACCGCGTGCCCGATCAGCCCCGCCACCAGCGGCGCCGCCACCACCGTCCCCATCCGGCTCGCGTCCCGCCAGGAGTGGTCCCCGGACAGCGGCTCGGACCCGGCGAGCAAGGCCACGGCGGCCAGCGCGACCGCGCCCGCCGCACGCCGTTCTCCGGGGACGTGCAGCGTGCAGGCATAGGCGGCGACCAGGGCGGGTGCGGCCACGAGCGGACTCAGCACCAGGCCGAGGGGCTGGGCCACGACACCGGCCGCCGTGGTGACGGCCAGCACGGCCAGGGGACGCCGGTGCCGCGCGGGCAGTACGGCGCAGGACACCAGGGCGAGCAGCCAGGCGGCGAGGGGCGGCGGGGTGAGGGTGTCCTCGACCCGCACGGTCCCGCCGAGCAGACAGACCACGAACGCGGCCGCCGCGACCGCGCCTTCCCGGCGCCGCCCGGGACGCGGCACCCCCGTGTCCGCGGTGTCCGGTGTCGGCAGCACGCGGCCCAGCCTAGGGGCCCTGTTCACGGAAGTGCGCATACTCCCACCCTCCGGGCCCGCCACCGGCCGGGCATCGTCCTCGGGGATGGCTGCCTCTGGTGCGTACGCAGCACAGGAGCGCGCCGCCTGGTGCGTACGCACCACCCGCCCGCACCGGGGAACGCCCGAGGGCCCGTCTCCGGATCGGAGACGGGCCCTCGGGGATGTACGGCGCGGTGCCTCAGTAGCGGCGCGTGATGAGCGCGCGCTTCACCTCGGCGATCGCCTTCGTGACCTCGATACCGCGCGGGCAGGCGTCCGTGCAGTTGAACGTGGTGCGGCAACGCCACACGCCGTCCTTGTCGTTGAGGATCTCCAGGCGCTGCTCGCCGGCCTCGTCACGCGAGTCGAAGATGAAGCGGTGCGCGTTGACGATCGCGGCCGGGCCGAAGTACTGGCCGTCGTTCCAGAACACCGGGCACGACGTGGTGCACGCGGCGCACAGGATGCACTTGGTCGTGTCGTCGAACCGCTCGCGGTCCTCGGCGGACTGCAGACGCTCGCGCGTCGGCTCGTTGGTGTCCTTCGTGATGAGGAAGGGCATCACGTCCCGGTACGCCTGGAAGAACGGCTCCATGTCCACGACCAGGTCCTTGAGGACCGTCAGGCCCTTGATGGCCTCGACCGTGATCGGCTTCTCGGGGTTGATGTCCTTGATCAGCGTCTTGCACGCCAGACGGTTCTTGCCGTTGATCCGCATGGCGTCGGAACCGCAGATGCCGTGCGCGCAGGAGCGGCGGAACGTCAGCGTGCCGTCCAGGTCCCACTTGATCTTGTGCAGCGCGTCGAGGACACGCTCCTTGGGGTCGATCTCCAGCTGGAAGTCTTCCCAGGTCGCCTCCGCGGAGACCTCCGGGTTGAACCGGCGGATCCGCAGGGTGACGGTGATGTAGGGGGAGTCGGCGAAGCCGGGCTCGGGGGAGCCGGCCGCGTCCGCCTTGTCCAGAACAGGGGTAGCCATCAGTACTTACGCTCCATCGGCTGGTAGCGGGTCTGGACGACCGGCTTGTAGTCCAGACGGACGGTCTCGGTGCCGTCGGCGCCGACCTCGCGGTACGCCATCGTGTGGCGCATGAAGTTGACGTCGTCGCGGTTCGGGTAGTCCTCGCGGTAGTGACCGCCGCGGGACTCCTTGCGGGCCAGCGCGGACACGGCCATGACCTCGGCCAGGTCCAGCAGGTTGCCCAGCTCGACGGCCTCCAGCAGGTCGGTGTTGAACCGCTTGCCCTTGTCCTGGATGGCGACGTTCTTGTAGCGCTCGCGCAGCTCGGCGATCTTCTCGACCGCCGTCTTGATGGTCTGCTCGGTGCGGAACACCATGACGTTGGCGTCCATGGTCTCCTGCAGCTCGCGGCGCAGCTCGGCCACCCGCTCGTTGCCGGTGGAGGACCGCAGCCGCTCGATCTGCCCGACCACGAAGGACTCCGGGTCCTCCGGGAGGTCGACGAAGTCCGCGGTCTGGGCGTACTCCGCGGCCGCGATACCGGCCCGCTTGCCGAACACGTTGATGTCCAGCAGCGAGTTGGTGCCCAGACGGTTGGCGCCGTGCACGGAGACGCAGGCGACCTCGCCGGCCGCGTACAGGCCGGGGACGACCGTGGTGTTGTCCGCCAGCACCTCGCCCTGGACGTTGGTCGGGATGCCGCCCATCGCGTAGTGGGCGGTGGGCTGGATCGGGATCGGGTCCGTGTAGGGCTCGATGCCGAGGTAGGTCCGCGCGAACTCCGTGATGTCGGGCAGCTTGGCGTCCAGCTGCTCCGGCGGGAGGTGCGTGAGGTCCAGGTAGACGTGGTCGCCCTCGGGACCGCAGCCGCGGCCCTCGCGGATCTCCGTGTAGATGGAGCGGGAGACGACGTCGCGGGAGGCGAGGTCCTTCATGACGGGCGCGTACTTCTCCATGAAGCGCTCGCCGTCCTTGTTGCGCAGGATGCCGCCCTCACCGCGGGCGCCCTCCGTGAGGAGGATGCCCATGCGCCAGATGCCGGTCGGGTGGAACTGGAAGAACTCCATGTCCTCCAGCGGCAGTCCGCGCCGGTACACGGCGGCCTGGCCGTCACCGGTCAGGGTGTGCGCGTTGGACGTCACCTTGAAGAACTTGCCGGTGCCGCCGGACGCGTAGATCACGGACTTCGCCTGGAAGATGTGGATCTCGCCGGTCGCCAGCTCGTACGCCACGACGCCGGACGACTTCCGTACGCCGTCGACCTCGGTGATCAGCTGGTCCAGGACGTAGAACTCGTTGAAGAACTCCACGCCCTCCTTGACGCAGTTCTGGTACAGCGTCTGGAGGATCATGTGGCCGGTGCGGTCCGCGGCGTAGCAGGACCGGCGGACCGGGGCCTCGCCGTGGTTGCGGGAGTGGCCGCCGAAGCGGCGCTGGTCGATGGTGCCGTTCGGCGTGCGGTTGAACGGCAGGCCCATCTTCTCCAGGTCGAGGACGGAGTCGATGGCCTCCTTCGCCAGGATCTCGGCGGCGTCCTGGTCGACCAGGTAGTCACCGCCCTTGACCGTGTCGAAGGTGTGCCACTCCCAGTTGTCCTCCTCCACGTTGGCGAGCGCGGCGGCCATGCCGCCCTGCGCGGCGCCCGTGTGGGAGCGGGTGGGGTAGAGCTTGGTCAGCACGGCGGTGCGGCTGCGCTTGGTCGCCTCGATGGCGGCCCGCATACCGGCGCCACCGGCGCCGACGATGACGGTGTCGTACTTGTGGATCTTCATGATTCTCGCAGCCCCGTGCCTAGCGGATGTTCGGGTCGAAGGTGAAGATCACCAGCGTGCCCAGCAGGATGGTGAACACCGTGGCCGTGTAGAGCAGGCCCTTGAGCCACAGGCGGGTGTTCGGCCGCTCGGCGTAGTCGTTGATGACCGTGCGCAGGCCGTTGGCGCCGTGCAGCATCGCCAGCCACAGCATCGCCAGGTCCCAGACCTGCCAGAAGGGGCTCGCCCAGCGGCCCGCCACGAAGGCGAAGCCGATCTTGGAGACGCCGCCGTCCAGCACCAGCTGGATCAGCAGGTGGCCGATGACCAGCACGACCAGGACGACACCGGACAGACGCATGAACAGCCACGCGGCCAGCTCGAAGTTGCCGCGGGTGCTCTTCGGGGTCTTCCTGGTCCGCTTGCGCGGCGGTTCGATGACCGGCGCCGGGTTGTCGACGGAGTACAGCGAGGCGCCTTCGACGGGGCCGACGCCCGAGGCGGAGGTTTCAGTCGTGGACATCTGCGTCAGCTCCCGAACAGTTCACGAGCGGCGTGGCCGAGGACGGGGTAGATCGCCCCGAGCATCAGCACGATCCACACGGCGACGACGGTCCAGAGCATCTGCTTCTGGTACCGGGCGCCCTTGATCCAGAAGTCGACGGCGATGACACGCAGGCCGTTGAGCGCGTGGAAGAGGATGGCGGCGACGAGGCCGTACTCCAGCAGCGCGACGATCGGCGTCTTGTACGTGGCCACGACCTCGTCGTAGGCCTCCGGGGACACCCGCACGAGAGCGGTGTCCAGCACGTGAACGAACAGGAAGAAGAAGATGAGGACGCCGGTGACTCGGTGAGCCACCCAGGACCACATTCCTTCCCGGCCGCGGTACAGCGTTCCAGCCGGCACGGAAATTTCCTCCGGGAGCGGGGATTGGGGCCGCGCCGGCTTTCCTTGTCGGTCGGGCCCGGCCGGGTACGGTCCACCGGCCCCCAGCATGGTAGCGACGGTTGCCTGCGGCGCTTACGGGGGGCCTGCCGGTGTGATCAAACTTGCACCCGAAAAGGGGGCCGGGTTCGGGCGCGGCTACTGGCGCGGGGGGTTTGTGGCCATTTGCCGGGTGCGGCTGGGCGGCTTGCTCGCGCCCACGCGGCGGAGCCGCACCTCGTTACAGTCCCGCGCCCCTGAGGGCGTTGTTCAGACGCTCCCTGGCCAGGAGGCGGAGCTGGTCCCTCGTGACCGTGTGTTCTTCCTCCGGATCGTTTGCCAATCGTGACCGGATGTTCTCCAGGACGCGGTCGAGGATCTCGTCCTCGGGGACGCCGTCGAGGCAGAGGACGAAGACGTGGCCGAACTTGGCCTCGTAGGCCGCGTGCGCGGCGTTCAGGGCGGTGTGGGCGGCCGAGTAGGTGTCCTCGGGGAGCGCGGGGAGGGATTCGCAGGCCAGGGCCTCGGCGATCTCCTCGGGGGAGAGGTCGTACGCCGCCTCGTCCGCGGCCGCGAGCAGGGACGCCGCGTCGGGGTAGGGGCGGTGGCCGGCCAGCAGGCGGGCCCAGCGGGGGCTGTGCAGGCAGGACAGCAGGGCGCGCTCGGCGTCGGGCCCGGGAGCGGTGTTGAACCACTCCAGCGGGGGTGGGGTTCCGGGCGTGCCGCGGGACTGTTCGGGTATGGCGACTCGGCCGGGGAGGTCTGGGAGTCGGTGCGCAGGCAGCGTGGGTCCTCGTGGGCGTCGCGTGAGTGTCGTTGGCAGATGCTGTGAGAGTTGTGACGTCACGTTATCGAGTGAGTCCGAGACGTGTCCGATCGGTACCCTCATTTCACCCGGACGGCAGAGTTTGGGAACGTCTTGTGGACGCCTCTCACCCGAACGGGTCGTACGTTGGCAGGGTGAGTCGGCACAGGCAGCACGGTCAGCGCAGGCGCGGTCCCGGTGCGGAGGCGACGGCGAGGCGGCGGAGGGCCGCCGCCGTCGCCGTGGCCGTGGGGGCGGTGGTGGTGGCGTCCGGGGTGGGCCTCGGCCTGTGGGCCTCGGGGGACGACGGCGGCCCTGCGGCCGCCCCCTCCTCGCCGTCGCCGACGCCGAGCCCCACCCGCAGCTACCCGCTGTCCGAGGCGCCGCGGACCATACCCGCCGTGCGCGAGCACACCGCCGAGCGCGGCCCCGGCTGGCGGGCCGCCTCCGGGCACCGGGTGGTCGTGTCCGACCCCGCGCTCGAGGACGAGGGCAGGCTCACCGCCCAGGAGCTGGGGCTGACGTACGCGGGGGAGAAGGACGACGAGCGGCCCGGCGACGTACGGCTGGAGCTGAACCGGGACGGGGGCGCGAACCCGGAGTCGTACACCCTGACCGTGCGCGGCGGGCGGGTCACCGTCAGCGGGCCGGGGGAGGCGGGCGTCTTCTACGGCACCCGCACGCTCAAGCAGGAGATGTCCGGCGCCGGCGCCGCCCCCGAGGGCGTGGTGCGCGACGAGCCCGCCAAGCCGCGGCGCGGCATGATGCTGGACATCGCGCGCAAGCACTACGACGCCGGCTGGATAGAGGACCGCATACGCGAGCTGGGCGACCTGAAGTACAACGAGCTCGGTCTGCACTTCTCCGACGACCAGGGCTTCCGCATCGAGTCCGACTCGCACCCGGAGATCGTCTCCAAGGACCATCTGACCAAGGCACAGGTCCGCAAGATCGTCGAGCTCGCGGAGAGCCGGCACATCACCGTCGTCCCCGAGATCGACTCGCCCGGACACCTCGGCGCCGTCATCGACGCCCACCCCGACCTCCAGCTGCGGAGGACGAACGGCGAGGCGGTGCGCGGCGCCATCGACATCGCGAACCCGAAGTCCGCCCAGATCGTCGACGACCTGCTCGACGAGTACGCCGGCCTCTTCCCCGGCGACCAGTGGCACCTCGGCGGCGACGAGTACCAGGCGCTCGTCGTGTCCGACCCCGAGGCGACCTTCCCCGGTCTCGCCTCCGCGGCCCGCGACAGGTACGGCTCCGGCGCCACCGTCGAGGACCTCACCACCGGCTGGCTCAACGACCGCGCCGCCACCGTCCGCGCCCACGATCGCGTCCCCCGCGCCTGGAACGACGGCTTCTTCCCCGGCGGGTCCGTCCAGGCCGACGAGGACATCACGGTCGCCTACTGGACCGGCAAGGAGATCGGCGCGCGCGAGCCCGCCGAGTACCTGGCCGAGGGCCGCGACGTCGTCAACTACAACGACGAGTTCCTCTACTACGTCCTCGGCGAGCCGCTGACCTTCGTCTATCCGACCGGCGAGCGCATCTACGAGCAGTGGACGCCGCGGGTGCTGCGCGGCACCACCCCCGTCCCCGCGACGTACGACCGGCAGATCCTCGGCGGGTCCTTCGCCATCTGGGGCGACCTGCCCCGCTCCCAGACGCAGGAGCAGGTCGCGGCGGGCATCCGGATGCCGCTGCGGGCCCTCGCGCAGAAGCTGTGGGACGCGCGCGAACCCGCGCTGTCCTGGGCCGAGTTCCGCACCCTGGCGGGCCGGCTCGGCTGACGGATTGCCGCGAACGCCTGCGAACCCCCGTACGGCTGTGGTGATGTTCTGGGCGAGCCGACGGCTCGGCGCGCCGGGCCGGGAACCGACATGCGGGGGGAACACCGGCACATGGGCTACTGGGGTTATTTCGTCGTGGGCCGCGCCGGGCGGCCGCTGGCCGGACTGGACGCGCTGGCCGGCGCGGGCGGGGAGCCGGCCCTGCGCACCGAGGCCCCGGACGGCTGGCAGGTGTGGGAGCTGCCGGGCCGCGAGGGCGAACTGTGCAGCATGAACGAACTGGCGAAGGAGACGGGCGCGCCCGCGCTGTTCGGCTACGTGATGAACGGCGAATGCGTGGCCGTGGAGGCCGCGTCCCCCGAGAGCGGGGTGTGGACGGCCTGCCTCGGCCGGGACGCGATGGCCGGCTACCTCGACGGGCGCCAGGAGGGGCTCACCGTCGACGACTACTTCCTGGACCCCGCCGACGCCGCCGAGCGGGCCGTCTTCTGGGCCGAGGAGGCCGGGCGCGAGGTCGCCGTCGAGGACGTCCTGGAGGTGCTCACCGCCGACCCCGCGCCGATGGCCGAAAACGGTTTCTTCCGGCTGCTCGACGTGTTGCGCGTGGTGCCCGAGTGACACTCCCGGCTTGTCGCACGCAGTAAGGGGAAATGCGGGCTCCGTGAGCGACGAGGCCCGTCACGGCCTCATCAGGGGGCCTGCGGACCCGCGGGGAGGGAGGCGTGGATGAGCCTGGAGGAACTGATCGCACAGGCCGACGAGCGCGGACTGGCCGCCAGCGGGGTGGCTTGTTTGGATCGGTGCGTGCCGCTGCTGGGCGGTGACGACGAGGCGCTGCGGCCGCTGTGGGGCACCCTCGCGGAGGGTCCTGACGACGGCGACTGGGGTGAGGTGCTCCGGCAGACCCGCGAGATGCTGGACGCGGCGGCGGGCGAGGCCGGGGACGGCTGCGCCGGCGAGGCGGCGGAGCTGGCGCGGGGCATGCTCGCCACGGCGCCCCTGGACCGTTCCGGGACGGCGCTGCGGCAGTGGGCCGACGGGTGCTCGGACGGCGCGCTGCGGATCCATCTGCTGCTGGACGGCGCGGGCGACGTGGATCTGGACGCCGCCCGCCGGGAGGGGTGCGCCGACGGGCTGTCGCCGCTGTTCGCCGCGGAACTGCGCCGGCAGACCGCCGTCCTGGAACTCGTCGCCGCGCACGGGGCCGCCGGACTGCGCAGCGCGCTGGAGGTGTCCACGGAGGGGCGCAGGGTGCTGCGCGCGGCGGTCTCGCGCCGCAGCCGCCGCGATGCCTGACACTCCGTCGGAGGCCCGTTTCGAGGACATGTGGCGACGGCCCTGTGAGTGTCCTGGGGCGGTCGTGCACCCGTTGTGGGAAGCCGCCGGATCGGGGTGACGAAACGCTTCGCCGCAGCGCTCTCCAGAGTGTGACGACTGTGACGACACAGCAGGAGACCAGGCCCTCGGCGGCGACGAAGCCGGTCCGCTGGGCGGCGGACGCGGTGGCGGCGATGCGTGAGGGCGCACGGATGCGCCTCGACTACTCGGCGCGCAGTCTGTGGAGCGTCGACCGGATGATCGAGGACATCCGCCGCGAGTCGGCCCCGTACGCAGCCGTGGAGCTGGTGCTGCGCGGCTTCGGGGCCTACGCGGGCGAGGTGATCGTGCGCCAGACGGGCGGCGAGTGGTGGGCCTCCGGCGGCGAACACTGGGTCCGCACCCCCGACGGCCGCCTCTGGGACCCCATGGAGGAGGCCCGCCGCTGCTACACCCACGACGGCTCGCTCCGCCTCATGTGCCGGGACGCGACGGCGGGGGCGCGGCACCCGTGAAGGGCGGACCCGCCGTGTGACGTTTTCGGGTGTGGCCCTGCAGTACAAAGTGAGCTGACCGGTCACCGGCCGTCCGTTCCGCGACGGCGAGGAGGCCGGTCCATGGGGAGCGAGTTCTGGCGGACCATCCGCCTGGCGATCGAGAGGGACACCTGGACGGCACGCCTTGTCGTCCTGTGCCTCGCGGCCGGCGTCTTCTGGGCCTGGTCTTCTGGGCCTGCGTCCGTGTGACGACGGCCGGTTGGCCGAGTGCGTCGCCGGGCGAGGCCCCCCACGGGCGGGCCTCGTGGGGGCCCGGGGCGTTCGGTGGGCAGTGGCCGGGGGCGCCTGAGGGCCGTGTGAGGGCTGGGACGTGCGTTGACCTGTGACACTTTGGCCGCCGTGCACGCTGAGGTCGCTGGGGGCGTGACACGGATGGACGTGCACACGTCATGCGAGGCGCATCGCGCTCGGTACGGACGAGGACGGTTCTTGGGCCACGGAGGGGAATCCCGCCGCACGCAGGCGTTCGACGGGGAGCTGGGTGACGCCGTCGCGCGTGCCCAGCAGGGCGACGAGGCCGCGTTCGCCGTGGCGTACCGGCTCGTGCAGCCCGGACTCCTCGCGTACGTCCGCGGACTGGTCGGCGCCGACGCCGAGGACGTGATGTCGGACGCCTGGCTGGAGATCGCCCGCGACCTCGGCCGCTTCAAGGGCGACGGCGCCGGCTTCCGCGGCTGGACGGCCACCATCGCCCGGCACCGCGCCCTGGACCACCTGCGCCGCCAGCGCGTACGCCCCCGCGCATCGGTCCTGGAGCAGGACGTGCTGGAGCTGCCCGCCCCGCACAGCACGCACGACCAGGCGATGGAGGCCATGTCCACCGAGCAGGCCCTCGCCCTCGTGGGCCGGCTGCCGCGGGACCAGGCCGAGGCGGTGCTGCTGCGGGTCGTCGTGGGCCTCGACGGGCCCTCCGCGGCCCGCGTGCTCGGCAAGCGGCCGGGCGCCGTACGGACGGCCGCGCACCGGGGTCTGCGGCGCCTGGCGAAGCAGCTCGCGGCCGACGGTGTGACGGATGAGGCGCCCAGGACGCTGGGTGAGTCGACGTGACCGTGGGCCGGAACGGCGGTCACGCCGGACGGCACGGCCTCCGCGGCCGCCCCGGCGGCTGAACGGGCCGGGCGGAATGAACGTATCCGTTTGTCGGGGCCGGACCGGGGTCCCTCCTGGTGGGAGGGGCCGCGGCGTCACCGGGCCCCGGCTGCGGGGCCGTAGGGCCACGGGCGGAACCGGACAGGCCGGACAGGCCGACACGAGTGCAGGGACGGAATCGGACATGGGTGAACGGCAGAGCGACGGCGGGCGGGCCGGCCGTCGGCGTGTGCACCCACAGCGTTCCGGGCGCCCGGTGGGCGTGACGGCCGGCGCCGGGCGCGCCGCACCCGTCTCCGTCGAGGTGCCGGCCGATGACATGGCCCGGCTGGAGGCGCTGCTCGTCGCCGCCCTGGTGCGTGACGGCGGGGACGCCGGGGCCGAGCAGCGGGCCGTCGCCGCGTTCGTGGCCGCCCGGGAGTCGGGGGCGCATGGCGCGCGCACCCGCCGCCGGGACGACTGGCGCGCCTCTCGACGGCGGTTCGGCGGGCGGTCCCTGCGGGCCACGCTGGGGGCGCTGGTCGCGGGCTGTGCGCTGAGCGGGGTGGCGTGGGCGGGGATCCACGCGGCGGGGGTGCCGGACGGGGGGCCGTCCGAGGAGCCGCGGCCGACTCGGTCGGCGTCGGCGAGCTCCTCTCCCGCGGTTCCTGTGGTTCCGGAGGCGTCGTCCGGTGCCGCTGGTGTGCCTGAGACTCCGGAGGCTTCGCCGTCGGCGTCCGCCACGGAGGCGGAGGACGATGAGGAGCGTGGCTCGGGGCGGGCGGAGCCGGCGGGGTCCGTCGAGGCGCATTGCCGGGCGTACGAGCGGGTCGCCGGGCGGGGGCGGGCGCTGGAGGCGCCGGTCTGGGAGCGGCTGGTCGCTGCGGCGGGGGGTGCGGAGCGGGTCGAGGCGTACTGCGACGGGCTCGGCGTAGGTGTGAAGCCTTCGGCTTCCGCGCCGACGGCGGTGAGTGTGCCTCCGGCGGTCGGCACCGGTGCTTCTGACGCGGTCAGGGAGGGTGTGGGGGTTGGGCGGAAGCCCTGAGGCGTGACGTGGGTCACCTGAACGGGAGGTGTTCCGCAGCCCGCGCGGGGGGTGCCGCTGCGCCCATCGCCCCAAGCGGCACGACTGCCCGCCGCTACGCGCGCCTCAGGGGCGCGGGGAACGGCGCGATCAGCCACGTGCGACCCGCACCCGGCGTCGGCGGGGTGCCGCAGCGGCGGTGCTTCAGGGGCGCGGGGAACGGCGCGCTCAGCCCCGGACCGCCCGCACCCGGCGGTGGCGGGTTGCGGCAGCGGGGCCTTTCCGGCGGCGGCGGTGGAAGCACCCTCGGGGGCGCGGGGAACTGCGCGCTCAGCCACGTGAGACCCGCATCCGGCGTCGGCGGGGTGCCGCAGCGGCGGTGCTTCAGGGGCGCGGGGAACGGCGCGCTCACCCCGGACCGCCCGCACCCGACGGTGGCGGGTTGCGGCAGCGGGGCCTTTCGGCGGCGGTGGTGGAAGCACCCTCGGGGGCGCGGGGAACGGCGCGATCAGCCACGGACTACCCGCCCGGCGCTCACCGGCTGCCGTCTTCCCGGAGACGGCCGGGGCCGCCACCCCCCACAGGAGAGGCCCCGGCCGTCGCGCGGTACGGGCCGCGCGCGACCCGTATCTTCTACAGCGCCGTGCATGCGTTTTCTGTCACACGCCCCGTGTCACGGGTTAGTTGCGTCTTGTACGGTCATGGACGGGGAACGGTTTCAGGTCGTAACGTGCCTTTCGCGCCAGGCCGCGGGAGACAAACGACCTCAACCTCCGTGTGCGGCCTAGAGTCCGCAACGACCGATTGAGCAATGACGACGGCGAGCAACCCGGTCCGCGAGAGCGGCGCCGGTTCAGGCGCAGAAGGGCGCACGCGTGCTGGGGGACGACGCGGAGCTGACCGCCGCGGTGCGCGCGGCACAGGACGGGGACGAGACCGCTTTCCGGACTGTGTACCGCGCCGTGCACCCGCGGCTGCTCGGGTACGTCCGGACACTGGTCGGCGAGCCCGACGCGGAGGACGTCACGTCCGAGGCCTGGCTCCAGATAGCCCGTGACCTGGAGCGGTTCTCCGGCGACGCGGACCGCTTCCGCGGCTGGGCCGCCCGTATCGCCCGCAACCGCGCCCTCGACCACATCCGCATGCGCGGCCGCCGCCCGGCCATAGGCGGCGACGAGACCGAGCTCACCGGGCGCCCCGCCGAGTCGGACACGGCCGGCGAGGCGATCGAGGCGCTCGCCACCGACGGCGCCTTCAGCCTGATCTCCCGGCTGCCGCAGGACCAGGCCGAGGCCGTCGTCCTGCGCGTGGTCGTCGGCCTCGACGCCAAGACGGCCGCACAGACCCTGGGCAAGCGCCCCGGCGCCGTCCGGACGGCCGCGCACCGCGGCCTGCGCCGCCTCGCCGAACTGCTCGGCGACGATCCGGACGGACATCCGGAATCCGCAGGCGTGCTCGACGCCCTTCCACCCCAAAGAGAACCACGCCGTCGTACGGTGACGTCCGCGAGTGTGACGCAGTTGCGAGCGCGGACGCAGAAGGACTTGTGATGGCCGATGAGCGGTACAGGTGGCTGGACATGGAGGCGGCGGAGCGCCTGCTGAACGGTGAGCCGCCCCAGGCTGCCGGTTCACCCGCCGGTGACCAGGCCGAACAGCTCGCCGGAGTGCTGCGGGCGCTCTCCGCGCCCCCGCCGACGGCCGAGGACGGACTTCCCGGGGAGGCGGCCGCGCTGGCCGCCTTCCGCAAGTCCAGGGACGCATGGGCAGGGCAGGCCGACTCGGCCCCGCACACCGGTCACTCCACCGGCCCCGGGGACGCCGACGTCGGCCTGATCCGTCTCGGCGCCCGGCGCACCGGCCGTACCGGAACGCCCGGCGGAGCGCGCGGGCCGCGTCCCGCCCGGCTGGTGCTGGCGGCCGCGCTGGTCGTGGGCATGGTCGGCGGCACCGCCGTGCTCGCCGGCACCGGGCTGCTGCGCACGCCGTTCGACGACTCCCGCTCGGGTCCGGCGGGCGCCGCCACGGCCACGCACCCCCAGCGCCCGCTGATCTCCCCGCCGGCACAGGGCGCCACCCCGGACGGCCGGAACCACGGCGACTCCGTCGACGGGGGCCGTGACGGCGCCGAGGACCCCGGCCGCACACCCGACTCCTCGGCGTCCGGCGACGGCAGGACCGCCCACGGCCCCCGCTGGAAGCTCGTCGTGTCCGCCTGCCGGTCCTGGCAGCAGGGCCGCCCGGTGAACGGCGAACGCCGCCGCGCCCTGCACGAGGCGGCCGGCGGCGCCTCCCGCGTCGCCGCGTACTGCCGCGGTGTCACTGCCGAGGAAGGCGCCGGCACCAAGGACGGCACGGCCGACAAGAGCGACAAGGGCGACAAGGGCGCCGGCGGTGGCGCGCACGACGCCGAGACCCGTCTCGACAGTGACGAGGGCGAGCAGCAGAACACCCTCCCGGACCAGGGCGCCGGCGGCTCCGACACCGACGACAGCGGTGACGACAAGGCCGACAAGGGCAGCAACGGCAAGGGCGACGGAAACGGAAACGGGAGCGGCCGCGGCAACAGCGGCTCCGACGCCGACGACCGCCCCTCCAAGGGCCAGGGAAACGGCAAGGGCAACGGGAACAGCCAGGGAAACGGCAAGGGCGACGGGAACGGCAAGCAGGACTAGGAGGGCGGCGGGCGGCCCGGGACACCCCGGACGTCCACACCCCTCTGAACTGCGAAAACGCCCCGCGTCCACATGAACGTACCGACCGGTGTGACACTTCCGGCCCTTGCGGCGCAGTACTGAGTGAGCCGACTGGTCATCGGCCGTAGCACTGAGCCGGGGTTCCCCCCGTACCCGCGGCTCGTGCACCTGGCGCGGGCGGGACACGTTCCCCCGGTCCCGCCCGCGCCCCTCTTGCCTCAGGTCTCGCCTGGTCTCACCAGTGCACGACGACCTTGTCGCCGTTCTCCACCTGCTCGTACAGGTGCGCGATCGCGTCCTCGTCGCGGACGTTCACACAGCCGTGCGAGGCGCCCGCGTAGCCCCGGGCGGCGAAGTCGGCCGAGTAGTGCACCGCCTGCCCGCCGCTGAAGAACATGGCGTACGGCATCGGCGAGTCGTACAGGGTGGAGACGTGGTGCCGGGACTTCCAGTAGACGCGGAAGACGCCCTCGCGGGTCGGTGTGTACTCGGAGCCGAAGCGGACCGGCATCGTCGACACCGTCCGGCCGTCGACCATCCAGCGCAGGGTGCGGCTGGACTTGCTGATGCACATCACCCGGCCGGTCATGCAGCGCGGATCGGGCGCGTCGGCCTCCTGGCCGCCCATCAGATACAGGTCCCAGCGGCCCGGCTCCCGCGTCATCGCGAGCAGCCGCTGCCAGGTCACCGTGTCCGTCACGCCTGTCTTCGGCAGACCGCGCTTGCCCTGGAAGCCGCGGACCGCCTCCGCCGTCAGGTCGTCGTAGGTGCCGGTGGGGCCGTGGAAGATCCAGGCGATCTGCCGCAGCCGCGCCTGGAGTTCACGGACGTCCCGGCCTTTGTCGCCCGGCGACCACAGCACACGCGCCGGCGTCGGGCGGCTCGAAGGGGTGACCGACGGCTTCGCGGGCGGCTCCGGCGTCCGGCTCGGCGACGCCGGCTCCCGTGACGCCTCCGGCGTCCCCGACGGCACCTCGATCCGCACCGGCGGCGCGCCCTTCCCGTCCGTCCCGGCCGGCTGCACCGTGCACCCCGCCGCACCCACGGCCATCGCGCCCAGCACCGCCAGGACGCCTATGCCCTTCCTCCCCATGCCTCTCCCGCGCACCGCAGCCCCCCGTCGTCCCGCCGCACCGGACCTGCCCGGCCGTCATCCCAGGTTCTACCCCGGACGTGACCGGAGCGGAACAAGGGGGCATGGTGGGGAGTGACCGGACGGGACGGCCGCCGGGGAAAGGCCTGTGAGCGGGGTCCCACGGAGGCTGTGAGGAAGGTCCCAGCGTGTGCCCCTCCACCGGGCCGCACGCACACCGCTACAGTCCGTCGAAGGGTCGGCCTGTACTGGTGAGTAACTGACGGGTGACCGGCGATCGGATCGAGCAACGCTGCTCAGCGGGAGGCATGCACATCATGGCGCGCGAGTCGGAGTCCGGACTGCCCATCGAACCGGTCTACGGGCCGGAGGCTCTCGAGGGCTGGGACCCGGCCGAGAAGCTGGGTGAGCCCGGTTCGTACCCGTTCACGCGGGGCGTGTACCCGACGATGTACACGGGCCGCCCCTGGACGATGCGCCAGTACGCCGGTTTCGGCACGGCGACGGAGTCCAACGCCCGCTACAAGCAGCTGATCGCCAACGGCACGATGGGTCTGTCGGTCGCGTTCGACCTGCCGACGCAGATGGGCCACGACTCCGACGCGCCGATCGCGCACGGCGAGGTCGGCAAGGTGGGCGTGGCGATCGACTCGGTCGACGACATGCGGGTGCTGTTCGGCGGGATCCCGCTGGACAAGGTGTCGACGTCGATGACGATCAACGCCCCGGCCGCGCTGCTGCTGCTCCTGTACCAACTCGTCGCCGAGGAGCAGGGCGTCAGCGCGGACAAGCTGACGGGCACGATCCAGAACGACGTGCTGAAGGAGTACATCGCCCGCGGCACGTACATCTTCCCGCCGAAGCCGTCGCTGCGGCTGATCGCGGACATCTTCAAGTACTGCAAGGCCGAGATCCCGAAGTGGAACACGATCTCGATCTCCGGCTACCACATGGCCGAGGCGGGCGCCTCGCCCGCGCAGGAGATCGCGTTCACCCTCGCCGACGGCATCGAGTACGTCCGCACGGCGGTCGCGGCCGGGATGGACGTCGACGACTTCGCGCCGCGTCTGTCGTTCTTCTTCGTGGCCCGTACGACGATCCTGGAGGAGGTCGCCAAGTTCCGTGCGGCCCGCAGGATCTGGGCGCGGGTGATGAAGGAGGAGTTCGGCGCGAAGAACCCCAAGTCGCTGATGCTGCGCTTCCACACGCAGACGGCCGGGGTGCAGCTGACGGCCCAGCAGCCCGAGGTGAACCTGGTCCGCGTCGCCGTGCAGGGTCTCGCGGCGGTCCTCGGCGGCACGCAGTCGCTGCACACCAACTCCTTCGACGAGGCGATCGCCCTGCCGACGGACAAGTCCGCCCGGCTCGCCCTCCGTACCCAGCAGGTCCTCGCGTACGAGACCGATGTGACCGCCACGGTCGACCCGTTCGCCGGGTCCTACGTCATCGAGAAGATGACCGACGACGTGGAGGCGGCCGCGCTGGAGCTGATGGAGAAGGTCGAGGACCTCGGCGGCGCGGTCAACGCGATCGAGCGCGGCTTCCAGAAGAACGAGATCGAGCGCTCCGCCTACCGCATCGCGCAGGAGACGGACTCCGGCGAGCGGGTCGTGGTCGGCGTCAACCGCTTCCAGCTCGACGAGGAGGAGCCCTACGAGCCGCTCCGCGTGGACCCGGCCATCGAGGCCCAGCAGGCCGAGCGCCTCGCCAAGCTGCGCGCCGAGCGCGACCAGGAGGCGGTGGACACCGCGCTGGCGGCGCTGAAGAAGGCCGCCGAGGGCGAGGACAACGTCCTCTACCCGATGAAGGACGCCCTCAAGGCCCGCGCCACGGTCGGCGAGGTCTGCAACGCCCTGCGCGAGGTGTGGGGCACGTACGTCCCGAGCGACGCCTTCTAGGACGTCACCGGCGGGCGTTCTCGCAGGTCGAGACGGGGGCGAGGAGTGTCGCGCGGCGTGCGACACTCCTTGCCATGTTCGGTGTCGTCGACCTTCCCACCTATCTTGCGGGCCTGGTGCTGATCATCCTGCTGCCCGGCCCCAACTCGCTGTACGTCCTGTCCGTCGCCGCCCGCCGCGGGGTGCGCTCCGGCTACACCGCCGCCGCCGGCGTGTGGTGCGGGGACGCCGTCCTGATGACGCTGTCGGCGGCCGGGGTCGCCTCCCTGCTCCAGGCGAACGCCGTGCTGTTCGGCATCGTGAAGTACGCCGGCGCCGGCTATCTGGCCTGGCTGGCCGTCGGGATGCTGCGCGCCGCGTGGGGCATGTGGCGCGGACGCGGCGAGGAGAGCGCGGAGGACACCGCCCCGGCCGCCGCGCCGGGTGAGCGTCCGTTCCGCCGGGCGCTGGTCGTCAGCCTGCTGAACCCGAAGGCGATCCTGTTCTTCATCGCCTTCTTCGTGCAGTTCGTCGACCCCGCCTACGCCTATCCGGCGCTGTCCTTCGTGGTGCTGGGCGCGCTGGCCCAGATCGCCAGCGTGCTCTACCTCAGCGCGCTGATCTTCGGCGGCACCCGGCTCGCCGCCGCGTTCCGCCGTCGCCGCCGGCTGTCGGCGGGCGCCACCTCGGCGGCGGGCGCCCTGTTCCTGGGCTTCGCGGCGAAGCTGTCGACGGCGAGCGCGTAGGGTCTGTCCGGCGGTTCATTCCGGGGGCGCGCCCTCTCCACGCCAGTCCTCCCGGCGGCGTGCGAGCCGATTCCCGAGGGCGTCGGCTCGCTCCTCCGCCCCACGGCCGGAGACTCCGGACCCGGTGCACCCGGACGCGCCGTCAGCGCGTCCCGAAGCGGGCCAGGTAGGCGCCGAGCCCGTCCGGGGTGTCGCCGGTCCAGCCCAGGTAGCCGTCCGGGCGGACCAGGAACAGGCCCGTGCCGTACGTCCGGTGGGACGAGCCGCGCAGCAGCCGCACGCCCGTGGGCGGTTCGGGGGCGTCCGTGCCCAGTGCCAGCAGGGTCCAGTGCGGGCCGCGACAGGCGTCGAAGAGGCGCGTGCCGTCCACCCGGCCGTCCGGGGCGCGGTCGCCCGCGCGCACCGGTCCCGGTTCGGCGTGCGTCTCCGCGCTGAGCGTGGAGTCCCGGTAGCCGAGGTCCAGTTGCAGGGTGGCCCCGCCGCGCTTGGCCTCGCCGCGGTGGATGCGGGTGGACAGGCCGAGCATGTCCGCGGCGACCGCCCTCCGCTCCTCCTCGTAGCTGTCGAGGAGGGACGGGTCCGCGCCGTCGGTCAGCACCGCGCCCAGCTTCCAGCCGAGGTTGTAGGCGTCCTGCACGGAGGTGTTGAGGCCCTGGCCGCCGGCCGGGGAGTGCACGTGCGCCGCGTCGCCCGCGAGGAACACCCGGCCCACCCGGAAGCGGTCGGCGAGCGCGGCGCGCGGCCGGAAGTCGGAGGCCCACAGGACCTCGGTGACGTCCTCGGCGGCAAGGTGCGTACGGGCGGCCACGACCTGCCGTACGGCGTCGGGGGAGAGGTCCACGCGGGTGTCCTCGGTGAACCGGGCGACCAGCTGGAAGTCGTCCGTGCCGGCGAGCGGGCAGAGGGTGAGGAACTCGTCCCGGCCCTCGCCCGGCGGGAACATGTGCCACCAGTCCCGGTCGAGGCCGCTCACCCGCACGTCCGCCACCAGCATCGGCAGCGGGTCGACCGCCTCGCCGGTCATGCCGGTGCCGACCGCCCGGCGCACGGCCGACCGTCCGCCGTCCGCGGCGACGAGGTACCGGGCGCGCAGCGGCGGCCCGGCGGCGAAGTGGGCGGTCACGCCGTCCTCGTCCTGCGTGACGTCCGTGAGCTCACGGCCGTGGGCGATCTTGCCGCCCAGCTCCTCCAGGCGGTCCCGCAGGATCCGCTGGGTACGCCACTGCGGGATCATCAGCCCCTCGTACGGCGCCTCCTCGGTGGGCTCCACGGGGGGCGCCAGGTGGTGCTCGCCCAGCCGCTTGCCGTCACGCCAGAGCATGCCGACCGGGTAGCGGCCGCCGCCCGCGCGGACGGCGTCCAGCACGCCGAGGTCGTCGAAGACCTCCATGGTGCGCGGCTGAAGGCCCTTGCCGCGCGATCCGGGGAACAGTCCCTCCTCCCGCTCCACCACCAGCGCCGGGACCCCGCGCCGGGCGAGGTCGATGCCGAGGGTGAGGCCGGTCGGCCCCGCGCCCACGATCAGGACATGGGTGTCGCTCATGATTCCGTCTCCTTAACAGCGTTAAGTGACCCGTGGCCCGAGCGTCTCCCTAACGGTGTTAAGTTGTCAAGCGTGAGCACGGAACGACGCGCGCCGCTGGACCGCCGACGGGTCGCCGGCACGGCGCTGAAGCTGCTGAACGAGGTCGGCCTCGACAGGCTGACCCTGCGCGCCATCGCCAAGGAGCTCGACGTCAAGGCGCCCGCCCTGTACTGGCACTTCAAGGACAAGCAGGCGCTGCTGGACGAGATGGCGACGGAGATCTTCCGCCGGATGACCGACGGGGTCGAACCCGGCCCCGACGACACCTGGCAGGAGCGGCTGCTCAGGAGCAACCGGGTGCTGCGGCGGACGCTGCTCGCCTACCGCGACGGCGCGAAGGTGTTCAGCGGCACGCGGTTCACCGGCCTGGAGCACGCGGAGCAGCAGGAGGACAATCTGCGGCTGCTCACGTCGGCCGGCCTCACCCTCGTCCAGGCGGCCCGGGCGCTCCAGACGACGTTCCTCTACACGCTCGGCTTCGTCGCCGAGGAGCAGGGCGTGGAGCCGGTGCCGGGCGAACGCAGGGAGGGCTTCGACGTGGAGGCGCGCGCCCGCCTGATGGCCGGCCATCCGCTGGCCGCGGAGGCGGGACGCGCCTTCTTCGGCGACTACGACGCCCACTTCGAGGAGGGCCTCGCCCTGATCATCACGGGGATCGAGACGCGGTACGGGGTGAGGTGAGCGGGGGTGAGCGGGCTCGGGCCGGCNGGCGCCCCGACGGGGCGCGGGGAACTGCGCGACAAGCCCCCACCGGCCCGCAGCCGACGTCGTGCCTACCGCCCCCCGCCCCGCCGCACCACCCTCCCGACCTTCCGCTTCGCCCGCGCCGCCCGCACCCGCGCCCGGGTCGCCGGGCTGCTGCCCGGCAACCCCAACTCGGCCAGGCGCAAGGCCGGAAAGTACCCCGCTGGGCTACTCGCGACACACCCCCGCAGCCACTCCTCCGCCTCCCCCCGCAGCCCCGGGTACGTCCGCGGCTGCATACAGAACCCCATCGCCCGCACCAGCGCCCCCAGCGACGCCGGCGCAGCCCCCACCACCGCCGGCGTCTCGTCCCGCTCCAGATCCGGCACCAGACGGTCGACCAGCGCCAGCGGGATGCGGTTGCTGTTCTGGTAGGGCCGCAGCCGGTCCAGGACCAATTCCGTCCCCACCCGCGCCACCGGCACGCCGTAGTACGCGGACGCGGTCACCATCGCCGTGGAGAAGCAGCCCACGACCAGCTCGGGCCGGACGTGTTCGTACAACGTCTCCGCGAGCAGCGGAGCGTCCAGCACCGTGAGCCGTACGCCCTCGTCGGCCGCCGCCTTGTGCAGGGCCGCCGAATAGCCCGCGGGGGCGGTCGGATGGGGCTTGAAGACGAGCGAGCGGTGCCCGGCGCGCACCGCCCCGGCGAGCATGCGGACGTGCAGGTCCTCCTCCTCGTCCGCGCTCAGGATGTTGATGGCCGCCAGGTACTGCCCGAGCAGCACGGCCGTCGGCGCCTCCTCCCGCACCGGCGCCAGGAGCGGATCGTCCGCCGCCTCCCGGGCGACCTCGTCCAGCACCGCGCGGAACGCCCCGTCCGGCACCACCACCGGCTCCACGCCGTACTCGGACAGCAGCAAGGGGCGTAGACCAGGGAGGAGATCAAGGTGCAGCAGCCGCCGGACGCGCCGGCCGAGCGTCAGGGGCAGCTTCTCCCGGGTCGGGCCGTAGCTCATCAGCCCGTCCGCGTACACGTCGACGGACGCCTCGGAGAAGATCGCGACCAGCGCGCGGGCCGGGTTCGCCTGGACGGACTCGACCGCCAGGTCGACCCGTTCGTCCTCGCCGATGTCCCACAGCAGCCGCAGCGCCCGCTGCCACAGCACCGTGTCGGAGCCGCGCGGCCCCCAGGCGCTCGGGTGGTACGGGCTGATCGCCTCGTTCCAGCTCACCACCTCGTCGAAGCGCGCGGCGAGCGGCCCCCAGCCGTGCATCTCGTCCAGCCGCAGCGCGGTCTCCGGCACGGAGGCGTTGTGCGAGACCAGCAGGATGCGGCGGGCCGCCCCGCCCGGTCCGAACAGGCCCGCGTCCAGCGCCGCGGCCAGGGTCGCGGCGCCGTAGAGGGTCGAGACCTGGAAGATCTGGGTCGTGCGGTGCATGGGTCAGGCAGCCTTCCGCCCGTCGCGCAGGCGGCCGAGCAGCCTGCTCCGGGTGCTGTCGAGGGTGGCCAGGGTCTCCTCCAGCGCGTCCTGCGGCATCCGCAGCAGCGCCGCGCGCGCCTCCTGCCGCAGCCGCCGCGCCGCCGACGGCTCGTACGCGTCGGCCTTGCCGAGATGGAAGGCGATCATGGCGCAGTACGTGCGGACGGCCTTCAGGAGGAAGCGGTCGCACTCCGGGTCGTCCTGGACGTCCCGCAGCAGCAGGTCGTACGCGGGGATGAAGTCGAGCTGGCGGGAATCCTTGATCTGGGTGAGGGAGGTCGCGACGCCCCGCCGGTAGAACACGCCGTGCAGCCCGAGGGAGGCGTAGCTGCGCGCCGTGAGGTGCAGCCGCCAGATCCACAACCGGTCCTCGGCGGTGCGCAGTTCCGTGACGAAGCGCATCCCGCCGTCGTCGAAGAGGTGCCGGCGGTAGACGCCCGCCCAGACGAACGGGTAGTCGACCATGGTCTCCGTGTCGACGGGCGTGATCCCCTCACGCGGGTCCATCACCGCGTTCCGCACCGCCGCCGGAGGCCGTTTGATCACCCTCTCCGTCCCGGTGACCTGGACGTGGTCGGTGCGGGCGAAGTCGCAGCCCAGCTCGTCCATCGCCCGCACCAGCGCGGCGAGATGACCGGGCCCGTACCAGTCGTCGCCGTCGAGGAACGCCACGTACTCGCCGTCCGCCGCGTCGATGCCTGAGTTCCGCGCCTGCGCGATCCCCTGGTTGGTGTCGTGCCGGATCACCCGCGCGCCCGGCAGCTTCTCCGCCCACCGGTCGATGATCCAGGGCGTGGCGTCCGTGGAGCAGTCGTCGACGATCAGGAACTCGACGTCCGGGTGCGCGTTGGCGGCGAGACCGCGCAGGGTGCTCTCCGCGAACGCCTCCACGTTGTGCATCGGGACGACGACGGACAGCTTGGGCACCTGGACCTCTTTCTCGGGCGACGGGTGAAGACGACGGGGGACGAGGGGGCAAGGGGCGGGGCGCGGCGGCCGGGGCGCGCCGGGGTGCACGCGGCCCCGGACGGCGAATGTGCCCCGGCGGGGCGGTTCGCCGATGGCGCCCGGGTGGACACGGGGTGAACAGTCCTCGGCCAACGGCCAACGGCCAACGGCCGACCGCCAAGGGCCTACGGCCGACCGCCAAGGGCCTACGGCCGACCCGCGGCCGGGGCATCGGTCGCACACAGCGCCCCGCCGGGTGTCCTCACCCCTTCATGGCCCGCGCTCTTCGCACCACCCGCCGGGCCACCCGGCTCCGCGGCAGGAACGCCAGCTGACGCGGCACACCCCCGGGCAGCCCCAGCGCGGTGAGCCGTCTGCGCGGGAACCACCGTCGGTCCCACGCCCCCGCCGCGAGATACCGCTCGGCGTCGGTCCGCAGCGCGGGGTGCACCTGGGGCCGCACGGTGAACGCGAGGGTGCTCAGCAGACCGGGCAGATCCACGGCCCCGTCCCGCACCGCCTCCGCCAGCACCAGGGCGACCCGCTGCGGATGGTGATACGGCGTCAGCCGGTCCAGCAGGCCCTCCGTGCCGACCCGGGCGACCGGGAGGCTGTACAGGGCGGACGCCGTGAACAGGGCCGCCGACGCGCGGCCGACGACCAGCGCCGGGCGGGACGCCTCGTACAGCGCCTCCACCGGGACGGGCGTGTCCGGGACCGTGAGGTCCACCCCCAGGCGTTCCGCCTCCGTCCGCGGATCGGCCGTGTGGCGGGACGGGCAGGCGGGGTGGGGTGCGAACACCACGTGGCTGTGACCGCGTCCGGCCGCCGTCCGCACCATCTCCGCGTGCGGCGCATCCGTCGAGGAGCGCTCCCCGACCACCAGCGCCGCCCCCTCCGGCACCCCCGTCACGGCCGAGGCGACCTCACCCGCCACCGCACGGTAGGCGTCCGTCGGGATCACCCGCGCCGGCACCCCGAACTCGGCCAGGAGCAACGGCGTCAGACCCGGTATCAGGTCCAGGTGCAGCACCTGCCGCACCCGCGTGCCGACGAGCGGGTCCAGCTTCCCGCGCGTGGGCCCGTAGCCCGCCGGTCCGCCCGCGCACACATGCAGGGGCGCGCCGGTGAACACGCGGGCCAGCGCCTGCGCGGGCGGGGTGTCCGGGGCGCCGAGGATCAGCTCCACCCGGTCGTCGCCGAGCCGCCACAGCCGCCGGAGGTGCCGTTCGAGGAGCGGCACGTCCTCCGTGCGGGGTGTCCAGGCCGCCGGGTGGAAGGGCCGTATCGCCTCGTTCCAGGACAGCACCGCGTCGAAGCGGGCCCGCAGCCGTAGGAATCCCGGCACCTCGTCCCACGGCGGGGCCGCCTCCGGGACCGGCGCGTCGTCGCACACCAGCAGCACCCGCCGCCCCGCATCGGGCAGCAGCCCCGCCTCGATCGCGGCGGCCATCAGCACCACCGCCGAGGGACTCGTCGCGCAGAAGATCTGCGTGCGCGCCGCCTTCACGCGACCCCCCTCCCCGCACGCAGCGGCGCCCTCCGCAGCCGTCGCAGCCGCGCCGCCCGCCCCGCGTCCATCGAGTCCAGCGCCTCGTCCAGCACGGCGCTCGGCAGCCGCCGCAGCGCGTCCCCGCACACCGCCCTCAACCGCGCGGCCACCGCCGGCTCGAACTTGTCCCGTTCGGCCAGATGACGGTCGATCACCGCGCAGTACGTCCGCACCGCCTTCGGCAGCAGCCGGTGCGCGTCCCGGTCCGCCGCCGTCTCCGCCACCACCCGGTCGAAGGCCGGCACGAAGTCCAACTGCCGTTCGTCCCCGACGCGGGTGAGGGAGGAGGCGACGCCCTTCCGGTAGAACACGCCCAGCAGGCCCACCACGGCGAACGACTCCGCCCCCCGGTGCAGCCGCCAGATCCACGGCCGGTCCTCCGCCGTGCGCAGCCCGTCCGGGAAGTGCAGCAACCCCCGCTCCAGCAACCGCCGGTGGTAGACACCGGCCCACGCCTGCGGGTAGTCCACGGCGGTCGTCCGGTCGGCGGGCAGGATCACCTCGCGCGGGTCCAGCACCTCGTCCCGGAGGCCCACCGGCACCCGGCGCACGGTCCGGGCGCGCCCGGTGACCCGGACGTGGTCCGTGCGCAGGAAGTCGCAGCCCAGCCCCTCCGCCGCCGCGACCAGCCGGGGCAGGTACCCGGGCGCGTACCAGTCGTCGCCGTCCAGGAAGGTCAGGTACTCGCCCTCCGCCGCGTCCAGCCCGGCGTTGCGCGCGGCGGCGATCCCGCCGGGGCGCTCCCGGCGGAGGAACCGCACCCGCGCGACGCCGGACAGTTCCTCGGCGGCCCGCTCCACGACATCCGGGGTGTCGTCCACCGAACCGTCGTCGACCAGAACGAACTCGAAATCCGGGCGGGCATTCGCGCGGAGACTTCTGAGCGCGTCCGGGGCATATTGCCGGACGTCGCGGAAGGGCACGATCACGGAAAGCTTGGGCACCCGGAAAACATTAGAGAAGCGCCCGGCGCGCATTCTTTCCGTCGGCCGTACGGACGGTGAACTCGATGTGTCGGTCCGGTGGACCGCTTCTACCTCGGGTGTTTTCCCAGGCCGGTTCGGTTCTCGGTGGGATGTTGTTAACTTTTCGTTGAGACGCGGTTGGGCCGTTCGCGGAATTCGGTTCCTAGCGTCCAAGGCGTGCCAGCAAGTGCAACGAAGCCCCTCAGGGTGGCGGTCCTCGCGGATTCCGACACCCGCTGGAAATGGGGCACGCTCACCGCGAAACGCATCGCGCCGCGCGACATCCGCCTGGACGGATTTCTGCTGCGGGGCCGCGCCACGCCCACCGCCCGCCAGCTCGGCGAGGTCGGGGTCCGCGCGGACTCCCTGCGGGAGGTCACCGCGGCCGAGTTCCTGCGCGCCATGGACGAGGAGGCCTGCGACGTCCTCGTGCTCGCGCTGGTCGGCGGCGGGGTGCAGGCGATGCTCCACGGGCTGCGGCGCGTCTGGGAGGACCGGCCCCGCCGGCCCGTCGTCGTCACCGGTTACGTCGGCGTCGTCTACGAGAAGCTCACCGACGGCCTGCTGCTGCGCCACGGCGCCGACCTGGTGCTGGCCAACTCCCGCCAGGACGCCGAGCGTTTCCGCGCCGTGTACGAGGGCGTCGGCGCCGGCGCGGACGCGGTCACCGAGGTCGCGCTGCCGTTCCTCGGGGGAGCGCCCCACACCGGCGGCCACGAGCCGTACACGGTGGTGTTCGCCGCCCAGCCGTCCGTGCCGGACACCCGCGCGGACCGCGCGTACCTGCTGAACCGGCTGGTGGAGCACGCCCGCCGCCACCCGGACCGCGAGGTGCTGCTGAAGCTGCGCTCCCGGCCCGGTGAACACACCACGCACATCGAGGAGTTGCCCTACCAGAAGCTGGCGCGCGGCCTCGACCTGCCCGCCAATCTGCGCCTGGTCTACGGGCACATGGGCGAGGTCCTGGACCGCACCGACCTGCTCGTCACCGTCAGCTCGACGGCCGCCCTGGAGGCCCTGCACCGGGGCGTCCCCACCGCGGTCCTCACCGACCTCGGCATCCGCGAGGCGCTCGGCAACCACCACTTCGTCGGCTCCGGCTGCCTCGCCTCCTGGGACCAGCTCGACGCCGGACGCCGCCCGGAGCCCGACGAGCAGTGGCTGGCCCGGCAGGGTGTCGCCGCGGACGGCACGTACGCGACGGCCTTCGACACGGCCCGCGCCCGTATCGCCGAACTGCTCGACGCACCCGGCGGACTCCCGCCGCTCACCCCGTACTACACGCCCGTCACCGCGCCCGGCTATCTGCCCGGCGTCCTCGCCCGCCACCACCTCGGCCCCGACGGGACGCCGCTGCCCGGCGCGCCCGCCGCGGGCCGGGAGCCCGGCCCCGTCCGGCGGATCGTGCGCCGCACCGCACGCGGCGCCTACCGCCACGGCGTGCAGCGCGTGGCGCCCGTGATCCGCCGCATGGGCGAGCTGTGACCACCCCCACCCCCTTCCGAGGAGCTGACCCCATGTCCCACTCTCCGGCCGTGCGCCGGGTGCTCGCCGTGATCCCCGCGCGCGGCGGCTCCAAGGGCGTCCCCGCGAAGAACCTCGCCCCCGTCGGCGGCGTGCCCCTGGTGACCCGCGCCGTCCGGGAGTGCCGCGCCGCCCGGCACGTCACCCACGTGGTCGTCTCCACCGACGACGCGGCCATCGCCGAGACCGCGCGGCAGGCGGGCGCCGAGGTCGTGCTGCGGCCCGCGGACCTCGCCGGGGACACCGCGACCTCCGAGGCGGCCGTGCTGCACGCCCTGGACGCCCACGAGGCGCTGCACGGCGCACGCGTGGACGTCGTCCTGCTCGTGCAGTGCACCAGCCCCTTCCTCACCCGCGAGGACGTCGACGGGGTGGCCGCCGCGGTCGCCCACGGCGCCGCCGACACGGCGGTGACGGTCGCCCCGTTCCACGGCTTCGTCTGGCGCGAGACGGCCGCCGGAGCGGCCGATTCGGCCGCCGGGCTGGTCGGGACCGGCACCGGGGCCGCCGAGGTCGCCGCAGGCACGGCCGAGATCGCCGCCGCGACAGCCGGGCGAGAAGCCCCGGCCGCCGGGCAAGCGGCCCGGACGGCCCGCGGAGCGCACGGCGTCAACCACGACAAGGCCGTCCGCCCCCGCCGCCAGGACCGCCCCCAGGACTTCCTGGAGACCGGCGCCGCCTACGCCATGGACGCCGCGGGCCTGCGCGAGCACCGCCACCGCTTCTTCGGCCGCACCGAGCTCGTGCGCACCGACCCCGCGCGCGTCCTGGAGGTCGACGACCCGCACGACCTCGCCCGGGCCCGCGCCCTCGCGCCGCTCCTCGACGCCGGCCGCACCGGCCTGCCCACCGCCGACGACATCGACGCGGTGGTCCTCGACTTCGACGGCACCCAGACCGACGACCGGGTGCTGATCGACGCGGACGGACGCGAGTTCGTCTCCGTGCACCGCGGCGACGGCCTCGGCGTCGCCGCCCTGCGCCGCGGCGGCCTGAGGCTGCTGATCCTGTCCACCGAACAGAACCCGGTCGTCGCCGCCCGCGCGCGCAAGCTCCGGATCCCCGTGCTGCACGGCGTCGACCGCAAGGACCTCGCCCTCAAGCAGTGGTGCGAGGAGCAGGGCATCGCGCCCGAACGCGTGCTCTACGTCGGCAACGACGTCAACGACCTCCCGTGCTTCGCCCTCGTCGGCTGGCCCGTGGCGGTCGCCAGCGCCCACGACGCCGTACGCGGCGCCGCCCGCGCGGTCACCACCCTCCGCGGCGGTGACGGCGCGATCCGAGAGATCGCCGGCTGGATCCTCGGTCCCTCTCTCGATTCCCTCCCCCGGTAAGACCCCCAGTAAGGAAACCCTGGTCATGAGCGACTCCCGCATCCGCACCCTCGGCACCCGCGAGGCCGGCCCCGGCCGCCCCGTCTACGTCACCGGCGAGATCGGCATCAACCACAACGGCGACCTCGACAACGCCTTCCGTCTGATCGACGCGGCCGCCGACGCCGGCTGCGACGCCGTCAAGTTCCAGAAGCGCACCCCCGAGATCTGCACTCCCCGCGACCAGTGGGACATCGAACGCGACACCCCCTGGGGCCGGATGACGTACATCGACTACCGGCACCGCGTGGAGTTCGGCGAGGACGAGTACCGGCAGATCGACGCGTACTGCAAGGAGAAGGGCATCGCCTGGTTCGCCTCCCCGTGGGACACCGAGGCCGTCGCCTTCCTGGAGAAGTTCGACGTGCCCGCCCACAAGGTGGCCTCCGCCTCCCTCACCGACGACGAGCTGCTGCGCGAACTGCGCGCCACCGGCCGCACGGTCATCCTGTCCACCGGCATGTCCACCCCGAAGCAGATCCGCCACGCGGTCGAGGTGCTCGGCAGCGACAACATCCTGCTCTGCCACGCCACCTCCACCTACCCGGCGAAGGCGGAGGAGCTGAACCTGCGGGTCATCAACACCCTCCGGGCCGAGTACCCGAACGTCCCGATCGGCTACTCCGGCCACGAGACCGGCCTGCAGACCACCCTCGCCGCCGTCGCCCTCGGCGCCTGCTTCGTCGAGCGGCACATCACCCTCGACCGCGCCATGTGGGGCTCCGACCAGGCCGCCTCCGTCGAGCCGCAGGGCCTGGCCCGCCTGGTCCGCGACATCCGCACCATCGAGGCCTCCCTCGGCGACGGCGTGAAGAAGGTCTACGAGTCCGAGCTCGGCCCGATGAAGAAGCTGCGCCGGGTGGCCGGCGCCGTCGCCGAGGCGGAGATCGCCACGGCCGCCGGCGAGCCCGTGTCGGTCTGACCCGCCCCCGCCCACCCCTACGACGGGAACGGTCGTACGTCGATGAGCCCCCGCGCCGGCCGCACCGGCCCCCGCACGCTCGCCTTCGTGGAGAGTCCGGTCCAGCTGCTCAACGTGCTGGAGTGGGCGCACACCCACGCGCCCGGCGCGGGACTCGCCCTCGTGGTGCTGTCCCCGGTCGACCCGATGACCCGCGGCCAGCTCCGCCGCATGGCCGAACTGGCCCGCGAGGAGGGGCACGACGTCCGCTGGGAGGAGGCGCGCGGGGGAGCGTCCGCCCCGCTGCGCACCATAGGCGGCCTCGCCGTGCCGCTGCGCCGGGCCCGCAGGGTCGTCCTCGGCGACCCGTTCTCCCGGTACGTGCAGCTGCTGCTGACGATCACCCGGGCGCCCGAGGTGGTGGTCGTCGACGACGGCACGGCGACCATGGAGTTCGCCGGTCAGCTCGCCCGCGGCGAACGCCTGGTGCGCTGGCACCGCAAGGGCGGCCGCCCGGGCCCCCGCGACCTGGCCCTCGCCCCGGTCTCCGCCGCCGCCCGCCGCCGGCTCACCCCCGGCGACGGCCGCGGCGTGGAGGTGTTCACCTCCATGCCGATGGCGGACGTCCCGCCCGGCGTCACCGTCCGCGCCCACACCTTCGCCTGGACCCGCGACCGCTTCGGACCCCCGCGCGTCACCCGGGGCGCCGACCTGGTGGGCACCTCCCTGGTCGAGACGGGCGTGGTGGACGCCGACGCCTACGTGGCGGCGGTCGGCGCGCTCGCCCGGACCCACGGCGCCCGGCGCTACTTCGCGCACCGCCGCGAGACCACCGAGAAGCTGCACCGGCTGGCCGTGGAGACCGGCCTGGAGATCGTCCGCCCCGAACTCCCCCTCGAACTCGTCGCCCGCCGCGGCCCCGTGGGCCGTACGGTCGTCAGCTTCCCGTCCACCGTCGTCCACACGCTGCCGCTCGCACTCGCTGGAACTGATGTGCGCATCTCGGTGTGCGACATCGACCCGGCGTGGCTCACCGCCCACGCCTCCCCGCGCGCCCGCGGCTTCCTCGCCGACGTCGTCGGAACCGCGCGCGGCGCCCACCCCCTGCGCCCCGCCACGCCCCCGGACACCGGCCCGCTGTCCGCCAGATGAACCGGTCAGCGTGGGTTGGGCCGTACGTGGTACCCGTGGAGGTACGGAAGGTGCCGACGCCCGCGCGAGAGCTGTGACCGACCTCATGGCCGGGCAGGCCGAGCGCCCCTACCCTCCCGAAAGGGCGGTGAGTGTACCCATCTCGCTGAACGGCTATGCGTAGGGCAGCCGGATTTTCTCCCTCCAACGGGCTGATTTTTCTTGATCAGGGGTCGGTGGAGCGCTTCGGAGCCCTACTCTTCAAAGGGTGAAGCCACTGATGTCACTGGAGTCCGAGATCGATCTCCCCGGGGGAGCGGTGCTCCCCGGCGCGCTGCCCGAGGCACTGCGCGCGGAACTCGTGGCGTTCCGGCGAGACCTCCACATGCACCCGGAGCTGGGCAACCAGGAGTTCCGCACGACCGCCGCGATCAAGGAGCGCCTGCAGCGCGTGGGCCTGCGCCCCCGCGTACTCTCCAGCGGCACCGGGGTGATCTGTGACATCGGGACGGACGAGGAGGCCGGCACCGACGCCGCCATGCTCGCCCTGCGCGCCGACATCGACGCCCTGCCCATCCCCGACATGAAGGCCGGCTGCGCCTACCGGTCCACCGTGCCCGACCGCGCCCACGCCTGCGGTCACGACGTCCACACCACCGTGGTGCTCGGCGCCGGCCTGGTCCTGGCCGAGCTGCACCGCCAGGGCCTGCTGCCCCGCCCGGTCCGGCTGATCTTCCAGCCCGCCGAGGAGGTGCTGCCCGGCGGCGCCGCCGACGTCATCGCCGACGGCGCGCTCGAGGGCGTCGGCCGGATCCTCGCCGTGCACTGCGACCCCCGCGTGGACGCCGGCAGGATCGGTCTGCGTCAGGGCGCCATCACCTCCGCCTGCGACCGGCTGGAGATCGCCCTGGAGGGCCCCGGCGGCCACACCGCCCGCCCGCACCTGACCACCGACCTGGTCACCGCCGCCGCCCGGGTCGTCACCGACGTGCCCGCGATCGTCGGCCGCCGAGTCGACAGCCGCAGCGGCCTCGCCGTCACCTGGGGCCGGGTCGAGTCCGGCCACGCGCCCAACGTCATCCCGCAGCACGCCGAACTGTCCGGCACGGTCCGCTGCCTGGACCTGGAGACCTGGCGGCAGGCCCCGGACATCGTGGTCGCGGCCATCGACGAGGTGGCCAATCTGCACCGCGCCAAGTCGGCGATCAACTACGTCCGGGGCGTCCCGCCGGTCGTGAACGAGGCCGGGGCCACCGAGCTGCTGCGCGACGCGATGATCGCCCGCCGCGGCACGGAGGCCGTCGAGGGCACCGAACAGAGCCTGGGCGGCGAGGACTTCTCCTGGTACCTGGAGCGCGTCCCCGGCGCCATGGCCCGCCTCGGCGTCCGCACCCCCGGCGAGCGCATCGTGCGCGACCTGCACCAGGGCGACTTCGACGTGGACGAGCACGCCATCACCGTCGGCGTGGAGCTGTTCACCGCGGCGGCCCTGCTGGACGCGCTGCGGTAGACGGCGTACGGGCGAGGCCGGCCGTGTCCGACGGGGACGCGGCCGGCCGTCCGTGGCGGAGCGCGCGGTTCCCCGCGCCCCTGAGGGGTGTGCACCCGACGGCGCCTGGAGGCGCGCTTTCGTGTCGCACCCCCCGGGGCCCCTCCGCCCGGCCCTTTCCGCTTGCGGCCCGCTCCCCGGGGGTGCAGCGTGGGGGCCGTGCAGACGCGTATGCCCGTTTCGCTCCCCTGCGACCCCCTGGTTCACAAGGGCGTAACCGGCCATCGGCACGAATGGATAACGGCCCCGCTCGACCCCGTTCCCAGGAGTGTCTACGCGCGTTAATGTGCGCCGAACCGAGCACCCGCTGCGGGGCTTTGGAGAATGGGGAACTTCAGATGCGTCGGATATCCAAACTGACCCGCGTAGCGGTGGGGGTCGCTTCGCTCGCGCTCGCCGCCACCGCCTGCGGCGGAACCAGCAGTGACAACGGTGACAGCGGCGGTTCCAAGGACGACCTCGGCGTCGCCATCGCCTACGACATCGGCGGCAAGGGCGACCAGTCCTTCAACGACGCCGCATTCGCCGGCCTCACCAAGGCCAAGGAGGAATTCGGCTTCAAGACCGCCGACGTCGAGCCCACCGAGGGCGAGACCGACGCGGACAAGGAGCAGCGCCTGGCCTCGCTGGCCCGCCAGGGCTACAACCCGGTCATCGGCGTGGGCTTCGCCTACGGCCCCGCGATGGAGGCCGTCGCCGCCAAGTACCCCGACACCACCTTCGGCATCGTCGACTCCGTCGTCGAGGGCGAGAACGTCGCCTCCCTGGTCTTCGCCGAGGAGCAGGCCTCCTACCTGGCCGGCGTCGCCGCCGCCAAGGCCACCAAGAGCAACACCGTCGGCTTCGTCGGCGGCGTGGACATCCCGCTCATCCACAAGTTCCAGGCCGGTTACGAGCAGGGCGTCAAGGACACCAACGCCAAGGTCAAGGTCGTCTCGCAGTACCTGACGCAGACCGCGGAGGAGGGCGGCTTCTCCAGCCCCGACAAGGGCAAGGCCGCCGCCGAGGGCCAGATCGAGAAGGGCGCGGACGTCATCTACCAGGCGGCCGGCCTCTCCGGCCAGGGCGTCATCGAGGCCGCGGCCAAGGCCAAGGTGTGGGCGATCGGCGTCGACTCCGACCAGTACAACCAGGAAGCCCTCGCCGGCTACAAGGACTACATCCTCACCTCCGCCCTGAAGGACGTCGGCGGCGCGGTCTACACGCTGACCAAGTCGGTCGAGGACGGCAAGCCGCTCACCGGCACGCAGGTCTTCGACCTCAAGGTCAACGGCGTCGGCCTGTCCGACAGCAACCCCAAGATGGCCGAGATCCCGGGCCTGAAGGAAGCCGTGGACGCGGCCAAGAAGGGCATCACCGACGGCACCATCAAGGTCAACACGGAGTGATCCGGGTGCCGGACGCGGTCCGGCACCGACCTCCCGTACGAAGCGGGCGGGCGCGCACCTGGCGCCCGCCCGCTTCGTCGTACGCCCGGGAAAACGGCACCCGGAACGGGCTTCACGCTCACCCACCGCCACCCTGCGTTCGCGAACAGCGACACCCCGTCCCGGCAGGCGGAACCGACTTGAACACGGGCGCATAACAAGGTGGACAGAAGGGGTTTTCAGGCAGGTCTACGCGCGTTAATCTGCGGCGAAGCCAGCGCCGTACCCGTACCGTTCCCGGCGCTTGTACGACTAGGAGCACCACACATGCGCCGGATTTCCCGGATCACGGTCGCAGGCGCAGCGACCGCCTCCCTGGCCCTCGCCCTCTCCGCCTGCGGCGGCACCTCGACCTCCTCGGGCTCCTCGGAGTCGAAGGAGGGCAAGGGCCTCGCCATCGCGTACGACGTCGGCGGCAAGGGCGACCAGTCCTTCAACGACGCCGCGTACGCGGGCCTGGAGAAGGCGAAGAAGGAGTTCGGCTACGAGACGGCCGACGTCGAGCCCACCGACGGTGAGACCGACGCCGACAAGGAACAGCGCCTCGTCTCGCTGGCGAAGCAGGGCTACAACCCGATCGTCGGCGTCGGCTATGCCTACGCGTCCGCCGTGAAGGCCGCCGCGGAGAAGTTCCCCGACACCACCTTCGGCATCGTCGACGACGCCACCGTCGAGGCGGACAACGTCGCCGACCTGGTGTTCTCCGAGGAGCAGGCCTCCTACCTGGCCGGTGTCGCCGCCGCCAAGAGCACCAAGACCGACGTCGTCGGCTTCGTGGGCGGTGTGGACATCCCGCTGATCCACAAGTTCCGCGCCGGCTTCGAGCAGGGCGTCAAGGACACCGACCCCAAGGTCAAGGTCATCTCCCAGTTCCTCACGCAGACCGCGGAGGAGGGCGGCTTCTCCAGCCCCGACAAGGGCAAGAGCGCCGCCGAGGGCCAGATCGAGAAGAAGGCCGACGTCGTGTACGCGGCCGCCGGTCTGTCCGGTCAGGGTGTCATCGAGGCCGCCGCCGCCAACAAGGTGTGGGCGATCGGTGTCGACTCCGACCAGTACAAGCAGGAAGCCCTCGTCAAGTTCAAGGACTCGATCCTGACCTCGGCGATGAAGGACGTCGCCAAGGCGGTCTACAACCTGGCGAAGTCGGTCGAGGACGGCAAGCCCGCGACCGGTATCGTCAAGGGCGATCTCAAGACGGGTGAGGTGAGCCTGTCGAACTCCAACCCGAAGTTCGCGGACGACGCCGAGCTCCAGGAAGCCATCGAGACGGCCAAGGAGAAGATCATCAGCGGCGAGATCAAGGTCAAGTCGAGCTGAGTCACACCCTGAACCACCGCGGGGTCGCGACCGCTCGACGGGGTGCGAGGAGCCTGGCTCCTCGCACCCCGTCGGTCAGGTGTGCCACCCCTTTGTATGCCGAAGGGGCGCTACGCGCGTAGACGGCCCCCGTCCCCAGGAGAGTGCGTCATCAACGCGTCCAGCAGCCCTCCGGCCGGAGCGGCGGTCCACAAGACGGTGACCGCCGTGGAGCTCGCCGGGATCACCAAGCGCTTCCCCGGTGTCGTCGCCAACCACGACATCCACCTGACCGTCCGCAAGGGCACCGTCCACGCCCTCGTCGGCGAGAACGGCGCCGGCAAGTCGACCCTGATGAAGATCCTCTACGGCATGCAGAAGCCGGACGAGGGCACCATCACGGTCGACGGAGAACAGGTGAACTTCTCCTCGCCCGCCGACGCCATCGCGCGCGGCATCGGCATGGTGCACCAGCACTTCATGCTGGCCGACAACCTCACCGTCCTCGAGAACGTCGTCCTCGGCAGCGAGAAGCTCCACGGCATCGGCGGCAAGGCCCGCCGCCGCATCAAGGAGCTGTCCGAGCGCTACGGCCTGGAGGTGCGCCCCGACGTCCTGGTCGAGGAGCTGGGCGTCGCCGCCCGCCAGCGCGTGGAGATCCTCAAGGTCCTCTACCGCGGCGCCACCACCCTGATCCTCGACGAGCCGACCGCCGTGCTGGTCCCGCAGGAGGTCGACGCGCTCTTCGACAACCTGCGCGAGCTGAAGGCCGAGGGCCTGTCCGTCATCTTCATCTCGCACAAGCTGGGCGAGGTGCTGTCCGTCGCCGACGACATCACCGTCATCCGCCGCGGCACCACGGTCGGCACCGCCGTGCCCTCCGAGACCACCCCGCGCCAGCTGGCCGAGCTGATGGTCGGCAGCGAGCTGCCCACCCCGGAGACGGCCGAGTCCACGGTCACCGACCGGCCCGTCATCACCGTCGACAAGCTGCGCCTGGCCGCCCCCGGCGGCAAGGCCCTCCTGGACGACATCTCCTTCACCATCCACGAGGGCGAGGTCCTGGGCATCGCCGGCGTCGAGGGCAACGGCCAGACCGAACTGGTCGACGCCCTCATCGGTCTGCGCCACGCCGACTCCGGCGTCATCCGGCTGGCCGACGAGGAGATCACCGCCTGGCCCACCCGCAAGCGCCGCGTGGAGGGCATCGGCTACATCCCCGAGGACCGCCACCGCCACGGCCTGCTGCTCGAGGCGCCCCTCTGGGAGAACCGCATCCTCGGCCACGTCACCGAGAGGCCCAACGCCAAGGGCGTCTGGCTGGACCCGAAGGCCGCCCAGGAGGACACCCGCCGGATCGTCGAGCAGTACGACGTCCGCACTCCCGGCATCGACGTCACCGCGGCCTCCCTGTCCGGCGGCAACCAGCAGAAGCTGATCGTCGGCCGCGAGATGAGCCACAAGCCGCGCTTCCTGATCGCCGCCCACCCCACCCGCGGTGTGGACGTCGGCGCGCAGGCCGCGATCTGGGACCACATCCGCGAGGCCCGCCGCGAGGGCCTGGCCGTGCTGCTGATCTCCGCCGACCTGGACGAGCTGATCGGCCTGTCCGACACCCTCCGCGTGATCTACGACGGCAAGCTGGTCGCCGACGCCGACCCGGCCACCATCACCCCGGAGGAACTCGGCACCGCCATGACCGGCGCCGCCGAGGGCCACCTCGAACACGAAGAGACCCCTGCCGAGACCCAGGCCGACGTGTCCAAGTCGCCCGAGTCTCCGGAAGACGAGGCCCGCTGATGAAGAAGTTCGACAAGGAGCGCGTGCTCCTCGCCGTGGCCGGCCCGGTCATCGCGCTCGCCGTGGCCTTCGTGCTGAGCGCGATCGTGCTGGTCGCCTCCGGCAAGAACCCCGTCGAGCCGTTCGCCCTCATGTTCGAGCAGGCCGGGTACTCGGACGTCCAGGTGCTGATCCTCAACCAGGCCTCGATGTACTACATCGCGGCCCTGGCGGTGGCCATCGGCTTCCGGATGAACCTGTTCAACATCGGCGTCGACGGCCAGTACCAGCTCGGCGCGATGATGGCCGCCATCGTCGGCGCGCACGCCGACCTGCCGGCGTTCCTCCAGGTGCCGCTGCTGCTGCTGACCGCCGTGTGCACCGGCGCCTTCTGGGCCGGCATCGCCGGCGTCCTCAAGGTCACCCGCGGCGTCAGCGAGGTCGTCGCGACGATCATGCTGAACGCGATCGCCACCTCGCTGATCGTGTACATGTGGAAGCCGGACGTCTTCGGCGTCAAGATCGGCAACAACAGCACCACCGGCGAGATGTACGAGTCCGGCTGGATCCCCGGCATCGACCTCGGCGAGTCCGGTGAGATCTACGGCCTGGTGATCCTCGCCGTCCTGCTCGGCATCGGCTACTGGGTCGTCCTCAACCGCACCCGCTTCGGCTTCGACCTGCGCGCCTCCGGCGCGTCCCAGTCGGCCGCGGCCGCCAGCGGCGTCGACCCCAAGCGCATGGTCCTCACCGCCATGCTGCTCTCCGGCGCCATCGCCGGCCTCGCGGGCCTGCCGATCCTGCTCGGCGACTCCCACACGTACAACCTGAACTTCCCCACCGGCATCGGCTTCCTCGGCATCGGCATCGCCCTGCTCGGCCGCAACAGCCCGGTCGGGATCGTCTTCGCCGCCCTGCTGTGGGCCTGGCTCGACAAGGCGTCGCCCGAGCTGGACTTCCACGGCTACGACAAGGAGATCGCGGTCATCATGCAGGGCCTGATCGTCCTCTCGGTGGTCGTCTCCTACGAGGCCGTCCGCGAGTGGGGCCTGCGCCGTCAGCAGCGCCGGGTCGGCGCCGAACTCGCCGCGGGACACGTCCTGGGCGCCGACAACAACACCACGAAGGAGGTGGCCGGCCGATGACCGCTCCGACCACAGCGACCGACGTCAACCAGCCGTCGCTGGAGCACGCCCCGCCGACCGGCCGCCGCATGTCCTGGCCCGTCCTGCTGCTGGTCATCGCCGGAGCCCTGGCGCTGACCTCGATCGTGCGCCTGATCACCGGCGCCGACGGCATCACCAACGTCAGCCAGATGTCCACCGCCCTCCAGCTCGCCGTGCCGATCGGCCTCGCCGGTCTCGGCGGTCTGTGGGCCGAGCGCGCGGGCGTGGTGAACATCGGCCTCGAGGGCATGATGATCCTCGGCACCTGGTTCGGCGCCTGGGCCGGATTCCAGTGGGGTCCGTGGACCGGCGTGCTCGTCGGCCTGATCGGCGGCTGCCTCGGCGGCCTGCTGCACGCCATCGTGACCGTCACCTTCAACGTCAACCACATCGTCTCCGGTGTGGCGATCAACATCCTCGCCCTCGGCGCCACCCGCTACCTGGCCCCCCTCGCCTTCGAGGGCCACCAGGGCGGGTCCGCCAAGCAGTCCCCGGCGGTCGAGTCCCTCGGCCACTTCACCGTGCCCGGGCTGTCCGACTGGCTGAGCGACCTCAACGCCAAGGGCTGGTTCTTCATCTCGGACATCGCGGGCCTGCTCGGCGGCCTGGTCACCAACGTCTCCTGGCTGACCCTGATCGCCGTCGCGCTCGTCCCCGGTACCTGGTGGATCCTCTGGCGCACCCCGTTCGGGCTGCGGCTGCGGTCCTGCGGCGAGAACCCGGTGGCCGCCGAGTCCCTCGGCGTCAACGTCTACAAGTACAAGTACCTCGCCGTGATCATCTCCGGCGGGCTGGCCGGCCTCGGCGGCGTCTTCCTGTCCATCGTGGCCAACCCGTTCTACCTGGAGGGCCAGACCAGCGGCCGCGGCTACATCGGCCTCGCAGCGATGATCTTCGGCAACTGGATGCCGGGCGGCCTCGCCATCGGCGCCGGCCTCTTCGGCTACACCGACAGCCTCAACCTGCGCGGCGGCTCCACCAACGTGCACGCCCTGCTGCTGCTCGGCGCGCTGCTGCTGGTCATCGGCGCGATCTGGCTGGCGATCCGCAAGAAGTACGTCCAGGCGGCCGTCACCTTCGTGGTCGGCGCCCTCGTGTTCGCCTGGTACGCCGGCACCAACGAGGTCCCGAGCCAGGTCGTCGCCGCCACCCCGTACGTCGTCACCCTGGTCGTCCTCGCCCTCTCCGCCCAGCGGCTGCGCATGCCCAAGGCGGACGGCATGCCGTACCGGAAGGGGCAGGGCAAGTGACCGCGGCCGTCGACGTCGACTGGGACGCCCTGCGTGCGGCGGCGCGGGACGCGATGTCCTGCGCCTACGCCCCCTACTCGGGGTACCCGGTCGGCGTCGCGGCCCGGGTCGACGACGGACGCACGGTCACCGGCTGCAACGTCGAGAACGCCTCGTACGGACTGGGCCTGTGCGCCGAGTGCGGACTGGTCTCGGAGCTGCAGCGCACCGGGGGCGGCCGGCTCACGCACTTCACGTGCGTGGACGGCGGCGGCGAGATCCTCGTCCCGTGCGGCCGCTGCCGTCAGCTGCTGTACGAGTTCGGCGGACCCGGACTGCTGCTGGAGACGCCCGAGGGCATCCTGACCCTGTCCGAGATGCTGCCCCAGGCCTTCGGCCCCCAGCACCTCACCAAGTAACTCCCGTGCGGCCCCTCCCGACGGCGCCCGGCATCCCGGGCGGCGTCGAACGGAGGGGCCGTGCTCTTCGCACCCCGGAAGGAACGCCAGCCATGGCCATGGACGTCATCTCCGTCATCCGCACCAAGCGGGACCGCGGCGAACTCACCGACGAGCAGATCGACTGGGTCATCGACGCGTACACCCGCGGGGAGGTGGCCGACGAGCAGATGTCGGCCCTCGCCATGGCGATCCTGCTCAACGGCATGAACCGCCGGGAGATCGCCCGCTGGACCGCCGCGATGATCGCCTCCGGCGAGCGCATGGACTTCTCCTCGCTCTCCCGCCCGACCGCCGACAAGCACTCCACCGGCGGCGTCGGCGACAAGATCACCCTGCCGCTCGCGCCGCTGGTCGCCGCCTGCGGCGCGGCCGTCCCGCAGCTCTCCGGCCGCGGCCTCGGCCACACCGGCGGCACCCTCGACAAGCTGGAGTCCGTTCCCGGCTGGCGCGCGCTGCTCTCCAACGAGGAGATGCTGCACGTGCTCGACACCACCGGCGCGGTGATCTGCGCGGCGGGCGACGGCCTGGCCCCCGCCGACAAGAAGCTGTACGCGCTGCGCGACGTCACCGGCACGGTCGAGGCGATCCCGCTGATCGCGTCCTCGATCATGTCGAAGAAGATCGCGGAGGGCACAGGCTCCCTCGTCCTGGACGTGAAGGTCGGTTCCGGCGCCTTCATGAAGACGATCGAGGACGCCCGAGAGCTGGCCTCCACCATGGTGGGCCTCGGCACCGACCACGGCGTGAAGACGGTCGCCCTGCTCACCGACATGTCGACCCCTCTCGGCCTCACGGCGGGCAACGCCCTGGAGGTCCGCGAGTCGGTCGAGGTCCTCGCGGGCGGCGGCCCCGCGGACGTCGTGGAACTCACCGTCGCGCTGGCCCGCGAGATGCTGGACGCGGCCGGCATCCGCGACGCCGACCCGGCGAAGGCCCTCGCCGACGGCTCCGCGATGGACGTCTGGCGCCGCATGATCGCCGCGCAGGGCGGCGACCCGGACGCCGAGCTGCCGGTCGCCCGTGAGCAGCACGTGGTGAAGGCCCCGTCGTCGGGCGTCCTCACCCGCCTGGACGCCTACGACATCGGCGTCGCCGCCTGGCGCCTCGGCGCGGGCCGCGCCCGCAAGGAGGATCCGGTGCAGGCGGGCGCCGGCGTCGAGATGCACGCCAAGCCCGGTGACCACGTGACGGAGGGCCAGCCCCTCCTCACCCTCCACACGGACACCCCGGACCGCTTCGACTACGCGCTGCAGTCCCTGGAAGGCTCCTTCGACATCGGCCCCGCCGCGGACTTCACCGCCACGCCGGTGGTCCTGGAACGGATCGCCTGACCAGGGCTTTTCCCCTTTGGGTGAACGGGACCGGTGGACCCCCGCCGGTCCCGTTCGTCATGCTGTACTCGGCGACGTACCGATAGGAGACCGCCATGAGCGCACTCACCGTGAGCCAGGACCCCGAGCAGAGCTGGGACGACCTCGTCCGGTTCTGGGAGGAGATGGAGTGGCCCGAGGGCAGCAAGGTGGAGATCATCGAGGGGATCGTCACCGTGTCACCCGCTCCCGCGTATCGCCACAATCTGATCGCTGAGAGTATTCAGCGGCGCCTTTACTCAGTGATTCCGCTGGACTGGGGAATCTTTCAGACGCTGGCGATCGCAGTCCCGTCGCGCCTGGGCATGCTCATCCCGGACCTCGTAGTCGCTCCCCGGCACGACCACACCGAGTCCGAGACCCACATCCCGGCCGGTCTGGCCGAACTGGTCGTCGAGGTCACCTCGAAGTCCAACGCCCGCCACGACCGCGTCAGCAAGCCCGCCGCCTACGCGGCCGCCGGCATCCCCCTGTACCTCTTGGTCGACGCCTGGGCCACCGACGGCCCGACCGTGACGCTCTACGGTGAGCCGAAGGACGACGTCCACCGGCCGTTGAAGAGCGTGAAATTCGGCGAGCCGATCGAGCTCCCCCCGCCCTTCGACCTGGTCATCGACACGGCCGAGTTCCCCGAGGCCTGATCACCCCAGCACCGCCGCCACTGCCACCAGGACGGGGACCGAGAGCGCCGTCGAGATCAGGATGGACTCGCGGGCCAGGCGTTCGCCGACGCCGTAACTGCTCGCGTAGGTGAAGAGGTTCTGGGCGGCCGGCAGGGCCGAGGTGACCACCACGTCCAGGAGGTGGGCGCCGTGGAGGCCGAAGACGCCGGCCGCCAGCGCCCAGGCGACCAGGGGCATGCCCACCGCCTTCAGGCCCACCGCCAGCAGCACCGCGCCCCGGTCGCCGTTCCGCAGCGGCAGGGTGCTGCCCCGCAGGGAGATGCCGAAGGCGAGCAGCACCGCCGGGACCGCCATGTTGCCGATGAGCTGTACCGGGTCCCACACCGGGCCGGGGATCTCCACGCCCGCCGCCGACACCGCGACCCCCGCGAGCGACCCCAGCGCGACCGGGTTGCGCAAGGGGGTGAGCAGCCGCCGCCACAGCGGCTGTTTCCCGCCCGCCGTCGACAGGTCGAGGATCGTCAGCGCGACCGGCGTGACCCCGACCAGCTGGAACAGCAGCACCGGCGCCACCAGCGAGGCGTCCCCCAGCACGTACACGGCGATCGGGATGCCCAGGTTGCCGGAGTTGACGTAGCTGGAGCACAGGGCGCCGATCGTGGTGCGGCCCACGCCCCAGCCGCGCGCCACGCCCACCGGGACGAAGACGCCCGCCACCGTCGCCGTGCTCAGCGCGGTGACCAGCAGCCGGCCGGAGAACACCACCGACAGGTCGGCGCGGGCGAGCGTGGTGAACAGCAGCGCCGGTGACGCCACATGGAACGCCAGCTTGGTCAGCACCTCGCTGCCCTGCGCGCCGAGATTCCCCCGCCGCCCGATGACGTAGCCGACGCCGATGACGACGGCGATCACCAGGAACCCGCTCAGCACCCCCTGCACGGCGGCTCCCCGTGACGGAGGACGGCACCGGGCCTCGGGGAGGGCGATGATCTATGGCGCATACAGGTAACCCTCCGGGGAGGGCCGCCGCGGGTCAATGTGATCCTCGGCGCGCGCGACGGACCGCCGCGCGATGAGTTACAGGTCTCCGGCCGGTCTACCGGTCGTGGATGCCACGACACCGCCCGTACTCGTGCTCAGCGGCCCCCTCACCCCCGGCGAGGTGAGCGGGCCGTGCGAGGCGTTGCGCGCCCTGCTGGACGGCGGGGGGCACGGCCGTGTCGTGGTGTGCGACGTGGCAGGGCTGGGACCGCCGGGCCTGGCCGCCGTGAACCTGCTGGCCCGGCTGCAGCTCACCGCCCGCCGGGCCGGCGGGCGGATACGGCTGCGCGACCCCTCAGCCGCGCTCTGTGCCCTGCTCGATCTCGTCGGTCTCCGCTTCGAGACGGAGGGGCAGCCCGAACAGCGGGAACCACCGCTGCGTGTCCAGGAAGCAGTGGAACCCGGTGATCCGGCCGTCTGAGATCTCCAGCGCCTGGATCGCCCACGGCGTGTACCCGCCGTTCTCCGGGTCGGGCTTGTAGTGCGCGAAGCCGGGCAGCCCGTTGACCTCGACGGGCACCAGCTTCGAGTTCGCGCAGGAGGCGCCCATCGTCGTCATGAAGCCCGTGATGTCGTCGGCGCCGGTCAGCCACAGGTCGAACGGCGGCATCGTCATGATGGCGTCCTCGTGCAGCAGCGCGGTCAGCGCCGACATGTCGTAGCCCTCGAAGGCCGCCATGTACCGGTCGAGGAGCTTCTTCTGGTCCTCGTCCAGCGGGTCGGCGACCGCCGCGTCGGCGCCCGGCTCCTGCCGCTCGGCGAGCGTCGCCCGGGCCCGCTGCAGCGCGCTGTTGACCGACGCGACCGACGTGCCCAGCAGCTCCGCGACCTCGCTCGCCTTCCACGCCAGCACCTCGCGCAGGATCAGCACCGCCCGCTGCTTGGCGGGCAGCCGCTGCAGCGCCGCCATGAACGCCAGCCGCACGGACTCCTTGGCGACCGCGGCCTCCGCCGGGTCGGCGGGGGTGGGCAGCACCCGGTCGTCGGGCATCGGCTCCAGCCAGGTGTGGTCCGGGCGGGGGGACAGGGCGGCCTGCGCCAGCGGCGTGGACTCCGTGAGATCCATCGGGCGGGCGCGCTTGTTGCCCGCGGACAGCATGTCCAGGCAGACGTTCGTCGCGATGCGGTAGAGCCAGGAGCGGAGGCTGGAGCGTCCCTCGAACTTGTCGAGGCTGCGCCAGGCACGGATCATCGTGTCCTGCACCGCGTCCTCGGCCTCGAAGGACGAACCGAGCATCCGGTAGCAGTACCCGGTGAGCTCCACCCGGTACTGCTCCAGCGTGGCGTCCAGGTCCGTCGTCGCCGTGCCGTTCGTCATCGTCCACCCACCCCAAGCGGCCTCGTGGCGGCGCCTCTTCGCGCCCACCACCTCGGAAGCTACCGCAGCCCACTGACAACGGCCCCCGGAGTGGACGAATCCGCAGGTAAAGGACGGTGTGGACGCGCCGTGCGGGCGCGTGCGTCCCGGCGGCCGTCAGGCGGTGCGGGCGGCCTCTGCGGCGCGGACCGCCGCCCGCGTCCGGGCGGCCGTCAGGCGGTGCGGGCGGCCTCTGCGGCGCGGACCGCCGCCCGCGTCCGGGCGGCCGTCAGGCGGTGCGGGCGGCCTCCCCGGCGCGGACCGCCGCCCGCGTCCCGGCCGGGGTGATCGCCGCGACGCCCGCCACGGCCACCAGACCGACCGCCACCGTCCCGGACCAGCCGCCCGCGTGGAACGCCAGCGCGCCCACCGCGCTGCCCGCGCTCGACCCGATGTAGTACGCGGACTGGTACAGCGCGGCCGCCTGTGCCCGGCCCTCCGTCGCGGTCCTGCCCACCGCCGACGAGGCCACCGCGTGCCCCGCGAAGAACCCGCCCGTGATCAGCACCAGACCCAGCAGCACCAGCGGCAGCGTGTCCGCCAGCGACAGCAGCAGCCCGGCCGCGGTGGTCGCGCCGCCCGCGTACAGGGCGCCCCGGCGGCCCAGCCGGCCCACGAGCCGTCCGGCCGCGGACGCCGACACCGTGCCCACCAGGTACACCAGGAACACCGACCCGACGACGCCCTGCGGCAGCGAGAACGGCGCCTCGGTCAGCCGGTACCCGATGACCGTGTACACGCCCCCGAACACCGTCATGAACAGCGCGCCGATCGCGAACAGCCGCCGCAGCAGCGGGTTCCCGAGGTGGCGGCGGACCGTGCCGGCCAGCACGCGCGGCCTGAGCGAACCCGCCCTGAAGTGCCTCGGCGCCGGCAGCAGCAGCCGGAACGCCACCGCGCACGCCACCGCGACCAGCCCGATCACACCGACGGCGGCCCGCCAGCCCCACTCCTGCGCCACCCAGCCGGTGATGACCCGGCCGCTCATCCCGCCGACGCTGTTGCCTGCCACGAACAGCCCGATCGCCGTCACCAGCGCCTTCGGCGTGACCTCCTCCGCGAGGTACGCGGTCGCCGAGGCGGGCAGCCCGGCCAGTGCCGCGCCCTGCAGCGCCCGCAGCGCCACCAGCGCCCCGAGCGACGGGGCGAACGGCACCAGCAGTCCGAGGGTCACCGCGACGGCCAGCGAGGCCGTCATGACCGTACGCCGCCCGAACCGCTCGGACAGGGCGCTCATCGGCAGCACGAACAGCGCCAGACCGCCGGTCGCCGCAGACACGGTCCAGCTCGCGTCGCTCGCGCTCACCGCGAACTCGCCGGATACCAGCGGCAGAAGGGCCTGCGTGGAGTAGAGGAGCGCGAAGGTCGCGACGCCCGCGAGGAACAGGGCGAGACTCATCCGGCGGTAACCGGGACCACCCGGGGACATCCGGGTCTCGTGGGCGGGCGGCGGGGAGGAGGGGGCGGATGCGACGGCGTCCACGCGGGTGGACGCCCCGGTACTGGCGGGAGTCATGCCTCGAACGTACGGAGCTCTCCGCTGATCCGTCCAATGCATGGAATCGTCATAATCGTTCCCATGGAGCATCAGCAGAGGTCAGACCGTCGGCTGTCACGAACCGGTGACACACGAGACAGAGAAGAGATGGCGCGGCTGCTCGCGCCGCGCCTCGCCCACTTCGCCGGGGTGGCCCGCACCGAGCACGTCACACGGGCCGCGCAGGAGATGCAGGTGCCGCAGTCCACCCTCTCCCGCGCCCTGGTCCGCCTCGAGGAGGACCTCGGCGTCGAGCTGTTCGCCCGGCACGGCCGCACCGTCTCCCTCACCCCGGCGGGCCGCGCCTTCTACGCCTCCGTCGACCGAGCCCTGGACGAGATCGGCCGCGCCGCCGAGGGGGTCCGCGCCGACGCCGACCCCGCCACCGGCAAGGTCGCCTTCGGCTTCCTGCACACCATGGGCGCCGAGACCGTGCCCGGCCTGCTGCACACCTTCCGCGCCGACCACCCCGGCATCCGCTTCAGCCTCGTCCAGAACTACGGCGAGGCCATGCTGGAGGGGCTGCGCGGCGGCGAGCTGGACCTGTGCCTGACCTCGCCGGTGCCGTCCGCCCCCGACCTGGTGGCCCGCCGCCTCGACGAGCAGAAGCTGCGCCTCGTCGTCCCCCTGGACCACCGCCTCGCGGGGCGCCGCCGGGTCCGCCTGGCCGAGGCCGCCGACGAGACCTTCGTGACCCTGGAACCCGGCTACGGGCTGCGCCGTATCACCGACGACCTGTGCGCCCAGGCCGGCTTCGCACCGCGTATCGCCTTCGAGGGCGAGGAGGCCGAGACCCTGCGCGGCCTGGTCGCGGCGGGCCTGGGCGTCGCCCTGCTGCCCCCGCCGCCCTTCCCGCGCCCCGGCGTGGTCGAACTGACGGTGACGGCCCCCAGGGCGGCCCGCGAGATCGGCGTGGCCTGGCTCGCGGGCCGCCCGGACACCCCGCCGGTGGCGGCGTTCAAGAAGTTCCTGCTGTCGAAGCGGGGGAACCTGCTGCCGGGGTAGCTCCACCCGGCTCAGCGCCGTAACGACCTGCCGAACCCCGCCGCCAGCGGCATCCGCAGCCCCAGCGGCGGGGGAGCGGCCAGCGCGTCCTGCACCGGGCGGGAGAAACCCCGCCCGAACAGCACACCCATCACGAAGTCCTCGGCCAGCGCCAGCACTTCGTCCCGGTACTGGTTCAGCCCGTGCCCGTCCGCGTGGACTTCGAAGCGGCACACCTCGCGGTTCGCCTTCTTCGCCCGGGCCGCCAGGCGGAACGACAGTTCGGGGTCGGTGCGCGCGTCGTTCGTGCCGTGCACGATCAGCACATGGCGGCCGGCGAGCTGCTTCACCGGCTCGGCCGGTGCCGTCCCGTCCTCCTCCGGCAGCCAGGGGGCCAGCGCCACCACGGAGGTGACCGCCGCGTGACCCGCCGCGCGCAGCGCCGCCCTGCCGCCCATGCCGAGGCCCACCAGACAGACGGGCACGTCCCCGTAGCGCCGTACGGCCTCGTCGGCGGCCCAGGCCGCGTCGTGCGCGAGGTGCGCCTCGTCGCCGTTCCAGCCGCGGTAGCGGTAGTGGACGACATGTGTGGCCAGCTGCTGGTCGCGTCCCGCGCGGGCCAGCCGGCGCCCCAGGCCGCGTACGGAGACCGCCGACAGCGGCGACGGTCTGCGGGCGGAGGACTCCTCGCCGTTCGGGAGCAGCAGCGCCACCCCGTTCACCGTGGCCGGCTCCGAGCCGAGCACCCTCCCCAGCCGGGCCGTACGTTCCGGCGTCGCTTGCTGTGCCATGGCAGAACATTCTCAGAAGACGCGGTGGACGCGACCCGTCCGTGCGGTCACCTTTCCGTATCGGCGTTTCCGCTTACCGGGTGATCTACGCGCGTAGGAGTTATGGTGCGGAAATGACGAGCCAGACCATCGCGAACGCCCCCACCTCGGACCAGATCCGCCGGGCGCCCAAGGTTCTGCTGCACGACCACCTCGACGGCGGGCTGCGCCCCGGCACCGTCGTCGACCTGGCCCGCGAGACGGGCTACACCGACCTGCCCCACACCGACCCCGACAAGCTCGCCCTCTGGTTCCACCAGGCCGCCGACTCCGGCTCCCTGGAGCGCTACCTGGAGACCTTCACGCACACCGTCGGCGTGATGCAGACCCGGGACGCGCTGGTCCGGGTCGCCGCCGAGTGCGCCGAGGACCTCGCCGAGGACGGCGTCGTCTACGCCGAGGTGCGCTACGCGCCCGAGCAGCACCTCGAAGGCGGGCTGACGCTGGAGGAGGTCGTCGAGGCCGTCAACGAAGGGTTCCGCCAGGGCGAGCGACGGGCCAGGGAGAACGGCCACCGCATCCGCGTCGGCGCCCTGCTCACGGCGATGCGGCACGCCGCCCGCGCCCTGGAGATCGCCGAACTCGCCAACGCCTACCGGGACCTGGGCGTCGTCGGCTTCGACATCGCGGGCGCCGAGGCCGGCCACCCGCCCACCCGCCACCTCGACGCCTTCGAGTACCTGAAGCGGGAGAACAACCACTTCACCATCCACGCCGGCGAGGCGTTCGGACTGCCGTCCATCTGGCAGGCGCTCCAGTGGTGCGGCGCCGACCGGCTCGGGCACGGGGTGCGGATCATCGACGACATCCAGGTCCACGACGACGGCACGGTCGAACTCGGCCGCCTCGCCGCCTACGTCCGCGACAAGCGCGTCCCGCTGGAGCTGTGCCCCAGCTCCAACCTCCAGACCGGCGCCGCCTCCTCGTACGCCGAGCACCCGATCGGGCTGCTGCGGCGGCTGCACTTCCGGGCCACGGTGAACACGGACAACCGGCTGATGTCCCACACCAGTATGAGCCGCGAATTCGAGCATCTGGTCGAGGCTTTCGGATACACGCTCGACGACATGCAGTGGTTCACCGTCAATGCGATGAAGTCCGCATTCATTCCTTTCGATGAACGGCTGGCCATGATCAATGACGTGATCAAGCCCGGATATGCAGAACTGAAATCCGAATGGCTGTTCCGTCAAACCGCCTCCACCAGCGCTTCTTCCCTCACGGAAGGCTGACAGGGGCGTCACCGGTAAAGGTGAACGCGCAATGCCTTCACCGTCCGTCCGCATTTCGATGTTTGCGGGGGACGGGGACGCGTGATTACGGTCGCAGCACCGCTCACATCCCCGTATCCCATTTCGAGGACGCCTTTCATGAAGCAGTCTGCTGTCAAGACCCTCGGTGTCGCCGCTCTCGGTGCCGCCTTCGCCGCCGCCGGTGCGGGCGCCGCCCAGGCGGCTCCGTCCCTGCCGGACGCCCCGGGGCTGGACACCGTCACCCAGGCCGTGCCGGCGGACCAGGTGACGGGCGCGGTGCCGGCCACGGCCGAGGTGCTGTCCACGGGCCAGGACGTGGCCGGCAAGGGCCTCGGCACCGCCGCGCCCGTCGCCGGCCAGGCCGCCCCGCTGCCGGCCGCCGGTCTGCTCGGCGGCCTGCCGGTGAACCAGCTGCCGACCCAGGGTGTCAACCTCAACGGCCTCCCGCTGGGCGGCGGCCGCTGACCCTCCGGGCCGGAGACAGACCGATGGGGCGCACCCGGAAACGGGTCGCGCCCCATCGGCGTGCTCGGAGGCACACGGCCCCGCGCGAGGCCTCAGGGAGACGATGCCGCGCAGGGACCGGGAGGCCGGCGTCGCACGGCGCCTCGGGGGTGAGGGCGCCACGCGGGCCGCCCTACCAGGCCGTGCGGGCCTTGTCCTCCGAGGGCATCAGGGCCCACAGCGCCAGGTACAGCAGGAACTGCGGACCCGGGAGCAGGCACGAGACCAGGAACACGACGCGCATCGTCTTCGCGGAGGTGCCGAACCGCCGGGCCAGCCCGGCGCAGACACCGCCGATCATGCGGTCGTCGGTGGGGCGGACGAGGCTGCTCATCGCGACTCCTTCGTGAACGGTGCGAGGCATCCTGTCCGGCTGCCTCCGTACCTACCACGTTACGGAGACGAAGGGGGCAAAGCGTCGCTCCACGGGGCGATCCCGACCCTGGGAATCGTCGGGGTCCGCCCCTGAGGGACGTCGTCCCCGCGGACAACGCCGTCCGTCTCGTGGAGGAGCGTCCGCCGGTGCAGCCAGGCGCGCCCGGCGGGCACCACGGCGGCGTGCGCGAGCGCGGCGCCCGCCGTGTTCAGCAGCAGCGAGTCGACGTCCACCACCTGGCCCGGCACCGCGGTCTGCAGCAGCTCCACCGCCAGCGACACCAGCGCGGTCGCGGTCATGGTGCGGATCAGCGAGCCCAGCCGGGACACCGCCAGCCGGCCCCCGGCCATCGGCAGCAGCACGCCCAGCGGCGCGAGCAGCGCCATCGACTCCCCGGTCCGGCGCAGCCCCGTCGCCCAGCCGAGGGCGAAGTCGGCGCGGATCCCGTCCAGCGGGCGCAGATTGGCGGGCATCACCCACGGGACGTCCAGGGGGCGCAGCGTGTACCAGGCGACGAACGCCAGATGCGCGGCCAGGAGGATGCCTCCGGCCGCACGGACACGGGCTGCGGCGGTGCCGCCGATGAAGCCTTGACGCTGCACGATCCCCAAGACGCGGCGTGCGCCTCGACCGGTTCCGGGATGTCACCCGTTCAACCGCTGAGGCGTGCACCACACTGCGGCGGGGCCCCTCCGGACGCCCGCCGGTTCAGCTTCCGGTGGCCTCGGTGGACGGCGGCTTCCCGGCCGCCGGACGGGCCCGTACGTCGTCGGTGCAGCGGTAGCGGCGGGGCGTCGCGTCGTCGGGGCCGCCCAGGATCACCGAGCCGTCGCCCTCGGCGGCCGCCGAGTCGGAGAAGGTGCACACGATCTGCGCGAGCGCCGTCGCCGACAGCTCCGCGGGCGGGACGGACAGCCGCAGCGTGTCCTCCGGGTCGCCCGCCCGCGGCCCGGTCACGGTCGTCCCGGGCCGCACCCGCGTGGTGTAGCCGGCCTCCCGCTCGGGCGTCGTCGGCTCCCGCGTCAGCTCGTCCATCAGGCCCTGGGCGACCAGCACACGGCGCGCGTCCGTGGCCCCGTCGGCCACCCGCACCGCCCGGTCCACGGCCACCAGCGACGGCCCGCACACCAGGAACACCTGCACCGGCAGCCCGCGCTCCCCCTGCCCGGCCCCCTCCGGCTCGCCCAGCGAGCAGCGCACCCGCGAGGGCGCGGGACCGAAGTCGGTCGGCACCTCGGTCGCCCGGATCCCGCACCCGGACAGCAGCGCGCCCAGCGTCACGAGTCCCGCGAGGGCCGGCAGGGCGGCCCGGTGTCGTCCGTGTCGTCCGTTCATCAGGCGTCTCCCTCGGCGCCCTCGTCCCCGGCGTCGCCGGCCTTCTCCCCGTCCTCCGCGGCGGACACGTCCCGCGGCAGCCGCAGTGTGAACACGGCGCCGCCCTCGGGCGAGTTGGCCGCGGTGATCTCGCCGCCGTGGATGTGCGCGTTCTCCAGCGCGATCGACAGGCCCAGGCCGCTGCCCTCGGAGCGCGGACGGGAGGCGCTGGCCTTGTAGAAGCGGTCGAAGACGTGCGGCAGGACCTCCTCCGGGATGCCCGGACCGTGGTCCCGCACCTGGATGACGACCGAACCGCCCGGCATGCCCGAGTCCTCCGCGGGCTCCTCCCGCACCGAGACCCGCACCGGCGAGCCGCCGTGCTTGAGGGCGTTGCCGATGAGGTTCGCGAGGATGACGTCCAGACGGCGCGGGTCGATCCGGGCGTGGATGCCGCGTGCGGCGTCCAGCTCCACCGCGTCCAGCCAGGCGCGCGCGTCGATGCAGGCGGTGATCTGATCGGCCACGTCGACGTCGTCGAGGACGAGACGGGCGGTGCCCGCGTCGAAACGGGTGACCTCCATCAGGTTCTCCACGAGGTCGTTCAGCCGCCGGGTCTCGCTCACCACCAGCCGCACCGCGGGCTGGATCATCGGGTCGATGCCGCCGCCCTCGAACTCCAGCTCCTCCTCGAGGACCTCGGTCACGGCGGTGATGGCGGTCAGCGGGGTGCGCAGCTCGTGGCTCATGTCGGCGACGAACCGGCGGGACGCCTCGTCCCGCGCCGCCATGTCCGCGACCCGTTTCTCCAGCGCCTCGGCGGCCTTGTTGAACGTCCGTGACAGATCGGCCAGTTCATCGGTGCCCGACACCCTCAGCCGGGTGTCCAGCTTCCCCTCCCCGAGCCGCCGCGCCGCGGTCCCCAGCCGCTGCACCGGCTTCAGCACGGTCGTCGCGGCGGCGTGCGCGAGAAGGGCGGAACCTATCAGCGCCAGACCGGTGGCGATCCCCAGCGACCAGGCCAGCGAGCCCAGGTCCTTCGCCTCCGGCCCCAGCGACTTCAGCATGTAGCCGGTGGTGCCCCCGCCGATCAGCTTGGTGCCCGCCACCAGGTACGGGGTGTCGTCCTCGACGATCCGCTGCCAGTACAGATGATGCGGGTACTTGTTGTTCGACGTGACCTTCTGCCGCTCGGTCACCGCCTCGCGCAGCGACTCCGGCACGTCCCCCAGCGAGAAGCCGTTCAGACCGCCCGAACTGCCGTACACCGTCTGGCCCTCGGGGTTCTCGGCGACGAGCAGCACGGTGAAGCGCTGGCTGCTGTTGGCCATCTGCCCGGCCGTCCGCTGCAGTTCGTCCTGCGTGGGGTGCTCGGGCAGCGCGCCCGCGCGGTTCTGCATCTCCTGCTCGAAGGCGCGCAGCACCGCGTCCTGCGTACGCGTGAGCACCGACTCGCGGTTCAGCCAGTACGCGATCCCGGACGCGGACACCGCGGCCGTCAGCGCGACCAGGCCGAACACGACGACCAGCCGCAGACGCAGGCTGGTGAAGCGCAGCCGGGACCAGACCCCCTTGCGCGCCGCGGACCAGCCGCGGCCTCCCCCTTGGTGCTCCTGTGTCACTGAGGCGGATCCAGCCGGTAGCCGACACCGCGGACGGTACGGATCAGCGTCGGGGACGACGGCACGTCCTCGACCTTGGCGCGCAGCCGCTGGACGCACGCGTCCACCAGGCGTGAGTCGCCCAGGTAGTCGTGCTCCCACACGAGGCGCAGCAACTGCTGGCGGGACAGGGCCTGCCCGGGCCGCCGGCTCAGCTCCAGCAGCAGCCGCAGCTCCGTCGGCGTGAGCTGGAGGTCCTCGCCGTTCTTCGTCACCGTCATCGCCGAGCGGTCGATGACCAGGCTGCCGAAGGTCGCCGAGTCGCTGGACTCGCGTTCCCCGCGCCGCAGCACCGCGCGGATCCGGGCGTCCAGCACCCGGCCCTGCACGGGCTTGACCACGTAGTCGTCGGCGCCGGACTCCAGGCCGACCACGACGTCGATGTCGTCGCTGCGCGCGGTGAGCAGGATGATCGGCAGCTGGTCGGTGCGCCGGATACGACGGCACACCTCGAAGCCGTCGATGCCGGGCAGCATCACGTCCAGCACGATCAAGTCCGGCCGCTGCTCGCGCAGCAGCTTCAGACCGTCCTCACCACTGGCAGCGGTCGCCACGCGGTGACCCTGGCGCGTCAGTGAGAGCTCCAGGGCCGTGCGGATGGCGTCGTCGTCCTCGATCAGCAACAGGGAAGGCACGCGCTCATTCTGGCCCATGGAGGGCTTCCTGTTCGACCCGTGCGCGGCGGGTGCCCCTTGGGCCCGGATACGTGCCGCTTCGCGCCCGCCGAAACCGTGAAGGAAATGTGCGGTCACGGTGGCCGACCCCTGTGACACGTCTGTGACAGTCGGCGGACACGGCCATGAAAGTGGCGCGGCAAGCTTTTCGGCACAGCACAACCGCAGGCGAGAACACCGGAAGTCCACGACGGGGGGCGCGAGATGAACACGCTGCACGGCACCAGCACCAGCGCAGTTGTCACGCGTCTGCACGACGTGCACCGGGGTTCCGAGAAGTCCGGCGCCGCGGGCATGCGGGGGTGCGCTCGCGGCGCCGGGCGTCAGCACACCGCGATCATGACGGTGGTTGACGCGTCCACGGGGGACACCGACGGGGGAAGCGCGTACAGGGAGGAACCGGGGGAGCGCCGCTCGGTGAGCGAGGCGGAGTTCACCGCCTACGTCCAGGAGCGCCGCGCCTCCCTGTACGCCACCGCCTACCACCTGACCGGCGACCGCTTCGAGGCCGAGGACCTGCTGCAGAGCGCGCTGTTCTCGACCTACCGGGCGTGGGACCGGATCAGCGACAAGGCGGCGGTCGGCGGCTACCTGCGCCGCACCATGACCAACCTGCACATCAGCGCGTGGCGCCGCCGCAAGCTGAACGAGTACCCGACCGAGGAACTGCCGGAGACGGCCGGCGACACGGACGCGATGCGCGGCACCGAGCTGCGCGCGGTCCTGTGGCAGGCACTGGCCCGGCTGCCCGAACTCCAGCGCACCATGCTGGTCCTGCGCTACTACGAGGGCCGCACGGACCCGGAGATCGCGGACATCCTCAACATCAGTGTCGGCACGGTGAAGTCCAGCATCTGGCGGTCGCTCCGCCGGCTGCGCGAGGACGAGGTCCTCAGCTTCGGCCGTGACGAGGAGAACGCCTTCGGGGAGCTCGTCGCCTGAGGGTGGGGGAACGGGGGAGCCGCAAGGACGTCGGGGGGCGTCCGCGCGGTGACACGAGGATCGGGGGATCCGGGGGAGCAAGGGGGAAACACAGGGGGATCACGGGGGAGAACAAGGAGGGGGAGCACCACGGGGGGGTGCGGAAACAGCGGGACTGCGCGGGGCCGGGGGGCCCGTCACGCGGTCCCGCTTTTTCGTTCACCGACTCGCGCGCGCCGGGGTGCGCCGGTGGTGGCTGTGCGCCGTGCTCGCGCCCCTGTTCGCCGGCGTTTTCCACCTGGCCGAGTTCTTCGTCCTGGACCGGCTGATCGGCCCGTTCTGACGGACCCTGCGGCAGCCGGGCCGTCAGGGCGTCGTCGTCGGCGCGGGGCGTCCGGCGACCGCCGCCGAGGCCAGGCGGCGCAGCGCCTCGTCGCGGTCGCAGGCGTACGCGCCCAGCGCCGTCTGACGGGCGATGATCGACCGCTCCAGACGCATCAGCCGCCAGCCGCGCCGCAGCAGGAACGGCACCGACTTACGGCCCTCCTTGAGATCCCGCAGGAACCGGCGCCGGAACGTCCGCACCGGACCCCGGCTCAGGCACAGCGCGTCGGCCAGCAGCCCCAGTTCGCGGCAGCGGCCCACGAGCTCCGCGGCGAAGACTCCCTCGGCGATGAACAGCGGCGTCCCGCCGATGTCCACGGTCGTCTCACCGGTACGGGCGCTCAGCGAGATGTCGTACACCGGGACCGGCGCCGTGCGCGTCCTGCACAGCCGCTCGATCGCGGCGGCCGCGGCGTCCGCGTCCCACGAGGCGGGGTCGTCCCAGTCGATGTCGGAGGTGCCCGCCACCAGCGGCAGCGTCGGGTCGTCGCCCTCCTTGTAGAAGTCGTCGAGGCGCAGCACCGGAAGGCCGGAGCGGGCCGAGACGAGGGACTTGCCGGAGCCGGAGGGGCCGCAGAGCAGCACGACTCGCGCGGATATGGGCGACTGGGAACTCACAGGACACCAGTGTGAGGCATCGCGCGGGTGGTGTACGACCCGGCGGACCGACTTTGAAGCCCGCGTCACACATCCACTACGCTGCGCGTCCGACCGTTGACCCTGCGAAGCCAAGAGGTGGCACAGCGATGGCCCGACACAAGGCACCCAGGACGCCCGTCGTCCGGCGCTCCATGGCCGTACTCGCGACGGCGGGAGCGGCGCTCGGCGTGATGGCGGCAGCGTCCGCCGCGGAGGCGCAGGTGCTGCCCGACGACCCGGGACAGGTCGTCGGAACGGTCGCGGATCTCAAGCCCAACCCGCTCGCCGGCACGGGCGTGGACCCGCTCGACAACGGCCTCGGCACCCAGGTCGCCGACTTCCGCGGGGTGGACTCGCGCGAGGCGACCGGGCCGGTGGCCCAGGCGGACTCGGTCGGCTCCATCCCCGGGGTCGGCATGGTGACCGACGCCTTGAGGCGCTGACGGGCGCACGACACGGCGGAGCGCCGTGCCCCTCCCGGACGGAGGAGGGGCACGACGCTCCCGCTGTGAGGCCCCGCGTGCGGCTCAGTAGGAGGAGCCGGAGGCGCCCAGCGAGCCCGTGGGGTGCCAGACCGTCTTGGTCTCCAGGAAGGCCGTCATACGGTCCGTGCCGGGCGCGGCCGCCCAGTCGTCCACAGGCTGTGGACGAAGAACGCGCTTCAGGTTGTCCGCGGCCGCGATCTCCAGCTCCTTCGCCAGCACCTCGTCGGCGCCCGCCAGGTCGATCGCGTTGACGTCCTGGTGCGCGGCGAGCGGCGCGGCGATCTCCGCCGTACGGCCGGAGAGGATGTTGACCACTCCGCCGGGCAGGTCGGACGTGGCCAGCACCTCGCCGAGGGACAGCGCGGGCAGCGGGGCCTTCTCGGACGCGATGACGACCGCCGTGTTGCCCGTGGCGATGACCGGGGCGACCACCGA